>NZ_JBKIUU010000001.1:0-1138012 GCF_046603115.1 Klebsiella sp. 1SOBk5mer | reverse complement strand
CAGCGGGCACGTGCGCCGATTTTGTGCCGGGTGGCGGCTGCGCCTTACCCGGCCTACCTGTCCGGGTCTGACTGCCAGTAGGCCCGCGCAAGCGCAGCGCCGCCGGGCAAGATATCAGGTACGGTAGCCGTGATGTCGCCGGGTGGCGGCTGCGCCTTACCCGGCCTACTTGTCCGGGTCTGACTGCCAGTAGGCCCGCGCAAACTACGCTGAAGCCGCAGATAACATAAAGGACTTCCCGCGGCGAAACCGTTGCACACCGCTTGCAGTCTCAATGGCTCAAGAAACGGCCAACAGAGCGCCAGCGGTCAATTTTCCGCCATTACGCCGGGAAATCCCCCTGCTGGCGAGCCACCAGGGTCAGAATGGAATACAGCGCCACCGCCTGCTGGTGCTGGTTGAAAATCTCCACCGCCCATTCCACCACGCCGGTAGCTTTCTCCTCGGCGCTACGCTGACGTTTAACGGTTTTCCGCTTACAGGTCAGACGCACCTGGATGGTGTCTCCCGGCTTGACCGGTTCAATAAAGCGCAGGTTTTCCATGCCGTAGTTAGCGATAACCGGCCCGACGCCGGCATCGACGAACAGACCGGCCGCCGCGGAGATCAGGAAATAACCGTGGACCACGCGCTCGCCGAAAATCGAGTCGGCGGCGGCGATTTTGTCCATGTGGGCGTAGAAATGGTCGCCGCTCAGACAGGCGAAGTTAACGATATCCGCTTCGGTCAGGGTGCGCCGCGGGGTCAGCAAACTGTCGCCGGGCTGGATCTCTTCGAAATATTTGCGGAACGGGTGAATGCGGTCTTCGCTCACCTGGGCGCCGCGCACCCACTGCTGGCCAATGGTCGCCAGCATCGTCGGGCTGCCCTGGACGGCGGTGCGCTGCATATAGTGTTTCACCGAACGCAGTCCGCCGAGCTCTTCGCCGCCGCCGGCGCGGCCGGGGCCGCCGTGCACCAGCTGCGGCAGCGGCGAACCGTGGCCGGTTGACTCGACCGAGGACGCCTCGTTCAGTATCTGAATACGGCCATGGGCGCGGGCGGCGCCGAGGATAAACTCGCGCGCCAGTTCGCCGCTGGCGGTGACCAGCGTTCCCGCCAGGCTACCGCCGCCGGCACGAGCCAGCGCCAGGGCATGCTGGCGATCCTGGTAGGGCATCAGGGTCGCCACCGGACCAAAGGCTTCAATGGCGTGAACCGCTGGGGTTTCATCCGGCTGCGCGCAGTAGAGCAGCGTCGGCGGGAAAAAGGCCCCGGCCGCGCTGAGGTCCGCCTGTCCGCCAAGCAGCGCTTCGCAGCCGGCGGCAATCAGTTTATTGACGCTCTCCTGAACGTCCTGACGCTGCTCGTGATTAACCAGCGCCCCCATCTTAATCCCTTCCTGCGCCGGGTCGCCGACGGTCACTTTATGCAGGCGGGCGATCAGCGCATCGCTAACCGCATTGATCTGCGCCAACGGGACGATGATGCGGCGGATAGCGGTACATTTTTGCCCGGCTTTCGCCGTCATCTCGCGGACCACTTCCCGGATAAACAGCGCGAACTCCGGCTGCTCCGGCTTGACGTCTTCGCCTAACACACAGCAGTTGAGCGAATCCGCTTCCATGGTAAAGGGAATCGATTTGGCCACCAGGTTGGGGTGCGACCGCAGCTGCTGGCCGGTGGCGGCTGAGCCGGTAAAGGTCACCACGTCCTGGCTGTCGAGATGGTCGAGAAGATCGCCCGCGCCGCCGCAAATCAGGCTGATGGCGCCTTCCGGCACCAGGCCGCTGTCGACAATCGCCTTCACCATGGCCTGGGTGAGCTGGGCGGTGGCGGTGGCCGGTTTAACGATCGCCGGCATGCCGGCCAGCCAGGTGGGGGCCAGTTTTTCCAGCATTCCCCAGCAGGGGAAGTTGAAGGCGTTGATATGCACAGCGACGCCTGATTTTGAGGTCAGCACGTGACGCGCGGCAAAACCGCCCTGTTTAGAGAGCGGGATCAGCTCGTCTTCCGGCCACAGGATATCGTCCGGCAGTTCGCGACTACCGAGCCCGGCATAGGTGAAAAGGGTGCCGATGCCGCCTTCGATATCCACCCAGCTGTCGGCGCGGGTGGCGCCGGTTTGCGCGGAAATCGCGTAGAACTGGTCTTTCTGCTCCAGCAGATGTTTCGCTACCGCTTTTAACATCGCGCTGCGTTCAATAAAGGTCATGGCTTGCAGAGCCTGACCGCCGCGCTCAATTGCGAAGCGGCGCGCCTGCGCCATATCCAGGCCTTCGCTGGTCACCTCCCACAGCGCCGCGCCGGTGATGGCGTGATGGATAGTACGGGCGCGGCCCCGGCCGGTCTGCCAGGCGCCGGATAAGTAGCTGGCTAACTGCTGCATCGCGAATCTCCAAATATGTTACGTGGAATGTCTATAAATAGTTCTTTTATGAATCATAAAATGCAAGCTCGTATTTAATAAATTATTAACATTGTGATCGCGATGACGTTATGTTTTCGGCCTAATTAACTGTATTTGTTGTGGTTTACAAAAGGTTTTGCGGAGGCTATCACAAAAAGAGTAAACAAAATTTGTGGTTTTCTTTAACCAATATGTAACCTTCAATAAACAAAGTGATTCACATAAACGGTTGTGATGTGAATATCGGAATCATAAAGGTGATGACGTGACAGAAGAACAACGCTTTGACCAGCGCATCGCGCAGGAAACGGCCATCGAACCGCAGGACTGGATGCCGGATGCCTATCGTAAAACCCTGATCCGTCAGATTGGTCAGCATGCGCACTCGGAAATCGTCGGCATGCTGCCGGAAGGCAACTGGATCACCCGGGCGCCCACTCTGCGCCGCAAAGCGATCCTGCTGGCTAAAGTGCAGGATGAGGCCGGCCACGGGCTGTATCTCTATAGCGCCGCGGAAACCCTCGGCTGCGCGCGGGAAGATCTGTATCAGAAGATGCTCGACGGGCAGATGAAATACTCCTCCATTTTTAACTACCCGACGCTGAGCTGGGCCGATATCGGCGTGATCGGCTGGCTGGTCGATGGCGCGGCCATCGTCAACCAGGTGGCGCTGTGCCGGACGTCCTACGGCCCCTATGCCCGGGCGATGGTCAAAATCTGCAAAGAAGAGAGCTTTCACCAGCGCCAGGGATTCGAAGCCTGCATGGCGCTGGCGCAGGGTAATGACGCCCAGCGGCAGATGCTGCAGGACGCCATTAACCGCTTCTGGTGGCCGGCGCTGATGATGTTTGGCCCCAACGACGACAACTCGCCGAACAGCGCCCGCAGCATGGCGTGGAAAATCAAACTGCACTCCAACGACGAGCTGCGTCAACGCTTCGTCGACAACACCGTGCCGCAGGTGGAGATCCTCGGCATGACCGTCCCGGACCCGGAGTTGCACTTTGATGAAGCCAGCGGCCACTACCGCTTCGGCGAGATCGACTGGCAGGAGTTTAACGAGGTGATTAGCGGCCGTGGCGTGTGCAACCACGAGCGGCTGGCCGCCAAGCGTAAGGCCTGGGAAGAGGGCGAGTGGGTTCGCGAAGCCGCGCTGGCCCATGCGCAAAAACAGCAGGCCCGCAGCGCGGCATAAGGAGAGACAACATGAGCAAAGTTTACTGGCCGTTATATGAAGTGTTCGTTCGCAGCAAACAGGGGCTTTCCCATCGTCACGTCGGCAGCCTGCATGCCGCTGACGATCAAATGGCGCTGGAGAACGCCCGCGACGCCTACACCCGCCGCAGCGAAGGCTGCTCCATTTGGGTGGTGAAGGCCAGCGAAATCGTCGCCTCGCAGCCGGAAGCGCGCGGCGAATTCTTCGACCCGGCGGAAAGCAAAGTCTACCGTCATCCGACCTTCTATACCGTGCCGGACGGCATGGAACACATGTGAGGCGGCGATGAATAACCCCAATCCTGTAGCCGCCTATGCTCTGCGTCTTGGCGACAACGGCCTGGTGCTGGCCCAGCGTTTAGGCGCCTGGTGCGGCCATGCCCCGGAGCTGGAGATCGATCTCGCATTGGCCAATATCGGCCTCGATCTGCTTGGCCAGGCGCGCAACTTTTTGAGCTATGCCGCCGAGCTTAACGGCTGCGGCGATGAAGATACCCTGGCCTTTGGCCGCGATGAGCGCCAGTTCAGCAACCTGCTGCTGGTGGAGCAACCGAACGGCAATTTTGCCGACACCATCGCCCGCCAGTTCTTTATCGACGTCTGGCACGTCGCCCTGTACAGCCGGCTGGTGAACAGCCGTGACGCGCAGCTGGCGGCCATTGCCGCCAAAGGGCTGAAAGAGGTGCGCTACCACCAGCGCTTCAGCCGCGGCTGGCTGGAGCGTCTTGGTCACGGCACCGAGGTTTCAAATCGCAAAATGCAGCAGGCGGTCGACAATCTGTGGCGCTTTACCGGCGAACTGTTCCTTGCCGATGACCTGGAGCTCAGCCTGGCCGGGCAGGGCATTGCGGTTGATCCGCGCGAGCTTCAGGCCGAATGGCAAAGCACCGTGCATACCGCGCTGCTTGACTCAGGCTTATCGGTCCCGCAGGAAGCGGCCTTTCGCAGCGGCGGCAAACAGGGGCTGCACAGTGAACATCTCGGCCCGCTGCTGGCGGAGATGCAATATCTGCAGCGTTCCCATCCCGGCCTGCAGTGGTAAGGGAGGGGACGATGCAACGTTTAGATGACATCGCTCCCGCCGAGGTGCGCGCCATCTGGGGAGTGTTAAGCGCGATCCCGGATCCGGAAGTGCCGGTACTCACCATCACCGATCTCGGCATGGTGCGTAGCGTCGCGCGGCACGGCGACGGGTGGGTGATTGGCTTTACCCCGACTTATTCAGGATGCCCGGCGACGGAGCATCTGCTGAGCGAGATCCGCGCGGTGATGAGCGAGCATGGTTATCTGCCGGTCCACATCGTCCTGCAGCTGGACCCGCCGTGGACCACCGACTGGATGAGCCAGGAGGCCCGCGAGCGCCTGCGCCAGTACGGCATCAGCCCGCCGCAGGGGCACGCCTGCCATGCGGAAATGCCCGCCGAGGTGAGCTGTCCGCGCTGCGGCAGCACCCGCACCTCGCTGATTAGCGAATTCGGTTCCACGGCCTGCAAAGCGCTCTATCGCTGCGACAGCTGCCGGGAACCCTTTGATTACTTTAAATGTATTTGAGGTTGCCATGACGACGTTCCATGCGCTTAAGGTCGCGAGAGTCGAGCCGGAAACCCGCGATGCGGTGACCATTACGTTTGCGATTCCGCAAGCCCTGCAGGCGGAGTACTGCTTTCGTCCGGGCCAGCATCTGACGCTGAAAGCCCGACTGGGCGGTGAAGAGCTGCGCCGCTGTTACTCCATCTGCCGCAGCCCTACGCCGGGAGAGATCAGCGTCGCGGTCAAAGCCATCGACGGCGGGCGCTTCTCGCGCTTCGCCCAGCACGCTATCCAGCAGGGGATGGAGCTGGAGGTAATGGTGCCGCAGGGGCATTTCGGCTATCAGCCGCAGGCTGAACGGCAGGGCGACTATCTGGCGATCGCCGCCGGCTCCGGGATCACGCCGATGATGGCGATCGTTAGCGCCACCCTGGCCACCGAGCCGCACAGCCGCTTCACGCTGATCTACGGCAACCGCAGCAGCCACAGCATGATGTTCCGCCAGGCGCTGGCCGATTTAAAAGACCGCTATCCGCAGCGCCTGCAGGTGGTGCATCTGTTCAGCCAGGAGTCGATGGACAGCGATCTGCTGCAGGGGCGCATCGATGGCGACAAACTGCGCCAGCTCGCGGACCATCTGCTGGATTTCAGCCGTTTCGACGAGGCCTTTATCTGCGGCCCGGCGACAATGATGGATGAGGCGGAAACGACCCTGCGCGAGCTCGGCGTGCCGGAGCACGCCATTCATCTCGAACGCTTCAATACGCCGGGCGGCAGCGTTAAGCGCGCCGCCGGGGTGCAGGCGGAAGGGCGCACGGTAACCATCCGCCAGGACGGGCGCGATCGGCTGATCGCCCTCAGCGCCGAAGACGACAGCATTCTGGATGCCGCATTGCGCCAGGGGGCAGACCTGCCGTTTGCCTGCAAGGGCGGGGTGTGCGCCACCTGTAAATGCAAAGTGCTGCGCGGCGAAGTGGCGATGGCCGCCAACTATAGCCTCGAAGCGGATGAGCTGGCGGCGGGTTACGTGCTGAGCTGCCAGGCGCTGCCCACCAGCGGCGACGTGGTGGTCGACTTTGACGCGCGGGGGATGGCATGAGCGAGCTGATGATCCACCGCCATGGCCGGGTGCTGCAGCTGACGCTCAACCGTCCGCAGGCCCGCAACGCGCTGAACAATGCCTTATTAACCCGGATTGCCGAGGCGCTGGAGGCCGCGGCCGCTGATGACAACGTCAGCGTCTGCGTCATCAGCGGCAATCCGCGCTTCTTTGCCGCCGGAGCCGACCTGAACGAGATGGCGGAGAAAGATCTCCCGGCGACCCTGGATGATATCCGCCCGCGGCTGTGGGCGCGTATCGATGCCTTCCCCAAACCGCTGATCGCCTCGGTCAACGGTTACGCCCTCGGCGCGGGCTGCGAGCTGGCCCTGCTGTGCGACCTGATTGTCGCCGGGGACAACGCCCGCTTTGGCCTGCCGGAAATTACCCTCGGCATCATGCCGGGCGCTGGCGGCACCCAGCGGCTGATCCGCAGCGTTGGCAAGGCGCTGGCCAGCCGGATGGTGCTGAGCGGCGAGAGTATAGACGCCCGTCAGGCGCAGCAGGCCGGACTGGTAAGCGATATCTATCCGGCGGCGTTAACCGATGAATATGCTCTGCAACTGGCGACCACCATCGCCTGCCACGCGCCGCTGGCGCTCCGGGCGGCGAAACAGTCGCTGCGCCTGTCGCAGGAGGTGAGCCTGCAGGCCGGTCTCCAGCAGGAGCGCCAGCTGTTCACTCTGCTGAGCGCCACCGAAGACCGCCGCGAAGGCATCGACGCCTTCTTACAAAAACGTACCCCGGACTTTAAAGGACGCTAATCGTGGAAGCTTTCATTCTCAGCGCAGTGGAACAGGGCGTCATGACCATTACCCTCAATCGCCCGGACCGCCTCAACAGTTTTAACGACCTGATGCATCAACAGCTGGCGGAATGCCTGAAGCAGGCCGAGCGCGACGACGGCGTGCGTTGCCTGCTGATCACCGGCGCCGGCCGCGGCTTTTGCGCCGGCCAGGATTTGAACGACCGCAACGTCGACCCCAGCGGCCCGCCGCCGGATCTCGGCCTGTCGGTGGAACGCTTTTACAACCCGTTAGTGCGTCGTCTGGCGGCGCTGCCGAAACCGGTGATTTGCGCGGTCAACGGCGTAGCCGCTGGCGCAGGGGCCACCCTGGCGCTGGGCTGCGATATCGTGCTGGCCGCGCGTTCGGCCAAGTTTGTGATGGCCTTCAGCAAGCTCGGGCTGGTGCCGGACTGCGGCGGCAGCTGGTTCCTGCCGCGGGTGGCCGGCCGCGCGCGCGCCATGGGGCTGGCGCTGCTGGGCGATAGCCTCAGCGCGGAACAGGCCGCGCAGTGGGGGATGATCTGGCAGCTGGTGGATGATGCCGAACTGGCGGACACCAGTCTGCAGCTGGCGCGCCATCTGGCGGCTCAGCCAACGTTGGGTCTTGGGCTGATTAAAAAGGCGCTGCTGGCGGCGGAAACCAACGGTCTCGACGCGCAGCTGGACCTGGAGCGCGATTATCAACGCCTCGCCGGGCGCAGCGATGATTACCGCGAAGGGGTCAGCGCATTTCTGGCCAAACGGCCACCACAGTTCAGCGGGAAATAGATAATGACGACATCCATAGCCAACGTGGCGGTGATCGGCAGCGGCACCATGGGGGCCGGCATCGCCGAAGTGGCGGCTGCCGCCGGGCATCCTGTGATGATTTACGACATCGATCATCAGGCCATCGCCCGGGCGATCGAGGGTATTGCCAGGCGGCTCGCCTCACGGGTCGAGCGCGGCAAACTGGCGTCAGAGCAGGCCGACGCGCTGCTGGCACGCCTGCATCCGGGCCACGATTTAGCCGCGCTGGCCGACGCAGATTTAGTGATCGAAGCGGCCTCTGAACGCCTGGAGGTAAAAACGGCGCTGTTCGCGCAGCTGGCGACGATCTGCGCGCCGTCAACGTTGCTCACCAGCAACACCTCGTCGATTTCGATTACCGCCATCGCCGCCGGGGTAAAGCATCCCGAACGCGTCGCCGGGCTGCACTTCTTTAATCCGGCGCCGGTCATGAAGCTGGTGGAGGTCGTCAGCGGCCTGGCGACGTCTGCGGAAGTGGTGGAGCAGCTGTGCCAGTGCGTGAGCGGCTGGGGGAAACGGCCGGTGCGCTGCCGCTCGACGCCCGGCTTTATCGTTAACCGCGTGGCGCGTCCATTCTACGCCGAAGCCTGGCGGGCGCTGGAGGAGCAGGTGGCCGCCCCGGAGGTTATCGATGCCGCTTTGCGTGACGGCGGCGGTTTCCCGATGGGGCCCCTGGCGCTGACGGACCTGATTGGCCAGGACGTTAACTTCGCCGTGACCTGCTCGGTATTTAACGCTTTCTGGCAGGACCGCCGTTACCTGCCATCGCTTCTCCAGCAAGAGCTGGCGCTGGCCGGGCGGCTGGGCAAAAAGAGCGGCCATGGCGTCTATCGCTGGCCTGCGGAAGTCAGGACGGCGGCGGCGCTGCCGCCGGTTGCCCATGGCGCTCAATCCGTCATCACTATAAGTGACAGCGTCACCGAGCTGGACGAGCTGCTGTTGCTGGAGACCGAAGGCGAGACTGCCCTGGCGCTGAGCGTTAATCATCGCCGTCCGGTGGTGGTGTATGACCTGTGCGCCAGCGATACGGTGGTGCTGGCCGCAGCGGCGACTAACGCGCCGGCGGCGACGGACAAAGCGGTGCACTACTTCCAGCAGCAGGGCAAGAACGTGCTGCGTATCGCCGATTATCCCGGCCTGCTGGTGTGGCGCACGGTGGCGATGCTGATTAACGAAGCGCTGGATGCACTACAGAAAGGGGTGGCCAGCGCACAGGATATCGATACCGCCATGCGTCTGGGCGTCAATTACCCGCAGGGCCCGCTGGCGTGGGGGGGCAGCCTCGGCTGGCGCCGCGTGCTGCGCCTGCTGGAGAACCTGCACCACCATTATGGCGAGGAGCGCTATCGCCCCGGCTCCCTGTTGCGCCAGAAGGCGCTGATGGAGAAGCACCATGAGCAATGACGCCTGGCGCAACGCGCGCGCGATGTACGAAAAAGATACCTGCGCCAGAACGATGGGGATCGAACTCATCGAGATGGACGACGGTTTTGCGCAGATGACCATGACCGTCTCGCCGGACATGCTTAACGGCCATCAAACCTGCCACGGCGGTCAGCTATTTACCCTTGCCGATACCGCTTTCGCCTACGCCTGTAACAGCCAGGGGCTGGCGGCGGTGGCTTCGGCGGCCAGCATTGATTTTCTCCGCCCGGCGTTTGCCGGCGACCGGCTGGTCGCCACCGCCAGAGTCAAACAGCAGGGCAAGCTGACCGGGGTCTACGACATTGAAATTGTTAATCAACAGCAAAAAATTGTGGCCCTCTTTCGCGGCAAATCGCACCGCATCGGTGGCACAATCACAGGAGAAGTGTAATGCGCGAGGCCTTTATTTGTGACGGGATCCGCACGCCGATTGGCCGCTACGGCGGCGCGCTGGCCAGCGTGCGCGCCGACGACCTGGCGGCGATCCCGCTGCGTGCGCTGCTGAGCCGCAACCCCAGGCTTGACCCGACCGCGATCGATGATGTGATTTACGGCTGCGCGAATCAGGCGGGCGAAGATAACCGCAATGTGGCGCATATGGCGACGCTGCTGGCCGGCTACCCGCACACCGTGCCGGGAACCACCCTCAACCGCCTGTGCGGCTCCGGGCTGGACGCCGTCGGTTTTGCCGCCCGGGCGATCAAAGCCGGCGATGCCGATCTGCTGATCGCCGGCGGCGTGGAGTCGATGTCGCGCGCGCCGTTTGTGATGGGGAAGGCCAGCGCGCCGTATCAGCGTCAGGCGGAGCTGTTCGACACCACCATTGGCTGGCGTTTTGTGAACCCGCTCATGGCGCAACACTTCGGAACTGACAGCATGCCGGAAACCGCCGAGAATGTAGCCGAATTGTTAAATATCAGCCGCGCCGATCAGGATGCTTTCGCCTGGCGCAGCCAGCAGCGCACGGCGCAGGCCCAGCGCGACGGCATTCTGGCGCAGGAGATCGTGCCGGTGCAGGTTGTCGGCCGGAAAGGGGCGCTTAGCGACGTGCGCGAGGACGAGCATCCGCGACCGGAAACCACGCTTGAGCAGCTGGCGCAACTGAAAGCGCCGTTCCGTCAAGGCGGCGTCATTACCGCGGGCAATGCTTCCGGCGTCAACGACGGCGCCGCGGCGCTGATCATCGCCAGCGAACAGCAGGCCGCTAGCCAGGGGCTCACGCCGCGGGCGCGGATCGTGGCGATGGCGACGGCGGGCGTCGAGCCGCGCCTGATGGGGCTGGGGCCGGTACCGGCGGTGCGTAAAGTGCTGGAGCGGGCGGGACTCAATATTAACGATATGGATCTGATTGAGCTGAATGAGGCCTTCGCCGCCCAGGCGCTGGGGGTGCTCAGACAGCTCGGCGTGCCGGACGATGCGGCGCATGTGAATCCCAACGGCGGCGCCATCGCTTTAGGCCATCCGCTGGGCATGAGCGGCGCGCGTCTGGCGCTGAGCGCCAGCCTTGAGCTGCAGCGCCGCGGCGGGCGCTATGCGTTGTGTACGATGTGTATTGGCGTGGGTCAGGGCATCGCCATGATCCTCGAGCGAGTGTGAGCTAATTTACCTGCGAGTACCCTACAATGATAACTACTACAAAATTAGATCCGATTGAAACCGCCTCGCGTGATGAGCTGCAGGCCCTGCAAACCCAGCGTCTGAAGTGGACGCTGAATCATGCGTACAACAATGTGCCAATGTATCGTCGTAAATTCGACGCCGCAGGCGTGCACCCTGACGACTTCCGCGAACTGAGCGACCTGACCAAATTCCCGTGCACCACCAAACAGGATCTGCGCGACAACTATCCCTTCGATACCTTCGCGGTGCCGATGGAGCAGGTGGTGCGCATTCATGCCTCATCCGGCACCACCGGCAAACCGACGGTGGTGGGTTATACGCAAAACGATATTGATAACTGGGCCAATATCGTCGCCCGTTCGCTGCGCGCCGCCGGCGGCACGGCGAAAGATAAAATTCACGTCGCCTACGGCTACGGCCTGTTTACCGGCGGCCTTGGCGCGCACTACGGCGCGGAACGCTTAGGCGCGACGGTGATCCCGATGTCCGGCGGACAGACCGAAAAACAGGCGCAGCTGATCCGCGATTTCCAGCCGGATATGATCATGGTGACGCCCTCATACTGTCTGAATCTGATTGAAGAGCTGGAGCGCCAGATGGCCGGCGATGCCCGCGGCTGTTCATTACGCGTCGGCGTCTTTGGCGCCGAGCCGTGGACCCTGGCGATGCGCGCGGAGATCGAGCGCCGGCTGGGGATCACCGCCCTGGATATTTACGGTCTGTCAGAGGTGATGGGCCCGGGGGTGGCGATGGAGTGTCTGGAAACCGTTGACGGCCCGACCATCTGGGAAGACCACTTCTTCCCGGAAATCGTTAACCCGGACGACGGCACGCCGCTGGCCGATGGCGAACACGGCGAACTGCTGTTCACCACGCTGACCAAAGAGGCGCTGCCGGTGATCCGCTACCGTACCCGCGATCTGACGCGCCTGCTGCCGGGCACTGCGCGCACCATGCGCCGTATGGACCGCATCAGCGGACGCAGCGACGATATGCTGATCATCCGCGGGGTTAACGTCTTCCCGTCGCAGCTGGAAGAAGAGATCCTTAAGTTTGAACACCTGGCGCCGCACTACCAGCTGGAGGTGAATCGCCGCGGCCATCTCGATTCGCTGGCAGTGCGCGTGGAGCTGAAAGAGAGCGGGCTGGCGCTGAGTCACGAGCAGCGCTGCCAGATTTGTCACCAGCTGCGCCACCGCATTAAGTCGATGGTCGGGATCTCCACCGATATTACCATCGTCAACTGCGGCAGCATTCCGCGCTCTGAAGGCAAAGCCTGTCGCGTATTCGACCTGCGTAAAGCGGTGGTCAGCGGTTAATTCTCTCCCCGATAACCCGGCTGAGGCCTTTACGCCGTAGGCCGGGTATTTCCTGTGCTATGATTCATAAAGGAAAAATATAACAACAGAATGAATCAGATGAGTAAACTCGACGCCTTTATTCAACAAGCGGTGACGGCGACGCCGATCAGCGGCACATCATTAATCGCCTCGCTGTATGGCGACGCCTTATTACAACGCGGTGGGGAAGTGTGGCTGGGCAGCGTCGCGGCGCTGCTGGAAGGATTAGGCTTCGGCGAGCGTTTCGTCCGCACCGCGCTGTTTCGCCTCAATAAAGAGGAGTGGCTCGATGTCGTCCGTATCGGCCGCCGCAGCTTCTATCGTCTGAGCGACAAAGGGCTGCGCCTGACCCGACGCGCGGAACATAAAATTTATCGCGCGAACGCTCCGGAATGGGACGGCACCTGGCTGCTGCTGCTTTCGGAAGGCCTGGAGAAAAATGTGCTGGCCGACGTCAAAAAGCAGCTGCTGTGGCAGGGGTTTGGCGCGCTGGCGCCGAGCCTGTTAGCCTCGCCGTCGCAAAAGCTGGCGGATGTCCAGTCGCTGCTCCATGAAGCGGGGGTCGCCGAAAACGTCATCTGTTTTGAAGCCCACTCGCCGCTGGCGCTCTCCCGGGCGGCGCTGCGCAGCCGGGTGGAGGAGTGCTGGCATCTCACCGAACAAAACGAGATGTATGAGGCTTTTATCTCGTTATTCCGGCCGTTACTGCCGCTGCTGCGCGACTGTGACCCCGCGGAGTTAACGCCGGAACGCAGCTTTCAGATCCAGCTCCTGCTGATTCATTTCTATCGCCGGGTGGTGCTCAAAGATCCGCTGCTGCCGGAAGAGCTGCTGCCGGCGCACTGGGCGGGGCAAACCGCCCGCCAGCTGTGTATCAATATTTACCAACGGGTGAGTCCCGGCGCGCTGGCGTTCGTCAGCGAGAAAGGTGAAAGCTCGGTCGGCGAGCTTCCCGCGCCGGGCCCGCTCTATTATCAGCGCTTTGGCGGTTTGCCGGGCGCATAAGGAGGTTGCATGCCGATTTATCAGATTGATGGACTGACCCCGGTGGTGCCGGAGGAGAGTTACGTCCACCCGACCGCGGTGTTGATTGGCGACGTGATCCTCGGCAAAGGGGTCTATGTTGGGCCCAACGCCAGCCTGCGCGGCGATTTTGGCCGCATCGTGGTCAAAGACGGGGCCAATATTCAGGACAACTGCGTGATGCACGGCTTCCCCGGCCAGGATACGGTGGTGGAAGAGGACGGACATATCGGCCACGGCGCTATTCTGCACGGCTGCGTGATTGGCCGCAACGCGCTGGTGGGGATGAGCGCGGTGATTATCGACGGGGCGACCATCGGCGAAAACAGCATTGTCGGCGCCTCGGCCTTTGTCAAAGCCAACGCCGAGATGCCCGCCAACCATCTGATCATCGGCAGCCCGGCAAAAGCGATTCGCGTCCTGAGCGAACAGGAGCTGGCGTGGAAAAAGCATGGTACCCGTGAATACCAGGTGCTGGTGGAACGCTGTAAGCAGACGCTGCATCAGGTTGAGCCATTACGGGAAGTGGAAGAGGGGCGTAAGCGGCTGGAATTTGATGAAAACCTGCGGCCAAAATCCTCAACCTGAGGGGGAAATATATGGCAGAGAAATTATCCGCTCACTGTCACTGCGGTGCGGTGGCGTTTACCGTTGAACTCAGCGACGGCTTCAATACCGCTCGGCGCTGTAACTGCTCATATTGTCGAATGCGCGGGGCGGTCGCGGTCTCTTCGCCGCGTTCAGGCATAGAGGTGGTACGCGGAAGGGATAAGCTCACCGAGTATCGCTTTAATACAGGTGAAGCCGTGCACTTTTTCTGCTCGGTATGCGGGATCTACACCTTTCATCAACGGCGTTCAAACCCACAGGAGTATGGGGTGAATGTGGCCTGCATTGACGGCGTTTCGCCTTTCGATTTTTCCTGCGTGGAGGTCAACGACGGGGTGAATCATCCAAACGATGGCGGCGGAGGCGTGGTGGGGTATTTGCGCTACGAGAAAAAGTAAAACACTCCTCCCGCAGGAAGCGAGAGGAGTGAAATATTAGGCTGCAACCACGCTGTCGATGGCCGCTTTCGCGTCAGACTGCGCTTTGGCCGCGACTTCCGGGCCGTAAGCGATACCTTCGGCGAACACGAAGTTCACGTCGGTGATGCCGATAAAGCCGAGGAAGGTGGACAGGTACGGGGTGACCAGGTCGGTCGGGGTATCTTTATGGATACCGCCGCGGCTGGTCACGACGACCGCGCGTTTACCGGTCACCAGACCTTCCGGCCCTTTCTCGGTGTAGCGGAAGGTCACGCCGGCGCGAGCCACCAGGTCAAAATAGTTTTTCAACTGCGTCGGAATGTTGAAGTTGTACATCGGCGCAGCGATAACAATCACATCATTGCCTTTCAGTTCGGCGATCAGCTCGTCGGAAAGGGCCAGCGCTTCCTGCTGACGCGGCGTCAGCGGCGCGTCGCTCGGACGCAGGGCGCCAACCAGTTCACCATCCAGAACCGGGATCGGATTAGCGGCCAGGTCACGCACGGTGATCTCGTCGCCCGGGTGTTTTTCCTGCCATTGTTCAACAAAATAGTCGGAAAGCTGACCAGATTGTGAGTACCCTGCCAGAATACTGGATTTCAGAACTAATACTTTGCTCATGGGTGTTTCCTTTTTTAATGTGATTGACGGGTCAGTGCCCTGGTGCTTGATGACACTGTATTCACAATCGCGCCACAGAGATAGCGCAATATATCGAATCCTATGTTCAGATTTTTTGAACAAGGCACGGATGACACAGATGTGGTACTCTAAGGCAATACTTCAAAAGAGATTTTCCCGGCAGAGCTCTGCCCGATAACGCTATGACAGAACAACAAAAAATCACCTTCCCCCAGCTTTATCAACAGCTCGACGGCCTGATGCTGCGCGACAAAACGCGCTTTGCCCGCCGTCTGCACGGCGTGAAGAAGGTTAAAAATCCTGAATCGCAACAGGCCATCCTCCAGGAGATGGCGCAGGAGATAAGCCAGGCAGCCGGTAAAGTCCTGCTGCGCGAAGCGGCGCGACCGGCCATCACCTATCCGGAAAACCTGCCGGTTAGCCAGAAAAAACAAGAAATTCTCGAGGCGGTACGCGATCACCAGGTGGTGATTGTCGCCGGGGAGACCGGTTCGGGTAAAACCACCCAGCTGCCAAAAATCTGCATGGAGCTGGGCCGCGGACTGAAAGGGCTGATCGGCCATACCCAGCCGCGTCGTCTGGCCGCGCGAACCGTCGCCAACCGTATCGCCGAGGAGCTGCAAACGGAGCCGGGCGGTTGTATCGGCTATAAGGTCCGCTTTAGCGATCACGTCAGCGACAACACCATGGTCAAGCTGATGACCGACGGTATTCTGCTGGCGGAGATCCAGCAGGATCGCCTGCTGATGCAGTATGACACCATCATTATCGATGAAGCGCACGAGCGCAGCCTGAACATCGACTTCCTGCTCGGTTACCTGAAAGAGCTGCTGCCGCGCCGTCCTGACCTGAAAATCATCATCACCTCGGCGACTATCGACCCGGAACGTTTCTCAAAGCATTTCAATAATGCGCCGATTATCGAAGTCTCCGGGCGGACTTACCCGGTGGAAGTGCGCTACCGGCCGATAGTGGAAGAGGCGGACGATACCGAGCGCGATCAGCTGCAGGCGATCTTTGATGCCGTCGACGAGCTGGGGCGCGAAGGGCCAGGGGATATTCTGATCTTTATGAGCGGCGAGCGGGAGATTCGCGATACCGCCGATGCGCTGAATAAGCTGGATCTGCGCCATACCGAAGTGCTGCCGCTGTACGCCCGCTTGTCCAACAGCGAGCAGAACCGCGTCTTCCAGCCGCACAGCGGACGGCGCATCGTGCTGGCGACCAACGTGGCGGAAACCTCGCTGACCGTGCCGGGCATCAAGTACGTTATCGATCCCGGTACCGCGCGTATCAGCCGCTACAGCTACCGCACCAAGGTGCAGCGCCTGCCGATCGAGCCGGTTTCCCAGGCCTCCGCCAACCAGCGTAAAGGCCGCTGCGGCCGCGTCTCGGAAGGGATCTGTATTCGTCTTTATTCAGAAGACGATTTCCTGTCGCGCCCGGAATTTACCGACCCGGAAATTCTGCGCACCAACCTGGCGTCGGTCATCCTGCAGATGACCGCCCTGGGCTTAGGCGATATCGCCGCCTTCCCGTTCGTTGAAGCGCCGGATAAGCGCAACATTCAGGACGGCGTGCGCCTGCTGGAAGAGCTGGGCGCGATCACCACCGATGAGCAGGCCACCGCCTATAAGCTAACGCCGATGGGCCGCCAGCTCAGCCAGCTGCCGGTGGACCCGCGCCTGGCGCGGATGGTGCTGGAGGCGCAGAAGCACGGCTGCGTGCGGGAAGCGATGATCATCACCTCCGCGCTGTCGATTCAGGATCCGCGCGAGCGGCCGATGGATAAGCAGCAGGCCTCCGACGAGAAGCACCGCCGCTTTCACGATAAAGAGTCTGATTTCCTCGCCTTCGTCAATCTGTGGAACTACCTCGGCGAGCAGCAGAAGGCGCTGTCGTCGAATCAGTTCCGCCGCCAGTGCAGGGTCGATTTTCTGAACTATCTGCGCGTGCGCGAGTGGCAGGATATCTACACCCAGCTGCGTCAGGTGGTGAAAGAGCTTGGCCTGCCGATCAACAGCGAACCGGCGGAATACCGCGAGATCCATACTGCGCTGCTGACCGGTCTGCTGTCGCACATCGGCATGAAGGATGCCGATAAACAGGAGTTTACCGGCGCGCGTAACGCCCGCTTCTCCATCTTCCCGGGGTCCGGTCTGTTTAAAAAGCCGCCGAAGTGGACGATGGTGGCGGAACTGGTGGAAACCAGCCGGCTGTGGGGCCGCATTGCCGCCCGCATTGAGCCGGAGTGGGTGGAGCCGGTCGCGCAGCACCTGATCAAACGCTCATACAGTGAGCCGCACTGGGAGCGGGCGCAGGGCGCGGTGATGGCGACGGAAAAGGTCACCGTCTATGGCCTGCCGATCGTTGGCGCGCGTAAGGTCAACTACAGCCAGATCGATCCGGCGCTGTGCCGCGAGCTGTTTATCCGCCACGCGCTGGTGGAGGGTGACTGGCAAACGCGCCATGCCTTCTTCCGGGAGAACCTGAAGCTGCGGGCGGAAATCGAAGAGCTGGAGCATAAGTCGCGCCGCCGCGACATTCTGGTGGATGACGAGACCCTGTTCGAATTCTACGACCAGCGTATCAGCCACGACGTCATCTCCGCCCGGCATTTTGACGCCTGGTGGAAGCAGGCCAGCCGCGACACCCCGGATCTGCTCAACTTTGAGAAGAGCATGCTGATTAAGGAAGGGGCGGAGCAGGTCAGCAAACTGGACTATCCGAACTTCTGGCATCAGGGCAACCTCAAGCTGCGGCTGAGCTATCAGTTTGAACCGGGCGCCGACGCCGACGGCGTGACGGTGCATATTCCGCTGCCGCTGCTTAATCAGGTGGAGGAGGCCGGGTTTGAATGGCAGATCCCCGGTCTGCGCCGGGAGCTGATTATCGCCCTGATAAAATCGCTGCCGAAGCCGGTGCGGCGCAATTTCGTTCCGGCGCCCAACTATGCGGAAGCGTTTCTTGGCCGGGCGACGCCGCTCGAGCTGCCGCTGCTCGACTCCCTCGAGCGCGAACTGCGGCGGATGACCGGCGTGACCATCGACCGCGAAGCCTGGCAGTGGGATCAGGTGCCCGATCACCTGAAAATCACTTTCCGGGTGGTGGATGATAAAAACAAGAAGCTGCAGGAAGGGCGCTCGCTGCAGGCGCTGAAAGAGGCGCTGAAGGGCAAAGTTCAGGAGACGCTGTCGGCGGTCGCTGATGACGGCATCGAGCAGAGCGGGCTGCATATCTGGAGCTTTGGCACCCTGGCGGAGAGTTACGAACAGAAGCGCGGCAACTATAAGGTGAAAGCCTGGCCGGCGCTGGTGGACGAGCGCGACAGCGTGGCCATCAAGCTGTTTGATAATCCACAGGAACAGCAGCAGGCCATGTGGCGCGGTCTGCGTCGCCTGCTGCTGCTTAACATTCCGTCGCCGATTAAGTATCTGCACGAGAAGCTGCCGAACAAAGCCAAGCTCGGGCTCTATTTTAACCCGTACGGCAAAGTGCTGGATCTGATTGACGACTGCATCTCCTGCGGCGTTGATAAGCTTATCGACGAGGCGGGCGGGCCGGTGTGGACGGAAGAGGGCTTTAGCCAGCTGCATGATAAAGTTCGCGCCGAGCTCAACGAGACGGTCGTGGAGATCGCCAAACAGGTCGAGCAGATCCTCACCGCGGTGTTCAATATCAACAAACGGCTGAAAGGCCGGGTGGATATGACCATGGCGCTGGGGCTGTCGGACATCAAAGCGCAGATGGCGGGGCTGGTTTACCGCGGCTTTGTCACCGGCAATGGCTTCCGTCGTCTTGGCGATACGCTGCGCTATCTGCAGGCGATTGAAAAGCGTCTGGAGAAGATGGCTATCGATCCGCACCGCGACCGCGCGCAGATGCTGAAAATCGAGAGCGTGCAGCAGGCGTGGCAGCAGTGGCTGAATAAGCTGCCGCCGAACCGCCGTGAAGACGACGATGTCCGGGAGATCCGCTGGATGATCGAGGAGCTGCGGGTGAGCTTCTTCGCCCAGCAGCTGGGGACCCCGTACCCTATCTCGGACAAACGCGTGCTACAGGCGATGGAGCAGATTACGCCGTAACCTGGCCGGTTGTCCCCGGTGGCGCTGCGCTTACCGGGGCGACGGGCCAGGCGTCCACGCTTAAGCGTTGACCCACGCCAGGGTAAAGCCGTCCCAGCCTTTCGTGCCCACGGTTTGCAGCGCCGTTGCCGTCAACCGTGGCTCGGCGCCCATCATCTCAATGAACTGACGCACGCCCTGAACGCGCTCGTCGGCGCTCTGTGGGTTGACCACTTCGCCGTCGCGTACCACGTTATCGCCAATAATTAAGGTTCCCGGGCGGGAATAACGCAGCGCCCAGCGCAGATAATGGGGGTTATTCGGCTTATCGGCATCGATGAAGATCAGGTCGAAAGCGGGACATTCGCCAAGCGCCTCCAGGGACTGTAGCGCGGGCCCCTCCCGCAGCGTGACCCGCTGGTCAACACCCGCCAGCTGCAGATTCTCCCGCGCCACGCGGGCATGATGCGCGTCGGCCTCCAGGGTGAGGAGTTGGCCGTCGGCAGGAAGCTCGCGCGCCATCCAGATGGTGCTATAGCCGCCGAGGGTGCCGATCTCCAGGATCCGCTTAGCCTGGGTAAGCCGTACCAGCAAGGCGAGAAACTGACCCTGATTGGCGGCGACATCGTGTGCCGGGAGCCCGGCACGATGGTTGTTTTCCAGTACCCGATCGAGCATAGGATCGCTGGGAATTAAGGCCTCAATCAAATAATTGTCTACTGCAGACCACTGTTGTTGCATATGACGCTTCCCCATTTAGCTCCCTGATGAGTCAGACCAGCCGCCTCCCAGCGCCCGGTATAGATCGATCTGCGCCAGCAGCAGGTTATTCTTCACCTGTACCACGCTAAGCTGGGTGGAGAACAGCGTTCGCTGGGCATCAAGCACATCCAGATACGAAGAGTAGCCGTTACGGTAGCGGTTCTGCGCAATGCGCAATGTTTCTTCCGCCACCGCCTCCTGCCCCTGCAGTTCGGTCAGCTGTTCGCCGTAGCGGCTAATGGCGTCCAGGCTGTCATTGACCTCTTTAAACGCGCCGCGCACCGTTTTCTCATAGCTGTACAGCGCCTGGTTGCGCTGGGCCATCGAGACATCCACCTGGGCATTTAACGCCTGGCGGTTAAGCAGCGGCGCCAGGATGCTACCGCCAATGCTCCAGAGTCGCAGCGGGTTGTCCAGCAGATCCGGCAGCGTCCGGTCCTGCAGGCTGCCGGTGGCGGTCAGGTTGATAGACGGCAGCAGCTGCGCCTGGGACGAGGCCAGGGTGGCATCGGCGGCGACCAGCTGACGCTGGGCCTGTACGATATCCGGGCGGCGGTTGAGCAAGGTGGACGGCAGCTGCGAGGGCAGACGCAGCGGGGTGAGCCCGGCGAATTCGCCGCGTTTTATCGCGCCGGGGTTATCCCCCAGCAGCACGCTGAGGGCGTTTTCCTGCTGCGCAATCTGGTGCTGCAGCGGCGGGAGCTGCGCCCGCGTGGAGCGCAGCTCCGAATCCGCCTGCATCAGCTCAAGGCGCGAGGTATACCCGGTTTCATACTGACGTTTGGCCAGGCGCCAGGCGTCTTCCCGCGCCTGGAGCGTCTGCTGCGTGACCCGCAGTTGCTCATCCAGCGACAGCAGCGTCACGTAGCCCACGGCCACCGAGGCGGCGACGCTCAAATTGGCCGCGTCGGCAGCGGCTTTCTGCGCCTCGAGGCTGGCCCCGGCGGCGCTGGCCGCGCTGCGGTTCGCGCCCCAGATATCGACATCATAGCTGGCGGTCAGGCCGCCTTTATACACCGTACTGTGGATCGGCAGGCCGGTGGCGGCGGACTGCGCGCGGGCGCGGGTGCCGGTCAGGCTGGCATCCAGCGAGGGAAAAAGACTGCTGTCGGCGGCATACGCCCGCGCCTGATACTCATTCACCCGCTCGCGGGCGATCAGCACATCGCTGTTATAGCGCAGCGCCCGGTCGACATACTGATTCAGCGCGCTGTCATGAAAATTGCGCCACCATACGCCTTCCACCGGGCTGGCAGGGCCAACGTCGGCCCGCCAGGCGGCAGGGATGGCGAGCGTCGGCTGGGCGCGCTGCACATCGGCGGACTGACAGCCGACCAGCGCCAGGACGATGGCAAGGGTGACCGGGCGGATCATGGCTGCTTCTCCGCGCGGGTATCAATGGTCACCTGCACCGACATGCCGGGGCGCAGGCGCTCGCTGTTGCGTTGCCCCTCGTTAACCGTGATGCGTACCGGGATGCGCTGGGCGATCTTGACGAAGTTGCCGGTGGCGTTGTCCGGCGAAATGGCGCTGAACTCCACCCCGGTCGCCGGGGAGATACTCTGCACCTTGCCGTGGAAGGTCTCGCCGTTGAGCGCGTCAACGGTGAAGGTAACCGGCTGGCCGATACGCACATCGGCCAGCTGGGTCTCTTTCAGGTTGGCGATCACCCAGTGCTGCGGCGGCACCAGCGAAGTCAGATGGGTTCCGGCGCTGACGTAAGCGCCAAGACGCACCGAAATCTGCCCCAGCTGGCCGCCGGTGGGGGCGATGATCTGCGTATTCTGCAGGTCGATCTGCGCCAGCTCGAGGGCGGCTTTGGCGCTGGCCACGTCGGCCTCCAGTGAATCGCGATTGACGATGGTCGATTCGCGGTCCTGGCGCGACATCTCCAGCGCCGCTTTCGCCTGTTCAATATCCGCTGCTCCCTGGGCGGCGCTGGCGCGGGCGGAATCCCGCTCGCGGATCGACAGCGATCCATCGGCGGTCAGCTCCTGCACCCGTTTTAAATCCGCCTGGATTTTCAAATTCTGCGCGCGGGCGTTTTGCAGCGCGGCTTCATTTTTGGCGATCGTCGCCTCGGCGCTTTTGCGCTGCTGCAGGTTGTTGCGCAGCGCCGCCTCCTTCATCGCCAGGGTGGCCTGGGCCTGGTGCACCCGCTGCTTATAGATGCGATCGTCTATCTGGAACAGCACCTCGCCCGGCTGAACGATGGCGAAATCCTTGACGTTGACGGCAGTGATGTAGCCGTTGACCTGCGGACTGATAAAGGTGGTCTGCCCGCGCACGTAGGCGTTGTCGGTAAACTGGCTATGGCGGGTGAACGGCGGCAGTTGCCAGGCATAGAGGATCACCAGTACGCCGACGAGGCCTATCGCCGCGGCGGTAAAAATGGAGACCACGCGAATGTTGTTCCGGGTGTTGGCCTGTTGTTTGGCCGCATCCTGCTGACTCATAACGACTCCAGAGATGAAATGATGATAATTATTTGCTGCCGGTGGCGCGTTTTAAGGCGATACGGGCGGTCAGTCGTAAGCGAATTAAGCGCCAGAAAACCCACACTAACGTCCCGGCGGAGATCGCCGCCGTCAGCAGATAGGTGTCATTCCAGGCGAGAATATTGGCCTGCAGCGTCGCGGCGTTTTGCAGCAGGGTGGTGGCCTGAACGTTAAGCAGCGTGCTGTCGCCGATCTGGCTCTGGTACATCTGGCTGTACTGCTGCAGCCGCTCGACGATCAGCGGGTTGAGCGTGGTGATCTGGTCCGCCAGCTGGCTGGAGTGAAATTTCTCCCGCCAGGTCTGGAAGGTGCCGAGTATCGCCGACCCCAGCAGACCGCCGATGTTCTGGCTCATGCCGAACAGCACCGAGAAGCTCACCAGGTTGCGCGGATCGGCGAACACCCCGCCAATGCCGGCGAGCATCGCCGGCGCCAGAAAGAAGGCGCTGCCGAAGCCAAGCAAAAACTGGCTGAACATCAGCTGTTCCGGACGGGTGAGGGCGTTGGACTGGCTGTCGAGCAGCGAGGCCACCATGATCAGCGCCAGGGCGGTGGCGGTCGGCCAGTAGAGCTTCTGCGGGTTAAGCGTCAGGCAGCTGGCGATGATCCCGCACAGAATGCCGGCGAAAATTGACCACGCGAGGTTGATCATCTGTTCGTTTTGCAGGCCAACGTACTGCAGCCAGCCGATCACCCCGGTATTCTGCTCCGCCAGCACGATGCGGATCAGCAGCATAATCAGACCGAGGCGCAGGATACTGCCGCTGGAGAGCCATTTGGTATTGAGCAGGGGATTGCTGCGGTTATGCTCAAAGGCGATGGCGGCGACGATCAGCACCACCGCCGCGGCCAGCGACCAGCCGATCCACGGCGCTTCGAACCACCACTCGAGCCGCCCCAGCGAGAGCACCGCGCAGACCAGCGCCATGCCGGGGGCCAGCAGGAAAAAGGTAATAAAATCCTTCTTCTCGAACACCTTTTTACGATCGCTCGGCGGCAGCTTCAGGGCGATGACGCAGGCCAGCGACACCAGCGCCAGCCCCAGCTCAAAGAAGTAGAGCCCGCGCCATTCATCGATCTGCAGCAGCTCGGTGGAAAAGAGGCGCGCCAGCGGAATGGCCAGCGACGAGCCGGTGATACCGATAGTCAGCCCTTTCAGGCGGTGGCGTGCGGGCCAGGCCTGCACCTGATAGTAGATCCCCAGCGAGCTGAGCGCCGCGGCCACCATGCCGTGGGCGGCGCGGACCATCATCGCCGAGCTGAGATCGTTGACGAACAGGTGGAAGAAGGTGACCAGCACATAGAGCACCAGAAAGCCTTCGGTAAAGGCGCGCAGCCCGAACTGCTGACGAAATTTCACCAGCAGCAGGTTAATGGAGACATTGGTCATGACATACACCGCCGGTAGCCAGGCGATCTCCGTCGACCAGGCGGCGAAGGTGCCCTGCAGCAGCTGCAGATTGGCGGTGACCACCGCGTTGCCCAGCGCGCCGGTGAGGCACACCAGCAGCCCGACCACCCCGTAGGCCAGGCGCTTCGCCGGGCTGTGCAGCGGCGTCGATGGCGAGCCGAGCAGGGCCGGTTTTTCATGCGGCGCCCAGTCATGAGGGACGTAGGGGTTACTCTGGCGACGGGGCATTATTTCTTCTCCACTTCGCGCAACAGCTTTTCCAGCACCCGCTGAGTTTGTTCCCGCTCCTGCGGCGTGATCGCCGTCAGGATCTCTTCACGCAGATCGTCCGCCACCGTTTTGACCTGCTCGAAGAGGGCCTGCCCCTGGTCGGTGACCACCAGCAGCCGCTTGCGTTTATCGCGGTCGGTGGTGACGCGCTCCACCAGGCCGAGGGCCACCAGACGGTTGATCAGCGGCACAATGGTCGGGCTCTCCACTCCCAGCTCCTGCGCCAGTTCGCTTTGCGACAGCGGCTGGTGGTGGCGGGCGATGGCGGCGACCGCCACCCAGCTGGCCTGGCTGAGACCGAGGTTTTTCAGCCGACGATTAACCGCCAGCCGCCAGTGATGGGCGGTCAGATATAAAAGATGGGAGAAGTTAAGCTGTCGATGGTCCATAGGTCGTCTACCAAAATCGTTAGAGCTCTAACGAGTTTATGTCTGACAACCGGCGGAATTCAAGGGAAAGGATAAAAAAGGGTTAACGGTGTGTGCGTTTATTGTGGCGACAGGAGGATACCCCCTCAGGCCATTTACTCATGGAGGATGCTCTTATTCTGCGCCATCACCCAGGTGATAAAAGCGCGCAGGGGCGCGGGAATATGTTTGCGACTCGGATAGTAGACGCAGAAATGATCCGCCGGGTAGCGGTAGCTGGGTAATAAGCGAACCAGGCTGCCGGCGTTCAGTTGCGCGGACACCAGCGACTGATAGACAAAGGCGATCCCCAGTCCGCTCTCCGCCGACTGGATCATCGCCGTATCGGAATCGACGACCAGATCGCCCTTGACGGCGACTTCGCCTGGCTCGCCGTCGGGGCTGATAAATTCCCACCGGTACTTTTCGCCGCTGGGAAAACAGCGGTTGATGCAGCGGAAATTGACCAGCGACTGCGGGGTGTCGGGCGCTCCGGCCTCGTGGAGATAGTCCGGGCTGGCCACCGGGATCAGCGACAGCTTCTCGCCAAAGGGGATGGCAATCATATCTTTGGGCACGTCCCGGGAATAGCGAATGCCAGCGTCAAAACCGGACTCGATAATATTCACTTTCCGATCGGTGGTAAACAGCTCCAGCGTCACGTCAGGATAGGCGGTTTTAAAAGCAATAAAATAGCGCTGAAAGAAAAGGTCGAGAACAATGCGCGGTAAATTGACTTTCACCACCCCTTCCGGGGTCAGACGGTGATAATTCAGACTGTCGACCACCCGGCGATAATCATTCACCACCGGCGTCATATTATTAAGAAATTCCTCACCCACCGCGGTTAAAGACAAACTGCGCGTCGAGCGATTGAGCAGGCGCACGCCTAATTTTTCTTCCAGATGATTAATAGCGCTGGTGAGGGCCGGCGGTGAAAGATTTAATGCTCTGGCAGCTTGCCGAAAACTGCCATGTTTCACTATGAGTATTAATATTTCAATTTGTTGCAAATCAGGCAACGTTTTCATTGTTAATTTCCAGCTAACACCGCGTTCGGAATAGATTAATTGTTATCAATGTAAAAGGGAAGTATATATTTAATAACATTCAGCACGTAAGGAAAATAAGGTGAAAACACGTTATCTCGGAAAAGAGAAGTTCCAGGTTTCCGCATTGGGTCTCGGGTGTATGGGAATGAGTTTCGCCTATGGCGGCGCTGAGGAGTCGCAGGCGATAAATACCATCCATGCCGCAGTGGACATGGGGGTGACCTTCCTGGATTCCGCCGAAGTGTATGGGCCTTTTGACAATGAAGTCCTTGTTGGGAAAGCGATTAAAGGCATCCGCGATAAGGTGCAGATTGCCACCAAATTTGGCTTTCGTATTCTGCCGACCGGCCAGGGGCTGGAGCGGATGGCCGGCGTCGACAGCCGTCCGGAACATATTCGCGAGGCGGTGGAAGGGTCGCTGAAGCGGCTGAATATCGAGACCATCGATCTGCTCTATCAGCACCGCGTCGATCCCGCGGTGCCGGTGGAAGAGGTGGTGGGCACCATGGCCGACCTGGTCAAAGAGGGTAAAATTCGCCATATCGGGCTGTCGGAAGTGTCAGCCCAGACGCTGCGCCGGGCCTGCAAGGTGCATCCGATCGCTGCGGTGCAGACGGAATACTCGCTATGGACCCGTGAGCCAGAGGGCGGCATCCTCAAGGCCTGCCGCGAGCTGGGCGTGGGCTTTGTCCCTTACAGTCCGCTGGGCCGCGGCTTCCTGACGGGCCAGATCACCGATCCCGGCGTCTTCGCAGCCGATGATTTTCGTCGCAATCTGCCGCGCTTCCAGGCCGAAACCATGCGCAAAAACCAGCAACTGCTCGACCGTCTGCAGCAGGTCGCCAGCCGCTACGAGGCCACCCTGGCGCAGATGGCCCTCGCCTGGGTGATGAGCAAAGGGGAAGATATCGTGCCGATCCCCGGGGCGCGAAAAATGAACCATCTGCGCGATAATGCCGCTGCGGCCGATATTATGCTCTCCCCTGAGGATATTCTCGCCATCGATCATATTTTCGCTCCCGAAAACGTCGCCGGATTACGCTATAACCAGGGCGACTTTAATTTAATCGATAAATAATCTCCTGATACGCTCCTCCCGCCGGTCTGGCGGGAGATAAGGTAACTTATGACTATTGCTGTTTCCCGTCCGGCGGGATTGCCTGCGGCGGTGTATGCGCTTTCCGTGGGTTCATTTGGTATTGGCACCACCGAATTTGTGATTATGGGTTTATTACTCGATGTAGCCCATGACTTTCATATATCCATTACGCTCGCCGCCTGGTCTATTACCGCTTATGCCTGTGGGGTGGTGATTGGCGCGCCGCTGCTTACGCCGCTATTAAGCCGTTATCGCAAAAAACCGGCGCTGTTATTTTTAATGATCTTATTTTCCATTGGAAATTTAGGCTGTGCGATCGCCGGTAATATGACCATGCTAATTATTGCCCGGGTAATAACTGCGTTCGCTCACGCCTCGTTCTTCGGAATAAGCTCGGTCTATGCCGCGGAACTGGCGCCGGTGGATAAACGGGCTTCGGCGGTCTCCGCCGTGTTTCTCGGCGCCACCCTGGCCAATATTCTGGGCGTGCCGCTCGGCGCCTGGGTGGGGCAGTACCTTGGCTGGCGCTATACCTTCTATATGGTCACGCTGATCGGCATTCTCTCCGCCCTGGCGGTGATCGCCCTGGTGCCTGGCCGTCAGGCGCAGCCGTCGGCCCAGAGCCGGATCCGCGATGAGCTGAAGGTGCTCCGTCATCCCGCGGTGCTGCGCAGCCTGCTGATCACCGCCCTCGGGTTCTCCGGCGTCTTCGCCGCCTTCACCTACATCGCGCCGATGCTGAAAACCGTCACCGGGATGAGCGACCACCTTATTCCTCCGGTGCTGATGCTGTTCGGCGTCGGGATGGTCGCCGGGAATCATCTTGGCGGCCGACTGACCGACGGCGGCGTCCGCCGGGCGCTGCTGCTAACTCTCGCCTTGCTGAGCGTCGTCCTGTGTCTTTTTCCGTGGGCGATTCAGACGCTGCCCGGCGCCTGCGCGGCGGTGTTTCTGCTGGGGGCGGCGATGTTCTCCACCATTCCGCCGCTGCAGATGCAGGCCCTGGACAGCAGTGAGAGCGGCAAAAGCATGGTCTCTTCGTGCAATATCGCCGCCTTTAACCTCGGCAATGCCGGCGGCGCCTGGTTTGGCGGGCTGCTGCTCGCCTCCGGCGTTTCTCTCTCGCACATTCCCCTGGCCGGTGCTTGCCTGACCGCCAGCGGATGGGTTATCGCTAGTGTGACGTTGTCACCTTTAAAAGGAAGTCAAGCATGAAGTATCGATATTTAGGTTCCACCGGGCTGTCGGTTTCGGAGCTCTGTTTTGGCGCCATGACGTTTGGCGAGAAAGGGGCCTTTCTCGGCGCGCCGGGGCGCAACTGGTCGGAATTCGGCGTGGTGCCTGAGCAGACGGCCTACGATCTGGTGTACAAAGCGCTGGACGCCGGGATTAACTTTTTTGATACCGCGGACTGTTATAAGAACGGCCAGGGCGAAGAGCTGCTCGGCAACGCGCTGAAGGGAAAACGCCAGCAGGTGATTATCGGCACCAAAGGACGCTGGCAAACCGACCCCAACCCGAACGCGCTGGGGGCGTCGCGCTACCATATCATCAATGCCGTCGAGGCCAGCCTGCAGCGGCTGAAGACTGATTATATCGATATCTATCACCTTCACGGGTTCGATCCGCGCACCGCGCTGGAGGATACCCTGCGCACGCTGGATACGCTGATCCGCGCCGGGAAAATTCGCTATATCGGGGTCTCCAACTACGCGGCCTGGCAGCTGGCGAAGGCGCTGGGGATCTCGGAGCGCCTTGGGCTGGAGAAATTCTGCGTCTATCAGGGCTATTACAATATCGCCGCGCGTGAACTGGAGCATGAGATTATCCCGCTCAGCGTCGATCAGAACGTCGGCATCACCGTCTGGAGCCCGCTGGCCGGGGGCTTTCTCACCGGCAAATACCCACGCAATCAGGCGTTTCCCGAGGGCAGTCGCCTGGCGAACGCCACGCCGTTCGAATCCGCGCCGATCGCCAACCGCGAGCAGGCCTGGCAGACCCTGGAGGTGATGCAGGAGATTGCCCGCCAGCGCAACGCCAGCGTCGCGCAGGTGGCGCTCAACTGGCTGCGTACCCGTCCGGGGATCGCTTCGCTGGTGATCGGCGCGACCAAACTGGCCCAGCTGGAGGATAACCTGGCGGCGCTGAACTGGACGCTGAGCGACGAGGAGACGGCGATCCTCAACAGCGTGAGCGAGAAAGAGAAACCATACCCCTACTGGCATATCTGCAATGTCGCCGGCGATCGTCGTCTGGCCGATGATATCTATCCCTAATCACCCTACACCCAGGCAACACGCGTATGCCCCGCACGGGGCATACAGAGAGGCTCGATCGTGAAAAAAGTACTCATTGTTGGCGCCGGCCCGGTAGGGTTAATTATTGGCTGCTATCTGAATAAGTATGGAATTGATTTTGATATCATTGATAAAAATACCCACAGCACCACCTGGTCCAAAGCGCTGAGCGTCAGTCCGGCGACCATTAAAGCCTTCCACGGCTTAGGCCTTGCCGGAGAACTGATCGCCCAGGGAAAGCAGGTTCAGTCAGTCTACGCTTACTATAAAAACCGCAAATTCCTGCATATCGATAACCGCCGACTCGCCACCTGCTACCCCTTCCATGTCAGTATCCCGCAGCCGCGGACGGAGAAGATCCTCGAAACGGCGTTGGCCGACGCCGGGCGGGTGGTAAAACGTGGGCACCAGCTGGTCTCCTGGCGCCGGGAGGGGGAACGCTATCACGTCTCCCTGCTCGACGATGCCCGCCGGGCCTGTTCCGCCGCTTATGACTATATTATCGGCGCCGACGGCGCGGCCAGCACCGTCCGCGAGCTGGCCGGGATCGGCTTTAGCGGTCATGACTATCCGCTGCATTTTGTGATGGCGGACGTGCAATTCGACCGCGCGGCGGCGCTCCCGGGAACCTCCTACCATATTGATGAGCAGGGCTTTTTGATTTTCCTGCCCATGCCGGACAATCAGGTCAGGATCGTGATTAAAAAAGCCGGGCGCCTGCCGACGGCGCGTCCGGTGCCGGACCTGCAAGAGATCAACGCCGCGCTGGCGCGCTACTGCCCTCAGGTGCCGCCCGCGCAGACGCTCACCTGGTCTTCCAGCGCCAATTTCTATAACCGCATCGCCGATGACAATCTGCAGCATCATATTATGCTGGCGGGAGATGCCTTCCACCTGTTCAGTCCCATTGGCGGGCAGGGGATGAACACCGGCGTCCAGGATGCGGTGAACCTCGCCTGGAAGCTGGCTTTCTATCTGCACGGCGCGGCCACTGACCGACTGCCGGCGTCCTATCGCGCCGAGCGCTTCGCGGCGGTGAGCGGTGTGCTGCGCTCCACCGATCGCGATACCGGCCTGATTGCCGGTCTGGTGCCGAGAAATCATATCGACGGGGTCTACTTTCCGGAGTTTTGCAACCGTCACTACTATCGTCACCAGCTGCCGCTGCAGTACGCCGGTTTCACCGCGACGCAGGCGCAGCGCCCGGACGGCCTGGCAGGGCACCATGTTCCCTGGTACGTTTTTGCCTCGCCGCAGGCGATGTTTCGCAACAGCTATGACGTCTTCGCCAGCGGTAAGGTGGTGATCTTTTCCGCCCGCGCCGTTTGTCCTCCTATGTCCCGCCTGAAGCAGGCCGGCTGGTTTATATTCTGCCCCCTCGAACCGGCGGACGAGGCGTTTCTCGAAGCGCTACAGATCGGCCCCGATGACTATGCGGTGGTCAATCCCGATGGCTATGTGGGCTTTACCGGCAGCGAAGCCGGGACACGGCAGTATCTTTCCTCGCTCTACGTAATGGAATAATCATGAACAAAGTCTATATCGTCGCGGCCTGCCGTACGCCGGTGGGGCGCTTTCTTGGCGCCCTGAAAACGGTCTCCGCGGTGGAGCTGGCCGCGCTCACCGTCAGGCACAACCTGCAGCAGGCCGGCATTGACCCGGCGTGGATCGATGAGGTGATCTGCGGCTGCGTCCTTGCCGCCGGGCAGGGGATGGGACCGGCGCGTCAGGTTGCGCTGCGGGCGGGGATCCCGGTGCAAAAGCCGGCTTACACCCTGAATATGATCTGCGGTAGCGGCATGAAAAGCCTGACCGAAGGGGCGATCCATATCCAGAGCGGTTATGCCGACCTGGTGGTCGCCGGCGGAATGGAAAATATGAGTCAGGCGCCGTTTTTGCTGCGGGGAGAGATAAGGGGCGGGATGAAATTCGGCGCGTTCAGCAGTGAAGATGTGATCCAGCGCGACGGATTAACCGATCCGCTGCTGCAGATCCCGATGGGGGAAACGGCGGAGGCCATCGCCGCGCAGGAGCAGATCTCGCGCGCGGCGCAGGACCAGTATGCCCTGGAGAGCCATCACAAAGCCTCCGCCGCCAGCCGCGCCGGCTATTTTGCCGATGAGATGGTGCCGGTGACGGTCAGCGCGAAGCGGGGCGTCAGCACGGTCCGCGAGGATGAGCCGATCCGCCATGATCTTAGCGCCGAGCAGCTGGCGGCGTTGAAACCGGCCTTTCGCGCTGACGGCAGCGTCACGGCGGGCAATGCCTCCGGGCTGAACGATGGCGCCGCGTCGGTGATCCTCGCGTCGGCGCGCGCCGTTGCCCGCTATGGCCTGCAGCCGCTGGCGGAGATTGTCTCCTTTGGCGAGGGCGGCGTCGACCCGTCCATGATGGGGCTTGGCCCGCTGCCGGCGATAGCGTGCGCCCTGCGCCGCGGGCGTTTTCAGCTCAGCGATATGGCCCGGCTGGAGATCAACGAAGCCTTTGCCGCGCAGGTGCTGGGGGTGGTCAAGGGACTGGCCAGAGCGCATCAGATGACGGAGGAGGAGATTGCTTCCCGGCTGAACGTCCACGGCGGCGCGATCGCCCTCGGCCATCCGCTGGGCAGTTCCGGGACGCGGATTGTGGTCAGCCTGGTGCACGCGCTGCGCCGGGAGAATCAACCGACCGGCCTGGCGTCGCTGTGCATCGGCGGCGGGATGGGGATTGCGTTACTGGTGAAAACGATCTGAGGAGACAAGCGCCATGGAAAAATTAATTGTAGTGGGTGAGAAATTTACCGATTTTGCCCGGCGGCATGAGAATGTGCTGACGGTGAATGAGTTTGAGCGGTTTGTCTGGAGCGGCGAGCTGGCCGGGGTCGATAAAATCGTTATCGGTCAGGGGGTACAGCTCGACGACATCTCCCGCACCATCTGCATTATTCGTCAGCACTATCCGGACACAATGCGCCAGATCGTCAATCTGCAGGATCTCTATTATCAAAACAATCGCGATCATCAGCGGCTGGTACATAAACGTAAAAAAGCGAATATCCTCATCACCTCGCCGGAAAAACGAGATGAGGATAGCTATTGCGCGCGCCTGATCCTGCAGGATGCCTCGGAGCTGCTCTGCGACCACCAGACCGGGCAACATATTCAGGGGATGGTGCTGATCGAGGCGGCGCGGCAGACCATCATCGCCACCACGGAAAAATTCCTGCTGGCGGAGGCCGGCGTGGCGATGGCGGAGAAGTACTTTACCCTGAGCTCGCTGCAGGTGGCCTTTTCCTGCTTTGTTTTTCCGCTGCCGGTGACCATCGTCCTCAACGTGGTGTCGCGCAAAAGTTCAGCCCATGGCCGCTTCACCTGTGAATGCTCGGTGGGGTTTGACCAGACCGGCACCCGCAAAGCGGAAGTTGGCTTTAGCTTCAGCGTCTATGACCTTAACTACATCACTCGCAAAGAGTGCGAGCAGGCGGCGCAGTGCCATCAACATTATCTGGTCAGTATTGAGCAGGGGGACGGGGATGAGCATCGCCTTTTTTGATGTGGATGAAACGCTGATTACCGGCAAAAGTATGTTCCTGTTTCTGCACCGCTATGCCGCGGAATATCCGCTGCAGTGCGGTTTGACGGCCGCGGCGATTGTCCGGCAGCTGCAGGCGCTCAGCGAAGCAGGTCAGCCGCGGGAGGCGATCAACCGCTACTATTACTCGCTGTTTCGCCACGAGTCGCGCCCCCGGGTGCGGGCGGTCGCCGAGAGCCTGTATCGCGAAGGCGGATATGGTTTTCACCGCGAGGTGGTGGCGCGCCTCAGGCAGCACCAGGCGCGGGGGGATGACGTGGTGTTTGTCTCCGGGTCGATGACCGACATTCTCTGGCCGGCGATGGCGGCGCTGGGGGTGGAGCATGCCCTGTGCTCAGAGCCGGTCGTGGTGGATGACCGCTATACCGGCGAGCTCTGGCGGACCGCCATCGGCGAACACAAGGCGGCGCATGCCCAATGCTATGCGCAGGAACAGGGCCAGCCGCTGGCGGCATGCTACGCCTTCGGCGATCATTTCTCGGATCTGCCGCTGCTCGCCGCGGTCGGCCACCCCTGCGCGGTGAATCCCTCTCCGGGGCTGCTGGCGGAGGCGCAGCGTCGGGGATGGCCAGTGCTGTGGTCCACCGGCGGCTGACGGCGCGACGGCAAAAAAAAGGGGTGGCGCAATGCCACCCCTGATTCACTCCCTGACGGGGATCAGCCCGGGTAGATGCCGCGGTCTTTACGCGCCATCAGGATGCGCTCGCAGGCCACGATATAGGCGGCGGTACGCAGGGTACATTCTTTCTCGGCCGCTTTATCGCAGACGTGAATAATGGCGTCGGTCATGATGCGGTCCATCTTGGCGTTGATCTCCTCTTCGCTCCAGAAGAAGCTGGCCATGTCCTGCACCCACTCAAAGTAGCTGACGGTCACCCCGCCGGCGTTGCAGATAACGTCCGGCACCACGATCACCCCGCGCTCGGCCAGCACATCGTCCGCTTCCGGATAGGTTGGGCCGTTAGCCCCTTCCAGCACCAGTTTGCAGCTTAGCTTCTCAGCGCGCTCGCGGGTGATTTGCCCTTCCAGCGCCGCCGGGATCAGGATGTCCATCGGGGTGGTCCAGAACGCCTCTTTATCGATCTCCTGGGCGCCCGGGAAACCGGCGATCTGCTTTTTCTCCGCCTGCCAGGCGGTGAGGGCGGCCATATCAATCCCGCCTTCGTTGTACAGGGTGGCGGTGTGATCCTGAATGACCACTACGCGGGCGCCGACGCCGGCGAACAGGCGCGCCGCTTCGCTACCGACGTTACCAAAGCCCTGCAGCGCCACTTTAGCGCCTTCAATTTCGATGCCGGCGCGACGGGCCACTTCCCGGCCGGTGACGAACACGCCGCGTCCGGTGGCTTTTTCACGACCGAGGGAGCCGCCGAGGTGGATCGGCTTGCCGGTGACCACGCCGGTGATGGTGGTGCCATGGTTCATGGAGTAGGTGTCCATCATCCACGCCATCACTTTGCCGTTGGTGCCAACGTCCGGCGCCGGAATATCTTTCTGCGGCCCGATGATAATGCCGATTTCGCTGGTATAGCGGCGAGTCAGGCGTTCCAGTTCACCTTCCGACAGCGAGAAGGGGTCGACGCGGATGCCGCCTTTGGCCCCGCCGTAAGGAATATTGACCGCGGCGCACTTAATGGTCATCCAGGCAGAAAGTGCCATGACTTCGTTAAGATCAACATCCGGATGGTAGCGAACACCACCTTTACCCGGCCCACGCGAAAGATTGTGCTGAACGCGATAGCCCTCGAAGTGGCGAATGGTGCCGTCGTCCATCTGCACAGGGATGTCAACGATCAGCGCACGCTTCGGATGGCGCAGGGTTTCCACCCAGTAGGCAAGATCGCCGAGATAAGGCGCGACACGGTCGATCTGGCGCAGGTAGGTGGTCCATGGAGATGTACTACTTTCAGATGCGTAAGATAACTTTTCCATAAGAGTCCTGTTTCTCAGTGTTATTTATGTCGTGTAAAACCGTGGAATAGCTACAGCAGTAAACTCTGTGCAATGAATGGTATCACCAATTTTATAAAGCGGTATTTGACGGCAATTCCGATTTTTAAATTTTTGTTAGAAATTTTATTTTTTAAGTGAATAACTACGCACGAGAACCACCCGCAAGCTGTGCATTTTAATTCACTTTTTATTCACTTAAGTGCATAAGAAAATATTTTTTCTATGTTTTTCATTATCTTGATGATCTTCAAAAAGTGAATAAATTGCGTTTCCCCATATTGACAATCTTATTGTTCACAGGCCAGCATTAGCCCACACAACAACATGGCGTTAACCATGAATTAACAAATACCCGTAAAAAGAATAGGGCTTAAGTTTTCTGTGGTGAATATTTTTACCATCGCAGCGGGCGCGCTCGTGCCCAAAATAAGCCGAGGGTCAGGGTTAATGTCGATTGTCCAACGCGGCGGGAGCGTTTTCCGTCGTCTTACGTTCCGGAGATGAATGATGTCAGGCAGTATGACTCGCGAAGATTTTGACGCTTACCTGGTTCCCTGTTTTGCCCCCGCGCCGTTTATTCCGGTGAGGGCGGCGGGCTCCCGCGTCTGGGACCAGCAGGGGAAAGAGTATATCGATATGGCCGGCGGCATCGCAGTGAACGCCCTCGGCCATGCCCACCCGGCGCTGACTGAGGCCCTGCAGGGTCAGCTGGCGAAACTGTGGCATATCGGCAATGGCTATACCAACGAACCGGTGCTGCAGCTGGCGAAAACCCTGGTGCAGTCCACCTTTGCCGACAAGGTGTTCTTCTGCAACTCCGGCGCTGAAGCGAACGAGGCGGCCCTTAAGCTGGCGCGGAAATATGCCCACGATAAGTTCGGCGGTGAAAAAAGCGAAATCATCGCCTTCAACCACGCCTTCCATGGCCGCACGCTGTTCACCGTCTCCGTCGGCGGCCAGCCGAAATATTCCAGCGATTATGCGCCGCTGCCGCAGGGCATTACCCATCTGCCCTATAACGATATCGAGGCGGTCACCGCGGCGATCTCCTCACGTACCTGCGCGGTGATCGTCGAGCCGATTATCGGCGAAGGCGGGGTGATCCCGGCGGACCCGGCGTTCCTCCAGGCGCTGCGCGCCCTCTGCGATCGCCATCACGCCACCCTGATATTCGATGAGGTGCAGACCGGCGCCGGGCGTACCGGCCATCTCTACGCCTACCAGCATTACAACGTCGTCCCGGACATCCTCACCAGCGCCAAAGGGCTGGGGGGCGGCTTCCCGATCGGCGCGATGCTGGCGAAAGAGGCCTGGGCGCAGGTCTTCCAGCCAGGCACCCATGGCACCACCTTCGGCGGTAACCCGCTGGCGGCGACCGTCGCCAACGCCGTGCTGGCCCATCTGGATGCGCCGCTGCTGGCGGGCGTCGGCGAGCGCCATGCGCTGATCGTCGCCCAGCTGAATGCCCTCTCTGCCCGCTACGATGCGTTCAGCGCCGTGCGCGGCGCCGGTCTGCTGATCGGCGCCGAGCTGGCCGGACCGCTGCGCGGGAAGGCCAAAACCCTGACCAACCTGGCGGCGGAAGAGGGGGTGATCGCCCTGATTGCCGGTCCGGACGTGCTGCGCTTCGCGCCGGCGCTCAATATCCCGCTGGCGGATATTGCGCAAGCCTTCGTGCGCCTTGCTCGCGCCGTTGCCCGCTTAACCCGCTAACCGGGAGGACGGCCTGTGATGCTATTTCGTCCCGTAAGGGAAAACGATCTTGACGACATCGTCCGCCTTGCCGCGCGGGCGGGGGTCGGCATGACCTCTTTACCCCATGATGCCGGGCGCCTGGCCGCCCGGATACGCCGCAGCATTGACACTTTCGCCGGCGCGCTGCCGCGCGGCCAGCAAGGCTTTCTTTTTGTGCTGGAAGACACCGCGCTGGAGCGGGTGGTGGGGGTCAGCGCCATTGAGGTGGCGGTGGGCCTGGACGAGCCCTTTTACAATTTTCGCATTCAGAAAACGGTTCGCGCCTCGAAAGCGCTGGGGGTCTATAAGCCTCAGGAGCTGCTCAATCTGAGCTATGACCACACCGGTCACAGCGAGCTGTGTACGCTGTTTCTCGACCCCGGGTATCAGCGCAACCGCAACGGTCTGCTGCTCTCCAAGGCGCGGTTTTTGTTTATCGCCGCCTTCCGCGAGTGGTTTTCGCCGCACCTGTTTGCCGAACTGCGCGGCTGCAGCGATGAGCAAGGGCAGTCGCCGTTCTGGGATGCGCTGGGCCATCACTTCTTCGAGATCCCGTTCGCCGATGCCGACCGGCTGACCGGCACCGGCATGAAAACCTTTATTGCCGAGCTGATGCCGGCGTACCCGATCTATATCTCGCTGCTGCCGGAGAATGCCCGTCAGGTCATCGGTCAGGTGCATCCCAACACCGCCCCGGCGCGGGCGATCCTCGAGAAAGAGGGGTTCAGCTGGCGCGGCTCGGTGGATATTTTCGATGCCGGTCCGGTGCTGGAGGCGGAGACCGATCAGATCCGCGCCGTGCGCGACTGCCAGTGCCTGCCGGCTGAGCAGCTGACGGGCACGCTGTCGGCGCCGACGCTGGTCGCCAACGGTCAGTTCGACAATTTTCGGGCGCTGCTGGTGGCCCACGAAGAGCAGGTCTCACTGGACGCCGCCGCGCTGGATGCGCTGCAGGTCACTGAAACCGACCGCGTTTACACGGTAACCCTGAACCCAGAGGAAAACAGATCATGGCGGTAAAAGCACAGTTCATAGCCGGGCAGTGGCAGCCGGGCAGCGGCGCTACGATGAGTAAACTGGCCCCGGAGGATCAATCTCTGCTGTGGCAGGCGGCCAGCGCGGGGGCCGACGACGTCCAGGCGGCCTGCGCCGCGGCGCGGGCGGCGTTTTATCCCTGGTCGCACCGCCCGCTGGCCGAGCGTATTGACGTCGTCCAGCGTTTCGCCGCGCTGCTGGAGACGCACAAAGAGGCGCTGGCGACCTTGATCTCCCGGGAGACCAGCAAGCCGCTGTGGGAGACCCGCACCGAAGTGCAGGCGATGATCGGCAAAGCCGCCATCTCCGTCGAGGCCTATCACCAGCGGACAGGCTTTCACGAGTCGACCCTGCCGGACGGTAAAGCGCAGCTGCGCCACAAGCCGCACGGCGTGATGGCGGTCTTCGGTCCCTACAACTTCCCGGGCCATCTGCCCAACGGGCATATCATTCCGGCGCTGATCGCCGGTAACACCGTGGTGTTTAAACCCAGCGAGCTGACGCCGGCCACTGCGGAACTGACGGTCCAGCTGTGGCAGCAGGCGGGCGTCCCCGACGGGGTGATTAACCTGCTGCAGGGCGGGAAAGCCACCGGCCAGGCGCTGCTGGAAAACCGCGATATCGACGGCGTGCTGTTCACTGGCAGCGCGGCGGCGGGTTTCCACTTCCATCGCTACTTCGGCGGTCAACCGGAGAAGATGCTGGCCCTCGAGATGGGCGGCAACAACGCGCTGATCGTGGCCGACGTGGCCGATGTCGATGCGGCGCTGCATGTGATTATCCAGTCGGCGTTTATCTCCGCCGGACAGCGCTGCACCTGCGCGCGCCGGCTGATCGTTCAGCGCGGCGAGCAGGGAGATGCGCTGCTGCGCCGACTGGTGGAGGCCAGCGAGCAGATCCGCGCCGGGAAATGGAATGACCAGCCGGCGCCGTTTATGGGCGGGGTGATTTCTCTTGAGGCGGCGCAGAGCATGCTGGCGGCGCAGCAGAAACTGGAGGCGCTCGGCGGCAAGGTGCTGCTGCGTATGCGCCAGCCTGACCCGCACTCCACGGTGCTGACCCCGGGGATCGTCGACGTCACCGGTATCGAGGTGCCGGATGAAGAGTACTTTGGTCCGCTGCTGACGGTTATCCGTTACGACGACTTCCCGGAGGCGATTCGCCTCGCCAACCAGACCCGCTATGGCCTGGCCGTGGGGCTGATCTCCTGCGATGCGGCGCAGTTTGACCAGCTGGCGGACGAGGCGCGAGCCGGGATCGTCAACTGGAACAAGCCGCTGACCGGCGCTTCCAGTAAAGCGCCGTTTGGCGGGGTGGGCGCCTCCGGCAACCACCGGGCGGCAGCGTGGTACGCCGCCGATTACTGTGCCTGGCCGATGGCCTCTCTGGTCAGCGACACGCTGACGCTTCCGGCGAACGTATCGCCGGGCCTGCCATTCTGATAACGGATCCTGTGAGGACATATGTCTGGTTTTGAAGCTAACTTTGATGGCCTGGTCGGCCCGACGCACCACTACGCCGGACTCTCCGTCGGCAATGAAGCCTCGCAAAATAACCGCGATGGTCTCTCTAACCCGAAAAAGGCCGCGCTGCAGGGGCTGTATAAAATGAAAGCCCTGGCCGATCGCGGATTCGTGCAGGGGATCCTGCCGCCGCAGCCGCGGCCGAACCTGCGCCTGCTGCGCGACCTGGGATTCGAGGGCAGCGATGAGCAGGTCATCCGCCAGGCGGCCCAGGCGGCGCCGCAGCTGCTCTCCGCCTTCAGCTCCGCCTCGTCGATGTGGACCGCCAACGCGGCGACCGTTTCGCCGTCGGCGGACAGCGCCGATGGCAAAGTCCATTTCACTGTCGCCAACCTGAACAATAAGCTGCACCGCATGCAGGAGGCGCCCACCACCTCGGCGATCCTGCGCGCCACCTTCGCCGATCCGCGCTTCTTCGCCCACCACGCGGCGCTGCCGCAGCATGGCGACCTCGGCGACGAAGGGGCGGCCAACCATAACCGCTTCTGCCGGGAGTACGATCGTCAGGGCGTGCAGCTGTTTGTCTACGGTCGACGCGCCAGCGGCGGCATCGCCCCGGTGAAGTATCCGGCGCGGCAGACCCTGGAGGCCAGCGAAGCGGTGGCCCGTCTGCACCAGCTGGATCCGCGCTATACGGTGTTTGCCCAGCAGGCGCCGCAGGCTATCGATCGCGGCGTGTTTCATAACGACGTTATCGCGGTCAGCAATCGCCATGTGCTGTTCCACCATCAGCAGGCGTTTGTCGATCAGTCGACAGTATTGGCGACGCTGCGGGCAAAAAGCGACCGTCTCGATATCCCGTTTACCAGCGTGGAAGTGCCGGACGAGCGGGTGTCGCTCGATGACGCCGTGGCCTCCTATCTGTTCAACAGCCAACTGCTGAGCAAACCCGACGGCAAGATGCTGATCGTGGTGCCAGAGGAGTGCCGGCAGCGGGAAAACGTCTGGCGCTACCTGGGCGACCTGGCGGCCGACAGCGCGTCGCCGATCGATGAAGTGGCGGTTTTTGACCTGCGGGAAAGCATGCGCAACGGCGGGGGCCCGGCCTGCCTGCGGCTGCGGGTGGTGCTCAACGAGGCGGAGCGCGACGCGGTCAACGCCCACAGCCTGATGAACGACGAGCGTTACCAGCAGCTGACGGCGTGGGTGGAAAAACACTACCGTGACCGGCTGCACGCCCGCGATCTGGCGGACCCGCAGCTGCTGCGCGAGGTTTATCAGGCGCTGGATGAGCTGACGCAGATCCTGCGTCTGGGCCCTGTCTATGATTTTCAGCGTTAAGGAGCGGCAGATGGAGCATCTGGTTAACGATTTACTGCACTGTCGCCTGCAGGAGTGGACCTTTCCGGCGGACATTGAGGCCCGCTGGCTGGGCGAGGGCATCCTGCAGCTGCTGCCGTCCACGCCGTGGCGTCAGGCGACGATCCTCTCCGCTGGCGTCCATGGCAATGAGACCGCGCCGACCGAGCTGCTGCTGCAGCTGACCCACGATCTGAGCCAGGGGCGGCAGCCGCTCACCCAGGCGCTGCTGATCGTCTTTGGTAACCTGCCGGCGATCCGCGCCGCGCGTCGCTATCTGCACAACGACCTCAATCGCCTGTTCGGCGGCCGCCATCTGGCGGTCTCCCCGGGCAATGAGTCGCGGCGGGCTTTTGCCCTCGAGCAGGCGGTGCAAGCCTTCTATCGCGCCGCCGATGCGGCGGGGCCGGTCAGCCGCAGCCATCTCGATATGCATACCGCCATTCGCGGGTCGCTGTATCGCCAGTTTGCGTTGCTCCCGGCCCACGCGGAGGATTTTTCGCCCGGCTTCTACCAGCTGCTGCAGGCCAGCGGGATGGACGCCATCGTGCGCCATACCGAAGCGGGCGGCACCTTCACTCATTTCACCTGCGAAAAATTCGCCGCGCAAAGCGCCACCCTTGAGCTGGGAAAAGTGATGCCGTTCGGCGCCAACGATCTCAGCCTGTTCGCCGCTGCCGACGCGGCGATCCGGGCCTGGATTTCTGACGCGCCGCTGCCCCCGCGCGACAAAGCGCCGGTGGATTACTTCCTGGTCGAGGAGAGCATCATCAAGCGCGAAGGGGAATTTACGCTCAATCTGGCGGCCAACGTCGAGAACTTCACCGCGCTCCCGGCAGGGTATGAGATCGCCCGCCAGGCAGAGAAACGGTGGGTGGTGCAGGCCCGGGCCCCCTATATCCTCTTTCCCAATGCCGGGGTCGCCACCGGCCAGCGCGCCGGGCTGCTGCTCCGCGCCGCGGCGCTTCGCCTCCCGCAACCAGCCTGAGGAAACACCATGACTGAACATCAACATCAGGCGCCATCTGCCGCCGGAGGTGAAGGCGCGTCACAGCTTAAGCGCGGGCTTGGCGCCCGCCATATCCAGATGATCGCCCTCGGCGGCGCCATCGGCACCGGGCTGTTTATGGGGGCGGGGCGTAACATCGCCGTCGCCGGCACCTCGATTCTGGTTATCTATGTGCTGGTCGGGTTCTTTACCTATATGGTGATGCGGGCGATGGGGGAGCTGCTGCTCACCCGCCATGACTACCGCTCGTTTGCCGACTTTGTCGGCGAGTATCTCGGACCGCAGGCCAGCTTTTATCTCGGCTGGACCTACTGGCTGAGCTGGGTGGTGACCTGTATCGCCGACGTGGTGGTGTGCGGGAGCTATATGCAGTACTGGTTCCCCGAGCTGTCGGCGTGGATGCCGGCCCTCAGCATGCTCGCTATCCTGTTCCTGCTCAACCTGCTGTCGGTGAAAATGTTTGGCGAGGCGGAGTTCTGGTTCGCCCTGATCAAGGTGATCACCATTATCGCCCTGATCGCCACCGGCGGCTGGATGATTGCCACCGGCTGGACCTCTCCGGACGGCGTGACGGCTTCTCTGAGCCATCTCACCGACCCGACGGCCTTTATGCCTCACGGTATCACCGGCTTTTTCGCCGGCTTCCAGATAGCGATCTTCTCCTTTACCGGCATCGAACTGCTGGGGACGATGACGGCGGAGACCCGCGATCCACAGCGCATTTTGCCCAAGGCGATCAATGCCCTGCCGCTGCGGATTATCATCTTCTATCTGCTGTCGATGGTGGTGATCATCGCTGTCGCCTCCTGGCCGGGAGTGTCGGCGGAGACCAGCCCCTTCGTGACGCTGTTTGCCAAAGCCGGGCTGCCCGCGGCGGCGGCGGTGATTAACTTCGTGGCGCTGACCTCGGCGATGTCCTCGGCCAACAGCGGGGTCTTCTCCAGCACCCGCATGCTGTACGGCCTGTCGGTGGAGAAGCATGCGCACTGGCAGTTCCGCATTCTGTCGCGCAGCACCCGCATCCCGGTGCGCAGCCTGCTGTTTTCCTGCTTCTGTATGCTGATCGGTACGCTGCTGCTGTTCCTGGTGCCGAATGTGATGACCCTGTTTACCATCGTCTCGACCCTGGCGGCGATTATGGTGGTGTTCAGCTGGGGGATGATCCTCGTGGCCTATCTGGTTTATCGCCGTCAGCGTCCGGACCTGCACGCCGGTTCGATCTTTAAGATGCCCTTTGGCGTGGCGATGAGCTGGGTGAGCCTGCTGTTCTTCGCGTTCGCCATCTTCATCATGATCTTTGACCCGGACACGCTGCTGGCGCTGCTGGCTTCTCCGCTGTGGTTTATCGCGCTGTGGGCCTTCTGGAAGCTGAAGCAGCGGCGCGAGGGGCAGCTTCAGCTGGACAATCAGAGCGCCTGACACCCGCCGGCCCTGGCGGCCGGCTACAAGTCGTCTTAACCGTTGTTCTCGTTTGTCTGCCCGGTGGCGGCTGGCGCCTTACCGGGCCTACTGTCTTACTGAGCCTGGGATGAGCGGTTTCCCACGTGGCGCGAACTCCCTGTAGGCCCGCGCAAGCGCAGCGCCGCCGGGCGGGATACTCGGCTCCGCAGCGGCTTTACTGCCCGGTGGCGGTTGGCGCCTTACCGGGCCTGGATGCTTACCGGGCCCGGAAGGGTGCAGTTTCACCCGCGGTATGATCCCCCGTAGGCCCGCGCAAGCGCAGCGCCGCCGGGCAGGATGGTCGACCCGGACCGGCTGCGGTTAGGCGCTTTCCGCCCGGGGGCGCGCCGCGCCAGGGACGGATTTCATCCGGCTGGCGCAGAATATCGCCAGCAGCGAAATCGCCACCGTAACGCCCAGGTAGATGGCCACCGGTCGCCAGTCACCATCGTATTTCGCCAGCAGACCGGTGGCGATAAGCGGCGCGGTGCCCCCGGCCAGCGCGGCGCCCAGCTGGTAACCCAGGGTGATCCCGGTGTAGCGCACATTGGCGCTGAAAATCTCTGAGCACAGGGTACCCAGCACCGCGGTCACCGGCGCCCACAGGATGCCGAAGGCAACGATCGTCGCCAGCATAATGCCCCAGCTGGTGCCGGTGTCGAGCAGCAGGAACCACGGAACGATAAACAGCCCCAGCAGCACCACGCTCAGGGTGTACATCTTTTGCCGGCCCACCTTGTCGGACAGCAGCCCCATCAGCGGGATCATCACGGTGGCCACCAGCGCGCCGAGGGTGACGGATTCCAGCGCCTGCGACTTCTGATAGCTCAGGGTGGTAGTAGCGTAGCTGACCACAAAGGTAGAGAAGATATAGAAGGGGGCGGTCTCCACCACTTTCAGACCCGCGGCGATCAGCACCTCCCGCCAGTGGTGTTTGAGCGTCACGCGCAGCGGAGCCTTCGCCACCTGGCCAGACTGTTTCACCTGCTTAAAGGCGGGCGTTTCGTCGATATCTTTGCGGATCCACAGGCCGAGGAAAACGAGGACGGAGCTGAGCAGGAACGGAATGCGCCAGCCCCAGGCAAGAAACTGCGCCTCATCGAACAGGGTCATCAGCGAGACGATAAAGGTCGCCATCAGCATGCCGATGGTCACGCCGGCCTGAGGAATACTGCCGAAAAAGCCTTTCCGCTTTTCCGGGGCGTATTCGTAGGCCAGCAGCAGCGCGCCGCCCCATTCGCCGCCGATACCCATGCCCTGAATAATGCGCAGGGTAATCAGCAGGGCGGGCGCCCACAGGCCCACCATCTCGTAGGTGGGCAGCAGGCCAATGGCCACCGTGGCGCTGCCCATCAGCGACAGGGTTAGCACCAGCGTCTTCTTGCGACCGATGCGATCGCCGATGTGGGCGAAAATGACCCCGCCGATGGGGCGGATAAAAAAGGTGAGCGAAAAGGAGAGCCAGGAGAGGATCAGGCCGATGACCGGGTCGACCATCGGAAAGAAGATTTTGTTAAACACCAGCGCGGCGGCAGTGCCATAGAGAAAATAATCGAACCATTCGATGGCGCTGCCGGTCAGGCTCGCGATCAGGACCTTCTTGTTTTTCTGCAGAATGGATGCAGTGTTGCTTTCTGGATTGCTCATTACGAAACGTTCTCCCGCCACGGTAAAAGGTCAGGTGTCACTCTGTGCGTGCAGGGTGCAACCTGATGTGAAAAAAGGTTGTGTAATTGTTAAGCAACTTAGAGTTGATGGTTACAATTGGCAAGTTATCCCTCGGCAACGCGGGCGAGAAAACGCGCTTTTGTCTGGTATAACCGCAAGGTAAATTTTTATTTTCCACCTGTTTTTGCTGTTTTTTGTTATTTTCATGGTCAGTTATTCAGGTGCAACCTGCGTGTTTTTAGATGTTTCTTGTTATTTCAAAATGGTTACAAATCAACGTCGCTTTGCGCCCCGGCAGGCGGCGTTTATGATGGCCGGACTATCCTCTCTGCGCGGCTGAGAGGTGATTAAGGAGATCAGAATGGCAGAACAATTTCCCCCGCTGTCGGCGACGACGCTGGCGGCGGCTAACCTGACTGGCGGCTGGCTGGCGCAGAACGATCTGGCGACGCTGACCGCGCCGCCGGCAGTGGATGTGGTGGTGCTGGCTGGCAATGCCGTGATCCCCACCATCGACGCCGCCTGCCGGCTGGCGAAGGAGCAGGCGGTTCCGCTGCTGATCAGCGGCGGCATAGGACACTCCACCGGTTTTCTGTATGAGGCGGTGCGCGAGGATCCCCGCTACCGTTCGCTCGCGGTGGAGGGCCGCCCGGAAGCGCATATTCTGGCGGATATTGCGCATGACTTCTGGCACATTCCTCGCCCGCGGCTGGTGGTGGAGGATCGGTCGACCAACTGCGGGGAAAACGCGCGCTTTACCCGCACAATGCTGGAGAGCCGGAGGATCCCCCATCGTCGCGGGATCGTCATTCAGGACCCCACCATGCAGCGGCGGACGATGGCCACCTTCGCCCGCGTCTGGCAGGGGGCGACGACGCCGCCGCAGTGGCTGAGCTTTCCCGGCTGCTCGCCGGTGCTGGAGCAGACCGACGGCCAGCTGGGATTCGCGGGCGGCGGGGCGGGGCTGTGGCCGGTGACCCGCTACCTCGCGCTGCTGCTGGGCGAGCTGCCGCGCCTGCAGGATTCCCCTGAAGGGTACGGTCCGCGGGGGAAAGACTTTATCAGCCACGTGACCTTCCCGCCGGCGATCCTCGACGCCTGGCGACAGCTGCGGGAGGATGACCAGCTTGCCGGGGCGCTGCAGGCCCGCCTCCTCGGCTGAAAAATGCCCGTTTGCGGCAGATTTATCGCAAACGGGCAATTTGTGTTATTGAAATGTAACCTCAACCGGCCATTTTAGGCCCGGTTTTATGAATCAGCTCACAGAAATGCGCCAACGTGCTGCGAAGCCACGGCTTATCCGCCCGATATTTAACAAAAAAATCACTTGTTAAATACAAATGCACCACAGGAGCAGCCATGACAGCACCCGTTCAACACCCAATGTATATTGATGGCCAGTTCGTTACCGGTCGCGGCGACGGCTGGATCGACGTGCTTAACCCGGCGACTGAAGCGCTGCTGTCGCGGATCCCAGACGGGACCGCGGAAGAGGCGCGACTGGCGATTGACGCCGCAGAGCGCGCCCAGCCGGCCTGGGAGGCGCTGCCGGCCATTGAGCGCGCGGGCTGGCTGCGCAAAATTGCCGCTGGCATTCGTCAGCGTGCCGACGACATCGCCGGGCTGATCGTCGCTGAAGGGGGCAAGATCCAGCAGCTGGCGGCGGTGGAGGTTGCGTTTACCGCCGACTATCTCGACTACATGGCCGAATGGGCGCGGCGGTATGAAGGGGAGATCGTGCAGAGCGACCGTCCCGGGGAGAATATCCTCGTCTTCAAACGCGCGCTGGGGGTGACCACCGGGATCCTGCCGTGGAACTTCCCGTTCTTTCTTATCGCCCGCAAGCTGGCGCCGGCGCTGATCACCGGCAACACTATCGTCATTAAGCCCAGCGAATTCACGCCCAACAACGCCATCGCTTTCGCCGAGATCGTCCACCAGGTTGGGCTGCCGAAAGGGGTCTTTAACCTGGTGCTCGGCCGTGGGGAAACCGTCGGCCAGGAGCTGGCCGGCAATCCGAAGGTGGCGATGGTCAGCATGACCGGCAGCGTAGCGGCGGGGGAGAAAATCATGGCCGCCGCGGCGAAAAATATCACCAAAGTGTGCCTCGAGCTCGGCGGCAAAGCGCCGGCCATCGTCATGGACGATGCGGATCTGGAGCTGGCGGTGAAGGCGGTGGTGGACTCGCGGGTGATCAACACCGGGCAGGTGTGCAACTGCGTCGAGCGGGTCTATGTTCAGCAGGGGATTTACGACCGCTTCGTCAACCGCCTCGGCGAGGCGATGAAGGCCGTGCAGTATGGCGACCCGGCGGCGCGGGATGACATCGCCATGGGGCCGCTGATTAACGCCGCCGCGCGGGATCAGGTGGCGCGCAAAGTGGCAAAGGCGGTGGCGCAGGGGGCGCGGGTCGCGCTGGGCGGTCAGCCGCAGGAGGGGAAAGGCTATTTTTATCCGCCGACCCTGCTGCTGGATGTGCGTCAGGAGATGGATATTATCCATGAGGAAACCTTCGGGCCGGTGCTGCCGGTGGTGGCGTTTTCGACGCTCGATGAAGCGCTGGCGATGGCCAATGACAGCGATTATGGCCTGACCTCCTCGATCTATACCCGCGATCTTAATGTGGCGATGAAGGCGATTAAGGGGCTGAAATTCGGCGAAACCTATATCAACCGCGAGAACTTTGAGGCGATGCAGGGATTCCACGCCGGCTGGCGTAAATCGGGGATCGGCGGCGCAGATGGCCGCCATGGCCTGAATGAGTACCTGCAGACTCAGGTGGTCTATCTGCAGGCCTGAGGCGCTCAATGCAGAATCGGCGGGCAGCGCAGGCTGTCCGCCGTTCACTTAGCGGGCAAATTTCTCCAGCACGCGGATCAGCTGGGTGACAAAGCCGTATTCGTTATCGTACCAGGCGACGGTTTTCACCAGCTGTACGCCGCCGGCCTCCACAATCTCCAGCTGGGTGGCATCGTAGATTGAACCGAAATGGCTGCCGATGATATCGGAAGAGACAATCTCTTCTTCGGTGTAGCCAAAGGATTCATTGCCCTCTGCCGCCTGCTTCATCGCCTGATTGACCTCATCCGCAGTCACTTTTTTCTCCAGCACCGACACCAGCTCCGTCACTGAGCCGGTTTTGGTCGGTACGCGCTGGGCATGGCCTTTCAGCTTCCCGCTCAGGGCGGGGATCACCAGGCCGATAGCTTTGGCCGCGCCGGTAGTGTGCGGGATGACGTTTTCCGCCGCCGCCCTGGAGGCGCGCAGATCTTTACCGCGCGGCCCGTCCACCAGCGACTGGGTGCCGGTATAGGCGTGGACAGTGGTCATGGTGCCAACGGTGATGCCGAAGGCATCCTGCAGGACTTTGGCCATCGGCGCCAGGCAGTTGGTGGTGCAGGAGGCGACGGAGATGATGGTGTCATCCGGCGTCAGGCTGTCATCGTTGACGTTATAGACGATGGTTTTCATCTCGCCGGCGGGGGCGGAAATCAGCACCTTGCGCGCGCCGGCCTGGAGATGGGCCTGCGATTTCTCTGCCGAGGTGTAGAACCCGGTACACTCCACAATCACTTCCGCGCCCGCCGCCTGCCACGGAATATGCTGCGCCTCTTTTTCGGCATACACGGTGATGGTCTTACCGTTGACGATCAGCGCATCTTCCGTGAAGTCGACGCTCCACGGGAAGGGGCCGTAGTTTGAATCATGCTTTAGCAGGTAGGCCAGTACTTTTGGCGAGGTGAGGTCGTTGATAGCCACCACCTCGAGGCTGCTGTCGACTTCTAATAAACGGCGTAACACCAGACGTCCGATACGACCAAATCCATTAATCCCAAGTTTACTCATGGATATTCTCCGGTTGGTAAAACGACTCGATGTGATAAAACTCCTCCAGGCTTAGTCCTGACTCGCAGCCAGGTCAACTGACAATCTGTGCGGTTCGCTGCCGGGCCCGCAGCATGAGCCAGAAAAGTGGATGTTTTGGCGGGCTTTTTTATCCGTGACGGCAGGGAATAATTTTTGTTACCGGAGATGAGGGGGCCGCCTGCTGGCGAAGCGATGAAAAGCGTCTATGCTTAACTATTGAATAACTTAGTAAAATATTGCCGTTAGATAAAGGGAGAGCTTATGGGATTCTGGAGAATCGTTTTTACTATCATTCTGCCGCCGCTGGGAGTACTGCTGGGGAAAGGTTTCGGCTGGGCGTTTATTCTCAACATTATTCTGACTCTGCTGGGCTATATTCCAGGCCTGATCCACGCCTTTTGGGTGCAGACCCGCGATTAAGGGCTGACCCCTCAGGCCAGGCTTCCCCCTGGGACCCGCTCAGGGGGGAATCAGGCTCTCTTTATACAGCAGCCTGTTTTCCTTCGACCAGTAGTGGCGAGTCTCCTCGTCCAGGTCGACGCTCCACTTAAACACCCCGGCGCTGGCGAGATCCCTGCAGTACTGCTCAAAGTTGATGGCGCCGGCAAAATGGCGGATGACCGCGGCCGAGGTCAGCCGATGGCTGGGGGCGCTGCGCACGCGCAGCAGGCCGCGGGCGCTTTTTATCGTGATCACCTCGTCGTTGGCCATCACAAAATTCATATTGCCGGTAGAGACAAAGTAGATATAACACGAGACCTGATGCCGACGCAGTTCACTGGCGAAGGTGGCAAAATCGGCATCTGCACGCACTTGCTCAAAAAAATGACCCAGCCTGGCCAGCAGTTCCATTTCTATCCTTATTGTGTTGCGGTGTGCGGCTTTGGCCGGTAGCGGCAGAAACCATTCACGAAGTTACTTATTCGTATTTTAATAATATAGGCGCGTTATATTAAGGGTTATTGGATAACTGGAACATCGTTTCAAGTGTTACAATGTATTGCAATCGTTTGCCTGCACGGCCCCTCTGGTGGTGAGGAAATGGCGTGACGGGAGACGGGGAAACCCATACCGGCGATGAAGGTCGCCGGCGGGGAAACGGGGTTACTTCTGGATCAGATAGCGAATGGTCGGGCCATCCTGCTGAATATCCAGCACCGTATAGCCATGGTTCCTGGCATCAAGCGGAATGTTATTGATCGACTGCGGACAGTCGCTAATCACTTCGAGGATCTCGCCTTTTTGCAGGGAGGGCATCGCCTCCAGGGTGGCGACCGCCGGATAGGGGCAGGGCTCGCCGACCATGTCCAGGCGATAATCAGGGATGATGTTCTTCATGCGCTCTCCTTCGCGGTCCGGACCGCTGCCGACTGGCGGCGGAAAAAATGTCTCTCCCAGGCGATCACCAGCAGCAGGGCGATCAGCAGCAGCAGATAGGTCGCCAGCAGTCCGCCGAAGGGACCAAAAGCGTTCAGCAGGTTGACCTTTTGCCAGTGGGTGGCGAGCGGGGCGGCGATATCGTCCCAGCACCAGGCGAGCAGCGTGGAGCCGATAACGTTGCCCAGCCCCACCCACCAGTAGTGAACCTGGCCTTCCACCGCCCGGTACATCCAGCCGGTTTCACAGCCGCCGGCCAGCACGATGCCAAAGCCAAACAGCAGCCCGCCAATCGCCGCGTTGGGACCGGCCCACATGATTTTCGGCGCCATCCCCAGTTGCACATAGCTGAAGATGCCGATGGCGCTCGCCGCCATGCCGAAGATTATCGCCTTCGCCATCACCGTCCGGCCGGTGATCCACATATCGCGAAAGGCGGAGGTGAAGCAGATCTGCGCGCGCTCGATAAGCAGACCGAAGCCGATGCCGAACAGCATCGCCAGGCCGAGCGCAGGGTGGTCTGCGGCGGTGAGCAGGCCCCAGCCGATCATGGCGAAAAAGATCACCATGCCCAGGCGGAAACGGCGGCGCGCCTGCTGTGGTTTTTGGGTTAACGGCGAAGCAGCGGATACCTTTTGCATTTTTACCGGTATGCGAAAAAGAGGCAGCAGGGTGAAGCGAGCGCCAAACCAGGAGCCGATGGCGGTGGCGATGGCAAACAGCCAGGCGTGCAGGGAGAACTGCGGAATGCCGGTGAAAAAGGCCGCCAGGTTGCAGCCCATCGCCAGCCGCGCGCCGAACCCGGCGATGATACCCCCGGCTACGGCCTGCACAATGCGGATCCGGCTGCGTGGCAAGCGCAATTTGACGTTATTGGCCCACAGCGCCGCGGCCAGGCAGCCGCCGAACATACCGATGATCATCCTGCCGTCGATGCGGGTCAGCGGCGTCCCGTCGAGATGGATCAGCTGATAATAGCCCCACTGTTCGCTGTGGACCCCCAGCAGCTGCAGCAGCTGGCCACCCCAGCGGGTAAATTCACCGGTCACCGCCCAGAAGGTGCCGGTGATGCCAAAATAGTAGGTTGAGAGAATGCCCGCGGCGATGACCGCCGGGACGGGGGACCAGAACCGGATAAGCCAGGCCTGTTTGAAGGATTGCCATGTCATAAAAATGCCTCTGAACTCAGAAGGTATTAAAGGTCGATGACCGACCGAAGGGGGCACATAGTATCCGCCTTACCGCCAGCTTTCTCTGTTTTAGATCAAGGCCCTACCCCTGCGCCAGCACCGCCAGCAGCGCCAGCAGCGCGGGCAGCGCCTGAATATAGAGAATTTTGCGGCTGGCGGTCAGCGCGCCGAATATCCCGGCGGCCAGCACGCAGGCGAGGAAAAAGATCACCACCGGCTCGCCGGACTCCCCCAGCCACAGCCCCCACGCCAGGCCGGCGGCCAGGAAACCGTTATACAACCCCTGGTTGGCCGCCAGCACCCGGGTTTCCCGGGCGAAATCGGCGCTGAGGTTAAAGGCCCGGCGCCCGGCGGGCGCTTCCCAGAAAAACATCTCCAGCACCAGGATGGCGAGATGAATAATAGCGACCAGCGCAACGAGGAGAGTGGCTAACACAGCAGTCCTTAATCGATGAGATGAATGTGTCTGCAGTATAGCCGCTGGCGCTCACCAGGCGAGAGGGCGACTGCTATAGTGCATATAGCGTCATGTTTGCCTGCCGCGACGAGCGCCGGTTTATCTGATTGCCCTTTGGTTTAGCTTAGCGGTGATAGTATGCCGGGTTCTTTTTTACGGGTGTGGCGTAGGTTACTGAATGTTGAATAAATTATGGGTTGTGTTATCCGGGCTGCTGTTGGTTGCCATGCCGTCGGCGCAGGCCGGGGAATTAAATCTCTATTCGATGAATACCGGCTCCTATGTTTATCACATGACCGGCAACCACGGACAATATAACGAGCATTTCAACAACAACTTTTTCTCGGTGGAGCGCAAGTTTTCAGCGGATTCAAAATACAGCGCGCTGGTCGGCACCATGAAAAACAGCTTCGACGATCGCTGTCTGACCCTCGGCGTGCGCCGCGACTGGCTGCAAAACGACACCGGCTGGCTGCTGAAAGGGGTGTATGCCTATACCGGGGAATTTTTCTTTGACGCTTTCAGCCACTGCGGCGATTCAGGCACCTACCGCACCGCCAAAAAAATCACCGGCGTCGGTTTTTCGCCCTATATCTATCATGGTCTGCAGTATAACTTTACCGATTATTTCGGCGTCGAGGGCGGGATTATTCTCCCGGCGATCTTTGTGATGAGTATTCAGTGGAGCTTTCGCTAAGCGCCTGTATCAGGCCGGTAAAGGAGAGGCCACCCTGGGTGGCCTGCTCATGTTGCCCTGGCGGCAGGGATTAATGGAAACCGAGACGGATCAGATCTAACGGACAGAAGCGGCCCTCGCAGCCGTCGATTTCCACGCAGTCCGCCCGACGCAGCTGCTCGGCGGTTTTCCCCTCGCCATGGATCGCTTTAATCACGCCCGTCGTACCGTTACCGGCGATCATGACCATACTGCCGGTGGCAATAGCGTTACGATTACGGTCATAGGTTTTCATGCTCTCCTCCTCAATAAACCAGTGTAAGCAATGATTAAGCGGCCAAATTAATACCGCTTCCTGCCTAAAAAAGTTTTGAGGAATATCAAAATTATTTTAATAATGCCGACATCAGCCGGGCGCGAGAGTCATTCATGGCCGCTACAGGGTTTGCCTGCGCCAGGGGAAAAGCCTCGATCATCCTGCCAGCCATCTGGCAGGCAGGATAGGGTTTGACAACCAGATAATTCACTTTGCCGGCGCATCAGATAAGGCTGCGCAGGGCGGCTATTAGCCCTGCGACACCGCGCTCCAGCTTCTCGCGTGGACAGCCGACATTGAGGCGCAGAAAGCCATTGCCTTCGGGACCATAGGTATACCCCGGCATAATCGCCACCTTCTGCCCGGCGACCGGCGCGTGGTTCGGTCTGCTGCGCGCCGGAAGGCAGAGCGGGGAAGATGGCGTCGACAGCTACTTCGAGCAGCGGGTGGCGCTGGCGGCGTTCGCCGATGTGCCTGAGGCCGCGCTTGACGACCTGCCGCTCACCTGGGTCACCACCCCGGCGCGCGAGATGGGGAAAACGCTGGCGGAGTCGATGCTGCGGCGGCTGGAGGAGGGCGCGGGCGAGACGCGAAATCAGATCATGCCCCCGCGGCTGGTGACGAGAAAATGACGGAGACGGCGCGCGCTGGCCGTCTCCTGAGCCGATAAATTACGGCTGCGGGGCGGCGTCGTCCTGCTGAGGCGCGGCGTCATCCTGCTGCGGCTGGCCCTCCTGCGGCGCGCTGTCCGGTAACGAAGGCGCTTCGAGACCAAACATCGCGGCAAAATCCTCCAGCGGCATTTTCTGGCCGTTCAGCGTCACCTGGCCGTTCGCGTACTGCAGGCTGCTGCTGATGGCGTTATCTTCCATGGTGGTGATGCGGAACATCTGGCCCATCGCCGCCAGGCCTTTGACCTGCTGATCGGCGAGTTTGGCGGCGTCGGCTGGCTGGTAGCCTTCCAGACCGGCGATCTTAGTCATAAACTCCGTCGCCATATCCACCGGGATCACCACTTTGCCGTCAAGGGACTGCACCACGCGATCCAGGCTGTCCGCCAGGGTCTGCGGCGGGGCGGTCACCAGGGCCGGATCTTTCAGCAGCACCGAGAGGTTGAGGCTGCTTTCGCCTTTGGCATTGCGCCAGCTCAGCGGTGAGATAGTCACCGACGGATTGCCCTTAAGCAGGATCGGCAGCGCATTGAACAGGGTTTCGGTAAGCGCCTGCTGGTACAGCTCCGGGTTCTGCGCCAGCTCTGGTTTCGCCAGCAGCGCCTGAGACTGCGCGCTGTACTGCTGGCTGAACTGGTGCCACGCCTGACCGTCGACGTTATCCACTTTCAGCGTCAGTTTGCCGCTACCCATATCCTGACCCTGCAGCTTCAGGCTGTTGACGGTGTAGTTCACCTGGCTGTTCACGCCTTTGCCGTCCTTGGTCAGCGTGGAGCCGCCGTCCAGCGCCATGCCGTCAACCAGCGCCAGCTCTTTGCCTTCGACGCTGATGGCCAGTTTATCGAGGGTCATTTTTTGCTGGCCGATACGCTCGTTGAAGCTGGCCAGCTCGGTGGCGCCGTCGGTGGTCAGGTTGACGAAGCGCAGCTGCACCTTCTGGTTATATTCGTTGAGAGCATCGATCTGGCCGCTGCCGGCCTGGCCCTTCAGACTGATGTTTTTGCCGTCGCGGTCGGCGTCGAGCTGGAACTCGCCGCCGCTGAAGGTGACTTTCTCATCCCCTTTGGCGTAGTCGAGGGCATTGAGGACGATCGCCGACTGGCTGTCGCCGCTGTAGGCGATGCGCGTATCGACAGTAAAGGGGGTATTGCCTTTGGCAATCTCGAACAGCGCCTGGCTGGCGTCGTTTTTCACCAGCGTGGTGTGGACCGAGGCCATCGCCGGGGCCAGATTAAAGGTTTTTAACGAGGCCAGCGGGAAGGGGCCGTGATCGACCACCTCGTCAAGCACCACGCTCTGCCCGGCGGCCAGCCAGCCGTTAGCCTGACCGGCGATCGGCTTCACCACCAGCTGCAGATGGCTGCTGAACAGCCCGCGCTGGTAGTCCTGATAGCTCAGCTCCAGACCTGACTCCGGCGCGCTGCTGCGTAACTGCGCGTTAGCCTGCTGCACCATATCGGCAATCCGGCCTTCCAGCTGTTTGCCGGTGTACCAGGCGCCGCCTGTCCATACCACGCCCAGCGCCACGATGATTCCTGCTGCGACCAGCGATTTTTTCATAGCATTTGTCCATAAATGAAGCCAGGCGGAGAGACCGCCTGGCTGAGTTGTCATAATCAGTAAGCGCGACCTGAAAGGTCTGTCGTTTACTGGAGCTTATTGAACACGCGCGCCACGCGGCCATGGCCGCTGACCTGCACCGGCGACTCATTGGCGGCCACAAAGGCCGATTCGCCCGGCTTGAGGGTCAGGCTCTGGTCGCCTTTGCGCAGCAGGGCTTCGCCGTCGACGCAGAAAACGATCGCCGCGCTCGACTGGGCCAGATCGCTGGCTTCGGCGGAGAGATCGTGCAGCGAGAAGGCAAAATCTTCCACCGGGATCGGGAAGTCCAGCTCCGCGCCGTGCCGCTGCGGCTGGGTCAGCAGCTCACCCGCCGGTTTGGCCTCGAACTTGACGTTGGCCACCAGCTCAGGGATATCAATGTACTTCGGCGTCAGGCCGGCGCGCAGCACGTTATCCGAGTTGGCCATCACCTCCAGCGCCACCCCCTGCAGATACGCGTGCGGCGTTTCGGCAAACAGGAACATCGCTTCGCCCGGATTCAGCTTCACCACGTTCAGCAGCAGCGGGGAGAAAAGGCCGCTGTCGTCGGGATAAAATTCGGCGATCAGGCGGATGGTCTGCCACGGTTCGCCCTGTTCGCGGTCCAGCACCTCGCGCAGCGCCTGCAGCGCCTGCGCTTTTTCCTCGCCCTGCATATTCAGCAGGCTGGCAAACAGCTGGCTCAGGCGAGCCGCGTCCGGCTGCTGCAGGAAGGCGCCGATCGCCGGGTGCGCGTTAGCCACCGGCTGCAGCAGGCTGACAATCTCGCTGAACTCGCGAAACGCGTTCATCGCCAGGAACGGGGTCAGGGCGAAGACCAGCTCCGGCTTGTGGTTCGGATCTTTGTAGTTACGTTCGGCGGCGGAGAGGGGGATGCCGGCGGCGTTCTCGCGGGCGAAACCCTCTTCGGAGGCCTGCTTGTTAGGATGGACCTGAATGGAGAGGGGCTGCGCGGCGCACAGCACTTTAAACAGGAACGGCAGTTCACCGAAGCGCTGCGCCACTTTGTCGCCGAGCAGGGCGGCTTTGTCCGCGTCAATCACTTCGCGCAGCGAACGCGGCTGGCCGTCTGCCGCCAGGATCTGCGAGCTGCTCTTCGGATGCGCCCCCATCCACAGCTCTGCCATCGGCAGGTTGTCCGGGTTGGCGATGCCATACAGTTCAGTTAAGGCGGTGTGGCTTCCCCATGCATAGTTCTGCACGGCGTTAATCAGCTTTTGCATTCTCAATCCCTGTTTCAATCAAAGTAAAATTTATCGCCCTATTAAACCAGCAAACGCTGGAGAAGCAACTGCTGAAAGAAAAAGTCGTCCCTGTCTCAGTTTTTGTTAAAAATTTGTGTAAAATTGATCGACTCGCTTTTCTACAGGCACATGGAGTCCCTGCCTGAAACATAATCAGCCAAAGCAGTAAGTGAGAGTACAATGTCGAATAAACCGTTTGTTTACCAGGATCCTTTTCCCCTCAAAAAGGATGACACCGAGTATTATCTCCTCAGCAGTGATTACGTCTCCGTCGCCGAATTTGCCGGCCAGGAAGTGCTAAAAGTTGACCCTCAGGCGCTGACCCTTCTGGCGCAACATGCCTTCCACGACGCCTCCTTTATGCTTCGCCCGGCCCATCAGCAGCAGGTAGCGGATATCCTTAACGACCCGGAAGCCAGCGAAAACGACAAATACGTCGCCCTGCAGTTCCTGCGCAACTCCGATATCGCCGCCAAAGGCATTCTGCCTACCTGCCAGGACACCGGCACCGCCATCATCATGGGTAAAAAAGGCCAGCGCGTCTGGACCGGCGGCGGCGACGAAGCCGCGCTGGCGCAGGGGGTATACAACACCTACATCCAGGACAACCTGCGCTATTCGCAGAACGCCCCGCTGGATATGTATAAAGAGGTCAACACCGGCACCAACCTGCCGGCGCAGATCGACCTCTATGCTACCGATGGCGATGAGTACAAATTCCTCTGTATCGCCAAAGGCGGCGGCTCGGCGAACAAAACCTATCTCTACCAGGAAACCAAAGCGCTGATCACCCCGGCGAAGCTGAAAAACTATCTGGTGGAGAAGATGCGTACCCTCGGTACCGCTGCCTGCCCGCCGTACCACATCGCCTTTGTCATCGGCGGTACCTCGGCGGAAGCGACGCTGAAGACCGTCAAGCTGGCGTCCACCAAATATTACGACGGTCTGCCGACCGAAGGTAATGAGCACGGCCAGGCGTTCCGCGACATTCAGCTGGAGCAGGAGCTGCTGCAGGAAGCGCAAAACCTCGGCCTCGGCGCGCAGTTCGGCGGCAAATACTTCGCCCACGATATCCGGGTGATCCGCCTGCCGCGCCACGGCGCCTCCTGTCCGGTAGGGATGGGGGTTTCCTGTTCCGCCGACCGCAACATCAAAGCCAAAATCAACCGCGACGGCATCTGGATCGAGAAGCTGGAGAGCAATCCGGGGAAATATATCCCTGAGCATCTGCGCCAGGCCGGCGAAGGCGAAGCGGTAAAGGTGAACCTTAACCAGCCGATGAGCGAGATCCTGGCGCTGCTGTCGCAGTATCCGGTCTCCACCCGTCTGTCGCTGAGCGGCACCATTATCGTCGCCCGCGACATCGCCCACGCCAAGCTGAAAGAGCTTATCGATAATGGCGAGGAACTGCCGCAGTACGTGAAAGATCACCCGATCTACTACGCCGGCCCGGCCAAGACGCCGGACGGTTACGCCTCCGGCTCCCTCGGCCCGACTACCGCAGGCCGCATGGACTCTTACGTCGATCTGCTGCAGTCTCACGGCGCGAGTAAGATCATGCTGGCGAAAGGCAACCGCAGCCAGCAGGTCACCGACGCCTGCCACAAGCACGGCGGTTTCTACCTCGGCAGCATCGGCGGCCCGGCGGCGGTACTGGCTCAGCAGAGCATCCGCAGCCTGGAGTGCGTGGCGTATCCGGAGTTGGGGATGGAGGCGATCTGGAAAATCGAAGTGGAAGACTTCCCGGCGTTTATCCTCGTCGATGATAAAGGCAACGACTTCTTCCAGCAGATCCAGACGTCGCAGTGCGCCCGCTGCGTGAAATAAACCTGGCCGCCCTTCGGGGCGGCTCTGGCCGATGACAAACCTGTTTTCGTTATCGTGCGCGCTTTCTGCCGGGTGGCGGCTTTCGCCTTACCCGGCCTACGAAAACAGCACTATCAACCGGTTATGCCATTCCCTGTCGGCCCGCGCAACCGCAGCGCCGCCGGGCAATTCCTGAAGATGGCACGTTGTCAGCCTTCCGGGCCGTCCTTCGGGGCGGCTTTTTTATGCCGCTTTGCGGCACGAACCACCAAAACAACTTATCAATCTGGCCAATACTTACTCTTTTAAGCAGGTGAGCTTTGTCGCTATGACGCACTTTTCATCCAAGGAGAAAGTAATGACAACGCATCGCAGTGAAAAAGACTCGATGGGCGCCATCGACGTCCCGGCCGATAAACTCTGGGGCGCCCAGACCCAGCGTTCGCTGGAGCATTTCCGCATCTCGACCGAAAAAATGCCCGGGGAACTGATATATGCCCTCGCGCTGACCAAGCGGGCGGCGGCGAAGGTCAATCAGGATCTTGGCCTGCTGACGGCGGAGAAAGCCGGGGCGATCGTCGCCGCCGCTGACGAAGTACTGGCCGGAAAACACCCCCAGGAGTTCCCGCTGGCTATCTGGCAGACCGGTTCCGGCACCCAGAGCAATATGAATATGAACGAGGTGCTGGCTAACCGCGCCAGTGAACTGCTCGGCGGTGAGCGGGGGATGGCGCGAAAAATCCACCCCAATGACGATGTCAATAAAAGCCAGAGCTCGAACGATGTGTTCCCCACCGCCATGCACGTCGCGGCGCTGGTCGCCCTGCGGGAAAAATTGCTTCCGTCGCTGCAGGCGCTGCGGGCCACGCTCAACGAAAAAGCGGTGGCCTTCAGGGATATCGTGAAGATCGGTCGCACCCATCTGCAGGACGCCACGCCGCTCACCTTAGGCCAGGAAATCTCCGGCTGGGTGGCGATGCTGGACCATAGCCTGAAGCATCTTGAAGCCAGCCAGCCGCACCTTGCCGAGCTGGCGCTGGGCGGGACGGCGGTGGGGACCGGGCTGAATACGCATCCGGAATATGCCGTGCGGGTGGCGGCCGAGCTGGCCTCGCTCAGCGGACAGCCGTTTGTCACCGCGCCGAATAAATTCGAAGCGCTGGCCACTGTCGATGCCCTGGTCCATGCCCACGGCGCGCTGAAAGGTCTGGCGGCCTCGCTGATGAAAATCGCTAACGATGTCCGCTGGCTGGCCTCCGGGCCGCGCTGCGGGATTGGCGAAATCGCCATCCCGGAAAACGAGCCTGGGTCATCGATTATGCCCGGTAAGGTCAACCCGACGCAGTGCGAGGCCCTGACCATGGTCTGCTGCCAGGTGATGGGTAACGACGTGGCGGTGAATATCGGCGGCGCCTCGGGTAACTTTGAGCTCAACGTCTATCGGCCGATGGTCATTCACAACTTCCTGCAGTCGGTGCGTCTGCTGGCGGACGGCATGGCGAGCTTTAACGAGCACTGTGCGGTGGGGATTGAGCCGAATCGTGAGCGGATCACCCAACTGCTCAACGAGTCGTTGATGCTGGTGACCGCGCTGAATACCCATATCGGCTATGATAAAGCGGCGGAGATCGCCAAAAAAGCGCACCATGAGGGGCTGACCCTGAAGGCTTCGGCGCTGGCGCTGGGCTACCTGACGGAAGCCGAATTCGATAGCTGGGTGCGCCCGGAACAGATGGTCGGCAGCCTGGCTACTCGCTAGCCAGCCAGAGGTGCAGACGAGGGATCAGTAATCTCAGCGCCTGCGCCTCCGGTTTGTAGCGGTATTGCACGTTGTCGGCATCGTAGTTGAGCAATTCGCCAATATCCGGCACGCTGACCCCCTGGCTACCGGACATCAGGGCGATCAGCGGGCTGGGGCAGGCGTACTGCACCTGTTTCTGCTCGCTGGCATACCAGACGCGGGCAATCGGCTGCACTTTCACCGGCCGTTTGATTTTTAGCCGCGCCCGCTGCGGCAGGGCGGCGATATCCTGATACTCCCTTTCCAGTTTGCTCTGCCACTGCTCGCGGGTCCAGGGCGGCACCGCCCGCGGCGATTGCAGGCTTTTTTCCAGCATCATCAACACCTGGTCGCGGGTCAGATTTTTGATCACGTGCTTATTGGCCCAGCCGAAGCGGATAGTGCTCGGGTCGAGGAGGGGCGTTAGCGTGCGATAGGCGCTGAGGGTGATTAACCCAGGCAGATGGCGATGCACCCACTCAAAGCGGGCGGTGGGGGGCAGGCCAGCGTCGACAGTGACGATTTTCTCGAAGGTGGCCTTCAGGGCGTTAATCTGCTGAATGCGCGCCAGCAGCACCTGCTGTTCCGCGGCGGTGACCTGGAGACAGATAGCGCCCGGCAGGCGGACGGCGGCTTTGCTGCTGCGGGTTTCCGACTGCTGCTGGATAAACAGATGGCCGTAGTGGCGCAGGGCGAGATCCAGCGCCGCCTCGCCGGTGTGCTGGACGACCGTAATGTTCGCCAGCGGGTCGTGCTCGGCATCCTTACTGATCGCCGGCAGCTCAAACACCCGGCCCGCCAGCAGCCGGCAGGTCGCTAACGCCTGGCGCAGCGCCTGCAGCTCCAGCTCGATCTGGCGAAAGGTATCATTCAGACGTTCAACGAGGTCGTAGCTGGCCATCGCCTTCACCTTAGTTACAACATACTATTCGATTTTTGCAGCATACCCAGCCCGCGGCCTCTGCGCAAGTTTTATTCAGGCAGAGGTAAAATCGGGCAACTGATGATAGACCGGCCAGCTAAAGCAGAAGCGGGCGCCGCCGAGTGGACTGGCCTCGCAGCGAACGTCGCCCCCCATCGCCTGGGCGATACTGTGGACGATGGCCAGGCCGAGGCCGCAGCCTCCGGTCGCCCGATCGCGGCTGGGGTCAAGACGAACAAAAGGTTCGAACACCCGCTCGCGCTCCTCGGGGGCAATGCCCGGGCCGTCATCGTCGACCTGCAACGACGCGCGGGAACCCTGCAGGGTCAGGCTGACCGCCACCCGCTGACCGCTGTAGCGCAGGGCGTTGTTCACCAGATTATCCAGCACCCGCTCCATCAACCGCATATCCAGCGCGCCATAGTTGCCGCGGGTCAGCGTCGCCAGGCCGACTTCGCGCTGCGGGTTGACCATCTGGATATCCTCGACGTGGTCGCTGATCCAGGCGGGGAAATCGGGGGTGGTCAGGCTGAGCTCCGTCTGCGGGCGGTCGAGACGGGCGTAGGTCAGGAGCTCTTCTATGAGCGCCTCCAACTGGCCGATATCGCGGTTCAGCGCCTGCGATTCCGCCTCGGTGAGGTTTTCGCTCATCTCCAGACGGTAGCGCAGGCGCACCAGCGGCGTCCTGAGCTCATGGGCGATGCCGTCAATCAGCTGCTTTTTACTGGCAATGAGGGCGTTAATGTTGTCGGCCATCTGGTTGAAGGCCACCCCGAGCCGCTCAAAGCTGGACATGCTGTCAAAATGAATACGCTCGCTGAGGTGGCCTTCGCCAAAGCGCTGGGCGGCGGTCTCAATGCGCAGCATGTCCTGCCAGTGCGGACGCATCCAGATAAACACCGGGAAGGCCAGCGAGATAGCGATAAACGCCATCAGCGCCACGTCCAGGAGACGCATTTCATGCAGAAAATAGAGATAGGGCACCGGGCCCACGGATAACACATAGTGGCTGCGGGGGATGCGCTGGATAAAGGTGTACTGGTCGTCGAGCGCGACGATATCCCCGGCGCGCAGGTGCTGCATCGAGCTTTCCGACAATTTGAATTTGCTCATCGGCTCGATGTGCAGGTCGAACGACAGATTAAGGTCCAGTTCTTTCAGCGTTTTGCTCCAGTCGCGAGGCGGAATTTCCCGCAGCTCGCTGCGCATCAGATACAGTGAGCTTTTCATCAGATCGTCAAGCGACTGCCGGCCGGCGCGTTCAGCGGTAAATTTATAGACCAGGCCCACCAGCATGGTCATCACCAGAAAGCAGACGAAGAGCAGAAGGTAGAACTGCACGAACAGCTTTTTCATTACATTACCGCATAGTCAAAAAGAGAAACCTGCCGGCGCCTCGGGACCATCTGCCCGGCGAGGCGGAAACGTCTCGGGTTTACCGGGGCGAGCCGAGGCCCGCGCGGGAGTAACCGATACGCTATCAAAGCAGGGTTTATGCCCCCTGACAATAGCCAGCCGGGGGGAGCGACGTCGTTGAAAATGTGACAGTGTCACTTATTGCGAGCTTACCTCTGCATTAGGCAAGGATTATGTCCAGTGTCATCTGCGCGCCGCTGGGCGCTACTCGCGATAGTAGGGGATATCCACCGGATAGAGGGTGGCCAGGCTCAGCAGTCGACAGCGCACCAGCTGTTTTGCTTCGGCATACCAGTAAGCAAATTCGCCGGTGGTCTGGTGGTAAATCATCTGATCAAGGTTAGCAAACGGGATCACCAGCAGCGGCCCCTGGCGCACGTATCCGCCGCCGGTTTCGAAATGGTGATCTCCCCAGGATTGCTGGGTATGTTGATAGCGGTGGAGGAGCACCTTAATTTGCCCGCGCTGTGGACAGAGGAGCCGGATATCGGCGTTGTCGAGGGAAAAAGCCCAGCCAGAGAGTGACGTGAAGAGGGTAAGTGCCAAAAGTACAACGTATTTCATCATGCAAAAGTCCTGTGTTTTCAGGCTTTATGCCACTCTGATAACGGTAAGTCCTTGAGCACAATCATATTGAGGGGTTATGTGATGGGCTTCTGTACGGCGAAACATATTGATTTACTCAATATGACAAACTGGCGGCGGCCCGCCAGCGCGAAGGCGGCGGAAAATGCGATGCGCATGCCGCCGGGGAACAGGCGGTAAACGGGCCCCTTTCAGGGCCGCAGAAGGACCGCTCAGTTGTCCCAGGCGTGGGGGGCGAAGAGGTAGCCTTTATTGCGTACCGTCTTAATCCGGTAGGGTTCTGTGGCGTTATCGAGCAGTTTTTTGCGCAGGCGCGAGATGGCGACGTCGACGCTGCGATCCATCCCGTCGTAGGTGACGCCGCGTAAATTTTTCAGCAGGGCGTCGCGATCCATAATCTGCCCGGCGTGGGTAGCCAGCTCCCACAGCAGGTCGAAATCGGCGGTAGACAGGGCGACGCTTTCTCCGCCGAGCAGCACCTGGCGGTTGACCGGGTCAATGGTCAGTGAGCCAAAGGAGATGGTCTTGTGCGGGGTGAGCGTCGCAGGCGCGCCAGCTCCCGCCGGGGCGATATGCTGGCGCAAATGCAGACGCAGTCGCGCCAGCAGCACCGCCGGCGGGGTGGTTTTCAGGATATAATCGCTGGCGCCCATCTCCAGGGAGAGGATATGGTTCATATCGCTGTCGAGCGAGGTCAGCAGGACAATCGGCCCTTGCCATTGCCCACGCAGATCGCGACAGAGCGTCATTCCGTCCTTGCCGGGCAGCATAATGTCCAGGAGCACGAGGTCCGGTTTCTCCCGCGCGATCACTTCCTCTGCGCGGTCGCCGCGAGGCTCGACCACCACATCCATATCATGCTTGCCGAGATAGGCGGCGATCAGCGCCCCTACCTCAGGGTCATCCTCAACAAAAACGATTTTATTCATGTCTATTGCACATCAGTAAAAGAAGTAACATACACCGCGCCTATTTTACCCGCCATTCCTCTTTTATAAACAGCGCTAATTCCGCTATGCTGCGCTAACTTGTTGATTCATTGTTAAGGCATAAGGACATGGGGCTGTTAATCAAAGGGCTGCTGGGCGCGCTGGTGGTGGTGCTGATTGGCGTGCTGGCGAAAACCAAAAACTACGCCATCGCCGGACTTGTTCCGCTGTTTCCCACCTTTGCGCTCATCGCCCACTATATTGTCGCCAGCGAGCGCGGTATTGAAGCCCTGCGCACCACTATCGTGTTCGGTATGTGGTCGATCGTTCCCTATTTTATCTATCTGCTGTCGCTGTGGTACTTCACCGGGATCATGCGCCTGCCGTTGGCGCTGGCAGGCGCAGTGGGGTGCTGGGGGCTGTGCGCGTGGCTGTTGATTGTTGGCTGGAGCCGCTTCCACTAACGCAGAGGGCGACCGCCGTCGACGGCGAATGACCGGCCGGTCACGTAGCGGCTGGTAAACAGATAGTCGATAAGGTCGCTGATCTCTTTCTCGCCCGGGGCGATTTTCATCAGCGACTTATCCAGCGCCTGCTGACGATAAGCCTCGTCGTCACCTTCATTGAACATGATCAGCGACGGCGCAATGGCGTTGACTTTGATCTCCGGGGCCAGCTTGCGGGCAAAGGAGCGGGTCATGTTGTCCAGCGCGGCCTTGCTGGCGGCGTAGGCGATATGTTTATCGCTCCCGCGCTCCACCACGTAATCGGTGATATGGATAATGTCGCTGGCGGCATGGCCGTGGCCGCGCAGGAGATCCTCCAGCGCGTGGTTGAGCAGATAGGGGGCATGGACGTGGATCTGCATCATGCGGTTGATCACCGTGCTGAGCGGTACGCCCGGCTTCTCCGCCATCCAGTCGCTGGCGTTGTGGATGATGGCCCGCAGGCCGCTGGTATGCGATTTAACCGCTTCGGCAAAGGTCAGAATGCCGTCATCGCTGCTGAAGTCGGCCTGCAGACAGAGGGCGCCCGCTTCGCGCAGGTCTTCGATCGCCGGATAGGGCGTGCGATAGCTGACGATAACCGGCTGGTGTTGCTGCAGAAAATGGTGCGCCAGCGCGAGGCCGATGCGGCGGCCTCCTCCTGTGATCAGAACCGGGCGGGGCTGTTGTTCAGCCATGGGTATCTCCTTTGATTTCTGCGGCAGGGCGACCGCTTACCCCACCAGCATCCACGTTGCCGGCACAGCGGCAACCAGCAATAAACCAATTAGCGCCAATTCGCGGCGTTTGAGCGAACGATCGTGCTGGTGCGTACGTCGGGCGTACAAAAAGACCAGAAGACCCGGAGCGTAAAGTACCACCGACAACAGCAAATGCACAGGTCCCGACGCGTATAATAACCATAAGCCATAAATGCAGGCGCCGATACCCACCGCTTTATGCAGCGGACGGGTGGCGATTTTGAGCAAAAAGGCGCCGACCAGCAGATAGGGCACGAGGATCATCTCTGAGGCGATGGTCAGCAGGGTGCCGTAGTCCGAACCGGTCAGCCAGATGAGGACCAGCGACGCCTGAACGCTGATATTGGTCAGCCACAGCGAAGCGGAGGGGGCGTTGTTGCGGTTCTGGCGGGCGAACAGGCGCGGGAAGGCTTTGTGAGTGGCGGCGAGGTAAGGCACTTCGGCAGCCATGATCGTCCAGCTGAGATAGGCGCCACACACCGACACGATAAGCCCGGCGGCAATCACAATTTCACCCCACGAGCCCATCAGTCTGACCATCAGTCCCGCCATCGACGGGTTGCGCATTTCGGCCAGTTCGCTACGCGGCACCACGCCCAGCGACAGCAGGGTGACCAGCAGATACACCGCGAGGGCCGAAAGCACCGCCAGCAGCGTCGCGCGGCCAACGTCCCGCTTGTGTCGCGCGCGGGCGGAGACCACCACCGCGCCCTCGACGCCGATAAACACCCACAGAGTGATCAGCATCGTGTTTTTAACCTGCTCCCACACCGGTACGCCCAGCGCCAGGCCGCTGAAATCGAGGCGGAACGTATCCAGCTGAAAGGCCAGGGCGGCGAGGGCGACAAACGCCCCCAGCGGCAACAGCTTGGCGAGGGTGGCGACCAGGTTAATCCCCGCCGCCGTCTGCACGCCACGCAGGACCAGGAAGTGGACCACCCACAGCAGAACTGAAGCGCCAACGATAGACTGCCAGGTGTTGCCATCGCCAAACAGGCGCAGCTCAGGGGTATCGGTGAAGAAACTGAGCGCCGAAAAGACGATCACCAGATAGGAGACATTGGCGATCACCGCGCACAGCCAGTAGCCCCAGGCGGAACAGAAGCCGATCAGCTCGCCGAACCCTTCGCGGGCGTAGGTGAAGATCCCGCCGTCGAGGTCGGGACGAATACGGGTCAACAGCAGCATCGCGAAGGCGAGGAACAGGATCCCGACGCCGGTAATCGCCCAGCCGATGAGCAGAGCGGAAGGGCTGGCCACGGCCGCCATATTTTGCGGCAAACTGAATACGCCAGCGCCGAGCATTGAGCTGAGGACCAGGGCGGTCAGGGCGCTCAGGCCCAGTTTCTTTTCCATTGCATTCCCGAGGTGAAAATGGCTGTTCCAGAATATTTATTTTGCGAAATCGCATAAAAATGGAGGATTGCGCTAAGGCGCGGGATTTTACGGAGTGTCCGGGGGCCATGCAATGGCGGGGGATGAAAAAAAATGAAAAGGCGGCAATGCGCCGCCTTTTTAGCCAGTCAGCAGCGATTATTTGTACAAATCGGCGCTGATGGTGATGTTGCCGCCGCGTTCCTGCCACTGGCGGGTAATGTGATAGTACTTCGCCCCTTTCTTCGCCGCGCGTTTTGCCGTCTGATAGGAGATCTCGGTCATGTTGCCGTAGTTGCCGGTGAACTTGATGTTATCGAACGGCACCATTTGCGCCGCAGTCACTTTGTTCACTTCTTCAACTTTGGTGCCGTCCGGCAGCGTGACAGTGTAACGTCCGCCTTTTGACGACTGGGTCTCGAAGAAACGACCTACGCCGGTGCCGGAGCCAACCGCCGCGGTGGTGGCGACGCCCGGGATTTCGACGTTTTTCGCCGCTTCGCCGCCTTTGGCCAGCGCCGCGCGGCCGGCTTCAGAATCAGCCGGGATAGCGTCCGGGCTCTGCAGAACGCGTTTCTCCGCATCTTTTTTGTAGATATAGGCGGTAATGCGCTGGTTGCCGCCCTGGTTGGCGTCCACCTGGCGGACGATGAAGAACGCATAGGCGCCTTTCGCTTTCGCCGCTTTGGTGATGGCGTCGTTCACTTCCGGCTGGCTGCGATAGAAGCCCTGGACGGTGACGGTGTCGTAAGGCATCAGCTCAACGGCCTGATCTTTCGGCAGCTCCATCACGCCATTGATGATGCGATTTTTCGGCGCATCCGCTTTCGGCGCGTCGTCTTTATAGAGGTCAGCCGTGACGCGCCAGTTGCCGCCATTGCCGTAATCCGACGTGTCGACAACATAGAATGAGGCCGCGCCGTCTTTGTCAGCTTTGCGCGATACCGCTTGCACTGCGTCGCCAATGGCATTAAAGCGGCCGGTGACGACAACGCGATCGTAGGGCTTCAGCGCAGCCGCCTGCTCCGGGGTCAACTCGGTCGCTGCGTGGGCAGACAACGTGGCGGTTGTCAGGAGAGCAGACGCCAGGAGGGTGTTTTTAAGCTTCATAAAAATAATCCTTTGCCTTGCGCAAACCATATACTGGTGTTGTTGTTGACTGAAAACGTTTGATTATTGCATTTAATCGCCGTGACTGTCTGCGTCATTTTTTGCGTGCCGCCCGAATCGTATACTACGGAAAGATAACATTTTTCGATATGTTGAAAAAACAGCCGCTTGACCAGCAAAAACGATAATCGATACCACTTTTATTAGTTAATGTAATGTTAATACAATGATCTCAATGGCGATAAATGGCGTTTTATACCGCTGGATAAGCGGATTATCAGGCCTGAGAGGCAAATTCAGGTAAATATTGCTGCCCGGAACCATCTGTGCTGACAATAAGCAATAAAATCAAAATTTCTGTTTTATCGCTGTAGATCACAATCGCTATTTTCAGTAGGTTATAAAAAGTTTGTTACTGTTTCATTTTGCAGACAGCGAAAGATGGCGAGGATGATTTTGCCGTCCTGTCGCTGTTGGTCAGAAAAGTAAACCATCATCAAAAACCGATGGAAGGGAAAACTATGCGTATTGGTGTACCACAAGAAAGGCTAGCCCAGGAGACCCGGGCCGCCGCCACGCCGAAGACCGTTGAGCAGTTGCTCAAACTCGGCTTTAGCGTCGCGGTAGAAAGCGGCGCCGGGAAGCTGGCCAGCTTTGACGATGAGGCCTTTGCCCAGGCAGGGGCTGAAATCGTGACCGGCGACGAGGTGTGGCAGTCTGATGTCATCCTCAAGGTCAATGCCCCGAATGACGATGAAATTGCCCTGTTAAACCCAGGAACCACGCTGATTAGCTTTATCTGGCCGGCGCAAAACCCGCAGCTGATGGAAAAACTGGCGGCCCGTAATATCAACGTGATGGCGATGGATTCGGTGCCGCGTATCTCACGCGCCCAATCGCTGGATGCGCTCAGCTCAATGGCCAATATCGCCGGGTACCGCGCTATCGTTGAAGCGGCCCATGAATTCGGTCGTTTCTTTACCGGCCAGATCACGGCGGCAGGCAAAGTTCCGCCCGCCAAGGTGATGGTTATCGGCGCCGGGGTGGCTGGACTGGCGGCGATTGGCGCCGCCAATAGCCTGGGCGCGATTGTCCGCGCCTTCGATACTCGCCCGGAAGTGAAGGAGCAGGTGCAGAGTATGGGCGCCGAGTTCCTCGAGCTGGATTTTAAAGAGGAAGCGGGCAGCGGCGACGGCTATGCCAAGGTGATGTCCGAAGCCTTTATCAAAGCCGAAATGGCGCTGTTCGCCGCCCAGGCGAAAGAGGTCGATATTATCGTCACCACGGCGTTAATACCGGGCAAACCGGCGCCGAAACTGATCACCCGGGAAATGGTTGACTCAATGAAGTCGGGCAGCGTGGTGGTCGATCTTGCCTCGCAAAACGGCGGCAACTGCGAGTACACCGTGCCGGGCGAAGTGGTGACCACCGCTAACGGCGTGAAAATTATCGGTTATACCGACCTCCCAGGCCGTCTGCCGACCCAGTCCTCCCAGCTCTACGGCACTAACCTGGTGAACCTGCTGAAGCTGCTGTGCAAAGAGAAAGACGGCAATATCGTTATCGATTTCGATGACGTGGTGGTGCGCGGCGTGACCGTGGTGCGCGAAGGCGAAATCACCTGGCCGGCGCCGCCGATTCAGGTCTCCGCTCAGCCGCAGGCCGCGGCGAAAAAAGTGGAAGCGCCGAAAGAAGAGGTCAAACCGGCGTCGCCGTGGCGCAAATATGCGCTGATCGCGCTGGCGATTATCCTCTTCGGCTGGCTGGCCAACGTGGCGCCTAAAGAGTTCCTCGGCCATTTCACCGTCTTCGCGCTGGCCTGCGTGGTGGGTTACTACGTGGTATGGAATGTCTCCCATGCCCTGCATACGCCGCTGATGTCGGTGACGAACGCCATTTCGGGCATTATCGTGGTTGGCGCATTGTTGCAGATAGGCCACGGCGGCTGGGTCAGCTTCCTGAGCTTTATCGCGGTACTGATCGCCAGCATTAATATTTTCGGTGGTTTTACCGTGACTCAGCGCATGCTGAAAATGTTTCGCAAAGGATAAGGGGTAGCACATGTCTGGTGGATTAGTTACAGCTGCATACATTGTTGCTGCAATCCTGTTTATTTTCAGCCTGGCGGGTCTGTCGAAACACGAAACCTCGCAGCAGGGCAACTATTTCGGCATCGCCGGGATGGCCATCGCTCTGATCGCCACCATTCTGGGGCCGGACGCCGGCAACGTCGGCTGGATTATCCTCGCGATGGTGATCGGCGGGGCCATCGGTATTCGTCTGGCGAAGAAGGTCGAAATGACCGAGATGCCGGAGCTGGTGGCCATCCTGCACAGCTTCGTGGGCCTGGCGGCGGTGCTGGTAGGGTTTAACAGCTACCTGCAGCATGAAACCGGTATGGAGCAGATTCTGGTCAATATCCATTTGACCGAAGTGTTCCTCGGCATCTTCATCGGCGCGGTGACCTTCACCGGTTCGGTGGTGGCGTTTGGTAAACTGCGCGGCAAGATCTCCTCCAAACCGCTGATGCTGCCTAATCGCCATAAGCTGAACCTGGCGGCGCTGGTGGTCTCCTTCGTACTGATGGTGATTTTCGTGCGCTCCGACAGCACCGGCACCCAGGTCCTGTGCCTGCTGTTGATGACCGCGATCGCGCTGGCCTTCGGCTGGCACCTGGTGGCCTCTATCGGCGGCGCGGACATGCCGGTGGTGGTCTCTATGCTCAACTCCTACTCGGGCTGGGCGGCGGCGGCGGCGGGCTTTATGCTGAGCAATGACCTGCTGATCGTCACCGGCGCGCTGGTGGGCTCTTCCGGCGCCATCCTCTCTTACATTATGTGTAAGGCGATGAACCGCTCCTTTATCAGCGTGATCGCCGGCGGCTTCGGCACCGATGGTTCCTCCAGCGGCGGCGATGAAGAAGTGGGCGAGCACCGCGAAATTAGCGCCGAAGAGACGGCGGAGATGCTGAAAAATTCGCACTCGGTCATCATCACCCCGGGCTATGGTATGGCGGTGGCCCAGGCGCAGTATCCGGTGGCCGAGATCACCGAGAAGCTGCGGGCGCGCGGCATTAAGGTGCGCTTTGGCATTCACCCGGTCGCCGGCCGTCTGCCGGGGCATATGAACGTCCTCCTGGCGGAGGCCAAGGTGCCTTACGACATCGTGCTTGAGATGGATGAGATCAACGATGATTTCAGCGACACCGACACCGTGCTGGTCATTGGCGCTAACGATACCGTCAACCCGGCGGCGCAGGACGATCCGAAGAGCCCGATTGCTGGTATGCCGGTGCTTGAGGTGTGGAAAGCGCAGAACGTGGTGGTCTTTAAGCGTTCGATGAACACCGGTTACGCCGGCGTACAGAACCCGCTGTTCTTTAAAGAGAACACCCATATGCTGTTTGGTGATGCCAAAGCCAGCGTCGATGCGATCCTGAAAGCGCTGTAATGTAACATTATTGTTTTACAACGTTTGTTTATAAGCCGTCTCCTGTGAGACGGCTTTTTTATATGCAGAAGGATGCCAGGAATTGTTCATAAAATAAGCGGCGAGAGGTGGTATAATGTTCCGGTTCTTACATCAGACAGAGGATATTATGGATACCGAGTTAACCCCAACGCAGATGGCCATCGAATTCTTACGCCGCGACACCACCGTCATGACCCCAGCGCAGTATCTGAAAAAACTTAAACTGCTGGAGCTGGAGTTTGCTGACCTGATGGCGCTCTCCTCGCTGGAGCTGAAAGAAGAGATCGATCTGGCCTGGCGTCTGGGTATCCACTGAGTCGTTCATGATCGCCATGCAATGACGGGGCCGCAAGCGGCCCTTTTTTGTGCCTGAGGGAAAGCGGGCAAAAAAATCCCCCGCGAGGCGGGGGAAGGTGAACGTTCCGGGAGGGAAGGTTAATCGTCGTCGTCGTCGTCCAGTTCCACCGGCGTCTGATAGGCCTCTGGTTTAAGCACCAGCAGATCGCAGCGCAGGTGGTCGACGACCTGCTCCGCGGTATTGCCAAGGAACGCCGCGGAGAGGCCGGTGCGTCCGACCGTACCCAGCACCACGATCCCCGCCTGCAGATGCTCGGCGAGATCCGGGATCACCTCCTCAGGCAACCCTTTTTCCACATGGGTGAATTTCTCGTCAATGCCAAACTTCTGCCGCAGCGCTTTCATCGCCAGCAGATGCTGACCGCGAATGGCGTCGTTGTAGACGCTGGGATCGAAATCCGGCAGCTCAATCGCGATATTGATCGGGGTGACCGGATAGGCGCCGATAAGGTGCACTTCAGTGTGGTTGACTTCTTCCGCCAGCGACAGCGTCTCGCGAACCAGCTTCTCGTTGAGAGTGTTGTGATAATTCTCTTCGCTGGCCAGATTGACGGCGACCAGCGCTTTACCGCCTTCCGGCCACGGCTGATCTTTCACCATCCAGACCGGGCAGGGGCACTTACGCAGCAGATGCCAGTCGGTCGGGGTGAAGATCACCGCTTCCAGCTTGTCGTGCTGGTGGGCCATCTTCAGCAGCAGGTCGTGTTTCTCACTGATCACTTCCTGAATAATGGCTTCGAAGGGGCGGTTGTGCCACACCACTTTCACGTCAATCGGCACACCGGATTCAAGATAGAATTTCGCCTGCTCGCGGATCCAGGCCGTTCGTTGGGCAATGACGCCCTGACGCATCGCCGTCCGTTCGTCCGGCGACAGCAGGGTGGTCATTTCATAAGAAAAATCATAGATCGGCAAAAAGGCTTTGATGCGTCCACCAATCCGTTGGTGCAGGTACACCGCTCGCCTTAGCGCCGGCTGGTCGTCCTGGTTAGGATCGATTACTACCAGCATGCTCTGATACTTCGCCATACAGGGTCTCCTTACAACTGCAGCTACCGTCAGTTATTAAAAAGATAACCTATATGGATGAATTGAAACAGGGGAGGAGCCTGGTCAGATCAACAAATCTGAAAAAAATGCCGATCCTGACCAGGTGTTGCGCGGAGATTAAGCGACGTTGCGCGCCTGACCGGCCAGCTGGGCCAGCAGGTCGCCGTTTTCAATGGTGATGTATTTGCCTTTCACCGCCAGCATGCCGCTCTTCTGGAAACGCCCCAGCAGACGGCTGATGGTTTCGACGGTGAGGCCGAGATAGTTGCCAATGTCGCCGCGGGTCATGGTCAGTCGGAACTCGCGGGGAGAGAAACCGCGCTGCGCGAAACGACGGGACAGGTTATAGATAAACGCGGCCAGGCGCTCTTCGGCGTTCTTTTTGGAAAGCAGCAGGATCATATCCTGGTCGCCTTTGATCTCACCGCTCATCAGGCGCATCATCTGCTGACGCAAATTCGGCATTTTTCCGGAAAGATCGTCGAGGGTTTCAAAGGGGATCTCGCACACCATCGAGGTTTCCAGCGCCTGGGCGAAGCTCGGGTGCAGGCCGGTGCCGATGGCGTCGAAGCCCACCAGATCGCCCGCCAGATGGAAGCCGGTAATCTGCTCATCGCCTTGCTCGGTGATGGTGTAGCTTTTGATAGTCCCGGAGCGAATGGCGTACAACGATTTCAGCTCATCACCCGCTTTGAACAAGGTTTGACCTTTCTGGATGGGCTTTTTCCGCTCGATAATATTATCCAGCTGATCAAGCTCATGCTCGTTCAGAGTAAAGGGGATGCAGAGCTGGCTGATACTGCAATCCTGACAATGGATAGCACAACCGCCAGACTGAATGCGTCGAATAATTCGCTTCTCAGGGATCATATGTCTGCTCAGGCCTTAATTGATATTGGTCAATTTTAACATCTTTTTGATGAGCAGGTAAGTCTTCAGGCTCTGAAACACGTAATATCAGCAGGGTAAATCAACACAGGCTGATATCTGCTTGATTAAAAATAGATTATTCAGCCACATTGGATTGTAAAATTACCTGAAAATTCCGAAAACGCATTTTCAGTCAAAGCAACAGATAGCCCTCGTGGCGCAGAAGCCACTCTTTACGCTGCACGCCGCCGGCATAGCCGGTCATTGTGCCGTTACGCCCGATGACTCGATGGCAGGGCACCACAATACTCACCGGGTTGGCGCCATTGGCGGCCCCCACGGCGCGCGCCGCGCCGGGACGACCGAGCGCCTCGGCCAACTGACCGTAGTGCATCACCTGGCCGCAGGGGATCTCGCGTAACGCCCGCCAGACCTGGCGCTGGAAAGGGGTGCCGGCGGTGGCGGTAGGCAGGGTCTCGATGACGGCCAGGTCGCCGGCAAAATAGTCGTTCAGCTTACTGCTGAGACCGCCTGGATTGCGGCAGTCGACGCGCTGATAGCCTTCCCGGCGATAGTGTACATCGAGCAGGGTTTCCATCCGATCGCGGTGCTCGTCCCACTCGACGGCGCGCAAATTAAACTGTTCGTCGCAGAGCACCCACAGCGCCCCCAGCGGGGTATCCATTTTATCCTGCAGCAAGGTCAACATCGTTTCGGTCATCCACCATCGTACACGAGGGCCACACGATACCACGCGCCGGCGGCGGTCAACTATACTCCCAAAAGATAAACCCGCATCATCGACCGGCAGCCACCGGCCGTTACGTTGATTTATTTTTGGATCGATCCTGACGGGTTATCGGGCATGGTTTTTGCTACTTTTAAGCTGACGACGCCGGTCCTCCGCGCAGCTTTGCGCGCCCGGGAAGGTGCCGCCGCGTCGGCGCGGCGCGGTTAATAACTCAGAGGTGGGGCTATGCAATATATACTGACTGGCGTAATCGTATTGATCTTCAGCGGCCTGGTTATCCATGGCCTCACGCTGTTGCTCGAACGCGGGTATCGCGCGCTTTTCGGCATCTTCGCCGGAGCCGCGGATCTCCCCCGCAAGGTCAAAGTGAAGGTGCCGCGTTAAGCGTAAGCCGCCGTCCCTGGCGCTTCAACGGCTTAAGGAAGCCGCGGATAGATGCCAGGGCCGATGGGCAGTCCTGCCAGATACCAGCCCACCAGCAACAGCAGCCAGACGGCGAGAAAAATCAGCGGGTAAGGGAGCACCAGCGAATAGTATGTCCCGAGGCGGGCGTCCGGTCGGTAGCGCTGTAAAAAACCGAGAAACAGCGGCACAAACGGTGAAACCGGCGCCAGCGGCAGCACCGATGAATCGGCGATGCGAAACAGGATCTGCGCAAACGCCGGGTGGAAGCCCAGCAGCATAAACATCGGCACGAAGATCGGCGCCAGAATCGACCAGATGGCCGAGCCGCTGGCGATAAACATACACAGAAAAGCCGACAGTAGCGCCAGACCGACAAACGCCGGGACGCCGTTCATGCCGGCGCTCTCCAGCAGGTCCGTCAGGCCAACGGCCATAAACTTACCCATATTGCTCCAGTTGAACATCGCCACGAACTGCGCCAGCGGGAAGACCATCACGATAAATCCGGCCATCTCTTTCATCGGCTCAATCATCAGCTGCGGCAGATCGGCCTGGCGGCGAATTTTGCCGGTGGCGATGCCGTAAGCCAGCGACACGACAAAGAAGAAAAAGATGATCAGCGGCACGATGCCTTTGATAAACGGCGAGGGCATGACCGTGTGCTGAACCGGATCGCGAAGAATGCCGTTTTCGGGAACCACCATCAGGGCGATGACCGCCACGAACGCCAGCGTCGCCACGCCGGCGATGCGCAGGCCGAAACGCTCCTCGGCGGTCAGCGTCTGCAGCTTGTCATCACGACTGCCTTGCCATTGGCCCAGCCGCGGCTCCACCAGCTTGTCAGTGATCAAACCGCCGACGAGGGTCAGGAGGATCACCGAGGTCGCCATAAAGTACCAGTTGTCGATCACGCTGACGTGCAGAGAGGCATCGATGGATTTGGCCGCCTCGGTGCTGATCCCGGAGAGCAGCACGTCGGTGGTGACGATCAGTAAATTGGCGGTAAAGCCGCAGCCCACCCCGGCAATGGCCGCCAGCAGGCCGGCGACCGGATGCCGACCGACGGCGAGAAACATCAGCGCCCCCAGCGGCGGCATGATCACCAGTGCGGCGTCGGAGGAGATATGGCTGAAAAAGGCGATAAACAGCACCATATAGCTGGCATAACGGGCGCTAACGTGGGAGGCCATCTTCACCATCAGCGCGGGCAACAGGCCCACCCGCTCGGCAAAGCCGGCGCCCAGCACCAGGGCGAGGATCGCCCCCAGCGGCGCGAAACCGCTGAAGTTTTTAATCACGTTCGGTAGAAACCAGTGCAACCCTTCCACGCTGAGCAGGTTTTTGACCACCACCCGCGACCCGTCCGCAGGATTTTGGACCCCGACGTTGAAGGCGGAGAGTATCGCCGTGGCGGCGATCAGCGCCACGATAAGATAGATAAACAGCAAAAACGGGTGCGGGACCTTATTACCGATCTTCTCTACCCAGCCATAGCGCTTTCCGGCGGGGGAAGGCGACGGTATGGATGACATACTCATGGGCGTTCCTCTGTTGTCGTTGTTGTGTTAGGCAGGCCTGCTCCCGTACTGCCGGCGGTTATTATGGTCGGTGCGTGCCGCGATGCCGGTCAGCGTCTGTCAGGAGCGGTCTGGTCTGTATGGTTAGCGTAAAACCGACGGACTCACCTCCGCCGGGATCGGGCAGCGGTAGGGATGTTCGGCCAGCGCTTGCCTGAGCTCTCGCTGACTGGCCTCCAGCAGCGCGCGGTCGCTGAATAAGCGGATCGCCGTCGCCGCGAGGACTTTCCCCGCCAGCAGCATCCCTTTATGGGCGATGGCGGTGCGTCCCTGGCTCACCAGCTGCCAGCTGTGCAGCGGGGTACCCACCGCGAAGCAGGGGCTGAAGCACTGGGCCACCGGCGCTTTCCAGCTAACGTCGCCGACGTCGGTGGAGCCGGCGAGGAGCGTATCCGTGGCCGCCCACGGCGCCACCTCATCAATCAACAGCGTGTCGCGGTGGCGACGAGCGAAGGTTTTCCCCGCCTCGCCGCCGGTGCCGGCGATATTGTTCAGGCTGTTGTTGATATCGTTGTCGCTGAGCGAGGCGCGGATCGCCGCGGCAAAGGCGCGCTCGTCGTCGCTCCATGCCGGCGTGCCGTAATGGCATACCGCCTGGTACATCGCCGCTTCGAGCGTGCGGTTGGGCAGATAGCCCGAGCAGGCTTTTTCAAAGCGGCAGCTGACGTGGGTCTCGGTCATCAGCGCGGCCCCCTGGGCAATCTTCTCAATGCGGGCGAAAATCTGTTCCACGTCGGCCATCTCCGGCGCGCGGATCAGATACAGCACTTCCGCCTGGGCCTGGACGACGTTGGGCGAGACGCCGCCGGTATCGGTAATGGCGTAATGAACCCGCGCCTTCTCGATAATATGTTCATTCAGGAAGTTGCTGCCGGTGGTCATCAGGGTGACCGCGTCCAGGGCGCTTCGCCCCAGGTGCGGCGAATTGGCGGCGTGGGCGGCGGTGCCGGTAAAGCGCCACGCCGCCTGAATGTTGGCGAGGGTGCGGGTGCTGAACATCCCGGCCCAGGCCTCCGGATGCCAGGTGAGGGCCGCATCGACGTCATCAAACAGCCCTTCACGCACCATAAAGGTTTTGCCCGAGCCGCCTTCTTCTCCCGGGCAACCGTAGAAGCGCAGGGTGCCTGCGCCGCCGTGCTGCTGCAGCCATTTTTTAGCGGCCACCGCCGCGGCGAAAGCCGCCGTCCCGAGCAGATTGTGCCCGCAGCCGTGACCGTTGCCCCCCGGCGTCGACGATGTCGGCTCCGCGCAGTGGGCCTGCTGGCTAAGACCCGCCAGGGCGTCAAACTCGCCCAGCAGGGCAATAACCGGTTGGCCCTCGCCGACGCTGGCGATAAAAGCATTGGGGATCCCGCCGGCATCCCGGGTAAGCTGAAAACCTTCCGCTTCCAGGGCGTCCGCCAGCCGGCGGGCGGACCAGAACTCCTCAAAGCGCGTCTCCGGGTGATCCCAGATGTCATCGGCGATAGCGCAATACCTCTCGCGGCTTGCCTCAATCACCTCGTCCACAAACTGAAAGATGGGTTCCATCACACCCCCCGCTGCCAGGGAAAGTTAAGCGCGACGCGCGCCAGGGTGTCGACCGCGATCGTCATTACGCTCTCGTCGAAGTCAAACTTCTCGTTGTGGTGACCGGCGCTCAGTTCGGTGCCGAATATCATGTACGAGGCGAGGCCGCCGCGCGCCTGGACCCGGGCCATCATCAGGGTGGCGTCTTCCGATCCCGCCGGGGCGGCGATGCGATCCACTGCCTGCTGCACGCCGGGCACAAGGGCGGCCTGTTCGCGCAGGTACGCCACCCACGCCGGCGACGGGGCGCTGGCGGTGGCCGCGCCCATCATGCGTAACTCGTACCCGGCTTGATGCATCGCCGCGGCCCCGGCGATGACGTGCTGCGCCCGGTCAAAAACATACTGATTGATGGCTTCGCTTTCGCCGCGGGTTTCCACTTTTAACAGGGCCGAAGAGGGCACCACGTTGCGTCCGGTGCCGGCCTGCATCACCCCAACGTTGACCCGCGACGCGCCGGCGCTGTGCGGTGGGATGGCGTGCAGAGCAAGGGCGGCCTGGGCGGCGGCGAGCAGCGCGTTGCGCCCATCTTCAGGCTTACCGCCGGCATGGGCGGCCACGCCGCTAAACTGCACATCGAATTTGGTGGTGGCCATAAAGTTGTCCCCACCGCACACCACGGTGCCGACCGGAACGCCGGTGCCGATATGGATGGCGGTGAAATAGTCCACCTCGTCCACCACGCCGGCGGCCACCATCGCGCGGGCGCCGCGGGTACCCTCTTCAGCAGGCTGGAAAATCAGTTTAATGACCCCGTTGAGCTGGGCGGCATACTGTTTGAGCACATGCGCCAGACCCAGCCCGATGGCGGTATGTCCATCGTGGCCGCAGGCGTGCATCATGCCGGCGTTGCAGGAGGCGAAATGGTCGCGATGGGGGCGGTGGCTGTCATCGTGCTGCTCATTGAGGTCGAGGGCATCCATGTCGACGCGAAAGGCCAGGGTTGGGCCGGGACGACCGGTGTCGAGCGTCGCCACCACGCCGGCGAACCCGCCTTCAAACGCCGGCAACCAGCGTTCCGGCGCCCCTTGCTCGCGGGCGCGCTCGAAAGCCTGGGTCAGGGTCTCCTCATCCGGCAGCCCCATCCGGCTGTCGGCATCGATGACGTCACGCCCCAGCGCCAGCTGGTAGCCGAGTCCGTCGAGGATCTCCGCCACCTTGCTGGCGGTGCGAAACTCCAGCCAGCCGGATTCAGCGTGCAGGTGAAAATCGCGGCGCCATTGGGTCATGGCTGGCGCCAGCTGGCGCAGGTATTCATCAAGTTGCGGCATAGCTTATCCTGTCATAAGTAAAAAATGTGACGGCGTTCACGATGTGATAGCTTTTGTTTATCACTGACGCGCTACAGGCCTTAACGCTCTTAACCTGCCACAGCCTGATGGATTACAGTAGATGTCATTTTCTTCCGTCTGATAAACAACGGTTATCACCAAAAGCATGGCATTTCAGATTAAATTTCATCAAATTCGCGCCTTCGTCGAGGTGGCCCGGGAAGGGAGTATTCGCGGCGCCAGCCGCTCGCTGGCGGTCTCGCAGCCGGCCCTGACCAAAGCGATTAAAGAGCTGGAGGAGGGGCTTTCCGCTCAGCTGTTCGTCCGCCGCCGCCAGGGGGTGGCGCTGACTGACGATGGCGAAAGTTTTTATCAACATGCGAGCCTGATCCTCGAGGAGCTGCGGGCGGCGCAGGATGAACTGCTGCAGCGCCAGGGAGAGCAGGCCGGGCAGATCAATATTGGCCTTGGCGCCAGCGTCGCCCGGTCGCTGATGCCGTCGGTGATCTGCCGCTTTCATCAGCAGCATCCGCAGGTGAAGGTGCGGATCATGGAGGGCCAACTGCTGGCGATGATCAATGAGCTGCGCCAGGGGGAGCTGGATTTCACCATCAACACCTACTATCCCGGGCCGTACGACCATGAGTTCAGCTTTGAAAAACTGTTTGAGAAACCGTTCGCGGTCTTCGCCCGCGCGGGGCATCCGGCGGCGCAGGCCACCTCGCTGGTGGAGCTGATGGATCACCACTGGACCATGCCGACGCCGCGCGGCAGCTACTTTAAACAGCTGCAGGACCGGTTTAATCAGGCCGGACTGGCGCCAAAGGTGGATATTGTGTGCGAGACCTTCTCGTCGTGCATCAGCCTGGTGGTGAAAAGCGATTTTCTCAGTATCCTGCCGGTGGAGCTCGGCAACGATCCGATGATGGCGGACAAACTGATGATGATCCCCGTCCGTGAAGCGTTGCCGACGGCGGCCTATTTTCTGATCCAGCGGCGCGACACCCGGCAGACGCCGCTAACGGCGTCATTAATCACCCTGTTTCGCCGCCAGAGTCGACAATTGTTTCCTTAACCGCCCGTCGCGCTCACTTTGCCAACAGACGGGGCTAAACGCGTTGAGGGGGGAGCGCGAGGCGGCTATAGTAGCTGGCGACAGCCGCTGGAGGAGAGACCATGAACCTTGATGACAAATCCCTGTTTCTTGACGCCATGGAAGATGTCCAGCCCCTGAAACGTAACAATGACGTGCACTGGCATCCCGGGCGCAACAGTCGCGCCCCGCAGCGCGTCGACACCCTGCAACTGGATAATTTTCTCACTACCGGCTATCTCGATATCGTACCGCTCGCCACGCCGCTGGAGTTTAAGCGCGAAGGGCTGCAGAGCGGTGTGCTGGATAAGCTACGGCGGGGGAAATACAGCCAGCAGGCGAGCCTCTCCCTGCTGCGCCAGCCGGTGGAACAGTGCCGGCAGATGCTCTTCGCCTTTATGGTGCAGGCGCAGAAAGAGGGGTTACGCAATGTGCTGATCGTTCACGGCAAAGGCCGCGACGACCAGTCCCATGCCAATATCATCCGCAGCTATCTGGCGCGTTGGCTGGAAGAGCTGCCTGAGGTGCAGGCCTTCTGCGCCGCGCTACCACATCATGGCGGTAGCGGTGCCTGCTATGTCGCGCTGCGTAAATCGGCCGAAGCGAAGCAGGAGACCTGGGAGCGGCACGCCAAGCGCAGCCGTTAGCGCAGCAGCAGCGTTAGCTCGCGGGCGGCTTTTTGCAGCTCCGGCAGCACGCGGTCGATCATCTCGCGGGCCGACATCTGGCCCGCATGCACCCCGACGTTCAGCGCCGCCTGCGCCTGCCCCTGGGCGTTAAACAGCGGTACCGCGAGGGAGCGCAGGCCCATCTCCAGCTCCTGATCGTTGAGGGCATACCCCTGCTGATGCACCCGTTTCAGCTCGGCGCGCAGCTTCGCCACCGAATCCACCGTCTGCGGGGTATAGCGGATCATGGTTACCCTGGCCAGCATGTCGTTGAGCTTCTCCTCCGGCTGATGGCTGAGCAGCACCCGACCCATCGAGGTCGCCCACGCCGGAAGGCGGCTGCCGATATCGAGGTCGATGGTCATGATCCGCGAGCTGGAAGCGCGGGCGATATACAGGATATCGTCCCCGTCGAGGGTGGCGATGGAGCAGGACTCATTGAGCATTTCGCTCAGATGCCGCAGCACCGGCTGCGCCGAACGCGCCAGCGGCGTCGAGGCCAGCCAGGCGTGACCCAGGGCCAGGATCCGCGGCCGCAGCTGAAAATGCTTACCGTCTTCGGCATAAACGAACCCCAGCTTGCTCAGGGTATACAGGCAGCGGCGCACCGCTGCGCGCGGAATGCCGGTCTTCTGACTGATCTGTGAGATAGACAGCAGGGGCCGCTGCGGCGTGAATGCCTGAATCACCTCCAGGCCGCGCGCCAGCGAGGCCATGAAGTTAGGATCGCCCTTAAACGGATCGCCGTCGCCGGTCAGTAAATCGTCTGGATGCTTGTCCATTTCTGTTCCCCATATTTGCCATCGATCACATTCTTTCGCTAAAGATAACCGATGTTCGATTATCGCACCATATTTCGATTATCGCCCTTGACCGACATCGTTAAGCGGGTCACATTTTGTGCGAACAACGAATAAAAGTGCGATTACCGCACATCACTGGAGCGACCTGATGATTGATAAAAGCGTATCGACGCTGAGCGAGGCCATCGCCGGGATCCACGACGGGGCGACTATTATGATCGGCGGCTTTGGTCCCGCCGGCCAGCCGACCTTTCTGATTGACGCCCTGATTGACCAGGGCGCCCGCGACCTGACCATCATTAACAACAACGCCGGCAACGGCGAAGTGGGGCTCGCGGCGCTGCTTAAGGCTGGCCGGGTGCGCAAAATGATCTGCTCCTTCCCGCGCCAGGTCGATTCCCAGATTTTCGATGACCTCTATCGCCGCGGCAAAGTGGAGCTGGAGCTGGTGCCGCAGGGCAACCTCGCGGCGCGGATCCAGGCCGCCGGCGCCGGGCTGGGCGCGGTGTTTACCCCCACCGGCTACGGCACGCCGCTGGCGGAAGGCAAGGAGACACGGGAAATCGACGGCCGCCACTATGTGCTGGAGTATCCGATCAAAGCCGATTTCGCGCTGATTAAAGCCCACCAGGGCGACCGCTGGGGCAACCTGGTGTATCGCAAGGCAGCGCGCAACTTTGGCCCGATTATGGCGACGGCGGCGAAAACCACCATCGTTGAAGTCTCGCAGCTGGTGTCGCTGGGCGACCTCGACCCGGAACACATCATCACCCCCGGCATTTTCGTCCAGCGCGTGTTCTCGCTGGAAAACCTGACTGCCGCACAACGCGCCTGAGGAGCCCGAGATGCAAAAACTGACCCGTGACGAAATGGCCCAGCGCGTGGCCCGCGATATCCCCGAAGGCGCTTACGTTAACCTCGGCATTGGCCTGCCGACCCGGATTGCCAACTACCTGCCTGCCGACAAAGAGGTATTCCTGCACAGCGAGAACGGCCTGCTGGGCATGGGGCCGAAGCCGCAGCCCGGAGAAGAAGATCCCGAGCTGATCAATGCCGGTAAAGAGTACGTCACCCTCCTGCAGGGCGGCTGCTATTTCCACCATGGCGACTCCTTCGCCATGATGCGCGGCGGCCATCTCGATATCTGCGTGCTGGGGGCCTATCAGGTCTCCGCCAGCGGCGATCTCGCCAACTGGAGCACCGGCACGCCGGACGCCATCCCGGCGGTCGGCGGGGCGATGGATCTGGCCATCGGCGCTCGCCAGGTGTTTGTGATGATGGACCATCTGACCCGCGACGGCGAGTGCAAGCTGGTGGAACAGTGTAGCTACCCGCTGACCGGCGTCGGCTGCGTGAGCCGGATCTATACCGACCTGGCGGTGATCGACATTACCGACCGCGGCCCGGTGGTGCGGGAAATCTTTAACGGTCTCTCTTTTGAAGAGCTGCAGCGCATCACTCCGGTGACGCTGACCTTTGAACAACTGGCGGAAAGCGCGTAAGGAACCTATGATGAATCAGGCATTTATCTGTGATGCGGTGCGTACACCCTTTGGCCGTTTTGGTGGTACCCTGGCGACGATGCGCGCTGACGACCTGGCGGCGCTACCGCTGAAAGCGCTGCTGGAGCGTAACCCGGGACTGGATCCTTCGCGCATTGACGATGTGATCTTTGGCTGCGCCAACCAGGCCGGGGAAGACAACCGCAACGTGGCGCGGATGGCGCTGCTGCTGGCCGGGCTGCCGGAGATCGTGCCCGGCAGCACCATCAACCGCCTGTGCGGCTCCAGCCTCGATGCGATCGGCGTCGCGGCGCGGGCGATTAAAAGCGGGGAGACGCAGCTGATGATCGCCGGCGGCGTGGAGAGTATGTCCCGGGCGCCGTTTGTGATGGGTAAAGCGGAGAGCGCCTTTAGCCGCAGCATGCAGATGGAGGATACCACCATCGGCTGGCGCTTTATTAACCCGCAGATGAAAGCCCTGTACGGCGTGCATTCCATGCCGGAGACGGCGGAAAATGTCGCCGATGAGTTTGCCATTTCCCGCGCCGATCAGGATGCGTTCGCCTTACGCAGTCAACTGCGCACCGCCGCGGCCCAGGAGGCTGGGCGTTTTGCCGATGAGCTGATCGCCGTCCAGGTGCCGCAGCGTAAAGGCGAGCCGCTGCGGTTTAGCCGCGATGAACACCCGCGCAGCACCTCGCTGGAGGCGCTGGCGAAACTGCGCGGCGTGGTGCGCGCCGACGGCAGCGTCACCGCCGGCAACGCCTCAGGCGTTAACGATGGCGCCTGCGCGCTGCTGCTGGCCAGCGAAACCGCGCTGGCGGCCAACGATCTTCAGCCGCTGGCCCGGGTGGTCGGCGTGGCGACGGCGGGGGTGGCGCCGCGCATTATGGGCTTTGGCCCGGCGCCGGCGGTGCGGAAGGTGCTGGCGCAGACCGGTCTGACGTTAGCCCAGATGGACGTGATCGAGCTGAATGAAGCCTTCGCCGCCCAGGCGCTGGCGGTGACCCGCGATTTGGGCTTACCGGACGATGCCGCCCATGTGAACCCCAACGGCGGGGCGATCGCCCTGGGGCATCCGCTCGGCGCCTCCGGCGGCCGCCTGGCGATGACCGCAGCTTACCAGCTGAAACGGACCGGCGGCCGCTACGCGCTGTGCACCATGTGCATCGGCGTCGGGCAGGGGATCGCCCTGATTATTGAACGTGTTTAAGGAGCCAGAATGAGTTTGTTGACCCCGATGCTGCGCAGCAGTCCGCTCACCGACTGGTTCAGCGACGCGCAGCGGGTGCAGGGCATGCTGGATTTTGAAGCGGCGCTGGCCCAGGCGCAGGCCGCCTGCGGGATGGTGCCGGCGGCAGCGGTCGGGCCGATTGTCGCGGCCTGCCGCCACGAGGCGATCGATTTTACCGCCCTGGGCGAGGCGGCTGTGGGGGCGGGTAATCTGGCGATCCCGCTGGTGAAACAGCTGACGGCCCAGGTAAAAGCGCGGGATCCAAACGCCGCGCGCTACGTTCACTGGGGCGCCACCAGTCAGGATGCTATCGACACCGGGCTGGTGCTCCAGCTGCGCGGGGCGCTGGATGCCGCCGAGCAACTGCTCGAGCGACTGTTGGCGGCCCTCGCCTGGCAGGCCGACCGTCATTGCCACAGCGTGATGCCGGGCCGGACCTGGATGCAGCATGCGCTGCCGGTGACCTTTGGTCTGAAGCTGGCGGGCACTCTCGACGCGCTGCTGCGCTGGCAGCAGCGGCTGCGGGAGATGCGTCCGCGTCTGCTGGTGCTGCAGTTCGGCGGCGCCGCGGGGACCCTGGACGCGCTGAAAGCGCAAGGACCGGCGGTTGGCCAGGCGCTGGCGCAGAACCTCGGTCTGTCGCTGCCGGATACCCCGTGGCACAGCCAGCGCGATCGGCTGCTGGAGGCTGGCGCCTGGTTCGCTGGCGTCTGCGGCACCCTGGGGAAATTCGCTAACGACTTCTCCCTGCTGATGCAGACCGAAGTGGCTGAGGTGGGCGAGCCGGTAGCGGAAGGGCGCGGCGGCTCGTCGACGATGCCGCATAAGCGCAATCCGGTGGCCTGCGCGGCGATCCTGACCGCCGCCCAGCGCACCCCGGGTATGATGGCCACCCTCTACGCCTGCCAGATTCAGCAGCACGAGCGGGCGCTGGGCGGCTGGCAGGCGGAGTGGGAGACCCTGCCGGAGCTGATTACCCTGGTGGGCGGGGCGCTGGCGCAAAGCGAGGCGCTGGTGCGCGACATGCAGGTCTTCCCGCAAAAGATGCGTGCCGACCTCGATATCACCCACGGGCTGATCATGGCTGAGGCGGTGACCCTGGCGCTGGCGGAATGCATCGGCAAAGCTGAGGCGCACCATCATATTGAGGCGCTGTGCCGTCAGGCGCTGGACCGCCACTACCCGCTGGTCGATCTGCTCGCGGCAGACCCGCAGGTTAGTCAGTATCTCTCCCGCGAACGCTTAACCACGCTGCTGGACCCGGCAACGGCGACCGGCAGCGCCGAACGCTTTGTGCGCCAGGTGCTGGCGCGTTATCAGGAGCAACATGATGAATCTTGATTATCAACTCGACGGACCGGAAGGTGCGCCGGTTATCGTTCTCTCCAACTCGCTGGGTACCACCCGGGCGATGTGGCAGCCGCAGACAGAGGCGTTAACCGCCCATTTCCGGGTGCTGCGCTACGACACCCACGGCCACGGTAAAACGACGAAAAATGGCAAAGTGACCCTCGCCCAGCTGGGGGAAGATGTGATTGCGCTGCTCGATCATCTGAATATCGACCGCGCCTGGTTCTGCGGGATCTCGATGGGCGGTCTGACCGGTCTGTGGCTGGGCCGCTTTGCGCCAGAGCGTTTTTATGGTCTGGCCGTCGCGAACACCGCGGCGCGCATCGGCGATCAGGCCAGCTGGCTGTCGCGGGCGCGGGCGGTACGCCAGGAGGGAATGGCGGTGGTGGCCGCCGGGGCGGCGGATCGCTGGTTCACCCACGCGTTTCGCCAGAAGGCGCCGGAGGTGGTGGAGGCCCTGTGTCACCAGCTGACCCATACCGACGCCGAAGGCTATGCCGCCTGCTGTGAGGCGCTGGCCGCCGCCGACCTGCGGGGCGAAGTAGGGCAGATCCCGCTGCCGACGTTAATCATTGCCGGGGAAAGTGACCCTGTCACCACGGTCGGTGACGCTAATTTCCTGCAGCAGCAGATCCCCGCCTCCCAGGTGGTAGTTCTGCCGGCATCGCATCTGTCAAACATTGAGGCGGCGAAAAGCTTTACTTCAGCGCTGCTGAGCTTTTTCCAGGGAGAACGCCATGGAGGATAAACAGCGCTATCAGGACGGGTTGGCGGTGCGGCGCAAAGTACTGGGCGACGCCCACGTCGACCGTACGCTGCAGCATCTGACGCCGTTGAACGAAGAGTTTCAGGACTTTATCACCCGCTACGCCTGGGGTGAGACCTGGACCCGTCCGGGGCTCGACCACCACACCCGCAGTATGATCACCATTGCCATGCTGATTGCCCTCAATCGCGAGGCGGAGCTGAAGATGCATCTGCGCGCGTCGTTTAACAACGGGGTGACCCGCGATGAGCTGAAAGAGTTGATCATGCACTCTGCGCTGTACTGCGGACTGCCGGCGGCCAATGCCACGATGCATCTGGCGCAGCAGGTGTTTGACGACATTGACGCCGCGCAGGGTTGAGTCGTCGTCCAGGTCGGATTGCCCGGCAGTCGTTGTCGGCCGGGTAAGGCGCAGCCGCCACCCGGCGAAATAACGGCACAACCGGAAGTGTTCCTGTTCGCACTATGTTGGCAGGGTTACAACGTCTATGTTAACTCCGGGCAGATTGCGCTCCCGGTTGATCTTCTGCGTTATATCACTCATGGCGCAGGGAGCGGCCAGTCGCCGCCGCCCCCTGTGCCCCCGTCTTCCGGGAACGTCTCAGCGATGTTGAGGCCGCCAGCACCGGCAGTTTCAGTCGCGCAAGTGGGTTAATTAACGGCTGGCTGCACGGCCCCTGTAGGCCGGGTAAGGCGTACGCCGCCACCCGGCGGAAATGCCGCTACGTTATCCTTATTTCTCACCCTCCTGCGGCGCGACGGCTGGGGCATCGTCCCGGTCGACCCGAGGGTCAGCATCAACCCGGGAAAGGGAATTATTGTTATTTTTCAGCATTCAAGGGACGACTTGTCGTTGAGCATAGCCGGGCAGGAAGTGAGTTCAAGCTGGCGCGGCGCGGGCTAAAAAAAAGCCGTCACCTGAACGGCGACGGCCTGCTGTTAGCGCCAGAGGGGGGGCGTTAGCCGTGCTGTTTACAGCCGGCGCACTGCTTGTTCTGGATCTGCTGGAAGAAATCGTTGCCTTTATCATCGACGAGAATAAACGCCGGGAAATCTTCCACTTCGATTTTCCAGATCGCCTCCATCCCCAGTTCCGGATACGCCACGCACTCAAGGCTCTTGATGCTCTGTTGCGCCAGCACTGCCGCCGGGCCGCCGATGCTGCCGAGGTAGAAGCCGCCGTGTTTGTGGCAGGCGTCGGTGACCTGCTGGCTGCGGTTGCCTTTCGCCAGCATCACCATGCTCGCGCCATGGGACTGCAGCAGATCGACGTAAGAGTCCATGCGGCCTGCGGTGGTCGGGCCGAGGGAGCCGGAGGCGTAACCGGCAGGCGTTTTGGCCGGGCCGGCGTAGTAGATCGGGTGATCTTTCACGTACTGCGGCAGTTCCTCGCCATTATCGATAAGCTCTTTCAGCTTGGCGTGGGCGATATCGCGGGCGACGATAATAGTGCCGTTGAGACTCAGGCGGGTGGAAACCGGATGGGCGGACAGTTGCGCCAGGATCTCGCTCATCGGCTGATTCAGGTTGATGCTGACCACCTTGCCTTCGCCCTGCTGACGCAGATGTTCAGGGATATATTTTCCTGGATTGCTCTCCAGTTTCTCGATCCAGATACCGTCGCGGTTGATTTTGGCTTTGATGTTGCGGTCGGCGGAGCAGGAGACGCCCATGCCGATCGGACAGGAGGCGCCGTGGCGCGGCAGGCGGATCACCCGGATATCGTGGGCGAAGTATTTGCCGCCGAACTGCGCGCCGAGGCCGAGGTTTTGCGCTTCCTGCAGCAGTTCCTGCTCAAGCTGCACATCGCGGAACGCCTGGCCATGCTCGTTGCCTTCGGTTGGCAGACCGTCGTAGTAGCGGGTGGAGGCCAGCTTGACGGTTTTCAGCGTCGCTTCCGCCGAGGTGCCGCCGATGACAAAGGCGATATGGTACGGCGGGCAGGCAGCGGTACCAAGGGTACGCATCTTCTCCACCAGATAGTTTTTCAGCTTCGCCGGGGTGATCAGCGCTTTGGTTTCCTGATAGAGATAGGTTTTATTGGCGGAACCGCCGCCTTTCGCCATGCACAGGAATTTATATTCGTCGCCGTCGACGCTGTAGAGATCGATCTGCGCCGGCAGGTTGGTGCCGGTGTTGACCTCTTTATACATATCCAGCGGGGCGTTCTGCGAGTAACGCAGGTTATCTTCGGTATAGGTGTTGTACACGCCCTGCGCCAGGGCGGCTTCGTCGCCGCCGCCGGTCCAGACGCGCTGGCCTTTTTTACCCATGATGATGGCGGTGCCGGTGTCCTGACAGGTGGGCAGGACGCCTTTGGCGGCGATTTCCGAGTTGCGCAGGAACTGCAGGGCGACATATTTATCGTTATCGCTGGCCTCCGGGTCGAGCAGAATCGACGCGACCTGCTGCTGATGGGAGACGCGCAGCATAAAGGCGGCGTCGTGGAAGGCCTGCTGCGCCAGCAGGGTCAGCGCCTGCGGTTCCACTTTCAGCACTTCCTGGCCGTCAAATTCGGCGACGGAGACGTGCGCTTTGCTGAGCAGATAGTATTCGGTATCGTCGTGCGCCAGCGGGAACGGATCCTGATAAACAAACGGTTTAGTCGACATAATCACTTACTCCATAAAGATAAAACCGCCGGGGTGGTCCCGGCGGTTATGAATCAGAACATCATGGACATCCACGGATAGCCAATCAGCAGCAGGGCGGCCAGGAAGATGGCGCCAAAGATGGTGCCGAGGCGCCAGTAATCTTTGGTCGGCAGATAGCCGCTGCCGTAGTAGATCGGGCTTGGGCCGGTACCGTACGGGGTGATGATCCCCATCACGCCCAGCGAGGTCACCATCAGCAGAACGAACACTTCCATATTCATCCCCGGAATGGTGGCGGCGATGGTCAGCATGGCCGGCAGCAGCGCGGTAGTGTGCGCGGTGGTGCTGGCAAACAGATAGTGCAGCAGGTAGAACGCCAGCAGCAGGACGATGGTCGCCATCCCCGGGGAGATACCGCTCATCAGCGCGCCGCCCTCTTTACCCAGCCAGGCGATAAAGCCGGTAGAGGAGAGGCCGTCGGCCAGCGCCACCAGGGTGGCGAACCAGACAAAGGTGTTCCACGCCGCTTTGTTGTTGGTGATATCGCTCCAGGAGAGTACGCCGGTCCACAGCATCAGCACGATAACCAGCAGGGCGGCCAGAGCCGGTTCAATCCAGTCGGCGGCGAAGATCCACATCATCAGCGCGAAGCAGACGAACACCAGCAGCAGGATCTCATTGCGCGACAGTTTGCCCAGTTTTTCCAGTTCACGAGCGGCCCACAGCGGCACTTCGTTATTGACTTTCACTTCCGGCGGGTAGAACCAGTAGGCCAGCAGCGGCATAGTCAGGATCAGCAGTACGCCAAGCGGCAGGAAGGCGATGAACCAGGTGCCCCAGGAGATGTTGATACCGACGATGCTTTTTACCAGCGCCAGCGCCAGCAGGTTCGGCGCCAGTGCCGACAGGAACATCGAGCTGGTGATACAGGCGGCGGTGATCGCTACCCACATCAGATAGGAACCGATTTTACGCGCGCTCGGATCGTTTGGTTTTGAACCGTACAGCGGCGGCAGGTTGGCGATAATCGGGTAGATGGTGCCCCCGCTGCGCGCGGTATTCGACGGCGTAAACGGCGCCAGCAGCAGATCCGCGAAGGTGATGGCGTAGCCCAGCGTCAGGCTGCGACGGCCGAGATATTTCACCAGAATCAGCGCCAGGCGGCGGCCGAACTGGGTTTTATCGTAGCCGGCGGCGAACATAAAGGCGCCGAAGATAAGCCACACGGTGGAGTTGCCGAAGCCACTCACCGCCCACTTAAAGGAGGCGCCGGCCATTTTGAAGCCAGGTGCGGCCATCTGTTCCGGGCTGAACAGCAGCCACTGACTGCACAGGGCGATGACCACCACGCCGGTGATGCCGATAACGGCGCCAGGCAGTGGTTCAAAAATCAACCCGACGATCACCCCGACGAAGATAGCGAAGTAGTGCCAGGCGTACGGCGGCAGGCCGTCCGGGACCGGGACGAAGAGTAACAGCACGGCAACGATAATCGGCAGCGCCATCATCAGGAGACGTTTTTTATTCGCAGTCGTTGGATTGACTGCACCGGCAGGCGGTATGGTTGTCTTTTTCTCTTTCATAATGAGTATCTGCAAGTTGTTGAAAATAACGTTTACGCCAGCGATGCGCTCAGTGGTTTCTTTAATTACAAAAGTTTCTTTAGTTTTTATTTTGCGTTTCTGAGTATCGTTGGGGCGATTATTTAACGCGATTTGATGGGCGTTAAATTAAATTTATTGGTTATTTATATATTGCGCTTTCAATGGCCGTTGCAATTGATCAAGATCAAGAAAAGCAGGTGATTTCACTATTTTTTTATTATCAGTATAACCCTATGTGATGAGGTGTTATTTTGGCGAAAATATCGGTAAATGTTAAAATAAAAATAAGCAATTAATGCTAATTTTTCCATGTGTTTTGTAAGTTGCTGAATAATAACTGTAATGTGCGCGAGTTTGGTCGTTGTGAATGTTAACGTAAGTATCTGAAATGTTATCGTTCATTTGTATTATGTAAATGCTATTTATTATTTTAATAATACAATAGAGGTAGCGATGTTATTGCTGGGGTTAAATAGTTTTATAACTAACGTAATTGATTTGGTAACTAAAAAACCCGTTATATTATTGGCATGACAACAGGAATTAAAAAACCACAACCATTAATGATTCCGTCACCCCATTCTGAATTTTTAATATTTTAAAATCTGGAGCGTAACTTATGACCAGTAACGAACGAATTCTGCAGCCATTTACTTTACCAAATGGTACGGAGCTGAAAAACCGTTTGCTCATGGCGCCGATGACCACCTGCACCGGTTATTTCGATGGGACTGTCACCAGCGAGCTGGTGGAGTACTATCGCGCTCGCGCCGGCAGCATCGGCACCATTATTGTCGAGTGCTGCTTTATTGATGACTACGGCCTGGCCTTCCCGGGTGCTATCGGTATCGATAACGATGAAAAAATCGCCGGCCTGGCGAAAATCGCCGAAGCGATTAAAGCGGAAGGTTCGAAAGCGATTCTGCAGATCTATCACGGCGGCCGCATGGTCGACCCGCAGCTGATCGGCGGTCGCCAGCCGGTGGCGCCGAGCGCTATCGCCGCCCCGCGTGAGGGCGCCGCGATGCCGCGGGCGTTGAGCGGAGACGAAGTGGAAGGCATGATCGCCAAGTTTGGCGATGGGGTCCGTCGCGCTATCCTCGCCGGTTTCGACGGGGTCGAAATTCACGGGGCTAACACCTATCTCATTCAGCAGTTCTATTCGCCGAACTCCAACCAGCGCGACGATGAGTGGGGCGGTAGCCGCGACAATCGCGCTCGTTTCCCGCTGGCGGTGCTCGACATCACCCATAAAATGGCCCGCCAGTACGCTGACGATGCCTTTATCATCGGTTACCGCTTCTCGCCGGAAGAGATGGAGGTCCCGGGGATCCGCTTCGACGACACCATGTATCTGCTGGAAAAACTGGCCGCTCGCGGCGTCGATTATCTGCACTTCTCGGTGGGCGCGACTCTGCGTCCATCTATCGTTGATACTTGCGACCCAACGCCGCTGATTGAGAAATACTGCGCCATGCGCTCTGACACTCTGGCTCAGGTGCCGGTGATGGGCGTCGGCGGGGTGGTTAACGTCGCCGATGCCGAGCTGGGCCTCGATCACGGCTATGACCTGATCGCCGTGGGCCGCGCCTGCATCGCCTATCCGGACTGGGCGGCTCGTATCGCCGCGGGTGAAGAGCTGGAGCTGTTTATCGACAGCACCCAGCGCGAGGCGCTGCACATTCCGGAACCGCTGTGGCGCTTCTCGCTGGTGGAAGCGATGATCCGCGACATGAGCATGGGCGACGCCAAATTTAAGCCGGGGATGTTTGTTGAAACCGTTCAGGATGACGCCAATGAGCTGGTGATCAACGTCAGCCTCGAAAATGACCATATCGCCGATATCGAACTGGCGGCGAGCCCGGCGCAGACCGTGGAGTTCACCACCAGCTTCGAAGAGATCCGCGAACGTATTCTGACCGCCAATACCCCGCACGTGGACGCTATTTCCGGGGCCACCAGCCAGAGCGAGGCGGTGAAAAAAGCGGTCGCCAAAGCGATGCTGAAATCGAGCAAAGCGCTGGCGGCGGAAGAGGGCGGCAATGACGCCGCGCCGAAAAGCTATGATGTGGTGGTGGTCGGCAGCGGCGGCGCCGGTCTGGCGGCCGCCATTCAGGCTCACGACGAAGGCGCCAGCGTGCTGATCGTCGAGAAAATGCCGACCATTGGCGGGAACACCATCAAGGCTTCCGCCGGGATGAACGCGGCGGAGACCCGCTTCCAGCGCGTGAAAGGCATTCAGGACAGCAAAGAGCTGTTCTATCAGGAAACCCTGAAAGGTGGGCACAATAAAAACAACCCGCAGCTGCTGCGCCGCTTCGTGGAGAATGCCCCGCAAGCCATTGAATGGCTGGCTGACCGCGGCATTATGCTCAACGATATCACCACCACCGGCGGGATGAGCATTGACCGCACCCACCGTCCGCGCGACGGGTCAGCGGTCGGCGGCTATCTGATTAGCGGCCTGGTGCGCAACATCACCAAACGCGGCATCGACGTCCTGCTGGATACCTCGGTGGAAGAGATCCTGATGAGCGGCGATGAAGTCAGCGGCGTGCGTCTGATCAACGACGAAAACGAGATCATTGAAGTCCAGAGCAAAAGCATTGTGGTGGCCACCGGCGGCTTCAGCGCCAACAGCGCGATGGTGGTGAAGTATCGTCCTGACCTCGAAGGGTTCGTCACCACCAACCACAAAGGGGCCACCGGGAGCGGTATCGCGCTGCTGGAGCGTATCGGCGCCGACACGGTGGATATGGGCGAAATTCAAATTCACCCGACCGTTGAACAGCAGACCTCCTATCTGATTTCCGAGTCGATTCGCGGCGGTGGGGCGATCCTCGTCAACCAGCAGGGTAACCGCTTCTTCAACGAAATGGAGACCCGCGATAAAGTCTCTGCGGCGATTATCGCCCTGCCGGAACACTATGCGTACATCGTCTTTGACGAACATGTACGGGCGAAAAACAAAGCCGCCGATGAGTACATCGCCAAAGGCTTCGTCACCAGCGCCAGCTCGCCGCGTGAACTGGCGGAGAAACTGGGGATGGATTACCATGCCTTCCTCGCCACCCTCGAGTGCTACAACGGGGCGGTGGAAAAACAGCATGATGAACAGTTTGGCCGTACCACCGCGCTGCGCGCGCCGATTAACGAAGGTCCGTTCCACGCCATTCGTATCGCCCCGGGGGTGCACCACACCATGGGCGGCGTGACCATTAACACCGATGGCGAAGTGCTGAACGTTGCCCGGCAGCCGATCCGCGGCGCCTACGCCGCCGGTGAGGTGGTTGGCGGGATCCACGGCGGCAACCGTATCGGGGGTAACGCGGTGGCGGATATCATCATCTTCGGCACCCTCGCGGGCCACCAGGCGGCGAAACGCGCCAGAGGATAACACGTCATTGCTGATGCCGGGCCGGCGCTTTCGCCGCCCGGCTTATCCCTACTAAGGAGAGCCCGATGTCTGATAACCGCGTCTATAGCTACTCCGCCGTTCTGATGGGTTCTCCCATCCTGCTCAAACTCTGCTCCCATGATGAGGCGCTGGCCTCCCGCGTATTTCAGTTAATCAAGCGCTACGAAGATCTGCTTACCGTTAACCGCGCCGAGTCCCAGGTGATGGATATCAACCACGCCGCCGGACGTCACCCGGTGACCGTCAGCCGCCCGGTCTTTCAGCTCATTCAGTGCGCCAAAGCCGCCAGCATGGTGCGCGACAGCGCCTTTAACCTCGCGATTGGGCCGCTGGTGAAGCTGTGGCGGATTGGCTTTCAGGGACACAGCGTGCCTGACGCCGGCGAAATCAGGGCCCGGCTGGCGCTGACCCGCCCGCAGGAGGTGATCCTTGATGAGGCAACCTGCAGCGTGTTTCTTCAGCAGCCGGGGATGGAGCTGGATCTTGGGGCGATCGCCAAAGGCTATATCGCTGACCGGGTGCGTGATTATCTGCGTCAGCAGCAGGTGGAAAGGGCGCTGATCAACCTCGGCGGCAATGTGCATACCCTCGGCGAATGGGCTATTGGCCTGAAAAAACCGTTTGCCGATGCGCAGGCGCTGATCGGCTCCCTGACGGTCAACGGACAGTCGGTAGTCACCTCGGGCACCTACGAACGTTATTTCGAGCAGGACGGCAAGCGCTGGCACCATATTCTCGACCCGCGCAGCGGTTACCCGCTGGACAACGAACTCGACAGCGTCACGGTGATTTCCAGCGATTCTTTAGACGGCGATATCTGGACCACGCTGCTGTTCGGCCTCGGCGTCGAGAAAGGCTGCGCAGCGTTGCGTCAGCGGCAGGATATCGACGCGATTTTCGTCACCAAAAATCGCGACATTATACTGTCAGCGCCGCAGCGCTTGCGCTTTGCGTCGCTGGACAGCGGCTACCGCGTTACTGACTGTACTGCTTAAGCAAACTGTACTGTTCGGCCACCAGGCGGTAGCGATAGACCGGCCGCCCGGTGGCGCCGTAGTGGATAGTGGTATAGAGAATATTGATCTGCGCCAGCCAGATCAGATACTTGCGGCAGGAAACGCGGGAGATATTCACCGCCGCCGCCAGCTCATCGGTAGAGAATTCAACGTCCGGGTGAGCATCAATCCACTGGCACAGGGTGCGCAGGGTTTGCGCGGTGAGCCCCTTGGGCAGCTTGCGCGCGTCGCTGGCCTCCGGCGCGCCGCCGTGCAGCAGGCGGTCAACGTCGGCCTGCTCGTAATAGGGTTGGCCGGTTATCAGCTTGCGCTTCTCCCGCCAGGTGGTGAGCGCCTCTTCAAAACGGGGAAACTGGAAAGGTTTAATCAGGTAATCGACCACTCCGTAATGCATGGCGGTCTGCACCGTGGCGGCATCCGCCGCCGAGGTGATCATGATGACATCGATGGCGCGCCCCGATTTACGGATAGTCGGCAGCAGATCGAGCCCGCTGTCCTGCTGCATATAGACATCCAGCAGCACCAGATCGATCTCCAGCTGCGGATCGTTAATCATCTCCCGGGCTTGACTGAGCGTCGAGGCGCTCCCGCTGCAACGAAAGCCGGGAACCCTTGCCACGTACAGGCGATTCAGTTCGGCCACCATGGCATCATCGTCAACAATCAACACATTTATCACGCACGTTTCCTTTTACTATCCCAGGGGAGATGAACAAAAAATTGGGTAAATACGCCGGGTTCCGACTCGACGGCGAGGGTGCCGCCCAGCTCGCGTAATTGCTGGTTGGCGAGAAACAGCCCGACGCCGCGATTCTCGCCTTTGGTGGAGAAGCCTTTGTTAAAGATAGCGTCGATGTTGTTTTCCGGGATCCCCGGCCCGTCGTCGCTCACTTCACCGCTTAGCCAGCCGTCCTGATAGTGCAGCAGCAGGCCGATTTCGCCCTCCGCCTGACCGCTCATGGCGTCCAGCGCGTTCTCGATAAGGTTGCCCAGCACCGTCACCAGCACGGTGACCTGCTTCTCATTCGGGCAATCCGGCACCAGGCTCTCTTCCGCCAGCTTAAGGGTAAAGCCGCACTCGGTGGCGCGCTGCATTTTACTTATCAGAAAGCCAGCCACCACCGGGGATTTAATGCGGTGCTGAATATCGCCGATGTCCGCCTGGTAGCGGTGGGCGGTCTGCAGCACGTACTCCTCGAGTTTGCCATAGCTTTTCATATTCAGCAGGCCGAGGATCACGTGCAGTTTGTTCATAAACTCATGAGAAGTGGTGCGCAGGGCATCCACATAGCTCATCATGCCGTCCAGCCGCTGCAGCAGCTGGCTGACTTCGGTCTTATCGCGGAAGGTACAGATGGCGCCGACCACCGCCTCCTGGCTGCGGATAGGCACCGTGTTGCTGATGAGCAACAGGCCATTGCACCCCAGCTCGCGGTCGTACATCGGCTCGCCGCTGTGCAAAACCGTCTGCAGGTCGGCGAGCAGCGGGGTATGCGCGAGGGTCTTGTCCGGCCCGGAAAAGAGAATCTCGCGCGCCGCCGGGTTGATCAGGTTAACCTCACCATGGGCATCGACGGCCACCACCCCCTCCTTGAGGGCGTGAAGCATGGCCTGACGCTGCTGAAACTGAGTGGAGATTTCGTGCGGCTCCAGCCCCAGCAGGACGCGCTTCAGGCCGCGCACCAGGCTCCAGGTGCCGATGGCGCAGACCAGCGCGCTGAACAGGATGGTCAGCAGCACGTCCCAGCGGCTGTTGGCGATCTGCTCGTCCACTTTACTCAGCGAAATGCCGACCACCACCACGCCAATCTGCTGATGCTGGTCGTTGAACACCGGGGTAAACACTCGCAGCGCCGGGGCCAGCACCCCGTGGTTAATGGCCACGTTCTCTTTTCCCTGCAGCGTCGGCTGGATATCGTGGCCGATGAAGGGTTTGCCAATAATTGAGCTGTCCGGATGCGAATAGCGAATACCGTGCATATCGGTGACGATAGCGTACAGCAGGTCGTTGCGCCGGGTGATGGCCTGCGCCAGCGGCTGAATAATCTGCTGCTGCGGCGGCGCCGCCAGTCCGCGCTTCACCTGCGGCATATCAGCCATGGTACGCGCCACCGCCAGCGCGGTCTCTTTCAGGCCGTCGCGGGTGGCATTGCTGATCTGCATATACCACAGGGCATAGACCAGCAGCAGCACGGCGCCGATCACGCTGCCAATCATCAAGGAGACGGCGGTACTCAGCTTTAGCGGTAAGGCGCGTTGACGAACGCGAGGCGGGTGCTCTGATGCCTTCATGACGATCCCGGATAGATTCAGTGAACGATTATTATCGCTGATAGCGCGGCATTCATAAAGCCGTGTAATCAAAGCAAAAGGCCGCTTTTGCTACGGTAGCCTCGGCCCGTCCACGATAAACTGTCGCTTTTCGCCACAGGCTTAAGGCAGACATGATGGAACTGGCATCTCTGGTCCGGGATATCCTCCGGCAACAGCACGTTGAACGACTGACGCAGCATCGTGAACAGGACCGTGAAGCGGAAGCAGAGTGGGAGATCGCGCGCTGGCGGCATCGCAGCGGGGTGGTGATCCAGCACCGCTACGAGCTCGAGCTTCCGCAACAGGATGCCGCCTCCTGCCCGGAGTGCTGGATCGACTGGCTGGTTATCGACAGCGCCGGCCTGGAGGTGAAGCCAATGCGCAAACAATTTTATAACCTCTGTCAGCAATCCTTCTGGCTGGCCATGCAGGCGGAAGGCGAAGATAAGACCTGATACAGGATTGCTCAGATAATCGGCAATTGCCCGTGAACGGGCGATCGGGACGGTAAACTGTGACCCCGACGGCGGTAAAGCGCGGAAGATTCCCCTTATAGTGGCGACAGAGGTTAAATAGTCCTGATGAATATAAGGATATGCATCAGGCCGCTGATTTCGCCGAGATGCGCTTTTTCTGTCGTAAATGGAGGTTGTTATGAGCAGTTCGCTAACCGCGTCAATGCAGGCACGTCGTCACCCGGATACCACCCACATCGATCGCCTCGCCACCGCCGACATGCTGGCGATGCTGCATCAGGATGATAAGCAGATATCGGAGGCGGTCGGCGCCTGTCTGCCGGATATCGCCCGGTTGATTGATATCGCCACCGCGACAATGAGCCGGGGAGGGCGTCTGGTCATTATCGGCGCCGGGGAATCAGGCCGCACGGCAGTCCAGGCGGTCAGCGACTACTCTCCGGAAGGCAAACACGCGCTGGTGGGGCTGATTGCCGGTGGCCAGACGGCGGCGATGGCCGAGCGGGAGACGGCGGCGAATAATTACGATCTTGGCGCCTTCGAGCTGCAGTCGCTGGACTTTTCCAGCCACGATATGCTGCTGGCGCTGACCGTTAGCGGCAAGACCCCGTGGGTCTGGGGGGCGATGCGCCACGCCTGGTCGCTGGGGGCCCCGATCGCGGTGGTGACCCAGCAGGCGGCCAGTGAGGCGGCGCAGCTGGCGGATATTGTTATTGCTCCGCAGACCGGGCCGGAAGCGGTGGCGGGTTTGACCAATCCGAAGGCCCGGCTGGCCCAGCGGCAGATCCTTAACATGGTGTCGACGGGCCTCGCTATCCGTGACGGCCGGGTGTACAGCAACCTGCGGGTGGATCTGCAGGCGGACACCCCGCACTGGGCGGAGCGGCAGGTGGCGATTGTCATGGCGGCCACCGACTGCACGCGCAGCGAAGCAAAAGCTGCGCTGACCAGCTGCCACCACCATTGCCGCACCGCGATCCTGATGCTGCTCAGCGGGTTGGACGCCTGGCACGCGCGGGAGCTGCTGACCAAACATCACGATCATCTGCGTCTTGCCCTGCGCGAAGCCCAGCGCAGCGCTGTCACTCCCGCCCATTAAGCCTGTCGCCAGGCGCGCACCAACGGTGTGCGCGTCTGGACTTTATTAACTAAAGAAATCCCTCTTTTCTATTTTTCCCGGCAATTGCGCTGAATTTTCAGCCATAATTTTATGGCGACTTTTATTTTTTTTTCGTCGTTCTGATTTTTTAAGTTAAATAATTATTTGATTAAAAATGCGAGAGTGTAAATGATATTTTAAAATAAAGTAAAAGTGCGTTAATATGCTGCCTCTTATTACCGTGTGCTACGTGATAATTCTATTATGCCTGCAATGAAAAAAACGATTATTTCCTTTACCGCATTAGCGATGTTCGTCAGCGCGGCGACGCATGCTGAAGCGGATACCTCTAAAAAAACTGACTTCCTGCTGATTGGCGGCGGGATCATGAGCGCCTCGCTTGGCACCTGGCTGCAGGCGCTGCAGCCGGACTGGGACCTGACGATGGTGGAGAAACTGGACGGCGTGGCCCTGGAATCTTCCAACGGCTGGAATAACGCCGGTACCGGTCACTCGGCGAATATGGAGCTGAACTATACGCCGGAGCGGTCGGACGGATCGATTGACGTCAGCAAAGCGCTGGATATTAACGAACAGTTTATGATCTCCCGTCAGTTCTGGTCGGCACAGGTCAAGCGCGGTATTTTGCACGATCCGCACTCCTTTATTAATTCCACGCCGCATATGAGTTTCGTCTGGGGCGATAATGTCGACTATCTACAGAAGCGTTATACCGCGCTGCAGCAGACCACCTTATTCCAGGGGATGAAATTCTCCACCGACCACGCGCAAATTAAACAGTGGGCGCCGCTGGTGATGGAAGGCCGCGATCCGCAGCAGAAAGTCGCTGCCACCTGGACGCCGGTAGGTACCGACGTTAACTATGGCGAAATCACCCGGCAGCTGATCGGCAGCCTGAAGAAAAACAGCCATTTCACCCTGCAAACCTCCTCTGAGGTCACCGATTTCAAACGCAATGCCGATAACTCCTGGCACGTGACCATTAAGAACGTGCAGAGCGGGGAAGCGCAGACTATTGACGCGAAATACGTCTTTATCGGCGCCGGCGGCGGCGCGCTGAAGCTGCTGCAGAAAACCGGTATTCCGGAAGCGGACAACTATGCTGGCTTCCCGGTGGGCGGTTCGTTCCTGATGACCGAGAACCCGGCGGTCACCGCGCAGCACCTCGAGAAAGTGTATGGCCAGGCTTCGGTCGGCGCGCCGCCGATGTCGGTACCGCACCTTGACGCCCGCTACCTGGATGGCAAGCGCGTGGTGCTGTTTGGGCCGTTCGCCACCTTCTCGACCAAGTTCCTGAAAAACGGTTCCTTCTTCGACCTGTTGAGCACCACCACCACTGACAACGTGCTGCCGATGACCCACGTCGGACTCGATAACTTCGACCTGGTGAAATATCTCGTCAGCCAGGTGATGCTCAGCGATGATGACCGCTTCGCCGCGCTGAAAGAGTACTACCCGGACGCGCGTAAAGAGGACTGGAAGCTGATCCAGGCCGGCCAGCGCGTGCAGATCATTAAGAAAGACGCAGAGAAGGGCGGCGTGCTGAAACTGGGCACCGAAGTGGTGGTCGATCAGCAGAAAACCATTTCCGCGCTGCTCGGCGCGTCGCCGGGGGCTTCCACCGCCGCGCCGATCACCCTCAATGTGCTCAAGCAGATGTTCCCGACGCAGTTTAACTCGCCGGAGTGGCAGACCCGTATCCACCAGATCGTGCCGAGCTACGGCCAGAAGCTGAACGGTAACGTGGCGCTGACCCAGCAGGTTTGGGATGATACCGCCGCGACCCTGCAGCTGACGAAACCGCCGGTGATCCAGATGCCAGCGGCTGCGCCCACCGCGACCGCGAAGCCGGCGGAGCCGCAGCGCGACGCCTCGCCGCAGCACGATATGGCGCTGTAAAAGCAAACTCGATAGAGAACAAAAGGGAAGACCACGGTCTTCCCTTTTTTGCGTTCCTTGCCGGCCTAAGCCGCTCTCTGCCTGCAACTTTGCCGTCATAAACGATATACTGATTTGAATTGAAAAAAGAAAAGCAAATCAGGAGTGTGGAAGGGCTATGCAAGACGATATCAATCAGGAGATCACCTTCCGCAAGCTGTCGGTCTTTATGATGTTTATGGCGAAGGGCAATATCGCCAGAACCGCCGAAGCGATGAAGCTTAGCAGCGTCAGCGTTCACCGCGCGCTGCATACCCTGGAAGAGGGGGTGGGCTGCCCGCTGTTTGTCCATAAAGGGCGCAATCTGCTGCCGCTGCAGGCGGCGTGGACGCTGCTGGAATATTGTCAGGATGTGATGAGTCTGATGAGCCGCGGCCTTGAGGCGACGCGCAAAGTCGCCGGCGTCGGCCAGGGGCGGCTGCGCATCGGCACCCTCTATTCCCTGACCCTGGAAACCGTCCCGCGCATTATCATGGGTATGAAGCTGCGTCGCCCGGAGCTGGAGCTGGATTTGACCATGGGCTCTAACCAGATGCTGCTGGATATGCTGGAAGACGACGCCCTCGACGCTATCCTGATCGCCACCAATGAAGGGGAGTTCAACAATACCGCTTTCGACGTGGTGCCGCTGTTTGAGGACGATATCTTTCTCGCCGCCCCGGCGACGGCGCAGCTGGATAGCACACAGCTTGCTGACCTGCGCGATTACGCCGACCGGAAATTCGTCTCGCTGGCGGAGGGGTTCGCCACCTATGCCGGGTTCCGGGAAGCGTTTCATATCGCTGGCTTCGAGCCGACGATCGTCACCCGGGTGAATGACATCTTTTCGATGATTAGCCTGGTGCAGGCGGGCGTCGGGTTTGCGCTGCTGCCGGGGCGGATGAAAAAAGTCTATGAAAAAGATGTACAGCTGTTAAAGCTGGCGGAACCGTACCAGATGCGCCAGCTGATCTCGATTGTCTATTCACACCATCGCGAACGCGATGCCGACCTGCTGGCGCTGGCGGCGGAAGGGAGAATGTACGCCCGGAGCCTTAATCGCTAAGCCGCTGCGCCAGATGGCGGGCGACGTCCACGCCGCTGCGTTCCAGCGAAAGGGTCTCTCCGCGCCAGCCCGCCTGGCGAGTCAGGCAGGTCAATACCCCGCCGGGAGGCATCTCAATGGCTAAGCGCGCGTCGCGCTCATCGGCGGCGATCATCGCCTCCTGCCAGTGGACAGTGCGCGCCATGTTCATCGCCAGATCGTCGGCAATCCGCTGCGGATCCCACAGCACGCGCGCCGTCGAGCCGCTTAAATAGGCGCACTGCGGGCGCGTTAAGGTCACGTCGGCAAAGGCTGTTGCCAGCGCGGCGGCGGGTTTATCCAGCAGCGCGCAGTGCGACGGGACGCTGACCGCCAGCCGCTGCGCCTTACTGGCGCCCGCCTGCAGCGCCAGCTGCGCTACCTCGGCCATGGCTTCATCGCGTCCGGCGATCACGATCTGCGTGTCAGCGTTCAGGTTGGCAAGATAGACCTCGTGGCCCTGCATCAGCGCCTCAACCCGCGGGCGGGTCAGGCCCATGATCGCCGTCAGCCCGTAACCTTCGGGATAGGCCTGCTCCATAAGATCGCCGCGCAGGGCCACCAGGCGCAGCGCGCTGGCGAAATCGAGCGCGCCGGCAATCACCGCTGCGGGAAAGGCGCCGATGGACAGGCCGCTGACCATCTGCGGATTGACGCCCTGGCGCTGTAGCTCGCGCGCCCAGGCTACCCCGGCGATCAGCAGGCAGAGCTGGACCGCACGGGTATGTTTTAGCGATCCGGCGCTATCGAGGGCCTCGACTTCATTCCCCAGCACGGCGCGCGCCTGGCTGAGGATCGCTTCGCGGTCGGGGATAGCCGCCAGCATGCCGGGACGCTGGGCACCCTGTCCGGGAAAAGTAAACAAAATCTTCATCATTCCTCCCTGCGCCACGGCGCAGCGGTTAAGCGCGCGCCGCGGGACGTTTTCAGCAGCGCTCGCCCATCGCGGAGCCACTCATTGAGGGCGAAGGCGCCGTATGGCGTTTCGACCTGGGTATCGGCGCGGCACGGGAGCTGGGCCACCCGGGACTGCCATTCCAGCAGCGCCTCGCGGGCCAGCGGCTGCGGGGCGCGGATCAGGAGATCCAGATCGCTTGCCGCATGGAGTACCGGGATTTCGGTCGCCAGCGCGTAGCCGGTGCTGCCGGTGACGCCCCAGCGCCAGGGCCAGTCGCCCAGCGTCAGGGCGATAGCCGCCTGGACCGGCGGCTGCGAAACAAAAGGGGAGCCCAGCAGGCGCTCGCGCTCCACCAGCATCTCCGGGGTGACCCTGCGCACGATATTGTGCGCCTGTACCCAGCCGGCGGCGCGCTGTTCGCGCTTCATGCCCCGCACCCCAACCGGGATGCGGGCCTGGTCGTCAACATCGCGCCTCACCACCACCGGCAGCGCGGCTCGCCACTGCTGAGCCACCCACGGCTCGACAATATCTTCCAGGGCGCTGGCGTGGTTTAACCACACTAAATCGTGGGGACGCGGCGTTGATGACATGGTTTACAGTCCTGAAGTCAAAGAGATAAACAGCGGTAGCGACAGGATACACAGAACCGAGCTCAACAGCAGCACGGCTTCAGCATCCGGGGACTGCACGCCGAAGCGGTTGCCGAAGACCACGCCGAAGAAGCCGGCGGCCAGGGCAATCATCAGGATCGCGGTGATGGCGATGGCGCCGTGCAGACCCAGCAGCATCACCAGTCCCCAGGCGATAAACGGCTGCACCAGCAGTTTCACGATGGTAGAGGTGGCGATCAGCGCATTGAGCTGCAGTTTACGTGCCGAGAGGATCACCCCGGTGAGGAACAGCGCCGCGGCGGTGGCGGCCAGGCCCAGCGGTTTGATGGCGGCCAGCAGCAGGTCCGGCATTTTAATGCCGATAGCGGAAAGCACCACCCCGAGCAACGGGCCCCAGACGATCGGCTTTTTCACCGAACGCCACATCAGCACCGGCAGCATCGCCAGCGTAGAACCGGTGGTTTCCCCCGCGGCGCGGGCTTTTTCACGTTCCAGAATCAGCAGGCAGAAGGGGGTCATCAGTACCGAACCGCAGGCGATAGAGACCGCCACCGACAGCGAAGTCGATGCGCCTTCGCCGAGCACGCTGCCGAGGATCGGCAGGCCCAGCGCGGCGTAGTTCGGCAGGGCGACGGTGAGGGTCAGCACCGCGGCATCCTGCGGGGTGCGTTTGAAGACGCTGGTGGCGAGGAAGTAAATCCCGGCGTAGGTGATCCACATCGCGCCAGTGAGCACCAGCACCAGCGGCGACTGGGCGACGATACCGGCCCACGGAGTTTGCACCGTGGCGCTGAACAGCGTAGCGGGTAAGGCAAAATCCATTACAAAGATATTGAGCAGGGAGACATTTTTGTTATCTACCATCCCGGCCTTACCGGCCCAGAAGCCCAGCAGCATAATGACGAAAATCGGGGCAAGAGCATGAATAATCACATAAGTCATAAATCACCTGTAAATAAAATAGAGTACTGGCGCGATTGTTATTTTTTCTAAAAGCCGTCCCTACCCGGCGCGGTTATGACGCGCTCCGGGGGACGGCTTCCGGCAGGTTTTCTTCTACTACTTACGTACGAACGTGCTACCAGCTGGCGCGCATCAGGTCGCGGACCCGCTGCGAGCTGCGGCGGTTTTCCGCACCCAGGCGGCACTTCAGCGAGGGATCCTGGCGCGCGTCAGCGATGGCGTCGCGCAGGGTGTGGCTGACCAGCGCCAGATCGTGGTCGTCAGGGGCGTCAGGATGGCTGATGTCCAGCAGAGCGGAGAGCAGGCCGAGCGTGGCGTAGTTGCTGACGTCATAGGCCATCGGCGGGATGGTCGCCGCCAGTTTCTCCAGCGCCTCCACGCTGCGCAGGGTAATGCGCGCGGCCGACGCTTTACCCATCGCGTGGACCAGTACGCCGCTGTCGTTAAAGGCGATCAGACGGTTGGCCTGGTAGCCGTGGGCCAGAAACGCCCCGGACATCGCTTTGCCGACGATCAGGCCAATCACCGGGTGGCCGGCCAGACGGGCTTTGGCGTAGGCGCCTGCCGCTCCGGCCAGCGCCTGGTGAATACCAAAGGCTTCTTCGCGACGGCCATAGGCCTGGCTCGGCACATCGATCACGGCGACGATCGGCCGTTTGCGGGCCTGGTGGGCGTCGGCGGCGATGGTTTCATTGACCACTTTCGCCAGCGTCCAGCCTTCGAGCAGGCCGACTTCGCCACCGGCGGCGCGCGGGTAGTGGTTATTGGCGTCAGGCACTACGGCGATAAAACGCACCTTTTCGCCATTAAGCTGGCCGTCTGCCACCTGCACGGAAGGGCACAGGCCGCTCATCAGCGGCGCCTCGGGCGCCAGTTTGTTCAGCCATAGCGCGGCGCGGTTTGGGAACTGACTCATTATTTTTCCTCCCGGGCAAAAAGCTGTTTAATCTGCGCGGTATCCGCCTGCTGGCGGGTGTCGAACTGGCTCAAACGGCGCAGATAGTCGTCATAATTGTCGCTGCGGTGCTGCGCCGGTACGCCTTTGGCGATCGCTTCGTTCATCGCGGTTTTGACGGCCTTGACGCCATCGTTAACCAGCGCGTCGACCAGGCCGCTGGCGGCGCGAATTTCGCCGCCGGTCATGCTCCAGATAAACGGCCGGTTACGCGAGTCGTACTCTTCAATGCCGGCTTCCTGCTCGATAACCTGCGGTCCGTTGAGGCCGAGACGGGCTTCTCGGGTGACGATGAGATAGCTGCACAGCGCGGCGGCGATGGACATGCCGCCGAAGCAGCCGACGGTGCCAGCGATGATGCCGACTACCGGGGTGTAGCGGCGCAGATCGACAATCGCGGCGTGAATATCGGCGATGGCGGCCAGGCCAAGGTTGGCCTCCTGCAGCCGGACGCCGCCGGTTTCCAGGCACAGGACCGCCTGCGTCGGAATACCGTTGCGGTTATCCTCCGCCGCCAGCTCCAGCGCGGCGGCCATTTTGGCGCCGGAGACTTCGCCCATACTGCCGCCCTGGAAGGTGCCTTCGATGGCAATCACCACCGCCGGCTGGCCGTTGATAGTGCCTTTGGCTACCACCATACCGTCGTCGGACTGCGGGACAATGCCCTGCGCCCCGAGCCACGGCGACATAATGCCGTCAAACGGATCCAGCAGTTCGCGGTAGCTGCCGTCGTCCAGCAGAGCGTGGGCGCGTTCGCGAGCGCGCAGTTCGATAAAGCTGCGATCGTTACGCATGAGCGGCCTCCTCAAAGACTTGTTCGATACGAATACGGGCGACGCCCGGCGTGGCGCCGAAGTCGTGAATAACCAACTGCCCGGCGGGCAGGCCGTTGATCAGGCTCAGCCGGTCGAACAGCGCCTGCCAGCGCGCCTGGCTGTTATCCACCGAGGTGGTAATTTGCACGCTGAGCGTATCGCTTCCGGCGGCGGTATAGAGCACTTCCATATCGCCTGAACCTACAACCCCTGCCAGCGCTCGGCCGCGGAGGGCGCGGCTGGCAGGAAATGACAATGTAATCTGTTCCATAACATCCTCTGAATGCGTTAGCCGGCAACCCGGTCGAGAAACAGGGTGGCGGCAAGGAGATCGGCGGCGCCGCCCGGCGAGGCGTTGTGCGCCAGCATCTGCGCGTCAAGCCGCGCCAGGGCGGCGCGTCCGGCGACGCTGGCGCACCCGCCGGCCGCCAGCACCGCGCGGGCGCCCTGCTGCATGGTCTGCAGGCCGGTCATGCCGGCGCGCGACAGCACGCAGGTATCGCTCAGCGAGGTCATGATGGCCATCAGCGCGTCAAGTCGCGCCTGCGGCTCGCTGGCGCCCCGGGCGCGGCTTTGCTGTAACTGCGGCAGCGCCAGGGCGGTGATATGCGGGAAACCGCGCTGCGCCTCTTCGCGCGCGCCCGGCACCTGCCAGCGGCGGCTGGCGCGTAGCCCTTTACTGAAGCTTTTCGGCGCCAGGCCGTCGGGCAGACGGGCGAGGGCGGCGGCGGTGTCGGCGATCGCCTGTGAATGACCCACTCCCCCCAACATCGCTACCGCGCTGACCAGCAGCCCCAGCGCCCAGATGGCGCCGCGGTGGGTGTTGACCCCGCCGGTGGCCTGCATCATCTGCGCTTCGCCTTCCCGGCCGAGGCGGCCGACGGTTTCGCGCAGCGCGATATCCGCCGGGCGGCGCCAGCTTTGCTGGGCCAGCGCGTGGAAGGTCGGCTGCAGGCTGCGGGCGGAGCGTTCCATCAGCGCCAGCGTGAGGTCCTGATGCGCGCCGCTGCCGCGGCTGTCGACCAGACCCGGTTTCGGGCTCAGACGGGCTTCGTCAATCAGACAGGCGCTGGCGGTATCCGCTAGCCAGCTGACGCGGCTTTCTGCGTGCAGGGGGGAGAGAATTTTCATTACCAGCTCCGGAATTTTGCCGGTGGGTTGTACAGTCCGTCGGACCATTCCACCAGGTCGGCGACGCTGCCGGCGGCCAGCAGCGAACGGGTGGCCTCGCTACGGCGAATGCCGAGATCTTCCGGGTAAACCACTTTGCCGCTCTGACGCAGGGCAGCCACGCGTTTCGCGTCCACTCCGAGACCGATGTCGGTGATCCCGGCCACGGCGGCGACCATCGCCCGGCGCTCTTCCAGGCTTTCCGCACGATACAGGTAGGCGATACCCTCTTCGGTCAGCACGTGGGTGACGTCATCGCCGTAAATCATCACCGGCGCCAGCGGCATGCCGGAGGTTTTGGCGACGTCGACCGCGTCGAGAGTCTCAACAAAGGTCGGCTTCACCCCGGCCTGAAAGGTTTCGACCATCTGCACTACCAGTTTTTTACCGCGCTGCATGGGGTCCGGCTCGGTGATCATATTGAGCCAGGCAGGGGTGGCATGACGGCGGCCGTGCGGATCGTGGCCCATGTTCGGCGCGCCGCCGAAGCCGGAAAGGCGGCCGCGGGTGACGGTCGAGGAGTTAGCCAGACCATCAACCTGCAGGGTCGAACCGATAAACATATCCACCGCGTATTGCCCCGCCAGCTGGCAGAAGGCGCGGTTGGAGCGCATGGAGCCGTCCGGGCCGGTAAAGAAGATATCCGGACGGGCGCGGATGTACTCTTCCATCCCCAGCTCGCCGCCGAAGCAGTGCACGCTCTCCACCCAGCCGCTCTCGATCGCCGGGATCAGCGTCGGATGCGGGTTCAGGGTCCAGTGTTTACAGATTTTGCCTTTCAGACCGAGCTGTTCGCCGTAAGTCGGCAGCAGCAGTTCGATGGCGGCGGTGTTGAAGCCGATCCCGTGGTTGAGGGACTGCACCTGATGCTCGGCGTAGATGCCCTTGATCGCCATCATCGCCATCAGAATGTGTTCTTGCTTAATCAGGCGCGGGTCGCGGGTGAACAGCGGTTCAATAAAGAACGGCTTGTCGGCGACCACCACGTAATCAATCCACGAGCCGGGAATATCGACGCGGGGCAGATCGCACTCGTCGTCCACCAGTTCGTTAACCTGGGCGATAACAATACCGTCGTGGAAGGCGGCGGCTTCCACCAGCGCCGGGGTATCTTCGGTACTCGGCCCGGTATACAGGTTACCTTTACGGTCGGCTTTGTAGCCGGCGATCAGCGCGACGTTGGGCGACAGATCGACGTACAGGCGGGAGTAGAGTTCGATATAGGTATGAATGGCGCCGATTTCCAGCAGGCCATCTTCCAGCAGCTGCGAAATGCGCAGGCTTTGGGTACCGGAGAAGGAGAAATCGAGTTTGCGGGCGATACCTTTTTCAAACAGGTCCAGATGCTCGCTGCGCCCGACGCTCGGCATGATCATATGCAGATCGTGGATTTTCTGCGGATTGACTTCCGCCAGCATGCGGGAGAGGAAATCGGCCTGCTTCTGGTTGTTGCCTTCCAGCACCACCCGGTCGCCGGGGGCGATCAGGTTTTCCAGTACGCTGACCAGCTGGTCAGTGGGGATGACTTTGCCCGGGATGTTGGCCTCGGCCAGCCGCCGCTGCTTTTCCGTCCGGCGACGGTTCCAGACCCGCCCCGTCGTTTGTTCGGCATTCATTATTAACCTCCTGATTCGACAAATCGTTTTGTTTGTCCTGGTGGAGGGTAGTGTGCGATGCGAGGCGCGGAGCATCAATTAAGCACGGCGGCCAATTGTTAGCCTGAGAGTAACAATTGTGATTGGCCCTTTGTGATGAGGATCAATAATACGAAAGGCGTAGTGGTCTACCACAGGTGTCAGGGAGAGGGGGCCGGCCAGTCGCCGGCCCGGGGAAGGGTTATTCTTTGCTCACATCACTTAATAAGAATGCGATGCTCTGGCCGCCGCTGGTCTGCTCGAGGGCGATTTTGACGATGATCGTCAACGGCACCGACAGGAGCATACCGACCGGACCCAGCAGCCAGCCCCAGAAGATCAACGACAGGAATACCACCAGGGTGGAGAGTCCCAGGCCACGCCCCATGATCCGCGGTTCGAGAATATTGCCGAACACCAGGTTAACGATCAGATAGCCGGCCAGCACCACCAGCGCCTCGTACAGGCCGCCGAATACCAGGACCTGGAGGATCGGCGGGATGGCCGCCAGCACGGAGCCAATATTGGGAATATAGTTCAGCGCGAAGGCCAGCAGCCCCCACATAAAGGCGAAACGCACGTCCAGCAGAACCAGCATGCCCCAGACCACCAGCCCGGTGACCAGGCTAATCGCGGTCTTCAGCACCAGATAATGCGACACGCTGTCGATGGCGCGCTGAATGGCCCCCATGCCTTCTACCGGGCGGGACATCAGCTGCTGTAGTTTGGCGGGCAGTTGCGGAACCTCCAGCAGCATAAACACCACCGTCAGCAGCAGCAGAAAAATCGAGGACATGGCGTTCGACAGCTGAGTGAGCAGACCGGTGACCAGGGTCATCACGGCGTTGGGGTCGATATATTTGTTTAGCTCCACCACCGAGACGGTAAAGCCCAGGCGCTGCAGCCAGGGAGCGATGGTTTGCATCGGTTCGTAGAGATAGTTGCGGTACTGCGGCAGGGTGCGCGCCAGCTCGTTAAGCGAAGTCCCCAGCGAGGCCAGCAGCACAACGGCTAACATGACGATAAGGCCGATCAGCAATGAGATCGCCAGCACGCGTGGCACCCGGCAGCGGACCAGCAGCTGGACCAGCGGATTAATAATCACCGCCAGAAAAAGCGCGAGTATAAACGGGACAATAATGTCTGCCGCAAAGCGAATGCCGGTCAGGATGATCACCAGCATGCCCAGCATGATGACCATCTTTAATCCGTTAAGTGTAATAATAGGTTTAGCCATAGGATCCCGTCCTCAATCTTCCTTGCCTGTTAACAGGTTGCGTTACATTAGCATAATGACGTTTTTTTTCAGAAAAAACGCATTGCAGCAAAACCGCGGCGTAAAGAATTGCAAAGTCTTTGAATAAAATGTAGCACTATGCTACAAATCTACCTGTGTTTAACTACTGAGGACAATTTTCATCCGCACCGGACGAGAAGCAACACCGCGGATAATTGTAATTTTATGGACAATCAGTTCAGGATGTATATTTTAAATCACCCCGCAGTATCCCTCACTTTTTCCCGTTTTGCCGGCGAACAGCACTGGCATTCGGCGCTATAGTCACCTTCTTTCTGCCTGAGCTGGCGCCAAGCGCACAGCGAAATCTACGTCAGAAATTTTCCTGTTTACGCGTCGCGTAAACGGTAATGGATTATATTCTCAAGCAGGAGAAGGGATCATGTTTTATTGGATTTTATTAGCTTTAGCGATTATTGCTGAAATTACCGGCACCTTGTCGATGAAATGGGCAAGCATTAGCGGTGGGCATACCGGCTTTATTTTAATGCTGGCCATGATTGCCCTGTCATATATTTTTCTCGCCTTTGCGGTTAAAAAAATTGCCCTCGGCGTGGCCTACGCGTTATGGGAAGGGATTGGTATTTTGCTGATCACCCTGTTCAGCGTACTGTTGTTTGATGAAAGCCTGTCGCTGCTGAAAATAGCCGGTCTGACTACCCTGGTACTGGGGATCGTCTTAATTAAGTCCGGCACCCAGAAAAAAGCGTCGTCGAAGCCGGAGGTGGCTCATGCAGCAGTTTGAGTGGATCCACGCCATCTGGCTGGCTATCGCCATTGTTCTGGAAATTATTGCCAACGTCTTTTTGAAGTTTTCCGACGGTTTCCGCCGCAAGGTCTATGGCATTCTGTCGCTGGCGGCGGTGCTGGGCGCGTTCAGCGCCCTGTCGCAGGCGGTGAAAGGCATCGATCTGTCGGTCGCCTATGCGCTGTGGGGCGGCTTCGGTATCGCGGCGACCATCGCCGCCGGCTGGGTGCTGTTTGGCCAGCGCCTGAATAACAAAGGCTGGGCGGGAGTCATCCTGCTGGTTGCCGGCATGGTGTTAATTAAACTCGCCTGATGTCGCGCCGCCTGCAAAGCCAGGCGGCAAAACGGGTTCGCTGTAGTATGCTTACTCAAGACCGGCCCCGCAGGTATTGTGCCCGGTGACGATGAGGACTGCGCATGCTCACAGCTTTCGGCTGGCGGAAAATTCCTTCCGCCAGGACGTTGTCAATAATGATTTTTCTCGCCGGGCTCGGCCTCACCGCGTCGGTGATCTCACTGCTTTACCTCTCGCAACACCTCATTGCCAGCAAATCCAATGAAATTGATCAGCAGCGCTCGGTCCTGTCGGTGGAAGGGGCGGTGCAGACCTCGGTCAACCGGGTGCTGTCGCTGGTGCTGGACAATGCCATCTGGGACGATGCGGTGACCCAGACTTACGCTCCCAGCCTGGATCAAAAATGGCTGTACGACTCCTGGGGATCCGGCTTCAAAATCAACAACCTGTATGACGGCACCTTTGTCCTTGATGAACATTATCACATCCTGTGGGGCGCCTTTCAGAGTCAGGTCATGCCCCGGGCAGACCTCGCATTTCTCGGCGCCGGGCTGACCAGCCTGATCCGCTATCATGCACAGGCTCTGCGCGAGGGGAGAAACGCCTTCGCCGGCATCACACGTACCGAGGCCGGGATCGCTTTCGTCGGCATCGGCCTGATACGGCCGACGAGCGGCCGGCTGCAGGTGGCTGACAAGACCCGACGCTATCTGGTCATTACCCGGCACATCAGCCCTCAGCTGCTGGAGCGTTTAGGCGACACCTTCCAGATAAGCCATCTGCATCTCAGCGACGGCCCAGGCGAACACCGGATCCCGCTGCGCACGCAGGGAGGCGAGGTTCTGGGCTATCTGGCGTGGCAGCCGCGTCTGCCCGGCGCCGAAGCGGCCCTGGCCTCGTCAGGCAGTATGCGGCTGATCGCCGGGGTGGCCGCCAGCCTGATCCTGCTGTTTATTCTGTTCAGCAGCCTCGGCATGTATAAGCTGGCCCGCGGCGAACGTCAGGCGCGGGAGATCGCCCTGATTGACTGGCTTAGCCGCCTGCCCAACCGGCGTGCGCTGCTGCTGCGGCTCAGCCAGGTGTGCGACACGAGTAAGCACGATATGCAATGCGTGGTGTTTATCGATCTGGACGGTTTTAAGGATGTGAATGATAACTATGGCCACGATGTGGGCGACACTCTGATCCGCCATATCGCCAGCGCGCTGCAAAAACGGGTGCCGGCGGGGGCCATGCTGGCAAGAATGGGCGGGGATGAGTTCGCCATGGCGGTGAGCGGCGAACAGGCGATCGACCGGGCCGCGGCGTTCGCGTGGGCGGCGCTGGAGCTGCTTAAAGCGCCGGTGGCGCTGAGCAAACGCACAATTTATATCGGCGCCAGCATCGGCATCGCCAGCGGTACTCCGGCGGAATGCTCCAGTACCGAACTGTTTCGCCGGGCGGATATCGCCATGTACCACGCCAAGAAGAGCGGCAAGGGGCGGACGGCCTGGTATGACGATGCGCTGGATGCTGTGCGACGTCATCAGCTGATGATTGAGAATGGCATCCGTCAGGGGCTGGAGCAGGATGAATTTGAGGTCTGGTATCAGCCGGTGGTCGATGCCGATACGCTGGCGATGACCGGCGTTGAAGCGCTGCTGCGCTGGCCGCGTCGCCCGCAGGGTGCGCTGGCGCCGGATGCGTTTATCGCCATTGCTGAGAGTAGCGGCCTGATTGACACCCTCGGCCAGTTCGTCCTGCAACGCGCCTGCAGCGACCTGCAGCCGGTGGGCGATCTGCTGCTGTCGGTGAACATCTCGCCGGCGCAATTTCGCGATCCGGCGTTTGAAAGCCGGGTGATGGAAACGGTCGCTGCCTGCCGCTTTCCGCCGTCGCGCCTGCAGGTGGAGGTGACGGAGAGTTATGTGCTGGAAAATCCGGAACGTTCGCAGGCGGTGGTGGAGAATCTGAAGGCCCAGGGCATCGCCGTGGCGCTGGACGATTTTGGCACCGGTTACTCCAGCATCGGCTATTTACGCCGCTTTCGCTTTGACAGCCTGAAGATTGACAAATCCCTCGCCGGGCGGGTGGATTGCGATGCGCAGGCGGCGGAGATGGTGCGCGGCACGGTGCGCATCGCCCGCGCGCTGGGGATGACGGTCGTGGCGGAGGGGGTTGAAGATCCGCAACAGCTGGCGCTGCTGCGGCGGGCCGGCTGCGACCGGCTACAGGGCTTTTACTTCAGTAAACCGATGCCGATCGCCGACCTGCTGCAGCGGCGTCAGCAGCAGGGGTAATTACTCTCCGGCCAGCGCCTCCAGCTTATCGCGAAAGCCGGTCACCGCGATGGCGCGGTTGTCCGCCCGCCAGCGATCCTGCGGGCCGGGAGCCGAACTTTGCACGGCGATCACTTGCCAGCCGTCCGCGGTTTTCAGCAGCAGCGGCGAGCCGCTGTCGCCGGGCAGGGTGTCACACTGGTGCGACAGGACGCTGTTTTGCGCCCAGCCGGTGACGATGCAATCCTGATGGCTGTAAAGATTGTCCAGATGATCTTCAGGATAACCTGACTGGGTCACTTTCCGGTCCGCCGCCTTCAGCGCGGCGGTTAAATCGGCCTTACTGCCGGGGAAGAGCGGGATCGGCGTGATGCCCGAGGGAGCATAGCGCAGCACGATCAGGCCAAAATCCGAGGGCGCCGCGGCGGAGGGAACGATCCAGCCGTCACCGTCGGCTTTCAGACGCTTGCCTAATCCGGGATCCACGCGTCCGTCAATGCCGTGGATCTCATACACCCAGTTGCCCTTGCGGGAAATAAAGCGCAGAGCGACCGCTTTGTCCGGCTTGCCGCGCGGGGGCGTTAACAGGCAGTGGCCTGCGGTCAGCGCCAGATTGGGGGAGATGAGCGTCGCCGTGCACAGATTGCCGCTGGCGGTCTCCAGCTGGCCAATCGCGTCCCACGGACTCTCCTCCGGGCGGCTCACCGCTTTACGCTCATCGTGGCCGAAAAACAACGTCTTAATATCTTTGGCGCTCAGTCCGCTATCTTCGGCATGTGCGCCCAGAGGTAACAGATAAAATGAACACAGTAATAACAGAACGTCTCTACGCATATCACTCTCTGGGGGAGGCTATGATGTCTATTGACAGTAGCAGGAGATTTAAGTTTTTGAAAGTAAACAATAATTCTAATCAGGCCAAACGGCATGTCTCATCTGCGCGCGGCGGGCCCTGGCGCGGGTAAAACCTTCTGATTTCAATCGGTTAATACCATTAACCTTCTGCTGCTATTTCCGCAGAAAGCACGGTCTGGCGCAAGCACATTCGTGTATCAGAACGTACTGAAATTGGCGAATAATGCAGCAATACCTCTTTGAGGTTATTCCTGGTTTGGCAGCATAATGCGCAAAAATAATACTTTTCCCCGCCAGAACTTCACCAGAATTCGCACTTCTTTACGCCTCACGTAATTATTTTCAATGCGAAACATTTTCTCACCGAAAACGTTGTTACCGTCACCCGGCCGTTGAGTAAATAGAGAGGTAATACCGGCGATGATAGCCTGAATTCTATTTCCCCGGCGTTCGGAGGGTATATGTCTAAAAAAGGTATTCGCGCACTGGTCTATGTTTCCCTGGTCTCGGTGGCCATCTGGGGCGCAACCGGCTATCTGGTGATGGAAGCGGTACGTGCGTTGTGATGAGTCTGGCCGCCGTGTGGGGGCCAGGCGCGCGATGGTTTATTGCTAACGTGTCTGGCGTCTTCGGGCGCCGGGCATGATTTGCGCCGCTGGCAGCGGCAGGGTAAAAGAGAGTGATAAGGGTGGGCAACAATATTTGCGCGACATTCACCTTCCGTGAAGTCTGAGCCAGGCGGCAAAACGGGAGAGAAAGACGAAATGATTAATAGAGGAAAAAGCGGGTCGCAACCACTGCGCAAATGATTAACAGGATCAGGATGAGCTCAAAACGATAACGCCGCAGCATAGTGCTCTCCAGAAAAAACGGCGCTGAAGCAGCGCCGATTATTTAAGAAGGTTGGTTCACCGGGAGGAATTAGGCTGCCGGCTGTGCAGCAGGTTTAGCGGCCTGGTGTTTGGTGGTTTTATGGTGTTTTTTCACTGCCTGAGCTTTCTGGGCTACCGGTTTAGCGGCAGCTTTGTGGTGCTTTTTCGCGGCCTGGGCTTTCTGCGGAGCGGCTGGTTTGGCTTCTGCTTTCTTGTGTTTTTTAGCGGCCTGGGCTTTCTGGGCAGCGGCTGGTTTAGCTTCTGCTTTCTTGTGTTTTTTGGCAGCCTGAGCTTTCTGCTCTGCAGCTGGTTTGGCCGCGGCTTTATGGTGTTTTTTGTGATGGGTGGTCTTGGCAGCAGTGCTGTGGGTAGCAGCTGGCGCCTGAGTGGTGCTTACTGCGTCAGCAGCGAAAGCGGCGGAAGAGAGACCCATAGCAGCGGCAACGACCAGAGCTAATACTTTTTTCATTCTGATATCCTCGAAAAGTTTTCTTAATTTCAACCCCACTGCGGGGCCGGTGAAATCACTATATGCTTGTCTTTTCGGGCTTTCCGTGAGTGTTTGGTATCGGCGTGTAACCGAATGTACAAGGCGGGGAGTGGAAGGACGCGCCGGGCAGCCCGGCGCGGACGATCACAGATAGCGGGCGGTAAGGTGGTCGCGGAAGTAGCGGCTGTTAAGATCCTCGCCGGTGACCTGCTGGATCAGCTGCGAGGTGGTGAAGCGGCTGCCATGCTGCCAGATATTCTGCCGCAGCCAGTCAAACAGGGCGCTGAAATCCCCTTCCGCGATATCGCGGTCTAACGTCGGCAGCGCGCGACGGGCGGCGGCCATCAGCTGCGCGGCATACATCGCCCCCAGCGTGTAGGAAGGGAAGTAGCCGAAGCCGCCGTCGGTCCAGTGAATATCCTGCATACAGCCGTCCCGGTAGTTGCCGGTGGTCGACAGTCCCAGCCAGTGCTGCATTTTCTCATCCCACAGCGACGGAATATCTTCCACCTCTATCTCGCCGTCGATCAGCGCGCGTTCAATTTCATAGCGCAGGATCACATGCGCCGGATAGCTGACCTCATCGGCATCAACGCGAATAAAGCCTGGTTTCACCCGCTGGTTCCAGGCGATGAAATTCTCCTCGCTAAAGGCCGGCCGATCGCCAAAGCGTTCGCGCACCGCCGGCAGCAGGCGTTTCAGGAAGCGCTCGCTGCGTCCCAGCTGCATTTCGAAGAACAGGCTCTGCGACTCATGGATAGCAGTAGAGCGGGCCAGTCCTACCGGCTGGTCGACCCACGGGCGAGGCAGATTCTGCTCATAGCGGGCGTGGCCGGTCTCGTGGATCACGCCGAACAGAGCGCTGAGCAGGTCGTTTTCGTTGTAGCGGGTGGTGATGCGCACATCCTGAGGGACGCCGCCGCAAAACGGGTGGGCGCTGATGTCCAGACGCCCGCCGTCAAAGTCAAAGCCGAGGATGCGCATCGCCTGCAGACCCAGTTCGCGCTGCTCAGGGATCGGGAACGGCCCCTGCGGGGCGATCAAGGTTCGCGTCGCCTGCTTATCGACCGCTTGTCGCAGCAGGGAAGGCAGCCAGGACTTGAGATCGGCAAACAGGCTGTCCAGCCGGGCGCTGGTCATATCCGGTTCGAAAATATCCAGCAGCGCGTCATAGCGTGAGCCGCCCCGGGCGTCGGCGCGGATCTGCGCTTCCTCGCGGCTCAGCCTGACCACCTCGCGCAAATTCTCGGCAAAGCCAGCCCAGTCATTAGCCGGCCGCTGACTGCGCCAGGCATGTTCGCAACGGCTACCGGCCAGCGATTTGGCCTCCACCAGGCTCTCCGGCAGCAGCGCCGCCTGATCGTACTGGCGCTGCATTTCCCGCAGGTTGGCCTGTTCGAGGTCGTTGAGATCCTGCTGGCGGGCCGCCTGCAGCCATTGGCCCACTTTTTTATCGGTCAGGATCTGATGCTGTAGCACGCCGAGTTCAGCCAGCGCTTCGCCGCGGGCGGCGCTACCGCCCGGAGGCATCATGGCGAACATATCCCAGCCGGCGATGGCGGAGAGATGCGAAAAGCGCGACAGGCGCTGAAAGGTGCGGGTAAGCTGCTGATAAGGCGTATTTTCAGTCATAGTAGCGTTCGGTCCGTGACAGGTGAATGAACAGATTATCGGTATGCCTCTACAGTATCCTGATACGCCTGGCGGGTCGAGCGTGGCGCGCAGAGGGCGGGGTAAAGCATTAGCCGCGTGATAGCAGGAAAAAAAGCGTGGCTCTGTGAGCAGTATTGCAGAAATCGGTAACGCATCGTGACTAAACTGTGATCGATAACGCAAGTCTGGAGGTTCGGGGGTGGTTTATGAATCCGTTCACCTGGCTGTTTATTGCCTTACTGTCCGTTGATGCCGTCAGAGAGCTGATGGGCTTGTCATCTATCATGGGCATGTGGTGAAACGTGGCCCGCAGGCCACGTCACGCGCGATTATTTTAGTCGCCGATACAGGCAAGTGCCGGTCAACAGCGCGGCAAGGAGCAGCAGCGCGATAAATCCGCCGACGCCGTTCCAGCCGTAGCGATGCCAGAACACCCCGCCTAATGTCCCCGCCAGGCTTGAGCCAAGATAATAGCTGAACAGATACAGCGATGACGCCTGACCGCGGGCGCGGCGCGCGCGCGGGCCAATCCAGCTGCTGGCGACGGAGTGCGCGGCGAAGAAGCCGGCGGAGAATAGCAGCATGCCAATGAAAATAAGCCACAGGGAAGAAAAGAGCGTCATCAGCAGGCCGCAGAGCATCACGCCGGTAAAGCCGAGCATCACCGGACCGCGGCCATAGCGTACGGTCATGGCGCCCGCTTTCGGCGAGCTCCAGGTCCCGGTGAGATACGCCACCGACAGCAGACCCACCACCGCCTGGCTTAACGACCACGGCGACATCATCAGACGGTAGCCAATGTAGTTAAACAGGGTGACAAAGGCCCCCATCAGCAGGAAACCCTCGACGAATAGCAGCGGCAGGCCGCGATCGCGCCAGTGCAGGCGGAAATTTATCAGCAGCGTTTTTGGCCGCAGCGAGGTCGGGCGGAAATGGCGCGACTCGGGCAGGATTCGCCAGAACATAATCGCCGCGGCCAGGGCGAAGCCGCTGATCACCGCCAGCGCCACGCGCCAGCCGAAAAAATCGGTAAAGACCCCGGTGAGCAAGCGGCCGCTCATGCCGCCGATGGAGTTGCCGCTGATATAAAGTCCCATAGAGAAGGCCACAAAGCTGGGGTGGATCTCCTCGCTCAGGTAGGTCATACCGACCGCCGCCACGCCGCTCAGCGACAGGCCAATCAGGGCGCGCATAATCAGGATGCCGTGCCAGCTGGTCATCATGGTCGACAACAGCGAGCAGCAGGCGGCCAGCAGCAGCGCGGTGACCATCACCGGCTTGCGGCCTATGGCGTCCGACAGCGGGCCGGTGAACAGCAGGCCCACCGCCAGCATCGCCGTGGAAATGGAGAGAGAGATACTGCTGCTGGCCGGCGATACGCCGAACTCGTTCGACAGCACCGGCAGGATCGGCTGCACGCAGTAGAGCAGGGCGAAGGTGGCCAGACCGGCGGAGAACAGCGCGAGCGTGACGCGCATAAACTGCGGGGTGCCGCGCTTAATAAACGGATCCGGGCGGGATGCACCAGCGACGCTGACCTCGCCCGCCGGCACGGTGTCAACGGTTGTTGTACGACTCACAGAGAATTCCTTGGGTAGAAGTTGCTGCTTACCAACAGAGTGTTGTGACCATTCAGCTCACATTTTTAGGGTATGAAAATGTAAATATTCTGTCTAATATATTAATAATCTCAAATAAGACGTTTTAAATATGAATATCGAGTTGCGTCATTTGCGCTACTTTGTCGCCGTCGCCGAGGAGCTGCATTTTGGCCGCGCCGCGGCGCGACTGAACATCTCTCAACCGCCGTTAAGTCAGCAAATTCAGATCCTCGAGCAGCAGACCGGCGCCCGACTGTTCGCCCGCACCAACCGCAGCGTCAGCCTGACGGCGGCGGGGAAACAGTTTCTCGCCGACAGCCGACAAATTCTCGCCCAGGTGGAGGACGCGGCCGCCCGCGCCGCCCGTCTGCACCATGGGGAAACGGGCGAACTGCGTATCGGCTTTACCTCCTCGGCCCCTTTTATCAAGGCGGTATCCGATACGCTGTCCCTGTTTCGTCAGCGCTACCCGGATGTGCATATTCTCACCCGCGAGACCAATACCCGCGAACAGATTGTCCCGCTGAGCGAGGGAGCCCTCGACCTCGGCCTGTTGCGCAATACCCAACTGCCGGACACCCTGGCGTGGCAGCGAGTGCTGCGCGAGCCGCTGCTGGCGATGGTCCCGGCGGACCATCCGCTGGCCCGCCAGCCCTCGGTCAGCCTGGCGGCGCTGGCGCGGGAGCCGTTCGTCTTTTTCGACCCGCACGTCGGTACCGGCCTGTATGACGATATCCTTGGCCTGCTGCGCCGCTACGGTCATACGCCGGTGATTGCCCAGGAGGTGGGGGAGGCGATGACTATTATTGGCCTGGTGGCCGCCGGGCTGGGGGTGTCGATCCTGCCGGCCTCCTTTCAGCGCGTGCAGCTCAGCGAAATGCGCTGGCTGCCGATTGACGAACAGGATGCGGTGTCGGAGATGTGGCTGGTGTGGTCGAAACACCATGAGCAGGGGGCGCTGGCAAAACGCTTTCGTGACACGCTGCTGGCCTGGAAAAACGAGCGCAATTGAGACAAAAAGGGGCTGGAAATGTGCGGTAAATCACAAGGCTAAGCAAAAATTTGACGTTCACCATCGAAGTGCTTCACCATAGCCGAAAGTTTATTTCGAAGCGCGAAAATAAAGGGAGTCAATGGTGGTAGCGGATAGTCAACCAGGCCATATCGATCAAATTAAGCAGACCAATGCGGGCGCCGTCTATCGCCTGATTGATCAGCTCGGCCCGGTATCGCGTATCGACCTCTCCCGATTTGCGCAACTGGCGCCCGCCAGCATCACCAAAATTGTCCGCGAGATGCTGGAAGCGCATCTGGTGCAGGAGACCGAGATTCAGGAGCCCGGCAGCCGCGGGCGCCCGGCGGTGGGTCTGATGGTGGAAACCGAGGCCTGGCACTATCTGGCGGTGCGCATCAGCCGCGGCGAGATCCACCTTTCGCTGCGCGATTTAAGCAGCCAGCTGGTGGTGGAGGAGCAGCTGGAGCTGGCCCTTACCGACAGCACGCCGTTTCTGACGCGGATTATCGACCATATCGATCGCTTCTTTATTCGCCACCAGAAGAAGCTGGAACGTCTCACCTCCATCGCCATAACGATGCCGGGTATCATTGATACCGAAAACGGCATTATTCATCGCATGCCGTTTTATGAAGAGGTCAAAGACGTCCCGTTGGGCGAAACGCTGGCCAACCATACCGGGGTGCCGGTCTATATTCAGCATGACATTAGCGCCTGGACCATGGCGGAATCGCTGTTTGGCGCCTCGCGCGGCGCCCGGGACGTCATCCAGGTGGTGATCGATCATAACGTCGGCGCCGGGGTTATCACCGACGGACGTCTGCTGCACGCCGGCAGCAGCAGCCTCGTGGAGATCGGTCATACCCAGGTCGACCCCTACGGCAAACGCTGCTACTGCGGCAACCACGGCTGTCTGGAAACGATCGCCAGCGTGGAGAGCGTGCTGGAGCTGGCGCAGATGCGGATGGCGCAGTCGATGAGCTCGCTGCTGCATCAGCGTCCGCTGAGCGTGGAGTGGCTGTGCCAGGCGGCGCTGCAGGGCGACCTGCTGGCCCGGGACATTATTAGCGGCGTCGGTCATCACGTCGGTCGCATTCTGGCGATCATGGTCAATCTGTTTAACCCGCAGAAAATCCTGATCGGCTCGCCGTTTAACCTGGCGGCAGACATTCTTTTTCCGGCAATTTCCAGCTGCATTCGGCAACAATCACTCCCGGCCTACAGCCAGCATATCGCAGTTGAAAGCACCCAGTTCTCCAACCGCGGAACGATGGCTGGCGCGGCGCTGGTCAAGGATGCGCTCTATAACGGATCCTTACTCATACGACTGTTACAGGGTTAACATTTTTTCATAGTCACACCAAAAATTGCGCTATCTCAAGCTGACCCCCAGCGGCTTCACGTAGACTTTGCCCACTGTTGATTATTTCTCTCCCGTATATTTCATCGACAAAACTGTGGGGTTAGTGATGTTTAAGCGTTTCTTTATTACAGGTACAGACACCTCTGTCGGGAAGACAGTGGTTTCCCGTGCGCTGTTGCAGGCACTTGCTGCCAGAGGCAAAAGCGTGGCCGGGTACAAGCCTGTGGCGAAGGGCAGCAAAGAGACGCCGGACGGTTTGCGTAATAAAGACGCGCTGGTGCTGCAGAGCGTCTCCACGCTGGCGTTACCCTATGAGGCTGTCAATCCCATCGCCTTAAGCGAAGACGAAAGCAGCGTGGCGCACAGCTGCCCGATCAACTACGGTCTGCTGTCGGATGGTTTGCAGCGGCTGGCCGGGCAGGTTGAACACGTGGTGGTTGAAGGCACCGGCGGCTGGCGCAGCCTGATGAACGACCTGCGACCGCTCTCCGAATGGGTGGTACAGGAGCAGCTCCCGGTGCTGATGGTGGTGGGGATCCAGGAAGGGTGCATCAACCATGCGCTGCTGACGGCCCAGGCGATCGCCAATGACGGGCTGCCGCTGATCGGCTGGGTGGCCAACCGCATCAATCCCGGTCTGGCGCACTACGCCGAAATCATTGATGTGCTCAGCAAAAAGCTGCCGGCGCCGCTCATTGGCGAGCTGCCGTATCTGCCGCGCGCCGAACAGCGTGAGCTAAGCCGCTACGTCGACTTAGACATGCTCGGCAACGTGATGGCGATAGATCGAATCCCGGCGTAACGTCCGCGACAGCACCGACGCCACCACGCAGGTGATCAGCAGGCCGGGCAGCAGCACATACTGCCCGGTCATCTCACAAATCATCAGAGTCGACATGATTGGCGCATGGGTAGTGGCGGCAAGAAACGCCGCCATGCCGGTCAGTCCCATCATCATAGCCATCTCCTGCCCCCCCGGTAGCCACAGCCCGCTGAAGCGGGCCAATAGCATGCCCATCGCCAGGCCGACAAACAGCGTGGGGGTAAACACCCCGCCCGGCGCGCCGGAGCCACTGCTGGCCAGCACTGCCAGCAGTTTGCACAGGAATACCGCCACCAGCAGCGCGCCGGGCGGCGGCAGCAGCAGATAGCTTTGCACCACGCTGTAGCCGTTGCCCCACACCGCCGGCGTGATGAGCGATAAGCCGCCGACGATCAGACCGCCCAGCGCCAGCTGCCACGGCGGCGCCAGTTTCAGCCTGACGAACCCGCGGTGGCTGTATTCCATCAGCCAGATAAACAGCGGCCCGCACAGTCCGGCCAGCAGTCCGGTGGCGAGCATCAGGCCATAGTGCAGCGCGCTGAGATCCTGCTGCAGGACGACATGGTACAACGGCGCGGCGCCGCCGTTGAGAAACTGGGTCAGCAGCAGGGCGATCACCGCCGAGATCACTACCGGCCCAAGCGAGGCCAGCATCAGCGTGCCAAACAGAATTTCAGCGATAAACAGGCTGCCGGCCAGTGGAGCATGATAGGCGCTGGCCATCCCGGCGGCGGCGCCGCAGGCGACCCACAGTTTCCATTCGGCCTGCGGCGTGAAGCGGCGGGCGAACAGCGAGGCCGCCAGCGCGGCCAGCAGGATCATGGCGCCTTCCCGGCCAATCGCGCTGCCGGTGACCACCACCAGCAGCGAGGCCAGCGACTTCACCAGGCTTGCCGGCGTATCGAAGCAACCGTCTCCGGTCTCCAGGGCTTCCATATAATCGGTGGCGGCGTGCGGACGGGCAACGCGGCGTCGTTGCCACAGCCAGAGAAGTGCCCCTGCCGCCAGTCCCCCCAGCGCCGGGGTAATCAGCCGTCGCCACGCCGGCAGCGACTGCGCGGCGTTGACCAGGCTCCCGCTGTCGTTACCGAGAAACAGCGTTTCCAGCACTACCATGGCATGGCGAAACAGGGCCACCGCCAGGGCGGCGAGAAGGCCAATCAGCGTGGCGATCAGCAGGCGACGAAACATCACCTGCACATCTGGATAGGGATGAAGACGGTGCATCGGTCACAGCGAGATTGGGAAAACATGGACTTATTGTGATAGGGAATAAACTTATATGCAAAAGCGATAAGTGCGGGTTACGGAGAGGGGAGCCAGCAAGGAAACCGCGCCGACTCCCGGCGCGGCAAAGGGATTAGCGATAGAGCGGCTTTTCCGCCACCGCGAGGGGTAGACCTGCCTGCCACTGCGCCAGGGTCGCCTGCGCCAGCTGGCCCAGCGCCTGGTAGAAGGGGTGGGCGGCATGTTCGACAAAGACGCTCAGGAAGCGCCCGGACCACGGCAGCAGATGCCAGGCCAGCAGCTGGGCAAACAACGCCTCCTGTTCCGTTTCGCACAGCCACGCCGCCAGCAGCAGCAGGGTGCCGAAATGGTCTTCCGGCTCGTTGCGTTCGGAGTCCAGTGCGATGCCGTTCGCGCGCATCCATTCGCGCAGGGCCAGTGTGGATTCGCCGAACAGCACCGACTCTTTATCCAGCCAGACGGATCCCCATGGCGGCGCCGGCAGGGCCCACGGTCCGATAAACAGGCGCTGCCAGGCTTCCGGCAACGACTCTTCCACCGACGCGGCAAACCCCGATGCCAGCGGGGCGGCAACCGGGAAGGGCCACTGTTGCTGCCAGCTGCCGTCCTGGAAGGCGGCCACCAGCGGCGCGATTTGCGGGCTATTCGGCGCATAAGAGAACAACGCGCCCAGGGTACGGGCGCTTAAGGCGACAGCGTCGCGGTGAGGGAACGGCATCATCACTTATTCCTTTCTGCGGCGCGCGCCGGCGCGCCGTCTCATTAACGGGCAACCGCCATACCGACGGTCATATGGAGCCCATAAAACAGGCCGCGGCCAATACATTCCGCGATCAAGACCAGCAGCAGACCGGCCAGCAGCCCCGCAGCGCGCGGCGGCTGACGGCGGATCAGCGGACACAGCCAGCAGCCGAGTCCCAGCGCCAGCAGGATCAGACGTAAGGCCTGCAGTCTACCGTAATCCGGCAGCAGGGTGGCCGCCTGCTGAACGGCGCTGTGAATGGCGCCGAGCCCGGCGCTTTGCATCACGATAATCGCGGCGCTGATGACCAGCGCGGCCACGCTCAGCCCGGCAATAAACCAGACGTTAACGTCGACTTTGGCCATTCGCAGCAGCAGGGCGGCGAACAGCGGCCCGCTGAGGAGTACCGTCAGGAAGAAGGCGCTGGTGGTGTAGCCAGTGTACCATGTCGGCACGGTATCGATTTGATAAACCCGGGTCATCGCCAGCACAAACACCAGCCCCAACAGCAGGGCGATCGCCAGCCAGACTTTCCCCAGCGCCGCCGGCATTTTTTCCAGCACGGCCAGCAGCCACCAGAATCCGCCCACGGCGAAAAACAAGGCGCCGCTGGCGATTTCGTTGCTCAGCGCCGAGGCCCCGATGCGGTTCAGCGAGTTAAACGCCCGCAGCGGCGAACCAAGATGCATCACTGAGGCGAGAAAACCGATCCCCATCAACAGCCAGATAAAAAACATGCTGCGCACCAGCCGCTGCCGCGCTTCGCGCTGGTCAGCCAGCGCCAGCCAGACCAGACCGCTGACGAGGGTCGCGCCGACCACGCATTGCCCCAGTACCGTAAACAGCACCAGCGGCCATTCCTGCCATCCGCTTCCCATCTCACACCTCCTTCGGATTTGCCAGATAACCGGTGGTATCGCCACACGGCCGGGCGTTGCGGTTAGGTTTGATCGCGATGCTCGGCTGAGTGAAGTGCGCGGAGGGCAGCGGGGCCACCGCCGCCAGCTGGCCGTGCTTAGCGCGCAGTTCGGCAATGGGGCCGAAATCGAGCGCCCGCAGCGGGCAGGACTCGACGCAGATCGGCTTTTTCCCCTCGGCGACGCGCTGATAACAGCCGTCGCACTTGGTCATATGGCCTTTGTCGGCGTTGTATTGCGGCGCGCCGTACGGGCAGGCCATATGACAGTAGCGGCAGCCGATGCACACCTCTTCATCCACCACCACAAAACCGTCTTCTCGCTTGTGCATCGCCCCGCTCGGGCAGACTTTGGTGCAGGCCGGATCGGCGCAGTGGTTACAGGCGATGGAGAGGTAATAGGCGAACACGTTCTGCTGCCAGACGCCGTTGTCCTCCTGCCAGTCGCCGCCGGCGTACTCATAGATGCGACGGAAGCTGACTTCCGGAGTCAGGTTCTTATAGTCCTTACAGGCCAGCTCGCAGGTTTTGCACCCGGTACAGCGAGCGGAGTCGATAAAGAATCCATATTGCGTGCTCATGGTTTACTCCTTAAACCTTCTCGATGTCGACCAGGTTGGTATGCTGCGGATTCCCTTTCGCCAGCGGCGAGGGGCGATGGGTGGTCAGGGTATTCATGCAGGCGCCATGGTCAACCCGGTCCCCGGCCATATTGGCGTCGTGCCACGCGCCCTGGCCCATCGCCGACACGCCCGGCATGATGCGTGGCGTCACTTTCGCCGGCAGCCGGACTTCGCCGCGCTGGTTGAACACCCGCACCAGATCGCCGTTTTTAATCCCGCGTTTTTCCGCGTCCAGCGGGTTGATCCACACTTCCTGACGGCAGGCGGCCTGCAGCACGTCCACGTTGCCGTAGCTGGAATGGGTGCGCGCCTTATAGTGAAATCCAAACAGCTGCAGCGGATACTGGCTGCGCAGCGGATCGTCCCAGCCTTCAAATGTGGAGGCATAGACCGGCAGCGGGCTGATGACTTCGTCTTTCTCCAGCTGCCAGCGGGCGGCAATTTCGGCGAGCCGGCTGGAGTAGATCTCAATTTTGCCGGACGGGGTTTTGAGCGGATGCGCTTCAGGATCGCGGCGGAAGTCGCGATAGGCGACGAAGTGGCCGTTCGGGTCCTTGCGCTTGTAGATGCCCATTCGCTTCAGCTCATCGTAGGCCGGCAGCGCCGGATCTTTCGCCACCATTTTGGCGTACAGATGCTGCAGCCACTGCGCCTGAGTACGTCCCTCGGTAAAACGCTGGTAGACATCGTCGCCGAGCCGTTTCGCCACTTCGCTTAAGATCCAGTAAATCGGTTTGCGTTCAAACTTCGCCGAGGTGGCGGGCTGGATGAAAATCAGATAGCCCATATTGCCGGCGTAATCGTTGGGAATAATATCTTCCTGCTCAACGGTCATCAGGTCGGGCAGCAGCAGGTCGGCGTATTTCGCTGACGAGGTCATAAAGTTGTCGATGACCACGATGGTTTCGCACTTGCTTTCGTCCTGCAGGATCTCGTGGGTCTTATTGATGTCGGAGTGCTGGTTGATGAGGGTATTGCCCGCGTAGTTCCACAGGAACTTGATCGGCACATCCAGCTTCTCTTTGCCGCGCACGCCGTCGCGGGTGGCGGTCATCTCCGGGCCTCGAGCGATGGCGTCGGTCCAGGTGAAGCAGGAGATGGCGGTTTTCACCGGGTTTTCCAGCACCGGCAGACGCTCGATGGTGATGGTGTAGGTCGATTCTCGGGCGCCGCTGTTGCCGCCGTTGATGCCGACGTTGCCGGTTAAAATCGGCAGCATGGCGATCGCCCGGGCGGAGAGTTCGCCGTTGGCCTGGCGCTGCGGCCCCCAGCCCTGGCAGATGTAGGCCGGTTTGCTCATGCCGATGTCGCGCGCCAGCTTAATGATGCGATCGGCGGGGATGCCGGTGATACGCGAAGCCCACTGCGGCGTTTTGGCGACGCCGTCGTCGCCCTCGCCGAGGATATAGGCTTTATAGTGGCCATTCTCAGGCGCCCCGGCCGGCAGCGTCTTCTCATCGTAGCCGACGCAGTATTTATCAAGGAACGGCTGATCCACCAGATTTTCGTTAATCAACACCCAGGCGATACCGGCGACCAGCGCGGCGTCTGTGCCGGGGCGAATGGGGATCCACTCATCTTCGCGACCGGCGGCGGTATCGGTGTACCGCGGATCGATAACGATCATCCGCGCGTTGGAGCGCTCGCGGGCCTGTTCCAGATACCAGGTAATGCCGCCGCCGCTCATGCGGGTTTCCGCCGGGTTGTTGCCGAACATCACCACCAGCTTACTGTTTTCAATATCCGAGGTGCTGTTGCCGTCGTTACTGCCGTAGGTGTAGGGCATGGCGCAGGCGATCTGCGCGGTGCTGTAGGTACCGTACTGGTTAAGCGAGCCGCCGTAGCAGTTCATCAGCCGCGCCACCGGCGAAGCGGAAGGCGAGGAGCGGGTCATGTTCCCGCCGACGATTCCTGATGAGTAGTTAATGTACACGGCTTCGTTGCCATATTGCGCGACGACGCGTTTCAGACGGTCAGCAAGGGTATCCAGCGCTTCCTGCCAGCTGATACGCTCAAATTTGCCTTCTCCGCGTTTGCCGACGCGCTTCATAGGATAGTTAAGGCGATCCGGGTGGTTGATGCGCCGGCGAATCGAACGCCCGCGCAGGCAGGCGCGGACCTGATGATCGCCGTAGCGGTCGTCGCCGGTGTTATCCGTTTCCACGTAGACCACTTCATCATCACGCACGTGCAGCCGCAGGGCGCAGCGGCTGCCGCAGTTGACCGAACAGGCGCCCCAGACAATGCGGGTGTTGTCGCCGGCAGCCTGCTGGACCGCCGCCGCGGCGCTGCGCAGCGTAAAGGGCAGGGGAAGCCCGCCGGCGGCCAGCGCCAGAGAACCGAGGGCTGTGGATTTAAGTAGCGCGCGTCGGGTGACGCCGCCGGAAGATTCCTGATTCGACATTGCTCACTCCATGATAGTTATGCTGGGCGGAGAAGGGCCGCCGCGTCTTTAACAGACGCCGGGGTGAGCGATAATACGTTATGGGTAGCCGGCAGATCTTATCCCTGGTCAATGCAGGGATAAGATCTTTCGTTTGAAAGCGAGGCGGGCTTACTGAGCGTCGTTTTCGGCGGGACTGTCGCTGTTACGGGTGTAGGTGATTTTGAAGGTGTCGTTGGCGCAATGACCCACCACCTGAGCGCCGGGCTGGTCCGCCTGGTCGTTTGGCACAATGGCCAGACTGAAGGCCGTTTCCGGTACGCCATTGTTAATGATCTTCTGTTGAATATCATTTTTGACCCGTTCACAGGAGTCGGGGGCCGCCAGCACGGTCGTGGAGCACAGCAGCAGCGCGGCGCCTGTCCAGAGGGATAGTTTCATCTTACGCTCCTTATCGATGGTATCCAGATTTAAGCATAGCAGAACTGGTGTAAACAATTGTATTTGCTAATATGATTGGATGTACACAAAAGGAATCATCTGTGAAAAGACTGTATTGGCTAATCCCGACCGCGCTGCTGCTGACGGCGTGCGACCGCGAAAGCGCCCCGGAAGCCTTCACCCCGGAGATGGCGAGTTTTTCCAATGAGTTTGAGTTCGATCCGCTGCGCGGTCCGGTGAAGGATTTTAGCCAGACGTTACTGGACGAACACGATGTGGTGGTCAAGAAGGTGAGCGCGCAGCTGTCAAAAGAGGGATGTTTCGATCTGCTGACGCTGGAGGATGTGGAGAATAACACCGGCGCCACGCTGCTGCTGGACGCCAACTATTACGTCGATGGCCGCACCCATGAAAAGCGGCTGCGTCTGCAGGGGAAATGTCAGCTGGCGGAGATGCCCGCCACCGGCGTGAGCTGGGAAACGGATGATAACGGCTTTATTATCAGCGCCCGCGGCAAAGAGACTACCGCCACCTACCGTTACGACAGCGATGGCTATCCGCTGGGGAAAACCACCACCGCCAAAGAGGAGCGATTTACCGTCGCCTCCACGCCGTCGAAGGATCCGCGCAAGAAAATGGACTATACCGCCATCAGCACCTTCAACGACCGCACGCTGGGCACGGTGCGCCAGACCTGCGACTACGATCGCCATGACAATCCGCTGAGCTGTGAGCTGCAGGTGATCGATGAAAGCGTCCAGCCGCCGCTGACCCGTCACTATACGATTAAAAACCGCATTGATTATTACTGAGCCGTCGGCTTCAGCAGAGACGGGCCCGGCGTTTTGTGTTCCGCCAGATACTGATGCTGGAATAGACACATGCGGATGGTGTTGCGGTACTCGCCGTTAATGAAAAACTCATGGATCAGTTCACCCTCGACCATAAAGCCGAGCTTGCGGTAAATATGGATCGCTTTTTCATTCTCTTTATCCACAATCAGATACAGCTTATACAGATTGAGCACGGTAAAGCCATAGTCCATCGCCAGCCGTGCGGCGCGGGTGGCGAGGCCTTTTCCCTGGAAGTCGGGTGAGATGATGATCTGAAATTCGGCCCGGCGGTGCACATGGTTGATTTCCACCAGCTCCACCAGTCCGGCTTTATCGCCATTGCATTCGATCACAAAGCGACGCTCGCTTTGATCGTGAATATGCTTGTCGTACAGATCGGAAAGCTCAACGAAGGCTTCATAGGGCTCTTCAAACCAGTAGCGCATCACGCTGGCATTGTTGTCGAGCTGGTGAACAAAGCGCAAATCTTCGCGCTCAAGGGGGCGGAGTCTGACGTGTAGCGCGTCGGTCATGGGAATTCCTGTGGTCAAAGCGGAAAAGAGGGGACTGAAAGGCGGCGCCCGCAGGCGCCAGCGTGCTCAGGGATTGATCGCCCGGCCGGTGCGGCGGTCAAGGCAGCGCAGGGTGTTTGGTTCCCAGTAGGCATTGACGTTGGCGCTCTTCTGGCAGTTATCCTGCGCGTCAAAGGCGACATCGGTTTTGTCCCACTCTTTTTCCGCCCGTTTGTTCACCTTCTGGCGCAGGCTGCGGGTATCGTTCCATTGCTCTTTTTCCATCGACGCCTGCTGACGGCTTTGCGCGCTGTCGCCGGACTCAATCACCAGCCGGTCGGTGGCCGCGAACGAGCTGGAGGTATAGACGACGGCGCTTAACGCCAGAATGGCGGTCAGGCACCAGCGTTTGTTCAGTGTCATGTTCATCACGATTTCCTTTAAGTGATGGGTTAACCCTCAGGTTAAGTTTACTACAGCTCTTTTGCCGGGCATAGCCGACGAAACAGCGTAGGGAAAGGGCTATTATCGCGTAGAATAGTTCAACGCTTTGTCTCTTTTACGAATCTTTTAATGCTCAAAACAACGCTGCTGTTCTTTGCCACCGCCCTGTGTGAAATCGTCGGCTGCTATCTGCCGTGGCTATGGTTAAAGCGCGGGGCCACGCCGCTGCTGCTGATCCCCGCCGGCCTGGCGCTGGGGCTGTTCGTCTGGCTCCTGACGCTCCATCCGACCGCCAGCGGGCGGGTATATGCCGCCTACGGTGGCGTCTACGTTTGTACCGCATTGCTCTGGCTGCGGGTCGTTGATGGGGTCAAATTAACCCATTATGACTGGGCGGGCGCGGCCATCGCCCTGTGCGGCATGCTGATTATCGTGGCGGGCTGGGGACGAGCGTAAGCCCGTCTTATGTGATCCCTGCCACTTTTTTAAACCCTAATTCTTGTATGGTAGTCGACCTGTTGCCTTACTTATCAGACATCATATTGGGTTATGACTCTGTAAGGAATCACGATGGCTATTGAGACATTTGCCCCACAGGCGGGCGCGACGCCGCTGCGCATCCGTCGGGTGCAGAAGATCACCCTGACGCTGCTGTTTATCGCCGGGATCGTTAACTTTCTTGACCGCTCTTCCCTGAGCGTCGCCGGGGAGGCGATACGCGCCGATCTGGGTCTGAGCGCCACCGAGTTCGGGGTGCTGCTCTCCGCTTTTTCGCTCTCCTATGGCTTCGCGCAACTGCCCTCGGGCATTTTGCTGGATCGCCTCGGACCGCGGGTTGTGCTGGGCGCCGGGCTGATATTCTGGTCTGCGATGCAGGCCCTGACCGGGATGGTCAATTCCTTCTCGCATTTTATTCTGCTGCGCATTGGCCTCGGGATCGGTGAAGCGCCGTTTATGCCCGCCGGCGTGAAATCGATCAACGACTGGTATGCGCAAAGAGAGCGCGGCACGGCGGTGGGGATATTTAACTCCTCGACGGTGCTGGGGCAAGCCATCGCCCCGCCGGCCCTGGTCATCATGCAGCTGGCCTGGGGCTGGCGGACAATGTTTGTGGTGATTGGTTTAGCCGGTATTCTGGTCGGCCTGTGCTGGTATGTGGGATACCGTAACCGACGGCAATTTACCCTCCAGGAGGAGGAGCAACGCTATCTGGCCAGCGAGGAGGCGGCCCGGCCGGCGCTGAAACTGAGCGAATGGCTGGCGCTGTTTAAACGGCGTACTACCTGGGGGATGATCCTCGGCTTCTCCGGGGTGAACTATACCGGCTGGCTGTATATCGCCTGGCTGCCCGGCTATTTGCAGGCTCAGCAGGGGTTAAGCCTGGCGCGCACCGGCTGGGTGGCGGCGATCCCGTTCCTCGCCGCGGCGGTGGGGATGTGGGTCAATGGTCTGGTGGTCGACGCCCTGGCGCGCAGAGGCTACGATCTGGCGAAAACCCGCAAAACGGCGATCGTTGCCGGTCTGGTGCTGTCGGCGCTGGGAACGTTGCTGGTGGTGCAATCGTCCACGCCGACCCAGGCGGTGGCGTTTATCTCCATGGCGCTGTTCTGCGTCCATTTCGCTGGCACCTCGGCCTGGGGATTGGTACAGGTGCTGGTGGCGGAGCATAAAGTGGCGTCGGTGGCGGCGATCCAGAACTTTGGCAGTTTTGTGTTTGCCTCCTTCGCGCCGATAGTCACCGGCTGGGTCGTGGATACCACCCATTCTTTCAATCTGGCGTTGGTGATCGCCGCCGGGGTGACCTTCGCCGGGGCGCTGTGCTACTTCTTTATCGTCAAAACCCGCATCGATTAACCGACCAGGAAGCAACAGGCCCGCAGGGAGGCGCGGCCTGCGCAATGCTCCATCTTCTCTTACCGCTTCGCGGCGAATTTTCACCTGCCATCCCAGAGATTTTGTGATCGCTCGCCAGCGACCACAACCCGGCAAAAGCTTCTTGTATGGTAGTTGACAGAAATCAAAGATGTTATACCAATTGCGTGAGATGGTTGAGGCACAAAGGCATTCTCCTCGAGAGTTCTCCCAGAGAATGGTTGATGAGCCACATAACAACGAGAGTCATCATGGAAAACACCCTCTTAACCGCTAACGCCATACAGCCGGACTACGATCGCCGCGCGCTGGTTCCCCGTATCGTCCATCTGGGTTTCGGCGCGTTCCACCGCGCCCATCAGGCGGTCTACGCCGATATACTGGCCAGCGAGCACGGCAGCGACTGGGGCTACACTGAAGTCAACCTGATTGGCGGCGAGCAGCAGATCGCCGATCTCCGGCAGCAGGATCTGCTGTACACCGTGGCAGAAATGTCCGCCGACGCGTGGACCGCGCGCGTGGTCGGGGTGGTGAAGCAGGCGCTGCACGCCCAGGTCGATGGTCTCGAGGCCGTGCTTTCGGCGATGTGTGAGCCACAGGTGGCCATTGTCTCCCTGACCATTACCGAGAAAGGCTATTGCCATTCGCCAGTCAGCGGCGAGCTGCAGCTCGATCACCCGCTGATCGCCGCCGATCTCGCTAAACCGCGCCAGCCGAAATCGGCAGTGGGTGTGGTGGTGGCGGCCTTAGCGCGTCGCCGGGCGGCAGGGCTGTCGGCCTTTACCGTGATGTCCTGCGATAACATGCCGGAAAACGGTCATGTGATGCGCAACGTCGTCTGCGCCTACGCCCGGGCGCTGGACGCGGACCTCGCCGCATGGATAGAACAGAATGTCACCTTTCCGTCGACCATGGTGGACCGTATTGTCCCGGCGGTGACGGCGGAAACCCTCGATAAAATTGAACAGCTGACCGGCGTGCGCGACCCGGCTGGCGTGGCCTGCGAGCCTTTCCGCCAGTGGGTGATTGAGGATAACTTTGTCGCCGGACGTCCACAGTGGGAGAAAGCGGGGGCGGAGCTGGTCGCCGATGTGGTGCCTTTCGAAGAGATGAAGCTGAGGATGCTCAACGGCAGCCATTCGTTCCTCGCCTATCTCGGCTATCTGGCCGGTTATCAGCATATCAACGACTGTATGCAGGATGACAACTACCGCCGCGCGGCGCTGGCGCTGATGCTGGACGAGCAGGCTCCGACCTTGAAAGTGCAGGGGGTGGATCTGTCACACTATGCCAGTCTGCTGATTGACCGCTACTGCAATCCGGCGCTCAAACACCGTACCTGGCAGATTGCCATGGACGGTAGCCAGAAGCTGCCGCAGCGCATGCTGGACTCGGTACGCTGGCACCTGGCGCACCAGCATGACTTCACGCTGCTGGCGCTGGGCGTGGCGGGCTGGATGCGCTATGTCGGCGGTGTTGACGACGCCGGCCAGGCGATCGAAATTTGCGATCCGCTGCTGCCGGTGATCAAGGAGGCGGTAGCCGCCAGCGCCGATGGCGAAGCGCGCGTCAAAGCGCTGTTGGGCATTGAGGCCATCTTCGGCCGTGAGCTGCCGCAGGAAGCGCGGTTCGTTTCGGCGGTGACCCGCGCCTATGTTGCGCTGCAGCGTCAGGGGGCCAAAGCCACCGTTGCCGCATGGGCTGAGGCGCAATAATCGTTTATTCCCGGTGTCGGTCATGGGGTCGACACCGGCTCTTCTGCTGTTTCCGCACGGTTCCGCTGATATTTCATTTTTTGCTGTCGATCGCTTTTAGCAGACTAAAAATATGATCGAACGCAATGTCCTTACATAACTCTATATTTCCCTGATTTACTAAAGATAATTAGCTGTTATTTTTCCGAATAAAGGCTGGTCATTCACCGCAAAAATGGCATAGTTAAGTTATTGAAAAATCACTTTCTCTGGAAAAGGAGTGCGGGCCATGTATAAAAAGATTTTATTGCCTGTTGATGTTTTTGAAATGGATTTAAGCGATAAGGCAGTGCGTCACGCGGCATTTCTCGCGTCGGCGGAAAATGGCGAAATCACCTTGCTCAACGTTCTGCCGAACAGCAGTCGTTCGTTATTACGCGGGTTTACCGCGGATATTCGTAAATTCGAAGCCTATATGCAGGAAGAGTCGGAGAAAAAGATGCGCGAGGTGGCGCGACTGTTCGACATGCCGATGTCGCGGATCCATACCCGGGTCGTCTTTGGTAACGTGCGCGATGAAATTCTGGCTATCAGTAACAACGAAGCGTTCGATGTGATAGTGATTGGCTCCCGCAAACCGGGGATCTCCACCCATCTGCTGGGCTCCAACGCCGAATCCATTTTGCGCTACGCCAAAACGCCGGTGCTGGTGGTCAGATAATCCTTTCCATTACGACGGCTGCGTCTGCCTTATTTCGCAGCCGTCTGATCCTTACTCTTCGCTAAACCAGTCGCGATTCTCCTGGCGGATCAACAGCACGGATTCGCTGATTTCATGCAAATGAATACTCATGGCTTTCTCGACCGCCTCGGCGTCGCGTTTTTCCAGCGCGGTGAAAATTTCATGATGCTGGCGCAGCAGCATCTCCGGGGAGGAGACATGGTCGAGGCTCATGTAGCGCACGCGGTCAATAGCGGCTTTGATGTTTTCCACCGTATCCCAGGCCAGCTGACAATCGGCAATAACTGACAACTTCTGGTGAAATTCATCATCAAGCAGGAAAAAGTCGTTTAACTGCTGGCGGTCGACGGCAATACGCTGCTGATGAAGATTCTGCTCCAGCTGATAGACTTGCTCATCGTTAATCATACCAGCGGCACGGCGGACCACCGCGCATTCAATCGCCTGGCGGACAAAGCAACCATTGCGCACCTGAGACAGGGAAATTTTGTTGACGTAGCTGCCGCGCTGGGGACGGATCTGGATAAGCCCATTCTCCGCCAGCTTAATAAAGGCCTCGCGCACCGGCTGACGAGATACCGCAAAACGCACGGAGACTTCTTTCTCCGACAGCGGCGTGCCAGGCGGGATCAGGCAGTGAACGATATCCCGGCGGAGGATGCGATAAATTTGCTGATTGACGGGTTGCGTCGGATTCAGTTGCGATTCTGCGGCCATTGATGGTTACTTTTTATGGGGTTATGCGCACTATTTTACGCGTTTTTTGCGGTTCCGCCCATACCCGGCCAGCAGGCCGGGTGGCTGACGGTTAGCCCTGGCGGTGAACGCTGAGTCCGGCAAAGCTCTGGCTCACCGGCATCATCTCCAGGGTGTTGATGTTGACGTGTTTCGGCAGGGTGGCCACCCACCAGACCGCCTCGGTCACATCTTCCGGCGTCAGGGCTTCGGTGTTCTCGTAGGTTTTACCGGCTTTGGCGTCATCGCCTTTAAAGCGGACGTTCGAGAACTCGGTGCCGCCCACCAGACCCGGCTCGATGTCGGTGACGCGCACCGCGGTGCCGTGCAGGTCGGTGCGAAGATTGAGGCTGAACTGACGGACGAAGGCTTTGGTCGCCCCATAGACGTTACCGCCGGCGTAAGGCCAGCAGCCTGCCGTGGAGCCGATGTTGATGATGTGGCCGCGATTGCGCGCCACCATGCCCGGCAGGACGGCGCGGGTCATGTACACCAGCCCTTTATTATTGGTGTCGATCATATCTTCCCAGTCTTCCACGCTGGCGCGGTGCGCCGGCTCCAGACCGAGCGCCAGACCCGCGTTGTTCACCAGCACATCGATTGCCTGCCACTCGGCGGGCAGGTCGGCAATCAGCGTCTCAATAGCGGCGCGGTTGCGAACGTCCAGTTGCGCGATATAAAGATTATCGCCCAGCTCGTCTTTCAGCGTCTTCAGGCGCTCTTCGCGACGTCCGGTCGCAATCACTTTATGACCGTTAGCGACAAAACGGCGAGTAATACTTTCACCAAAACCGGCAGTGGCGCCGGTGACCATGATAATCATCTTACTGTTCCTCAACGCTTTTTGTGTTTTCATACCATAGCACGCACAGGCGGCGACCGGTAACGGAAATCATTGCGACCCCTTAAGGAGAAGCCTAATCTTACAGGATAAGCCTGTACAGGAGAGAAAGATGTCCGAACAAAACCCCTTTTTTAGCGTCAGTCTGTTGCCTTACCAGGCGCCGCGGTTTGATCTGATCGAAGACAGTCACTATCGGCCGGCGTTTGATGAGGGCGTCCGGCAGCAGCGCGAGGAGATCCGCGCCATTATCGACAATCCGCAGCCTGCCAGTTTCGCCAACACGCTCGAGGCGCTGGAGCAGAGCGGACAGCTGCTGGCGCGGGTGACGCGGGTCTTTTTCGCCATGGCCAGCGCCCATACCAACCCTTATCTGCAATCACTGGATGAACAATTTTCCGCCGAGCTCGCCGGGCTGGGGAATGACATCTGGCTCAACGAGGCTTTATTCCAGCGGGTGAACAGCGTCTACGAGCAGCGCGAGACGCTCTCGCTTGACGGCGAATCCCGGCGTCTTCTGACCCTGACATGGCAACGCTTTGTTCACGCCGGGGCAACGCTGGCCCCGGCGCAGAAGGCGGTGCTGCGCGCCCTGAACACCGAAGCGGCCACTTTGCAAAGTCAGTTCCAGCAGCGGCTGCTGGGGGCGGCGAAAAGCGGTGGCCTGGTGGTCGATGACCGGCATCAACTGGATGGCCTGACCGATGAGGAGATAGCGGCTGCGGCCGACGCGGCGCGCGAAAAAGGGCTCGGCGATCGCTGGCTGCTGACGCTGACCAACACCACCCAGCAGCCGCAGCTGCTTGCGCTGCGCGACCGGCAAACGCGGGAGAATCTCTTAGCCGCCGGCTGGACGCGCAATCAACAGGGCGATGAGCATGATACCCGTAGTCTGGTGCTGCGGCTGGCGGCGATCCGCGCGCAGCAGGCGGAACTGTTGGGGGCGACAAATTACGCCAGCTGGGCGCTGACCGATCAAATGGCGGCTTCTCCGGCGGAGGCATTGGGCTTTATGCGCCAGATCGCGCCGGCGGCGCGGGCGAGGGCGGAACGTGAGCTGGCGGACATCCAGCAGGTGATCGACAACGAAGGCGGGGAGTTTCGCGCGCAGGCATGGGACTGGCTCTACTACAGCGAGCAGGTGCGGCGGGCTGCCTATGCCATTGATGACGCACAGCTCAAACCCTATTTTGCCCTCGAGCGCGTGCTGCAGTACGGCGTCTTCTGGACGGCATCGCAGCTCTTTGGACTCCGCTTCGTGGAACGCTTTGACATCCCGGTGTACCACCCGGATGTGCGGGTTTGGGAGATCTTCGACCACAATGGCGAAGGGATGGCGCTGTTTTACGGTGATTATTTCGCGCGCGATTCAAAGAGCGGCGGCGCCTGGATGGACGTGTTTGTCGAACAGTCGACCCTGCGGGAGCAGCGCCCGGTTATCTACAACGTCTGCAATTATGCCCGGCCGCAGAGCGGACAGAGCGCGCTGTTGTCATGGGATGAGGTGATCACCCTGTTCCATGAGTTTGGCCACGCCCTGCACGGACTGTTCGCCAGCCAGCGCTATGCCAGCCTCTCCGGGACCAATACCCCGCGGGATTTTGTCGAGTTTCCGTCGCAAATCTTCGAACACTGGGCCAGCCATCCGCAGGTATTCGCCCACTATGCGAAGCACTATCGCTCCGGAGATCCGATGCCGGAGGCGCTGCGCGACAATATGCTGCGTGCGGCAACCTTCAATAAAGGGTACGACATGAGCGAGCTGCTAGCTGCTGCGCTGCTCGATATGCGCTGGCACACGCTGTCGACCACCGCGTTTCCGGACGAGGTGGATGCATTTGAGCAGAGGGTACTCCGGGAAGAACACCTCGATCTGGCGGCCGTTCCCCCGCGCTATCGCAGCAGCTACTTCTCCCATATCTTCGGCGGCGGCTATGCGGCAGGCTATTACGCCTACCTGTGGACCCAGATGCTGGCCGACGACGGCTATCAGTGGTTCGTGGAGCAGGGCGGTTTGACCCGTGAGAACGGTCAGCGCTTCCGCGACGCGATTTTGTCGCGCGGCAATAGCACTGATTTAGCTGAACTTTATCGCCAGTGGCGCGGGCACGATCCACAGATTGAGCCGATGCTGGAAAATCGTGGTTTGAGCGCATAGGCCATCGGGCGGTGAGAAGCGATCGATTGGGTGTTTTCATTATCAGGCGCTTTTCACTGGCCATGCTTTGATCGCAGGAGATTTCGCCTGGCGCCGGTCAGGAGAAATAGCACGAAAATAATCAAATACACATTTAGAGAAAAGCCACTTAATCCCGTTGCGATATCGAGGTAGTCTTTCAATAACGTCATGCAGGTGGTAATAAAACCACCTGCCACGATATCTCTCCCTGGAAAACGGATAAATAAATGGTTTTGATCGTTACTATGCTTATGTTTGCGCTGGCCCTGTCATTTTCGCCAGGTCCGGTTAATATGGTTATTATTTCTTCCGGCGCTGCGCATGGATTCAGAAAAACATTTTCTTTCGTCTCGGGCGCCACTATTGGTTTTACATTGTTACTGGTTTTAATTAGTTTTGGACTCTACGCGGCCATCGCAACGCACCCCTGGTTTTTTAGCTATCTGAATATCGTTGGTTCGTTATTTATCTTGTTTCAGGGCTATAAAATTGCTACTTCACATCCGGAATGGTCACTGAAAAAAGCACAGGCGCCGGGGTTTGCGCAGGGTTTTTTAATGCAATGGCTCAATCCTAAAGCCTGGGCTGCCTGTGCCTCTGGCGTCGCCTTGTTTTCTGAACCCTCGTCGCGCCTGAGTATATCGCTATTTATTATCATCTACTTTTTTGTCTGCTATCTGTCCCTGGCGGCCTGGGCGATATTCGGTGATAAAATGTCAGCGATTCTCAAAAGCAGAGCACAGATCCGCCTGTTTAATCTGGTGATGGGCGGATTATTGTGCATGACTGCGGGTTACATACTGTATTCGCAGTATATTACCTATTCATAGCGGCTGATGTTCAATGGCATTATAGATATAATTAATCAGTTTATAGGCCGCGCCGCTAACTGAAATATTGCCTGGCCAAAGGGCATACACTTTTAGCGGGGCTAATGACCAGTCAGGAAGTAGTTCCTGCATGTCGCCGCGGCGGATATCCTCTTCGCAGAGAAAACGCGGCGGAGCGGCCAGGCCAATTTGTTGTCTGGCAAGGGCATAGGCGGCCTCAACACTATCGACATACACGCCGGGTGTATACTTTATTATCGCCCGTTCGCCGTTGCGATGTCTGAACTCGCGCACATTCTCCCTCATCGTCAGCCCAATCCACGGCATTGATTCAAGCATAGCGGGATGATCAATGGGGGGATAGCGCAGGAGAAAGCCCTTTGCTGCCACCAGCTTTCGCGGCAGAACAAACAGGTGCCGGGCCTTGAGAGCGCTATCGGGGAGCTCGCCAATGCGAAAGGCGACATCAATACTGTCGGCAATAATGTCCTCGCGCAGGTCACTATAAGAAATGCTCAGAGCAATATCCGGGTTCTCTTTAATGAAATTTGCAAGATGGTGAGTGAATGGGCTGTTTAAAAAAACGGCAGGTATGGAAATACGCAGCTTACCGGCTGTGGATACCGAACGTTGCTTAAACTCAATGACGCCTTTTTCATAAAGCTCGAGCATCGACCTGGCGGTCTCCAGCACACTTTCGCCATCTTGTGTTAGAGAAAACTTTCGGGTATTTCTGTAGAGCAAAGCGCTGTTAAGGTTTTTCTCAAGCCTGGATAAATGTGCGCTTGCTGTTGCGGTCGACAACCCTAACGCCGCGGCGCCGCCTGAAACAGAACCGCTCTCGACAATTTTGGCAAAGACTATCAGGTAGCGGATGTCATCGATCATTTACAGTCCTGTGTTCACTCGGTAACGATATGCGTGGCGCCGACAAAAAGGGATCCCGTTTCCGGATTACCATATCCTATTTTTATTGCCGGAAGTATCTGTTTAATCGCGCTTCTCAGGTCCGCTTGAACGAGTCCCAGGCATCCACAACGGCAGGGAGGGTTCGCGAAGCGTCGCGGGCCACCTCACTCGTCAAGGAGATACGTTTGCATATTGAGACTCATCGCCTGCGGCTTCGCCCTGTCATGGCTGAAGATGTCGCCGATCTTTACCGAATTTATGGCGATCCGGCGACCAATACCTTTAACCCCGCAGGACCCTACCCGGATATTGACTTTGCCAGTACGGTTCTCCAGCGCTGGCTTGCCCACTGGCACGATCGCGGGTTTGGCAACTGGGCCATATCGGCGCGTGATGCTCCGGAAAAAATCATTGGCTTTGGTGGCTTAAGTATTCGCCGCTATAACGATGTCATTCTCAACAATCTTGGCTACCGATTCGCAACAGAGGCATGGGGAAAAGGGCTGGCCACCGACCTCGCGACCTCGGCGGTAAGATATGGCTTCGAGGCGATCAAACTCACGGAGATTTCAGCGGTGGTGAGGGCGAATCACCTGGCTTCGCGAAAAGTGCTCGAGAAAGCAGGCTTGAGGTTTATCAACGAGATTGCCGATATAGAAAATGCGCCGCCGAGTCTGCTTTATTCGTTGACCTTAAGCGAGTGGTTAAGCCAGTCGGGGTAACTCGCGGGGGCTTATTCGCAAGGCTGGATCGCACCGCAGCCGGCGAATCTGGCGGGGGATCGGCACAGAGTTATGCGCTCATTCTACTGGCTCAATTAACGCTGGCCCCTGATTGTTCACATTGCCGACCGCCCGCGATACCGCGTGCCAGGTGAAATCGTCGGCGGAGACGCTTCCGTCCCTGGCAATCTCCGCCGCATCCGCGCCGGTGAGATCCTGCCTCATCCATTCCCGGGCGGCTTCCGGCGTCAGGACCAGCGGCCGGCGGTCATGTATATCGACAAGACCGCGATCGGCGGCAGCGGTCACCAGCAAAAATCCTTCGGCGCTGTCCCCGCGTTCGAAGGGGGTGCTGCCAATAGCGGCCATAAATATCGGCTGGCCATCCTTCCGCTGGATGAAGTAGGGCTGTTTTTTGTCTCCGACCTTTTTCCATTCAAACCAGCCATCGGCGAAGCAGATCGCCCGCCCGTGCTGCCACAGCGGTTTGAACATCCTGCTGGTGGCAGCGGTTTCAACCCGGGCATTAATCAGCGGTGATTTATCCCACCATCCCGGCGCATAGCCCCAGTGAACGGGGTCGAGGTGGAGTTGCTCATTCCTTTCACTCAGGAGTAACACTTTTGTTCCGGGCGCGACGTTATACCGCCCAATGGGCTCCGGGTCCCAGGGGATATCGCGTTCGGCCTCTTCTGCGAGAAAGGCCAGGTATGCTTCACGCGTCTGCGCTTGCGCAAAACGTCCGCACATCGCCACCTCCAGCCAGATGTCTGACTAAAAGTATAGAACAGCAGAAAAAAGGGACGCCTTACCAAAAACCACAATCATTCCACAGGGAGAGGCTATAATTTCAGGCCATCATATTGCCAGACGTCTCTGCAATAACCGTTCGGTGTGGTACCTGGCTTTTTCTCTTTACGAGTAATCTTTATTACCCTAATAACCGGGGCTAGAGAGAAGGCTTCTTCTCTTTTTATTGCTTTTCAGAATTATCGTATGTGGCTTTACCTTTGTCTGAAATGGTTGGCGTTTGGTTGTGTTTGAAAACTTTTACCCCTTATTATTTAAAAATCATCTTTTACTTTGAAAAGGTTGTTTATGAGTAACTGGCTATTATTATCCCTGGCGGTAGTATTATTATTGACATCATTATTTTTTGGTCTCTCCTATGTTAAAGATAGAAGAAAAATGAAGATGCGATTTAACAAAACTCGACGTTAACCGATCCTTCCTGAGGAAAGCGCAAGAGCAACGGATGAGAATTTCGTCAACTCTTGTTTGGTGGCTATTTGGAATTTTTTCATGATATTGATTTTATGGGAAAAGACCGTTTTATGGCTGATACCTAGTTCTTGCGCTATCTGCTGATTATTCATTCCCGTTCTGATTGCATCGATAATATAAAGTTGTGATTTGGTCAATGTTAATCGAGGGCATTTTACACAGCGTCTGCTGTCTTTTACCTGGCTACTAGCAATCGACGCTGTTGACTCCATCAGATGTTTCGCAATCTGATTTTTTATACGGTGCAATCCGGTGTTGATACTAATAAAAGTAGCATCACGTAGACAAAACGGTATCCGATCAACTTGCACAGCACTATCGGTAGGAACGAAAATAAAAATAGATGTGTGTTCGGGGATTTTTTTGAAAACCGGGTGGCATAGATAATGTTCACCGGTCGTCATTTCCGTAAACAGCATATCTATCTGACCGAGAGTATCTGGTGAGTATTGCAAAATGGAAAAAGGTGTACAGATGTTTTCTTCCTTTGCGACCTCGATAAGAAGTTCACAAACACCTCGATTAAGAAATATGTTTTCAGTATTAATGAAAATATTAGTCATAGTAATGCCGATCGTCAAAATATTAATATTTTTTAAGGGGGAGAGCATTTACAGTATATGGGATTAGGATATTTCTAATAGCTAATAAAATCAATAAATCCATTTTTGAGACTTTATCTGGGAAAGACTTGAAAAATCATATAAATCAAGGTCTTAATTTTTGCTTTTGCCCTGATGTAGCCGGTGATTTGGCACAAACTGCTTAAATTGTACATATAACAAACATTAATTCTGGATTGGAATGTATTAATTCAAGTGATGTATTTAGTGCATGAATCATTTATTCAAAAACGGTTCGGTTAGGGCATACTCTTGTCAATAATGCCTGAGCGGAAGCAGAAGTGGTCCTGACCGGATGCCGGTAGAGGGCGCTATCACGCCGCTGCATCAGGTGAATGGCAACGGCGTCCAAAAGGGATTAGTTATCCGGGTTGTTGGAGATGCCTTTCCATACCATCCCCAGACCGATCAACATCGACGCGAAGAGGGCGAACAGGGTGGTAGAGATAAAAATGCCGGTCATAGTGATGCCTCAGAAAGTGCGTATGCAGGTTATTAGGCACGGAGGGATGAGAAAGGTTCCTTCCCTGACGGCGTAAATTTTCGCCAGGGTCTTCCGGCTGGCGCCAGCGAGGACAAAGTGATGTCGAGGCCGCCGCTGTTGGCGAAACGATCGTCAGGAGAACCGCATTTCTCGTGGCGCTATTGCAGGGCGACGGGTGAGGGGGCGCGATTCGGGCGTTGACATCCCCTTGAACAAGTAATATATACATGACGCTTCTGTTTATTGAATGTTAAACAGCATCAGTTATGGGACTCAGAAGCACCCCAGCCCCCGCCGTCTGGCGGGGGTCACTTTCCCACCTGACCTGGTTATTTCTTTCTGTGACTGACGAAGAAATTTTTTTATTTCAGGTCTTGAAAAACGCGCTTTAGCTATTATTTCATAAAGCGGACAAGCAATGCTTGCCTTCATGTTGAGCTTTTGAATGGATATTCAGGAGGTTAATTATGGCACTCAAAACCTTGTCAGCACTCCCGGTATTTGCTGATTCCCTTTTTGCCGATCGTTTTAACCGTATCGACCGTCTTTTCAGCCAGTTAACGGGCGATACGCCGGTGGGGACCTTACCAGCCTACGATTTACAGAAAGTGGATGACAGTAATTTCCTGCTCAGCGTCAGCGTGCCTGGCTGGAAAGATGATGAACTGGAAATAGAGACCGTAGGCGGTAATCTGCATATTACCGGTAAACGCGCGCAAACCGAAAATCATTCCGGAAACAGCCAGGGCTGGATTTATAAAGGCATTCGCCGGGCTGATTTCCAGCTTAGTTTTTCGCTTCCCGAACACGCCCAGATTAATCAGGCGCAGCTGGAGAGCGGGATCTTAAAAATTGCTATCCATCAGGAGATCCCCGAGAGCGAAAAACCGCGCAAAATTGCCATTGAGAACCAGGGGCGGGTGATCGAACACAAAGTGTGATTCCGCTTCTGTGCCGAGGGAGTTCCTTTCAAGGCCCGCGCTGCGGGCCTTTTTTTATCCACTCAGGGTGGCGTAAACGGCCTCCAGGCGACGAGAGAAATCACTATGCTATCCTGTTAACAGGGTAGTGAGGCGGTGATACTTTTCAAATTCGGCGAGGAGTGAGAATGGCTGACGAGATCGATAAAGACGCACAACATACTCATCAACTGACGGCCGAGGTGGCCCGGGCGCTTATCGCGCGCGGCTGGCGGCTCACCACTGCGGAATCTTGCACCGGCGGCAATCTGGCGGCAGCGCTCTGTGCTCAGGCTGATACCGCGGCCTTTTATGATACCGGCGTGGTCACCTTCAGCGATGAAGCCAAGCGCAATGTGCTGCAGGTGCGCGCGGAAACCCTGGCGGAACACAGCGCTGTCAGCGAAGCGTGCGTGAAGGAGATGTCCAGCGGTATGCTGGCGATAGCCGGGGCCGACATCGCCATTGCCATCAGCGGCTATGCGGGACCGGAGGGGGGAGAGGATGGAACCCCCGCCGGCACGGTATGGTTTGCCTGGAACTTTCGCGGCCAGATCGAAACTCAACGGCTGCGCTTTACCGGCGACTGCGAGACAGTGGTGGCGAAAGCAGTACGCTTCGCTCTGGCGGCGCTGGGCGAAAAGCTCCCCCACTGGCAGTGACGCTGCCGACTACCGCGGCCTTACAGATCCGTGGCCTGACGCGCTATCGGCCAGCAAATTTCCCCGATGCCGTTCAGGCACGGTCGGGAGAAAAGGAACCCCTGAAACAGGCGAATGCCCACCGACTGCAGCCAGCACCACTCTTCCAGGGTTTCGACGCCTTCCGCCACCACCGTGATGCCCAAATCCTCGCAGCAGCGCACCACCGAGGCGACAATCGCCTGCTTGGCGCCGCTGATATGAATATTGCGCACCAGCTCCGCATCCACTTTGATTTTATCGGGCTGAAAGCGGGTCAGTAACGACAGGCCGGAGTAACCCGCGCCAAAGTCGTCGATGGCCAGCTTCATGCCCGCGACGCGCAGCGCTTTGAGCACCTTGCGGAACTGGTCAAAGCAGGTGATCACCTCCGTTTCGGTAACCTCTATCAGCACCTGGTCCGGCCGGAGGCCGGCCGCCAGCAGGCTGTTCATCAGCCAGCCTACGGCGTCAGGGTGGTTATACAGCGAACCGGGCAGCAGGTTAATGGCCAGTTGGTGTTTACCAAGCGGTAACTGACCGGCGAGAGAGAAGGCATACGCTTTGCTCTCGAGGTCGAACCGGTAGCGATCCTCCGCCGGGATGGCGGCAAACATCTCCACAGGAGATCCGCCGGTGGGGCTGCGGATCAGCGCTTCAAAGGAAGAGACCCGCTTTTTGGCCGGCTCGACGATGGCCTGCAGGGCAAACTGGCAAGGTTGATCGGGCAGGTGGCGCGCGGTGGCAGTGGCCGGGGCAGGCATCATCGTCCAGCGAGAAGGCTGCAGCGGCTCGGGCAGACAATAGCGCCCACCGTCGGCGATAAAGGCGCTAATCAGGCGGAACATCCGGTCGTTGACCGGCTCGGTGACCCCAAACGAGCTAAAGCGCAGGAGCTCCTCCAGCGCGCTGTCGGCTTCGAAAAGACGAAGATCCAGCAGGCGCATTCCGGTGTCGTGAAAACGACGGTAGGCCGAATAGTCGCGCATCAGTTCCACCACGTCGCGATGGCGCGGATCGCTCTGTATCTCGTGGAATAACGACTCAAGATCTTCCTCGCTTCCCTCCAGCACCTGGAAGAACTGCAGGCCGTTAAACAGCAGAATACCAGTGATGCCAAGAGGCATATTTTTCCCGCTGGCGCGATGAATTAAAGCGTCGAGATCGGTGGGCGGGCGGGCAGGATTAACCTGGCTGCGGTATATCAGGGTGGTTAGCATTATCATTCCGGTCGCTGCGGCAGCGCGTGATGGTCCGCACAGCGCGTATTGAGGGAGGTATGGCCAGGCCCTCGGAGAAGGAGGCGGTTTTTTTATGACATTTAACCAACCGTGATGTCCGCTACGCGGAACGGGAGCTTCACTTTGTGATTACCTTCACTCTACAGGGAATCTGAGGTTTAGCTATCTTTTTCTCATTTACAATGCAAAAGGGGGAAACAGGCCGCTCATTCCGCCTGCGGTATTGATCCACCGTCTTAAATTATCGGTTAACATTCGCCACCAGGAATTATCCTGCCATTATATTACCCGCTCTCAAAAAGAGACGCTGGTCTTGCCTGATTAAAAGCAAATCCATATTATCAACGTAAGTTTAATTCCTTTTTTCAGGTCTGATATGAGCGACTTATTTATTATTTTGTGTCTGATTTTTTGTCCCGTCATTTCTTTATGGAGTGGTCTTTCTTATATTCAGGAAAGACGCAAAAGACGCTACGTCTTCCGTTCCAGAAGATAATCTGCAGAAGTAATATAATGACGATTGCATTAACGTCTGGCGAGTAGTTTTACGAGGTTGTTAAATTGCTGGCGGCTGTGCAAATTGAACTTGCTCATAATATTCTTTTTATGTGAATGAATGGTTTTGTGGCTAATTTTTAGCGCCGCCGCGACTTCATGCGGACTCAGACCAATACTGAACGCGTAAATGACTTTGGTTTGCGCATCGCTGACCGACTTGCAGGCGCAATTGATGCAACGCCGCAGTCGATTGAAGGACGGGTCATGCTGAGGAGGCAAGGGGCGCTGAATCGCGCTGACTATCTCATCTTTAAGATGCTGAACGGGAGCATGGGGAGGTATAAACACCGCCTGCCGCAGACAGTTGGGTAAGCCCTCTTCGACGGTAGCTTGTTCATTGTCCTGGAAAATAAAAAGCGTGTATTGCTCTGGGGCATGCTGAAACAGGTCATGACACAGGTACCATTCTCCCGCCACCATTTCCGTGAAGAACACCTGAGATTGCGCTATCGACTCCAGGTCCCATTGTTCAGAAAACTGATAGGCTGATCCCCCGTAGGTCTTCATCGCTTCATCCACCAGCTCCGCAATAGCGACTCGCAAATAGTGATTTTTTATATTGATCAAAAAATTCGTCATATAACTTCCCTGTGGGGTATGAAAAAGGTGTCAGAATAAATTAAAGAATATAATGGTGATGCGCAGGTCTTTTTTAGCTGGGGTAATCTAAGGGATGTTTTTCATTAATGCAATATCTGCCAGGAAAAGTGAGATAACGGTGTGTTGGTATGCGAAAGTTCCTAATAAACAAAATGATAAGCCTATATTAGATGCCGTTTTAAGCACTTTAATAATTTTTTATTTTTGCGATGCATAAAAAGCTTAGTGGTAGCCAGTATCTGTTGCTAAAATTAGCGGAGGACAAGATTACAGGAAGTATGCGGTGCTTATGAAGCAGATGCTCTATTTAAAAATGCTGGCGTGGCTGGAGGATAATATCTACTGTAACCCGGCGATCGATGACCTGGCGCAGTATATGGGCTATTCGCGTCGGTTTGTGTACGAGGTGTTTTATCAATATGGCCGGTTACCCATCGGGCAGTATATTCGCCTGCGGCGGCTGACCATCGCAGCGGTCAGTCTGCGTTTAACGCGGCAACCGATCGCCGCCATAGCCTGGCAGTTAAGTTACGATTCGCCGCAGACCTTCTCCCGGGAGTTTAAGAAACGTTTCTCGCTTTCGCCACGGGAGTACCGCTGCGCGGCGCACTGGGACACGGCAAAACTGTTAAAAAAATTCCCCACGGATGATGAGAGCCTGCCTTTGGCTCGGATCTGTTCCCTGCCGGAGCGGGTCTATTATGGCTACCCGATGAAGTATGAACTGCGCCTGTCGGATATGGTGTTGCAAAGTACCGCCAAGACGGCAATCAGGCAAAAGGTTGACCGTTTTTTCGCCGCTGGAGTCGGTTCGCTTTCCATACTCTCCGATTACGCCGCAGCGAGTCAAAATGAGCTTAACGTCGAGGTTAACGCCTTCGTCGGTTGTCACGAGGCGCGAAAGCCGTCGTCCGCGTTGACCACCCGGTCGGGGCTGTATGTGGGGGTTGAATTCTACGGCAGCTGGTCACGCTATGCCCGTTTGTCCAGCGATCTCTATCTGAATCAGTTGCCAACGCTGGGGGTAAGCCGTCGGGATGGGCATGACATTGAATGCTTCATGACCCGTCATGCGGAAGGAGGAGAGGCAGAGGAGAAGCGCTATCACGTACGCTATTTTATACCGGTGACGCTGTCAGCGGGAGGCCAGCTGCCGGGAAGCGATAATGAGTTAGTCCCCGCGAAGGGGACACGATAAGGTGGCCGGAGCCACCCGGGTGAATATTACAGTACAAACCACAGCAGCCAGGTGATCAGGAAGCCCGTCACCCCCATGATGGTGGTCAGTACGGTCCAGGTTTTGAGTCCGTCCGGCACCGAGAGCCCGAGATAGCGCGTGACCACCCAGAACCCGGCGTCGTTAACGTGTGATAACCCGAGCGAGCCGAAACAGGTCGCCAGCGTCACCAGCACCAGCTGCAGCGGCTCCAGCCCGACCACCGCCTGTGACAGCAGGCCGGAGGTGGTGAGGATCGCCACGGTGGCCGAGCCCTGCGAGGCCCGAAGCACCAGCGACAGCAGGAAAGCGGCGGGCATCAGCGGCAGATGAATCGTCTCCAGCGCCTCGGCTAAGGCATTGCCGATGCCGGAGGCGACCAGCACCCCGCCAAAGGCGCCGCCGGCGCCAGCGACGAGGATCACGTCCGCCGAGGAGGGGATCGCGCTGCCGGTGACTTCTCCCAACTTTTTCAGGTTCATCCCCCGCCGGATGCCCAGCGTCCAGCTGGCCAGCCCCAGGGAGATCAGCAGGGCGACGGGCGGGGTGCCAATGACGGTCATCAGCTGGCGAATCGCGTTATCCGGCAGCAGCAGGGCCTGACACAGCGTTCCGGAAACAATCAGCACGATGGGCACCACGATCAGCCCGCCGATAACCAGCGCATTCGGCGGCGCCAGTCGGGTCTGCTGGGCGTTGACGGAGAGGTCGGGCACCTCGGCCGTTTGCTGCTGTTCCAGCACGTTAATCGACAGATGATAATGGCGCTGATTGATAGACCGGGCGACAAAATAGCCCACGATACCCACGACGATCGACACTCCAATTCCCGCCAGCATCAACCAGCCGACATCGCTATGCAGAATACCTGCCGCCGCCGCCGCGCCAGGGTGGGTTGGCAACGCCACATGGACGGTTAACATCACTCCGGCCATCGGCAGGCCAAATTTCAGCGGCGACAGATGGGCGACTTTACTGAAGCCGTAAATTAACGGAATGATGATAATAAAGCCGACTTCAAAGAAGACTGGCGTGCCGAGAATAAAAGCCACGATGGTTAAGGCGGCAATAGTCCGTTTAGAACCCAGCACGCCGGTCAGCGTTTTCGCCAGCGATTCGGCGCCGCCGGATATTTCAATAAGCACCCCCAGCATTGATCCCAAAATAATTATGCTGGCGATGTGGCCGAGCAGGCCGCCCATGCCTTTTTCAATGGTGGTAATGATTTTATCCGCCGGAATGCCGGTGGCGAACGCCACCAGCAGGCTGACGATCAGCAGCGCCACAAAAGGATGCGCTTTCGCTTTGATCACCAGCAGGAGCAACAGCACTACGCTGGCTAACGCAATAAGTAACAGCGCCGATGTTGACATAGTTTTGCCTCGGGTATTAACAGGTGTACAGAGAGTTATATTTTTAGAACCGCGCTTTATTTTTTCCGGTAGGGCGAGAACCATTCCAGTCCGGAAAGGGTATCCGCCCTGGGGATATATTCGCAGCCGATCCAACCGTCATAGCCGACGTTATCCAGCAACGCATAGATCCATGAATAATTAATCTCGCCCTCGTCCGGTTCATGGCGGTCGGGCAGGGAGGCTATCTGAATATGGCGGTACTGACCGGCATACTCGGTAATAAGGTGGCTTAAATTGCCGTCCACTTTCTGCGCATGAAACAGATCTAACTGCACGGCGATGTTTGGCCGGTCGACCCGCTGCGCTATCTCCAGCGTCTGATATTGACTGTGATAGAAATAGCCCGGTTTGGTCTGCGGATTCAGGGCTTCAATAAGCGCCCGCTTGCCGTGGCGGGCAAAGCGCCCGGCGGCGTAGCGCAGGTTATCGAAAAGCTCCGCCTCGCAGGCCGCGCGATCCATCCCCGGCTGCACCACGCCGGCCATAATATGCACCTGCGGACAATCCAGCTGGCAGGCATACTCCAGCGCCAGCTCGATATCACGCCGGGCCTCAGCGCTCCTGCCCGGTAGGGCGGCGAGTCCCCATTCCCCGGCGTTAACGTCGCCGGGCGGGGTATTGAACAGCACCAGCTGCAGCTGGTTTTCCTCCAGGCGCTGTTTAATTTCCCCGGCGGCATACTCATAGGGGAACAGAAACTCCACGGCTTCGAAACCGGCGCGGGCGGCGGCGGCAAAGCGGTCCAGGAACGGCAGTTCGGTAAACAGCATGGATAAATTTGCAGCAAATTTTGGCATGGTTTTATCTCAGTTCATCCACTTCGTCAGCGGTCAGGTAACGGATCTCGCGATTGCCGAGGGTAAACATCAGCCGCGCGGTCTCTTCCAGCTCTTCGGTATTATTGGTGGCTTCGCGCAGCGATGAGCCAGTGACCACCGGACCATGGTTGGCCAGTAAAAAGGCGTTATAGCGCGGCGCCAGGCCGGCCAGCGCCTCGGCAATGCGGTCGTCGCCCGGTCGGTAGTAGGGAACCACCGGGACGTCGCCGACCCGCATCACCACGTAGGGAGTAAAGGGGCGAATGCAATTGTGCGGATCGAGCCCCTGCAGGCAGGAGAGCGCGGTCAGATAGTGGCTATGCAAGTGGACGATCGCCTTGCAGGCCGGGTTATGCAAATAGACCGCCCGGTGAAAAGCGATCTCTTTCGACGGTTTGTCGCCGGCGATCCATTCGCCTTGCAGGGTGACCACCGACAACCGCTGGGCCTGCAGCTCGCCCAGGCAGGAGCCGGTCGGCGTCGCCAGCAGGTTGCCGTCCGGCAGCAGGAGCGACAGATTGCCGGCGGAGCCGGTGGCATAACCGCGGTTAAACAACGAGGCGCCAATCTGCACCATCTCATCTCGCAGCTGTTGCTCAGTCATGACAAAACTCCTGCTGGGCACGGGCAAAGAACTGGATATCGCCGAAATTACCTGACTTCAGCGCCAGGGAGAGCGGCTGGCGGGTGTCACGCACCCAGGGAACCCCAGGGGAGATCGTCGGCCCGATATGGAACGCCTCGACCCCCAGCGTCTGCGCCACGATGCTCGACGTTTCCCCTCCGGCCACAATAAACCGGGTGAATCCTTTCTCCTTCAGCGCGGCGGCGAGGGAGGCGAACAGCTGTTCCACCCGTTCGCTGCTGGCCTTGTCGCCATACTGCGCCTGGATCCGCTGCAGCGTTTGCGGCTCAGTCGTGGCATAGACCAACGGCGCCAGCGGCGAATCGCGGTTTGCGTCCACCCAGGCCGCCAGCGTCCCGGCATAGCCCTCCAGATCGGTAAAGCAGGCGCTTAAGTCGACGGCGCGGGCGGGAGCCTGTTCACGATAGGCCGCCACCTGGCTGTTGGTCATCAGCGAACAGGAGCCCGAGAGCACTACCGCCGGGCCGGGCAGCGGCATGCCCGCCTGGGATCCTTCACCCTGGGTTCCGTGGCGCTGCGCCCAGTCGCGGGCGAGGCCGATGGCGAGACCAGAGCCGCCGGAGACCAGCTTCATCTCCCGCAGCGCCGCCCCCTGGGTCAGCAAATGCTGTTCACTGAGGGCGTCGAGCACCACATAGCGCACCGCCGGGTCGCTGATTGCCGCCAGCGCTGCAGCGACCGCCTCCGGCCCCTGATCGATAATCGGCCAGGCGATCAGCGCCGCTTTTCCGCCGCCCTGGCGCTCGATTAAGCGGCCCAGGTGGGCATCCTCCATCGGCGTCACCGGATGGTGGCGCATCCCAGACTCATTGAGTAACTGCTGGCCGACAAACAGATACCCCTGATAGACCGTGCGGCCGTTTACCGGCAGCGCCGGGGAAATCACCGTCCGGGTCTCGCCCAGCTCTGCCAGCAGAGCATCCAGTACCGGGCCAATGTTGCCCTGCGCGGTGCTGTCGAACGTGGAACAATACTTAAAATAAAATTGCTGACAGCCCCGGGCCTGCAGCCAGCGCAGGGCCGCCAGCGACTGGCTGACGGCGGTTTCCACCGGGCAGGAGCGCGTTTTCAGGCTGATCACCACCGCTTCGCTGGTCAGCGGCAGTTCGTGGGGCGGTACGCCGTTTAGCTGCACCGTCGGCATGCCATTGCGTACGAGGAAGCTGGCAATATCCGTGGCGCCGGTAAAGTCATCGGCAATGACACCAAGCTGCATCTTGTCTCTCCTCACTGTTTATGGCCCGGCAGGGTAATGCCGTTGAAGATCTTGATCACCGCGCTGTCATCTTCCCGGCCGAATCCGGCGTTGCTGGCGGAGGTGAACATATTCAGCGCGGTGGTGGCGAGCGGCAGCGGGAAGGTCAGCGCCCGGGCGGTGTCATTCACCAGGCCGAGATCTTTGACAAAAATATCGACGGCGGATTTTGGCGAGTAATCGCCATCCAGGACGTGCTGCATACGATTCTCAAACATCCACGAATTACCCGCCGCGTGGGTCACCACGTCGTACATCGTCTCCAGCGGGATGCCGGCGCGGGCGGCGAGGGCCATCGCTTCGGCGGCGACGGCGATATGCACCCCGGCCAGCAGCTGATGGATGATTTTTACCGTCGAACCGAGGCCAATGTCGCTCCCGATGCGATAGACTTTGCCGGCCACCGCGTCCAGCACTGGCGCGAGGCGGGCGAAGACGGCATCGCTCCCGGAGGCCATCACCGTCATGTCGCCGGCGGCCGCTTTCACCGCGCCGCCCGATACCGGCGCGTCGAGCATCAATAGGTGGTATTCCGCCAGCGCCGCGGCAATCGCCTGGGCATCGGCGGAGGCGATGGTTGACGACACCATCACCGCGGTACCCGGCTTCAGATGGGCGGCGAGGCCGCTCTCGCCGAACAGGATCCCCTGAACCTGGGCGGCATTGACCACCAGCAGCACGACCGCATCCAGTTCAGCGGCGAAAGGCACCGCGCTGGGGCCTGCGCCTTTGGCGCCCGCCTCCAGCAGCGCGCGGCAGTTGTCGGGATTGATGTCCACCCCCCAGGTGTTCAGGCCCGCCTGCAGGCAGGCGCGGGCGGCGCCCATGCCCATCGAACCCAGTCCAATCACGCAGACGTTAGTGTGTGCAGTCATGCCGGTCTCCTTGTGAATATTCGTTAATTAATGTGATTTAATGATAGAATAAAGCGTTGTCATGTGAAATTATGTGAGAATTATCACGAATAACCCACATGAATATAAAAAATTCACAGACGGAAAGTGGCTGCGCGACGGCGATTCTTGCCCTAAAATAGCGTAAAAACAGCGGTCAAGCAGCGATAACAGCACAGGGGATCTTCAGGTTCCCGGCGTGAGTGGTAAGCTCTGGTGTGAAAAAATGGTAAGGGGAGAGCGGTGATTCCAATAGAACGTCATCAGCGTATTTTAGCCCTGGTGGAGCAGCGTGGGGCGGTGAGCATTAATGAGCTGACGGAGATCCTCGGCGTGTCCCATATGACTATCCGTCGCGACGTCAGTAAGCTGGAAGAACAGGGGCTGCTGGTCAGCGTCTCGGGCGGCGTGCGCGCCGTCAGCCGTCTGGCCGCAGAGCCCAGTCATCTGGTGAAAAGCACTCTACAGAGTGAAGAGAAACAGGCCATCGGCGCGCTGGCGGCCAGTCACATCGCCAAAAACAGCTGCATCTATCTCGATGCCGGCACAACCACCCTGGCGCTGGCGCGGGCGATCCTCGACCGGGACGACCTGCAGGTGGTCACCAACGATTTTGAGATAACCCAGCTGCTGATCGATGCCAGCCAGTGCGGCGTGATCCACACCGGCGGCACCCTGTGCCGGGAGAACCGCTCCTGCGTCGGCGAGTCGGCGGCGCGGACCTTGCGCCACCTGGCTATCGATACGGCCTTTATCTCCGCCAGCGGCTGGGACAGCCGCGGGATTTTCACCCCTGATGAGAACAAGGTCACCGTCAAGGAGACCGTCAGCCAGGTCAGCGCCAGAAGCATCCTGCTGTGCGACAGTTCGAAATATAATCAGGTGGCCACGTTTATGGCGTTACCCTTGACCCGCTTTACCACCATCATTACCGACCGGCATCTCTCCGATGCTGCCGCCACACATATCGCCCGGCACGCTTGCGAGGTGCTGCGCGCCGGGTAAGGCATGCGGCCTTCACCGGGCTAGCGCTGCCAGTGCTCGATCAGCGCCGCGCCTATTCTGGCGATCTGCTGGTTACGCTCGGCCATGGTCGCCGGCGTATCCCGCAGATAGATCACCACGATGCGCTCCGCTTTGCCGTTCGGGCCGAGCAGGGCGACAATGCCACGTGAGCCCCGCTCGCCGGCCCCGGTTTTATCGGCGATAAACCAGCCCGCCGGCAGCACGGCGCGGATCAGCGGACCGGCTACCTGGTCGTCCACCATCCACTGCAGCAGCTGCTGCTGCGAACGGGCGCTCAGAGTGTGGCTGGTTAGCAGCTTGCGCAGGGTGGCGGCCATGCTGGCTGGGGTGGTGGTGTCGCGCACGTCGCCGGGAAGCGCTTCATTGAGCTCCGTTTCCCAGCGGTCAAGGCGGGTGACGTTGTCACCGATCTGGCGCAGAAAAGCGGTCAATCCCGCGGGGCCGCCAACGCTCTTCAACAGCAGATTGCCGGCGCTGTTGTCGCTCATGGTGATGGCGGCGGCGCAGAGTTCGCCAACGGTCATCCCGTCGGCAAGGTGTTTTTCGCTGACCGGGGAGTAGTCCACCAGATCCTGCTGGCGGTAGCGGATCCGCCGATCCAGCTGTTCGTCTCCGGCATCCACCCGGGCCAGCACCGCGCCGCAGAGCAGCACTTTAAAGGTGCTCATCAGCGGAAAGCGCTCACTGGCGCGCCAGGCGGCCAGCGTGCGGCCGCTGGCCAGATCCATTTCAACATAGCCCACGCGGCCCGCCAGCTGACTTTCGCTGCGTGTAATTTGCTCAAGTGGCGGAGGGCTGGCGAATACCGCCAGTGGCAGGGCGGCAATCAGGGAGAAAAGGCACAGGCGAACATAACGCATAACCGCAATACTTCCTTGAATCAGGGCCATTAAAGGCGAGTAGAGGAGTGACAAAATAGAATAACCTGGCGTTTTGCTGATTCACAATTCCTCTTTTTTCCTTCATCATTTGTCATCTTTTATTTCGAATAATCAATATTTAGCTCAGCCTAAGCACGCTATTTTTTGACTCAAGGCCGCAATGAACTATAAGAAAGTACTTAAGACCGCACTCTGGCTGGCGCCGCTGTTTGCTGACGATACGCCCGCCGCGCTGCGCGGTTTGCCAATGATCTATGCCATCCCGGGAGGAACTGGTGCACCCGATAATTAAGGTCATGCTGGTGGGCGGTAAGGCGGATGGACTGCTGGTCAGCGTCGCCGACGATGCGACCGAGGTCTCAGTGACGCCTGCGCAATACGGTGCGCCGTCCGGCCAGCCGCTCAGCTATCGTATCGTGAGTCAAACCATTGACGATGAACGCTATTTCTTTGGCGTTTTCAGTGACGCCCATCAGGATAGCGACAAGCTGACGCGGGTGGCGCTGACCCGCGGAATGAAAAAAATGTTCTGTTAAACCCGGTCGGAGAGAGGGGGCGATAGTATCCCTGCCGCGGCTTTGCTACTGTGGCAGCCTTCTCTCTCCGGGCCAGGACGCATCATGATTCAGTACATCCGTATTCAAAACTTTCGCTCAGTCAGGGATATCGCGCTGGAGCTGGGGCCGCTGAACATTGTCTTCGGCCCTAACGGCTGCGGCAAATCCAATATTTACAACGCTATCCATCTGTTGACCGCGGCTGCCGACGGCAGGCTGTCGGGATTTATCAGCGAAGAGGGGGGCCTTGAAAATATGATGTGGTCCGGAGATCGTTCTCCCCTCGATCGCCATCCCCGCCGGCTGCAAATCGCCTGTCGGACGGAGAGCTTTGATTATGAACTGCAGGTTGGTTTCCCGGAAAAATTGCCCTATCCGACGCAGTTCATGCTCGATCCCATCGTCAAAGAAGAGAACATCTGGCTGGCGGGCTATTCCCGTCGGCCTTCCTCCCGCGTACTGCAGCGTAAGAATCAGGCGGCGTTCCTCGTCGATGTCGCCGGGGAGAAAAGCACCTTCACCGAGAGTATTTATGAAAACGAGTCGGTGTTCGGTCAGCTTGGCGAGCCGCACCGCTTTCCTGAGGTGTCGCGGGTGCGCGAGACCCTGCGCCGCTGGCGGTTTTACCATGAATTCGCTATCGGCCGCCACTCACCGCTGCGCCAGCCAGCCGTCGGCTACCGTTCGCCGGTGCTCGACAGCGACGGCCATAATCTGGCGGCCGCCTTTCAGACCATTGTCGAGATCGGCGCGGAGGAGATTTTGCACGAGATCCTCGCCGACGCCTTTCCCGGCTGCCAGTTTTACTGTGAAAACGAACACTCGCGTTTCGCGCTGAAAATGCGCCGGGAGGGGATCCGCCGCCCGCTGCTGGCGGCGGAGATGTCCGACGGCACGCTGCGTTTTCTCTGCCTCGCCGTCGCGCTGCTCAGCCCGCGCCCGCCGGCCTTTCTGGCGATCAATGAACCGGAAAACAGCCTGCATCGCGACATGCTCCCGGCGCTGGCCAGGCTGATCGTCGAGGCCTCCCGCTACAGCCAGATCTGGCTGACCAGCCACTCGGCAGAGCTGGCGGATCTTATCGCCGCCGGGGCTGCCTGCCAGCGCTATGCGCTGGAGAATAGCGGCGGAGAGACGCGCATTGTGGAGTGAACCCCGTCATCCCTGACGGGCGCGCCCGGTCAGGCGGGGGTCTGCGTCTCCGCTGCCGGCAGCAGGCTTTTGCCGCCGCGCAAGGTGATGAACGAGAGCAGGGTAAAGCTCAGGGTGATGCAGCCGAGGATCAGATAGGCCTGATGGAAGCCGACGGTGTCGTACATCCGGCCCACCCAGGCGGAAAGTACCACCCCTGAGAGCTGTTTCGACAGGTTAAAGCCGATCAGAAACAGGGTGGCTGAGAGCCGCGGGTTAAAGGCGGAGGAGATATATTTAAAGGTCCCGACCAGCAGGAAGGGGATCTCAAACATATGCAGCATCTTGAGGATCACCACTTCCACCGCCGATGAGGCAAAAGACGACCCGAGAATACGCACCGACATGATCATCCCCGCGGTCAGCAGGGCGTTTTTGGCCCCGATACGGTTAACGATGGCCGGGGCGCAGAACATGATCACGGCATTGAGCAGCTCGCCACCGGTGGTGACGAAGCCAAACACTTCGGTACCGCGCTGCGGACTGGCGAAGAAGCTTTTGAAAAAGTTAGCAAATTGTTGGTCAAACACGTCGTAGACGCTGGCGACCCCCACCACATAGACGATAAAGCCCCAGAAGCGCGGCATACGCAGCAGCTCTGCCGCCGTACGCAGCGAAAAGGCCTGGCGATTGGCCCCGAGCGCCTCGATAACCTGGGCGCTGTTGCTGCTTTCCGGACGCGACAGCCAGAGCAGAAGACCCAGCACCAGCGCAAAGCCGGAGGCGATCCAGAAGGTAATATTGGGGTCGATGCCGAACAGCACGCCGGTTATCGAGGCGCACAGCGCCCAGCCGACGCAGCCAGCGACCCGCACTTTGCCATATTCAAAGCGGTTTGCCCGGCTGACGCGCTCGATATAGGCTTCCACCGCCCCGGAGCCGCTGGAGAAAACAATCCCCAGGTAGATCCCGCCCACCAGCGAACCGGCGATAATATTCATCTGCAGCAGCGGGGAGAAAACGAAAATAAAGAACGGCGCGAACAGAATTAACAGCACCGTAATAGTCCACAGCAGATGTTTGCGCAGGCCGAGCTTATCCGACATTAAACCAAATACCGGCTGAAAAATAATCGCGAACAACGAGATGGAGGAGAAGACGATCCCGGTTTCCGTTTTGGTTAAATGGTTAACGTCCGCCAGCCACACCGGGAAAAACGGAAAATAGGCCGACATAATGAAATAGTAAAAGAAAAAGAACAGCAGGAAATAGACAAAATTATGCCGTTCTCGCGGCGCCAGTTCAGAGAATTTCATCACCATGATCCCTTGTTATTCTGTTTGTAGGGTGGGGGCTGCCGCCCCCACGGATTAAAGGCAACGCAATGAGACCTCGTACTGCCAGCGCGTTTGGGTCAGGAGCCAATGCGGCAGCACGCTTGGGGTCCAGGAGTCATCGCCTCCCACCCCCATATGCAGGCCGTCAAGGGTGATCCACACGCCGTCTTCGGCCTGCATCTTGTGCCAGTGGTCGGTCTCCATCAGCTGACGGGTGCTCCACGGCTGAACGGAGAAGTGGAAATGACCGCTGACGTGCCAGCGTCCCCAGTCCAGCGCCTGAGTATCACAGCGCAGGCCGTTTTCCGTCGGGAAGATGTAGGGGGCGGTCATCGCCGCCAGCGGCTGCTCCCAGCGGGCGAAGCAGGCGCTGCTCCGCCGGTCGGGGTAGTTCTCATGCGGCCCCAGCCCCAGCCAGCTCACCGGCGCCTGCTGATCCGCCACCTGGAAGTGCAGCCCGACCCGCGGCAGCGGCGGCAGCGTTTCCGCGCGCTCGCCGTCCACCGCCAGCCGCACCGTTCCGTCCGCGGTAAAGCGCAGGCGCCAGTGGCTGACAATCACCACCTCGTCGCCGCGCAGGTAGTGCCAGCGGCTGTCGACAAGGGTCTCATTCGCCAGACGCTGGGCGTCGCACTGCACGCAGCGTGCCTCAAGGTCGAACAGGCCGGCGCTTTTCCAGCGCTCCACCCAGGCGTTGGGGTCGATGCGCTCCACTTCGCTGACCCCGATGTCGTTGTCGAGCGGCGCACGGACAAACTGATCCCGCAGGGGGGTCAGCAGCTGCTCCTGACCGGCAACCGACCAGCCACTCAGCAAACCGGTCCGGCGATCGACGGTCCAGCACTGCGTGCCGGCGCGGATCTGCCAGGCCTCATCGCTGACGATAAGATCCGGGGCGCCGGCTGGCACCGTGGGCGCAGGCAGCGCCAGCGGCGCCGGCAGGGGATATTGCTGCCAGGCGACGCGATGATCCGCCGGGGACCAGGCTGTCGCCTGGGGCTGGACCACCTCCAGCGTCAGCCACACGGCGCGGGCGCCTGGCGGCAGGATCAGACTGTCGAGCAGCGTTATCTCGTCGCTGTCCTCAGGCGGGAGCGCCAGCGTCAGGTTGCCGTGGTACAGGGTTTCACCGGCCGCCTGCACCTGCCAGCGCAGCGCTTCGTTATCGGTCTGGCGGAACAGGTATTCGCTGGCGATGCGCACCCGCAGCGGCGAAGTCGACAGCAGGGCGAACTGGAAATACTGCTGGGCGTGCTTCGCCTCGACCAGCGACGGATGCGGCGTGCGATCGGGGAACACCAGGCCGTTCATACAGAACTGGCGATCGTTCGGCTTATCGCCAAAGTCGCCGCCGTAGGCCCAGCCGACGCTGCCGTCGTCAAAGATTTTGCGGATCGCCTGGTCGGCCCAGTCCCAGATAAACCCGCCCTGCAGCCGCGGATACTCGCGGAAGGCCTGCCAGTAATCGGCGAAGTTGCCGAGGCTGTTGCCCATCGCGTGGGCGTACTCGCAGAGGATCAGCGGCCGCTGCTCGCCGGGCAGGCTGATCCATTTTTTGATCCCCCACTTCGGTACCGCCGGGATCGGCTGGTCGCGTTCGACGCGGGCGTACATCGGACAGATAATATCGGTGGCGGTGGTATCCGCGCCGCCGCCCTCGTACTGCACCGGACGGGTCGGGTCGTTACGCTTCAGCCAGTGGTACAGCGCTTCGTGGTTGCCGCCGCCGCCGGATTCGTTGCCCAGCGACCAGATGATAATGCACGGATGGTTGCGGTTGCTCTGTACCATCCGGGTGACGCGGGCGCTGAAGGCTGGCAGCCACGCCGGATCGTCGGACAGCCGATTCATCGGCACCATGCCGTGGGTTTCAATATTGGCTTCATCGACCACGTACAGACCGTAGCGGTTGCACAGCTCATACCAGCGCGGGGCGTTGGGGTAGTGCGAGCAGCGGACGGCGTTAAAGTTGTTCTGCTTCATCAACAGAATGTCCTGCACCATATCCGCCTCGCTGACCACCTGACCGCGTAAATGGTGGTGTTCATGGCGGTTAACGCCGCGGATCAGCAGCGGTTTGCCGTTAAGGCGCAGCAGGCCGTCGGCGATCTCGATGCGGCGAAAACCGATATCCCACGCCTCTGCCTCCAGCAATGCCTCGCCGCGCCACAGGGTGACCACCGCCCGGTAGCAATCCGGGGTTTCCGCGCTCCAGTGCGCCGGCGCCGCCACCGCCAGGGAGAAATCGACCCGTTCGGCGTAACGGCCGCGCTCATCCACCGTCGGGGTGCCTAACGGCTGACGGTGGGCAACGACAGGCTGCTCGCCGCGCCACAGGCTAACCCCGACGCTGAGCCCGGCAAGCGCCGCTTCTGTCGCCTCGACGGTCGCCTGGACCTGCAGAGCGCCGTCGCGGCAGAGGGCGTCAAGGGTCGGCGTCAGCTGGACGTCGCTCAGCCGCTGGTGCGGCTTATTCAGCAGCCACACCGAGCGGAAAATACCGCTCATCCGCCACATATCCTGGTCTTCCAGCCAGCTGCCGGCGCTCCAGCGCATGACCATCACGCACAGGCGGTTGTCGCCCGGACGCAGAAAGGGGCTGAGATCGAACGCCGCCGGCAGGCGGCTGTCCTGGGAGTAACCGACCCAGGCGCCGTTGCACCAGAGATGAAAGGCCGAGTTAACGCCGTCGAAAATAATCTGCGTCTGCCCGTCCGCGCGCCAGGCGTCATCGATCGCAACGTGCAGGGAGTAACAGCCGGTTGGGTTATCCTCCGGCACCCGCGGCGGGGTGGTGTCGATGGGGTAGCGGACGTTGGTGTAGATCGGCGCGTCATAGCCCTCCATCTGCCAGTTGGAGGGCACCGGCGTGCCGCGGCTGCCCGGCAGGTCCTGCGTCAGCCACTGCGCATCGACGGCAAACGGGCTGCGGGCGTAAGCAAATTGCCACTCGCCGTCCAGCTGACGACGATGGGGCGAAGGATGATTATCGCGGGCGGCAAGCTCATCGCGCCAGCTGGCGAACGCAGGATGGGCCGGCAGGCGGTTGAGATGGGTAATAGTCTGGTTCTGCCAGTCTTCGCGGGCGAGGACGGCGTGGAAGTCAGGCGCGTGGCGGCGACTGGTATCGCTTATTGGCATAGTAATCCCCGGTAAGTCAGAAAATGTCGATCGCTAAACAGGATGAAGAACGTTATCGGGTAATTTGTTTTTTCCAGCAACGACGGCGGAAATGAAATTAACAGACGATCACGAAAGCGGGGGTAATGCGCTGTTTTTTGTCGTGCGTTAAACATAAAATGTTAGCGCACGACATTTTGTCGATGAGGAGAAACTATGCCGCGTCGTACCGCAACCCTGGAGGATGTCGCCCGCGCGGCGGGCGTCTCCCAACAGACGGTCTCCCGGGTTCTGAACCGTCCGGAAGTGGTGTCAGCCCGCACCCGCGAGCAGGTGATCCGCGCGATGCAGACGCTGCACTACGTGCCTAACCGCTCGGCGCAGCTGCTCGCCGGCAAAGCGGCGCCCTCCATTGGGCTGATTACCGCCTCGCTGACCCTGCATGCCCCCTCGCAGATCGCCGCCGCGGTAAAGAGCCATGCCAGCCTGCACCAGCTGGAGGTGGCGATAGCGATGCCAGCGCAGGCCGACTTCGCCGCGCTGCAGGCCCGGCTGGACGAACTGCGCGCCCAGCATATTCGCGGGGTGATCGTCAGCCTGCCGCTGGAGAGCGCCACCGCCGAGCGGCTGGTTAAAGAGAACCCGGATATGGCCTGCCTGTTTCTTGACGTCTCCCCGGAGGCCGATGTCTGCTGCGTGCGCTTCGACCATCGCGACGGCTGCGGAGCCTGCGTGCGCCATCTGTGGGAGCTCGGGCATCGCGAATTCGGCCTGCTGGCGGGGCCGGAAAGTTCGGTTTCCGCCCGACTGCGTCTCGCCAGCTGGCGCGAGGCGCTGCACAGCCTGAACATTGCCCGTTCAACCACGGTGTTCGGTGACTGGAGCGCCGCCAGCGGCTGGCAGAAAACCTTCGAACTGCTGCACCTCCAGCCGCGGATCAGCGCCATTGTGGTGGCCAACGATCAGATGGCGCTCGGGGTACTCAGCGCGCTGGCCCAGCTCAATCGCAGCGGCAGCCAGGCGGTATCGGTGACCGGCTATGACGACACCGCCGACAGTCTCTACTTTCAGCCGCCGCTCACCACGGTGGCGCAGGACTTTGATCTGCTGGGCAAACGGGCCGTGGAGCGGCTGATTGCTCTGATGGCGGCCCCGCAGATGCGGATCCGCGAGCTGCTGCCGACCCGGCTCATCGTGCGCCAGTCGGCGTGGCCGCTCGCCGCCGCGGAGGACCGGCAGCAGACCCTGGCGCAGCTGAAAGCGTTGGTGGAGAAGCTTTAGCCGCAGGCCGTTGAGGATTTATTGAGGTTGACCATGCTAACCTCGGGATCAAACGTAGAGAGGTCAGGATCCTCTGCCTGCGAAAAATGCAAAATACAATCTATCCATGCAAGCATTGATTTACCGCCAGTCACATGGCGGTTTTTTTTTGCCTCACCCCCGTTTTCCGCGTTCTTTCGTTGGATTTTTCGCCTGGCATCCCCGGCGGCGGCATGCTACATCTTTCTTCCGGGATAGATGCCGAACACGGCGGGAGACAAGGTCATGATGGTGATTGAGGGCAAAGAGGCGATTGCGCGGGTAGACTGGCGGCGGGTGCGGACCATCGTCGCCGAGGCCGGGCTGAATGAACGTGATGTTCAGCAACTGGAGCAGGCGTTTCGCCAGAGCACCTTCTGCTGGTTCGGCTATGAGAGCGGTCAGCTGATTGCCGTGGCGCGCGCCATCAGCGACTGCACCTGGAGCAGCTACTTATCGGATGTGGCGATCGTCCCCGACCGACAGGGGCAGGGTTACGGACAACAGCTGATGCAGGCGGTCCGGGAGCAGCTGCTGCCCTTTGGCAAAATTTTTATCTATGCGGTGGCCGATAAAATCGCGTTCTATCAGCGTTTTGGTTTTGCCATGCTGACCACCGGGATGGTCTGCGCTGGCGAGGAGGGCATGCGCAAAATGCACGAGCAGGGCTATATTCGCCAGCCCTGAGCGCGGATGCCGGGCAACGCCTGGCTTAAGCGTGTAAACCAGGCGCAGGCTCCGTTACAGGGGCCTTTCAAGCACAAACAGATACGCTTCCCGCGACCAGAACAGGGCGGTACGGCGGCGCTCCACCGACATGGTTTTTACCTCCCAGCCCTCGCGGGTATAGCTGCTGAGAAACTGGCTCATTTTGTCAGGGTCGGCTTTGGCTTCGCCAAAAAACAGGCTGCCCAGCAGGCCCTCTTTATAGATCACTACCCGACACTCTTTCTTCATCATCGACCATCCTGGCGACCGGTTTACTGTGGCCGTCTATTGTCCGTGGCTGCGAGGATTTTGCAATCGGAGAAGTAGCAAACTGTTTACGGTACTGCAGCGGGCTTAGCGCGAAGCGCAGGCGAAAATGGTGGCGCAGGGTGCCAGCGCTGGCAAATCCGCAGCGCTCAGCGATCTGGTCGATGCCCATCGTGCTCTCCGTCAGGTGCTGACGGGCGCGCAGCAGACGCTCCTCCAGCAGCCAGCGGGCGGGGGTTTTACCAGTGGCCTCTTCAAAGCGGCGCAAAAAGGTGCGCGTCCCCATGCCGGCGCGCTGCGCGAGGGAGGCGACGGTGTGGCTGGCGGCGAGATGCTGGTGCAGATAATCAAACAGCTGGCCAAGGCGCAGGCTCTCCCGGCTGCGGGCCACCGGACGCAGGACCTGCTGCGCCTGACCGCCATCGCGATGGGGAGAGACCACCAGGCGGCGAGCGACCACATTCGCTGCCTCGCTGCCGAAATCCTCGCGCACCAGATGCAGACAGAGATCGATCCCCGCCGCGCTGCCGGCGGACGTCATCAGCAAATCATCGCCTACGTAAAGGACATCCTCCACCACCTGGATCTGCGGAAAACGGGACTGCAGCGCCGCGGTGTAGCGCCAGTGGGTTGTCGCCTGGCGGCCATTGAGCAGCCCGGCGGCGGCGAGAACGAACACTCCGGAACAGATGGAGATTATTCGGCATCCGCGGGCGTGAGCGGCGGCCAGGGCGGCGCACAGCGCTTCGGGGACCGGGGCGTCGATGCCGCGCCAGCCCGGGACCACGATGGTCTGCGCCTGGGCGAGAAGCTCAGGGCCGCCGTCGGTCATCAGGCGGACCCCGCCGGTGGCTCTCAGAGGCCCTTCATCGACGGCGGCGACGGCGAACTGGTACCAGCGCTCGCCCATTTCCGGGCGCGGCAGGCCGAAGATCTCCACGGCCACGCCAAACTCAAACGTGCACAGGCCATCGTAGGCGAGGGCCACCACGTGGTGAGGTGACGGTGTCACCGAAGGGGTTGTCAGGATGTTAGCGTTTTCTGTCATGGTTGCCGGCAGATAAGGGTGATGGGCGTCAGTAAAGTAGTGTTATCACAGACAAGGAGAAGACGCCATGAGTGTAGTAAGCCAATTTACCCCCGCCACCTCCGCCGAGGCTATCCGCTGGTTCCGCCATAAGCTGCATCTCGAGACCGATTGCGCCGATGTGCACAGCGCCCAGCGTGCCGGCGAGGTCGACTTTGTCCTGCTGCACGTGGTCGGCAGCGAGGAGGCCTTCGCCAGGCGTCACCTGCCCGGCGCGCTGCATCTTCCGCACAGCCAGATCAGCGCCGATAGAATGGCGGCCTGGCCGGCGGAGACCCTGTTTGTGGTCTATTGCGCCGGGCCGCACTGCAACGGTGCCGACGTAGCCGCGCTGAAGCTGGCCGAACTGGGGCGGCCGGTGAAAATGATGCTCGGCGGGATCACCGGCTGGGAAGATGAGGGTTATGCGTTTGTCGCCGGTAAGTGAATATTTTTCATGTACCATGAAATATTCTCGTTTGCGGCCCGTCGACCTGCATGCCAGTATCTGGACATATAGCCATCCAGAAGTCTAAAAATTCAAATAATGAACTATCACGGTGGGCAACTAACGCGCCCACCGCTAAGGAGACAGCATGCAACGTCAACAGGCCCCGTTCCGCGCAGACATCGTCGGCAGTTTTTTGCGTCCGGACAGTATCAAACAGGCGCGTCAGCAGCTGGCGGAGGGGCTGATCGACGCCGGTCAGCTGCGCGAAATTGAGAATAACGCTATCCGTCATCTGGTCCAGCAGCAGTGCGACTGCGGCCTGCACGTGGTCACCGACGGCGAGTTTCGTCGCGCATGGTGGCATTTCGATTTCTTCGACGGCCTGCAGGGCGTTGAGCGTTACGATGCCGAGCAGGGGATCCAGTTCAACGGCGTGCAGACCAAAGCCCACGGCGTGCGCGTTACCGGCAAGCTGGCGTTCGGCGACCACCCGATGCTGGAGGATTTCCGCTATCTGAAAAGCATCAGCGGCGACGCGCAGCCGAAGATGACCATTCCCAGCCCGAGCGTGCTGCACTTCCGCGGCGGTCGGAAAGATATTGATGCCACCGTTTACCCGGATCTCAGCGACTACTTTGACGACCTGGCCACCACCTGGCGCGACGCGATCCGCGCCTTTTATGACGCCGGCTGTCGCTATCTGCAGCTGGACGATACCGTCTGGGCCTATCTGTGCTCCGATGCCCAGCGTCAGCAGGTGCGCGAGCGCGGCGACGATCCGGATGCGCTGGCGCGCATTTATGCCCGGGTGCTGAACCAGGCGCTGGAGGGCAAACCGGCCGATCTGACGGTGGGCCTCCACGTCTGCCGGGGTAATTTCCGCTCAACCTGGATCTCGGAGGGCGGTTATGAGCCGGTGGCCGAGGTGCTGTTTGGCGGCGTCAATGTCGATGCCTTCTTCCTCGAATATGACAACGACCGCTCCGGGGATTTCGCGCCGCTGCGCTTTATTCGTCCCGGCCATCAGCAGGTGGTCCTCGGGTTGATCACCACCAAAAACGGCGAGCTGGAGAACCCGCAGGGGGTCAAAGCGCGTCTCGCCGAGGCGGCGCAGTATGTTCCGCTTGAGCAGATCTGCCTGAGTCCGCAGTGCGGTTTCGCCTCCACGGAAGAGGGTAACGCCCTCAGCGAAGACCAGCAGTGGCAAAAAGTTCGTCTGGTGACCGCCATCGCCGCCGACGTCTGGTAATGCCTTTCTTAGCGCAGCGTTGCACCGTGATGAGGCAACGCTGCCATCTCCTTCGTCTCCGCCCTCCGCCTGCGCCGCATCCCGTTGTTCTCACAACCTGGCACCGTTTTTGCCTTATCACCTCTGGTTAGCTGTTAATTCTTTATTTTTGCGCTACTCAGGAGTGAATCATGCAACGAAGAACGTTATTAAAAGCTTTTGCACTCTCCGCCTCTGTAATGGCTATGGGTCTCTCATTCCAGGCCTATGCCGCCGACACCATTAAAGTCGGGATTATGCATTCGCTCTCCGGGACGATGGCGATTTCCGAAACGCCGCTGAAGGACGTCGCCCTGATGGCCATCGACGACATCAACGCCAAAGGCGGGGTGCTGGGCAAAAAGCTGGAGCCGGTAGTGGTCGACCCGGCCTCCAACTGGCCGCTGTTCGCCGAGAAGGCGCGCCAGCTGCTGGCCCAGGACAAGGTGGCGGTGGTGTTCGGCTGCTGGACCTCGGTCTCGCGTAAATCGGTGCTACCGGTGTTTGAGGAGCTGAACGGCCTGCTGTTCTACCCGGTACAGTACGAAGGGGAAGAGATGTCCCCCAACGTCTTCTATACCGGCGCGGCGCCTAACCAGCAGGCCATCCCGGCGGTGGAATACCTGCTGAGCGAGGACGGCGGCGGCGCCAAACGCTTCTTCCTGCTGGGAACCGACTACGTCTATCCGCGCACCACCAACAAGATCCTTCGCGCCTTCCTGCATGCCAAAGGGATCCAGGACAAAGATATCGAAGAAGTCTACACCCCGTTCGGCTATAGCGATTACCAGACCATCGTCGCCAATATCAAAAAATTCTCCGCCGGCGGCAAAACGGCGGTGGTCTCCACCATCAACGGCGATTCCAACGTGCCTTTCTACAAAGAGCTGGCTAACCAGGGTCTGAAAGCGACCGACGTGCCGGTGGTGGCCTTCTCGGTGGGGGAAGAGGAGCTGCGCGGCATCGATACCAAACCGCTGGTCGGCAACCTCGCGGCATGGAACTACTTTGAGTCGGTGGATAACCCGACCAATAAAGCCTTTGTCGCCGACTATCGCGCTTACGCCAAAGCGCACAAGCTGCCGAATGCCGATACGGTGGTGACCAACGACCCGATGGAGGCGACCTGGGTGGGTCTGCATATGTGGGCGCAGGCGGTGACCAAAGCCGGCACCACCGACGTGGACAAAGTGCGCGACGCCATGGCCGGGCAAACCTTTAAAGCGCCGTCCGGTTTTACCCTGACGATGGATGCCACCAACCACCATCTGCATAAGCCGGTGATGATCGGTGAAATCGAAGGCAACGGCCAGTTCAATGTGGTCTGGCAGACCGATGAGCCCGTCCGCGCGCAGCCGTGGAGCCCGTGGATCCCCGGTAATGATAAGAAACCTGACCATCCGGTGAAAACCGTCAGCCAGTAAGCGCCAGGGCCGACGGGGCGGGAGCGTCGCGCCCGTCGGCCGCTGACCAGAGGAGAACGACATGAACGCATTGCGTCTCATGAGTGTGTTGGCGCTGCTGCTGAGCTTGCTGCCATGGCGGGCGCAGGCTGCGGAGGCGGATGATTTCGTCGCCGCCAGCCGTAGCCAGCAGGCGCAGCTGTTGACCCAGTGGGCGGCAGCGCCGCAGGCGGATCGCCTGCCGTTGCTGCGGGCGTTAACCAGCGAGAGCCTGGTGATGGACGACGGAAAACATGCCTTCCGCGCCCGACAGGGCGGCTTACAACCGCTGGGCGCCGCCGCCGCGCCGCAGGGCGACACCCGGCCGGTCCGTCTGACCAACCGCCTGCGCAATCTGGCTGCCGGCGCGCTGGCCAGCCATCTTATTTTAAGTGACAACGTCACAGAGCGAGCGTCCGCGGCGCGCACCCTGCAGCGGGAAGCGACCCCGGCCATGGCCGCTCTGCTGCAGCAGCGGCTGAAGGCGGAGAGCGATGATAATGTGCGGGGCCTGCTGGAGGTGGCGCTGGCGCGCCTGCAGTTGACTCAGCCTGAGGCCAGCGCGCGGCTGTCCGCCGTGACGCTGCTCGGCCATTCTGCGGACCCGGAAACCCAGGCGCTGCTGATCCCCTTTACCGATGCCCAGAATGAGCCGGATGCGGCGGTGCGCGAGGCGGCCAGCGACAGCCTGCAAAAGATCAAACATCGTCTGCTGCTCGGCGATCTGCTGGGCCAGGCCTTTATGGGGCTGTCACTGGGCTCGGTGTTGCTGCTGGCCGCGCTGGGGCTGGCGATCACCTACGGCCTGCTGGGGGTGATTAACATGGCCCATGGCGAGATGCTGATGATCGGCGCCTACAGCTGCTGGCTGGTACAGCAGGTCCTGGCGCAACTCGCGCCGCAGTGGCTGGCCTTTTATCCGCTGGTCGCGCTGCCGGTGGCCTTCCTGGTCACCGCCGGGATCGGCATGGCGCTCGAGCGCACCATTATTCGTCATCTGTATGGTCGGCCGCTGGAGACGCTGCTCGCCACCTGGGGGATCAGCCTGATGCTTATTCAGCTGGTGCGGATGCTGTTCGGCGCGCAGAACGTGGAGGTGGCGAACCCCGCCTGGCTCTCCGGCGGCGTGCAGGTCCTGCCGAACCTGATCCTGCCGTGGAACCGGCTGGCGGTACTGGCGTTCGTCCTGCTGGTGCTGTGCTTCACCTGGCTCATCCTGAACCGCACCCGCCTCGGAATGAACGTCCGCGCCGTGACGCAGAACCGGGCGATGGCCGCCTGCTGCGGCGTGCCTACCGGGCGGGTGGATATGCTGGCCTTTGGTCTCGGATCCGGTATTGCCGGGCTGGGCGGCGTGGCGCTGTCGCAGCTTGGCAACGTCGGCCCGGAGCTGGGTCAGGGCTATATCATCGACTCGTTCCTGGTGGTGGTCCTGGGCGGCGTCGGCCAGCTGGCCGGCAGCGTGGCGGCAGCCTTTGGGCTGGGCATTTTCAACAAAATTCTTGAACCTCAGATGGGCGCGGTGCTTGGCAAGATCCTGATCCTGGTGATGATTATTCTGTTTATTCAGAAACGCCCGCAGGGCCTGTTCGCGTTGAAAGGGAGGGTGATTGACTGATGAGCCAACCCATTACCTTAACGCTGGCGCAGCGCGCGCCGCGGCCTCTGCGCTGGCTGGGGATCCTGTTAGTGCTGGGGCTGCTGAGCATGCCATTCCTGGCGCTGCTGCCGGCCTCCCATCCGCTGGCGGTGCCGAGCTGGCTGCTGACCCTGAGCGGTAAAATCCTCTGCTACGCCATCGTGGCGGTGGCGCTGGATCTGGTCTGGGGCTACGCGGGTATGCTATCCCTTGGCCACGGGATTTTCTTTGCCCTCGGCGGGTACGCCATGGGCATGTACCTGATGCGCCAGGCGGCGGGGGACGGTCTGCCGGCGTTCATGTCTTTTCTCTCCTGGAACGAGCTGCCCTGGTTCTGGTGGGGCACGCAGCATTTCGCCTGGGCGATGGCGCTGGTGGTGCTGGTTCCCGGCCTGCTGGCGCTGGTTTTCGGCTGGTTCGCCTTCCGCTCGAAGATCAAAGGGGTCTATTTCTCGATCATGACCCAGGCCTTGACCTATGCCGGTATGCTGCTGTTCTTTCGCAACGAGACCGGGTTTGGCGGTAACAACGGCTTCACCGGATTTACCACGCTGCTGGGCTTTCCGGTCACCGCCACCGGCACCCGGGCGGCGCTGTTTATGGCCACGGTCCTGCTGCTGTTGCTGACCCTGTGGCTGGGCTCGGCGCTGGCGCAGAGTAAGTTTGGCCGCATCCTCACCGCGGTGCGGGATGCCGAGAACCGCCTGATGTTCTGCGGGTACGACCCGCGCGGCTTCAAGCTGCTGGTGTGGACGCTGTCGGCGGTGCTCTGCGGCCTGGCGGGGGCGTTATACGTCCCGCAGGTGGGGATCATCAACCCCAGCGAAATGTCGCCGACCAACTCCATCGAGGCCGCCATCTGGGTGGCGCTCGGCGGGCGCGGCACCCTGATCGGCCCGGTGCTTGGCGCCGGACTGGTCAATGGCGCGAAAAGCATTTTCACCGTGGCGATGCCGGAGTACTGGCAGCTGTTTCTCGGCCTCATGTTCATCATCGTGACCCTGTTTCTACCCCGCGGGGTGATGGGTCTGCTGCGTCGAGGAGACCGCTAATGCAACCGGATGAAGGACTGTTTACCCGCCAGCTGCCCGGAGATCGCTTCCGTGCGCAAACCGACCCGGTACTGCAGCTGGAGAACATTAACGTCAGCTTTGACGGTTTCCGGGCGCTGACGGATCTGTCGCTGGCGATAGGCGTCGGCGAGCTGCGCTGCGTGATCGGCCCCAACGGCGCGGGCAAGACCACCCTGATGGACGTGATCACCGGCAAAACCCGGCCGCAGAGCGGCAAAGCGATCTATGACCAGTCGGTGGATCTGACCACTCTCGACCCGGTGGCCATCGCCCGCCAGGGTATCGGGCGCAAGTTTCAAAAGCCGACGGTCTTCGAAGCGCTGACGGTGGCGGAAAATCTCGCCCTGGCGATGAAGGGGGATAAATCGGTGTGGGCCAGCCTGCGCGCCCGGCTGAGCAGCGAACAAGACGATCGGCTGAATGAGGTGCTGCGCCTGCTGCGCCTCGACGGCGAACGCTACCGCCAGGCGGGTCTGCTGTCCCATGGCCAGAAACAGTTTCTTGAGATCGGCATGCTGCTGGTGCAGGAGCCGCATCTGCTGCTGCTTGATGAGCCAGCGGCCGGCATGACCGATGCGGAAACCGAATATACCGCGGAGCTGTTTCGCACGCTGGCCGGACAGCACTCCCTGATGGTGGTGGAGCACGACATGGGGTTTGTCGAGACCATCGCCGACCGGGTGACGGTCCTGCATCAGGGCCAGGTGCTGGCGGAGGGGTCGCTGCGGGAGGTGCAGACCAATGAGCAGGTCATTGAAGTTTATCTGGGACGTTAAGGAGCGCCAATGTTACAGGTGAGTCAGTTACATCAGTACTACGGCGGGAGCCACATCTTGCGCGGGGTGGATTTTACCGCCCGTCAGGGCGAGGTCACCTGCCTGCTGGGGCGCAACGGCGTCGGTAAGACCACCCTGCTGAAATGTCTGATGGGGCTTATTCCGGCGCGCAGCGGCGAGGTGCGCTGGCAGGATCAGAACATCACCCACCGTAAACCGCACCAGCGGGTGCAGGCCGGGGTGGCCTACGTCCCCCAGGGACGCGAGATTTTTCCTCGCCTGACGGTGGAAGAAAATCTGCTGATGGGGCTGTCGCGCTTTCCCGCCCGCGAGGCGCAGCAGGTGCCGGAGGAGATTTACCAGCTTTTCCCGGTGCTCAAAACCATGAGGCAGCGGCGGGGCGGTGACTTATCCGGCGGTCAGCAGCAGCAGCTGGCGATCGGCCGCGCGCTGGCCAGCCGTCCGCAGCTGCTGATCCTCGATGAGCCCACCGAGGGGATCCAGCCCTCGGTCATCAAAGAGATTGGCGAGGTGATCCGTCAACTGGCGAGCCGCGGGGATATGGCCATTCTGCTGGTGGAGCAATTCTATGACTTTGCCGCCGGGCTGGCGGACCACTACCTGGTGATGTCGCGCGGCGCCATCGTCCAGCAGGGAAAGGGCGGAGATATGGAAACCGACGGCGTGCGCGCCCTGGTGACTATCTGATCGGGCCGGCGGCGCGCGCCGCCGGTTTCCATGCTATTTACGCAGCAGCCGCTGCAGGCGCGCCTGGCGCCAGTTTTTGATCCATTCGCCAAAGACGAACAGACGTAATCCTCTCACCACCAGCAGAGCGCCCCAGATCAGGGCGACCCAGCCGGACCAGTAGTACTGCGGGTTCGTGTACCGGTTGAGCACCGCCAGCAGCACGCAGACCACCAGCGCCACCGACAGCGAACGAAAAAAGCGACTCTCCTGCTGCACCCGCGCTTTCGCTTCCTCTATACGCAGATCCAGCGAAGCTTGCGGACCCGGCGCGCCCTCCCGCGAGGCTTCGCCGCCGATCTCGGCCACCGTCACCTCAAAGACCGCGGCGAGGGCGCTGAGGGTCTCCAGCCCCGGGCGTTCGCCATTCTCAATGCGCTGGATCGTGCGGACGCTGAGCCCCGCCATTTCGGCCAGCTGTTCCTGGGACCAGGCGCGCTGCAGCCGTAATTGTTTGACCTGATTGATGCTGTTCATATTCATATGCTCCATGACGTTCTGCGGATGTAAACCTGTGATGGAGTATGGAAAAGCGGGCCGCCAGCCACCACGACAGCGACCCGACAACGGCCCGACAGTAACCTGACAGCCGCATGTCAGCTGGCGTCAGGCCCTGGCCAGCGGAGAATCCGGCTGCCAGGGACGGGCATTGATCCCCCGGAAAATCATCAGCCAGGCGGCGACAATAGCCACGATAAGAATGACAAACAGCGACCAGTGCGGCAGATGGGTGAGGATCAACCCGGTGAACATCGGGTTGAAGGCCGCCCCCAGCCATCCCAGCGACTGAGCGGAGAAGTAGCTGGCCTTCATTCCCGGCGGGGCGATATGGTCAATCAACATATACTCGCCGGGGGCATAAATCACCTCGCCAAGGGTGAAGATCGCCGCCGAGATCCCCCACGCCCACAGGCTGGCGCCGGAGAACATAAAGCCCACGAGGCCGATCACAAAGCAGACGGTACCGAAGGTCATCAGCGGGCGGATATTTCTCGCGCTCAGCCGCCGGCCAACGGCGTACTGCAGGGCGACGACCACCGCGGCGTTAACCGGCAGCACCACGGCCACGACTTTCTCGGCGAAGTCGCTGCTGGCGACCACCAGCACGTACTGCGAGATACAGGAGGCGAAGGCGCCGCCGACGAAGGAGGCCAGCAGCCCGGAACAGGTAAACCACAGCAGCGCGCGGTCGCGCAGCAGCACCGAAGGCGTCCAGGCGGCAGCTCCCGGCTGGGCGGCGGCGGCCCCATCCCGCTGGAGAAACAGCTGAATAAACACCAGCGGGAAGGCGGCGCAGGCCGCCGCCAGCCAGAAGGGCAGATTAATGCTGTGCATCACCAGCAGCGTGCCGATAGGCGGCCCGACGGTCCAGCCGATGTTGAGGATGGTGTAGTTCAGCGAGAAGATGCGCGCTTTTTTCTCCGCCGTCAGCCGGTCGGCGAACCAGGCTTTCAGTACGGTGGAAAAGACCGAATAGGCGCAGTTGATCAGCGCAAAGAAGATCACCACCAGGGTCGCGTTATGGACCAGCGGTATCGCGCTGAAACCGAGGATAAATACCAGCACTGACCACACCATATAGCGCTTTTTGTCGAACTTGTCCGCGAGGATGCCAAAGCCCATGCTGAACAGCACGCCGACCACCAGGGCCAGCGACAGGGCGTAGCCGATCACATCCACCTCCAGCTGATAGCGTCGGGTGAGGTAGATGGTCATAAACGGCAGTGTGGCCCCGCGGCCGATAGTCAACAGTAACGACGATGCCAGCAGCGCGATGGTGGAGCGCCGGAGTGTGGTGATCATGATTTCCTTGCCTGTCATGTTGTTATAATTTTATGTCTTCGATCACAAATAACACGGTCATCACGCCTTGTACAGGTCGCCCCGGTCGCGATCGGCACTTCTGAACCTGCCAAAAATAATGATCTATCCTGGCGGCCGCTTTTTCGCTACTTTGATTTTGTTCACAAAAATTCTAATAACGACAGAGGCAGGGGTATGACGAGGAAAGATGGACTGCTGGCGCTGCTGGTAGTGGTGGTGTGGGGGCTTAACTTCGTGGTGATTAAGCTGGGATTGCACAATATGCCGCCGCTGATGCTGGCGGGCCTGCGCTTTATGCTGGTGGCCTTCCCGGCGCTGCTGTTTGTCGCCCGGCCAGCGATTCCGCTGCGCCTGCTGTTGGGCTATGGCCTGACCATTAGCTTTGGCCAGTTTGCCTTTCTGTTCTGCGCTATCGGCCTGGGCATGCCGGCGGGGCTGGCGTCGCTGGTTCTGCAGGCGCAAGCCTTCTTTACCATCATCCTCGGCGCCTTCGTCTTTGGCGAACGCCTGCAGGGCAAGCAGCTGGCGGGGATCGCTCTGGCGATCTTCGGCGTGCTGGTGCTGGTGGAGGGGAGCCTCGGAGGGGAACATGTCCCGCTGGTGGGCTTTATGCTGACCCTGGCGGCGGCGCTCAGCTGGGCCTGCGGCAATATTTTTAACAAAAAAATCATGTCCCAGGCGACCCGGCCGCCGATCATGTCGCTGGTGGTGTGGAGCGCATTGATCCCGGTGCTGCCGTTTATGGTCGCCTCGTGGCTGATCGATGGCCCGCAGTTGATGCTGGCGAGTCTGCGCCAGATCGATGTGCTGACGGTTCTCTCGCTGCTTTACCTGGCGTTTATCGCCACTATCGTCGGCTACGGTATCTGGGGCTCGCTGCTGGGGCGGTATGAAACCTGGCGGGTGGCGCCGCTGTCGCTGCTGGTGCCGGTGGTGGGGATGGCCAGCGCCGCGCTGCTGCTGGGAGAGACGCTGAGCGGGCTGCAGCTCGCCGGGGCGGCGCTGATCATGGCCGGGCTCTATATCAACGTTTTCGGTCTGCGTCTGGTGCGGCCGGGCATGGCGCGCGGGTAAAAAAAAGCCCCGGAGACGGGGCTATACACAAGTATGCGTGTAATGGCATCACAGGTCGTGCTGCTGGTAGTACGGCACGCCAAGTTCGTCAGATTTATCATTGCCGGCCGCCATATGATTGAAATCAAACGGCGAGTCGTTATGTTCCGAAGGGATAATCATTGTGTCACGCTGGTTTTGCCGCACCGGCGTGGTGGTTTGCTCCGCATAGCTGAAGCTGGATGCCAGCGACATAACGACGATGGCTGCGGCAGCGAATAGTTTCATGATTTCCTCAATACGTCTTTAATAATGCAGGCGATTAACAACAGTTATTTAGCGGATGCAGATAGCGGGATTCGCCAGGTACATTCGTTATGCGATATTTGTGGGGCGGAACATCGAAATAGTTTTTAAACGTTCGCGTCAGGGTCTGCTGCGATTCGAAACCGTAGCGTTCCGCCAGGTACAGGATTGGCTCATTGCTCTGCTTGAGCTTTTGCGCAATCTCCGTCAGCTTACGGCTGCGGATGTACTGGCCGAGGGAATGGCCGGTCTCTTTCTTAAACATACGTTGCAGGTGCCACTTGGAGTAACCTGAGCGCTCAGACACTTTTTCCAGCGACAGGGGCGATTCCAGGTTATCCTCGATCCACGACAAAATACTATGGATAGTGATGGCGTCATTATTACGTCTGGACATCATCTTACCTCTTCTTATTTTTACGGCAGGACCTTCTTGAGGAGTTGCTCAAGCATGGCGACTTCGTCCGCCGACAGATTTTTTGTTAACTCCTGGTGTAACTTCTGACCCACAACCTGATGACACTGCTCGCAAAGGGCTGCGCCGTCTGGCGTCAACTGCACCAGCACGCCGCGCTTGTCAGCGGGGTTGGGTAACCGTTCAATCCAGCCTTTACACGCCAGGCGGTCGAGCATACGCGTCATCGCGCCCGGGTCGACGGAAAGCACGGTTTTCAGCTCAACGGGGGTAATACATACCTCGCAACGAATGGAACAGAGCACCCGGAACTGGGTCGCGGTAATATCCATGGGTGAGAGGTAGTCGTTGAGCAGGCGATCTTTTTTCTGGTTAACCATCTGGATCAAGCGGCCCAGCGGGATCATCTCGTTGAACAGGTCGCTGGTACTTTTCATGATGGTTGCCCAGGCAATGATTTAGTTGCGAGTGATACTATTGCCCAGGCAATCATAAGTCAACATTATGAATTGGCCGATGCCACGATTTGCTAAAACAAGAAAATTCGACACGGGTCACTGTTTGTGAATTTTCTAACGCTTGTTAATTTTTGGCGAAGGTGATTTATCAGCAGGCTGGCGTTGGAATTGTTGAAGCCGGTATACTCACGGCGTGAAACCATCCTTAAAAAATGAATATTTACGGGACTTTTTTAACTATGTTTGATTTGTTTAAAGCGATAGGGCTCGGCCTGGCGGTGCTGTTACCGCTGGCGAACCCGCTGACTACCGTGGCGCTGTTCCTTGGCCTGGCGGGCAATATGAACAACGCCGAGCGGAACAAACAGGCGTTGATGGCTTCGGTGTATGTCTTCGCCATCCTGATGGTGTCGTGGTATGCCGGCCAGGTGGTGATGAATACATTCGGCATATCAATACCTGGGCTGCGTATCGCCGGGGGGTTGATTGTGGCCTTTATCGGTTTCCGCATGCTGTTCCCCCAGCAAAAAGCCCACGATTCGATGGAAGCGAAGATCAAATCGGAAGAGCTACAGGATGAGCCAACCGCCAATATCGCCTTTGTGCCGCTGGCGATGCCAAGCACCGCCGGTCCGGGCACCATCGCGATGATCATCAGTTCCGCCTCAACCGTGAAGCACGGCGTGGACTTCCCGGAGTGGGTGGTGCTGGCGGCGCCGCCGATTATCTTTGCCCTGTTGGCGATCATTCTCTGGGGTTGCCTGCGCAGTTCGGGGGCGATTATGCGTCTGGTAGGCAAAGGCGGCATTGAGGCCATTTCGCGGCTGATGGGCTTCCTGCTGGTCTGCATGGGCGTGCAGTTCATTATTAACGGCGTGCTGGAGATCATTTCGACCTGGCATCCCTGACCGCGGTGATGCGCAGAGAGACAAAAGCCCGCCGGAGCGATACCGACGGGCTTTTTTTTGCGGCTCAATCAAGAGTGGTGCGGCTGGTGCTCTTCCAGCGATACCGGCCAGCGACGGAAGATCAGCAGGGCCCAGATCAGGCCTGCCAGCGCCGGGATGGCGCCGATGTAGCCGATGGAGGCCATAGAGAGGTGCAGACTCACCTGGCTGCCCACCAGCGCGCCGGCGCCAATGCCGATGTTAAAGATGCCCGAGAACAGCGACATGGCGACGTCGGTGGCGTCCGGGGCGGAGGCCAGCACTTTCACCTGCATGCCGAGACCGATAATCATGATCGCCACCCCCCAGAAGATGCTGAGCAGCATCAGGTGGTGCGGGTTATGCGAGGCCGGCAAAAGCAGCAGCAGACAGGCCAGCAGCAGGCCGATGGCGAGGCTTATCAGCCCCGAAGCGTGCTGGTTACCGAGCTTGCCGAACAGAATGCTGCCGATAATCCCGGCCCCGCCGAGGATCAGCAGCAGTACGGTGGCAAAATTGCCGCTCAGACCCGCCACCGTCTGGACGAAGGGTTCGATATAGCTGTAGGCGGTATAATGGGCGGTCACCACCACCACGGTCAGAATGTACACGCTGACCAGCGCCGGGCGACGGAACAGCACCGGCAGGCTTTTCAGCGAGCCTGAGTGTTCGCTCGGCAGCGTCGGCAGTAGTTTCACCAGGCAGGCCAGAGTGGCTAAGGCGCCAAGGCCGATCGCCAGGAAGGTCATTCGCCAGCCAAAATACTGGCCGATGATGCGGCCGATCGGAATGCCAAACACCATCGCCAGCGCGGTACCGGTGGCGATCAGGCTCAGCGCCTGCGCCCGTTTGCCCGGGGGCGCCATGCGGATGGCCAGCGCCGACGTTATCGACCAGAACACCGCATGGGCGAAGGCGATGCCGATGCGGCTGATGACCAGCACGTCAAAATTCCATGCAAAGAACGACAGCACATGGCTGGCGATAAACAGAATAAACAGGCCGATGAGCAACCGCCGACGCTCCACTTTGCTGGTCAGCAGCATAAACGGCAGCGACATTAACGCCACCACCCATGCGTAGATGGTCAGCATCATGCCCACCTGGGCGGTTTCCATGCCGAAGCTGTCGGCAATATCCGACAGCAGACCGACCGGGGCAAATTCTGTGGTGTTAAAAATAAACGCGGCGATGGCCAACGTCACGACACGTAGCCACGCTACCTTGCGTGAGACCGTATTCGTAGTCATAAGCTCTGGACTGGTGATTCAGGGGAAGATGTGACGCTGATCTTAAAACGTTTGCTGGCGAAAAGACAATCATTTTGTGATCTGCATCTCATTTCACTGCAAACACCCAGGTGCGGTTAAGCAATTAATTTTGCTATGGATAGTGTCAGGGGGGCGCTTTTATGTCATGTTGAAGGAAAGTAAAAAAAATAAGGACAGTGTATGCAGGAAATACAATTTTATCTGGTCGATGCCTTCAGCGATAAAAACTTCGGCGGCAATGCCGCGGCCGTTTGCCCCCTCAGCGAGTGGTTAGCCGACGATGTGCTGCTGAAAATGGCCCAACAGCATAACCAGTCCGAAACGGCGTTCTTCGTCCGCACCGACGAAGGCTATGAGCTGCGCTGGTTTACCACCCTTGGCGAGATCAACCTCTGCGGCCACGCCACCCTGGCGACGGCGCACGTTATTTTTGAATATCTCGACCATCCCTCGGCGACGATTACCTTTAGCACCCGTTTTGTCGGCGACCTGCGGGTGACCCGCAGCGGCGACTGGCTGACGCTCGACTTCCCGGCGTGGACGACCACCCCGGTGGCCAATCCGCCGGCGGACCTGCTGGCCGGGCTGGGCCTCGAGGCGGCCGTCGAGGTACGGGAAGGGCGCGATTATCTGGTGCTGCTGGCGGATCGCCGGCAGGTTGAAGCGGTGCAACCGGACATGGCGCGCCTGCAGACGCTCGGCAAAATGATCTGCGTGAGCGCGCCGGATGAGGAATATGACTTTGTCAGCCGCTTCTTCTGCCCGGGAGAAGGGGTGCCGGAGGATCCGGTGACCGGCTCCGCCCACAGCATGCTGATCCCCTGGTGGGGCGACAAGCTGGGGAAAACCACCATGATGGCGCGCCAGGTCTCCGCCCGCGGCGGGGATCTGCGCTGCCAGTGGCAGGGCGACCGGGTGCTGATCGGCGGCCAGGCCACTACCTATCTGCGCGGAACGGTTTACCTGCGAGGTTAACAATGTGTTTACGCCCGGTGGCGTCCTCTACCGGGCGGATTGGACTTAATGTTGTTCTGCGGCATTAAGGACGGATGATTTTCCACCTTTGTCATTGATAGGTTCTATTTTACCCATCAGGAACAGGTAGTTGATTATCCCGATCACGACAAGAATGGCCGAGAAAATCAGAGCCCAGTTGAATGAGCCTGTCGCAGCAACGATCGCACCCGTAATGATAGGACCGACTGCGCCTCCCATATTCGAAACTGTATTTTGCAGCCCAGCGACAATTGAGACGCTATTTTTGGGTGCAACATCACCCGGTAAGGCCCAAACCTGTGATGCGGCGACCGTCGTGCCTGATTTGGCGACACACAAGAGAAAGACGGTCATAAACACGGAGTCGGTAAATGGTGCAAAGCCGATACAAAGTGCCATGAGCAAGCCGATAGTCAAAAACAGTTTACGGGTCGCTGTGAGAGACAGTACTTTCTTATGTACCAGACGATCCGAGGCCCAGCCAGCAAAAACTTCGATCACCATCCCGCATAATAAAGGCAGAGCGGCTACCATTCCCATTTTAATAAAATCCATACCTTTTTCTTTTACCAGGTAAGTAGGAAGCCAGGTAATGAAAAAATAGGAGGTGTAATTGATGGTAAAAAAGCCGATACACATTGCCCAAATGTTACGATAACGCAAGAGCTTATACCATTTCATGGGCAATACAGTTTTGTCGCCGTGATGTTGTTTTTGTCCATCGCGAATAATACGCACTTCTGAAGGACTGATGCGTTTGTGTTCTTCTGGATTTTCAGCATAGATAAAATACCAAGCGATAACCCATAAAATGCCCACACTGCCGATAATCAAAAAGGTCAGTCGCCAGTCAAATGTGTAGATCATCCAGACGATAAGCGGCATGGCAATCGCCCCGCCAAATTTTGACGCACTATCGAAGAGTCCGGATACGGTGGCACGTTCTTTATCCGGAAACCAGCGTGCGGCGATCCCAGCGTTGCTGGGGTAGGCGGCGGCCTCGCCAACACCTAAAGCCAGACGCAGTGCCAGAAGTGATTTAAAACCCGTAGCAACCCCCATCATCGAGGTGGCAATTGACCACCAGGCGACAGCTAAACCAAGACCTTTTTTCTGACCAAAACGATCGGCGAACCATCCGGCGGGGATCTGTAATAACGAGTATGACCAAAAAAAAGCAGCCATGATAAACCCCATCATTTCGGGGTCGAGTTTCAGTTCATCAATTAAATGTGGGGCTGCGGCAGATAATACTGTCCGGTCGATATAGTTGATGGCAATAGCCAACCACATTAACCCGGCTATCCACCAGCGAATACGAGTAGTGTTAGCTGTCGTGTTCATATATTCGGCTCTGAGTAGATGTTCGTTATATTGGTGGGAATGGCAAGCTTCCCACCTCGTTATTTACAGCGAATTCATAATGTTTTCAGGTCGTTCACCGTGACAGACGCAAGTAATAATATTGTTGACACAGCGCGCGCTAATATCGCTAATTGCGCCATCCGTATATCCAGCAATATGAGATGTTGGCGCAAAATTCGCTAGGGTAAATAAAGGGTGCGTAGCGCAAGGTTCCTCGAGAAAAACGTCAGCTGCGGCTCCGGCGAGGTGTCCTGATTTCAATGTTTCATACAACGCTTGTTCATCAACAATACCGCCTCTGGAAACATTGATCAGGAATGCCCCTGATTTCATCTGCTGTAGCCGGGCGGCATTAAACATATTTTCAGTTTCCGGGGTTAAAGGGGTATGCAGGCTAATAAAATCACTTTGTGCCGTCAGGGTATCCAGTGAGACATATTCAATCTGGTGTTCTTGTGCAAATTCTCTGTCTGGCCAGGCGTCCGTGGCGAGCACTCGCATATTGAATCCGCGCGCACGTCGCGCCACTTCCTTACCGATATGGCCTAAACCGACGATCCCCAGGGTCTTGCCATAAACATCAGTGGCAAAAATACGAGGCCAGTTGCCTGCTTTCGTTTCACTGATTGCCTGAGAAATCTGGCGGGCAGTATTGAGAATTAAGCCAAAAGCAAAATCGGCCACCGCATGTTTGTTGGCATCAGGAACGTTAGTGACAAAAATTTTGCGCTGACGTGTAGCGTTAAGATCGATGTTATCCACACCAACACCGTGTTTGCAGACAATTTTTAGCCTCGGGGCCTTTGCCAGCAGCGATTCATTGATGTCGGTGAAGGCGACAATCATCGCTATGGCATCAGGTAGATGCTGAGCCAGCAACTCTATAGAGGCATCGGCAGGCAACATGACCAGTTCCAGATCGGCCTCTTTCAGTGCCGAAATGGGCGCGTCGTCGTATTTGGCGAATGAGGGCGAGGTGCAAATTACTTTCATAACCGTTTCCTGTTTACTGGCGACAATGAGCGTCGCAAATACAAGACCTTGCCCCAACCAGTGATGGTCGGGGCGGATACGTAAATTAGTGAAGGTAGGTGTTAATGATATTTTTAATCTGCTGCAGCTGCTGGTCACTAAACTGCACCGCGTAGCGGCTGTCGCCCACCTCATGGCCCATCAGCTGCAGCGCTTTTTTCACCGCCGCGGGTGAGAACGCTACCTTGTACAGGTCGGTGCGCAGGCCCGTTACCCGCTCCTGCGCCTGGCGCGATCCGGCGATATCTCCAGCATGGAACAGCGACCAGATAGCGTTGATCTCGGCAGGCGCGACGTTGGCAAGCCCCGAGATGCAGGCTGAGCAGCCGTCGACAAACCCCTGATGGATAAGCGAGTCCGGGCCGTTGAGAACGTCGAAACCGTCAATGTCGCGTACCGCGTCAAGAAAGCCTTTCAGACTGTCGTAGCTGCCGGCGCTATCCTTGATGCCAATGATATTGTCGTGCTGCGCCAGCTTACGCGCTGTCTCCGGCGCAAGGGTGTTACCGGTGCGGGCGGGAATGTTGTAAAGAAAGAGCGGGACGCTCAGCGCGTCGGCGATCGCCGTATAGTGGTTTATCAGCTCTTCCTGCTTCAGGGGCACGAACCACGGGGTGATGGCCGATACCGCGTCAACCCCGAGGCGGGCGATCTGCTGGCCAAGCCGGCGGGTCTCCCGGGTGGAAACCTCCCCGATGTGGGCTACCACCGGCGCGCGACCGGCGGCCGCCTCCACGCACGTTCTGGCGACGGCGATCTTCTCTTCCTCATTGAGGACAAAAAACTCGCCGTTGGTGCCGCCGCAGAATATGCCGTTGCCCGCGGCGATCTGGCGCTGCACCTGCTGCTGCAGCGCTGGCAGGTTAAGGGCTCCCTCGGTGGTAAAGGGGGTAACGATGGCGGTGAGTACGCCGCTAATGGCTCTCCTCATTTGATTTTCTCCTGTTAGGCATGTTCCGGAAACAGCGTCTGGTAGATAGCCGCGATCTCTTCACGGCTGACGCTGCAGGGGGCGTTATTCATCAGGCGTTTAACGTTCTGCGCCGCCGCGCTGAGGGCGGGGATGCTGTCTGCGGGAACGCCGAGCGCGGCGAGGTTATCGGGCAGCGGTAAGCGTTTGACCAGCGCCGCCAGCCATGCCACCAGCGCATGGGATTTCTCTTCCTCGCTGAGGGTGAGGTCCGCGTCGGGGATCAGATCCCAGACCTGAGCGAACTTCGCCACCGCGTGGGGGCGGACGACCCGCATGCAGGGCGCCAGCAGAATGGCGTTGGCCACCCCGTGCGGCAGGTGCCAGGTGCCGCCGAGCGGATAGGAGAGCGCATGCACCAGATGGGTGCCGGCATGGTTGATCGCCGCGCCGCCGTACCACGAGGCCCAGAGCATCTCCAGCTTCGCCGTCAGATCCTGCGGCTGATCCACCGAGCGTTCGATATGACGCACCAGCTTGTGTAAACCGATTAACGCCGCGTTATCGCTTACCGGGTTGGCCACGGTGGAGGTGAAACACTCCAGCAGATGGCACAGAGCATCGATCCCGGTCGAGGCTGCGATGCTGGCCGGCATGCTGGTGGTCAGCTCCGGCAGCAGGGCGACGTAGTCCGGGAGCAGCACCGGGGAGATGATCCCCACTTTGGTCTGCTGCTCGGGGATCGCCAGAATAGCGTTCGGCGTTGCTTCGGAGCCGGTCCCGGCGGTGGCAGGGATCAGCAGGGAGCATAGCCGTCGTTGCGGCTGTTCACCCGCCAGCAGGGCCGTCAGAGTGGGGGCTTGCGGATGCAGCAGCACCGACAGCAGTTTCGCCACGTCCAGCACGCTCCCGCCGCCAATGCCGACGACCATCTGCGGTTGAGAAGCGCCCAGCTGGCTGACGATCTCCGCCACATCCTGATGACTGGGCTCGGCAGGCACACTGTTAATGACCTCAACCTGGCGCCCGTCAGCCGCCAGCAGGCGATGGATCGCCCGGGTCGCCTCCAGCGCCCCGACGTTCTTGTCGGTCACCAGCAGGATACGGGTTTTATCTGCCAGCAGCGGGAGCAGGGCCGATGAGGCGCCAGCCCCGCTGATGATCGTGCTGTGTATCGTCGCCACGCGTTTCTCCTTGGTAGTGGTTGATTGAATTCAATCATTCACGAGTCGTTCTACTCGTCTGGTGGGGAAAAGTTATAATTTATACGGCGGTTTAATAACTTGAGCTTGCTCACATTTAATCAAATATGATTGAATATAATCAATTTCAGGTTTGCAACGTTTACAACGACCACAAGGCAGGACAATGAAAGACGGCAATAACAGCGTGCTGGTGCTGGCAGATGACTTTACCGGAGCCAATGACGCCGGGGTCAGCCTGGCGGAGGCGGGTATGTCGGTAGAAGTGGCATTCTCCGCCGGGCAGGCGTCATCCGCCCGGGCGTTAATACTCAACAGCGACAGCCGGGCGATGACCGCCGGCGCGGCCGCCGACAAGGTCACCGCTCTGCTGCGCGGCGCGGCGCGATTCGCCCCGCGCTGGCAGATAAAGAAGATCGACTCCACGCTGCGCGGCAACCCCGGCGCCGAACTGGAAGCGATGATGACGGCGCAGGGCTGCCGGGTGGCGGTTGTGGCGCCGGCTTACCCGGCGGCCGGGCGGCATACCCGGGACGGACGCTGCTATGTACACGGGATACCCCTCGATCACACCGAATTTGCCAGCGATCCGAAGACGCCGGTTAGTCGGGCGGATATTGCCGGCATTCTCGCCATGCAGAGCCGGCTGCCGAGCCGGTCGCTGAGCGCCGACCAGCTTCCGGGAGCGTTAGCGACGGCGGGCGATGCGAGGCAGGTACTGATTATCGACGCCTGGGAAGAGCGTCATCTGGATCAGGTCATTGACGCCGTCGCTCCTCATGCGCAGGAGACCCTGCTGGTCGGCTCGGCAGGCCTTTGCGAGGCGCTGGCGCGCCGCCTGCGCCGCAGCGAGCAGGGGCCGCTGCTGGCGGTGGTCGGCTCGATGAGCGAGATGGCGCAGCGCCAGGTCGCTGCGCTGCAGGCTCATTCCCGAGTGAGAAAGATCGAAATGGATGTCGAACAGGCCTTTAGCGGATCGCCGAAGGAGGAAGCCTCGCGGATCGCAGAGGTGCTGCGTGAGGGGGATCACTGCGTGGTGACCACCCGCCCGAATAACGCCGTCCGGCACGGGATTGAAGCCCAGTGCCGCGAACGCGGTCTCAGCCGTGCGGCCTACGGGGAGCACATCTGCGCCTGGCTTGCCGACGTTACGGCACAGGCGGTGGCGCTGTGTCCCCCTGGCGCGCTGTACCTCTCCGGTGGCGATGTGGCCATCGCCGTGGCTCAGGCGCTCGGCGCCACCGGTTTTCAAATCCGCGGCCGGGTCGCGGAGTGCGTCCCATACGGATACTTCCTCGGCGGCCGCTGGTCGCGGCCGGTGATGACTAAAGCCGGAGGATTCGGCACCGACACCACGCTATTACATGTTGTGAATTTTATTGAGGAGAAACTGAGTGTCTAACATCATTGCAGTCACAATGGGCGACCCGGCAGGGATTGGTCCGGAGATTATTATCAAATCCCTCGCCGAAGGGGCGCTGAGCGGCGCGCCGGTGGTGGTGGTGGGCTGCGCGCAGACGCTGCGGCGTATCCTGGCGTTGAACATCACCCCGCGGGCGGAACTGCGCATCATTGACCATCCCGCCGAGGCAAGCTTTGCCCCGGCGACGATTAACGTCATCGATGAGCCGCTCAGCGACCCGCAGGGGCTGCGTCCTGGCGAAGTGCAGGCCCAGGCCGGGGATCTGGCGTTTCGCTGCATTAAGCGGGCGACCCGCCTCGCGCTGGAGGGCGCCGTCGCGGCCATCGCCACCGCGCCGTTGAATAAAGAGGCGCTGCATCTGGCGGGGCATGCTTTTCCCGGCCATACGGAACTGCTGGCCCACCTGACGCAAACCACCGATTACGCCATGGTGCTGTATACCGAAAAGCTTAAGGTTATCCATATCACCACCCATATCGCCCTGCGCCAGTTCCTTGACACCCTCAACCAACCGCGGATCGAGACAGTGATCGGCGTGGCGGATCGCTTTCTGCGCCGGGTCGGCTATCAGCGTCCGCGCATTGCGGTCGCCGGCGTGAACCCGCACGCCGGGGAGAACGGCCTGTTTGGCGATGAAGAGATCCGCATCGTCGCCCCCGCGGTTGCCGCCATGCGGGAGCAGGGAGTGGAGGTAACCGGCCCCTGTCCGCCGGACACGGTGTTTATGCAGTGTCATGAGGGGATGTACGACATGGTCGTGGCGATGTATCACGACCAGGGGCATATTCCGCTGAAGCTGCTGGGATTCTATGATGGGGTCAATATCACCGCCGGGCTGCCGTTTATCCGCACCTCTGCGGATCATGGCACCGCGTTTGATATTGCCTGGACAGGTAAAGCGAAGTCTGAGAGCATGGCAACCTCCATTGAGCTCGCCATGCACATCGCGCAGGAATAACATGAAGGGATATAACCGGTTAGAGCAGATTATGGACTTCCTGAAAAGCCATAATCTGGTGACTGTCGACCAGCTGGTGGCGGCGACCAACGCCTCGCCAGCCACCATTCGTCGCGACCTGATCAAACTCGATCAGGAAGGGGTGATCAGCCGCACGCATGGCGGGGTGACGTTGAACCGGTTTATTCCTGCCCAGCCGACGACGCTGGAGAAAGCCCAGCGCAGCCCGCTGGAAAAGCAGGCGATCGCCAGCGCGGCGGCAGCGCTGGTGAAAGCCGGCGACGCCATTGTGCTTGATGCCGGCACCACCATGATTGAACTGGCGCGGCAGATCACCCATCTGCCGCTGCGGGTGATCACCAGCGATTTACATATCGCCCTGTTTTTGTCGGAATTTAAGCAGATTGAAGTGACGATTATCGGCGGGCGCATCGATGACAGCAGCCAGTCGTGCATCGGCGATCACGGCCGCCGCCTGCTGCAGACCATCTGGCCCGATCTCGCCTTCGTCAGCTGCAACGGCTGGGACCTTGAGAAAGGGATCACCGCCCCGACGGAGGAGAAGGCCGCCCTGAAACGCGATCTGATGGCCAATGCCCGCCGGCGCATTCTGCTGGCGGACAGCTCCAAATACGGCGCCTGGTCACTCTTCAACATTGCCCCGCTGGAGTCGTTGACCGATATCGTCACCGACGGCCACCTGCCGGAAGCGACCCGCGAGGCGCTGGTGACCCTTTCCCCTCAGCTGATCATTGCCGACTGATCCAGACGCCGCCGTCTGCCGTCAGGGCAGACGCGCGATATTGGCTTTGATCACCGCAACCGACTGGCTGAACTTCGTCTGTTCTTCGCCGGCCAGCCGCAGTTCGATAATCTGCTCCACGCCCCCCTGGGCCAGCACCGCCGGCACCCCAGCCGCCGCGCCGCTGACCCCGTACTCACCGTCAAGAATGCAGGAGACCGCCAGCGCGCGGTGGCTGCCGGTAAAAATATTGCGGCAGATCTCGGCGATGGTGCCTGCCACGCCATATTCCGTACAGCCTTTGCCGGCGTAGATCTCAAACCCCAGCTTGCGCACTTTGTCGGCCATCGCCTCCCGGTCGAGCGGCCGGCCGGTGCGTTGCTGATAGAGGTCGGCGATCGGCGTGCCATATACCGAGGAGTGCGACCATACCGGAAACTGGGTATCGCCGTGCTCGCCGAGGATAAAAGCGTCGATGCTCTGGGCGCCAATGTTCAGCTCCTGCGCCAGCAGACGACGCAGGCGGGTGGTATCCAGCCAGACGCCGGTGCCCAGCACCTGGCTGCGCGGCAGGCCGGAGAGCTGCCATACCTGCCAGGTGATGATGTCACACGGGTTGGTGGCCACGAGGAAGATGCCGTTAAACCCGTTGGCCATCATGGTCGGCACGATGCTCTTGACGATTTTCGCGGTAGTGGTCAGTTCATCGAGACGGCTCTGGCCGGGGCGCAGCGCGCCGCCGGAGACGGTGATCACCGCGATGTCGACATCGGCGCAGTCGCTGGCCTCGCGGGTGGAGATGGTCATCATCCCCGGCAGATAGGCCGCGGCATCGCTGAGGTCCTGAGCGTGGGCCTCGGCGCGCGGCTGGTTAAGGTCGACGAGGATCAGCTCCTCGCAAATGCTCTGGTTGAGCAGGGCGTAGGCCGCTGACGCGCCGACGTTACCGGCGCCAATAATCATCACTTTACGGGTTTTGGTGCGCATATTCAGGTCTCAAAAACGGACGGCAGGGGATAAAGTTACTGCGTTTCAGTTAGTTAGCGCAAGTGGCGGGCGGCAATATAAGTTAATGCTATGGCGGAAACCGTTCCGGGGCGCGCTACAGTGGCGTAAAAAAAGGAGCTCACCTATGTATACCATCACCGACATCGCCCCCACCGACGCCGAATTTACCGCCCTGATTGCCGCCCTCGACGCCTGGCAGGAGACACTCTACCCGGCGGAGAGCAACCATCTGCTGGACCTCGGCCAGCTGCCGCCGGAGACAGTGATCGCCATGGCGATCCGCAGTCCGCAGGGCGAAGCCGTTGGCTGCGGGGCTATCGTCCTCAGCGATGAAGGTTTTGGCGAGATGAAGCGGGTCTATATTGATCCGCAGCATCGTGGGCAACAGCTGGGAGAAAAGCTGCTGGCGGCCCTGGAGGCGAAAGCGCGCCAGCGCGACTGCCATACTCTGCGCCTGGAGACCGGCATCCATCAGCATGCGGCCATCACCCTCTATACGCGCAACGGCTATCAGACCCGCTGCGCGTTTGCTCCCTACCAGCCCGATCCGCTCAGCGTCTTTATGGAGAAACCGCTGTTTGCCGATCTTCGTTCAGCAGCGCTATAAACGCTTCCAGCTGGCGGGTTTTGGCGCCCCGGCGCCACACCAGCCAGGTGGTGAGCCAGCGCCACTCTTCCGCCAGCGGCCAGGCGGAAACCTGCTGATGGCCCGGCATACTCTCCAGCATACTGCGCGGGATCAGCGCCAGCCCGGCGCCGGCGATCACGCAGGCCAGCATCCCGTGATAAGACTCCATCTCATGGATCCGGCCCGGAGTGGCTCTGTCGGCATGGAACCAGCTCTCAAAATGCCGGCGGTAGGAACAGTTGGCGCGAAAAGCGTAGACATTAGCCCCGTTCACTTCGCTGGCGCGGGCGATGGCCGCGTGGCCGTAGGGGGCGACGATCATCATCTCTTCAGGGAACACCGGCAGCCCCTCCAGGCCCGGGTGCACCAGCGGTCCGTCAACGAACGCGGCGCTCAGGGCTCCCTCCAGCACGCCGTCGATCATCGTCCCGGAGGGGCCGGTGGAGAGGGCGAGATGAATTTTCGGGTAGCGCTGATTAAAGTGGGCCAGGGTGGTGGGGATCCGCACCGCCGCGGTGCTCTCCAGCGAACCGAGAGAGAACAGTCCCTGGGGTTCGTCGCCCGCCACTACCATTCGCGCCTCGTCCACCAGGGCGAGGATCTGCTGGCTGTAGCGTAAGAAGCTGTGGCCCGCGGGCGAGAGGCGCAGCCGCTGGTTCTCGCGGATAAACAGCTCAACGCCAAGATCCGCCTCCAGCTGGCGGATGCGGGTGGTGAGGTTGGACGGCACGCGATGCACTTTCTGCGCTGCCTGGGTAATGCTGCCGGTGCTGGCGACGGCGTTAAACATCTCTAGCTGAGTCAGGTCCATACTATTCTTCTTTTGTGAATGCGTTGCTTAATATTATTCATTTTCAATGAATGGAAAGGTAAGCCAGAATACGTTCACTTCGCAAGCAACGAGAGAGAGAATAACGATGAATTTATCTGCAACGCACGCCGTCTCCGTCAACCCGACTACCGGCGAGGTGGTCTCCTCGCTGCCGTGGGCCAGCGAACGCGAGGTCGACGCGGCTATCGCTCTCGCCGCGGCGGGCTATCGCCAGTGGCGTCAGACGCCGCTCGCCGCACGCGCCGACGCGCTGCGCCGCATCGGGGCCGAGCTGCGCGCCCGCGGTGAAGAGGTGGCCCAGACGATCACTCTCGAGATGGGCAAACCGATTGCTCAGGCTCGCGGCGAGGTGGCGAAATCCGCCAATCTCTGCGACTGGTATGCCGAACATGGCCCGGCGATGCTGGCGACCGAAGCCACCCTGGTGGAAAATAACCAGGCGGTGATCGAATATCGTCCGCTGGGGGCCATTCTGGCGGTGATGCCGTGGAACTTCCCGGTCTGGCAGGTGCTGCGCGGCGCGGTGCCGATCCTGCTGGCCGGCAACAGCTACCTGCTGAAGCACGCCCCGAACGTGATGGGCAGCGCCCGCCTGCTGGGCGAGATTTTTGCCGCCGCCGGCCTGCCGGAGGGCGTGTTTGGCTGGGTCAACGCCACCAATGACGGCGTTTCGCAGATTATCAATGACGACCGCATCGCGGCGGTGACCGTCACCGGCAGCGTCCGCGCCGGGAAAGCGATTGGCGCTCAGGCGGGCGCAGCGTTGAAGAAATGCGTGCTTGAGCTGGGGGGATCCGATCCCTTTATCGTTTTGAACGATGCCGATCTGGATGAAGCGGTGAAGGCCGCCGTCACCGGCCGCTATCAGAACAGCGGCCAGGTGTGCGCCGCGTCGAAGCGCTTTATCCTCGAAGCCGGCATTGCCGAGGCCTTCACCCGCAAATTTGTCGACGCCGTCGCGGCGCTGAAGATGGGCGATCCGCGCGACGAGCAGAATTACGTCGGGCCGATGGCGCGATTCGATCTGCGCGATGAACTGCACCAGCAGGTAACGGCGACCCTCGATGAAGGCGCAACCCTGCTGCTGGGGGCGGAAAAAATCGAAGGGGCGGGCAATTACTATGCGCCAACGGTCCTGGGCAACGTCACCGCCGGCATGACCGGCTTCCGCCAGGAGCTGTTTGGTCCGGTCGCGACCCTGACCACCGCCCGTGACGCAGACCATGCGCTGGCCCTCGCCAACGACAGCGAATTTGGCCTGTCGGCAACGGTCTACACCACCGACGAGGCGCAGGCCCAGCGCTTTGCCCGCGAGCTGGAGTGCGGCGGTGTCTTCCTTAACGGCTACTGCGCCAGCGACGCCCGGGTGGCTTTCGGCGGCGTGAAGAAGAGCGGTTTTGGTCGCGAACTGTCGCATTTTGGCCTGCATGAGTTCTGCAATGCGCAGACCGTCTGGAAAGACCGTCGCTAATCTGCGTTTGCCCCTGACGACCGTCGTTCTCGTCTGCTATACTCGCCCACCAAAATTCGACGGTGGGCAAGGAGCCGCGTGTGGCGACGGTGATCAATAACGCAATGCTGGAAGCCATTCTGGCAGAAATCAGGCCGCTGATTGGCCGCGGTAAAGTGGCGGATTATATTCCGGCGCTGGCCAGCGTCAGCGGCGATAAGCTTGGCATCGCTATCTGTACGGTGGACGGGCAACATTTTGCCGCCGGCGATGCCCATGAACGATTCTCCATCCAGTCGATCTCCAAGGTATTGAGTCTGGTGGTGGCCATGAACCACTATCAGGAAGAGGAGATCTGGCAGCGGGTGGGGAAAGATCCCTCCGGTCAGCCCTTTAACTCGCTTCTGCAGCTCGAGATCGAGCAGGGCAAACCGCGCAACCCGTTTATCAACGCCGGGGCGCTGGTTGTCTGCGACATGCTTCAGAGCCGGCTCAGCGCGCCGCGCCAGCGAATGCTGGAGATTGTCCGCCGCCTGAGCGGCGTGGCCGATATCGCCTACGATCCGCTGGTGGCCCGCTCTGAGTTTGAGCATTCGGCGCGCAACGCCGCCATCGCCTGGCTGATGAAATCCTTCGGCAACTTCCATAATGATGTCGCCACCGTGCTGCAGAACTATTTCCACTACTGTTCGCTGGAGATGAGCTGCGTCGAGCTGGCGCGAACCTTTCTGTTTCTCGCCGACCGCGGCATCGCCCCGCATCTCGAAACGCCGGTTATCGCGCCGATACAGTCCCGCCAGGTGAATGCCCTGATGATGACCAGCGGCATGTACCAGAACGCCGGCGAGTTTGCCTGGCGCGTCGGTCTGCCGGCGAAATCGGGCGTCGGCGGCGGAATTGTGGCGATTGTGCCGCAGGAGATGGCGATCGCGGTCTGGAGCCCGGAGCTTGACGAGGCGGGGAACTCCCTGGCCGGCGTGGCGCTGCTGGAGAAACTGACTCAGCGGCTGGGGAGGTCGGTGTTCTGATGGTCGATCAGGATCGATTGTTTGCTCGCCTGGCGCGTTCGACGTTTCGTTCACGCTTCCGGCTGGGGATGAAAGAGCGGCAATACTGCCTCGATAAAGGGCCGGAGGTCATCGACCAGCATGCCGCCGATTTTATCCGTCAGCGGCTGGCGTCCGCCGCGCCGGCCAATGATGGCAAGCAGACGCCGATGCGCGGTCACCCGGTGTTTATCGCCCAGCACGCGACCGCCACCTGCTGTCGCGGCTGCCTGGAAAAATGGCACGCCATTCCCCACGGCCGCGCGCTGAGCGAGCAGGAGCAGCGCTATATTGTGCAGGTGATCCACCGCTGGCTGGTGCTGCAGATGAATGGCCCGTCTGTGCGCTAATTTGCATTTGATCGGCGCCGGAGTATGCCTGATAAATATTCTCATGTTATGATAATCCGCTAACTAACTATTAACATAATAATTGCCTGAAACAATTAGACGGATAATTACTGAATGTCTTCACTGTCGATTCGGTCATTTACGCTGTTTCGTGAAGAACAACCCGTGCGCGATGCACTGGTCTTATTTACGTTAACGCTATTGCTGCATTTTCTGGGCGCGATGCTGCGTCTGGTGCAGGAGCTCTCTTTCTTCTGGCCGCTCAACGCAGTGATGGCCGGGATCTTTGCGCGCTACGTATGGCTTAATCGCAGCTATTTTTATGCCGTCTGCTTTGCGGCAATGCTGGTCTATGACGGATTAACTTCGCGCTGGGGAATGGGCTTTGCCTCATTGCTGATTAACTTCTCCAATATTGTCTTTATTGTGACCCTGGCGCAGCTGGTGCTGTGGGATAAACGACGCGCCGACTCGATGCCCGGCCCGATTAACGCGCTTAATTTATTCTGTTTCTGTCTGTTAGCCGCGCTGCTGTGCGCAGCGGTCGGCGCGTTGGGGTCGGTGGACGTCGAGCGCGCCACCTTTATTCCCCAGCTGGCGGACTGGTTTAGCGAGCAGTTCTCGACGGCGGTGCTTATTCTGCCGTTTATTCTGACCCTGACGCTGCCCTCCGCGTTAAGCGGTTTTCGCTTTCGCCAGCTGCTGCCCGCGCTGGCGCTGGTGCTGTCGATTGCCCTCGGCGTGGCGGTGGGCGGCGCCGGCAGCATTACCTTCCCGTTACCGGCCCTGATCTGGTGCGCCGTGCGCTATCCGCTGCCGCTGACCTGCCTGTTGACCTTTCTCACCGGCATCGGCGAGATACTGCTGGTGGCCAACTCGTTAATTCACTTTGCGCCGGATACGCGAATGCAGCCGTGGCAGCTGTTCTCCACTCGCCTGGGGATCGCGGCGATGCTGATAAGTCCGGTGATCGTCGCCTCCAGCGTCGAGGCGATCAACATGCTGGTGAAACAGCTGGCCCTGCGCGCCGATTTTGATTTCCAGACCCGGGTCTATTCCCGTTCCGGGCTGAGCGAGGCGCTGAAACGTCAGGCCTTGCCGGCCGATAAACTGCTGACGGTGATGGTGCTGGACATCGATGGCTTCAAAAGGGTGAACGATGCCCTGGGCCATGAGGGCGGAGATTGCGTACTGACTCAGTTTGCCCAGCAGGTCAGGCAACTGGTGGGCGAGCAGGGTATGGTCGCCCGTATCGGCGGCGAGGAGTTTGCGGTCGCCGCCGTGGTCGACAGTACCCAGCAGGGTTACCTGCTGGCGGAGAAGATCCGCCACGGCGTAGAGTCGCAAGCTTTCGGTTGGGGACATAACCCGATCCACCTGACCATCAGTATGGGACTGGAGACACGCGAGGTGGGCCAGGCCCGTATTACCGAGCTGTTTAACCAGCTGCTGCTGGCGGCGGACGATGAAATGGTCAAAGCCAAACAGACAGGCCGTAACCGCATCTGTATGCCGACGCTAACGGAAAGCGCGCCATAAGAAAATCCTATAGATGTTATGCTTGTGTTAATGATTGGTTAAAATATAGTGATGTGGTCAAAAACAAGGAGCTAGTATGATCGCATCATTTTCACTGCGCACGTTATCGCATGACGATATTCTTCATCACCTTCCGGCATTAAGCGATATCCTGGCGAGCTGCGTGAACGGCGGCGCCTCGGTGAGCTTTATGCTGCCTTTCAGTCAGCAGACGGCGACGACCTTCTGGCAACATGTCGCCAACAGCGTGGCGGCCGGGGAGCGCATCGTGCTGGCCGCCCTTGACGCAGAGGAACGTCCCGTCGGCACCGTGCAACTTATCACCAGCCAACCGGAAAACCAGCCCCATCGTGCGGACGTGGCCAAACTTTTGGTTCACCAAAATGCCCGCCGCCTGGGGATTGCCAACGCGCTGATGGCGGAGCTGGAGCAAACCGCCCGGCGGGTAGGTAAGACGGTGCTGGTGCTGGACACGGCGACCGGCAGCGGGGCGGAACAGTTCTATGTCCGCTGTGGCTGGGAAAAAGTGGGCGAAATTCCGCGCTATGCGCTGATGCCTGACGGTGCGATGACCGCCACTTCACTGTTCTATAAGTTTCTTCCCTGACGGCGGTTATTACAGAATCCTTTGATCAAAACAGGGTTTCACTGGTAGTAAAACCTGATAAGTTATTGGACCAATTACTCAGGTTGTATGACTACTCTTAGAGGGAACCCATTGTGAAAACGTTAAACCGTCGTGATTTCCCCGGCGCGCAGTACCCTGACCGTATCATCCAGTTTGGAGAAGGTAACTTCCTGCGCGCATTCGTTGACTGGCAGATTGACCTGCTCAACACGCATACCGACCTGAATGCTGGCATCGTGGTCGTTCGTCCTATTGCCACCGATTTCCCACCCTCCCTGAATACCCAGGACGGCCTCTATACCACCATCATTCGCGGTCTCAACGAGCAGGGCGAAGCGGTGAGCGACGCGCGGCTGATCCGCTCGGTCAATCGGGAAATCAGCGCTTACGCTGACTACGACGCTTTTTTACGTCTGGCGCATAACCCCCAGATGCGGTTTGTCTTTTCCAATACCACTGAGGCGGGCATCAGCTACCATGCCGGGGATCGGTTTGATGACGCGCCGCCGGTAAGCTATCCGGCAAAACTGACCCGCCTGCTGTTTGAACGCTACCAGTATTTTGCCGGCGCAGCCGATAAGGGATGGGTGATCATCCCCTGCGAACTGATCGATTATAACGGCGAGGCGTTGCAGACGCTGGTGCTGCGCTATGCCTCCGAGTGGCAGCTGCCGCAGGCCTTTATCAACTGGCTGACGTCGGCAAATACCTTCTGTTCCACGCTGGTGGATCGCATAGTGACCGGCTACCCGCGCGATGAAGTGGCGGCTCTGGAGGCGCAAACCGGCTATCAGGACGCTTTCCTCGATACTGCCGAGCACTTTTATCTGTTCGTTATTCAGGGGCCCGCCTCATTAGCCAGCGAGCTGCGACTCGATAAGCTGCCGCTCAATGTGCGCATCGTGGACGATATCAAGCCCTATAAAGAGCGCAAAGTGGCGATCCTCAACGGGGCGCACACCGCCCTGGTGCCGGTGGCCTTCCAGGCCGGGATCGACACCGTCGGCGAGGCGATGAACGATGCGGAGATTTGCGCGTTTGTCGAAAAGGCGATTTATGACGAGATTATTCCGGTGCTGGATCTGCCGCGCGATGAGCTGGTGTCATTCGCCAGCGCCGTGACCGGGCGCTTCCGTAATCCCTATATCAAACATCAGCTGCTCTCGATCGCTCTCAACGGCATGACCAAATATCGCACCCGTATTCTGCCGCAGCTGCTGGCAGGGCAGAAGGTGCATGGCGCGCTGCCGCCGCGCCTGACCTTCGCCCTGGCGGCGCTGATCGCCTTCTACCGGGGAGAGCGGGAGGGGACAAGCTATCCGGTACAGGATGATGCGGAATGGCTGACGCGCTACCAGACGCTCTGGGCGCGCCATCGTGACGGCCAGATATGCACCCGCGAACTGGTTTCCGCCGTGCTCAGCGTGGAGTCCCACTGGGAGCAGGATCTCAGCCAGATCCCCGGCCTGGTGGAGCAGGTCGCCGCTGACCTTGACGCTATCCTGACCCGCGGTATGCGCGACGCCGTCAGGCCGCTCTGCTGATAGCGGAGTCTATTCACCCGGCTGCGGCCGGGTTTAATCGCACTCGAATTAGTTACAACATACTTTTTTATTAACCAGATTAAGCCGGTCGGCAGCCTCGCTGCAAAAGGCTTTTTAGTGCCAAATCGCCCTGCACAGGGGGAGAATTGTGGTTAAGCCGCTTGAACAAATACCTGCGCAGGAAAATAATGGCCTTAACACATATTTCCTGCCAATGTTCGCAGGCTAATTCATTCATCTGTAAGGAAACTCGCATGGTCATCGATATCCGGGAAGTTCGGCCGCATGACAAAGCCGAATGGCTTCAGCTCTGGGAAGGCTATACCCGCTTCTACGGCAGCCCGCAGCCGGAAGAGGTGACCGAATGCACCTGGCAGCGGATGCTGGAGGTGAACTCACCGGTGCTGGGCAGAGTCGCGGTGGTGGATGATACCGTGGTGGGGTTCGCTATCTGCATTCTGCACGAAGGAACCTGGGTTACCACGCCGATCTGCTATCTGGAGGATCTGTTCGTCGATCCTGCCTTCCGCGGACAAGGCATTGCCAGAACGCTGATTAAGTCGCTGCAAACCGAAGGGGCTGAGAAAGGCTGGTCACGTCTGTACTGGCATACTCGCCGTGATAATCCCGCCCGCCACCTGTATGATGAATTCACCCCGGCTGACGATTATGTGCGCTACAGGATCACCCTCGACTCCTGAAGCGATAAGATGTTGTTAAGCTTTTCCCGCTATAACAGGGGAAACAGGCTCAGGAGAAGCAACGATGGAAAAACGTCTCGAAACAGTGGTCAATCTGATAATGATTCTTTCGCTCTTGGCGACGGCCTGGGATCTGTCACTGGTGCATCATCTCGCCTGGTAGCAACAAAATAGCCTGAATCGCGGCGCCCTGCAGGCGCCGCCTGTCTTATTCACCCGCCATTATGCCGGCGCTGAAACTCCAGTCCTCCAGCTGGTTAAACTGGATCACCACCATCACGTCCTGCGGGCTGACCGCCATCTCATCGGCTAACCGCGCGCACAGCCGACGGTAGAGCCCCTGTTTCTGCGCCCGGCGGCGCGGCTTCCCGGCGAAAATATGAAACAGCACGAAGCGGGCGCTGCGCCCGCCGCTGAGATAATGCGGGTCGTAAATACGCTGTCCGTCGGCGGTCTGCTCGATAAACTGAAATTTGTCCGCCGGCGGCACGTCAAACTCCGCCACCAGGCATTCATGGAATAGCGCCGACAGTTGAGCAAACTCCGCGGGGCGCCAGGCCGCGCCAAGCGAAATACGCGTCAGAGGCATGGCGCCTCCTGCGCGTTCAGGCAGGTCAGGGCGCTAGCCGCCGCCGGCCAGCCGGCATAGAACGCCAGGTGGGTAAACAATTCGACCATCTCCTCCTGGCTCAGGCCATTTTGATAGCCGTAGGCGATATGCCAGGGCAGTTGCTCCGTTTTGCCCAGCGCCGTCAGGGCGGAGAGGGTGATTAAGCTGCGTTCGCGGAGCGACAGCTCGCTGCGCGCCCAGATATCGCCAAACAGCACCGTTTCGGTCAGTTCGGCCAGTTTTGGCGCAATGGCGGCCAGCGTGTGGCGATCGACAGAGGGGGTATGCATAGTGACTCCCGTTACAGGTTGAAGTGGTCGTCACTGTCGCACGCTGAGGAATGTGTTGAATATCGCAATGTTCAGGATAGTTAATCCTGAAAATCAGGATGGTCAGCTGGCCCGCTCTTATTTTTGTGTTGGTTATGTTTTACGACTTGCTCAGGCCAACCCTCAGGCGGCTCTTTTTCGCGCCACGATAAACAGACGTGGGAAGCGCAGAAGCACCATTCCGTTACACTGTAACGGATAGTGGTCGGCCAGCAATGCCACATAGCGTGTCAGAAAGGCGCTCCTGGCCGGTTCATCGAGGCCCGTCAGATAAGGTCGCAGTCCGGTGCCCTGCAGCCAGTCGACGATCGCCTGATGGGAAGCGAGCGGATGAAAATAGGTGGTGCGCCAGATATCAACTTCACAGCCCTGACGGGTGAGCAGATCGTACCAGGCGTCCGGCGGAAGCAAGGGCTGGCGACCACGGTCCGGTAATCCCAGCTCGCTGGCGACCTGACGCATCAGAGTATGGGAGGGCTCCTGCCAGTTATCCGGCATCTGCACCGCCAGCGTACCGTTCTCCGCCAGCTGGTTAACCAGATGCGGAAACAGCGTCTCATGATCCGCCAGCCACTGCAGCGAGGCGTTGGCATAGATCACGTCTGGCGGTTGCGCAGGCCGCCAGCTGGCGATATCGGCCTCGATAAACTCACAGTCAGGTAAGGCCTGCGTCGCCTGGTCCAGCATGGCCGGGGAGTTATCGATACCGACGATCGCCGCCAGCGGCCAGGCGGCACGCAGCAGGCGGGTACTGTTGCCCGGCCCGCAGCCAAGGTCAACGACGCTCTCGACCTGCAGGTGAGCGATACGGGAAAGCAGGTCAGCCGCCGGGCGGGTGCGCTCAGCGTCAAACTGCAGATACAGCGTGGGGTTCCAGTCGGCCATCGGGCGTTGTCCTGTGTAAGGGAGACAGGGCAAAGCATAGAACGCCCGGGGCCGCCTGTCAGGGGGAAATGATCCACTGCAGCATCTGCCTTGCGTGACAGTGTCACCGATAAAATAACCTCAGCAGGCTATCCCGTGCGTGATGGGCACATTGTCAGGGAGTAAGCGGATTGGGCAGCATCTGCGCCCGCAGCGGGCGCAGTGGCTTATTCGGCGTTCTTGAGCGCTTCGGCGCGGCTGGCGGTGGCGTAAACAAAATCCAGCATCGGCTCGAGATCGGTATCGTAGCCGGCCTGAATAATCTTCCCGCGCAGCCATTCTATTTCACTGGTGATATCGGGAGGGAAAATGTTGTTATCCTGCGCCCGGCGCAGCCATTTCAGCAGAAAGTTGTTCTTTCCTCTGATACCGCCCGACTTTTTCGACTTTCCGTGCATCTTCAGCGCGACCAGGACGCAGTAATAGAAATGAACGCGCTGATTAAAACTTTGGTGCATGTCTGTGTTTCCCGCCAGAATCAGGAATTCACCGTGTGGGTCAGTGATTCGGATTGGACTACGGCGGCGGGCCGGATCGTTGCGCGATCTCTGTTGTTTTCCGCCACCGTCCTTGCATCTGTCGCCAAACGCTGAAGGGGATGTTGGCACGGAAGCCGAATCGTCGTCAATTGCCGATTCGTTTTTTGCCGGTGTCGGCGGCCCGCGGCGTTCCGCGAGCCGGGCCTGGCTACGTCCTGACCGCGGCCCGCTGTTGCAGATATACGCGTAAAATCAGCAGGAAAGCGAACACTACGACGATTGCCGCCAGCAGATACAGGGTGGCGAGATCGTAGTAACCGGCGACCCAGCCGGCCAGCGGCCCGGTCAGCCCCAGCGCGAGATCAAGGAACGCCGAGTAGGTGCCAAGGGCGGTCCCCTGGTTTTGCTCTTCCACCTGTTTTACCGCCTCAACCCCCAACGCCGGGAAGACCAGCGAAAAACCCGAGCCGGTGAGAAAGGCGCCGATCCCCGCCACCCAGGCCGACGGCGCCAGCCAGATTAGCAGCAGGCCGAGACATTCGATGACGAAGCAGGCCAGGGACACCGGGACCCCGCCATAGCGAGTGATGGTGTTCCCCAGCACCAGGCGAGCACAGATAAAGCCGACGCTGAACAGCGAGAGGGTAAACGCGGCGCCCTGCCAGCTGTGCGCGGCAAAGTAGAGGGTGATAAAGGTGGCAATAACGCCGAAACCGACGGTGCCAAAGGCCAGCCCCAGCCCATAAGGCCAGATTTTGCGCACCACCGCGTGAAAGGGCGCTCTGACGCCGGCGGTCACGCTGACGTCCTGCCGCGAGCGGGCGAACAGCAGGCCGATGGCGGCGACCAGCACCACCACCGTGGCAAAGCCGCTGATGCCGAAATACTGGTTCAGGGTGACCCCCAGCGGCGCGCCGACCGCCATCGCCACATAGGTTGCCACGCCGTTCCAGGAGATCACCCGCGACGTATGGATCGCGCCGACGGTTTTGATCCCCCAGAGCGTGGCGCCGGTGGCGGTAAAGCTTTCGCCGACGCCAAGAAACACCCGGCCCGCCAACAGCGCGGCAATCGCCAGCATCGGCATCGCCTGCAACATTACCGCCAGCAGCGTGAAGGCGCCGCTGAGCAGACAGCAGACGATCCCGAGGCTAACCACTTTTTTCGGGCCCCAGATATCGGTGTAGCGCCCGGCGTGCGGCCGGCTTATCAGCGTCGAGATGTACTGCAGGCTGATCACGATCCCGGCGACAAAGGTGCTGTAGCCCAGCTGATAGTGAATATAACCCGGCAGAACGGCCAGCGGCAGACCAATGGAGAGGTAACAGATACAGGTAAAAACAACGATCGAAATGATGCGCAGATTAAGTTGCGTGGTGCTGACGGAAGTGCTCATAGGGATAAAGGGTTAATACATAGGGATGTTTAGCATAACGCGCCGCGAAGAGGCTGGCGAGTGGCGAGGGCGTTTTATCCGTGATCGATGGCCTCGCCGCCGTCATTAACGGTGTTGCCGCTGACGCCGGCTTCGGGGCATGATGACGGTATCTTGCCGCCGCCTTGAGGAGAGAATATGTCCCAGGAATTCGCCGATATTGACGTTATGTTCATTGCGGGCTTCGGCCCTATTACCCAAAGCACCTCGCAAAGCCGTGATTTCTATTGTCAGGCATTGGGATTACCGCTGAAGCCGATGCCGGGTAACGAGGCGTATCTGCTCAGCGAGCAGGATGCCATCGGCGGGGTGAAGCATTTTGCGCTGTGGCCGCTGGCGCAGGCGGCGCAGTCCTGTTTTGGTCAGGAGCAGTGGCCGGAGACGGAGCCGGTGCCGCAGGCGTGGATTGAATTTGAGGTCCGCGACCTTGCCGCGGCGACGGCGCGGCTGCAGCAGCAGGGGTACCATCTCCTTGTTGCCGCGCGCGACGAGCCGTGGGGGCAGACCGTCACCCGCCTGCTCAGTCCGGAAGGTCTGCTGGCCGGGCTTACCGTGACGCCGTGGCTGCGGGCGGAACAGGCTTAACGCCCCCGCCGGGCGCGGTGCGGGTCACCTCAGGGAGGTTATTGAGGCTCCTCGTGATGTAAAACGTTTCGCACTTCCCCCCAGGCGCGGTTTTGCAGCACGGTGCGATAGCCGTCGCGGTCGACGAAAGTGACGCCGTTGACCTCCCAGTAGGGGTTGAATGCCGTGACGCGCAGAAACCCGGCGGCGTCCATGGCGCTGCATTGTGCCTTCCAGGCCTCAGGCTGCGGATAGTACAGCACCAGCAGATCTTCATCTCCTGGCGAGGGGGTAACGGGATGGTGGCGGCAGTGGGTGAATTCCAGATGCCAGCTGGCATCCGGCGAACCGATCATCATCCCGCTGAATCCTTCATGATCGGTAAAGCTTCCAAGTTGCTGCAGCCCCAGCCCGGCGCAATACATGCTGGCGGTGCTCTCCAGTTCGCTGACCGGTCTGGCGATGCGCATGTGGCAGAACGACATAATGACTCCCAAAAGGCGTAGGCCGGGTCAGGCGCAGCCGCCACCCGGCAAAAAGCGGCATATTGGCCGCGACCCGTCGCCCGGCGGCGCTGCGCTTGCGCGGGCCTACGGAGCGGAGGCCCCTATAGCCGGCTAAGCGCCGCCATGTAGGCCGGGTCAGGCGCAGCCGCCACCCGGCAAAAAAGCGGCATCATGGCCGCGACCTGGCGCCCGGCGGCGCTGCGTTTGCGCGGGGTCTACGGAGCGGAGGAGCCCTTTAGCCGGCTAAGCGCCGCCATGTAGGCCGGGTCAGGCGCAGCCGCCGCCCGGCAAAAAGCGGCATCATGGCCGCGACCCGTCGCCCGGCGGCGCTGCGCTTGCGCGGGCCTACGAAGCGGAGGCCCCTTTAGCCGGCTAAGCGCCGCCAGTAGGCCGGGTCAGGCGCGGCCGCCACCCGGCAAAAAGCGACATCATGGCCGCGACCTGGTGCCCGGCGGCGCTGCGCTTGCGCGGGCCTACGGAGCGGAGGATCCCTTTAGCCGGCTGAGTGCCGCCATGTAGGCCGGGTCAGGCGCAGCCGCCGCCCGGCAAAAAAGCGGCATCATGGCCGCGACCCGTCGCCCGGCGGCGCTGCGCTTGCGCGGGCCTACGGAGCGGAGGCCCCTATAGCCGGCTAAGCGCCGCCAGTAGGCCGGGTCAGGCGCAGCCGCCACCCGGCAAAAAAGCGACATCATGGCTGCGAACTGGCACCCGGCGGCGCTGCGCTTGCGCGGGCCTACGGAGCGGAGGATCCCTTTAGCCGGCTAAGCGCCGCCATGTAGGCCGGGTCAGGCGCAGCCGCCACCCGGCAAAAAAGCGGCATCATGGCCGCGACCTGGCGAAAACGATTTTGTCGCTCGGATGGATACTGTAGCGGCAAAACGCCTCTGCGTTTGTCGGTAAGAGCTCAGGTTCGCCTCCGGCGAGTGCGTCGCGGTTTCCTCTTTTAGCTTAGCCGTTCGCGGCGCTTTGCAACAGGATGCGCCACTCGCTGAGGGCGGAGGTGCTGAACCCCTGGCGCCAGATAAGCTGGGTGGTCGCCTCGCACAGCGGTTCGCTTAAGCTGTTTTCGGGAAGCGTCATCAGCGCCAGCACGCTCTGCGGCAACAGGCAGGCGTAGCGCCCGGAGGCCACGCAGGCCAGCATGCTGTGATAGGAGCTCACCTCATGCACCTCGACGGCCGCCTGTTGTTCCGCCAGCCAGCGCTCTCCCAGCGCCCGATAGCTGCAGCCGCTGGCAAATGCCGCGAACCGCAGCGGGCCAGCGCTCTGCGGACGGACCAGCATCAGGGTTTCCTGAAACACCGGGACCGATCCCAGGCCGGGCGGGCAAGCCGGTTGGCCATCCGTCCCTGGCGGCAGGCAGACCAGCGCGGCATCAAGGGCGGCGGTTAATACCCCCTCGGTTAACTGGCGGGTCGGCCGGGTGCTGAGCGTGACATCCACCTGCGGGCACCGCTGTTGGAAGCGGGTGAGCAGCGGCGGCAGACGGCTGGCGGCGGTCGCCTCCATCGCGCCCAGCCGCAGGCTGCCGCCGGGCGTGGTTGGATGCAGACTCTGCTTTGCCTCTTCCGCCAGGCTCAGGATCCGCCGGGCATAGCTGAGAAACTGAACGCCTGCCGGCGACAGCACCATTTTTTTGTTGCCGCGGACGAAGAGTTCCACGGCAAGCTCCTCCTCCAGTTGCTGAATACGGGTGGTGATATTGGACTGGGCGCGGCCAAGCCGTTTTGCTGCCAGAGTGACGCTTTGCGTGTCGGCCACCTGGATAAAAATCTGCAGTGTGCTGTGGTTCATATTTTTATTCTCAATATGATAATGATGTTGATCTTATCATCTTTAAAAGAGATGGTAAGCCTCCGGCATCGCTCATGTACGAGGAACCCATGCAAAATTCACTGCTTTCGCTTCTTGATATTGACTACCCCCTGATCCAGGCCCCGATGGCGGGCGTCTCCACCCCCGCGCTGGCTGCCGCGGTGAGTCATGCCGGGGCGCTGGGTTCGCTGGGGCTGGGCGCTTCAACCGTTGCCCAGGCGGAAGCGATGATCGTCGCCACCCGCCAGCTGACGGACCGGCCGTTCAATGTCAATCTGTTTTGCCATGCGCCGCCCCGGCGCGACGTTCGACGGGAGGCGGACTGGGCTGAGACGCTGCGCCCCCATTTTACCCGCTTTGGCAGTATCCCTCCGGCGTCGCTTAGGGAGATATACCAGACGTTTATCGGCCACACCGCCATGCTGGAGCTGCTTCTCGATCTCTCACCCGCGGTGGTGAGCTTTCATTTCGGCCTTCCTGAGCGCGAGGCGATCCAGCGCCTGCGACAGCAGGGGATCGTCACTCTGGCCACGGCGACGTCGCTTAAGGAGGCGCAGGTCATTGAAGAGCAGGGGATTGACGTGGTGGTCGCTCAGGGCGTTGAGGCGGGCGGGCACCGGGGGATCTTCGACCCGCAGGAGCCAGATGCGCAGATGAGCACCTTTATTCTGGTGCAACATCTGCGGCGTCGGCTGACCATCCCGGTGGTCGCCGCCGGGGGCATCATGGACGGCGCGGGGATCGCCAGCGTGATGCAGCTGGGGGCGCAGGGCGCTCAGCTCGGCACGGCGTTTTTACTCTGTGCGGAATCGGCCGCCGACGCCGGCTACCGCGCGGCGATCGCTAACAGCATTGACGGGCGTACGGTACTGACCTCAGCGATATCCGGGCGTCCGGCACGTTGTCTGGCGAATACCTTCTGCGCAGTGGGGGAAGCCTGTCCGGCGAGCGCTGTGCCGGATTATCCGCTGGCATATGATATCGGCAAAGCGCTCGCCGCCGCCGCGAAAGCCCAGGGCGTCCATGAGTATGGCGCGCACTGGGCCGGGCAGGGTGTGGGGTTGATCCGCGAGTGTGACGCCGCCAGTCTGGTCCGCCAGCTGGCGGCTGAGTGCGGCTGGAATTAATGTCTGACGGTTAGCGGCGGTGTGCCAGGCGGCGCACCAGCCGATCGCCGGCCATTTGTACGCCCTGAACCATCGCCACCAGGATCAGCACCGTGCCAAACATCACCTCATTATTGAACCGCTGATAGCCGTAGCGGATGGCGAGGTCGCCGAGTCCGCCGCCGCCGATCACCCCGGCCATCGACGAAAAGCCAATCAGCATCACGATGGTCAGCGTAATCCCGGCCAGCAGCGTCGGCAGGGCTTCCGGCAGCAGAGATTTAAAAATCACGTGCCAGACGTTGCCGCCCATCGACAGAATGGCTTCGATTCTCCCGTAATCCACCTCGTCGAGCGCGTTTTCCGTCAGGCGGGCAAAGAATGGAAAGGCGCCGATGGTCACCGGCACGATAGCGGCGGTGCTGCCCAGCGTGGTGCCGACGATCAGGCGGGTAAAAGGGATCAGCGCGATCAGCAGCACGATAAACGGTAACGATCTGCCGATGTTGATCACCGCCCCCAGCAGCGCGTTCAGTTTCGGCATCGGCGCGAGGCCGTTGGCGCGGGAAATAAATAACAACACACCGGTGGGCAGCCCGATCAGCACGGTAAACAGGGCCGCCAGGCCCACCATATAGAGCGTATCCAGCGTGCCGTCGAGTAATAACGGCCACAAATCTTCCCAGCTCATGCTACTCCGCATAATGGCCTCCCCTGAACGCCGTGACGGGTAAGAAAATCCTGTTCAGCCTGCGGGTCGTGCAGCAGCGACTGACGCAGCCGCGACCACGGGGTCACCAGCAGGTCGGCGAGTTTGCCGCTTTCGACAATTTCGCCCTGTTCCAGCAGCGCCGCGTGGTCACAAATGGTTTTCACCACCTCCAGCTGGTGCGTTATCAGCACAATGGTCAGATTGAGCCGCTGGTTAATATCCGCCAGCAGAGCCAGCACCGAGGCGGTGGTCTCGGGATCCAGCGCGCTGGTCGCCTCATCGCACAGCAGCACCTCCGGTCGGGCGGCCAGCGCCCGGGCGATGCCGACGCGCTGTTTTTGCCCGCCGGAAAGCTGAGACGGGAAGGCGGCGGCCTTGTCGCTGAGATCCACCAGCTCCAGCAGTTCGCGCACCCGCGCTTCGCGAGCGGCCCGCGGCACCCCGGCTATCTCCAGCGGCACCGCGATGTTGTCGGCGACGGTGCGGGCATGCAGCAGATTGAAGTGCTGGAAAATCATCCCGGTACGCAGGCGATAATCCCGCAGCGCCGCCTTGTTCAGCTGTGTAATATCCTGTCCGTTCACCAGAATGCGGCCCGAGGTGGGCCGCTCCAGCAAATTGAGACAGCGGATGAGCGTACTTTTGCCGGCGCCGCTGCGCCCGAGAATGCCGTATATCGCCCCTTTCGGGATCTGTAACGCGATATCGTTCAGCGCCGGTCGGCCGGTTCCGGCGTAGGTTTTGCTCAGCCCTTCGATGGTTATCATGACTGAGGGGCCACCGGGATCACCGAGCCGTTGTAGTTTTTACGGATAAACTCCGCCACCTGCGGCGACGTCAGGTCTTTCGCCAGCGCCTTAATGCGCGGGTCATTGGCCAGGGCTGGGGTGGTCACCAGGATATTGGCGTAGGGGTTATGCTCGGCGCTTTCCAGCCCCAGAGCGTCTTTCGCCGGCACCAGCCCGGCTTCGAGGGCGTAGTTACCGTTAATCACCGCCAGGTCGACATCGTCGAGGGAGCGCGGGATCTGCGGCGATTCAATCTCCAGGATCTTCAGGTGTTTCGGGTTCTCGACAATATCCTTCGGCGTCGCCAGAGTGGTGGCCGGGTCGGTAAATTTAGGGTCCAGCTTGATAAGCTTCTGCGCCTGCAGCAGGAACAGCGCACGGCTCAGGTTGGTGGTGTTATTCGGCACCGCCACCGTGGCGTTGTCCGGCAGCGACGAGAAATTTTTATGTTTATGCGAGTAGATCCCCAGCGGCTCAATGTGCACGGTGGCCGCGACGGCAAAGGTTTTACCCAGCGCTTTTTCCTGATCCTTCAGGTAGGGAACATGCTGGAAGTAGTTGGCATCCACGTCGCCACTGGCCAGCAGTTCATTGGCGTTGACCCCGCTGGTCAGCTCCACCACCTTCAGATCGAGGCTGGGATCGATTTTTTTGATGTAGTTGAGGATCTCCGCGTGGGGAACCGGGTCCGCGGCGACGCGCAGCGCGGCGGCCTGGGCAGACGTCCATGCCAGAGAAAGAGACAGTGCGACCCCTGCCAGTTTAAAAGCGGCATATTTCATGGTGTGTTCCTTTTTAGTTATGGTTAAACGATCAATTGCTCGGCGCGTTCGCGAAACACGTCCTGATAGTAGCGTTCCGCCACGTCCGGATGGGAACGCAGACGGCCCTTGAGATAATTCCAGCCGACATCGCGCAGCAGCGGATTGAGCGGGTCGCTGTCCGGACCGCGCGCCTCACGCGCCAGCTCGGGCGGCAGGGTATAAACCGGCACCACCGCGTCAAGCTGGGCGCCAAGGAAGAAAGCGATGGAGAGGCGCTGCTGCTGCGCCGGCGGCGAAACCACCCGGTGAACGGTAGCGCGCAGATAGCCGTTGGTGGCCAGCTCGAGCAGTTCGCCAATATTGACCACAAAGCTGCCGGCCAGCGGCACAGCGTCGATCCACTGCCCGGGCGCCACCTCAACCTGCAGCCCTTTCTGTTCGTCCTGCAGCAGGAAGCTGAGAAAACCGGAATCTTTATGGGCGCCGACGCCCTGGCTGCTTTGCGTCTCCTGCTGGCCGGGATAGCGGATCAGTTTGATATGCTCGTTGGGTTTGTCGCCATAGAGCCGGTCAAAGGCATTCTCCGGGAGCTGCAGCGCTTCGGCAAAGGCGCGCAGCAGGCGGATCCCCACCTGGGTCATCTGCTGTTGCCAGTGAAGTAATACCGGTTTAAGCGACGGCAGGGCGGCAGGCCACAGATTCGGACCCTGCAGGCGCTGCCAGCGCGGGGCGTCATCGCTGAGGGTCAGCGCCGGACGTTCGGCGCCGATATCAAACTGCTCTCGCCAGTCAGGCTGGCCGCGCGTCAGCTCAGAGGCCGCGCGGTTATAGCCGCGAAAATGGGGGGAGTGGATCATCGCCACCTGCTGTTTTTGCGCCTCATCGAGGGCAAAAAAGCGTTGGGACTGGCGCTGAACTTCATATTGAAGCGCGTCGTCGACACCGTGGTTGATCAGATAAAAGAAGCCGATGTCGCGGGCGGCGTGGCGCAGGTCGGCCAGGAAGGCCGCTTTATCCGCGGGGTCCGCGTAGCGGGCCAGATCGAGAATCGGCAGGGTTGTCGCGTTCATTGTGTTCTCCGAAAACGGGATAATATGTTATGGGTCGATTCAGGTTCAGGGTTCGGGCACAACAGCAGCGCATGGTGATTTCCTCTGTTCGGGGCTGAGCACAGCTTGCCTCAGGGCCAGATAATCAACCAATAACGTTATTTTCTAATTTATGTTCGCGCGGGGTTCAGTGCTTTTGCGTTAAATAGATAAAGGCGTAAGGGCGAACTGAAGCCGTTGCGCCTGTCACCGAGAGCCAGTAAGGTGGGCGCACTTTTTTAATGCGGAACGGATGTATCCTCATGCACAGTTCAAAAGATCCCCTGCACGGCGTGACGCTGGAAGCGCTGCTCAATGCCCTGGTCGCGCGCTACGGCTGGGCGGAAATGGCCCGCCAGGTCAATATTAACTGCTTTAAAAGCGATCCCAGCATCAAGTCCAGCCTGAAATTTCTCCGCCGGACGCCGTGGGCGCGCAAAGAGGTGGAGGCGATGTATCTGGCTTCGCTCGACGACGATGCGCCGGCAGAGAAAGCGGATCCATGGGCAAACTGGCAGAAAAAATAACCCTTATCACAGGACATCATTATGCAGAGCTGGAGCAGTAAAGATTTCACCGCCGACCGCGCGTGGGGCGCACTGGATATCGCCAATTTTTCCGGCACCACCGTGCGCCTGCACTGGACCGACCAACCCTATATCTGGCACATCAACGACGGTCAGGAGGTGTTTGCCGTCATGGATGGTCAGGTGGCGATGCATGTGAAAGTCAACGGCGAGGAGCAGGTGATCGTGCTGAACGCCGGCGATATCTTCTACGCCGAGGTGGGATGCGAGCATGTCGCTCATCCCCAGGGGGCGGCGCGTATTCTGGTGATTGAGAAAGAAGGGTCGGTCTGATCCCGCCGGCGGGCCATTCGTTAGTCCGCCGTTTCATCGCCCGCCAGACTCCATATACCGCGTTGATATAAATCACGTATCCAGCTTTCGATATACTTAATTCTTGTTTGCCATTCCCTTCACCCCAGCACTATCTTTTGCCGCAGACGCCTGAACAGGCACAACCGCGGGAGAGATCATGGCAACCTTGCAGTGGGACCACGCAGTACAGTTTGTGAATCAGCCGGAAGCGGCAATTGAAACCTTTGCCGGACAGCAGCTGCGGGCGGTGGCCGGCGGGCGCCATCCGGGGTGGGGAACCCGCAATGCGCTGAGCTATTTTGGCCTGACCTATATCGAATTCCTCGCCATTTCCGACCCGGACGAACTGCGCGCCGCGACGGACAGGTTTCTGCTCTCGCGGGATGCCGCGCGGTTGCTGCCGGAGAACGAAGCGCTGTTTCGCGTCGCGCTGCGCAGCGACGACATCGACGCCACCCATGACCACTTGCGTCGCAAGGGGCTGGCGGTGTCACCGATCGTCGATGGCCAGCGCCACGATCCGCAGGGCAATGTCATCCGCTGGCGGATCTTCACCATCGATGGCGACACCGACGGACTGGTCTATCCTTTTGTGCTGCAGTGGGGAGAAGACGACGAGACCCGGCTGGCGCGGCTGCGCGACCAGGGGCTGGACGTGCCTCATCCGCTGGGCGACATTGTACTCGAGCAGGCGGTGTTCGAGGTGGACAATCCGCAGGCGGTGCGCGATCGCTGGCAGGCGCTGCTGGGCTTCCCGCCACAGGGGGAGCAGGGGCTGGACGTGGGCGGCCAGTGGTTTACTTTCCGCGAAGGAGCCGCCAACCAGCTGACCGAACTGGTGTTTCGCGTCGCCAACCCGGCGCTTAAGGGGCAACGCTTTCGCGTTGGCAACGGCGTGTATCGCTTTATATAAAGGCTGACTCTAGCGTGTCGTGGCGCGCAGGGCCCCCGGCGGCTGGCCGGTGATGCGTTTGAAAGCCCGGCTGAAGGCCGCCAGCGACTGATACCCGAGGCGGAAGGCCACCTTTTCCAGCGCCTGGCCTTCGTGGGTGATGTACTGCACCGCCAGCCGCATACGCAGCTCGGTCAGATAGCGGGCGGGGGTGGTGCCGGTGGCGGCAAGAAAACGCTCGGCGAAGAGAGAGCGCGACAGCCCCGCTTCCCGCGCCAGATCTTCCACTTTCCAGTTAACGCCCGGACGCTGATGCATGGCGTAGATCGCTTTCGCCAGCCGGGGATCGCGCAGGACCTGCACCCAGCCGGTGGCGTTACCGCACCCGCATGCCACCCAGCCGCGGACAATCAGCGCGGCCACCACGTCCGCCAGCCGGGCGAGGATCCCGGCATAGCCCGCCTGGCGGGTGAGCGACTCCCGCTCCATTGCGGCCAGCAGCGGCTGGATCTCCGGCCAGGTGTGGAGCAGGCAACTCACCCGCATCACCTCGGGCATGGCCTTCACCAGCGGCTGCATGCCGCCGAGCTCAAAGTCCATGCAGCCGCTGAAAATCACGGCACGCTCCGGGCAGTCAGGCTGGCCGCCAGCGTTGATGCAACTTACCGTGCTGCACACCGTTTCGCTGTTCAGCTGCGCCACATTCACCACCGCGGCCTGCGGATCGGAGAGCAGGGCGTGTCCGTCGCCGTTAGGAATAAACAGCGCGTCGCCGCTCTCCAGGGTGAACTGTTCTCCGCTGGCCATGCGCAGCAGCACCGGTCCGCGGCTGATGAAATGGAACTGGGCTTTGCCCGCCACGGCGCTAAAGCCGACGCCAAACGGGCGGGAGGTTTCGATGCGCCGGTAATTCACGCCGGAGAGGCGCATACCGCGCAGCAGTTCGCTGGTCAGGTCGATAGTAGGCTGGCTCATGGTAATTCCGGACGAATAATCAATAACTGAAGAGTATGCATCATATATCGTCCAGGGGTAAGCCCCTAAGATGACCAGGATGTTAATAAACCTGGAGAGATGTATATGACTTCCTGCATAGCTGCTGACGCAAGCCTGACACCCGTCAGGCCTGCCTGGCGTGCCGTCTATGCCCTGGCCCTCGGGGTGTTCGGCCTGATCGTGGCCGAGTTTCTGCCCGCCAGCCTGTTAACGCCGATGGCCAGCAGCCTCGGCGTCAGCGAAGGGATGGCCGGGCAGGCGGTGACCGCCACGGCGCTGGTGGCGTTAGTCACCGGCCTGCTGATCGCCACCGCCACCCGCAATATCGACCGCCGCTGGGTGCTGATGTTTTTTTCCGTGCTGCAGATTGTCTCCAGCCTGATGGTCGCTTTTGCCGGTTCGCTGGCGTTTCTCCTGCTCGGTCGTCTGCTGCTGGGGATCGCCATCGGCGGTTTCTGGGCGATGTCCACCGCCACGGCGATGCGTCTGGTGCCGGCGGCCCATGTGCCGAAGGCGCTGGCGATCATCTTTTCCGCGGTGTCTGTCGCCACGGTGGTGGCCGCGCCGCTCGGCAGCTACCTCGGGGAGCTGATCGGCTGGCGCAACGTGTTTATTCTCTGCGCGATACCCAGCCTGCTGGCGCTGCTCTGGCAGCTGTGGGTGCTGCCCTCCATGCGCCCGGAAAGCGTTGGCACCTTCTCCACGCTGTTCAGGGTGCTGCGCCGTCCCGGTATGCTGGGCGGCATGCTGGCATCGATCCTCATTTTCAGCGGCCATTTCGCCTTCTTCACCTACCTGCGTCCGTTCCTTGAGACCGTCGCGCAGGCCAGCGTTGAAGGCGTTTCACTGATTTTGCTCGGCTTCGGTATCGCTAACTTTATCGGCACCTCGGTAGCGAGCTATCTGCTGAGCCGCAGCCTGCGTCTGACCCTGGCGCTGGTGCCGCTGATGATGAGCGTCCTGGCGCTGCTGATGGTGACGTTTGGTCATCTGAGCGTGCTCGACGGGCTGCTGGTCGCCCTCTGGGGGTTTGCCTTCGGTCTGGTGCCGGTGGCCTGGTCCACCTGGCTGGCCACCACCGTGCCGGATGAGGCGGAAAGCGCGGGCGGTCTGCTGGTGGCCTCTATTCAGCTGGCCATCAGCGCCGGCGCCGCCGGCGGCGGGGCGGTGTTCGATCTGCACGGCGCCAGCGGCGTCTTCACCGGCAGCGGTGTGCTGCTGTTGACCGCGATGGTCGTGGTCTTCACCGCCGTGCGGGTGAAACCGGTCGCCCGCGCCGAACAGCCGGAGACCGGTCGCTTATCCCGCGAGATCGATAACTAAATTGGCCGACAGGCTGCGGGAGCAGCACAGCGCAATATGCTGCTCCGCTGCCTGTTTTTCCGCCTCCGACTGCACGGTATCCCGGTGGTCGACCGTTCCCTCCCGCACCGGCGTCAGGCAGGCGCCGCAGATCCCCATCTCGCAGGAGAGCGGCACGTCGACGCCATGCTCCTGCAGCACCCGGGCGATGGTTTTGTCCCCCGGTACCGGCCAGCGCTCCCCGGTGGAGGCGAGGGTGATGGTGAAGGTTCCGTCCGCCGCCGAGGCCGCCGTCGGGGCGGGCGGCTGGAACGCTTCGCTGTGCAGTTGCGCCTCCGCCCAGCCGGCAGCCAGCGCGGTGTCGCGCACCTGGCTCATAAACCCTGCCGGTCCGCAGAAATAGACCCGGGTGTCGGCGTCCGGCGCGCCCAGATCCTGCGCCAGCCGCAGGCGCGGACTCTGTCCGTCGGCAGAGCAGTGGATCAGGCAGGTTCCGCCGGTGAGCTGGTTGGCGATCTCGGTGGCGAAGGCGGCCTCCTGCGCGCGGCTGACGTAGTAGTGCAGCGTAAAGCTGGCGCCGGACGCCGCCCGGGCGTGGGCCATCGCCAGCAGCGGCGTAATGCCGATCCCGGCGGCGAGGAGCACCACGTGGCCGCCCCCGCGCAGGGGAAAGTGGTTGCGCGGGGCAGAGATCAGCAAGGGCTGCCCCGGACGCAGGGTGTCATGAATATAACGGGAGCCGCCTCGCGACTGCGCCTCGCGGGCGACGCAGAGCAGATAGTGATCCCGCCCGGCCGGGCTGCCGGTCAGCGAATACTGACGGATCAGCCCGCAGGGGAGATGGAGGTCGATATGGGCGCCGGGCGTCCACGCCGGCAGCGGTTGCCCATCGGCGCTCACCAGACGAACGGCCAGATTTTTCGCGCCCTGGCGCCACAGGCCATCGACCACCACCGGGAGTATGTCGCGCATAAGACCTCCACTCATACCAGAAAGAAATCGCCAAAGCCCATCTTCTTCAGCCCGCGCCGGTAGGCGATAGAGCTGCGGTCTGCCGGAATATGCGCCTCCAGGGTCAGATCCAGCGGCAGCCGCTCCGGGCGCTGGGTCTCAACCATCAGGCGATCCTCCTCAAACACCCGCAGGTTGAACGCATGAACGTCTTCCACCGGCACATGCAGGTCAAAATTGCGGGCGATAGGGGCGAACATCCGCGTCACGCGCGACGACACCGGCGAGGCGGCGTTCATGATCACCAGCTTCGCATCGGCAGGGAAATGGATGGTCAGCGTGGCGGTGAAGGGCAGATGCATTTCAAAGTGACGCAGCCACTGGAACCCTTCCGGCGCGCGGAAATCGGAGCTGGCCGGGTAATTGCCCACCGAGCTCCAGTAGTCGGCAACAAAACCGAACGGTGTCTCCTGCGGGGCGTAGTCCGGCACCTGCTGATTGTCCGGGTCGGCAAAGGTATCAGTGTGGATCCACGCAAAGTGGGCGACATCGAGAAAGCCTTCGACCTGGCGGCCGGCAAAGCCCTTCACCTCGAAGGCCGGGCAGTTGATTTGCTGAAAGCCGGCGTCGTCCCAGTGCGGCATGGTCGGTAACGGCGGCGGATTGTCCGGATCGCAGGCCAGACAGGTCCAGATCAGCCCGTAGCGCTCCTCCACGGCGAAGCTGGTGAGATGCAGTTTGGCTGGAATGGGTTGCCCCGGACTGGAGGGGATGCGGTTGCAGCGGCCATCCTCGCCAAAGCGCAGGCCATGATAGGGGCAGACGATGCCTTCTTCTTCATGAAACCCCAGGGTCAGCGGGACGCCGCGGTGCGGGCAGACGTCGCGGGCGACCACCACCTGACCTTTAATGCGATAGATAACCAGCTGTTCGTCCAGCAGGGTGGCTTTCACCGGGGCGCCGCCAATATCGCAGGCGCGGGCCACCGGGTGCCAGCAGCGGGCCAGCCGCAGCCAGTCCTCTGGATCAAAGGTGCAATGGGCGGGGGGCGTCGGGACGGTTCTCTTCATGATTTCTCTTCCTGCTCACATCGGTGATTGTTTTATTGTTGTGAGATTATTGTTGTCATATTAGGGTGTTCACATCCATCACCATTAATTCACTCTGCTGTTGCAAAAAAGAGTACAGGGTCGCCATGAGTCCATTTTCCCGTTTCGCCCACTATTTCATCGCCGTGGCCCGCTGCGGCAGCCTGCGCCGGGCCGCCGAGCAGCTGCATATCTCCGCCTCGGCGATTAACCGCCAGATCCTGCAGGCCGAGGAGGCTTTCGGCACACCGCTGTTCGAGCGGCTGCCGGAGGGGTTGCGGATGACCACCGCGGGCGAACTGCTGTATGACAATCTGCTGCGCTGGCAGAAGGAGTTTCGCCAGACCCGGCAGAAATTTGATGAGCTGCAGGGGATGAAGCGCGGGAGCGTCAGCGTCGGTATGGTGCAGGCGCTGGCGGAAGGTGGCTTCGCCGCCGCGCTGGCGGAGATTATCGCCAGCTGGCCGTGGCTGGAGCTGGATCTGCAGGTGGCCGACAGCCACACCGTCAGCCAGAAAGTGCGTCAGGCGGATCTGGACGTCGGTCTGATCCTCGATCCGCAGGGGCAGGCCGGACTCAGCGTGCTGGCCTTTGCCGAACTGGAGGTGGGGATTGTGATGCGCCCGGACCACCCCCTGGCGGGGGCGAGGGCCCTGTCTTTGGGTGAGCTCAGCCTCGAGCGGCACATTGTGCCCGGCGCGCCGCTGATCGTTCATGAGCGGGTGGCGCTTCTCTATCGCCACCATGACTTTGCGCCGGAGAATACCATCAGCTGCAATGATATCCGGCTCATTAAGTCGCTGGTGCTGCGCGGCAGCGGCGTGACGCTCCTCAGCCTGCTCGACGTGCTGGACGAGGTTCAGCGCGGCCAGCTGGCCTTTGTCCCGCTGCGCAGTACGCTGCTGCGGCCGCTGACCCTGGCGCTGTGCACCGCGCCTTCGCGTCAGCTATCGCGTCCTGCGCAGATGGCCATTCAGACGCTGAGCGCGGTGATTGAATCCATGGCGACCGTCAGCCCAGCGGCCCGCTGAGGATGGTATCGCACATGCCGTTGATAATCCGCTCGCCGGTCTCCTCCCGCAGCTCCTGGTACCAGGCTTCAGTGAGCTGCATATCCTTTCCGTGGGTGATATCGCAGCGCTTGCGCGCCTTCAGTACCAGATCGCGGACCCGGTCGCAGCGCTGGGCTTCATACTCGCGCAGGGCGGTCGCAATATCGCGGGTCTGGCGGAAAACGGCGCCCAGCACCACCGCATCTTCCATCGCCGCGCATCCCCCCTGGCCAATATCCGGGGTGGTGCTGTGTCCGGCGTCGCCCAGCAGCGCGACGCGACCGCGGACCAGGCGGCTGAATGGTTCGATATCGTGGATTTCAATACGGTTGGTGGTCTGCGGGTCAAGGGCGGCGATCAGCTTCTGCACCGGCGGCGCCCAGCCGGCAAAGTAGCGGCTGAGGTCAGCGCGCAGGGTGTCACGATCCTCCGCCAGACCCGCCGGCAGCGGCACATCAAAGAAAAAGTAGAACCGGCCGGCGGAGACCGGCATCAGCGAGACGCGCTTGCCTTCGCCGACAAAGGTGGTCCACTGATCGCCGGGCGCCAGCGCTTCATCTATTTCCACCAGACCGTTCCAGTTGACGTAGCCGGCGTAGCGGCGCTGCGGGGTAAAGCCGAGCACCCACGGACGCAGCGCGGAATGGCTGCCGTCGGCGGCAATCAGCAGATCCCCGCTGGCGCTGCTGCCGTCGGTAAACCACACCGTCACGCCGTCGGCGTTTTCTTCACAGCGGGTGACACGTTTGCCGAACTGCACGCTTTCCCGTCCCCAGTAATCCAGCATTTCCCGCTGCAGCTCTGCGCGGGAGACCGGGCAGGGGCGGCTGCCGGTACGTTCGATCAGCGGCGCGAGGCTGAACTGGGTCATGTTCTCGCCGCTGCGGAAATCGCGATACGCCATGCGGCGCAGCGGTCCGCCGAAGGTTTCCATGATATCGCCCATACCGAGGTGGGCCATGCACTTCACGCCGTTGGGCCACACGGAAATCGCCGCGCCGACCGGTTTGATCTCTTTCACCGCTTCATAGACTTCGCAGTCGATCCCCGACTGTTTGAGCGCCACTGCCGCACTTAAGCCGCCGATGCCGGCGCCAATCACGATTGCTTTCATTTTTTTCTCCTTCTCCCGATGTTGTGACTGACTACAGCAATTTGCGTACCAGTTCGCCGGAGGGAGGAAAACCGCCGGCCTGAGGCACAGCGATAGGTCATGACGCACCACATCGGTGCAATGTGACGCATTGGTTGCCTTTTTATGAATCAAAAGTTTCTTTATGTTGCATTAAGAATCTATCGTTTCAGTACTCTGGTTCCGCAGCGGTGGGGAGCGAGGCATGACTGGAGTGATTTAACTAAATGATTTTAAAGTATTAATAAATTTATTCGTTCGCGTTGGTCGTCTCTGGCCTGCTTTGTGCAGAAGCTCTTGCACTTCTCTTTGCTACGGGATAACACCATGTCTGACGAACATCACAGCGGCCTGCTTTACGGCCTTGAACAGCGGATCCCACCGCTTGCGGCCTTTTTTAGCGCCCTCCAGCATGTGCTGGCGGGTCTGGTGGGGATCATCACGCCGCCGCTGATTATCGGCGCCACCCTCGGACTTGGCGACTGGCTGCCGTATCTCATCAGTATGTCGCTGCTGGCCTCGGGTATCGGTACCTTTCTGCAGTCCAACCGGGTCTGGGGCATTGGCGCCGGGATGATCTGCATGCAGGGCACCAGCTTCGCCTTTCTTGGCGTGGCGGTAGCCGGAGGGATGTGGGTGAAAGCGCAGGGCGGCGGGCCACAGGATATTATGGCGATGCTGTTTGGCGTTAACTTTGTCGCCGCCCTGGTGCCGGTGATTGTCAGCCGCTTTATTGAACCGCTGAAGAAAATCTTTACCCCCATCATTACCGGCAGCGTGATTGCGCTGATCGGCATCAGCCTGATCAAGGTCAGCGTCATTAACTGGTGCGGTGGCGAAAAGGCGCAGGATTTCGCCAGCATGAGCAATATCGCGCTCGGGGCGGGTACCCTTGGCGTTATCGTTCTGCTGAGCTGCGCCAAAAACCGCTGGCTGCGGCTCTCCTCGGTGGTGGTGGGCATTGCCGTGGGCTGTGTGGCGGCAGGGCTGAGCGGTCAGTTCCACCTTCACAGCCTGGGCGACACCCTGTTTCGCCTGCCGACGCTGTTTCCGTTCGGTTTTCAGTTTAACAGCGCGATTTTTCTGCCGGTGGCGCTGGTGTCGCTGGTCTGTATTCTGGAGGCGGTGGGCGATCTGACAGCCAACTCGCTGATTTCGCAACAGTCTGTTGACGATCGCGCTTTCCGCAACCGGTTGAAGGGCGGTATCCTGGCGGACGGCGTCAGCTGCATGGTGGCCGCGATGCTCAGCGCCTTTCCGAACACGACTTTCGCGCAGAACAACGGCGTGATCCAGATGACCGGGGTGGCCAGCCGCTATGTCGGGCGCTACATTGGCGTGATTCTGATCCTGCTTGGGCTGTTCCCGCCGGTGGGCGAACTGCTGCGGCAGATCCCGGCGCCGGTGCTGGGGGGCGCCACGATGGTGATGTTTGGCTGTGTGGTAGCGGCCGGGATCCGGATCATTACCCAGAACCCGCTCACCCGACGCGATGTGCTGATCGTTGGTCTGGCGTTTGGCGCGGGCCTTGGCGTGGAGTCGGTGCCGGCGTTTCTCAGCCATTTTCCGCCGATGGTCGGCGATCTGTTCGGTTCGGCGGCCACCAGCGGTGGGCTGGTGGCGATAGCGCTGAACCTTGTTCTGCCGCAGGAGCAGGCGGCGACGAAAACGATAAGGAGTCAGGATGATCGCGCTGAGACAGTTTAACCGTCTGAGTCATGATGAAGCAGTGGCGCTGCTGGCCCCCTGCGTGGCGATCCCGGCCTGGAGCGATACGCTGGTGAGCTTGCGACCCTTCGCCTGCCGTGAAGCGCTGCTGCAGGTCGCCCGGGAAGCGATGGCCGACTGGGGGGAGAACGATCTGAACGCGGCGCTCAGCGCCCATCCGCGGATCGGCGAAAAACCGACCGGCAGCCAGGCGCATGCGACGATGTCGCGCCAGGAGCAGTCGGCGGTGGACAGCGATAATGAAAAGCTGGCGCAGGCCCTGCGGGAGGGGAATGCCCGCTACGAGGCTCGTTTTGGCCGGGTGTTTTTAATCCGCGCCAAAGGGCGCAGCGGCGAAGAGATGCTGCAGGCGCTGACGCGCCGGCTGCAGCATACCGCCGACGAAGAAGTGGCTGAGGCGCTTGCCCAGCTGCGGGAAATTACGATGTTAAGACTGGAAGGAGCGATTGGCGAATGAGTACCCTGAGCACCCATATTCTGGATATTTCCACCGGCACGCCGGCGGAAGGCGTGGCGGTCAGCCTGAGCCGGGAGGGCGAGACGCTGGCGAACCTGGTAACTAACGCCCAGGGGCGTATCGCCACCTTCAGCGCCGCGCCGCTGCCGGCGGGGCGCTACTGCTTAACCGCGGAAACGGGGGCGTGGTTTACCCGCGTCGGGCGCGAGAGCGTTTTTACCCGGGCGCAGATTGATTTTGTCATTGGCGAGGCGACAGATGACCATTTCCATCTGCCGTTTCTGATAGCCCCGGGCGGGTGGTCGACCTACCGCGGCAGCTAAGCCCGGCTGCCCATTGCCGGGCGGCGCTGCGCTTGCCCGGCCTGGATCGTTACGGAGCGGGGAGAGTCAGCCCGTAGGCCCGGTAAGGCGCAGCCGCCACCGGGCATGTAAAGGTGTCTCCGGCCACCATTCTTCCTGTTTTATCCCCACACAAGGATAAGTATTCTCCTATCCCCACCAGGGGATAACCTTGACATTATCCCTTGTAGGGTATAAAAGCAGATTTATCCCGATGGGGGGATAAACGATGGTGAGGAACAAGGCGATGAATTCCCCGCAGATATACAGTCCCGTTCAGCTGGCCAATTACCTGAAACTGCTGCGCCAGCAAAATCACTGGACTCAGGAGGCGCTGGCCAGCCGGATCGGCATTAAACAGGCGACGCTGTCCAATTTTGAAAATCACCCGGACAAAACCACCTTGACCACCCTGTTCAAGATCCTCCAGTCGCTGGGGGTGGTGATGACCCTGAACGCCAAGCCGGCCGAGACGGCGACGGCCCCCGATAACACCACGGATCTGGACTGGTAATGGCGACGCTCACTACCTGGATGAACAATGTGCGCGTGGGAACCTTAACCCGCCAGGCCAACGGGGCGCACAGTTTCCGCTATGATGACGAGTGGCTGCGCAGCCCGCGCGCCAGGCCGCTCTCCCTCTCGCTGCCGCTGCAGTATGGCAATATCACCGCCGACGCGGTGTATCACTATTTTGATAACCTGTTGCCCGACAGCCCCCAGGTCCGCGACCGGATCGTCAGGCGCTATCAGGCGCGCTCGAAACAGCCGTTCGATCTGCTGGCCGAGGTCGGCCGGGATAGCGTAGGGGCGGTGACTCTGCTGCCGCCGGGGGAAGAGGCGCATCTTGCAGCGTTGCGCTGGCAGACGCTGGATGAGGCGCAACTGACCGCGTTGCTGACCGCCTACCAGTCGGATATTCCGCTCGGGATGGTGACCGGCCAGGACGATTTTCGTATCTCGGTGGCCGGCGCTCAGGAGAAAACCGCGCTGCTGCGAATGGGCGAGCACTGGTGTATTCCGCAGGGCACCACCCCGACCACCCATATCATTAAACTGCCCATTGGCGAGATAAAGCAGCCCAATGCGACGCTGGATCTGCGCGAAAGCGTGGATAACGAATATCTGTGCCTGGCGCTGGCCAGGGCGTTGGGCCTGGCGGTGCCGGAGGCGGAGATTATCACCACCCCGCGGATCCGTGCGCTGGCGGTGACCCGCTTCGACCGGCGCTGGGCGCAGGAGGGGCGCGTGCTGCTGCGGCTGCCGCAGGAGGATCTGTGTCAGGCATTCGGCATCCCGTCGTCGATGAAATACGAGTCTGACGGCGGGCCGGGTATCGCCGCGATCATGACCTTTCTGCTGGGCTCCAGTGAAGCCCTGAAAGATCGCTATGACTTTATGAAGTTCATGGTGTTCCAGTGGCTAACCGGGGCAACGGACGGGCATGCGAAGAATTTCTCGCTCTTTTTGCTGCCCGGCGGCAGCTACCGGCTCACGCCGTTCTACGACATTATTTCGGCATTTCCGGTGCTGGGAGGGACGGGACTGCATCTGCGCGATCTGAAGCTGTCGATGGGGCTCAACGCCACCCGAGGGCGGAAAACGGAGATTAACGCCATCTATCCGCGTCATTTTCTGGCGACCGCCAAAGCGGTTAACTTTCCCCGGGACCAGATGCTGGCGATCCTTGACGAGTTTGCCGACCGCGTGCCGCAGGCCATCGAAAGCGCCCGCCGAACGCTGCCGGCGGACTTTTCCGCCCACGTCTGGCGGGCGATCACGGAGAACATGCTGAAACTGCACGCCCGCCTGCAGCAAGGGCTGCAGGCGCGATAGCGAAGCCGAGTGGCGGTTAGCTCTGCGGCTGCCCCCAGCGGCTGCGCAGGTAGTTAACCGCCTGGCGGGTCTGCGGCTGATTGAGGTTGTTTTCGCGGAACAGGATGGTGCCCTGGATCTGCGGCAGGGACTCATTGAGATCGAGCTGCTTTTTCAGCTCCGGCACGCCGCCATCCACCGTCCAGTCAGGCTCATTTTTGGACGGTTCACCCACCTTGTACAGCGCCACGCCAATATACAGCCGGGTATGGGTGGGCTTAACCACCTCGGCCCACCAGTTGGCCAGCACATCATAGCGCGCCGCATCGCGGGCAAATGGCCAGTAGATCTGCGGGGCGATGTAGTCGAGTAGTCCCTGCTGCACCCAGCTGCGGGTATCGGCATAGGATTCATCATAGGCGGCCGCGCCACGGGTATCAGACCCCACTGGATCGTGGGAGCGGTTGCGCCACACCCCGGCCGGACTTACGCCAAACTCGACGTTCGGATTGAGTTTTTTAATGGTCGCGGAGACCTGGGCAATAAGCTGTTGAGTGTTATGCCTCCGCCAGTCGCCCTTCGAGGCATAGCCCTGCCCGTAACGGCGGAAGGTCTCGTTGTCGTTAAGCGGGGAAGCGGCGGTTTCGGTGTAGAAATAGTCATCGAACTGCACGCCGTCAATCGGGTAGTTCTGCACCACTTCAGCGACGATGCTGGTGATCCAGTCACGCGCTTCGGGAATACCCGGGTCGAGAACAAAGCGGTCGCTGGCGGTGCGGATCCAGTTACGGTGCAGGACAAACACGCTGGCCGGTACCTGAGTGAGGGTGTTATTCAGCTCGGCAATGGTCGACGGTTTGGTGTTGACCGAGACGCGGTAAGGGTTAAACCACGCGTGAACCTTCATGCCGCGCTTGTGCGCTTCATCCAGCATAAACTGCAGCGGATCGTAGCCGGGATATTCGCCGATGTTGCCGGTCAGCATATCGGACCACGGTAGAATATCCGACCGCCAGAGCGCCGTACCGTCCGGTTTCACCTGGAAAAAGACGGTGTTGATCCCCAGGCGCTGCAGATTATCGAGTTTGGCGATCAGCGCCAGCTTCTGCTGCGTGATGCGGCTTTCCGGCGTACTGGCGATAATCGACCCGACCGGCGGCCAGTCAAGGCGCGAGACGGTGGTCAGCCAGATGCCGCGTACCGGCTCCCGGTGCGTCTGACCGGCTTTAACGGTCGCGCTCTTCGGCGGCGTGACGAGGGATTTCGGGGCCTTACTGGTGCAGCTGAACAGCATGCCGGCGGCGATGAGCGCCGCGCCTGCCAGCGCCACTTTGCTGGCTAAGGGGAATCGACGAGAATGGCTGATGATGAACTCCCGTGTAATCAGATCGTCGCGTGTAGGCGCTATTCTCTTACGATTCGCCGGTCAGAGCAATTCCTTGTTCGGACTGCGGCCATCAAGAGAGAGGCGTCAGTCGGGCTGCCCCGCCAGAAGGTACCTCAGCATTCCCGGCCCCGGGCAGGATTATCCGTTATGGGCGCCTCGGCAAAGCGAACAGGTAACTCAGCGGATCCGCGACTGCTCGTCGTCGCGCAGCGTCAGTATCTCAAAACCGTTGGCGGTCACCGCCACGGTGTGCTCCCACTGCGCGGAGAGTTTTTTATCGCGGGTGACCACCGTCCAGCCATCCTTTTTGGTCTTGATACGACTGTCGCCCTGGTTCACCATCGGTTCAATAGTGAATACCATGCCTTCCCGCAGCACGGCGCCTTCCCCGGGCCTGCCGTAGTGCAGCACCTGCGGCTCTTCATGCATTTCCTGACCGACGCCGTGACCGCAGTATTCTCTGACCACGCTGTAGCCATGGTCCTCGACCCAGCGCTGAATGGCATGGCCGATGTCGCCCAGCGTCGCGCCAGGTTTCACCACCTCAATGCCTTTCCACATCGCTTCATAGGTGGTCTTTACCAGCCGGCGCGCCAGCGGGGAAACGTCGCCTATCAGGTACATCTTACTGGAGTCAGCGATCATGCCCGCTTTCTCGAGGGTAATATCGACGTTAACGATCATCCCGGAGCGCAGATGCTCGGTCGCCTTTGGGATGCCATGGCAGACCACGTCGTTAATCGAGGTGTTCAACACATAGGGAAAGTCGTATTGCCCCTTGCTGGCAGGGCGGGCGTGCAGCTGGTTGACGATAAAATCTTCCACTCGATCGTTGATTTCCATCGTCGTCACGCCGGGAACGATAAAGGTATCCAGCATGGCAAACACCGATGCCAGCAGCTGGCCGGCATGACGCTGGCGCGCGAGCTCATCGGCGGTTTTAATGATTATTGATGGCATTGATCACCTCCAGCAGACGGTCAGAGCCGGATTTCAGCATCAGCAGTTTGATCTGCTGGTGGTTAAGCTCGGGGTAGAGTTCGCTCATCATGCCCAGACGGATCCAGTATTCCGCCTGCGCATTGACGGAGCGGGACATGGCTTTGCTGGCATCACGAATGTCATCGTGCAGCAGATCGGAGATTTTGACGATTCCCATAGCAACAACCCATATATGATTCGTATATGTATCGTATACCATCCAGCGCGGAATGTCCCTGGCATTTAGTGGACTGGGCGGCGAACACCATGCAAAAAAGCCCGACCGGCGGGCTTATTTTTCAGCATGTGTTCGGGTTAAAAATTCGCGCTGTTTGCCATGGCGAAAATTACCCATTAGGTTATCAGTATGCGGAATGAAAATAACATGATGGCGACGCATCAATATATTTTATGCAGGTGTTAATTTTGCGTATGAATATTCTCCCGTCAGGCCGGGAATCCGGGGGATTTACAGCGCGTCAGTGAGTTTATCCACCACCACTTTACCCGCATTATCGAACTGCGTAATGCGGAAGCTGTCGCTCCAGGAGCGGCGGGTGGTGAAGCGGTCAAACAGGGATACCCGACCTTTACGCTGGCCATCTTTACTTAAAATAACCCATTCGGTCACCGAAGAATAATGCTGACTATTGTCATGACGACTCTGTTGTTCAACCAGGCGATCTTCTTTTTCCACTTTTAAATAATCACGCAACATATTTAACCTCCATAGAAAGTATTATTAACATTACTCCTTTTATTTATTCTTTCAATCAAACTTTTTAATCAATAAAAGTAACTATTAGTGGGCGACCTAAGTGCGAAAATCGCCGAGTTTGTCACTCCCGAAGATGGCCAGGTCCACTACGCTTAACAGGCGTATGCACCGCGCGGTCGGCGCATGCCCGGGCCGGAAAGCCGACCATAAAACACCTTAACCTTGTATTCATTATGGGCGTGATTCTGTTATATCTAATGCGTTTTGCCACGACCGAGCCACAGAGAGCGCTGTACCATGAGTAACGATCACCTGACGGACATTGCCTATCGCCACTTTATTGAAAGTGTTAAAGATTATGCCATCTATATGTTGAGCGCCGATGGGACGGTCATCAGCTGGAACGAGGGCGCCCGCCGGGCAAAAGGGTACCTGAGCGACGAGATCGTCGGTCGCTACTTCGGCCTCTTCTATAGCGAAGCCGAACAGCTCTCCAGGGTGCCGGCAAAAAATCTGCAAATTGCCCTGCGTAGCGGCCAGTTCGAAGGCGAAGGCTGGCGGTATCGTAAAGATGGCTCCCGGTTCTGGGCGCATGTCATGATCAATGCCATCCGCGATGAACAACATAACCTGCTGGGCTTTGCCAAAATTACCCGCGACATCAGCGAACAGAAGGCGATCAATGACCGCATCGCGTGGATGGCGCGCTACGATGCGCTGACCGGTTTACCCAATCGGGTGGAGTTCTTTGAGCGGGTGGAAAAGCTGATCACCGGTAATGACGCCCGCCGCTTTGCCGTTTTCACCATCGATTTAGATAAGTTTAAAGAGATTAACGATCTGCAGGGCCATCTTATTGGCGATCAGCTGCTGCAGCGCGTGGCAGGCGCCGTGCTGAAAACGCTGCAGAAGGAGGAGATGGTCGCCCGCTTCGGCGGCGATGAGTTTGTGGCCGTCAAACCTTTTGCCGATGAAAGCGAGGTGGACGCCTTTGCCACCCGTCTCTGGCACTGCTTCAGCGGTAAGCAGACGTTTGCCGCGACGGAAGTGATCCTCTCCGCCAGCATAGGTATCTCCGTCTACCCGGAGGACGGGACGGATATTAATACGGTACTGAGCAATTCCGATCTGGCCATGTATCGGGCAAAGAGCAGTCTCGACCACAAGATTTGCTGGTACGAACGTGAGATGGACGACAAGACGCGGCAGCGGAATATGATGGCCGCCGACATCCGCCGCGGTATTCAGGCGGGGGAGTTTTCGCTTCACTATCAGGCGATCCGCAACATTAAAGATCGTCGCATCACCGGTTATGAGGCGCTGTTGCGCTGGCAGCATCCGCAGCTGGGGGCTATCCCGCCGGAGGTGTTTATTCCCATCGCCGAAGAGAGTGGCGCTATTGTGCCATTAGGCTACTGGGTACTGGAGCAGGTGTGCAGCGAATCACTGGATAATCGGCTGAATAAAAAAATCTCTGTCAATATCTCACCGGTACAGTTACGTCACCGCAGCTTTATCGAAAAAGTCCGCGAGATCCTGATGCGAACCGCTTATCCGGTTAGCCTGCTGGAATTTGAAGTGACGGAGACGGCGTTTATCATCAATAAACAGCTGGCGTTCAGCGTGCTGCATCATCTGCAAAAGATGGGCATCAGTATTGCGCTGGATGATTTCGGCACCGGTTACTCCTCCCTGAGCATGCTGCGCGATTTTCATTTCGACGTCATCAAGCTCGACCGTAGCTTTATGCAGGATGTGGAGAGCAATCCTCAGGTTCGCTCGTTCGTGCGGGCGATTATCTCGCTGGGCAACTCAATCAATACCCCGCTTATCGCCGAAGGGGTAGAAACCGAAGGGCAACGGCAAATCCTCGAAGAAGAGGGATGCGACGAAATGCAGGGCTTTCTGTTCGGCGAACCGGTCGATGTTAAACATCTGCCACGGCAGAATTAACGCACCCGCCGTGGGCTGGTGGGCGCGGGATCGTTACTGATGAGCTAAAGTAGGCTGCCCGGAGAGGTGCAGCAGCGCCGCGCGCAGGGAGACCTCGAACATCTGACCGTGCGTCAGGCCAGGGTAGCGCCAGAATTGCACCGTCAGACCGTTGCTGGCCAGCTGCTGCTGGGTCTGACGCAGTACGCCCAGGGAGGTTTCATGCCCGGAGGGCTCGCCAGCGGCTTTTCCGTCGCCTTCCAGCAGATACAGGGACGTCCCGGTAAACGCGGTGGCATCAAGGGTCTGGGTGTCCTTCAGGGGAGACGTCTGCGCCTGGCCAAGCGACGGGCTGGCAGAATAGTAGATCCTGAAAAGGGAGTGGTTTCGCCACGCGTCTAGTACAAACAGTCCGCCGTAAGAGTGGCCCCAGATAGCGCGCTGGCGAGGATCGATTTTCAGGTTAGCTTCTGTTTGCGGAACCATCGTTTCGCTCAGCAGCTGACGAAACAGATCATTACCCCCGGTTTTTCGCGGCGGCAGCGCGGTTTTCCCGGCGCGAGGTTCATCCGTCTTCAGCGGCGGAGTGTAATCCCAGGCCCGGGCGGCGGTATCGAAGGGCAGCGCCGTCTGGTAACCAATAGCGACGATGACCGGTGGGGAACTGGCGGAGAGCTGTTGCAGAAACGCGTCGTTGAGTTTATCCATCACCGCATTGCCGTCCAGCATATACAGCACCGGGTAACCGGCGTCCGGCGGCGCTTTATCCGGCACCGCGGTCCACACCCGGTAATGGCGTTCGCCATCGGCAGAGTCGTACTGGCGCTGGGTAAAATGATAGAAAGCTGACCCTTTATCCGCAATATTCGGTCCCAGCGGCTGCAGATCCGGCCGGGCGAAACTGCCGCTGCTGTAAAATAGCGCGCCTATCGCCAGCGTCAGCAATCCGTGCGTCTGCCGCGCTGTGATGATCCCTGAATCCTGCTTCACCTCGTCTGTCCTCCTGTTCTCTGTCATCTGGCGTTTTGCCTGGGCTGACACGTTAGTATAGCTTCATTGATAATGGTTCTCATTTCTTTTTATGCGCGCAGTAGCAGGTGGCATGCCGCTGAGGCTGGTGGCGGATTCAGTCCATCAGGAGGAGAGATAGCCGCCTGTTGGCGGCTATGGGAGAAAGGTCAGGAACGATCGTGAAGGGTGCTCAGCACTTTTTTGACCAGCGGGGTAAGCGCAATAAACAGCAGTGCAATTATCACGACCAGCAAGAGCGCGAGCCCTTTATGGTGAGTGATAAGCACCCACAGCATCGCCAGCGTCATGGGCATGCTCCTTTAATAACCGTATTCGCCACCGCTCAGGTGAATGAAATTCAACAGAATGGTCATGACCACCCAGGCCAGCAGCAGAAAGCGTCGTCTGTCGCGCCGCGCTTCCAGGGCGGCGAAATAATTAGCGCTATACCAGGTCGATATAATAATAGCCAGCGTGATGATGACCTGCCAGACCGCTTGACGATAGCCTGTCACGACGCTTATCCCGCGAAAGCAAAGGACGATGGCGATACCGTTAAGCGCGTTACACATCAGCCATCCCCACAGGCTTGCGGGCCGGCTAAATAAATATCCAAATCGTAAGACCAATGTCGTATACACCTTGCCAAAATAATCGCGCTGTAAAATGCATTTTAACCATGGAAGAGGTATTGATATAAATCAAAACTAATGGGATAGCGCAGGAAATACTGGCGCACGGTACTCGCGGCCTGATTGACAAAACAGAGGGTAAAACACTGATTAAATTCTTAACATTTTGTTTTTATTGATTATTTTAGTGTATCGAATAAGAGGAGACGCATAATAAATAGATATGATAGCAATTTAATATGCGTTAATTTCCCCGGTTATTATTGTGATTGACGTGATAACGGGGAAAATTAGATTTTTCGCAATGTCTGTTTGCTGCCAGACCAATAAATGGAAGGGCCGGGGGCTGCGCCCCGGCCGGTGGCGCACTTAATGGGGCAGTGCGTTATGCTGGAGGATCTTCAGGAAGTCATTTTTGTCAGAGATTAATGACAGCGCATTCGCGATCAGCTCATCGCTGAATATCGAGGCAATTTCTTTGAGCACGTCAATATGCTCTTTCTCTTTCGCAATCACGCCAATGGCAATAAACATCACGTTGCCGCGATCCCAGATAACGCCATCAGGAAACTGAAAGATCTCAATCCCGGTTTTAAGGATGATATCCGTCGCTGATTTCGGCAGATGCGGCAGGGTGATGCCATTGCCCAAAAAAGTGGAAACCTGATGTTCACGCTCCAGCAGAAAGTGAACGCACTCCTGATTGACATAGCCTTTGGCTTTACACTCCGCGCCAATCATGGCGATGACTTCCGCTTTATTACTGGCCTTGCAGCCGATGTGCAGATTATCCAGCGTGATGTTATCGATCATAGCCAACCTCCCTGGTGAGACGAGTGGATTTTTTATCCTCATGATTCGCTGACAGCTCTGCTTCTAACTGCTCCAGCGATTTATTGGAGGTCTCCGGCAGGGCGAACACCACGAACAGAATCGCCAAATAGTTGATGGCCGCGAAGATGAAGAAGACCGGCCCCAGGCCCAGTTTCGCCTGCAGCAGCGGGAACAGGTAGCTGACTACCGCGTTCATGATCCACATGAAAAATACCGAGATCCCCATCGACAGTCCGCGGAATTTCAGCGGGAACAGCTCAGCTAATACCACCCAGGTGATAAAGCCCATCGAGCCCTGCATCACGCCGACGAACAGCGCGCCCAGCAGCCAGATAGCGGTGGCTTTCAGATCGCCCACCAGGGTGTAGTCGACCGCGGCGATAATCAGATGCAGCGTGGCCATAATGGCGAAGCCGTAGATGATGATCGTCTTACGTTTGAAGCGGTCGACAAGGAACAGCACGCCAATCAGCATACCGCCGACGGAGAAGACACCGTTCAGCACGTTACAGATCAGCGAGGTACGCTCTGAGAAGCCAGCGGCACTCAGGATTTCCGTACCGTAATACATAATGACGTTCACCCCGGTGGTTTGCTGCAGTGCGGCCCAGGTAATGCCCACCAGCAAAATTTTGAGGATCCATGGCGTTGTGAGGATAGTGGTGAAGGTGTTCTGAGTGCTGTACTTATTGCCGGCTTCAATTTTGATCAGGGTGGAGATGTCGTCATACTCTTTCTGTGCGCGTTCCGCCGGGCGGATCTGTTTGAGAATATGCAGCGCTTCTTCGTGGCGGTTTTTGCTGATCAGCCAGCGCGGACTTTCCGGCGCGCGCCACATACCAACAAACAGGCAGATAGCGGGGATCGCCTGCACTAACAGCATATAGCGCCAGACGTCCGGCAGATGGCCCCAGATGATGCCAATGATCGCGTTAATGGCAAACGCCGCCAGCTGGCCGATAACGATGGCGACTTCATTCAGGCCGGTCAGCTTGCCGCGCATCTCGGTGGGCGCCACTTCAGAAATAAAGGTCGGAGCGGTAACCGAGGCGCCGCCGACGGCGTACCCCAGCAGGGCGCGGGCAATCAGCAGGGTGGTGATATCGGGAGCCGCGGCGGAAAGCAGGGCGCCGATGAGAAAGATAAAGGAGAGGAAGAGTAAGTATTTGCGCCGGCCGAAGTAGTCGGCAAACTTGCCGCCAAACACGCTGCCCAGCGCGGCGCCGACCAGCAGGACGCTCATCACCAGCCCTTCGGTGGTCGGGGTCAGCGCCATGTACTGCTTCAGTGAGGAAAAGGCGCCGTTGATAACGCCAGTGTCGTAACCGAAAAGCAGGCCGCCGAAGGTGGCCACTAAGGTGATCTGATGAAGTCGTTTTCTCTGTTGCTGGTTCAGGTTTGTTATAAATGACATGGTAGTCCCTTTATTTTGTTGAACGACACAAGATAAAAATACATCTCCCCAGTCAGGATTTATCACGCCTGTGTTGTCGTATCTAACTGAATTAAATGATTTTCTTCTTTGTGTAATTGCTCAGCACATGGCAGGGTACGCTAAGCAATGGCGGTCAAAGAGGTTTACGGCTTGGTGGTGATATGGATGTTGTCGATATCCGTTCTCCTTTTCGGGGTTAGCGGTCTTCAGTGCGTCGGCAGGACAGCGCCCTGGTGTGGCATGTTGCTGTCGTTCCGGCGATTTACTGTGATAAGAATATGGCACAAAGAAATGGAACGAGCATGCTACAAGATCACATTATGAAAATTTAATTTCAAATCAGTGTTGCAGGAAGGTAAATACATGAAGCCAATCACAATGGCATGCAGCGCGATATCCCCATGAAAAGGGGGTTAATTTTGCGAGTGAGTAATAATGATGTTGTTTTCAGTGGGTTAATGTAACTCAAAGAATACAACGCAGATCACATTTTTACGCCATAATATCGAAGAATAGAATTTATATTTCATTACTCCGATTAGGGAAAAGCGTGGCTGGCGGCTCTGGGGCATCGGTGTGGAGGAGGTTGCGCAGGCCATTGTCGCGTCTGTGCCAAAGGAAGGCTATGAGGCAGGCATCGCGGGACGGGTGCCGCTGATAACCCTGCGGAGAGAAGGTCTCCCGGCAGGGTTGCGGCAAAAAATCAGAGCAGCGCGGGCCAGTAACCTTCGTTGGCGACGATCAGCTCATCGAGGATCGCTTTCGCCACCGCGGCGCTGGGGACCGTTTTCGACAGGGTGATGGCCTGCCACAGTTTCTGGTAGCTGCCCTCGATCCAGGCGTCAACCACCAGCTTCTCCACCGCCACCTGCTGCTCCATCAACCCTTTCTGGAACAAAGGGATTTTTCCCATCGCCAGCGGTTCCGGGCCGTTGACGCCCACCAGGCAGGGGACTTCCACCATCGCCGTTTCGTCAAAGTTGGCGATTGCCCCGTTGTTCTCCACGATCAACAGCATCCGCTCCTGGGTGTTAAAGGCGATGGCGCAGGCGAGGTCGACGATGAAAGTGGCATGGGCCCCGGCGTGGAAATGCGCGCCTTCCGCGGTGCCGCGACGGGTGATCTCCCGGGCCATATCGAAGACCTCTTTTTCGCGCCCGGCCATCACCTCGTTGGCCCGCGTAAAGTCCGGGTCAGAGTGCGCCACCTCGTAGTCAGGGTAGAGGTAGTATTTCAGGTAAGTGTTAGGCAGGGTCAGGGGATCAAGGGCAAACACATCCTTCACCTTTTTAAAGGTCTCGATCCAGCTTGGCGCCTTATGCTGAAAATCCTCTTTTGGGCTACTGTAACCCTGCTCCGCCACGTGACGCTTCAGCGCCGGCATCAGATCGTTACCGGCTTTATCGGTGATGCTGGTCCACCAGCCAAAATGATTCAGGCCGTAGTAGCGGACGTTCAGTGCCTTGCGGGACGGCAGACCGAGGATGTCGGCAAACAGCCCCTCGATGGCCACCGGCATATCGCAGATGTTGATAATGCGCGCGTCGGGACGCAGGCGACGGGTCGCTTCCGCGACGATGGCCGCCGGGTTGGAGTAGTTGAGCATCCACGCCCCCGGGGCGTACTGCTGCATATAATCGACCAGCTCCAGTACGCCGGCAATCGAACGCATACCGTAGGCGATCCCCCCCGGCCCACAGGTTTCCTGGCCCGGCACGCCATATTTCAGCGGGATCTTTTCATCCTTTTCCCGCATCTCATACAGGCCAACGCGAATATGCGCCATCACAAAATCAACGTCGGTGAAGGCCGCCTGCGGATCGGTGGTATAGCTGAACTTCACCTGCGGGAAGCGTTCAGCCACCAGAATGGCGCAGGCGTCGCCGATGGTTTTCTGACGCTCGTGATGGTTATCGTACAGACGGATCTCCCGCAGGGGAAAGCGCGCCATATTTTCCAGCAGCATCATGACAATCCCTGGCGTGTAGGTACTCCCGCCGCCGGCAATCGTGACCACAAAGTTATCTTTCATTTACCACCTCGTTATTCAGTTACATCCAGACTGGCGTTGACCGCCGTTCGAATTTTGTTAACCCCCAGGCCATAGATCACCTGGACATGATTGCCTTTAATCAGCACGCTGCTCCCGCCGCTCTCTTTCAACAGCGTCTGCTGGATGAGAGTGGGGTCGCGCACATCGACCCGCAGACGGGTAAAACAGTTTTCCACCGTACAAACATTCTCTTTACCGCCCAGCCCCGCAATCACCAGCGCGCCTTTGCCTGAATCGCCATGCGCCTGATCCGTCTGTGGGGAAGACGCCGCATCGGCAGCGGCTTCGCGCCCCGGGGTAAGCATTCGCAGGCGGGTAATGCAGAAGGTGCCGACCAGGTACATGGTGGCGGTTTCCAGCAGGCCGAGCAGGACAAATACCGGCCAGCGCGTCACGCTGGCGCCGGCGGGCAGGTTATAGACGACAAAATCGATAAGACCGTTAGTGGCGCAGACCCGCACGTGAAGCAGCCAGGCCAGCATCTGGAAGAAACCGTCCAGCAGGGAGTAGATAAGCCACAGCAGCGGGGCGGTGAAGATAAAGAGAAACTCAAACGGTTCGGTGATCCCCACCAGCACTGAGGTGACAATTAAGGGGATCAGCGTGACTTTGAGTCGCTGTTTATTCTCCGGTTTCGCCGTGCGGTAGAAGGCGAGCGCCATACCGGCGGTGCCAAAAATCTTCACCATCCCATAGGTTAAAAAGCGGGCGGAATCACTGAGCGCGTCAACGGGATGACGGGCGATTTCGGCGAGGAAAATAGGCTTGGCGCCAATGACGGTCTGGCCATCAATCAGCAACTGACCGCCGATAGAGGTAAAGACGAACGGCGACCAGATCAGATGATGCAGCCCGGTGGGGATCAGGAAGCGGTTGAGAAAGCCGTACAGGAAGACCCCGATGGCGCCAAATGATTTCATAAAGCCGGTCAGCGCCGAGATGCCCATCTCCACCACCGGCCAGAGATAGACGGTGGCGATAGCAAACAGGCCCACCAGCGGCAGCATCACGATCAGCACCAGCTTGCTGTTGCCGTAGATCGACAGCGCGCCGCGAAATTCGATGCCGACCACGCGATTGTGAACAAAGGCGACAGCGCAGCCAAGGATAATACCGAGGAACACGCCCATATCGATAACCTGAAAACCGAAGATGTAGGTTTGTCCGCTGCCATACAGTTGCGCGTTGGTGGCCCCGGTCGCCAGGCGATGGGTCAGGGTCAGCCAGCTGTTGTTCGCCGCCAGGTAGACCAGCCAGGTCATGGCCGCCACGAAAGCGGCTTCGGCTTTGCGGGTTTTCGCCAGACCGCTTGCCAGCCCGAGGCAGAACAGAAACCCGAGATTGTTCATCAGCGCCCAGAGCATGCTGGAGACGAATTTCCCTAACAGATAGATCCCGCTGCTTTCATCCACCCACAGCCGGTTGGTGGTCATGCTGAACAGGGCGATCAACAGGCCGATAGCCGGCAGATACAGCACCGGCCCGATCATCGCCTTGGAAAAGTCCTGAAGCTTTTTCACGCCAATCATGGTTGTCCTCTCGTCTTCATAGCCTGCTGTCATCACCTGATCAATAGGCTTATCAGACTAGGAGCAGACCACCGGGATCCCGAGCAGGAAAAAGGCCATCTGTGACGAAAGTCATATATATTGTTGCAGGAGAGATATATAAATATAGCCATTTTTATAGATGAGTTAACGTCTAATCTCTCGCGTAAAAGTTAACTATTATCTGTAAATACAATACGTTATTTGTCGTTCTTTTCCACACCCTCCATCTCAACGAGACATCTAAAAGTGATTTATAAAAAGATTGCCACCGAACTGAAGGCCCGTATCAACAGCGACGACTACGCCGTCGGGGATATGCTGCCCAGCGAAAAAGCGCTGGCTGCGGAGTTGCAGGTCTCGGTGATGACGCTGCGCAAAGCGCTGGCGCTACTGGAGGAGGAAAAGCTGATCGCCCGACGGCACGGCAGCGGAACCTGCATTGTGCGTAAGAGTAACTATCATGGCGGCGAGCTGGAGGGGTTTAACTACCAGATGCAGGTGGTGGGGGTTACCAACTACCGTAATAAGGTCATTGAGTTCACGTTGCTTGACGCCCCGCCGGCCATTGCCCAGCAGTTAAAGATCCAGCCGGGAGAGAAAGTCTACTACGTCAGGCGGCTGCGCCTGATTGATGAGGTCCCGATCCTGGTGGAGAACAGCTACATTCCGTACGCCGCTTTTCCGTGGCTCAGCGTGGGTAACCTTGAGCAATCTAAGTTCAACTATTTCAAAAAAGAGTGTCATATCACCATTATCGAGAGCCACCGCAGCTATACGCCGGTGCTGGCGACCCGCGAGCAGGCGGAGCTGCTGCAGGTGGCGCCTAACAGCCTCCTGCTACGGGTACAGTCTGTCAGCTACGCCCAGAACCGGGCGATCGTTGATTTCTCAGAGATCTACCAGAACACCAGTAAATACAATGTGAAGCACATTACCCGCCGCTAGGCCGATCCCCCCTGCAGGCCCCGGAGGACAAGTTCCAGCCCCAGCGCCAGCAGGAACAACAGAAAGCCCTGACGAAAGCGCTGCGGGCTGAGACGCGAGCGGATCCGCTGTCCCAGCCACATGCCGAGCAGCGCGGGCAACAGCGCCAGCGCCGACAGCAGCAGCGACTCTGCGCGCCAGCCAGCGTGCAGGGAGAGGCCGGCCGCCATCGCCAGAGTGGAGAGGGTGAACGACAGTCCCAGGGCCTGGACCAGCTCGTCGCGACGAAAGCCCAGCGCCTGCAGCCAGGGCACCGCCGGAATAACGAATACCCCGGTCGCCCCGGTGATCAGTCCGGTCAGTCCGCCCATCAGCGGCGACAGGCGCTTTTCCACGCGGGCGGAAACCTGCACCGCCGGACCACGGAGCGCGTATCCGGCATAAGCTATCAGCACGACGCCCAGCGCCAGCGCCGACCACCGCGGGTTCAGGTGGATGAGCAGTGATGACCCCGCCAGCGTGCCGATAATCATCCCGGTCATCATTAACCAGAGGCGACGCACAATCTGCGCCAGCGCGGGGCCTGCCAGCAGTTGCCAGAGATTGGTTAACAGCGAGGGGAGCACCAGCAGGGCCGCCGCGGCCGGTGGCGGCATCAGCAGGCCAAGCAGGCCCATCGCCACGGTGGGCAGTCCCATACCGGTCACCCCTTTGACCAGCCCGGCGGCGATAAAGATCAGCAGTAAACAGAGAGTGTGAAGATCAAACATCATGGCTCACTTATCGGGTCAGAGAAGGGCATTGAAACAGCTGGTCGCCGGGGGGACAATGCGGTATGTTGCCCGCAGGCTACGGTAAAACCGAAGGGAAAGGAGGGCGTTATGCGACTGGATCTCGCCGATCTGCGACTGTTTATCGCCATCGTGGATAGCGGCAGCATTACCGGCGGGGCGGCGGCGGCCCATCTGGCGCTGGCCTCCGCCAGCGAAAGGCTGCGCAAAATGGAGGCGGAGGTCGGTGTGCCGCTGCTGCACCGTCATGCCCGGGGGGTGACAACGACCGAGGCCGGGGAGGTGCTGGCGCGCCATGCTCGTCCGTTGTTAGAGCAGCAGCGGCGTCTGTGCCAGGCGATGCACGCCTTCGCCCGCGGTCAGCAGGGCACGCTGCGCCTGTTTGCCAATACCTCGGCGATGTCGGCTTTTCTGCCGGGCAAGCTCGCCGCGTGGATGGCCGCGCATCCCGGGATACAGATCGACACCGAAGAGCGCACCAGCGCGGATATTGTCAGCATCATTCTGGCTGGCGTGGCGCAGGCCGGGGTGGTGTCCGATGCGGTCGACCCCGGGCCGTTGCGCCTGGAGCCCGTCGCGGAGGATCCCCTGGTGCTGATCGTGCCGCCGGCCCATGCCTTGAGTGACGCCGCCGAGGTGGCTTTCGCAACGATCATCCATGAGCCGCTGGTCGCGCTCTATCAGACCAGCGCGCTGCAGCAGCATATCGAAGAGCAGGCCGCCGGAGTCGGCCAGGCGCTGAACGTCCGCATCAGGATGAGCCATTTTGAAGGGCTTTGCGAGATGGTGGCTCACGGCGCCGGCGGGGCGATCCTGCCGCGCGTTATTGCCGAACGCTACCTGCCGCGCTACCGGTTCGCCGTTATCACATTGCAGGATCGCTGGGCGCTGCGTCGGCTGTGCCTGTGCTATCAGGATGACGAACGCCTGTCGCCAGCGATGCGCCGCTTGCTGGAGTGGCTCCGCCAGCCCTGAGCCGCGATAAACGTGGCTATCATATAGTGACAGTGTCACTTTATATGGCGGTTATTGCTACTGACATCCGTGCCAGAGATGCGATAGTAGACGTCCGCCATTTATTAACACGCGAATCAGGACAGACAAGATGAGTACATTACCAAAAGTCGCGGTGCTGGGACTCGGCGCCATGGGACACGCTTTTGCCAGCAATCTGTTGAAGAAGGGCTTTACCGTCGCGGGCTGGAACCGTTCGCCAGCGCGCGGCGAGGATTTACAGGCGCAGGGATTATCCCTGCACGCCACGCCGCAGCAGGTGGTGGCCGATGCCGAGGTGATCATCAGTATGCTCGCCGATGGTCAGGCTACCCTGCAGGTACTGGCGCAAATAGCGCCTGCCTGTCAGCCGCAGGCGATCTATTGCCAGATGGGCACCATCGGCCTGGCGGAGACCCAGGAGGCTATCGCTTTGTTGCGGGAGCGTCAGCCGGCGATGACCTTCGTCGATGCCCCGGTTTCAGGGACCAAAGCCCCGGCGGAGAAGGCGCAGATCCTGGTGCTCGCCAGCGGAGATCGTGAAAAGTGTAGCCCGGCGGAACAGGTATTTGCCGCTATCTCACGTGGGACGCAGTGGTTTGGCGAGGCGGGCAACAGCCAGAAAATGAAGCTGGTCCTCAATGCCTGGCTGATTGCGATGATGCAGGGCATCGCGGAAAGCGCACAGCTGGCGAAGACGCTGGGCTTTACCCCCGACCAGCTGTGGAGCGCCCTGGAGGGCGGCCCGCTGGCGGCGCCCTATGTCAAAGTCAAACTGGACGCCATCGCCAATGAGCAATTCGCGCCGCAGATGCAGCTGGCGCATGCGCTGAAAGATGCCCGGCTGGCCTTGTCCCTGTCCGAGCCGCACACCATGCCGGGGCTGGATAACATCGCCGAACTGTGGCAGCAGGCGGCGGATGCGGGATTTGCCGGGCAGGATCTGTCCTCGATATATCAGTGGCTGTCGACGTCGGCGAAAGCATAGTGTAGCGCCCTCAGGAAAAAGTGGCCTCGGTGGCCACTTATCCAGAGGGGAGTTATTTTCCGGAGAGCGCCGGGCGAGTGTCGATCCCTTCGTCAATGCGCTTGATCATATAGGGAAAGAACGGATTGGAAGACTGGCGCATCAGCGAGTCCAGACCCACAACCAGCACAGAACGCTCGCCGCGAGCTGCAAACGTGCCAAGGCTGATCCCGTATTGATTCAGCGGATGGGGATAGCGCCCGTACAGCGAATCGCTCAAGGGGAAGGGGAGCGCGACATGAGAAAGAGAGTAGACGTCCGGTAAATAGTGCATTCCCTGCAGTTTTTCCACCGTGGTGTCTGTTTTCCCGGCGCGGGTGGTGCGAATTTCCATCTCTGTACTGGCGGAATTGGCGTTAGTGATGATCGTGGTTTGATAAGTCCGCGGCGCCGCGGGCAGCAACCGCGCCAGCGCGGTGTAAGACGTCCGGCGTAATAATGAATTAAACCTGACCGTATGATTTAAATCGAAGAGGACAATTTCACTGCCATTATCCGGTAAGCGGTTATACAGCGCCGTCACGATCGCCCGCGTACTGACCGTTGAATCCACAACGGACTGAAAGGTCAATACCGGCGGTAAGCTGTTAAGCCTATGATTTCTCGAATCCGTCACAATCTGCTTTTGCAGCGCTTTGGTCAGCAGAAACGACTGACGGGCGGCGTTCGTCGGGAAGGAGTTATATTTGAACGGATTAAACTCAGGCATGATGTTTAACCATGCGGCTTTCGAGAAGGCGGGAAGAAACGCGGGCCAGCCCGCGAGGCCGGAAAAGCGCGCGAAGCGGGTAATACCGATCATCGGAGAAATCAGGATCACCCGCTGGGGTTTTGCCAGTCCGGCATTATCCAGCGCGTCCAGCGAATACTTCATTGCCAGCGCGCCGCCGTTGGAAAATCCGACGATATGCAGGGGCGCATCATGACTCGTCAGTCGTTTTGCTTCTCTCACCGCCAGGCGCGTGGCGGCCAGCCAGTCCTGCCAGTCCACGTCGGTCAGCCCGGCGGGTACCGTCCCGTGGCCCGGTAACCTGATACCGATGGCGACATAACCCTGTTGCCGGTAATTTTCGGCGATATGCCGCAGACTGTAGGGTGTATCCGTCAGACCATGCAGCAACACCACAGCGCCTTTCGGTTTGCCATCCGGCATCATAATGTATGACCGATTCCAGTTGGTGGGAAACGAGTCCGGATAGATGGGGCTGTGACTGTAGTAACGATTAAGTTCGGTTTGCTGTTCAGCGTCCAGCTTATCGGAAACCTGGCGTTTTACCTCACCGAAGAGCGCATTCTCTTTTTGGAGGTAATCGTTCCAGTCAGCATCGTCGATTTCATCCGCGCCCATTTCATGCGGAACCCAGGTATGCCAGAGCTGCAGTTCGGGCCCGCGCTGAATGTCATAAACGCGTAGTCCCAGAGCGCCAACAATCAACAGCAGCAGGGACAACACGATACGTTTTAACCAGGTTACCCATTTCAACGCGTGGCTTCCTTTCTTAATGACCTGTTTTCTGAGTATAAATAATCATGGTCAGGGAAGGTTTACTTTTTATTAGGTTTCCTGTTACCCAAGCGTTGCAGCAACAGGTGAGCAAGTTCTTTATCTTGCAGCGTATAACCTGGCAGACCCCTGAGACGAGGATACGACGGCACGCCACTCATTTTTCATGAATCTCGCCGGAGGAAGTCATTCTCAGGTGTAGCAACAGGCTAAACGATGCAGGTAAAACGGTCAGTGTAACCAGCGTGGCAACCAGTAGTCCCCCGATAATCGCATAGGCCATCGGTCCCCAGAATACCTGATGAGAAATGGGGATCATTCCCAGAATGGCTGCACAGGCAGTCAGGCAGATGGGGCGCGCACGATGCTCTGCGGCCGCAATAATGGCGGCATCGCTTGCCATCCCCTGAGCAAGATTGCTGTCAACCTCGCTAATCAGTATGACGGCGTTACGAATGATCATGCCAGCGAGCGCAATCACGCCAAGCAGAGCGACAAATCCCATTGGTGTTCCGCCAGGTAACATAGCCAGCACGATACCCGGTAAACCAAACGGGGCCATCAGTATAGCCAACACAATACGGGAATAGTTGCGCAACTGGAGCATCAACAGCAAGAGCATGATGACCAGTGTCACCGGCAGAACCGCATAGACCGAACTATTACCTTTTTCAGATTCAGCAACCGCGCCCCCTTCTTCAATGCTGTAGCCTTCAGGCAGTTCCGCGCGCAACCTGTCTACCGCTGGTCTCAACGCTGCGGATACTGCTTCGGCGCGAAGTCCCGGGGCGAGGTCAGTTTGCACGGTGATGAAAGGCAAACGCTGTCGACGCCAGATAACCGGATCATCCACGCCCCAGACTGGCGTGGCAAAGGCGCTGAGGGGGATTTGTTTACCGTCATTCCCCTGAATAGTCAGCGAAGAGAAGGTGGCGAGGTTAAGACGCTCATTGTCCCTGGCCCGGAGCACCACATCGACAAGACGGTCATTATCGCGAACCGACGTGACTATACTGCCGGACCAGACGGTATTGAGCATCCGGGCCAGACTTTCTGACGACACGCCCGCAGCCCGGGCGGCGGTCTGATTGACCTTGAGGGTAATGACTCTCTCCGGTTCGCCTGCCGTCTGATTAACCTCGCGGGAGGAGGGTGACCGGCCAATGACATCGCTCAGGCGGTTCGCGATCGACCTGATCTTCAGATAATCTGGCCCACTCACCCGGTATTTGACTGGCCAGCCGACGGGGGGCCCAAGTTCCAGGGGCGATACGCGAGTGATGATGTCGCTAAAGCGCGTAGCCAGTATCCTGTTTAACTGTCGATGAAGACGATCCCGCGCTTTAAGATCTTTAGCCACCACCACCATCTGGGCGATATTTTCATTTGCCAGAAGCACATCCATAGGCAGGTAAAAACGAATCGCTCCCGACCCAACGTATGTCGAAAAGCGCTCAACGTTGCGGTTGCCTGCCAGGGCCTTCTCCAGCTGTTCAGCCCTATTTTGCGTTTCCGACTGCGAGGCATTGGCCGGTAGCGTCAGGCTGATCAGCAATTCAGGCCTGTCGGAGGCGGGGAAAAACTCCCCCTGCATAAAGGTTGTTCCGTAAACGGACAGACCAAGCGCAATGAGAGCAATACACACGGTGGCGAAGCGGTGACGCAACGCCTTGCGCAGTAGCCACTGGTATCCGCGGGCCATCCGTCCAGGCCCTTTCGCCTTCTGTCTGATGTTGTCAGATAACAGCCACGTCCCGGTTAACGGTGAAAACAGGATCGCGACAACCCATGAGCACAGCAGGGCGATGAGCACCACGGCAAACAGGGAAAAGCAATATTCACCGGCGCTGGACGCAGCAAATCCCACGGGAATAAATCCGGCAATCATCACAAGGGTGCCCGTCAGCATCGGAAATGCGGTCGTTTTAAAAGCCCGGGTAGCCGCCTGCCGGCGGGAATCCCCGGCTTCCAGACCAGAGACCATGGTTTCCACAGTGATCATGGCGTCATCGACCAGCAGACCCAGTGCGATAATCAATGCGCCGAGAGAAATACGCTGCAGACCTATTCCTGCCAGCATCATTCCCGTAAAGGTCATGGCCAGAACCAGTGGGATGGCCGCAGCCACGACCAGTCCGGCTCGTAAACCCAGCGAGACAAACGAAACGGCCAGGACGATCGCCACGGCTTCGATAAGCACCCGGATAAACCCGCTTACGGCATCGCTGACCACCGCTGATTGATCGGCAACCTTGACCATCTCAATACCGTGCGGCAGCGTGACGCTGATGGCATGCATTTTTGCATTCAGCGCGGCGCCGAAACGCAGCATATTACCCGTCGGCGCCATCGAGATAGCCAGCCCGATGGCGGGTTTGCCGTTGACCCGGTAAACCGGCTGGGGAGGTTCGGTGTTTTCCCGGCTAACGGTGGCAATATCCGTCAGAGGAAGGTAACGATCGTTAATACGCAGCGTGACAGCACGTAAGCTAGCTTCAGAAGTCAGTTCCCCGCTGACCTTTATCGCCATATTTTCCTGTCCGGTGCGGATCATACCTGCCGGGACAACCGCATTTTGTGCTCTGAGGGCATCCGCTACCTGCTGGATGTTCAACCCCATACTTGCCAGACGCGCTGGAGAAAAAGAGAGAACTATCTGTTCCTGCTGCTCACCCAGCAGGCTGGTTTTTCCGATATCCGGTAACGACATGAGTTCCCGGCGGATGGTCTCAACACGGTCCCGGACCTCCCGCAGGGTATAGCCCTCAGGTATAAAGCCATAGATCGTACCGAACGTATCATCAAATTCGTCGTCGACGGCGGGGCCCTGAACGCCTTCTGGCAACGACGGGGCAATATCCTGCATTTTCTTACGTACCTGATACCAGATATCCGGCACCTTTTGCGGCGGGGTATCGTCACGGAGATTGACATGAATAACGGAGCTCCCGGCACGGGTTTCACTTTCGAGATAATCAAGCCAGGGGATTTCCTGCAGCTTTTTTTCCAGCGTATCGGTCAGCAGTCGGGTGGTATCCGTTACGGATGCCCCGGGCCATTGCGCAGAAACAACGGCCGTTTTAATCGTAAACGCCGGATCTTCGTTACGTGGCAGGTTCTCATAAAAGAACGCGCCCATAGCCATGATCAGCAGCATGAAGAAACTGACCATCTGTTGATTATTTAGCGCCCAGGCGGACAGGTTAAATTTCTCATCCAATACGGGTTTCATGATTCGCACTCCCCGGCAATCACCGGCTCGCCGGAGCGTAATTTACTCACGCCGGCGGTAATCACCCGGTCGCCTGGTTCAAGGCCGCCGGAGATAATAACCGCGGTGGCGGTATAGTATGCTGGCACCACCACGCGAAGCTGGGCCTGCGACCGTGGGTTAATCACATAAACCGCCGGTTTGTCGTCGACGCGGCTCAGCGCTGAAGCGGGAAGGGCGTATCCATGCGGACCCGTTGCGGGTAACGTGACGGTAACGCTGGCGCCCAGCGCCATTGCCAGCGGTGGGTTTTGCAGGGTAGCCCTGACGCGCCACGTGCGGGTCTGAGGATCGGCCTGCGGGCTAATATCTCTTACCGCGGCGGACGCTTGCACCGACGGGTCGCTGAGGAGGGAAACTCGCAAGCCAGCCTGTTCCTGTGGCGGGATCGCCTCGGGTTTAGCGATATCAAACACCACATCGCGGGCTTCACCGGTCGCCAGCGTCAACACCGACTGACCACCACTGACCACCTGACCCGCAGAGGCGCTTACTTCGGTGATCACGCCGCTTTGCGGCGCCATCAGACGCGTCCAGCCAAGGCTTTCCTGGGCATTACGCAACGCGGACTCGCTGTTTTTTAAACGCGCGCGGGCGACAAGCCAGTCTGCGCGGGCGGTATCGAGCTGCGTGCGGGCAATCGCGCCTGTTGGCATGAGCTTTTGCATTCGGTTGACGTTAAGTGCAGCAACCTGAGCAGCGGCTTTGGCTCCTTCATAATCAGCCTGTGCGCCATCGAGCTGATTCTGACTGGTTGTATTTTCAAGCGTGGCCAGCAGTTGCCCTGCATTGACCCGATCGCCAATATCGACGCTACGCGTCACTATCCGGCCGCTGGTACGAAAGCTCAGAATCGTTTCATCGTGCGCATGGATCTCTCCGGTTCTTTCCAGGGCGGGAAGGGTTTGCGCTGAGCCAACAACAACGTAGCGCACCGTTCGCACAGGATCAGTCGTATTACCCTGGTTGTCCCCGCATCCGGGCAGCAGAAAAATCACCACCGAAAGAAGGGTCAGGGGAAGAAAGTGCAGCCAGGAAAGGGTGCGCGCCACGTCGTACAAATGGTGCAGACTGTGGCGGAGGGAGAGTAAAAATTCATCTGACATAACGCCGCTCCATAAAGGTTATGGCGTTATTAAATGCGCGCTTAGTCGAGAAAGATTCGACGTTTCGTCAAGGTATTATCAAGAGCGGCTATTTTCCATCTCAGACGACGTCCAGGGTAACAAAATGCTGACTGCGAGTCCGCCGGTTTCAGGTAACGACGCGCTGATACTGCCACCATGGGCCTGACAAATCGCGCGAGCAATCGACAAACCGAGACCGCTGCCGCCGGAGTGGCGGGCACGCGACTGCTCCTCCCGGCTAAAACGGTTAAACATTTCCGGCAGGAACCGGGAGGATACCCCCGGGCCGTCATCGCGAAATTCGAGGCAATATTGCCGGCTGGCGTAGTGCAGCGTGACATCAAGATAGCCGCCATCACGCCCGTAACGGAGGGCATTTTCCATAAGGATAGTAAACACCTGGCCCATACGGAAAGTATCGCCTTTGAAAGGACATGCCTGAGAATGATGAAGCCTGATGGTAAAACGATGTGCATCAGCCTGGGGCATGATCCATGTCGCCCGTTCCTTAAGCAGCTCATCCAGACGAAAGGGTTCGTTTTCCAGAACCAGATTCCCGGCATCAGACAGTGAGAGCAGATGAAGTTCATCGGTCAGGCGATTCAGGTGCTGAAGCTGTTTCATTACCATTGCCAGTTGTTCCGGGCTGGCATCAAACACGCCATCCAGCATACCCTGCAAACGTCCGATAGCGGCAGTCAGGGGGGAGCGAAGCTCATGCGCCATGGCCACATGAGAGGTACGTAACTCTTTTTCATAGCGGGCCAGTTTCCCCGTCATGGTATTAAAGTCACTGGCAAAGCTGACCATTTCAGCCGGCGCATTCCTGATGAGCTCTGCCTGGCGGCCAAATTGCCCTTCGGCGACGTCCTTTGCCGCATCACGCAACCGGCTGAACTGCAGCGCCAGTGGCCTGGCATATCTCAACCCCATCACCACAATAAAAGGGATCATGACCAGGACCAGTAACGCCACGGTGACCCAGTCTGCCGAGGCGATGGAGGGTGTTGAATAACTCAACCCCCACCAGGTATCGACGATTTGATGGAAGCGCGCCGGGTCCGCCTGCGGGTTCTGGCTGAGCGCAAGAAACTCTTGTCGGACCGATGCCGGCATTCTGCTCATGATCCAGTAATTCTGCACCGCATAACGTAGCCACATACAGGTCGCTATGACAATTACGCTTCCGATGGCCAGCGCTAATATACGTGCGCAAATCCAGCGCCACAGGGAGGAATAGCGGGTTTTTGTCATGGTTGTCTGAACCTGTAGCCTACGCCGCGAACGTTAACCAGCACGCCGGAAATACCCGCCGCTTCGAGTTTTTTACGCAGGTTATAAATATGGGTATCCACCACACGCTCCAGGGCTTCACTTTCCGGCAAACAGTGCTCCAGTAAATGCTGGCGGGAAAAAGGTCGTGAAGGAGAGCGCATAAGCGTGGTCAGTAGTGAAAATTCGGTTGGGGTCAGATCCAACGTCCGCGGTGTGGTGTCCCCGTCGATAATGCTCGCCACGATGGCCGTAACATCCACTTCAAGTGATTGCCAGCGAAGGATCTCTTCCTTTGTTTCAGTTTTATTGCTGCGACGCAATACCGCCTGCACCCGGGCCACAACTTCTCCCGGATGGTAAGGCTTAACAACATAATCATCAGCGCCATAGCGCAGAGCGCCAATACGATCGGGAGTATCTCCCATGGCGGTGACCATGATCACCGGAACATCATTTTTACGACGCAGGCCAGCCAGGACTTCGGTGCCGTTAAGCCCCGGAAGCATCACATCCAGCAGGATCAGATCGGGTTTCCACCGGTGCGCCATATCCAGCCCGGAAAGTCCATCTCCGGTAATGACGACATCGTAATTTTCACGGCGTAAATAGGCTTCGAGCACGCCAGCCGCATCGGCGTCATCTTCAATAATCAGCACTCTTCTGGACAACATCCGTTCACCTTGACCGATTCTTAACACTATCCCGACGATTCATTGATTTTGCCAAATCATACTGCGCCAACATTTTGTGGCAGCTCCTGCCTCAGGAGAAACCAGCATCCGTGAGGAGAACAGTATGATAGCGATAAAAAAAGCCCTGTATATGACCGTACCGCTTTTGACGGCCATCACATCCTGTGTACAGGCAAATGATGACGGCTCTTTCACTATCGGGCTGGGGGGGCGCTACGCTCCGCGATACTCAGGTTCAGACAAGCAGGTATGGCAGGTGGTTCCGGTGCTTCAGGGTCGTAACGGCGCTTTCTTTATTGATACGCAGAAAGGGGTAGGGTATGACCTGCAGAACGCCAGCGGCTGGTACTTCGAACATACGCTGGGATACGATCTGGGAAGGACGGATAAAAACGCCAGCTGGCGGGCAGGGGCAAATAATCTGAAAGGGATGGGAGACATTGACGTCTCACTGAATACGGCCCTTGCCGTTGGCTGGCAGGCGCTTTCGTGGCTCAGTGTTGAAGGTAAAGCGACGCTGCCTTTAACGGACAGCCAGGGGGTAAGCTACCAGGCATCCTTCACGTTGATTCCCGTACAAACCGATCAGGACACGATCGCCTTTCAAACGGCGGCCCTGTTTGGCGACAACCGTTACCTGAATACCTGGTATGGCGTGAATCCGGAGCAGAGCCGGCGTTCAGGTTATAGCCGCTATTCAGCACCGGGGGGATTTTATGGCATAGACAACAGTCTGATCTGGAGTCACCAGTTTGATGCCCACTGGGGCACAGTTCTGAGCGCTGACTATACCTGGCTTGGGGAGCATGCCAATCAAAGCCCGATCGTGTTACGACGTAACGAGGCGGCACTGGCAGCAGCAGTTACCTGGACATTTTAGGGCGGAGAAAGTGCGGCGTGCGGTTTGCCGGGAACGGTTAAAATTGAGTGAGTCAGCATTATCTGGCAGATACGCAACCAGAAGCGAAACATGTTGTTAACCGCGCCGGCAGACCTGGTGCGGTCCTTGTGTCGCCGACGTGCGTTCGCCTGATGAACCCAACGACGATCGAGAGCGCCACAAACGTGCCGGAGGAGTTTTATGAACAACGCCATAGCTGGTTTGTCGGGAAGTTTTCGGTCACGTCGTTCGTCGGCATGAGAACACCGAATCCACCAATAACAACACCAATCCGCTTTTCTAAGGTTATCATCTTTATTACCCCAGCCGTCATCAACTGTCACCCGCCCTTGCTGAAGTTATCTCGATATTACGCTACCGTAATGCCTCTTAGCTTTATTTCGAAGCGGCCACCCCGGGCGGAAGTAATATAATTCACTACCGATTTCACTTGTGGCTGTGGAGAATTTATTGAAGCTTACCAGCTGACTTTCTCAGCACAGTAATATCCCTCTTGGGTGACTCCCCGAACATCCGCGTATATTCCCGGCTGAAATGGGATAAGCTTTCGTAACCGACAGCATAGGCTGCTGTGGTGACATCGTAATGTTCATTCAGCATCAGTCGCCTGGCTTCATTGAGGCGCAGCCATTTCTGATACCGGAGCGGGCTCATTCCCGCAAGCTGCCTGAAGTGTTGGTGAAAAGAGGGCGTGCTCATTTGCACCCGACTTGCCAGTTCCTCTACGCGTAAGGGTGACGCAATATTGGTTTTTAACCAGTCGATAGCTTTACCGATACGGTAGCCATGGCCGTCTACTGCTGCAATCTGTCTGAGATGATCGGACTGATCGCTCATCAAAAGCCGGTAATGTATCTCCCTTTGAATCAGCGGCCCGAGGACAGGAATAGCTTCAGGCTCGTCAAGCAAAGAAAGCAGACGGCAGAAAGGTTCCAGCAAAACATCAGTAACCGTTCCTATACCGACACCCGTTCCCGCGTCTCGTTTTTTGACCGGCGGCAGGCTTCCCTGGGCAATTAATTCCATCAGCACGCGCTGGTCAAGTTTATAGGCTACGCCGACGCAGGGCCGGGATGTCGAAGCCTGTAAAACCTCCGAGCTGGCTGGCAGGTCAAGGGAGGTGATCAGGAATTTTTCCGCATTGTATTCGTAAGGTTCACCACCAACCCACATGATCTTCGCGCCATCGGCCACCAGAACGATACTGGGAGGGACCAGGCAGCTCACCGGAGGAGCGGGTTCGTTTCGGCGGAACAGTTCGAGTCCTTCTACCGCTGTTGGGAAATCACCGGTACCTGGGGTGCGCTGAGCAATATCCCGGGAAAGCACGCCGAGTCGTTTTTCAACCGTCTTGTCAGAAATCATTCTGTAATACCTCACGTTTATTGCGGTTTTTGACGTTAACAACTTAGCAGCGATGGAAATTGAAATATACGCTTTGAATTCAGTTTCAGAGGATCAGGCAAATAATGCAGAGTATTTTAATAACAACTTTCATTTAAGGCACTCAAAATAACAACACTGAAATGAAGCTGTGACCTGTCAGTCAGGTCTCACAGCGAGCCAATTTAAACCATTCAGGTTAAAGCCATTTTTAACTGCCAGACAGGTTATCCGGAGGAGAATTACGTGAAAGAGTTTACTTTCTACAACCCAACCCGAATCGAATTCGGTTCCGGAAAAGAGAGTTGTAACTGAAATACTCATGCATGCTGTCTGAAACTATCCCTCAATATCCAATGAAAGGTTTTAATATCATGACGCTAAAATCTTCAACGCGCTTTTTTAATCGCGCACTCATCGCCGGAGCGATGGCTCTGATTTCAACAGAAGCTGCGGTCGCCCAGCCGGCACCAGGCACAGCAGATTCTTCAATCCATCTGGTTCAGACGTGGGATAAAACTTTCCCAAGGAGCGAAAAAGTGGATCATCAAAAAGTTACTTTTAAAAATCGTTACGGTATTACGCTGGCCGCAGATGTGTATCTTCCTAAAGATCTCGGGAACAAGAAGCTTGCTGCGCTTGTGATTTCCGGGCCATTTGGCGCGGTAAAAGAGCAGGCTTCAGGTCTTTATGCTCAGACCCTGGCAGAGCGCGGATTCGTGACGCTGGCATTTGATCCGTCTTATACCGGTGAAAGCAGTGGTGAACCCCGCAATATTGCTTCCCCTGATATCAATACCGAAGACTTTATGGCCGCAGTCGATTTCATTGGACTGCAACCTTATGTGGATCGTGAACGTATCGGTGTCATTGGTATCTGCGGCATGGGAGGGATAGCCCTGAACGCTGTTGCAGTGGATAAACGCGTAAAAGCGGTCGTTGCCAGCACCATGTATGATATGAGCCGCGTGATGTCGAAAGGCTACAATGACAGCGTAACGCCGGAGCAACGCGAGCAGGCGCTGGAGAAGATGAGTCTTCAGCGCTGGGAAGATGCGGCAAACGGCAAACCTGCATACCAGCCAGCCTATAATAAACTGAAGGGCGGGGAAGCACAGTTCCTCGTGGACTATGCGGATTACTACATGACCAAACGCGGTTATCATCCACGAGCCGTCAACTCTGGCAATTCATGGTCGGTGACAACGCCGATGGCCTTCATGAATTTCCCGCTCATGACCTATATCAAGGAAATTTCTCCGCGTCCGATCCTGTTCATCCATGGCGAAAAAGCGCATTCGCTTTACTTCTCTAAAACGGCTTATGAAGCGGCAAATCAACCCAAAGAGCTTCTGATTGTTAAAGATGCCACACATGTCGATTTATATGATCGTATGGATAAGATCCCGTTCGATAACATCACTGCATTTTTTAACAAAAATTTTAATAAGTAAGCCATAGCACCGTCCGGTGCTTTCAGATGCAGTGTCTGTGCGACAAACGACAGACACTGCTCTTGAAAGAGGAGAAGTTTATGTTCTGGAACCCTGAATTATTAACAAGAATAGATGCGGCCGACGACCTGAAAATCGCTCCGTATCATCCCGATATGAATACGACCGGTACGCCGACGTGGATTTGGGAAGTGAAGGTGGAGAACAGACTTTTCGTCCGAGCCTATAGTGGTACCCGTTCAAAATGGTATCAGGCTGCATTGTCCCAGCAGGCGGGTAAGATACTGGCTATTGGACAGGAGTTCGACGTCCTGTTCGCAAAACCATCAGACCCTGAGCTTGAAAGTAAAATTGATCAGGCTTATCAGAAAAAGTACTCCAGCAGCAGCTATGTTTCAGCAATGACAGGGACACGCGCCAGAGCGGCCACGATTGAGATTTTACCTTCGTGATTTCCTGTCAAAGTGATACTGGGTGTTCTGTGAGACAAAATCTGCCTGTTTAACTTTAATTTCCCGGAAACTGGAGGCATGTATGAAACATACACAACCGCCAGTTTCTGGTCCGGTGAAAGTTCATCTTCAGGAAGCATTGTCCATTAAGGTAGGAGTTTGAATATCAGATGACAGGGCGAACATGTACTATGAACATAACGCAAGAAAAGGGATGTCAGTCATAAATAAGTACCGTGTTGATTTGTTAAGAGGCCGCTGTCAAATATGAAGTTATTGGGCACTATACGTCATTTAACATAATATACATTATGCGCACTTAGATTGTAACCGCAAAGTTGTAATGTCCGCTCTGGGCTAAGTTAAGATGTCCGTCACGTAGATTCACCATCGAGGGATTCTGATGACGGCTCACGCAGCGGAGTTTTTCACTTTGGATGAAGTTAACCGACTCAAAATCATTCAGGACGTTGTCGACCGGCGTCTGACCACTCAGATGGCCGCGCAGCGCCTGGATATTTCCGATCGCCAGTGCCGACGCCTTCTGTCGCGTTACCACTTGGTATGGCTAACCGCCGTCGCGGCAAACCGAGCAATAACCAGCTGCCTAATGGCCTTGCACAGTACGCGCTCAATATTATCCGAGATCGCTATACCGACTTTGGGCCTACGCTGGCGTGTGAGAAACTCGCAGAACTGCACGATGTTCACCTGTCCAAAGAGACTGTCCGTTCACTCATGGTCAAAGCCGGTCTCTGGATCCCCCGCAAACAACGTGCGCTGAAAATTCAGCAGCCGCGTTATCGTCGGGCCTGCTGCGGCGAACTGATCCAGATTGATGGTTGCGACCATCACTGGTTCGAGAACCGAGCGCCCGCCTGTACCGCACTGGTCTACGTCGACGATGCGACGAGCCGCCTGATGCAGCTTCGATTTGTGAAATCGGAATCAACCTTCACCTATTTTGAAGCCACCAGGGGCTATCTGGAAAAGCATGGCAAACCACTGGCATTGTACAGTGACAAAGCCAGCGTCTTCAGAATCAACAATAAAAATGCCACCGGCGGCGATGGTTATACCCAGTTTGGCCGTGCGATGCATGAGCTGAATATCCAGACTATCTGCGCTAATACCAGCTCTGCCAAAGGCCGTGTGGAACGCGCCCATCTGACGCTTCAGGATCGCCTTGTAAAGGAGCTCCGTCTCAGGGGAATTTCTTCTGTGGATGCAGCCAATGAATTTGCTGATGAGTTTATGGCTGATTACAACCGGCGCTTTGCGAAAGCGCCCCGGCATGATTTTGATGTTCACCGGCCACTTGAAACTGACGATGACCTTGCCGCGTTTTTCACATGGCGGGAATCGCGCCGTGTTTCAAAATCCCTGACGGTGCAATATGACAAAGTGCTTTATCTGATTGAAGATAATGAGTTAAGTCGCAGGGCTATCGGGAAATATATCGAGGTCTGGCACTACCCGGATGGTCGTAAAGAACTCCGCCTTAATGACGCTGTTCTTCCCTACTCCACCTATGATCGACTCCAGGAAATCGACCAGGGGGCTATTGTGGACAATAAACGCCTCGGGCGGACACTTGAATTTATCAAACTGGTTCAGGATAAACGCGACAACAACCGGTCACAGGCTCTCCCTGCCGGAGATGACCCCTCGCGTAGACGCAGAAAACCCACACAGAAAAAATCTCAACGTTCTCTGAATGGCGACGATATGCTGGAAGCATTGAAGACGTTGCAATTACGTTCTGGAGAAATTTTTGGCCCAAGGAGATGACTTGAATCCCATGATAAACAGCAATGCTTCGGTATCTAACGTCCGCTTTGAGCGAATAGCAGACATCGCGTTTATTTCATTTGGAAATATTTTTTTCTGAGCTCTCTGGCGGCTGCATAGGCAGCCGCAAAGGAAAACTTACTTAAAACCGAAACCACGTCCCTCAAGAGTAGCGCGAAGATTCTGACGTCCGTCCATATAAGCCATGCTGGTTGCTGAACTTTGCACGGCCTGTCTCCAGGTTTTGTCTTTCATTCCCAGTCCTTCACGAAATGCGTGGAACGCTTCTTCATAGCTTTTAACATGCGCTTCAAAGTCGGCTGCGTTATAGCGATTACGATGCGCTACTACACTTTGTGGCAGGCGCGGGCGGATACTGGCGTTACTTTGCGGATGAGGCCATCCGACAACCAGTCCGCATACTACGTAACTATGCGGCGGTAGCTGTATAAGCTCGGCCAGTTCTTTGGCCTTATTTCGTGCAGCGCCAATATAAACTGTTCCAAGCCCGATCGATTCGGCTGCAACCGTGGCGTTCTGTGAAGCAAGAGAGGCATCCACGGTCGCCATAATGAACGAGTCAAGATATTCATGCACGCCCGGGTTAAGCCCATCCGCGACAGTCATATCATGATTACGCGACAGATCGGCAACCCATAACAGTATTGCCGGTGCTTCTTCAATGTAGCCATTAGCCAGGCCATTATCTCCGGCTGAGAGCCTTCTGACTTCTGCCTTAAGCTCAGGGTCGGTAACGGCTACCACGCTCCACTGCTGAAGGTTTGAAGATGTGGAAGCAGACTGCGCGGCTGCCACCAGAGTTTCAAACCAGTGTTCCGGCAGAGCTTGCTGCGAGAAATTTCTAACCGAACGGTGTCGGAGCAGCCCTTCTATCTGTGCATTCCAGATAATATTTTCGGGGCGGTTTTTCTCACCATAGCGAGCTGTAATCAGTTGTTCTTTTTGCAAATTGTCAGTCATAATTTGTTTCCTTAAAACTGGAATGATCATTCAATAATTGATTAAATAAAAAGGCCGTCAGGCCTTTTACTGAATGCTGCTGATAAGCGATTGAATTGCATGCTGTTGGTAATCAACCTCATGCACGATCCTGCCGAACACCCGAAAGCCAAAGTAGGCACACATAAATGCTTTTGCCATTTTCTCTGGTTCACGCTCTGCTGCAAACTCTCCGGAAGCAATACCAGTGGCGAAAAGCGCTACAAATAAGGCTTCCAGCTCTTTGATATAACTGCGGCTCAGATCCTCAACGGTCTTATCTTTAGCTGCTCTCTCAAGCGGCGAGAATATGGCCATGCAGCCGTTACGCTCTATTTCGCTGAAATCTAGTTCAATGCCCTTTTCAAGCAGGATGCGCAGCCGATCTTTGACTGTTCCAGGCTGTCGGAAAACTTCCTGATGAAACTCAATGCTGGAGCGGTGATACCGACGCAGTGCTTCATGGTAAAGGTTTTCTTTATTACCAAAAGCGGCATAGAGACTACCCCGGCCCAGCCCGGTACTCTCGACAAGCGCCTGAGCTGAAGTTGCCTCAAAGCCGTTACGCCAGAACGCATCCATGGCGGCCTGTATTACCAGCTCGTCGTCAAACTCTCTTGGTCTGCCTGCCATCATTAACTCCTGCTGAAGAAACCGACTTCATCTTATCAATTATGGAATGATCGGTCAATAATCCATCGAGCTTATCTTTATGGTCACCGCTGCGCCTGAAACATCCTGCTTATCGGAAACGGTCTTCAGGACCTTAATGGACAGCTATCTAGGTTTATTTGCTCAGAAATTCATGGAGTTGCCGGGTAAACGTCAGCGGCTCTTTGAGATGCAGGAAATGGTCACCATTATTTTTTTTATCATAGATAATGACCCGTCCGTCAGATACGGTCTCTGCAATCCAGCGCTGGCTTTCCACCCAGTTACTGTGTTCACCAGATACGACAAGCACGGGGTTTGAAATTTTCTGAGTAAGGACATCACGCCAGTCGTTAAGAATATGGTCGAAAAGCACAAGCTCCAGGGCTACCATATCAGGCGGCACCATCTCTTCTGCAAAAGTATGTGAGTTTTCAAAAGCGGGCGCGCCTGTGACGGTGTAAAAATCCATGATATCCGTATTCACAACCAGCCTGTTTGAGGGACCTTTACCGTAATACATTGAGATCATCGCTTCCGCTGATGTTGTAAAGGCACCGGCATTAATACGCTGCTCTTCAGTCCAGTCGCTATGACAGTAAATAGATGCTGCCTCGTCGATAAACACCAGTTTTTCGATTTTCTCGTTACCGAACAGGTCAATGTAGCTCCAGATAACAGAACATCCCATCGACCAGCCACAAAGGTGTGCTTTGCGAATGTCCAGCGAAACCAGCATATCGTTGAGATCGGCTGAAAGGCGTGATATCCGATTGCCAAAAGTCACCTTATCTGACAACCCGTGGTTGCGCTGGTCGAGGACATAGACTTCATATTTATCTTTCAGAAGATGAATAAGGTTGATGTACTCCGCTCCGTTTGAAGACCAGCCGGGAACAAATACTAACGGGGTGCCTTTTCCCGCTTTCCAGTAAGTCAGCTTCACGCCATCGTTAGTCTGAAAAGATCCTATCTCAAGGCCTTTCACATCTGAGAGCTTCGTTGGCAGGCCTGGGATGCTGTGTGCGAATTCATAATCATGTCCAAAATATTCTAATGCGGTCTTAATCATTTTCCCCTCTCATTTAACAACAAGCTGTAGCATAACGGGTACATTTTAAGAGCTGAGTTAAGTAAGATGCAGTCCTGAGAATGGGAATGGGACTTTCATTAATGAGAGGGGTTCGGTGGATCTTAATGCTTTAAAAATGTTTGTTCTTGCCGTACGTGGCGGTAGTCTTTCCGCTGCTGCGCGTAACAACAATATTCCTTTGCCCACGCTCAGCCGCAAAATAGCCGAGCTGGAAAAGGAGCTGAACTCCGTGTTGCTCGAAAGGACTTTCACAGGTTGCAGGTTAACCGAGGCCGGGCAAAAGTAAATGAATTATGCAAGCTCAGCAATGGATATTCTGACTGATGCCGAACAGGCTCTGCTGACAGCATCGCCCCGTATTACAGGACATCTGCGTCTGACAATACCCCAGTCACTTGAGGTGTGGTGGCAGCTTATAAGGCAGTTTCAGAAGGCTTATCCGGATATTGCTATCAGCGTTCATACGACGGAGCGTCGTGTGGATCTCATCGCTGAAGGCGTTGATGTTGCGTTGAGAGTCGGAACTATCGCTGACGACTCCGTGGTTATTCGCCATCTTATGGATTTTCGTCATATTCTGGTCGCCAGCACTGCTCTTTTCAGTTCAGCACCGCTTCCTGTAAAACCGTCCGATCTTACGGGCTATCCCTGTGCGGCCTGGGGATCGGTGACAGGGGCACGGCCCGTCTGGATGCTGGGCAATCATGCCTATGACGTTCCTGCCACCTTAACGGTAAATGATTATCTTCATTTGCGGGCAGGAGCACTTGAGGGGGAATACATTACAGAGTTGCCGGTTTTCTTTGCAGCTGACTATATAAATAATGGAAAGTTAATCGAGCTGCTTCCAGCTTATCCACTGCCTTATTCTTCATTACATCTGGTCTATAAAAGGCAAGGACATATCTCAGCCTCTGCCAGAGCTTATATTGATTTTTGCAGTGACAACATTGGCTTGCTGTCGGCTAAATGCCTGATAACCCCCTCCTAACAGAGTCTGGTAGTTAAAACAGAGCCTGCTAATGTAGTGAAAATTTGCAGGCCAAGGTTAAAGGATGTTTTATGCAATGTCTGCTTTTGGCACAGAGCGGACATTTTAACTTTGCCCTGCCCCGGACATCTGAACTTAGCTTTGACATAGATTATGGTGGCTGAGTTGTAAGGCCTGCTCCTGGATAAGTGACACGTAGATTCACCATTGATAGATTCTGATAACGGCTCATGCAGCTAACGTTTTCACTTTGGATGAAGTTAACCGACTCAAAATCATTCAGGACGTTGTCGACCGGAGCCTGACCACACTTGATGGCCACACAGCGCCTGAGTATATCTGATCGCCAGTACCGACGCCTTCTGTTGCACTGCCGTGAATCAGGCTCGCCAGATATCGCTAACCGCCGTTGTTGAAATCTCAGCAATAACCAGCTGCCAGATGACCTTGCACAGTACGCGCTCAATATTATCCGCGAGCGCTATACCGACTTTGGGTCTACGCTGGCGTGTGAGAAACTCGCAGAACTGCATGATGTTCATCTGTCCAAAGAGACTGTCCGTTCACTCATGGTTAAAGCCGGTCTCTGGATCCCCCGCAAACAACGTGCGCCGAAAATTCAGCAGTCACGTTATCTTCGGGCCTGCTGCGGCGAACTGATCCAAGGAGCTCCGTCTCAGGGGGATTTCTTCCGTGGATGCAGCCAATGAATTTGCTGATGAGTTTATGTCTGATTACAACCGGCGCTTTGCGAAAGCGCCCTGGCATGACTTTGATGTTCACCGGCCATTTGAAGCTGATGATGGCCTGACAGCGTTTCTCACGTGACGGGAGCCGCGCCGTGTTTCAAAATCCCTGACGGTACAGTATGACAAAGTGCTTTATCTGATTGAAGATAATGAGTTAAGCCGCTGGGCTATCGGGAAATATAGAGGTCTGGCACTACCCGGATGGTCGTAAAGAACTCCGCTTTAATGGCGCTGTTCTTCCCTACTCCACCTATGATCGACTCCAGGAAATCGACCAGGGGGCTATCGTGGACAACAAGCGCCTCGGGCGTACAATAATCAAGCTTATTACTCCCACTGCCAGAGCGCTATAGAAGCGACTGTTTCCATTTTGTCACTTCTGAAGTACTAATGCAGTGTATTGTCTAGAGTGAGTGAGAGTTTTAATATCTGATTCATTCCAGCGAGAAACAAATAATAATTCCCTCTGCTTAACCTTGCTGTTTATTCATTGCTTCTGGCTTAACGAAAGTTGACGTGGTTTTTCAGTGTCGTCAGTAATATTTAAACTCACTATTGTATCTGAAGAGAAATTTGTTATGAACACCAAAGGTCTTATCCTTATAATTATCGGTGCAATGTTTGAATGCGCCTGGGCATTTGGCCTTAAACACGCACAAGGCTCATTTGAAATATTTCTGACAGTTGTTTGCGTGGTGGCTAGTTTCGACATCTTCATGCTTTCGTTCAAATACGTAGGTGCGAGTATTGCGTATGTGGTTTATACCGGTCTCGGTACCCTGTTTGTGGTGCTTGTCGAAATGACTGACACCCTGTCTCACGGAGGTCAGCCAGAAATTCTCCGTATCGTATTTGTTGTTACCCTAATGCTGGGCGTCATTGGAGTCAAAGGAGCTAAATCATGATTTCCTATCTCATTCTGTTTATTGCCGGGTGCTTCGAGGTTGCCGGTATCTCCACACTGAATGGCTATGCCAATGCCCGACCCGTACGCCGTAAGGTCAGGTTCCTTCTGGCCACCATTGTACTCTTTGCCATTGCGCTCAGCTCGTTGAGTATCTCCATGCGCGAGATCCCCCTTTCAGTGGCTTATGCCATCTTTACGGGGGTGGGTACCATCGGTGCCGTCGCGGTAGGCGTATTTATTAACGGAGATAAAATCCGTCTACTCAAGGGGGTAAGTATCTTTCTCATTATTTTCAGTGCGATCATGCTGAAGCTGGTTTAATTCAGACGACTCACTTTCAAACGGTATTAAAAAACATGCTGTCTGAAAGTGAGAGTCATGTCATTATTAATCACGCTCACGACAGGTTAAAATATTCAACCATAAAACTAACAAAAGATTTTAGCCTTGGGGTTGTATATCTATTCATCGGCCAGACGATATTCATATCGTAACTTCGCCCAACGTTATCACCCAGTACAATCTCCAATTCTCCCGACGCAAGATATTTTTCTGTCAATAACCCGGGCATAAAAACAATTCCTTTTCCGTTCAGGGCCAGTCCCAGGCGAACATCAGTATTGTTGCATATAATAGCGGGGATGATATTGATGTCCCCGGCCCCGGTATTCAGTAACGGCCAGGGCTCTGTTCTGCCGCTGGAAGGATACCGGTACTGGATGCAACTGTGTGAGCCGAGGTCATCCACGCAGGAAGGTGTACCGTATCTCTTCAGATACTCCGGTGATGCCACCAGATTCATGGGGCAGTTACCGAGCGAGCGGGCCGTTAAGCGGGAATCGGAGAGATGTCCGACACGGATTACGGCGTCAAAGCCTTCATCCACGACATCAACCAGCCTGTCGCTGAGATTTACTTCCAGCATAACAGCTGGATAAAGCTCGATAAATCGACTGATTAGGGGCACAAAGAACGAAGGCATATTAGGCATGCTTACACGTAACTTTCCCCTTGGTTCACTCGATATAGATGAAAGCTCTTCTTTTGCAGATTTTAGTTCATTGAGGATCATCCGGCAGCGTTCAAGGAACATCTCCCCTTCCTGTGTCAGGCTTAATCCACGGGTGTTTCGGTTGAGAAGCCGTGCTCCCAGCTCTTCCTCCGTTTTACCAACCAGCTTGCTTACGGCTGAGGGCGAGATATTAAGCTCACGTGCCGCTGCGGCAAAGCTGCCAAGGTCTGCAATCTTTACGAATGCCTCCATACCGTCAACAAGGTTCATCTTCTTCTCCTTCATGATATACCGCTGAAAACGCGCGCCTGATACATCTTATCGTAACCACTCATGCCATTCCGTCATGACTGAAATACCGGAAGAGGGAATTGTTTGATTACGATCTCAGGGCTACCCTTTGAGCTCCCGTTCTCCGAATGTTTTGTATATTTGTATAGGCCACCACCGCTTCAGACAGGACAGCATTGACCAGCAGGCTCACTCATTTTTTAGGGGAAACTATGTCGTCAGACAAACAACAAAAGGCCATCACTATGCCACATCACGACATCAGTACAAGCGTAAGCGTACACGGAGCAAGAACACATAACCTCAGGGACATTACGTTTACATTCCCCCGCGACGCAATGGTAGTGTTTACCGGGATATCGGGCTCGGGTAAATCCTCACTGGCTTTTGATACCCTCTATGCGGAAGCCCAGCGGCGTTTTATGGAATCTATTGCCCCTCATGCACGGCGTCTTATTGAGCAGGCGTCCACACCGGATGTTGATGGTATCGATGGCCTGCCGCCTGCCGTTGCCCTGCAACAGAGTCGGGCCGGGGCTCAGGAGCGCTCAACCGTCGGTAGCCTGACCCGAATTTCCGTCACCTTAAGGCTACTGTTTTCCCGCGCAGGTATTCGCCCCGAGGGGATCCCGTTTCTGCCCGCCGAGTCGTTTTCACCCAATAATCCCCTGGGGGCTTGCCCGGCCTGCCAGGGGATGGGAATGGTTCATGAAGTGAACGCCGATGCGCTTGTTCCGGACGGTACGCTGAGCATCCGTGAAGGTGCTATCGCCTCCTGGCCGAATGGCTGGCAGGCGAAGAACCTTCGTTCTATCCTCGATACGCTTGGCTACGACATTGATGCTCCGTGGAATACTCTGTCAGAACAGGACAAAGAGTGGATCCTGTTTACCGATGAACAGCCTTCTGTACCTATCTTTATGGGTCTCAATGCAGAGCAGCGTCAGGAAGCGATAGCAGCCGGAACAGAACCTTCTTATACCGGTACTTATACCAGTGCCCGGAAATACGTCCTGCAAAGCTATTCCGGTGGGAAAGAATCTGTAAAAAAACGTCTTTCACGTTTTATTACCGTGGCACCGTGCACCGAATGCCACGGTAAAAGGCTCAACCAGAATGCATTGTCTGTGACTTTTGCCGGGCATGATATTGCTCAAATCGGTGAGCTGACGATAACGCAATTGAAATCTTTATTTTTACCCTTTGCCAACGGGCACTCTCAGTCTCTGCCTGGCGAGGCTGCATTAAGGGAAGCCACTATCAGAATGACGACCGACATTTGCGAGCGTCTCGAACAACTTGAAAAACTGGGCCTTGGTCATTTGTCTCTCGGTCGCCGGACCACAATGTTGTCTTCAGGGGAGCTCCAGCGTATCCGGCTTGCAACCCAGCTCATCTCCCGCCTTTTCGGCGTGCTGTATGTGCTTGACGAACCTGCGGCCGGATTGCACCCGGATGACGTGCGGGCGCTGATTCAGTCCTTACGTTCTCTTCTGGAGGCAGGTAACTCTCTGGTCATCGTTGAGCATAACCTGGACGTTATCGCCGAAGCAGACTGGCTGACAGAAGTCGGGCCAGGACCGGGCCGACTGGGTGGAGAAATCGTCTATAACGGCATACCGTCCGGGCTTGGACAGGTTTCCCGATCGCCTACGGCAGGTTATCTGTTCGGCCAGCGCTATACGGGCCTGCGCCGACGCAGACTTCCGGAGCGCTGGCTGAAGCTTGAGCAGGTTATGTGTAATAATATCCATATGGATGATGTCCAAATCCCCCTTGAGCGGATGACCGTGATCACCGGTGTATCCGGTTCGGGTAAATCAACGCTTCTGGCCCGGGTGCTTCCGACGTTGCTACAGCGGCTCGATAAAACCCCGGCAGATGAGGACACGGAAGAAGAAACCGTATCTTTGGATGTTCAGGGGAATATCACGGCTGGAGGAACCTCTCTCAAACGACTTGTCCGTATCGATCAGAGGCCTATAGGACGCACACCGCGTTCGAATCTGGCGACCTATACCGGTTTTTTTGACACAGTCCGTAAGCTCTTTGCTGAAACCGATGAAGCGAAGAAACGCGGCTTTGACGCCAGTAGATTTTCCTTCAATCTCCCCGCCGGTCGCTGCCCCGCCTGCGAGGGTCAGGGGCAGATAACCATTGAACTGATGTTCATGCCTCAGGCAAGTGCACCATGTTCTGCCTGCGGTGGGCATCGCTACAATGACGAAACGCTTGAGGTTCGCTGGAATAACAGAACCATAGCCGATGTACTGGCACTTACCGTAGACGAAGCCATCACCGTATTCAGGAACAATGAATCCATACAGCGTTCTCTGGCAGCGCTTGTCTCACTTGGTCTTGGCTACCTGACGTTAGGCCAGCCAGCCACGGAGTTATCAGGAGGAGAATGCCAGCGCATTAAGCTTGCCTGGGAGCTTCAACGGGTGCAGCGGGGTACGACACTCTATCTACTCGACGAGCCTTCCACAGGGCTGCATGCTGCGGATATGGATAAGCTGATGCGGGTACTGGACAGGTTGGTTCAGCGCGGGGATACGGTTGTGATGGCAGAGCACGACATGCGGATTGCCTCGGAAGCTGACTGGATCCTCGATCTCGGTCCTGGCTCGGGTGAGGACGGCGGGGAAATCGTTGCGGCTGGTACCCCGGAGGAGGTCAGTCATGCAGGTAACAGCATCACTGCGCCTTACTTACTCGCAAGATTAAAAAAACGGATTGGCGATCCTGAAGAATAATTCTGGGAACGGTTTCATATAGCGATAATGATGGGCATATGCAGTTTGACTCATATTTTGAAAATATATGCTCTCCACCCATTGCCTTCATTCAATTTTATGGATTGTCTAACCAATACCTATTTATGTACTTTACGGACATTTCAGCTTTGCCACCCCCCGGACATCTGAACTTAGCTTTGACAAATGGTGTGGTAGCTGAGTTGTAAGATTTTCACTGGGATAAGTTAACGTAGATTCACCATCGATAGATTCTGATAACGGCTCATGCAGCGGACGTTTTCACTTTGAACGAAGTTAACCGACTCAAAATCATTCAGGACGTTGTCGACCGGCGTCTGACCACTCAGATGGCCGCGCAGCGCATGAGTATATTTCAGGTATTCATAAGGGTTCACCCTTCCCTGCCCCCTTTAGCGTAAAAACATCGTTATTTTCCGGCACAGGAACCATGCAGGATATTATCAACCATCGTCTGGCGCCATGCCTAAACCCCTTTGTAGTGCTCTTTACTCAGGCCATACTTCTTCATTCTGAGATAGAGTTTTTTACGCGGTATCAGCAGATACTCCGCCACCTCATTGATACGTCCCTGGTGGATATTCAGCGCTTCGGTGATGATCTGCCGCTCGACCTCCTCAACCCGCCGATCCAGCGGCGTCGGTTCGCCGACGAGCATCTGCGGATTCACCGTTTCCGCGAGCGGTAATACCCCCACCGCAAACAGCTCGGCGGCGTTCGCCAGTTCGCGAACGTTATTTGGCCACACTCGCCGCATCATCCCCTTCAACAGACCGGCATCCACCTCCGGGACGGGATGATTCAGCCGTTGACAGGTTTTTTGCAAATAGTGATGAAACAGCGGCTCGATATCATCAGGTCGCTTTGACAGAGGCTGGCATCCAATTTGCGTCATCGCGAAGCAGTAATAGAGTTCCGCCACTATCTGGCTGCTGGCGGCCAGCTCCACCAGCGAAGCATTACCGATACCAATCAGGCGAAAAGGCCGTTTCTCATGACTCTGCAGCTGTACCAGATGATGCTGTTGCCCGTGAGTCAGATGCTCCAGGTGACTTAAGACCAGCGTCCCGCCCTGGGCTTGCGCGATCAGTTCATTCAGCGTGTGGGCGTTAGCCGTATTGAGTTCGCAGGAGATAAACGGACCTTCGGCGTGACGCCCTAACTGGTGCAGGTAACGCGCGCCGGTCATGCGGCCGGTTCCCGGCTCGCCGTAAAGCCATACCGCAATATCCGTCTCTGCCAGCTGCTGAAGGCGCTGGCGATACCGATCCGTCCATTGGCTGCGGCCAATAAGTTCAACCTGTAATTTTTGCTGACAATACTGGCGACGGGCGATCACCGATTGCCTCTGACGCAGCGCGGCATCCACCAGCGTGAGCAGCTTGCCCGGATCGATCGGCTTTTGCAGGAAATCCCAGGCCCCTTTTTTCACCGCCTCCACCGCCATCGGCACATCGCCGTGACCGGTGATAAGCAGAATCGGCAGCAGATCGTCATCCTGATGAAACAATGTCATTAAATCGATTCCGGAGCAGCCGGGCATGCAGACATCGCTTAAGACAATGCCGGGCCAGTCCTTCGGCACCCGCTCCCGCGCATCAAAAGGATTATTACAGGCACTGACCTGATACCCCGCTTGCTCAAGCAGCTGCGTATAGGCATCCAGCACATCGGCATCATCATCAATCAGCAGAATCGAACAGTGATTACTCAACATCTTTTACATCCGTCAAATTGAATTCCAGCACCACGCAGGCACTGCGCGTAAACGTCGACGCCAGGCGCAACGCCCCTTCCATTTGCGTCATCAGCGAAACACTTATCGAAAGCCCTATTCCCAGCCCCACGGCTTTGCTGGTAGTGAACGGCTTTAACAGCGAAGGAAGTAAGGCCGCAGGCCAGCCGGGGCCGTTATCGGCAATCAACACGCACAGTCTTTCGCCCTGGATGTGCCAGCTCACGGTGATTTGCGCTGCGTGCGGGCAAGCATCAAGGGCATTTGACAGCACGTTCACCAGCACCTGATGAACACGCACTTCGTCTCCCAGGATCCAGACGGCGTCATCCGGTATCAGCAGCGTCCCCTGCTGAGGTTTATGGCGCATCGCCAGCAGTTCCCACGCCACGGTAAATGTCTGGCGCAAATCGACCGGGTGCAGCGGCGTTTCCAGTTCTGCGCGGCGGGTAAACTGGCGCAGGGAACGGATAATCGCGTCAATGCGGTTGATCAGCCCTTCCGCTTTGCTTAACGTCGTCCGCGCCTGCTCCGTCTGTCCCTGCTCGATTGCCCTTCCTGCGGTAAAAAGATACATCGACAGCGCATTCAACGGCTGATTGATCTCATGCGCCAGGGTGGTCATCGTCTGCCCCACCACCGCCAGTTTAGCAGTCTGGATCAGCTCGTCCTGAGTGGCACGCAGATCGGCCTCAATCGCTTTCCGCTCGCCTATCTCCTGTTCAAGCTGCTGTTTTTGCGCATTAAGCTGACCCAGGGTATGGCGAAGCAAACCGGCAATACGTCCCAGCTCGTCGCGCCCGTAAACCGGAATGGTCGCCTCGGTCTGGCCCAGACCAATCTGCACCACCGCCTGATTCAGCGCGGTAAAGCGTTTCACCAGCCGCGAGCGAATAAAATAATGGTTCAGCCCCCACGCCAGCAGCAGCGCCAGCAGCGTCGCCACCAGGATTAACCCGCCGCTGACCCGGACAATCTGCCCCATACGTTGATTAAACATCTGCATCTGCTGGTGACTGCTGCCAAGCTGGGCTTCCAGCAGCGTTCTGAAGCGTCCCAGCGTCGCTTCTCTGGCCCGGCTGGCTTCCACGAGCGCTTTTTGCGCAGTAACGTAGTCGCGCATGGTGTCCGGCATCTTATTTTTCACCATGCCAATTTCCAGCAGCTCATCGATCGTTTGTCGCAGGGTAATGGTGCTCGGCCAGTCATCCAGCGCACGAATATTTTCATCCGACGTTTTCTTCAGGTTTTCAAGATAGCGGATATGCGTCTCCACCAGCATGCCGTCATCATTCCCGGATTTCAGTTCATTGAGCCTGTCGCGCAGGTCGTCAACGATCTGATTTTCAATACGAGCCAGGGTATAGACCTGCTGTTGTTCATTCTGTACTTCCCGGGAGCGTTTCAGGTACTGCGCCGCATCCCCCTGTCGGGCTTCAATCTGATCGAGCAGCGTTCCCTGTTGCCAGGTAAAATCCTGCACCAGCGAATTCAGCTCGGTGGTGAAATCATCGTGCAGCCAGTCGATCCGCGCCGAAAGCTCTCCCACCTTTTCGCGAACCAGAAACATGTTGTAGAGCACGCGATCCAGTTCCGCCAGCAGCGCGCGGCTGTCCTGCAATATCACCGCCAGCTGCTGGCGTTCTGCCGGCGACAACCCCTGGCTCAGCCGCTCTATTTTATCCAGATGCTGGATAATCTGGTTGCGCAGCTGCAGCCGTACCGTGGTATTCGGCGCCAGCAGAAATTCATTGAGCTGATCGACCACCAGGTTGAGATTACCTTCAATCAGAAAAGCCGAATGGATGCGCGGAAAATACTCATCCAGCGAATAGCGGATCTGCGAACTTTGCTCATGCCATGAATAGAGGCTGACGCTGCTGACAATCAGCGTCAGCAGCGCCCCCATCAGAAAAGCCCCGCGCAGGCTGCTACTGATACTGATTTGCCGCAGACGTTGCAGCATGGACCTGCCCATCATTTCAGTTCTTCCAGTTTATTAATCGCCTGCCGCTGATTGTTGAGAAACCAGAGCTGCCACTCCATCATCTGCTGTTCCGCGAAGCTCTTATTGTCGAACTGAGCCAGCCAGGCTTCATCCTCGCTGCTGGCCGGATCGACCGGCACACGGGTCAGCAACGCGCGAATCTCGGGCAGCGGACGCTTGAGACGGGCCTCCGCGCTATGCAGCGCTCGCCAGGCATCTTTTAGCTGAGCAAGACGAAAGCTGATCGCCGTATCGAACATCCGTTGCACCAGGCGCTGGCGTTTGAGGATCAGCCGATAGTTCAATGGCGGTTGATTCATCAGCACCGCCTGCTGCGCCGCCCGCGGATTGCCCGCCGCCAGGGGCGTTACCGGGTATTTCCCGGTATTGGCATCGGCGAGGATCGTCTGGCCCTCCGGGCTTAACAGATAGCGAATAAACCGCCGCGCCTCGCTGGCGTGCTGGCTGTTTTTAAGCACCGCGACATAGGTCGGCGAAACCGCCGACTGCGGGAAATAGGTAAAAGCCAGGTGCGGATCGTTCATCAGCAGATTGGCGTAGTTATCAATCACCGGACCGGCCACGCCCAGGCCGCTTTTAATCTTATCCGCCACCCCAAAACTGCGGGATGAAATGGTCACGAGATTTCCCGCACTCATCAACAGCGTTGCCCATCCCTTAATCCAGCCTTTTTGTTGCAGCAGCGACTCCACCATCAGATGGTTGGTATCCGAACGCGACGGACTGCTCATCAGCAGCGCCCCCTGATAGCGAGGATCGGTCAGATCATCCCAGTCCGCTGGCGCAGGCAGGTGCCGTGTCATCAGCGCCGGGCGATTAATCAGCAAACCGAACCCGGAAATCGCCACGGCCACGGAGGTGGAGCGGATAGATTCCGGCACCAGATGTTGGCTGACTGCCGGCGCACCGCTGAACGGCGCCAGTTTTTGATGCTCCTGAAGATGCTGCAGCAGCATCGGCGACGAGGTCAGGATCAAATCGACATTTTCGGCATTTGCCGTATCAAGCAGCTGTTCCAGCGAGGCGCTGGTGCGGTTGAGCGTCCTGATCATCACTGACCCCGGCTCCGTCTGCCAGCGATCGATAATCCACACGGTGGCGCTGGGAGAAAATGTCGTCGCCATTACCAGCTCATTGCTTTGCGCCGCACAGGGTCTCAGCCAGGCGGTCAGCAGCATCAGCGCGAGCATTTTGCTCACTATCCCGCCCCGACGAAGAGACATGTTTGTGATCCCGTTCATAAATATTGAAATACCGTAAAAATAGCGTTGAGACAAAACTTACCCGTTTATGAAATCTGGCGAATTAATCACCGCGAGCGGAAAAATAGCCAAACGGCCGCCCGGGAATATCGCTAAAGATTACCAGATAATGATTGGGTAATTTGTTAGAGTCCGCACAAGCCGGACATAAAATCAGCGCAACATTAATTCCGCAGGTTCTCGTTCATTCAATATGAGTCAAAATCAACCCATCAATTCATTAGTTTGAGTCAGTTTTGACTCATTTCGACGATTTGTATTTTACGGCCGCTTATTTCACCCTTCAGGCCGAATGCTCCTGATGTTCACATCAATATAAAATACAGGTGACGACATGTTATCATTATTAAAAAAAGGGCCGTCGGCGAATACAGTTCCTGCTGAAAAAATTCAGGCAACGTATGGTCGATACCGTATGCAGGCGCTGCTAAGCGTATTTCTGGGATATCTGGCGTACTATATCGTGCGCAATAACTTCACCTTATCCACGCCCTATCTGAAAGAGCAGTTAGACCTTAGCGCCACGCAGATCGGTTTGCTCAGCAGCTGTATGCTCATCGCGTACGGGATCAGTAAAGGGGTGATGAGCAGCCTCGCGGATAAAGCCAGCCCGAAAGTGTTTATGGCCTGCGGTCTCGTACTGTGCGCCATCGTCAACGTCGGGTTAGGATTCAGCACCGCATTCTGGGTTTTTGCTGCGCTGGTTGTCCTGAACGGCCTGTTTCAGGGGATGGGGGTCGGCCCCTCTTTCATTACCATCGCGAACTGGTTTCCGCGCCGGGAGCGTGGCCGCGTAGGAGCTTTCTGGAATATTTCCCATAACGTCGGCGGCGGAATTGTCGCCCCGATCGTCGGCGCCGCGTTTGCGATTCTCGGTACCGAGCACTGGCAGAGCGCCAGCTACATTGTGCCGGCCTGCGTGGCGGTGGTATTCGCCATCAGCGTACTGGTGCTGGGTAAAGGTTCGCCGCGCGAGGAAGGCCTGCCTTCGCTGGAAGAGATGATGCCGGAAGAGAAAGTGGTGCTGAAGACCAAACACGCCCGGAAAGCGCCGGAGAACATGAGCGCATTCCAGATCTTCTGCACCTACGTCCTGCGTAACAAAAACGCCTGGTATGTCTCCCTTGTGGATGTGTTTGTCTATATGGTGCGTTTCGGCATGATCAGCTGGCTGCCAATCTACCTGCTGACGGTGAAACATTTTTCTAAAGAGCAGATGAGCGTCGCCTTCCTGTTTTTTGAATGGGCGGCGATTCCTTCAACCCTGCTGGCCGGCTGGCTTTCCGACAAGCTGTTCAAAGGCCGCCGGATGCCGTTAGCCATGATCTGCATGGCGCTGATCTTCATCTGTCTGATCGGCTACTGGAAAAGCGAATCACTGCTGATGGTCACGGTATTTGCGGCGATTGTGGGCTGCCTGATTTACGTCCCGCAGTTTCTGGCCTCGGTCCAGACCATGGAGATCGTCCCCAGCTTTGCCGTTGGCTCCGCCGTGGGCCTGCGCGGATTTATGAGCTATATCTTTGGCGCCTCGTTAGGCACCAGCCTGTTCGGCGTGATGGTGGATAAAATGGGCTGGCACGGCGGGTTCTATCTGCTGATGGGCGGGATCGTCTGCTGCATCCTGTTCTGCTATCTTTCTCATCGCGGCGCGCTGGAGCTTGAGCAACAGCGTAAAAACAGCGAGCAGGAAGAGGCCCGGCTGGCGCTGGCTGACGCACAGTAAGCGCCTGAACCCGGGGAAACAAGAGCCAGCTTGCTGGCTCTTTTGCCGTTGAGAGAGGAATTGATGTCCGCAGCTGCTCCCGACGACGGTATAAAGCAAGTACCCCTGCCATCACTGATGTTACTGCTGAGTGGAATGAACGGCCTACTTCGCCGGGATAATCAGCACTTGACCCGGATAGATTTTATCGGGATGCGTCAGCATCGGTTTATTGGCTTCAAAAATACGTTGATAATCATTGGCAGAGCCATACATCGCTTTGGAGATAGCGCTCAGGGTGTCACCGGATTTGACCGTGTAAAAACGACTTTCCGCCCCGCTTTGCGTCACCTTAACGCCGTCACTGACCTGACCTACGCCAGTGACATTCCCGACCGCTACCAGAATTTTTTCCTTATCCTCCTGCGAAGCAACATCGCCAGTGACCGTGGCGGTGCCATCGTCCGCAACATCAATATTGACCTTTTCGGCGCCAGGCAGATTAAGACCATCGATATGTTTTTTCAGTTTATCGGCCCGCTCTTCTTTACTGTCGCCGGAGACGGCGTCCCATATTTTCTCGCCCGCTTCTTTCACAAAACTTAATAATCCCATCTTTCCATACCTCCTCGACTGTTACATGATCACATCATCATCGGACCTGTTGACCCAATGTCAGGGGGCTGGTTTGCTACCCGCCCTCGCGTCAACTGCCTGAAGCAGCACAAGCCACCATCAAAGTATAATCAATAAGCGTCAAAGTGCAGGATATTTGCCCCACTACGGCAGGAAAGTCTGTATTCCGGCAAGGTGACACGAAATGGAAGCGGACATAGCCCCCCGGATTCTGAACGCCAATGCTATGAGGACGTTGTTCTTACTGAGACCCTCTTAAAAAATTCGCTGATTTCTGTCACAGCAGCTACAGTAAATTCAGACTATAACTGGTATGACCACATAGAGGGCGACACTCATGGAGTCTGTTATCATCCCCGTAGACCAGGGCGGCTTTGTCGCCGCCACTCTCTGGCACAGAAACGAAGCCAAAGCATTGGTTATGCTTCACCCGGCAACGGCCGTTGTACAGGGATTTTATAAAGGATTCGCGGAATACCTTTTTAAAAGTGGGTTTAGTGTTATCACTTATGATTACCGAGGCACGGGCCGTTCGAAGTCCGGGAGGGTCCGTCACTACAAAGTCACTATGTCCGACTGGATCGAGCAGGACGTCGCAAGCATAACCGCGTGGGCGAAAGCTCGAGCCCCTGGCCTTAGTTTGTTGGCCATTGGGCACAGTATTGGCGGGCATGCCGTTCTGTTGTCTTCAGCCTCCACCGACCTGCGGGCCGCCGTCATGATAGCCTCACACGCAGGCGTGACAAGCACGATCAGCCAAACGAAGGAAAAGCTGCGAGTATGGTGCTTACTGCGCGTTCTGGCCCCGGCACTTTGCCGCCTCTTTGGGTATATGCCAGCCAGACGTCTCGGGCTGGGTGAAGATTTACCAGCCTCGGCGATGCTTCAGTGGGGACGCTGGAGCGCGATGCCTGAATATTTTTATGACGACCCGGACTGGGATGCGCGCCAGCGGGCAGGTAAGATTACACTACCCATTCTGGTGTTGGGTTTTGATGACGATCCCTGGGCTAATACAGAAGCCATCACGCGCCTGCTTGCTCCAGCGCAAAACGCAAAAATAGAGCGCCGAGAGATACGCCTGACGGATTACGATCTTTCATCCATTGGTCATATGGGCTTTTTCCGTACGCGGCATGCAGAGAAATTATGGCCCCTCGTCGTACAATGGCTGGAGAGGCAATGCCCGGATAAGACGCGGACTACCTGAGCAAGATTTCAGAAGACGCCGCTTCCGGCGCCTCCTGTGATTCACCTCGCGGCTATTCCTCGTACGCAGCGTGATGGAAATCAATTTCCCACTGCAGTACTTCACCGTAAAGCGCCGACAGCGCCTGCTTTTCTTTTTCACTCAGCGCCATGGCGCAACGGTCGAGTTCGTTCTTTAGCCAGAGCGCCTGCTGATAAAATTCGTCCTCCGCGTGCATTTCCACCCAGCGTCGTAAATCAGCATCGCTCTGTCGATGATCGCTCGCCCGTCGGCACCAGCGATAGTACATCCACTCCGCACCGAACATCAGGGTCACGATCTGCTCATAGCTGCCCTCGCGGGCGGTCCGCAGCATACCGTCGCGAAAACGCCGTACCCCGGGCAAATCATCCGGGTACTCAGCGGGATCGATCTGCCGCGCTGACAACACCTGCTCAAACCACGCGATCTGCGTATCAACCAGGGCATTCAGTACGCCAATCAGCCAGCGCTGCTGATGAATACCCGGCGCTTTGCTGACCCCGAGGGCAACAATCGCGATGGCCGTCGCGACAAAATTGCCCTCAAACACCAGATAGCGGTTGAAGACCGCTGTCGGCAGTCGATCCTGTTCAATATCAGTGACAAACGGGTGCTGCTGCATCGCCTGCCACGCCGGTTGATGTTCGCGCAGCAAGCGTTCGCTAAACGCTTCCATCAGGCTTCCTCCAGCGCGGCCTGAGCGACCGACATAAAATGCTTCACCCGGGCCAGCTCAACATCGTTCCACCAGACGCCATCGACCTTCATCGTACTGGCCACAATGACCCCCTGGGTCCGCCCGAGGATCTGCCTCACGTTAGCCGGCGTTACCCCGGAGCCCACCAGGAGCGGTAGCGCCGTCGCCGCGCGGATCTCGTCAATTTCCGCCATTGTGGCGCTATCGCCCGTGCGCTGGCCGGTGGCGATCACCGCGTCGGCCTCGAAGAAATCAACATCGCGCGTCAGCTCCTGAATCGAACGATCGGCGACGATGGCATGGCTACCGTGCTTGACATGGCTATCGGCAAAAACGCGAATATGCTCAGCGCGCAGCATACTGCGGTAGCGCAGCGCCTTTGCGGCCGCCCCTTCGATAAATCCTTCGTTGGCGATATAGGCGTTAGCCCACTGGTTGACGCGGACGAAATCGGCGCCGCCCGCCAGCGCGATGGCCATCGCCGGGATCGCCGCGTTAGCCAGGACGTTAATACCCAGCGGGACAGCAAACCGTTCACGAACTTTCTCGGTAATGACCGCCATCAGCGCGGAGGTTTCATGGCCGATGTCCTCAGGTTTGGAAAACGGAATATCGCCGTGGTTTTCAATAATCAAACCATGAACACCGCCTGAAATATAATTTTCAGCATCGCGAAGCGCACGCTCAACAATATCGGAGACTGATTTTCCTCGATATTTAGGTGCGCCAGGAAAAGGATCGCAATGAATAACACCAATAACAGCTTTGTTACGTGAAAAAATAGCTTGTATTGCATTGGTTTTTTCTGCTGAGATAGCAACCATCTTATCCATCCTGTTAAGGGAACACTATGCGTGTTTACGTTACCGGTAATATTGCCGTCGATGAAACCTGGTCCATTCCGGATATACCGAAAAAAGGCACTTCCATTCACGGCGTTAAAGTTTCGCAGGATATCGGCGGTAAAGGCGCGAATCAGGCGATTATATTATCCCGCTGTGGAATAGAGACGCGTTTAATTGCCGCCACGGGAAATGACAGCAACGGCGCCTGGATCCGCCAGCAGATAAAAAATGAACCACTGACCTTACTTCCCGACGACCCTTTCAATCAACATAGCGACACCTCGATTATTTTAAATAGCGCTGATGGCGACAATGCCATCATTACCACGACGGCGGCTGCCGACGCATTCAGCCTTGAGGACATTATTCCGCATATGGCGGACGCCGTTGCCGGCGATATTCTGCTACAGCAGGGCAATTTCTCACTCGATAAAACCCGGGCGCTGTTCCAGTACGCCAAAAATCTCGGCATGACGACGGTGTTCAACCCCTCGCCCGTCAATCCTGACTTTTGCCATCTGTGGCCGCTCATCGACATCGCGGTAGTCAATGAATCCGAGGCCGAGCTGCTTCAGCCCTATGGGGTGAAAACCTTAGTGATAACCCAGGGCGCCGCTGGCGCCTGGCTGGTTCAGGCGGGACAGCGCCAGTTTTGTCCCGCCGTGCCCGCCGAGGCGATTGATACGACCGGCGCAGGCGATACGTTCCTCGCCGTCATGCTGGCCTCCGCCCTGCTGCGCGGCGTCGCGCCGGATGACCTGGCGCTGGCGCACGCCAGCCGCGCTGCCGCCATAACCGTTAGCCGCCGGGGAACGCTCAGCGCGTTTCCCGGCAGCCATGAGCTCGCCGCCCTGTTAACCCAGGACGGCGCGCGTTGACCTACTTAAACAGCGGACGGTAAGCATCGACGTTTGCTTTGGTCACCACCGTCGCCGGAACCAGAATGGTTTTCGGCACGGTTTTTCCCGACGTGATGCTGTTCAGCGCATTCAGGGCCTCGGCGCCCATCTTTTCCGGATCCTGCTGCAGGACGGCGGTCACGTAGCCGCCGTCAATACCGGAAATCGCCTTCGCCGTCAGATCCCAGCCAAACACTTTAATATCCTTCTGCCGCCCCTGGTTTTCTACGGCGGCGATAGCGCCGAGCAGCGCGGGTTCGCCGGTGGCATAGATTGCTGTCAGATCCGGGTTGCCGGTGATCAGGTTTTCCGCCGCGGTCATCGCTTTATCCTGTACGTTCTGCCCGTCGACCACGTTAGCGATGGTAATGTTCGGATTGCTTTTCAGCGTCTCTTCGAACCCTTTCTGCCGCTGGTTCTGGATGGCCGAATTCAGCGCGCCGACAATCCCCACCCTCGCCTTGCCACCCATCTCTTTCTGCACGTAGTCCACAAAATATTTACCAATAATTCTGCCGCCTTCAATATTGTCCACGCCGACCTGGGCCGCCTGTGGTCCGGCCGGTAATACGGCATCAATCGCAATCACCGGAATGTTAGCGGCGGCGGCTTCTTTTACCGCTGGCATAATTCCGTTAACGTCGATAGCGGCGACCAGAATGCCTTTAACGCCTTGCTGAATATAGTTTTCTATCGCGTCGTTTTGCGCCACGGGATTATCATTAGAGTTGAAAATTACTAAATCCTTGCCGCTGGCCTTAGCCGCATCCTGCGCGCCTTTATTCATCAAATTAAAGAACAGCGCCTGCTGATTGATTTGCACCAGCGCATAAGTCGGACCGGCAGCGCTGGCGGCAGAAATAAAACTCATCGATGCCAGCATGGTCGTGGCGACAGCAAGTAAACGCAGTTTTCCGGTGTGAAATAACATCATCAGTATCCTCGTCGGGAATAGTTGATAGCCAGCAGAGTTCCGCGCCGCATGCGAACGCAGAAGGATTGTTTTTTTGGCGGGCAAATATCGTCTATATGGCCAGAACAATCATCGATCGTTCGGCGGATACCTGCTTAATGTCATCCCGGCAACCGGTCCGTGTCGGTGCGCGACTGGAATGACTTAAACGGGTTTGGGAATGACTTCCCGGATGATGCGGTAAACTGCCTATACAATTCTCTGCTGATTAAAATTTGTCAAGCATTTATTTTCGGTTATTACGCACAGAGAAATTGCTGTATCCACCGCGCTTAACTATGTTACAGATAGCCGATTCTGGCAGAGATGGCGCAGGAAATGAGTATAAAACGCGTATTGTTATCTGATGTGGCAAAGCTGGCGGGGCTGTCGAAAGCGACCCTGTCGCGCTATATGAACAACAGTATTGTGCTGCCGCAGGACACCATCGACCGTATCGAAACCGCCATTCGCGAACTGGACTATCGCGGGAATAGCCTGGCGCGCCGTCTGAGCAAAGGCGGCAGCGAGACGCTTGGCCTGGTGCTCCCCGACATTACCAACCCCTTCTTTGCCGAGCTGGCCGACGCTGCCGAAGAGGCCGCTTCTGCCAGCGGCTACAGCCTGGTGTTGTGTATCACCCGCAACAACCCGGAAAAAGAGTGCCAGTTCATCCGCTGGCTGGATACCTGCCAGGTAGACGGCCTGCTGTTCACCACAAACCGCCCCGATAACGGCCTGCTGCGCAAGGAGATCCAGCGTCACGAACGCATTGTCCTGCTGGATGAAGATATTCCCGGGAGTCAGGTTCCAAAAGTGTTTGCTGATAACGTTCAGGGCGGGCGCATCGCCACCGAAAAACTGATCGCCGCCGGGCATCGTCATATCGCTTTCGTCGGCGGCCCGGACAAACTGATGAGCGTCCGTGAGCGCTATCAGGGTTTTTGCACCGCGATGGAGCAAGCCGGCCTGAGCTGGCCGCCCGAATGGGTGATGTACGGCGACTATCAGCGCGAGTTTGGCCAGCAGGCGCTGCGGCACCTCTTCAGCCAACCGGTTCGCCCTACCGCCGTCTTCGCGGCCAGCGACTATCTGGTGCTCGGTCTGCTTGACGGTCTACGCGCCAGCGGGCTCCAGGCGCCGGAGGCGCTTTCGCTAGTCGGCTTCGATGACGCCAATTACGCCGATTTTACCCAGCCGCGGATCTCCACTATCCGCCAGCCCGCCCGGGAACTGGGGCGCACCGCGGTGCACATCATGATGCGCCTGCTAAACGACGATCCGGATATCCCAGCGGAAACCCGCCTGCCGGTTGAATGGATTGGTCGCGACTCGATCAAGATCTGTTAAGCATGTCCCATAATGACGCAAAAGTGCCCGCTTTTGGCGCAAAAAACGATCAATTAACAATTTATTCACTATAATCAGTAAACCGGTTTACCGGATTGTAATCAATAAAACCTATTGAATACATAAGGTTAAGTCACAGGGCTGCTGTGTTGTTCCTGCCCTGGCACGGATGCTGCAATGTTCTTACTGGCGAACAAATATCTTACATAGCGTTTGTCCTGACTGTACTGGCGAGGGCTCTGATCCGCAGGTAAACCGGTTTACTAGATTGTAAACCGTGACGGATAGAGTCTCTCCCGCAGGATGGCGAACATTTTCCCGGCAATAGCGATGGGAGTTATCAGATGCAGCAGCCACAAACTACCCCGCCAAGGGTGGAGATGATCAATATCACCAAGACCTACGGGTCGATACGTTCATTGCGCGGCGTTAACCTCGAGTTGGCCCCGGGCGAAGTGCTGGGTTTAGTGGGCGATAACGGCGCGGGGAAATCCACCCTGACCAAAGTACTCTCGGGGGCGGTGATCCCTTCCAGCGGCACGATTCGTATCGACGGTGAACAGCAGCAGTTTACCAATCCGGCCGATTCGCGCCGCTGTCATATCGAGATGGTCTATCAGGATCTGTCGCTCTGCGACACGGTCGACGTCGCGGGCAATCTGTTTATGGGCCGTGAGCCGATGAAATCGGTCCTCGGTATTCCCTTTCTCGACGAGGCCAAAATGCACGCCGATGCCAGAGAGATGCTTAAAGGGCTGGGGATTTCTATTCCGGATACCCGCCTGCTGGTGCGAAATCTCTCCGGCGGCCAGCGCCAGGCTATTGCCATCGCCCGCGCGGCGGCCTTTGACCCGAAAGTGCTGATTATGGATGAACCCACCGCCGCGCTGGCCGTCGCGGAGGTCGAAGCGGTTCTGGAACTCATTCGCCGCGTTTCCGCTCGCGGGGTGAGCGTGATTCTGATTACCCACCGCCTGCAGGACCTGTTCCTGGTGTGTGACCGGATCATGGTGATGTATGAAGGTACCAATGTCGCTGACAGGCGGGTGTCCGACACCAGCCTGAACGATATCGTTAACCTGATTGTGGGCGAAAAATTCACCGCCCGCTCTGCGGCTGCACATTGAGGTAACAGGATGAGTATCATGAACTTAAGCAGCTCCCGCATGATCCAGCATTCGCTGCCGCGCCGCCTGCTGCATAACCACTCAGGCGTAGTCAGCATCGCGCTCTTTTTCGTCTTCTGCTGCGTGGTGTTTTCGCTGATCACCAGCAACTTTCTCACCGGCACCAACTGGCTGAATATCATCCGTCAGAGCGCCCCGCTGCTGATCGTCGCGACGGCGATGACCCTGGTGATTACCACCGGCGGTATCGATCTGTCGGTGGGCTCTACCCTGGCGCTGGTCGGCGCACTCTCCGCTATCGCCCTGAATAGCTGGGGGCTGCCGTGGCCGGTGGTACTGCTCGGCGGCCTGCTGCTCGGCGGCGTCGTTGGCGCCATCAACGGCTTCTTTATTGCCTATGAAGGGATTCCGGCGTTTATCGTCACCCTCGCCACTCTGGCAGTGGTTCGCGGCATCGCGCTGCTGATCACTCAGGGTTATTCGATTCCGGTTCCGGCTGACAGCCTGTTTACCTTTATCGGACGCGCGTGGGTAGTCGGTATCCCCATGCCCGCGCTGCTCGGCATTCTGATTCTGCTGATCGGGCATATCGTTCTTAATCACATGCGTTTTGGTCGCTACGTGACCGCTATCGGCGCCAACGCCGAAGGCGCGCGACGCAGCGGGATTAACACCAAAGCCGTCACGATGAAGGTCTATATCCTCAGCGGCATGGCCGCCGCGCTGGCGGGAATGATCATTACCGCTCGCCTCGGCAGCGGCTCCTCCAACCAGGGTGAAGGCTTTGAACTGCAGGTTATTGCCGCCGTGGTGCTCGGCAGTACCAGCCTGTTTGGCGGCTTCGGTACCATTATCGGCACGCTGCTGGGCGCGCTGTCGATTGCGGTCATTCAGAACGGGCTGATCCTGTCGCATATTTCGCCGTTTTACACCCAGATAGCTACCGGCACCATTATCCTGCTGGCTATCTGGCTGAACACCCGCATTCTCAACCCCACGCGCTCCGCGGCAAAAGGATAGCTGATGAACGGTTCAATTTTTCGTCATCCCTCACCGTTGCCGGTTGGCGTCAGCAGCGGTTACGTAATGACAGTGCTTGGCCCGCTGCCGATTAACGAAATGGGCGTCACCCTGATGCATGAGCATATTCTGCTGGATGCCTCCGGCAAATGGGTGCCGCCCTGCTGCTGTAGCGATCGCCATCTTGCCGAAATGCCGGTGAAAATGGAAAACCTTGGCGAACTGTCGCTGAATCCGTTGATGAGCCGCGATAACTGTCAGCTGTTTGATGTCGACGTTGCGATTGAGGAACTCACTAAATATCGCGCCCTTGGCGGCGAAACCGTGGTCGACCCGACCAATATCGGTATTGGCCGCGATCCGAAAGCGCTGGCGCGCATCGCGCGTCTGACCGGTCTGAACATTATTATGGGTACCGGCCTCTATCTGGAGCCCTCGCACCCCGAGTGGGTAAGGACCAGCAGCGTTGAACAGCTGACCGAACGGCTGATTTACGATCTTGGCGGCGCGGAGGAGAAACCGGAGGTACTCGCCGGGCTTATCGGCGAAATCGGTATCTCCAGCCGTTTTACGCCGGATGAGGAGAAATCCCTGCGCGCTGCGGGTCGGGCCAGCGCCGCGACCGGCGTGCCGATCGAGGTCCATCTGCCGGGCTGGGAGCGGCTGGGTCATCGGGTGCTGGATATTCTCGAGCAGGAAGGCGCCGATTTACGCCATACCGTGCTGTGCCATATGAACCCCAGCTTTGCCGATAAGCGCTACCAGCGCGAACTGGCCCAGCGCGGAGCATTCCTCGAATACGACATGATTGGCATGAGCTATTACTACGCCGACGAGTCAGCGCAGTCGCCCTCCGACGAGGAGAACGCCCGTGCGATCCGCGAGTTAATTGACGACGGCTATATCCAGCACATTCTGTTGTCGCAGGATGTCTTCCTGAAAACCATGCTCACCCGCTACGGCGGCCACGGTTACGGCTACATACTCAAGCATTTTGTTCCGCGTCTGCGGCGCCACGGCGTCAGCGGCGAACAGCTTGAAACCTTAATGATTGGAAACCCCCAGCGGGTCTTTGGCGGATAAAAGGAAACGTCATCATGCAGAAAAAAATCTTACTGGTCGGTGAGTCCTGGACCAGCACCTCAACGCACGTTAAAGGCTTCGACCAGTTTGCCACCGCCACCTGGCACACCGGCGCAACGGATTTTCTGGCCGCGCTCGCCGACAGTCCCTATGCCATTACCTATATGCCCGCCCACGCGGCGGCGACCGACTTTCCGCTGACGCTGGAAGCGCTGGAATACTGGGATGCGATCATCCTTTCGGATATCGGCGCCAATACGCTGCTGCTGCATCCGGACACCTGGCTGAAGAGCCGCCGCACCGCCAACCGTCTAACGCTCCTGCATGATTACGTGGCCGGCGGGGGGGCGCTGATGATGATCGGCGGCTATTACAGCTTCCAGGGGATCAACGGCGGCGCGCGCTACCGTAATACCGCGGTAGAGAAAGTGCTGCCGGTTCGCTGCCTGGCCTGGGACGATCGCATTGAAACCCCGGAAGGCTGCTTTGCTGAAGTGGCGGGCTCTCACCCCCTGTTTAACGATATTCCGGGCGAATGGCCGTGGCTGCTGGGCTATAACGAGGTTGAAATGCATCCGGAAGGTAAACTGCTGGCGACCGTGGCCGGTACCGATCATCCTCTACTGGCCATTCGCGAATATCAGCGGGGGCGCTCGCTGGTGTGGACCAGCGACATGTCGGCGCACTGGCTGCCGGAAGAGTTTGCCAAATGGCCCGGCTATCGCCAGCTGTGGATTAACTGCCTCGACTGGCTGACGGAACGCCGCTGATGACCGCTACCCTTGAGCTCGCCCGGCAGCTGCTGGGCTTTAACACCATCAACCCGCCGGGCAGCGAAGCCGATTGCATGCGGTTCTTCGCCGACTGGCTTGCCGATAGCGGTTTTGAGGTGTCGCTGTCGTCATTCGGCGAGGGACGCTGCAATCTTATCGCCAGGCTGCCCGGGTCGAAGAGCGGTAAACCGCTGGCTTTTACCGGACATCTGGATACCGTCCCGCTGGGAAATGCCCGCTGGCAGTACGATCCTTTCGGTGCGCAGATGGAAGACGGGCGTCTTTATGGACGCGGGTCGAGCGATATGAAAGCGGCGATAGCGGCATTTGCCGTCGCATGCGTTCATCAGCAGCAAACGATTTGCGCCGGGCGCGGCGCACTATTGCTGATCACCGGCGGAGAGGAGACCGGCTGCGACGGCGCGCGGGCGCTGATCGCCTCCGAGACGTTGCCTGAGGTGGGCGCGCTGATCGTCGGTGAGCCCACCGCCAACTACCCGGTTATCGGCCATAAAGGCGCCCTCTGGCTACGCTGCGAAACGCGGGGAAAAACCGCCCACGGCGCGATGCCGGAGCTGGGGATCAATGCTATCTATCTTGCGGCGGATGCGCTGGGTAAGATCCAGCATTTTTCGCCGGGCGCGCCGCATCCGCTGATGAAGCAACCCACCCTCAACGTCGGCCGCATAGAGGGCGGACTCAATATTAATTCCGTACCGGACCGCACGCGTTTTGATGTCGATATCCGCAGCGCGCCCAATTTACAGCACGCCGCTATCCGGGAGCGCTTGACGACGCTGCTGGGCGAAAGCGTTACGGTCACCACGCTGGTCGACCTGCCTGCGGTCCTGAGCCGGGAGGATCATGCATGGATTAAGCAGGTTTACCAACGCTGTCAGCCGCTGCACGCTGAGCCGATTACGCCGCGCGTGGTGCCCTACTTTACCGACGCCTCGCTGCTGCTGCCTGCCCTGGGCGACCCGCCCTGTATTATTCTCGGCCCCGGGGAGCCGTCGATGGCTCATCAAACCGACGAGTACTGCCTGCTCAGCCGGCTGGCGGAGGCAGAACGGCTATACGGTGACCTGATCCGCGACTGGATGGCCTAACCGTCCGCGACGAAAGCCCAAAATGTGTGACAGTGTCACTTAAAGCGAGCGCCATGCATTCAGCATTTGAATAATCTCGCGGAATAACAGAGGATAACCGCCTCGTACACGAAATGTTTCACCACCAGCAAGGAGGCTTACCATGTCCGTGAAAATTAACGCCGTGCTCGTTTGCACCCTCTCTTTACTCCTTTCCGCCTGTTCGGGTCATGCTTCTGCGCCGGACAGCGCCGAAGACGCTCAAATATCGGCAGAAGTGGATAAGATACTTCGCGATTATCAAACGGGTGCAGACACGTCACCGCAGGCCAATGCCTCACGCTATCTGGCGCGGATCCAGGCGGCTATCTTCGCTAACATAGACCAGCCGGACTCCTGGCAAGGGCAAAAATGCTCGGTGCGCTTTACCCTGCAGCGTGACGGGACGGTGCAGGATCCGGCGGTCGAGAACGGCGATCGTCCATTCTGCGCGCAGGTGATGTCCGCGCTGAAAGTCGCCAAAATTCCGCCTGCGCCAGATGAAAAAACCTATCAAACATTCAGCCATGTCGTTCTGGACTTGAAGGCCTGAGCTTGCCCGTAGAAAGCGCCCCGGCCATCGCCAGGGCAATGACTAAAAAGTTAAGCTGACAGCCTGCCTAACAGACGCTTTTTGGCGATCAGTGAGGAATGATTCAATGGTGCTTGAGTCGAGGTGATGAGCGGCAAGAGCGCCGGCTGAACGGGACAGCGCATCCAGGTGCGCTGATGATGGCCTCTTATTCATGACTCAATCTCTGATGCATGAAATCAATAAGCGCTCTTGTTTTTGCCGGCAAATAACGCCGATCGGAATACAGGGCGAACAATTGCAAGGGGGCCGCCGATTGTTCAAATTCAATTTCGATTAACCGGCCATCGTCAATATAGGGCTGGCAGGCTTGTTTCGACAGGATGGCATAACCGACGCCTGAGATGGCCGCTCGCCCTGCCATCTCCCCGCTGTTGACCCGATAACGACCGTTCACTTTAATCGTCTCGAATCCGCCCTTTTTATTCACAAACTGCCAGGGAGCGCCTTTAAGCGCATTTACCGTTGTAATACAGGGCAATTCTTCAAATTGCTGTATACGAGAAGGCGTGCCATAACGCTGGATAACGGAGGGAGCCGCAACGATGGTGCAAGGGATGGTCACCAGATGACGGGCTATGTAGTCACTGTCATCCATCTGACCACGACTCACAATGACAGCGAGATCCAGATCATCGCGCAGGGATTCATAACCAGACAAATTGGTGACGCAACTTATCTCCAGGTCCGGATGCTGACAGGCGAAATCGGCAACAACAGCGCCCAGCAGTGCAGGACCGATTTCATTGGGAATACAGATACGTAATGGCCCTTTGAATTGCATTTGCCGCAACGTTAATTCGGTTTCAGTTTGCTCAAGCGCTTCCAGTAATGGCTTCGCCCGGGTATAGAGTAGATGCCCCGCCTGAGTGAGTTTCATATGTCGGGTACTGCGTTCAATAAGCTGAAGATTCAGTTTGTCTTCTAGCTGAGCAATGCAACGGCTCACATTTGATGCCGGCATTTCAAGGGCTTTCGAAGCCCCCACAAAACTGTCTCTTTCAACCACAGCGATGAAGACTTTCAGCGCATTAAAATCAAGAACTGGCCGCATCAACCATCCCACATATGATAATAATGAGTGCCATTTTTACCATCTAATCGATAAGTTTGATAGCAGTTAAGCTAGGTTATCTTTCATCAACAGGTCGCTTGCTATGCCACGGGTCACCACAACATTTAATCAAAAGGCGCTGATACGGATAGCGCTGGTCATCGCTTTTGTGCAGTTTACTAATGCGCTGGAATATATGATGTTCAGTCCTGTTTTTACATTTATGGCCGCGGATTTCGCTGTTCCCGTCTCCTTCTCAGGCTATGTATCCGGTATGTACACCTCTGGAGCCGTCCTGTCGGGAATTATCGCCTTTTACTGGGTTGACCGTTGCAATAAGAAGCGTTTTCTTATCGCTAATATGGTGCTGCTAGCCATGGCGACACTGTTGACGACATTCATAACCCGTTTTCCTCTTCTTCTTACCTTGCGATTCTTCGCAGGGCTGGTCGGAGGGACGACAATGGGGGTGGGGATCGGTATTTTGATTAACCACACGCCGGCTGACTTGCGCGGAAAAATGTTGGCGACGGTGATTGCGTCATTTTCGCTGGTAAGCGTTGTGGGGATGCCCGCTATATTAATTTTGTGTACTCATTACGGTTGGCATGTCGCGTTGTGGTTAATCAGCACGCTCTGTTTGTTGGCATTGCCATTGATCGTCACTGTCATCCCTCAGGACCCCGTCACTTTCGACACGCCTCACGCGCTGCCCCTCGATGTTGATACTTTACTGTTTGCTTCCGGTAATGCGCTGGTACAGTTTAGTCCAATGCTGATCATTCCTGTTCTGGCGCCGTTAATGACGCAGCTGTTGGGGGCTTCTGAAAGCCTGCTGCCCTGGCTGTTCTTCGGCGGGGGACTGGCGGGGTATTTGTCTACAAGAATGACAGGGGCATTAACCTCTCGTTTTTCTGCATTGAGTTTGGCGACCGGGTCAACCCTCGTTTTTATTCTGAGCTTGCTGATACCCTTCCTGGGCTATCCGCATCCGGCGCTGTTTATGACGTTATTTCTCGGCGCAGCTTACAGTCGTCTGGTTTCATCTTCGGCGGTTACGATTCAGTTTCCTGATAACAACCAACGAGCGGGATTCTCTTCATTACAGACGTCCATGATGTATCTGATGACGACTGCCGCATTTTTCCTGTCCGCTTTTCTGTTACCTGACCATCGCATGGCGCTCCAGAATATGGATACGTTGCTGGCGGTATGTGCAATTTCCGCATCAGGATCCCCAATTATTATCATCATTTCGCAAAAGAAACTGGCTAAGCGGACGATCCCGCCCGATCGGTGCACCACTGGCTAGAACATGGCGCGCCCTGCCCTGGGCATTAAAAATTATCATTGACCCTGGTGTGGTCGCTAAATGGAGATGAGGGGCGTTTTTTTGTCTGACGGTGTCTGAATTTAGTACCTGGCGGGAAGCTTATGGATTTTAATGAGTCTTCCCTCTTCCATTTCGATAAAACCACCCGTTTTTAAATCTGCAAGAATGCGCATGACGCCGCTGCGAGAAAGATGGGTTTTCTCACGGATGTAGAGTTCCGCTGTGACTGCGGCGCGATAACTCTCATCTTCTTCGATTAAATTGAGCAACTGCTGGCGGATCATCTCGTACGCCGTCGGTGCGCCCTGCGGCATCACATTGTTGTAAAGTCGGCCATACACAAACATCAGTTGCTTTGAGAGCAGCCCCCATAACGACTTTTCTTTAATAATGTCATGAACACGAGCGGTGGAGATCTCGCCAATCACGCAGGAGTTGATAGTTTTAATGTAATCATCGAAGTAAATATCCGTCAGATTGGCAAGACCAAACACGGCGGGACTGCGCGCAGTGGACAGCATCATATTATCGTTTCGGCGATAAACCGCTACGGTTCCCTCAAGGATGAGGTAACACATCCCCTGGCCATTCACCTTGAAATCCAGTTGCTCCCCCCTTTCAGTTTTACGTGGCGTGCAATACGGCTGTAAATGCGTCATCAACTCTTGCGCGTAGGGTGAACCTCTGTGAGGTTTTGCTGAAGAGGACATAACCGATAACCTTTAGATTGACCTGTCTGATTATAGCCTGGCTTCCTGTTGCGGGTATCCTCATCGTCAGTATTTTCGAGGCAAATGGTTGATATCAAGAAGTATACCCCGTTCCATGGTGATGTAGTTCCCGGTTCGCAGCTCTGCCAGAATTCGCATAATCCCGCTCCGTGAAAGATAGGTTCGGCTCTTAATATAGGCTGCAGCCGTAATTTGTTGCCGTATCGCATCCGGCTCTTGCATCAGTTCAACAAGCTGAAAGCGGATGATGTCATAAGCCGACATCTGCGAGATTTGTGCGCAATGCTCATACACCCGGGAGGCCGTGTAAATCAGGAGTTTCGAAAAATGCTCCCATAGATCCAGTTGCGCCACGATGTGATTAAAACAATCCAGTGACACCCGGGCGATCTCTGACGTCTCCAGTGCTCTCACATAGAGATGCTCTGAGGAAAACTGACTACTGACGCCCAGAATAAAGGGTGATGATTCAGAATTTAAAACAATGCCATCGCCGCGACGGTGCAGCGCGACGCTACCTTGCAATAGTAAAAAACATTGCCGGATATCATCTTTATAATAATGCACGACCTCACCTCTGCCGATCACTACTCTTTCTGCTGCTGGCAACACATGATTTATCAGAGTCTCGATGTGCCGAAATGGTTTTAATTCCAGGGCAATTGATTTGTCCTGGTTTTCCGGGGGGGTTAAGCGCGTGTTCATATGCTGCCTCAATTCCTTTACGGTGATCGCTTTATTGATCGACCCGACGAATTATCTTAAAAATGAAGAAACCGCGAAATATTGGTTTAGGGTCCAAAAGTAGACCGTGCTAAAGATGTACTCTAAGTAATTGATTTTGTGCCTCATGACCTTTGAGTCTAAAAATAGACCGGGCCTTAATAAACACAATAAAAAAAGGAATGTTACTTATTCGTTAAGTGAGAGTCTACTTATAGACCCACAAATCATTTGAGTTTAAGAAAGTGATTAGATAAATTTTAGCCAGCCAGCAGAACAGTTCATGATCTTACCATAATTAATTATGGCTGCCATGCTGCACAGTAATAAATAAGGCGCTGGTACAAAAAGAGTGTAACGCTCATCGGCACCCTATTGCCTGAATATAAGTGGCAAACCAAGTTAATAAGGAAACAACGTAATGAAAAAAAGTCTTGTTTTAGTTGCCTTGACCGCAACTGCAGCGCTGTCTATGTCTCACGCTTTTGCTGCCGCTGGCACCGTGAATTTCGTCGGCAATATTCTTGATACTGCCTGTGAAGTCGATGTGGCATCGCAAAACCAGCAGGTCAATCTCGGTAACTTTTATAAAACTGAATTTCCGAACAGTGGCGCAAAAGCGGCTGCAAAGGATTTTAATATCGTGCTTAAAAACTGCCCAACCACAGTGACTTCGACAAAAGTACGCTTTGATGGCACCCCCGATCTGACCAACCCTAACCTGCTGGCTATTGATACCTCAACCTCCAGTGCGGCGTCAGGGGTGGCGATTAACCTGATGACCGCCGATAAAGTCGACCTGCCTTTACACGGTGAGAACAGCTATAACTACACCCTTAGCAGCACCCAGGACAATACGCTGAAATTCTACGCGCAATATATCTCCACCACGGCATCAGTAACGCCGGGTACGGCCAATTCTGTTGCTAACTTCTCCATTGTATATAACTGATTTTCTGTCCAGAAAAGCTGATGGGGTCGATACGGCCCCATGTTTCAGAGGTCTAAAATGAATGTTCTTCGCAGTATCTTGCTTACCACCACGATATTGAGTATTGGCTTATCCGCTGCTCAGGCCGGTGTCGTTATTGGTGGTACGCGGGTCATTTTTGATGGTAATAAAAAAGAAGCCTCAATTGGCATAAATAATCCTGATAAAACCCCCTACCTGATCCAGTCCTGGATCGAAACGCCAGGTGGCGGTGCCGAAAAGGCGCCTTTCATCATTACGCCGCCGTTATATCGACTGAATAATGGCCAACAAAACGTCGAGCGCATTGTTGCCACCGGAGCATTACCTCAGGATAAAGAGAGTTTGTTTTGGCTTAATATAAAAGCCATACCCTCTGCAGCTAAAGTTGACAATACGTTGCAAATTGCCATTAAAACCAGAATCAAGCTCATCTACCGTCCGGCGGCGATGAAAGGCGCATCCCCTGAAGAGCAGGTCGATAAATTACGCTGGCAACGCGTCGGTAATAAGATACAGGTAAACAATCCGACTCGGCATGTTATGAATTTTAACGAAATTTCACTATCAGGTAAAAAATTACCCGATGTCAGTTATGTATTACCCGGTAGCACAGCGACGTTCGATTTACCCTCCGGCGTAACGGGCGGGCCAGTGACATTCAAAATTATCAATGATTATGGCAGTCCCGGGGCAGAACACAAAGCCAGTCTGTAGACCGGCGAAAAGACACTGAGTGGGATTTATGATGATGGCAATGGATTATATAAAAGCACGTTCTCCACGGTTGGCATTATTGATAACCATCGCGCTCTTCGGTAATACGCAAAATAGCTATAGTCGCGATTTTTTTAATCCAGAACTGGTTGAACTGGATAATCCGGGGACAGAAAAAGTCGATCTTTCTGGTTTTGAATCGGGCGCGCAAGCTCCCGGGGATTATCATGTTGATGTCGTCCTGGACGATCGGTTAGTTGATACCCGCGATATCAGGTTTGTGTTGCTGAAAGAGCCTGGCGGTGATGACAAATTAGTCCCCTGTTTATCCATTGAGCAATTAGAAAGCTGGGGAGTGAAGACTGGACTTTTTCCCGCGTTAAAAGGCGAAACATCCTGTGCGAACCTGTCCGCGATCCCTCAGGCCAGTACGGATTTCCAGTTTGCCATGCAGCGTCTGGTATTGAGCATTCCGCAAGCGGCACTATCAGCGCAAGCGCGCGGAGCGGTGTCGCCGGAACGCTGGGATCAAGGGATTAACGCCGCCCTGCTCAACTACAGTCTGAGTGGGGCCAATAACTGGGCCAAAAATAGCAACAGCAGCACCAGCGATAATCAGTATGCCAACCTGCGTCCTGGCGTGAATATTGGCCCCTGGCGGTTAAGAAATTACACCACCTGGTCGCGCGATTCACAGGGTCACGATGCCTGGAAGACGGTTTATACCTATGCTCAGCGTACGATAATCCCGTTACAGTCGCAGCTCACGCTGGGTGATAGCTCTGCCCCGGCAGATGTCTTCGACAGCATGCCTTTTCGGGGAGGACAACTTGCCTCCGATGATGACATGCTGCCCGACTCCCTCAAGGGCTATGCCCCAGTGGTGCGTGGTATCGCCCGGACCAATGCCCAGGTGATAATTCGCCAGAATGGCTATCAGATATACCAGAGCTTTGTGGCGCCGGGGGCTTTTGAAATCACGGATATGTATCCTACCGGCGGCGCCGGCGATCTTGATGTCACTATTAAAGAGGCTGATGGCAGTGAGCAGCACTTTAGCGTGCCATTTGCCTCCCTTCCCGTATTTCAGCGTGAAGGCCGAATAAAATATGCGTTAACGGGCGGCCAATATCGTTCTTACAACGGCAGCGTGGACAAAACGCCCTTTGCTCAGATGAGCGTTATTCTCGGCTTGCCCTATGGCTTTACGTTTTACGGCGGATTACAGGAGTCGAGTAAGTACCAGTCCCTCGCCGCGGGCGTCGGTAAAAACATGGGTAACTTTGGCGCAATCTCCAGCGATATCACCCAGGGCTGGTCTACGCCGCAAAATATGCCGAAATCCAGGGGGCAATCATGGCGGGCTCGATACAGTAAAAATTTTGCCGCAACGGGCACCAACTTCGCGATTGCCGGCTACCGCTATTCGACCAGCGGCTACTATGGCATGCAAGAGGTCCTGGATTCTTACGGTGACAGTCAGGCGCTTCAGGACCGACGCCGCAACCGTGCTGAGCTGACGTTGAGCCAGGGGTTGGGAGACCATCTGGGATCGTTGATGCTGAACGCCGCGCGTGAAGATTACTGGAATTCGGGTAAGGCGATGGAATCATGGAGCGTTGGGTATAACAACTACTGGCACAGTATCAGTTATGGCCTGACCTGGACGCTGAGTAAGAATGGGAGCGCGGGATCGTACAGCTCACCCCAGAGCGACGATAAAAACCAGATGCTGGCGCTGAATATCAGCATTCCCCTGGAAAAACTGTTGCCGCAGACATGGGCAAACTATGGCATGAATACCAGCAAGAATAACGGTACGACACACAGCGCTGGGTTAAATGGCGTTGCTTTGCCGAATAATGCGCTCAACTGGAATATTCAACAGGGTTTCGGCACTCACGATGCGGCCTACACCGGCAATATGAATGGTGATTATCGCGGCACCTATGGCGAAATCACAGCCGGGTACAGCTATGACAAAAATACCGATCGTCTGAATTATGGGATTCAGGGAGGTGTGGTTGCGCATGCCAATGGCGTGACGTTTTCTCAGCCCCTGGGTGAAACCAACGTGCTGATTGCCGCCCCCGGGGCTGCCGGCGTAGGCATCCAGAATATGACCGGAGCGACAACCGATTATCGCGGATATACGGTTGCCTCTAACTTAATGGCTTATCGCAAAAATGATGTGTCATTAATCACCGATACATTACCGGCTAACGTTGAGTTAGAGCAAACGGTTAAAACCGTGGTTCCTACGCGTGGCGCGATTGTCAGGGCGAATTATCGGGCAAGCGTAGGCGTTCGCATGTTGATGACCTTGAGCCAGCGAAACGGCCAGGTAGTGCCGTTTGGCGCAATGGCCAGCGTTGATGGAACAGATCATAACAGTTTTATCGTGGGTGATAGCGGACAGGTCTATTTGACGGGTCTCGATCCCGAGGTAAACCTGACCGTGAAATGGGGAAATCAATCCGCAAACACCTGCAGGGTTCATTACTCGATAAACATGACGAAGCTGAATAACGATGTGATTATCGATAATGCTGTTTGCCGATAACGTTGAAATGAATTTTTATATCAGGTGCATAGGTATGCGACTTTTCCGATCTGCATTATTAATGCTGGCTGTGTTGTTTCCATTGAGTGGCTTCTGTTGTGATTATACTTACATCGGCTCTCCCTATACCGTGGATTATGGCAATATTATCGTTCAGCGCGATGTTCCCGTTGGCCAGGCGATAAGCAATGAGATATATGGCTCTTTAGCACATGCTTATACCTGCGTCACAACCGGCAATGAAGGGTCTAGCTCAGGAATGAAAAGCGCTATTTTACCCTATGTCGCGACGTACGGCGCGCGGCGCGTTTATCAAACCAATGTGCCTGGGGTGGGTATTTCTTTTGGCTTTTACATGAACTCCAAAGCAGGCGCGTCGACGTATAGCGGCACCGATTATATTGACCGCGGTAACGCTTCAATGTCCAGTTGGTCTTCAAACCCAGGCGAGCTGGTTATTCATGATTATCAGCCGGTTATACAATTCTGGAAGATTGGTGATATTACATCTGGCTCAGTAACGGGGCAACTGGCATCGTTTGTCGCCTTTACGATGCAATATCTTGGCGGAGAACAAGCTCCTGAGATCCCCGTCAATGCGGGGGCCGGATCTATTACCCAGGTGGCATGCGCGGTGACAACGTCGAATATGGTATTTGAACTGGGGGACGTTTTGGTCAGCGAGTTTGGTACTGCGGTGGGATCAACCCCCGCTAATGCGCAGAAAACGCAGAATCTCATTCTGGACTGTGATGCCGGAGCCAATATTAACGTCATGCTCTCCGGGGCACAAAATCCAGACGTCAGCGATAATACCGTGCTGGCGTTAACCGGTCAGGGAAGCGCAGGCGTCGCACAGGGGGTTGGCGTGCAGCTGGTTTATAACAATACCCCTCTCATCCTTGGCAATAATCTTGTTCTGAAGAGAACCAATGGCGGCCAGGAGATGTTTCCGTTAACCGCACGCTACTATCAGACCAATACAACGGTAACCACCGGCATCGCCAATGCCTCCGCAACGCTGAGTCTTACCTATCAATAAGGGCTGTTAAATGAAAATGAATAAACTCGTGTTGCTGATGGCATGCGCAATAGTATTGCCTGCGTTGTCGGCAGACAACGTCGATATCAAAGTCACAGGTCGTATTATCGCAGCGCCCTGCGTCTTTAACGGGGGGAGTGAAAATATGAATGTTGATCTTGGTAATATCCAGGCAACAAACATGTTCACCCCCGGGTCATCTTCCGATCCGGTTACCTTTAATCTCCTGTTTACCCGCTGTCCGCCGGGTACGCTAAGCGTGACAACCCGTTTTAGCGGAACGCCTGACCCGGAAGCGGGCATGAATTATTACCAAAACAGTGGCACGGCAACCCGTGTGGCCATTGCGATGTCTGATGCTACTACAGGTTTGTTGATGGGCAGCGGATCCAGCATCACGCAAAATATTGCCGCAGACAGAACGGCGACGATTCCGATGAGCGCCATGGTGACCTCAGTGGCGGGAAGGCCGACACCAGGTTCCATTCATGCCGTTGTCGTTTTGACAATGCAATACAACTGACGGGTCGCTGGCTATAGCGGGTCATAGGCACGTGAGTCGTCATCCCCTTCAGGAAGCTAACAGGGTAAAAAAGCTGCGTCTATTATTCCCCCAATGCAGCTGCGCTTAATAATTATGTTTCGGTATAGTAAATGGTTAACATTGTAATAAAAGAGTGGGATACCCTCTTCAGGCGTGGGCTGACCTTTTTTTTTAATGATTTCTTTTCTCAGCACAACACTAAAGTTAATTTCAGCTTTAACTTTACCTCAGAAAGCGTGAAGGTAGCGGACGTTATTGTGCTGGCATTATGCCCAGGAGAATATTTTATTTGCCGCCCTGAGCTGCGGAGTCGAAAAAAAAGCATTGTGATTGGTATTGTTGATGATGACATGCGTGTTTCAGCGCTACCCTCTTGCTTTCAGGATATTATCTTTCTCTCTCGCCGACATTCCGTGACGCAGTTACGTACAGCAATGCATACCGCCTGGCAGCGGCTGCAGCAGACAAATTATCGGCACTCAACCGGATCATGTTGTGATTGCCAGCTTACCAAACTGTCGCCACAGCAAATCCGCATCATGAGCTATTTAAATGAGGGGATGTCAGTCATGCAAATTGCCGAAGAACTGATGGTGAGTGAGAAAACGGTCTATACGCATAAATATATGGTGATGAGGAAATTTAACTTACATAGCGATTATGAGTTAATGCTCCTGCTCAATAAACTGACAATAAATAGCGACTGGCCCAAGGGCTTTATAAATGTAAATTAATGATAGCTGGCAAGTCACAGAAACAGACCGCCGGGCGTCTTCCCTGCGCCACTTACCATCGCCCCCGGGTCTAAAAGAAAGACCCGAGGGATCGTGGATAACCAGCGCTCAGGATATACAGGCGAATTAATCAAACTGATTCAGGATAAACGCCACACCCACCGTACAAAGGCGGTGATGTCCCTTTACGAGGGCACAAAAAATCATCTGTGCATCCCTCCCCGCGCTCACTGAACGGCAAAGACATCAGCCCATTAGAATTGATAACTATAGTTTACATTAGCAAACCATAAATATGGGTGGTTGTAGCTACCGCTATAGATAGCAGGCGACTGAACGTGAGACGATTGCATATGCAAGTAGGAGACGGCGACGCCAATATTACTCTGCGGTGTAATCTGGTACTGGGCACCTGTGGCAAAACGCCATTCATCACCCGTCGGTAAGGTCAGCGCTACGTCACTCTGCGAATTGTATACCGTGCTGTCAAAGGCAACACCAGCGTTGAGACGCCATTGTTCGATAGGACGGTACTGCACGCCTAATGCCGTATGCCAGGAATCCTTCAGACGGCTATTTTTTTCCAGTTCCTGCCCCACCACCGCAATTTGTGGGGCGCCAAACTGGCTCCAGTCCTGCCAACCGAGATCGCCCATCACCGACCATCGTTTATTGATATCATGCACCAGGCTCAGCATAATTTGCTGAGGCGCGCGTACCTGCGCTGAGACAGGAAGCTCGTACTCAACGTTGGCTAAATTCGGCAAGCGCGCCTTACCATCAATATCAAAATCGTATTCTGTCTTACTCGTCCATGCTATACCAAGCCGGGTCTGTTCCGTCAGTTGCATCAGCAAGCCAAGACGATACCCTAACGCCCAGTCGTGATCCTTCTGCGTTTCATCAGTATTATCGACGTTACGTGTTAATGACAGGAAGCCATAGTTGATGTTTACAGAGCCGCCCACAGACACTCTATCGCTTAATTTGTAAGCGATTGAAGGGCTGAGTGTCATCGCCACCATGGTGCTTTTCTTGATTAATCTGTCCCCAGCCCACTGACCAAAGTCAATCCCCAGGCCGTAGTTGCCGTAAATGCCGAGGCCAGCATAGAGATCATCATTGATTTTTTGCGCATAGAATGCGCTGGCATTAGGGAAGAAGCGCATAATATCCCCAGGGCTCTTACGTCCGGCGTCATCGTTAAGTGAATAAGATACATCACCGTCCATCGCCTGAACTCCCCCGGTAAACATATGGTCAGGCAAACGGGTCATCCCGGCCGGGTTGGTGACAATCGTTGATGCATCCTGAGCGCGAGCAGCCTGCCCTGCGCCTGCCAGTGCCGTATCTTCTGTGCCAATTTCGTAGAAGTAGAGTGCGCTCGCCTGCGTGGTCTGCGAAATAAGGAGCCCAAAACATACCAGTATCAATTTTTTTTTCATGCGCTATCTGCCAATTTATATTACAAAATGTCCCTCCCTATCAGGAAGGACGGAAATAAGTTACGCACTCACATTTTTACTGCCATCAGGAGGAACCGCCGGGGCTGAATACCAGTTTTCTTTGGCAACAGTGACTGAACCCTCGGGTTGCATAACATAATTCGGGGACATAATCTGTACGTTGAATTCGTTAAATACATCCTGAATATGGCTATAAAGTTCATTGCGAGCTGCGGCTAATGATTGCCCTGCTTTCAGTTGTACCTGTAATTCGTAGGCGATATACCAGTCCATCAAACTGAGCTGGCGTACCAGCGGTGGTTGAGCCGGATCGACTGAGCTTGCCCGTTTGGCGGCGAGCTCTAGCATGGCATGAACCTGTCGCCAGGGTGTGTCATAACCAATCGTCACGCTGATGGTCAGGTTGATGCCACCACCGTGAGCATGTGCGCTCAAATTGGTGATTTTTCCACTCACAACCACCGCATTAGGCACCGTGACCACGTAATTTTCTCGGGTAATGATCTTGGTGGCCAACATACCAATTTCACTCACCAGCCCTTCGTTATCGGCCACGCGTATGACATCGCCTTTGCGCAGCGCACGGGAATAAATCAGTACAAGACCGCTCATGGCGTGGTTCATCACTCCGGCGGACCCTAACGTCAACATCAGACCAAAGAAGACGCTGATCCCTTTAAACGCGAGCGAGTTAGCGCCAGGCAAAAAGGGGTACGCTGCTGACAGCGCAAACAGCCATACCACCACTGCGATCAGTTTACGAGTCGCCCCGACCGTTTCCGGATGAATGCCAGGAAGTTGCAAACGTCCTGCTGCCACCTGATTGAGAACCACTTTAAGCAGTTTCAAAATCACAGCGGTTAGCATAAAAATAATCAGCACGATCATCAGGCCCGGCAAGGCAGATACCACAGCAAGCGCTATGCCCTGAAAAGCGCGCACAGACCAATCGCCCAGTGAGGCGCCCCATACGCGTGTCCATGGGAACAGGCTTAATACCCAGCTCAGCCAGACATACAGTACTATGACGCCCAGCAAGATCATCAATGTGGCATAAAGTCGCGCTTCGATAGCACCGATAAAGCGTCGCCAGCTTTGGGGGATCCAGCTACGATTCTCAATGATACGTCGCCGAAATAGCTGTTTTACCCTGCGCCATGAGCGGTATGCACCGTACCAAAGCGCGACTAGCCCAAGCAGACCTCCAAGGGCTTTTATGGCGGAAAGCACCAACCAGCTGCGGTTATACTGGTCGCGCAGAGCGGTTCTCTGCGCCTCCATACGCGCCATAACCCGCTGCGCGGCCTGATCGAGCGTGAGGTCATCCCCTTCGTCAAGATCACCTTCGGTAAGCAGCATAACTGGCTTACCGTTCATCACGATGAGTTTTCCAGGCTGGTTATAACGGGTAACAGATACCAGTTTGAGAGGTTGGCGAACATCCTCCTCAGTGAAATTCCGCAGCGTATTTCTAATTCGCAATACCCGCTCTTCCGGCGTAGTAAGTCCAAATTTAGCCTGTAGCATGACTATCGGCTGATGAAAGATATATACCGTACGGGCACGCTCTTGCGGCGTCGCCTCCTGTCGTGGCTCTGCGGCATGCGAAATGAAACTTGTTATCGTGAACAAGCTCGCCAGCCAAATGAACAGAATTTGCTTCATTTCCACCCTCAACCCACGAAACATTGTTGTTATTGTTCTGAAAAGTTCTGAACTATTTCTCTTTAATAATTGAGCATAGACTAGCCGTTCGCTTCTGCAATACGCACCAGAAGATATTGTTCGTCTATCTTATATCTCTCCCCCGCCGACTAACGGATACAACCGACTATTTCGAAGTTAAAAGTGAGTTCACATCAATATTGCCCAAAGGATAACATTTTTCACCAGTAATGCATAATTCGTAGTCTATAAAATAATACGATTGGTTAATCGATTCAGCATGAATACACTAAACTTTTGCATGAGAATAAGTTAAAGGGATATTCGGATTTTCCTTCCATTTATTTGACACAACGATGAAAGTGATGCTTCGTAACTGACACGGGATGCCGCAGCGTCGCTAATTTATTAATAAACAACATTTACTTTTATATAGTCGCGCTTTTGAATTAATCTGGTATTCCGATGTGTGACAGAGAATTCACTATAACCGCTAGTAATATTTCATTGACGATACTTGATTTTTTCGTCAAACCTATTAATTTTATTACTAAAATTAATGTAAGCGTTTTTACCCGTCTATACTCAACTTGCCATCATAAAGACTGGAGTGTCCCTAATGCAAAAAAGTGTCCCTTTTAGAAGGACCGTGATTGCCAGCATGCTGACGTTAGCGGCTGGCGTGGTTTCCACAGTCCATGCAGCACCCGCAACGACCGCCGCAGAGAATGCCCCGAAACAAGATCCCGCTAAACCAAATATTGTGGTAATTTTTGGCGATGATATCGGCTACTGGAACCTGAGTACCTATAACCAGGGCATGATGGGATATAAAACCCCAAATATCGACAGTATTGCTGCCGAAGGCGCCAAGTTCACCTCTTATTACGCTGAGCAAAGCTCTACCGCAGGACGCTCATCGTTTATTACCGGCCAGATGCCTTTCCGCACCGGGATGAGTAAAGTCGGAATGCCGGGCGCTCCTCAGGGTCTGCAAAAAGAAGATCCAACCATTGCGAACATCCTTAAGCAGCTGGGCTACGCTACCGGTCAGTTTGGTAAAAACCACCTGGGCGATCGCGATGAATTCCTGCCGACCGCTCACGGCTTTGATGAATTCCTGGGTAACCTTTACCACCTGAATGCCGAAGAAGAGCCAGAAAACTCAGACTATCCGAAAGATCCTGCCTTCCGTAAGGAATTTGGTCCGCGCGGCGTAATTAAGAGTACCGCAGACGGCAAAATTGAAGATACGGGTCCATTAACGGTGAAGCGTATGGGCACCGTGGATGAAGAGACCCTGGCTGCGAATAATGACTTCATGGAGCGCCAGGTTAAGGCCAACAAACCGTTCTTTACCTGGTTCAATACCACCAGGATGCACAATAAAACCCACCTGAAAGATGCCAGCATTGGTGCAACGGGCCTTGGGACCTATGCCGATGGCATGGTGGAACACGATAAAATGATTGGCGAAGTGCTGAAGAAAATTAAAGATCTCGGCATTGAAGACAATACGATCGTCATTTATACCACTGACAACGGCCCCATGACCGCGACCTGGCCAGATGCCGGTATCACACCGTTCCGTGGCGAGAAGAATACGGGCTGGGAAGGCGGTTTCCGCGTCCCTGCGATGATCAAATGGCCAGGTCATATTAAACCAGGCACGCTAATTAATGATATTTTTGCCAGCTACGACTGGTTCCCTACCCTCATTGCCGCAGCGGGTAACCCTAATATCAAACAAGAGCTTTTAAAAGGTTATAAAACGCCATCTATTACTTATAAAGTTCATCTCGACGGCTATAACCAGCTCGACTTCCTGCAGGGCAAAGGCGAGGATCAGCGTAAAGAATTCTTCTACTGGAGCGATGACGGCGATCTGCTGGCTATGCGCTATGGACGCTGGAAAGCGCATTTCATGATTCAGGAGCATACCGGTCTTGATTTGTGGCGTTATCCGTTCACCAAACTGCGTGCGCCAATGATCTTTGATCTCGAAGTTGACCCGCTGGAGAAAGGCAGCGACGGTATGGGATACAACTCCTGGTTCTACGATCGTATGTTCCTGATGGGCGGCGCGCAGAAGTACGCCAAAGAAATGTTGGCCACCTTTAAGGAGTTCCCGCCACGTCAGAAGCCAGGTTCATTCACGATCTCTGATGCTTCGGCAATGCTGGAACAAGGCTCTAATATCAATAAATGATGAAAGCCTGCGGACAGACTGCCCCGGCAGTCTGTTCGTGCTTTGAAGAGCAGTCAATCTGCGCTTTGTTTGTTTTTCTGTTCAGGGGTCTGCTATATGAAGTACAGCACCACACTACCCGTTAAGGCGCTTCCGTCGGCGGAAAAATATGACGGCAAAGGGCCAGAATACAAGCGCCGCTTTCATGTCATGGCTAAACCAACCGGCTCAACCTGCAACCTCGATTGTTCCTACTGTTTTTACCTGCACAAAGAAGAGCTTCTGCATCAGGACAGACATACCGGAATGAGTGACGAGGTGCTGGAGAATTTCATTCGCCAGTATATTGACGGCCAGGACGGTGACCAGGTGGTATTTTCCTGGCAAGGCGGCGAACCCACGCTGATGGGGTTAGCGTTTTTCCAGAAGGTTGTGAAATTTCAGAAGCAGTACCAGAAGCCCGGACAGCGTGTCGAGAATGATTTACAAACCAATGGCGTGTTGTTAAACGATAAATGGGCTGAATTTCTAAAAGAACATCAATTTCTGGTGGGACTCTCGATTGATGGCCCACGAGAACTGCATGACCGCTATCGCGTGACCCGTAGCGGCAAACCGACATTTGACAAAGTGATGGCGGGCGTTGAGGCCCTGAAGCGTCACGGCGTCCCATTTAACGCGCTGGTAACGGTAAACCGGACCAACGCCCGCTTTCCGCTGGAAGTGTACCGCTTCGTCACCCGCGAACTGGGTGCGACCTATGTACAGTTTAATCCCTGCGTCGAACCTGTTGATTTCAAACAAACCGCGCCGCAATTCTGGCAGGATGACGCCATCCCGCTCACCGGTAGCCGCCGCGCGCGTCCCGGCGACCTCGACTCCATTGTTACCGACTGGTCGGTTGACCCGGAAGACTGGGGCACGTTTCTGATTGCCGTTTTTGAAGAGTGGGTGAATAACGACCTGGGCCGCGTGCAGGTCAATCTGTTTGAAACGGCGGTCGCCCAGACAATGGGAATGCCGGCGCAAATTTGCACCCACTCAGAATTCTGCGGAAAAGGGCTGGCGATTGAGAAAAACGGCGATATTTATTCCTGTGATCACTATGTCTACCCGGAATATCAGATCGGCAACATTGAGCATGCTCAGCTTTCGCATCTGGCTTTCTCCGAACGGCAGAAAGCGTTTGGCATGGGCAAGCGCGACACGCTGCCCAACTACTGTAAAGCCTGCCCTTATCTGAAGCTGTGCTGGGGCGAATGCCCGAAAAACCGCCTGGTGCGCGCACCGGACGGCGAGTTGGGACTGAATTATCTTTGCCCGGGCATTAAGGCCTTTTTCAACTATGCCGAGCCGATCCTGGTGGGCATCGCCACTTTAATTAAACGTGATTTTGCAGGGCTACGCCGATGATAAATCGAGAGAAGTTATTGCAGCTTGAGCAACGCATGAACGAACAGGTTCTCGGTCAGGAAGAACTGGTGCGCATGTTGATAGTCGCCCTGTTGTGCGACGGACACGTGTTGCTTGAAGGTTTACCGGGCCTGGCGAAAACGCGCGCGGTACGCGAACTTGCCCGCCACGTTGAGGGGGATTACCGTCGTATTCAGTTCACGCCTGATCTTCTGCCCTCAGATATCACCGGCAGCGAAATTTATCAGCAAAACGCCACCCGTGAAGAGGATCAGTTCCGCTTCCGTCCCGGCCCGGTGTTCGGCAATATCATCCTCGCCGATGAAATCAACCGCGCCTCGGCCCGCGTGCAGTCCGCGCTGCTCGAAGCCATGGAAGAACGTCACGTCACCGTGGCGGGCAAAAGCTGGCCTTTACCCGGTGTTTTTATGGTTCTGGCCACGCAAAACCCAGTGGATCAGGAAGGTACCTGGCCTCTGCCGGAAGCCCAGCTGGACCGTTTTTTGATGAAGGTACTGGTGCACTATCCGTCAAAAGACAATGAACAGAAAGTGATGCAACTGGTGCGCGCCGAGCAGCAGAAAAAGTATCAACAACTGACGAGTACCGCATCAGCACAGCCAGAACAGACCGATACGCTCATGCTGAGTCAGCAGGAAATCGCTGAATGCTGGCAGGCGATTTCCGCTATTCACGTCTCCCCGACCGTCGAAAATTATATCGTCAACCTGGTAGACTTAAGTCGTCATCCACAGTCGGTGAGCGATACGCTGGCCGGTTATCTGACGTTTGGCATCAGTCCTCGCGGCACGCTGGCCCTGGAGCGCTGCGGGCGAGCGCAGGCCTGGCTGGAAGGCCGGGACGCGGTGCTGCCCGAAGACATTAAAAAGATCGCCCCAGCGGTATTACGTCATCGTCTGATGCTCAGCTACCAGGCCAGCGCGGATAACTGCACACCGGACGATGCCGTGCGGATGCTGCTTGATGCCGTGGTGGCATAATGAGTAGCGCCGTTCGCATTGACCGGGAAACGCTGCTGAAGCTCGCCGCAGAGGCGCGAGCCATCGCCAATCCGCCAGGGCAGATCCCGCCTGGCGCGCTTGGGGGTGAACGTACATCACGCCAGCAGGGCCGCGGGCTGAACTTTGACAGCCTGCGTCGTTATCAGCCCGGCGACGACGTCCGGCTGATTGACTGGCAGGCTACTGCCCGCATGCGTACGCCGTGGATCCGACTTTATAACGAAGAAAAAGAGCGCCCCGTCTTTCTGCTGGTTGATCAACGACGGGATATGTTTTTTTCCACGCGCGTTCAGACAAAATCCGTCGCGGCAGCGAAAACTGCCGGATTGCTGGCGTGGCGCAGCTGGCACGACGGCGATCGTTTAGGCGGCATTGTCTTTGGCGATCGGGACTTTTCTCTGCGTAAATGCCGCGCGCCAAACGGTACGCTTCCCGCATTTCTCGACGATATTGTGCAGTACAACCACGCCGTGGCGGATAATTATCCGCGGGAAACGCCTGACCCACTTTCGCTGGCCGCCATTCTGCGCCACTCTCTGCCGTTAATTCCAACCGGCTGCTGGGTCGCGTTAATCAGCGACTTTCACGATCTGGATAACGAGTGCGATGCGCTGCTGGCAGCCCTGCGCCGTCGAGGGGAAGTGAGTGCATTCGTGATCCTCGACGATCTGCATTTGCGCCTGCCTGCACACGGGCGGCTGGCCGCTCGGTATGAAGGGCAAGAGGCGGCATTTTCGCTCTCGCCTGCGCTACAGGACGGCATCAAACAAAGCATCACGGCGCGACTCTCAGCCCAGGCGTCTCGTCTCACGCGACTTGGCGTGCAGGTGAAGCAGATTGTCGTCGCCGGAGATCTACTCAGACAGCTTCAAAAAGAGGTATAGATGCTGGAGAAAGGATTTACGGTACCCGAACTGGCGGAACCGGTTCTTCCCGATTCACCGTCATGGTTTCCCCTACCGCCGGGATGGTTTGTACTGGGCGGTATCCTGCTCGCCCTGTTGCTCATTTATCTCATCATCCGCATCGCCAGATGGCGGCGAAACCTGTGGCGTCGCCAGGCGCTGGCGGCTCTCGCTCAACCGCAAACGGTAGACAGCTGGCTGCTGCTGATGAAACGTATTTTGCTGGTGCATCAGCCGCGGGAGCAAGTGAGCGGCGCGCTGGATCCTGCCCAATGGTTGCAAAACGTCCCGCTGGATGACGCGTTACGCCAGCAGCTGTGCGAACGCTACTGTCAGCCAGAGAACCAGCTCAGTGATGGCGATACCGAACGGCTGCGTATGCAGCTTCGCTCCTGGCTTGAAGGATTACCCCATGTCTGACTTCTTCTCACGTCTGGCGTTCGCCTGGCCGTGGGCCTGGCTGCTACTGATCCTGCCGCTGGCAAGTCGCTTTGTGATGGCCAAAGAGCGCTCGTTGAAAGAGTATGTCCGGGTTCCTTTTTTGCCTGGGCTGATTAACGAACTCCAGCTTAACAACCAACCTGCACATGGCGGGAAGCTATCCACCTGGCTGTTCTGGCTGGTATGGTCGCTGTTGGTCTGCGCCCTCGCCCGCCCGGAATTGCTTGCCCCGCCGCAGCATACTGAAAAACCGATGCGCGATATTATGCTGATTCTTGATGTTTCCGGCTCTATGGAGAAAAACGACGTCACGGGCGGTATCACCCGTCTGCAGGCGGTACAGAGCTCCGTTAAAAAATTCGTAGCGGCTCGTAAATCCGATCGTATCGGGCTGGTGATTTTTGCCAACAGCGCCTGGCCTTTCGCGCCCGTCAGTGAGGATAAACAGGCGCTGGAAACCCGTATCAATCAGCTTGCGCCTGGCATGGCGGGACAACAGACGGCGATTGGCGACGCGCTGGGCGTCACGGTGAAACTGCTGGATTCCAGCGGCGATACTGACGCCAGTAAATTAGCCATCCTTTTGACCGATGGTAACGACACCGCGTCACAACTGACCCCTCGCCTCGCCGCACAGCTGGCGGCCCGTCATCACGTACAGGTTCACACCATCGCCTTTGGCGACGTGAACAGCGGCGGCGATGACAAAGTGGATGTCGCTCTTTTACAGGATATAGCTCGCACCACCGGCGGGCGCGCCTGGACGGCAGAGAATAGCGGGGCTTCGCTGGATGCGGTCTGGCAAGAAATTGACGCGATTACGCCAGTGCAGGTAAAAAGCATCGGCTGGTCGTGGCGTATACCGCTTTTTGCCTGGCCGCTTGCCGCCGCACTGCTTCTGTTGCTGACCTTTAATCTGTATCGCGCGTTCAGGGAGAGAGCGGCATGAGTGATTTTCACTTTTTATACCCCTGGCGTTTGCTGCTGCTGATCCCGGCCATCGCGCTGTGGTGGTTACCCTCCGCCGGGCATAGCGCCTGGTCGCGCATCATGGACAAGCCGCTGGCGAAAGCGCTGATCGTCGGGCGGCAGCGCAAGCTCACCCGCGTACTGCCATGGCTGGCGATGCTTGGCCTCATCGCGCTGGCTGGCCCAAGCTGGCAGCGTCAGCTTCCCGCCGCGCTGACGACGGAAAGTAACGTGATGGTGATTTTGCAACAGGATACCGCCATGTTTGCCAGCGATCTGCCTCCCAGCCGCCATCAGAGGATGCAGACCAAAATCCTGTCCCTCATGGAGCGCATGCCGGGTACCCGATTTGGCCTGGTGGTGTATAACTCCGGTGCCTGGCTAACCACCCCGCTCACTGTCGATACGGCGTTTTATTCGCTATTCCTGCATGCGCAAACCCCCGCGTTATTACCGTCTGGCGAGGGTTCCGGACTTCAGCATGCCATCTCACTGGCCATGCATAATATGCCCACCGCCCCGCGCAGCATTATTCTGGTGGCGGATACCCTTAGTGCGGATGACGCCAGATGGCTAGGCACACAAAAGACACCGCTGCAGATCTGGGTGCCGGGAACCGCTCAGGGGGGCGCGCTGCCTGAAAAATATGCCGCCAGTGAAACCGATACGCGACTGAATGTTAAACGCTTCGAGCAGGTGCGAGACGAGGGGATCCCCGTCACGCTGGTGACCACCGATGATGACGATCTGCCCGTGATACAGAGCCATATTCAACAAAGTGTCACCGCACAGAACAATGCCCGGAGTGATTTACACTGGCGTAACGATGGCTGGATGCTGGCGATACCTATGCTCGTCATGCTGTTTATCTGGCGACGCCAGCTCTTTTGCTGGATTTTAATCGCGCCGCTGCTGCTCTGGCAGCCATCCGGCCATGCCGCCTGGCTGGATGCCTGGATAAGCCCCGATGTGCAGGGTCAGCGTGCTTTTGCCGAGGGGGATTATGCCCGCGCGGCCCAGCATTATAGCGACCCGCTCCGGCAAGGTATTGCATGGTATCGGGCGGGCAATTACCCCGCCGCTACCGCCGCGTTCCGCCAGGCGCAACAAACCCCGGAAACCCTGCTCTGGACAGGCAATAGTTATGCCCAGCAAAAACAGTGGCAGCAGGCGCTAAACAGCTATGACCGGGCGTTAAGTCTGCGCCCGGACTGGAAGCTGGCCCAGGGGAACCGCGCCAAAATCGCCGCGATCATCATGCAACTGCGGCAAAAAGAACGCGAGAAAAAGTCGGCGCAAGGTGAAGAAGCCGATTACAAACCTGATGAAATTAAGCATGATTTGAAACCCGACGATGGCGTTGAACAAAAGGACATTCAGCCCATTGCTGGAGGGAATCCGCAGGTGAATCAGTGGTACGAAAATCTGACCGTTTCGCCTTCGGGGCTGCTGGAAAGTCTCTACCGGACTCAGTCAGGAGAAGGCCAATGAAACTTATCTGGTTAATTCTGGTGGCGGCGCTTCCCTGTCAGGCAGCCATGACGGTCACGCGCGAGCTGGTTGCTCCAGAACACGTTGTCCCAGGCCAACCGGTGCGCGTGGCGGTGACGTTCTGGACGGATTCATGGTTTAATCCGCCGCCGCAGTGGCCCGGTTTCCCGGTCGAAAATGGCGATATCTCGAGCAAAGCCGAACCCAATCAGCTTCTGACCCGTCACGCCGAGGGAACCAGCTGGAGCGGCGTGCGCATGGAACGCCAGCTCACTGCCTGGGATGCAGGTAAGCTGCGTTTACCGGCTTTTGAAATGACGTTAACCGCCTCCGGACAGGCGCCCGTGACGGTCAAACTACCGGCGCTGGAAACGCAGGTTAACTGGCCGCAAGGAATTGAACAGCCAGACCGTTTCCTGCCCGCTTCAGGTCTCTCGCTCAGCCAGAAGGTCAATATTTACCGTAGTGGTAAAGATAAAACGCTGCGTGCCGGCGACGTTATTGAACGCGTCGTCACCGTCCGAGCCACGGAGGTGATGCCCGCCCAAATCCCACCGCTGCTCTATGCCATCAGCGGCACCCATACCCAGCGTCTGCCGCCTGAAAATCGTCTGCTGACTTCGGGCCGGGGGGATCTTGAAGGCGCGGAACGCGTGGAAACGCTCCGCTATTTGCCTGTTGTTGCGGGGGAAGTCACGCTGCCGCCGATCAAATTGCGGTGGTGGGATACAACCCATCAGCAGTGGCAAACCGCTGAACTCCCCGGCAGCACCTACCGGATTGCCGCTTCGCGCTCGGCCGGTGCGGAATCTTCGTTAAAGGGCGATCGTGGCACGTTGACCCGGCAGAATGCGTTAATGCTCGCAGGCGGCCTCGCGTTACTCATGCTGATGTTTATTTTCCGCCGCACTTTGCTGCGTAGCGCGCGTTACTTATCTCACCGTTGGCGCCGATTCTGGCAGCCACTTTCGCTACCGGGACAGACCCCGGATAACAGGAGTTCACGATGAAGCGTACGTTAATCGCTCTGACTTTATTCGCCCTCTGCGGCAACGCAGTGGCAGATCCACTCTCAGCATGGAACGATACGGCAGCCAAGCGCGCCATTGAAGAATGGGTGCAAGGTGCCACCAACCCAGACCGCTCAACGTTTATTCCGGCCGAAAAACGCTACGTCGTATTTGATAATGATGGCACCCTGTGGCCAGAAGCGCCGCTGACGTTTCAGATCCGGTTCGTGCTGGATGAGATCAAACGTCTGGCCCCGCAACACCAGGAGTGGTCTAGCGACGCGTTGGTGCAGGCCGTGTTGAAAGACGATATCAAAACTGTCGCCGCTTCCGGCGAAAAAGGGCTTATTCATCTTTTATCGCTGACGCACAGCGGCATGACGACAGATGACTTTAATCAGCGCGTTGCTAACTGGGTTTCATCGCATAAGGACCCGCGTTTTGGCTGCCAGTACGATCGGATGGGATATCAGCCGATGCGTCAGCTACTGGAATATCTGCGGGCCAACGGTTTCAAAACCTGGATTGTCTCCGGCGGCGGTATCGATTTTATGCGCGTACTGTCGCAAAAAATGTACGGCATTCCACCTGAACAAGTGATCGGGTCGTTTTCGCTTGGCGAATTCGCGTTATCTGATGAAGGGACAAAAATTACCAAGACAATGTCGGGGGCCTTCAATGACGATGCAGCCAATAAACCCGTGGCGATCCACCTTTTCATGGGCCAGCGCCCTGTCGCGGCATTTGGCAATAGCGATGGCGATCTCGCCATGCTGCAGTACACCGCCGCCAATCCTGACGTCAAACCCTTTGGCCTTCTGGTGCATCATACGGATTCCGTGCGTGAATATGCCTATGATAGTCATCCTCCAGCCAGCGGAAAGCTGATTGATGGATTAACGCAGGCAAAAGCGCATGGCTGGACCGTCGTTGATATGAAGCAAGACTGGAAAACGGTGTTTGATCCGGCACAGTGTGTGACCCAGCCGGGATCGTAGAGCCTGTACCTCAAGATAGCTGAGCAAAGCGCAAAAACAGGGGCAAAGGCCCCTGTTTTATTACCGGCGGCTCATCGCCAGCTTCGCCGCAAAAAGCAGAAACAGGCAGCCGGTCGTTCGATCCATCCATTTCACTACCGCCGTTTTTTTCAGGATACCGGCGGCATAGCGAGTGGCGGTAATCAGCGTTAACGACCACAGCGTACCAATCAATACATGGATAGTAACCAGGAGAAAGGTCCATGTGATGGGGGAATGCCCCGCCGGGATAAACTGAGGTAAAAACGAAACGTAGAAGACGCCCATTTTGGGATTAAGCACATTTCCCAGCATCCCACGCAGAAACCAGTTGCTCGTGGCGGTTGCCGCTGCCGGATTGCTGTTAAATTGCTGGCGCGGACGCAGAAGCAGCTGGATGCCCAGCCAACAAAGGTAGCCCGCGCCGCACCATTTCAACAAGGTATAAGCCAGCTCAGAAACCGCCAGCAGCGCGCCCAAACCAAAGGCCACCAGCGCGCCCCAGATAAAGCACCCGAGATCGATGCCTAACGCGGCATGCAAGGCTTTGCGCCCGCCTTCAGCGGTCGCCGTGCGCAGTATAAGCGCGGTATCCAGACCTGGCGTCAGGGTAAGCAGAGTGGCAGCGAGGGTGTAAGCCAGAAGTGAATCAGTGACGAGCATTTCCTGTCTCCGAAAGAGACAAGGCTACTGAAGCGTTCACATTTTTGCAACATAAATGATGAGCCATTCAAGGTGAATGGCGTTCCGCCTGGATAACGGGAAGTACCCCACATGAAGCTCTCTATCTAACGCATACAACAACCGGACCTGTTGCAACGAACGGAGCCGGTTTAATTCTGTCAGAGCGGAGAAGGCAACTTAACTGATGCTTGCCCTTTTAGCATTTAAAATTCTGTTCGCGCCATCGACAAACCCTTCACCACCTGGAAATTGACTTATCCAGCGAGGCAATGATGATATAACTTGCGCTATGTCATTGATCGTGTTCATTCCCAACGTTTTGCTGTAGTAACTGAACATAGGTGCATCATTGAGCGAATCACCACTGTAGAAAACCGATGCTTGTTCATCAGATTCTTCCAGTGCATAAAACTGCTTTAACACCTTTCTGCTCATGACGAGTTTGTCATATCCCCCTAACCACCCCAGTACCCATAAATTATTAATGGTATAGCTGCATTTATTTTCCACTAATTCGTCAATAAGTTGTTTGGTCTGTTCATGATTTTTGGGAAGTTTGAAAGCAATACTCGTCAGGCGAAAATCCTGATCGTCAGAAACCTCAACCCAGGGGTATTTCTGGCGAATCTTGAAAAGAATATGGCTGATGTTTTTTCGATTAAGAAGATAGTTGTCTTCATGCCAGAAATACCTGTTAATACCCTCACCGACGTTATTTCTGATAAGAAATAATCCTCCATTTTCAGCGATGACCCCATCAACAGGCCACATTCTCGCCATCTGATCGGCCCACCCGGCAGAGGCCGCCGTTACCGGAATAACCTTAATGCCCGCATGTTGTAGCATTTCCAGACTCTGATAGGTTCTGGCCTGCAGTCTGCCCTTATAGGTCAGCGTTTCATCCATATCAGTTAAAACAAAACGAATATTCCATAGCTCTTCATTCTTAGCGCTATCAATTAAATTCATAATCCCTCCATACTGGTGATATTAATGGCTTTCTTGATAAACGTTAATATCAATTTGGCATTTGATATTCACTATTAATTCGAGTGATTAAACCTTCTCACTGCACGAAGAAAGTCCGCCAGGGCATTATCTGTCCGAGGATAAATTTATTGCTCCGTACATTCAGCAGGAACACTTCGAGGCCCTTCTCCATCAACGATCTGCGCAATCGGCCCCCCCTGCTTATCGCTTCAATTCGTCCTGCCACAGCGGGGATGACGCCAGCTGATGGCATACCGTATCGATAAATACCCGGGTCTTGGCGGGAACCAGCGTGCCGGGCGGCATCAGGGCATAAACGCTGACCTTCGCCGCGCTACGCCAGTCGGGCAGCACGCGGACCAGTTCCCCGCGCTGCACCGCCTGGCAAACCATCCACCCCGGCAGCAGTGCGATCCCGGTTGCCCGAATCACCGCCGTCAGCAGCGCTTCACTGATATTGGTGGTGAGGGGGCCGGCTGGCGTCACCTGGATATGCTCCCGACCATTTTCGAGGATCCAGTAGGGCCAGTCCGGATGGTGGGTAAAGCCGAGACACCGATGGGCTGCCAGTTGCTCAGGATGAGTCGGCTCACCGAAGCGTTGCAGATAGACCGGCGAAGCAATCAGCTGACTTCTAAACGCCCCCAGCTCGCGCCCGGTTAAGGTACTGTCCCGCACGCTCCCCAGGCGAACCACCGCATCAAACCCCTCCGCGACAATATCGACCCGTCGATCGAGAAAATGGGCATCCAGGCGAATATCCGGATACGCCTGCAGGAAATCAGGAAACACCGGGGCAATCAGCTCCCGGCCAAAGGTCACCGGCAGCGAAACCCGCAACGTTCCCTGCGAGGTGGCAGCAAAGTCCCCCACCTCGCGGCTGGCGGCGCTGAGCTCATCCAGCGCCGCGCGGGCGCGCTGCAAAAACCAGGTTCCGGCTTCGGTAAGCGTTACGCTACGGGTAGTGCGCACCAGCAACCGGACGCCCAGTTTTTTCTCGAGGTGGCTAACCCGGCGGGAAATGACCGACGCATCCCGAGCCAGCCTGCGGCTGACCCCAATAAAACTCCCTGTCTCGGCCACACAGACAAACGCCATCAGCTCTTCAAAATCATCGAACATGATTCCTGCACCCAGCACATTAATCATTTGCAAATAAGGCTGATTATCAGCGATCTGCCAGGGTATTAACATAGCGGCTCTGCAAACTACAGTGAGAGAAGCACATGAAAACGTTTTTGAGTATCGGGTCCGGTCCTGGGATGGGAATGGCGACGGCCTCACGATTTGCTGGTGAGGGATTCCGGGTGGTGCTGTCCTCACGCAATAAAAACTATGTGGCGGCGCAGGCCGACCAACTGAGAGCGGCTGGATTAGCCGCGGAAGGCCGCGTAGCGGACGCCAGCGATATCACCAGTATCGTGGAACTCATTCGCGAGGTAGAGGTGGAGACCGGCGGCGTGGATGTGCTGCACTTCAACGCCGCGGCCATACATGACGGTAATCTGGAGACCCAGTCGGTGGCAGGCTTCATCCAGGATCTCACCACCAATATTGGCGCGGTATATGCCGCCATCAAAGCGGTCACTCCTCGGATGGCCGCGCGTGGAGAAGGCGCGATCCTGCTGACTGGCGGGATGTTTGCCACTCAGCCTCATCCGGAGTATCTGACGCTAAGCGTCGGCAAAGCCGGGCTGCTTAACCTGACGCATGGCCTTTTTCCGTTATTAAAAGCGCAGAATATTCATCTTTCCATCGTGACGGTGGGGGCGTACGTCACGCCGGGTTCCGCCGAAGCCCGGGAGATTGCCGAACTGTTCTGGCAGCAATACCGCCAGCCATCTGCGCAATGGACAGCGGAAGCGTTTTATCCCGCCCTACACCATCAGTAACCTTCCCCGGCCGTCGCTCGGCGTCAGGGAGGCATCGGCCGGACATGTGGAAAAGACATCATCCATCGCTTGCTTTCCCTGTCACCTCGGATCAGGATACGTCGATATTCATGGAGGCTATGTGATGAAATATTTTATCGGTATGGCGGTGACGTTATTGTTGAGCACGCCGGTGCTGGCGGCGGGCGAGCTTGAGATAAACCAGTCTCCTCTGACGCTGGTGCTGAGTGACCAGAATCAGGCACGGGTCTCTTCCTGTGCCGATTTCATTGCGCTGCGTAAAGCGGGAGAGACCGTCGATGCGCTGCCCGGACTTTCTGACCCGGATGGCCGTGCGGCGGAAGCGGCGTTATTCTCCTGCTGGCTACAGGCCTACACTATCGATCACACGTTATTCCCCTCTGCCGCGCCGAAACCGACCCTGGCTGACGTGGTTCAGCACTTTCCTGCCAGCGCGGCGTTTATCGTCAGCGTTGACGAAAAGCAGGACGTCGCCAAAAACTTTGTGGGGAAAACCATCGCGGACTATACCCCGGACCTGAAAGCCAGGGACGATCGTCTGGAATCAGCGGCTAGCGCCAGCGGCTATGTGCTGGATGAATATTATGCGTTTACCGATAAGCAGGGGCATCAGCTCAACATTGTGGCTCTGGTGGGCTACGCCATCGGCGGTACGGCAAGCGTGAAAAGCTACTATCGCATTGATGACACGCACGCCCGCGTCTGGAGCGTCACCCGGCTCGATGAGAACAGCCCGCTATAAGCGAGGGTTCCCTCTGCGGCGCTACCTCAGAGGGTGTTCCGTTTACCTGGCCAGCCACTGACGCCAGCCGCCCCAGGCGGTGATCTCGGTGGCCGCGCCCAGCCCCCCGGCTTCACAGATAAAGCCTGTCACCCAGCGGCCGTCCGCCAGCTCAATCTGTCCCAGCCCCAGCGGCGCGGGGATGGCGGCCAGCAGCGACCCCACCTCAGCGCTGGGGATCGCCCAGACTTCCACCGCTATCGCAGCCCCCTCTGGCTCGTCACGCACCATCGCCGGGCGCTTGCCATCCGGGAGGGCATACAACCGATAGCGCGGCGCGCTGTGGGTCGCCTGCAGCAGCCGGCCGCCCCGCGCCAGCAATTGACCGTTCAGCGGCTGGCCGGTCAGGTGGGCGCCGCATACCGCCAGGGCCATCCGATCATGGCCCGCGGGGCGCGCAGGGGGCGGGCTCTCCAGCCACACGCCGCCTGCCAGCGGCAGCCGCTCCGCGCGCTGGAAGGCGTCGGCCAGGCTCAGCAAATACTGATCGGTAAAGGCCCGGCCGAACAGCGTGACGCCGGAGGGCAGTCCGTCGGGCATAAATCCGCACGGCACGCTCACCGCCGCATAGTCCAGCAGGTTCATAAAGTTGGTGTAGTAGCCCAGGTCGGCGTTACGGGCGATGGGCTCCGCCGCCAGCTCGTCCAGCGTTACCGGCCGCGGTAAGGTTGGCGTGAGCACGCAGTCCAGCGTCTCGAGGATGGCATCGCACTGCGCTTTATACTCCTGCAGCTGATACATCGCCTTAAAGGTCGCCGTCGCGTCGATATCAGGCGCTTTCGCCAGCACGTCGCGAATAACCGGCAGCACGGCGTCCGGCTGCTGCTCAATCAACGGACCAGCCACCGCATAGCGTTCAGCGACCCATGGCCCGTCATACAGCAGGCGGGCGGCGGCGAGAAAAGGCGCGAAATCGATCGCCACAGCTTCCCCGCCGAGCGCCGTCAGCCGCTGCACGGCCTGGGCGAACAGCGCTTCGCTGGCGCGGCAGCCGAGGAAGTTAAGCTCCCGCGGGATGCCAAAGCGAAACCCGGCGGACGGCCTGCCGAAGGCCTGACGACTGTTCCACTGAGGATTGCGGCGGCTGTAGCTATCCTGCGGATCGGCCCGGGCAACCAGCGCCAGCAGCTGGCTGGCCTCGTCGGCGGTGGCGCTGAAAAAGGTCACGCAGTCCAGCGTGCGGCAGGCCGGTACCACCCCGGCGGTGGAGATCACCCCTTTCGTCGCTTTCAGGCCCACCAGGTTATTCAACCCGGCCGGGACGCGACCGCTGCCGGCGGTGTCGGTTCCCAGCGCGAAGCTGGCGACGCCCAGGGCTACCGCCAGCGCTGAGCCGGCGCTGGAGCCGCCGGAGGGATAAGCGGGATGGTACGCGTTGCGGCAGCGACCATACGGCGAACGAGTCCCGTTCAGGCCGGTGGCAAACTGATCGAGATTGGTTTTGCCCACCGGCACCGCCCCCAGGGCAATCAGCTGTGCGACAATGGTCGCGCTTTGCGTCGGCCGGTAAGCAAACGCCGGACAGGCGGCAGTGGTGACGATCTCCGCAAGGTCAATATTATCTTTGATGGCGAACGGCACCCCGTACAGAGGGAGCGTGTCTGGCGAATGGCCTTCCAGCGCCGCCAGAAACGGCGCCTGCTCCGCTTCGCTCAGGAGATGGATAAACAGATTAAACTCGGGATCCAGCGCTTGCGCCCGCTGGCGGATCCCCGCCAGCAGCGCGCGCGGGGTGGTGTGGCCATTACGATAGTTCGCCGCCAGAGTCGCCAGGCGTAAATCAAACGTCTGCTGCATCATGCCTTCTCCTCAATAATCACTGCCACCCGCTGCCCGGCACGCACCGCGCTGCCTGGCTGCACATTGACCTGCTGAACCCTGCCATCGCACGGCGCCAGCAGCGGGATCTCCATTTTCATCGACTCAAGCACCACCAGCACATCGCCGGCGCGTACCTGGCTGCCGGCCGCGGTCTGTACCTGCCACAGATTACCGGATACCGGGCTTTCCACCCCCTGCTCCCCCGGCTGCAGCGGCGCATCGCCCGCCTCTTCTGTCGCGCTCTCCTGACTGTCGAAATGGGCCTGGCCGCTGGCGATCCAGCGCTCGCGCTCGTCGTTAAACGCCCGCTGCTGATGGTCGCGAAATGCGCTAATGCTCTGCGCCTCGCGAGAGAGAAACTGCTGGTACTCCGCCAGCCGCAGCGTGCTGTGCTCGATGCGCAGCGGGTAGCGTCCGAGCGGGAAATCGCGGCGAATAGCCAGCAGTTCTTCCGCCGAGACAGGATAGAAACGCAGCTGGTCGAAAAAGCGCAGCAGCCAGGGCTTGCCGGCAAAATCGGCCACCTCGTGATAGCGATTCCACATCTGCAGGGTGCGGCCGACAAACTGATAGCCGCCCGGGCCTTCCATGCCGTAAACGCACAGATACGCTCCGCCGATGCCCACCGAGTTTTCCGCCGTCCAGGTTCGCGCCGGGTTGTATTTGGTGGTGACCAGCCGATGGCGCGGATCAAGGGGCGTGGCCACCGGCGCGCCGAGATAGACATCGCCGAGACCCATCACCAGATAGCTGGCGTCAAACACCGTTTGCCACACCGCCTGCTCATCCGGGAGATCGTTTATCCGGCGAATAAACTCGAGGTTGCTTGGGCACCAGGGGGCGTCCGGGCGGACGGTGGTCATATATTTGTCGATCGCCTTGCGGCAGGCCGGATCGTCCCAGGAGAGCGGGAGATGCACCACCCGTGTCGGAACCTGCAGATCGTCGCTCATGCAGACCGTGGCCCACTCCTCGCGGACCCACGCCAGCAGTGTCTCCAGCGCCAGCGTTTCCGGCTGGAAATGGAGCTGCAGAGAGCGGATCCCCGGCGTGATATCGATGATCCCGTCCCGGGATTGCCCCTCAAGGGCCTGCATCAGGGCATGGATGCGAAAGCGCAGCACCAGATCCAGCTCCGCCTCACCGGCCTCCAGCAGCAGATGGGTATCGCCGGAGAGGCGCGCCACCAGGCGTTTGTCAGCGTCGCCGCTGGTCATCACCACCGGCGAGGTGAGCGGCACAGGCTGCCAGGCAACGTCCTGCGCCTGCAGGGTCGCCAGCTCTGCGCGACGGCCTGCCGCCAGCCGCCGGGCGGTGGGGACGTCAACCGCCACAAAGCGCACCTTATCCCCCGCCTTAAGCTGGCCCAGCTGCCAGAGATCGGCTTCGATCACCGTGACCGGGCAGACGAAGCCCCCGAGGCTTGGGCCGTCCGGCCCGAGGATCACCGGCATATCGCCGGTAAAATCCACCGCCCCCACCGCGTAGGGGTTGTCATGAATATTCGACGGATGGAGCCCGGCTTCGCCGCCGCTGTCGCGGGCCCAGACCGGCTTGGGCCCGATCAGGCGCACGCCGGTGCGGCTGGAGTTAAAATGCACTTCCCAGTCGGTGGCAAAAAAGGTCGCCATATACGCCGGGGCAAAGAACTCCGGCGCGCCGTGGGGGCCATAAATCACCCGCAGCGTTCGTACTTCCGCAAGCGCAGTGCGCAGCCCTGCGGGAAGCGCCGCGCCTTCTATGGTCTCAGCCGGAGGCGCAAGATGCAGCACGTCGCCGGCGCGCAGCGCCCGTCCGCCGTGGCCGCCAAACTGACCGAGGGTAAAGGTGCTTTTACTGCCCAGGTAGTCCGGCACCTGAATGCCGCCGCGCAGGCAGAGATAGCTTCTGACGCCTGGCCCGCTTATCGCCCCCAGCCTGAGGGTCGCCCCCGCCGGAACAGAGAAGACGCCGTCCATCTCCTGGTCGATGCCGTCGAGCGTTACGGGCAGCGGCGCGCCGCAGACCACCGCCTGCACCGCGGTATTAAATTTCAGCGTGGGTCCGCTAAGGGTGATCTCCAGCGCGGCGTCGCCCTCGGCATTGCCCAGCAGACGATTGCCCAGGCGCAGCGCCCGGTCATCCATCGGGCCTGAGGGCGGTACGCCCACCGCCCAGAACCCCAGACGTCCCGGGTAGTCCTGGACGCTGGTCTGGGTGCCGGCGCTGAGTACCTCCACGGTATCGGCCCGGTAGCGCAGTTGCTCCAGACAGCGGGTCCAGGGTTCCCCGGCGGTGAACGGCGCAAAGCCAAGGATCTGCTGCAGGTACTGGCGGTTGGTTTCGACGCCGTACAGGCGGGTCTCCGCCAGGGCCTGCGCCAGGCCGTCGATCGCCTCATCGCGGCTGGGGCGCCAGACGATAGCTTTCGCCAGCAGAGGGTCAAAAAACGGCGGCACTTCACAGCCGGCCTCGACCCAGCGGTCGATGCGCAGGGTAGCGCCGTCCGCCGGCGGAAACCAGACGTCGGTTAACAGTCCGGGCGAAGGTTGAAACTGGCGGCCAGGATCTTCGGCGTAAATTCGCGCCTGAATGGCATACCCCCGGGGCTGTAGCCCGGCGGCCAGCTCGCTCAGCGGCGGTAAATCCCCTGCCGCCAGGGCGATCATCCAGCGCACCAGGTCCACGCCCCACACCTGCTCCGTGACGCCGTGCTCCACCTGCAGCCGGGTATTGACCTCGAGGAAATAAAAGCGCTGCGCCGCGCTGTCGTAGACAAACTCCACCGTCCCGGCGCTGCGGTAGTTCACCGCTTTACCGAGGGCAATGGCCGCGCTACACAGCGCCTGCGCCATCCCGTCCGGCAGATTTGGCGCCGGCGTCTCTTCAATCACTTTCTGGTTACGCCGCTGCAGCGAGCAGTCGCGCACGCCGAGGGCGATAACCGCCCCCTTCCCGTCGCCGAAGATCTGCACCTCGAGATGGCGGGCGCGTTCAATATATTTTTCGAGAAACACCCCGGCGTCGCTGAAGTTGTTTTGCCCCAGCCGCTGCACCGTGGCAAACGCCTCGCTCAGTTCGCGGGCGTCGCGGCAGACGCGCATGCCAATCCCTCCGCCGCCCGCCGTGCTCTTGAGCATCACCGGGTAGCCCACCGCCTCTGCCGCCCGGCAGGCTTCTTCGCTGTCGGCCAGCAGGTCGCTGCCTTCCAGCAGCGGAACGCCCTCCGCTTTGGCCAGCGCGCGGGCGGTATGCTTCAGGCCGAAGGTTCGCAGCTGTTGCGGGGTCGGGCCAACAAACGCCAATCCCGCCGCCTCACAGGCCTCGGCGAAGGCGGCGTTTTCCGACAGAAAGCCGTAGCCGGGGTGGATGGCGCGGGCGCCGCTCTGCCGCGCGGCGGCAATGATCTTCTCTACGACTAAATAGGTTTGCGCTGCCGGCCCCTCGCCAAGGCTCAGCGCCTCATCCGCTTCGCGGACGTGCAGACTGCTCAGGTCGGCTTCGGCGTAAACGGCGACGCCCTTCACCTGCATGGCGCGCAGGGTGCGCAGAATGCGGCAGGCAATCGCCCCGCGGTTGGCAATCAGTAAGGTATCAAACATAAGCGGAACTCACAGCGAAGCGGGTCGTCCCGCAACAATTCGTCTTCCCCTGAGGTCGTCCCCGGGAGAACCGGCGCTTAAAGGTGGCGCGTCGGCGTGTGGTTCAGGCGGTCGGCGCGAACGGCGAACAGCCGAAAGGCCAGTAAACGCCAGCGCTGCCAGCGGGTCAGTTCCATACCAGCACCTCGGCGGGGGTCGGGTTCCAGCCATTGCAGGGATTGTTGAGCTGCGGGCAGTTGGAGATCAACACCATGGCGTTACACTCCGCGCGCAGTTCCACGTATTTTCCCGCCGCCGAGATGCCATCCGCAAAGGTCAGACCGCCCTCCGGCGTCACCGGCACGTTCATAAAGAAGTTAATGTTGGCGCCGATATCGCGCTTATGCAGACGGCCATCATGCAGACAGGCGCAGAGGAAATTATCCCGGCAGCTGTGCATGTAGCGCTTGTCGAGGGCGTAGCGGACGGTGTTGCTCTCCTGGGCGCAGGCGCCGCCGAGGGTATCGTGCCGCCCACAGGTATCGGCCACGATGGTCATCAGCGGACGGCCAAGGTTGGAATAGAGCACGCTGCCGGCGGTGAGGTAGGCGTTACCCTGGCGGCGCAGCGTGCGCTGCGCATCGTAGCGCTCGCGCGGGTTGTCGGCGTTGTAAAACAGGGTATCAATCGCCTGGTTGCCTTCGAGATCGAGCAGACGCAGGGTTTGTCCTTGTTTAACCTCGAACAGCCACGGCTCCCCGGCGGGGATCACATGGCGATAGACGGCCTCTTCCGGACGTCGGTGACTGGTGATAAGGGTCATAAACGCCTCCTTACAGGGCAAAAAGTTGGGTATTGCGGAACGCGCGCAGGTTCTCATCGCGGGTCAGGAGCGCCTGAGTGGCCGCGTCTTCATCGTCGGCCTGATACCAGCTCAGCTGTACCGGACGGGGGGCATACTCTGTGGCCGGATCCTGAGGATGCGGTAGCGCGGTGAGGACCAGCAGGACGTCCATCGGGGCATACAGTTCCACATAGTCCCCGGCGCGGCTGTTGCCGGAGACAAAGTGAAAGCGCCCCTCGTCATCGACGGTCACTTTGCTGAAGAAGTTGACCACCATCAGCAGATCTTCCAGACCGAGATCCCATTTCCCCATCTCCACCAGCAGGTTATCGACGCCGTTGCGATAGAAGCCATTGCGTAATTCCTGGTAGCGTCCGGCGCCATATTTGTCGTGCGTCTCCCCGGCGTTGAGGACCCCGCCGAACGGATCGTGCCAGCCGCAGCTGTCGGCGACGATCCCGGCCAGCACCCGGCCCATATCGGAGTAGAAACAATGCCCGGCGGTCAGGCGCGCGGTATGCTGTCCTTTGAGGGTATCCGGCAGGTTGAGCCGCTCACTTTTCTCATGGGGATTGAGCATCATCATGCTGACGTTTGCCCCGCCGTCGAGATCGGTCAGGCACAGGATCTGCCCTTTGCGCAAAATCAACGAGGTGTGCGCCCCGCCGGGAAGCCGCTCTTCGCGCAGGCTGGGGGTGGAGTGAAACAGTTCAGTCATCAATTTATCTCCTTAATGCGTAAACGTTGGTGTCGCTACCGGTGGCCAGTTGCGCCATCCGCGCTTCATTGAGCGGGATGTCGTAGGTAATACGCGCTCCCCAGGCGTTGGGCGCCTGCGGGTCGATGCGCACTTTGTCGAACACCAGCAGCCTCGTGCCCAGGTTGAAGCCTTCGGCCAGGTCGTGGGTGACCATAAACACCGTCATGCGCGTTTCGCTCCACAGCTGGAGCAGCAGCGCATGCATATCCTTGCGAATGCCGGGATCCAGCGCGCCGAAGGGCTCGTCCAGCAGCAGCACCCGCGGCTGCATCACGAACGCCTGGGCAATGGCCAGCCGCTGCTGCATCCCGCCCGAGAGCTGCGCCGGGTATTTATCCAGGGCGTGTCCCAGGCCCACTTTCTCCAGCATTCGCTGGGCCTGTTGCCGGGCCTCGCGCTTTCTGCCGCCAAACAGGCGCCCCAGCAGCGGGGACGCCGGCAGCTCCAGGCCGATGGCGACGTTATCCAGCACGTTGAGATGCGGAAACACCGAATAGCGCTGGAAAACCACGCCGCGACTGCGGTCCGGCTCCGCCGCCAGCGGCTGGCCGTCGAGCAGGATGGCGCCGCGGGTCGGTTGCTCCTGACCGAGCAGCAGACGCAGAAAGGTCGATTTACCGCAGCCGGACGCGCCGACCATTGAGCAAAACTCGCCCTCTTTCACCTGCAGATTAATGCGCTCCAGCACCACGTGGTCGCCGTACTCCTGCCAGATGTTTTTGATGTCGATAAAACTCATCCCCGGCCTCCTTCCGCCCACGGGAAACAGGCTTTGTGCAGCTGACGCAGCGCCAGATCCATCAGCCATGCCAGCAGCGTGATCCAGATGACATACGGAATAATCACGTCCATCGCCATATAGCGCCGCACCAGGAAGATGCGATACCCCAGCCCGGCGGTGGCGGAGATGGCCTCGGCGGAGATCAGGAACAGCCATGCAGAGCCCAGCAGCAGGCGCAGAGAAGCGATCAGCCGCGACAGCAGCTGAGGAAGCACCACCCGCAGCACCACCGTCCAGCTATTGGCCCCCAGGGTCTGCGCCTTTATAAACAGCTCCGCCGGGATCTCCCGCGCCCGCTGCTCCAGGTCGCGCGCCAGCATCGGCGTAATGCCGATGACGATCAGCATCACTTTCGACAGCTCATCCAGGCCAAAGACGATAAACAGCACCGGCAGGATCGCCAGCGGCGGGATCATTGACACCACCGTCATCAGCGGCGACAGCGCCGCGCGGTACATCGGGAAGACGCCGGCGGCGATACCGATGCCGAGGCCGATCAGCGACGAGACGGCCAGGCCCGTCAGCAGACGGCTCAGGCTGATCAGCGTGTCGGCCCACAGCAGATACTCGCCGCTGCGTTTGTCCGGGGTGAACGCCATCCGGTCAATGGCCGCCGCCATTTGCGACAGGCCTGGCAGCAACTTGTCCTGCGGATTGGCTTCCAGCCGCACCGCCGATCCCATAAACCAGGCGGCGATCAGCAGCACAAACGGCAGCAGCATCAGCGTCAGGCGCATCCCCTTTTGGGGATATCGGTTAATGTGGCGCATGGCGTGGTCTCCCGGCGGCAATCATTACAGCTGGCCCGCGGCGGCCAGCTTCAGGTAGCTGTCGTCAAAGCGCAGTTTGCGGTTGGCGGCATCGCCGAGCGTGACATTGCCCGGGAAGGTCATGCCGATAAAGTCCGCGCTCTGCGCCCCCTCGCCCAGCAGACCTTTATCGAAGGAGAACTGCGCCACACGCTGCATGGTTTTCGCCAGATCCGGCGAGGCGATAAACGCCAGGGTGTCGGCAGGCGTCCAGAAAAGATGAGTGGTTTTGAGCTGCGCCTGGTAGCCGGCGAGATCGGTACCAGAGTCGGCGGCCATAGCGCTCAGCGCCTGGGTATCGCCGGCCTTCATTTTGCCCATCATTTCAAACCACGCGCCGGTCAGGGCTTTGCCCAGCGCCGGGTTATCTTTCAGGGTCTGGGTATTGACCACCATCATGTCGATAAGCTCGCCCGGCACCTGCGAGGAGCTAAACACTTCGCTGGTTTGCGGGGTCTTTTTGATAACCGACAGCTGTGGATTCCAGGCCACCGCCGCCCGCACGCCGCTGGTGCCGAAGGCTGAGACGATATCGGCATCGGAGGTATTCACCACCTTGACGTCTTTTTCCTGCAGCCCGGCTTTTTCCAGGCCGCGCACCAGCAGATAGTGGGAGACCGACAGCTCCGGGAGATACACCGACATCCCTTTCAGGTCGCTGAGCTTTTTATCCGCCCCTTTCAGGACCACCCCGTCGTTACCATCGGAGTAGCTGCCGGTGATCAGCGCCGTGCTGTCGACACCGCCGGCCGCCGGGATGGTCAGGGCGTCCATATTCGTCATCGTGCAGCCGTCAAACTGCCCGGCGGTGTACTGATTGATGGATTCGATGTAATCGTTGAGCTGAACAATATTGATTTTGATGCCGTACTTGCTGGCCCATTTATCGATGATCTTTTCATTGCTGATGGCGCCCCAGGGCATCCAGCCGGCGTAGATGGTCCAGCAGACGTTGAACTCTTTCTTGACGGCGGCAAAGGACGGGACGCTGGTCAATAGCGTCAGTGACAGGACAAGTGAGCGGAGGAGCGGCGATGTTTTCATGGTGGACCTCTGGTTAGCACGAGAAACGGAGCAGCGCGACACCCAACGGTGCTGCTGTCTCCCGGGCTTTTATCCCGCCGTGTAACCTCGCCGAGGTCGCCAGCTCTCGGACCAGACGTTCACCGCGGTGAACCGGAACCCTAGCCAGCTATTGTGTGATCTAAATTGTCTGTTGCGCTGCTTTCTGCTGATGGTCTTGCAAGCGCCATGCCAGGAGCCAGACAGCCGTGCTTTCAGTGATTTACCGCCAACCGGCGCATCGCCTCCCAAAAATGGGGAGTAAAAGTGGGGCATTGCATGGCTTTGGTGCAAAGGGAAAGCCCACCGCGTTCTGGCCAACAACCGGCCGTGGGTCATGGGGGATGAATCCTGTAGCTAATTATCATGGCGCGGGGTAAATGTTTGCCATTACGCCGCTTCGACATGGGGGGATGTCGCAGGCGCTTCTTCCCTGTCCCGTCGCCAGGGGGCATCATATTTTTACCGCCTGTTTTACCCGCCTGACGGTAAAGCATTTAAATGTTGAATACATACTAACGCTAAATCGCAGGGTTGTGCGTTTTAACGCACGGTGATAATATTGCGCCACGTTAAGTAGAGGGGTGGAATAAATTCACCATTCGTTAACTCAGAATGCTTGGCCTGTTAAATACAAGTTAAAATCACGCCAATGTTATTTAACACAGAGAGGTTCCATGAAAATATTGCTGATGTTGCCCACCCTTTTTCTGTTAAGTGGTTGTGTGGATCTGGGGGATGTGGGCATACACCCGGAAGAAGAAACCTATTACGTTAATCAGGGAAAACATCAGGTGATCGATTGCCTTCATTATGCCGCTTCTAAAGCGAATTTATCGCTGGAATATGATGACACTCTTCCTGAAAACATCGATAAATACAACCTGATGAATACTGAAAACACGACTGTCGCGTGGGTGGAAATCAGTAACTTCAACGGCAGGCAGACTTCGGTAGAATTTTATTATGCGCCGCATGCCCCGGATATACATCGGTCGGTCACTACCATTGCTGAACGGTGTACATAATGCCCGAATAACCAGAGACAGAGTTAAGCTGACAAGAAACGAATGATGAAAACCTCTCTCCTTTTGCTAATAGCAGTGCTGGTGATTTCTGGCGAGTTACACGCTGATACTGTTTTTTATCAGGATAGCCGTTTTGTCGGGCACTCTCTTTTTTCAGGCACCGTAAGCAAAGCGAAGCACCATAATAAATTAGCGATGAGTTTTGGCATTTGCCAACTGAGAAAAATCATCAGGAGCGTCACGGATAGCGACGCAAAAAAAGACGCGTAAAGATTGTCCAATAGCTGGCCAGTGTATCCCCCTCCCGGCAGACGCACCTCCCCCGTAAAATGAAATACGAGTGACCTACTTCAGATGAGCGTGGTGCTTGACACGGTTGATGTCTGCCGCGCATGCCTCCTCATCATCCAGATGTTATGTTCATCTCGTAACACCTGACGGACGCCTGGTGTTACGCTAACGTCATATAAGGCAGATCATCCACACTCGGGATGGTGGTTATTTTGTTAAGCAGTCTTTACCGAAAGCGAGACGGACAAAAGGTATATTCAGTATTTCAGGATCGGCGCTGCTGAAGAACACGTTACCTGTTCGGCTTTCAATGGGTTTGTATTTTTTCAGCATCTCCATTTCAATACCCGTGCTCATAAATGACTTGCCATTTTTATCATACAAAAAGAAGCACATTTTGTTATCTTTGCCAGGTTCAATGCTTTTATCAGAGAAGTTATCAAGCGTAACTTTATAGGTCACCAGATACTTCGCCTCGCCGGTCACGCTATCCCATTCACTTCCGGCGGCCTCCTTTAGGGCAAAAATCTTGACCCCTGAAAAATAAGGATCAGGATTCTTTTTATCAATAGCCTGCACCGTTCCTGAGGCAGCGATGGCTACAGCCAGCGCAATACCTTTGGCAATATAATTATGCATTTCCCACCTCATTCAATTTACTATTAAGTGAACGCTACCATAGATCATGATATTGGTATTATCAATGATATTCTCCGTCATCACTATTTGATGAAAATCCAGTCTGTCATTATATTTAAACTTATAAATCAGTGCATTGAGAAAATAAACATTAAAATAATTCTAATGTAAATTTAATAAATTGTTAACTGTAACTTATTTTTCACTTATTTCTGCATCATGTTTAAGCAGGGTTTATCTTCAACTTCATCAGCATGCGATTTAAAGCCGTTCGCACCGACCAGGTTAGCGCCTCCTGTATCTATAGCGTGAATATAATCCTCGATCAGGAAGAGGATAAACAGGTGGGTGCCTGTCCCCCGCCTGAATGCCATGCCTCTTTTTCCATTGGACCTACCATCGGCCTTGAGCCAGTCAATAAGTGAAGCGCACAGCGATGACCCATTTGCACCGACTCAGTGCCGCCTGTTCACCATACTGAATCCCATCCCCTCCCACACTTCCATGTTAACTGTTTGTATATAAAGAACTATTTTAACTGGCACGTTTAATGCTCTGCGGTTGTATACAGCGATGTTGACAAGATCTCAGGCCAGGAGGCGACAACCCATAGCCACCTGCGGTCGCGACGCCAACGCCTTCTTCTCTCCGTGAAGCCTCCAGGGCGGATGCGTTTCACGGAAACCTGTTAACTGAAAACGGAGAACAACATGACGACACTCAGCGAACCGTTGGTTACCCCGAAATATGGCAAATGGCGCCAGCTGGTGCTGGGCCTGATCTGTATGGCCGCCATCTCCAGTCCGCAATATGTCTGGACGCTGCTGACGAAACCCCTGGCCGCAAAGCTGGGCGTCGGTCTGCCCGAGCTGCAGGTCACCTTCTCGCTGCTGATCATCCTCCAGACCTTCTTTTCGCCCTTTCAGGGGCGGTTAGTGGAGAAATTTGGCCCACGGCGGCTAATCGCTATCGGCACGGTGATGGCGGGGATGAGCTGGGTGCTTTCCGCACAGGTGAATGGCCTGGCGACGCTGTGGCTGGTTTATGGCTGCATGGGCGGCCTTGGAACCGGGATCGTCTACATCGGCGTTGTCGGCCTGATGGTCAAATGGTTTCCGCGGCAGCGGGGGTTCGCCGCCGGCGCGGTGGCGGCGGGCTACGGGATGGGGGCCATCCTAACCACCTTCCCCATCTCCCTGTCGCTGACCACCAACGGCCTTGAACACACGATGACGACCTTCGGGGTCCTCTTCGCGCTCGTCGGCTTCCTAGCCAGTCAGGGACTGAAGCTGCCGCCGCCTGCTGTCTCTTTGCCCGTCAGCCAGACGGTGGCGCAGAGCAGTAGATCGTTTACCTCCCGGGAAATGCTGCGCCAACCGCTGTTCTGGCTGATGTTTGCCATGATGGCGATGATGTCGACTTCCGGGCTGATGGTCACTTCGCAGATGGCGGTGTTCGCCGAGGACTTCGGCATTAGCCAGGCGGTGGTGTTTGGCATGGCGGCGCTGCCGCTGGCGTTAACGATAGACCGCTTCACCAACGGTTTAACCCGGCCGCTGTTTGGTTTTATTTCCGACCGCTTCGGCCGCGAGCAAACCATGTTTATCGCCTTTGCGCTGGAGGGGGTGGCGATGACGCTCTGGCTGGCGTGCCGGGAAGATCCGCTGCTGTTTGTCCTGCTTTCCGGGGTGGTGTTCTTTGGCTGGGGGGAAATCTTCTCCCTCTTCCCGTCGACGCTCACCGATACCTTCGGCAGCGAACATGCCGCCAGCAACTATGGCTGGCTGTATATTTCTCAGGGCATCGGGTCAATCTTCGGCGGCCCGTTGGCGGCGTTGCTCTATCAGTACACCCACGGCTGGCATGTGGTTTTCAGCTGCGCCATTGGCCTGGATTTTGTCACCGCCGCCCTCGCGCTGTGGGTGCTAAAACCGTGGCGCGCGCGCTTTATCCGCCAGCATAGCTAACGACAAGCCTGGCAGAAGTGACGGCCAGGCCGTCACTTCACTGATATTCGCTGCGCAGCAGCGCGTACAGATACTCATCGCCCCACTGGCCTTTAAAAAAGATATTCTGCCGGTAATGCGCCTCGCGACGAAAGCCCAGCCCTTCCAGGAGTTTGATCGCGGCGGTATTGCGGGTGTCTACCACCGCGATCAGCCGGTGATGGGCCAACGGTTCAAAGAGTAAGGCTATCACCGCCTGTATGGCTTCCCGGGCATACCCCTGATGCTGATACGCCGGGGAAAAGGTCATCCCCAGCTCGGCCTGTCTGCCCTGATCGAAAAAGTGGATCCCCACATCTCCCGCCAGCGCACCGTTGGCCTGGATCTCTACCGCAAGCTGGAACCAACTCTCATCCTCAGCAAAGGCCAGGGAACGCTGTTGTTCATAGAAGGCAGTTGCCTCTGCCATACCGTAATGGCTCCAGCTCTGAAAGCGGGCCACTTCCGGCAGGTTGCGATAGCGGCTGAAAGACGGCAGATCTTCCGTTCTGAACCGACGCAGCAGCAGCCGGGGCGTGGTCAGGGGTAGCAACATCTCTTCTTCCTGGTGAGTGGGGCAATAGCGCGCCATCTTAACCTGCGCAGCCTGACGCCGCTAGCCGCATGGCGGTGCCTCCTCCCAGCGATAGATTTGAGTGGTGGCCAGCGCCAGCATGGCGAAATCTTCCGGCGTATCGCCGTAAGCGAAGATCGCTTCGTAATCGGTCAGGGCGTAGTTCGCCAGGATACGCGCCTTTTTGGCCAGGCCGCTGCAGTCTCCACCCTGATACTTTCCGGTCGCTGCCCCGTTTTGAAATTCCACTTCGCTGCACAGCAGCTCAAGATTATGCTGCTGGCACCACGGTCGAAGGTAGACATCCAGCGAGGCTGAGACCACCACCACGGTGTCCCCTCGCGCCTGATGCCAGGCTATACGCTGCATCGCGTTCTCCCGCAGCGTGCGGGGAATAAACGCCTGGCTATGATCGTTCCCACGCTGCAGGATCTCAGGTTGCGATTTCCCGGCAAAAGCATAATGAAACACTTTTTGCCGGATGGCAGAGGCTGAAAGCCAGCCCATTTTCCAGGCGAGAATATAGGGCAACAGCCGCAGTTTGCCCCGACGAATGGCTTTCGCATCGAGGGACTGATAAATGAAAGGGGTAAACGTATCTTCGTGGGTTATCGTGCCATCGAAGTCAAAAAAGGCAATGTTCTTCTTCATCCTTGTCACCTTATACACCAATACCGGCGCCGCGCGAGGCGCGGCTGATTTACTTTTTGCCCGCCTGGCGGCAAGATCCGGCATAATGCACCGCTGTCGCAGGACGACCGGGTCACCGGCAGTCATGACAGCGAACCATTCGACAGGAAAACGCATGAAGCCAAAACAAGCGGACATTCTCCGCCACGCCAGCGCGCTGTTTAATCGCGAAGGATATCAGTCGCCCAGCATCGAGCGGATTGCTGAGCATGCCGGCATCTCCAAAATGACCTTCTACCGCTACTATGCCGATAAAGAGGCGCTCATTCTGGCTATCCTCCGGCAGAAAGAGAGCGAGTTTATGCAGGATCTGACGCAGATCACCGCGGATAAAGCCACCGCGCGGGAGAAGCTGTTCGCCGTGTTCGACTACTATCAGTGCTGGTTGACCTGCGAAACGTTCCACGGCTGCATGTTTACCCGCGCGCTGTTTGAATATGGCGCGTCATCGCCGGCGATCCGGGAGCAGTGCTCCCGGTTCAAATCGCGCCTGTGGCAGTTCTTCCGCGATATTCTGACTCGGGTATTAAAACCAGAGCCTGCCGAACGGGTCGCCATGATGATGGTGATGCTCATCGATGGCGCCATCGCCGCCCAGCAGGCCGAGTCAGCCGAATGCCGGGAGATCCCGCCGGGGACGACCGCCTGGAGCGCGGCCAAAGCGCTGATCTACTCAGAAGGCGGTACGCTGTGAGCTCATGCTGCCGTCCAGCGACTGCAGCGCCGCCAGCAGACCATCATAGTAATCGTTGCAGGTTTGCAGGCGCAGCGCGGCGCCAAAGTAGACCTCCTCCATCGCCGCCGGATGTTTTTTGCCAATCGGCACAATCACATTGTTCAGCCAACCGTCCGCATGGCCGATATCGACCGTGATATGTTCGGCATAGTAATGCACGTCGCGATCGCTAAGCCCAATCCGCCGACAGCCCGCCACCAGTTTTTCATACTGCGGCGGGTCGAGCAGTTCGGTCATCGCCATCACCCCCAGCGATTTGTAGTAATGCTGACGATTTACGCCGCCGAGCATAAAGGCGTTATACCCGGCCAGCCCCTGCCACTCATAAAGATGGGCAAAATGATTGTCCGGTAAGGCGATATTCCGCCGCTTCAGTAAATCCTTATACAGATTGACGTGGGTGATCTCAGTGCTGCCCTGGCCTATCTCATCCCACAGATTTTGCGCAATCTCAGCGCGGGTTTCCGGCAACGAGCCCACCAGCCCCATCGCCACCAGATCGAAGAAAAGCAGATTCAGCGCGCTGTCGCTTTTGAAGAAATAGTCGATTTGCGCCGCGGAGGCCTCGCTGGCAAGGAAATCGAACAGCGGATGATGAGACGCCGGGTGCTGCTGGCATAAGGCACGCAATTCGTCGACGATATTGCCGGCATTGAGCACCGGCCTCTGGCGGTGGAAACGTTTGCTTTCCGCCCGCAGCCACTCAGACTCAATGTAATTTCGGATCCCGGAGAGCAGTGGATGAAACTGATTGGCAGCCGCCGGCGAGAGCGGGTCGGCAAGCCAGGACTGATAAAGGATGAACAGCGCATGGTGCGCGCGCTTTTTGGCCTGCGGATCGTCAGCGGAGAGGGCGCGGATGCAGGTATTCTCCGTCAGATGCCAGGCTCTGTCGGCGACCAGCGGATTGGCCGTCAGCTTCAGCGACAGCGCGTTGCTGTGCAGAAGCTGGTCAATTAACTCATCCAGCGCCAGCCTGGCCATCACCGCGGTTTGGTCACTACCAATGACCCCATTGTCGGTATTACGCATGAATTTATCCCTGTGAAATGCATGGCGACTATACGGTATAGTACCGCTCACAATGCGGCAACGGAAATTTCAACCACATTGTTAATATGCTGTTTATTAACTACTTTAAATAAAAAGAACAAAAGCCACTAAAATAGTGTTGATATTATAAAAATAATAACGTTACCATTCAGTACAGTGACAAACGACGCAAGGAATCACGATGCCCTATCTGTTACTGACGCTGGCCGCCCTGTTCTGGGGTGGGAATTACGTTGTCGGTCACGTGCTGGTTCAGGGCGTGGATCCGATCCTGATGACCGAAGCGCGGTGGGCGTTAACGGCGCTGCTGCTGGGCCTGCTCTACCGCCGGCAGATTGCCGGCAGTCGTCACCTGCTGCGGGAAAACGCCCCGGCGGTGCTGGTGCTCACCCTCTGCGGTCAGGTCAGTTTCCCGCTCACGCTCTATATCGGTCTGCAAACCACCTCCGCCCTCAACGCCGCCATCTATATGTCCGCCACGCCGAGCATGGTGCTGCTGATTAACCGGCTGATTTTTCGCGACCCGGTATCGGCCCGCAACTGGCTGGGGGTGGTCTTCAGCACCCTCGGCGTGATGATCCTCTTATTCCAGGGCAACCCGCTGCATGCCGCCTCGCTGCATACCTTTTCCGTCGGCGATCTGTGGGCGATGGGGTCGGCGCTGAGCTGGGCGCTCTATTGTTCGCTGTTACGTCTGAAGGACCGTCGGATCCCGGCGAATGGCTTTGTCGCCGTCAGCTCGCTGCTCGGCGCCCTGCTCCTGCTGCCGATCGTCGCCTTCTGGCTGATGCGCCACCCGGCGCAGGACTGGGATGCCTGGCGCGAGCCGTTTTTCCTCAGCGGGCTGGCTTATCTGGTGATTTTTCCGTCATGGCTGGCCTATCTGTTCTGGAATAAAGGGATCGCCACCATCGGCGCCACGCGGGGGGAGATTTACACCCACATCATCCCCCTCTCGGGTGGCGTGTTAAGCATCCTCTTCCTGCATACCCAGCCCCATGCCTGGCACCTGTTCAGCGCGCTGTTCATTATGCTGGGGATTGGCATCTGCTCGCTGGAAAAACGCCAGGCGGCGACGGTTCGCCTGCGCGGTTAGCGTGTCTGCCGGGCGCCTGATTACGCCCGGCGTCAGCCCTTAACGGCTGGTGGAGAGCGGCTGGTGACGCGCCGCTCCGGCAGGTTGCGCCACCCGGCCCTCGCGGCCAAAGAAGGTCAGAATGGTAATGACGATCGCCACCGTCCCGGCCACCAGGGCCATCGCCAGGCCGTAGTTATGCCCGTGGTGCTGCGCAATGGAGGCCTGCAGGGTGGCATTCACCGAGGCCAGCAGATTCCCCAGCTGATAGACGAAACCGGGCAGCACCGCCCGGGTGTTGGCCGGGACCAGTTCGTTGAGCCAGGTCGGGATCACCCCCCAGGCGCCCTGCACCATAAACTGCATCAGAAACGCCCCGGCCCCCAGCGCCAGCGAGCCGCTGGCGAAAGCCCACAGCGGGATCACCGGCAGCGCCAGCAGAGCGGCGATCATAATCGCTTTGCGCCGGCCAATCTTCTCCGACAGTGAGCCGAAGAACACCCCGCCGATGATTGAGGCGATGTTGTAGCACACCGCGATAATGCTGACCGTTTCCGGCGCAAACCCGTGCTGGACTTTCAAAAATACCGGGTAGAGATCCTGCGTCCCATGGGAGAAGAAGTTAAAGGCCGCCATCAGCACCACCAGGTACAGGCACAGCTTCCAGTGGCTACGCAGCACCGGCAGCAGAGCCGTGATCGCTTTACTCTGCCGGGCCGCCAGCCAGACCGGGGACTCCTCGACGCAGAAATAGATAAACGGCAACAGCAGCACCGGGGCGGCGCCAATGACAAACATCCCGCGCCAGCCGAGCTGTGCAAACAGCAGCCCGTAGGCCACGGCCGCCAGCAGATAGCCGAAGGGATACCCCGCCTGGAACAGACCGGACATCAGGCCGCGCGAGCGGTCGGGGATCGTCTCCATCGCCAGCGACGAAGCCACGCCCCAGATCCCGCCCATCGCCACGCCGTACAGCACGCGCAGCAGAAAAAACAGCATCAACGACGGCGCCGCGGCGGAGAGCAGCTCAAAGGCGGAGAAGAAAACGATATTGAGCATCAGAATCGGTTTGCGGCCAAACTTTTCCGCCGCCCTGCCGAAGATCAATGCGCCGACGGGCCGCACGGCCAGGGTCAGCAGAATCGCCAGGGTGACCTCTTCGAGGTCGACGTGAAAGGAGTGGGCGATATCGCTCAGTAAAAAAACCAACAGGAAAAAGTCGAAAGCATCGAGCGTCCAGCTTAAAAAACTGGCGATCGCCGCATTGCGCTGTCGTGAAGTCCAGCCGTGCATCTTGTCATCCCTATCCCGACGGCGTTGCCGGGAGCTTGCGCGGCGTCCGGCAGAGCAGGCTGGTGTCACCGCTTGTGTAAATTGTTTGTATAGAAAGTTGCTCTTTTGTTAATTACACCCCTTTTCCGGCCGTCGGCAAGTTTATTAGCACGCTAATTTGTTTCAAATTGCGTGCGACGGCCCACCGGTTCGCTAATTTTCGACCAGAATTAAGGGCAGGCTGGCTTCAGTGCACCGCCCCGATGCCGTATCCACCCACAGGAAGGGAGAGAATCATGAAGAGAATCGCCATCGTCGGCGCCGGGCCGACGGGGATTTACACCTTGTATGAACTGGTTAAGCGCGGTGAGCCGCTATCGATCGCGCTGTTTGAAAAAGAGGCGCAGGCCGGGGTCGGTATGCCCTACAGCGACGATAATACCGCGGCGCAGATGCTGGCCAACATCGCCAGCATTGAGATCCCCCCTATCGACCTGACCTATCTGCAATGGCTGCAGCAGCAGAGCGATGACTGGCTGGCGGCGCGCGGTCTTGAACGGCACGCGCTGCATGAGCGCCAGTTTCTGCCGCGGGTGATCCTCGGCGAGTACTACCGCGACCGCTTTCTGTATCTTGTCCAACGGGCCAGAGACGCCGGCTTCGTGGTGAACGTTTGCGAGTCCTGTGAGGTCACGGATATTGCGGTGCAGCCCGTCGGGATCGCCATCCACACCGACAGCGCGGCGCAGCCGGTTATCGTCGATCTGGTGGTGATAGCCACCGGCCATTTGTGGCCTGAAGAAGAACGCGCCAGCCGGCAGTACTTCCCCAGCCCGTGGACCGGCCTGATGGAGGCCCGCATCGCCCCCTGTCGGGTCGGGATCCTCGGGACCTCCTTAAGCGCGATTGATGCCGCCGTGGCGGTTGTAGCCCGCCACGGCGTTTTCCATACTGAACACGACAAAACGACCCATTTTTCCCTGCATCCCGGCAGCGAAGCGCTGGAGATCACGCTGATGTCACGCAACGGCGTGCTGCCGGAGGCCGATTTCTACTGCCCGATCCCGTGGGAGCCGCTGGAGATCGCCACCTCTGCCGCCCTTGAGGCGGCCGTCGCTCAGGGCAGCGACGGCCTGCTGGAGCGGGTGTTTCAGCTGATCGTCCAGGAGCTGGAATATGCCGCCCCGGCCTGGTGCCAGGCGATGGGGCTGCGCCAGCTGACGCCTGACAGCATCGCCGACGCCTGGTTTGCCGACCGTCTTACCCATGACCCCTTCCAGTGGGCGCAGCGCAATCTGCAGGAGGTGGAGCGCAATAAGCGCGAGCGCCACACGGTGCCCTGGCGCTATGCCATTCTCCGCCTGCACGAGGCGATTGAAACCGTGGTGCCGCAGCTCAACGACGAGGACAGCCGTCGCTTCCGCCAGGGGCTCGCCCGCGTGTTTATCGATAACTACGCCGCGATCCCGCCGGAGTCCATTCGCCGCCTGCTGGCCCTGCACCGGGCGGGCATTCTGCGCATTGTGGCGCTGGGTGAGGATTACGATCTGCAGCGCGAGTCTGACCGGACGCTGATTGTCCATCATCAGCAGCGCTGTGAATTCGATGTCTTTATCGATGCCCGCGGACAGAAAGCGCTCAAAACCCGGGATCTGCCCTTTCCTTCACTGCGCCAGCAGTTGCTGGCCTGCGGCGACGCTATTCCGGACGTTGGTGATGACTACACGCTGCAGGCGCCGGAGGCAGTGCGCGGCCGGGTCGCCTTCGGCGCCCTTCCCTGGCTGATGCACGATCGCCCCTTTGTCCAGGGGCTGACGGCCAGCGCCGAGATTGGCAGCGCAATGGCCCGCGCGGTGTCACAGCAGGCAACCGGCCGGCGGCGCCGTCTCTGGTTTATCGACTAGCGGGACGTTTAAACGCAATATCCGAATAAAGGGGGGCTGGCAGGCGTGCTATAAACAGTGGCTGTTCGCCCCCGAGCAAGACCACGTCTAACATTTACGAGGTACTCATGAGTCATCTTTTTAGCGCGACGCGTATTGGTCAGTTGACGCTGGATAACCGTATCGTTATCGCCCCCATGTGTCAGTACTCTGCCGACGAGGGGAAGGCGACGTCCTGGCACCGGATCCATCTCGGGCAGCTGGCGTTCTCCGGCGCCGGCCTGTTAATTCTGGAAGCCACGGCAGTAGAGCCGGCGGGACGTATCTCGCCGGGGGATCTGGGGCTGTGGGATGATGAAACCGAAAACGCCCTGCGCGCCGTGGTGGAGGATATCCGGGCCTGGTCACCGATCCCTCTGGGGATCCAGCTGGGGCATGCCGGGCGCAAGGCCTCCTGCGCGGCCCCCTGGCAGGGTGGCCATCAGCTGGCGCTCAACCAGGGCGGCTGGCAGACCGTCGCCCCCTCCGCGGTGGCGTTTCACGACGGCGATCGCGCCCCGGCCGAGCTGAGCCATGCCGATCTGGCGCGCATCAAAGCGGCCTTTGTCGCCAGCGCATTGCGCGCCCAACGCCTGGGCTTTGAGCTGATTGAGCTGCACGCCGCCCACGGCTATCTGCTGCACCAGTTTCTCTCACCGCTCAGCAATCAGCGCCGGGACGAGTATGGCGGTTCGCTGGAAAACCGCATGCGCTATCCGCTGGAAGTGTTTAAGGCAATCCGCGAGGCGGTGGGCAACGCCATGGCGGTGGGCGTCAGGTTGTCGGCTACCGACTGGGTCGAAGGCGGCTGGGACGGCGAGCAATCCATTCAGTTCAGTCAGCAGCTGGAAGCGCTGGGCAGCGACTATATCCATGTCTCCAGCGGCGGATTGTCGCCGCAGCAGGCAATCACCGTCGGGCCGGGGTATCAGTTGCCTTTCGCCCGCGACATTCGCGAGCAGGTAGCCATCCCGGTGATTGGCGTGGGACTGATCACCGACCCGCAGCAGGCGGAAGCGGCGCTGGAGAATGGCGATGCCGACCTGATCGCCCTCGCCCGCGCGGTGCTCTACGATCCGCACTGGCCATGGCACGCCGCGGCCAGCCTTGGCGCCCAGGTTCGCGTACCTTCGCAATATCTGCGCTCCGAGCCGCACGGCCTGAAAGGCACCCTGCTTCCAAACCGCTGAACCCGGAACGGGCATAAAAAAGGGGTATCGTAAGATACCCCTGAGCAGTATGTTATTGCCGTTCTATGTGCCGGGCGGCGGCAACGTCTTGCCCGGCCTACAATACCCGATCATTGCGCAGCCAACTCGCCCCCTTGCAGGCCCGCGCAAGCGCAGCGCCGTCGGGCGCGATATCAGGCTCCACGCTCTGTTTTTACGGACGGCGGCTGGCCAGGCAAACACCGCGAGTTACTGCTGGGCGGCCGGTGGCGTAGCGTTCTGTTTATCCTTCGCGATACTGTCCTGAATGGCTTTGGTTTTGCTCGCCGCTTCCGCCGAAAGCTGATTGGCATCGCCGATGGCGTTGTCTTTGATCTGACCCGCCTCTTTGACGATGCGGTCACTTTCCTGCTTTGCGTTCTGCTTCACCGCATCGGCCTGGGCTTTCGCCTGCTCGGCGATGGCATCCGCTTTCTTGTCCGCCTCCGCCTTGATGGCGCTGGCCTGATCCTTCAGGCGATCGGCCTCGGCGTCGGCCTGGCTTTTCAGCGTATCAATTTGCTTATCCGCATCCTGCTTAATCGCCTGGGCTTTGTCCGCCGCGGCATCCTTCATCTGCTCCGCATTATCTTTCGCCTTATCCAGTTTGTTATCTACTTTCGACGCATCGTCGCAGCCAAACAGGGTCAGGCACAGTGCGGAAGCGAGCAGTGTTTTATTCCAGAGTTTCATCAGCATTCCCTTACAGGTTGAGTCATTATCCAGCCTTGTGATTTATTGCTTTAATAGCATTCACATTTTATATATAAACGCTCAGCCAGCAGAGTCAAGCCGGCGGCGTCCGCGCCAGGGTCGCCACCAGCCCCTGCAGCCAGTCGGCAAAGACCCGCACCTTGTGCGAAAGATGCCGGTGCGGATAGAGCAGCGACAGCGGCCGACGCGGCGCCGGGAAGTCCGGCAGAATTTCCACCAGCTGGCCGCTGTCGATGTAGGGCTGTAAAAAGAAGCGCATTCCCTGCAGCATCCCCAGCCCCGCCAGTCCGGCGGCGGTAAAGACTTCCGAGTTGTCCAGCACCAGCTTGCCGGGAATGGCGACCTGCCGGACGCCCTCCAGGGTCTGGAATCGCCAGGGCATAATCTGCCGGCTGCTGCTGTTCACCCAGTTCACCGCCAGGTGCGACTGCAGGTCCTCCAGCGTGGCGGGCGCCCCATAGCGCGCCAGATATTCCGGACTGGCGCAGGTGGTTAACGCCACCTCCCCCAGCGAGCGCGCCACATAGTCGCCATCCTCCAGTTCACCCACCCGCAGCAGGCAATCCAGGCCATCGCGCAGCATATCCCGGCGCACATCGGAGCTGCTGAGGACAATTTCCACCTCCGGATGGGCCTGATAAAAATCCGCAAGATGCGGGATCACCAGCAGCCGTGCAAAAGCGATCGGCATATCGACACGTAGCTGGCCGCGTATCGGCCGGTCCGGCGCGAACGACTCCAGCAGATCGTCGGCCTGGGAGAGCAGCGGTTTACTGCGGCGATAAAACTCTTCTCCCTCCGGCGTGAGATACAGGCGCCGGGTGGTACGCTGCAGCAGCCTGACCCCGCTCTCCCGCTCCAGCTGCTGCAGCGCTTTGGTCACCGCCGGCCGGTGGATCTGCAAATTTTCCGCCGCCTGGGAAAAGCTGCCGGCGTCGACGATTTCAATAAAGATTTTAATATTTTCAAACAGATTCATCTGCATAACGGCCCATCCCCTATCTCATCGCCTGCCGTAATTATTACTAAATTAATAATAGTGCTGAAAGTTTTCGCTCATTTTTTAAAACAATAAAGGCGCCTACACTGCTCTCATTGCCGCATCGTTGGGGCAAAAAAAAAGATAACTTGTTAACATAAAAGGAAAAATATCATGCAACCTAACCGCGTTGCCCGCATTCTGGGTATTGAAAAACCGGTGGTCCAGGGGCCGCTTTCCTGGCTGACCGATGCGCGTCTGGTGGCGGCCGTCGGCAACGCCGGTGGTCTCGGGGTACTGGGCCCGAACGCCGGGCTGACGGCGGCAACCGCCGTCTCCACGCCGGAAGCGACGGCTGAGAAAATGCGCGAAGAGATCCGCAAAACCAAACAGCTGACCGAGAAGCCCTTTGGCGTCAATCTGATCCCGACGGCGGAAAACGACATCTGGACGCCGGCGATCCTGCCGGTGATCAAAGCGGAAGGCGTTAAGGTGGTGGTCTACACCGGCTACGGCGACGGTTCGTTAAAACCGGCGCTGTTCGATGAGCTGAAAACCGCCGGGATCACCATTATCTACCGCGATATTAACCCGACGCCTGAGAACAGCCGCCGCGCGGAGCAGGCCGGAGCGGACATTATCGTCGCCACCGGCTTTGACGAAGGCGGCACGCTGCCGGGCACCGCGCTGGGGACCTTCACCATCGTCCCGCTGATTGTTGACGCGGTACAGCGGGTTCCGGTAATGGCCGCGGGGGGGATAACCGATGCCCGAGGGGCGCGTGCCGCTCACGCCCTCGGCGCGGAAGGCGTCTTCGCCGGTTCGGTATTCATCAGCACTGTCGAAAGCCGGGTTCCCGACTCGGTGAAAGCGAAAATTGTCGCCGCCAACGGCCTGGATCTGCGGCTGTTCCGCACCCTGCCGGACTACTACCGCGCTCTGCCCGGCAAACTGAGCGACAAACTGGTAGCCATGGACCGGGCCGGCGCCTCAAAGGCCGAGCTGGCTCAGGCGATGGGCGGTCTGCGCGGAATGCGGCTGGGCATGCTGGAGGGGAATACTGATGAGGGGTATATCTCGCTGGGGGCGGGGATCGGCAATATCCATGCCATCACCTCCGTCGCCGAGGTGGTCAACCGGCTGGCGGTGTAACGCCGCCAGCCGGGGTACGGCAACCGGCGCGATCAGGCGTCGGCCACCTGCTCTACCGCCCGGGAGAACGCGTCGATGGCCAGCCCGACGTCGGCGGTGGTGACCGATTCCGCCGGGTGATGGCTGACGCCCCCCAGGCAGCGCACAAACAGCATGGCCGATGGCCAGCGCTCGGCGATGGCGATGGCGTCATGCCCTGCGCCGCTCGGCAGCGTCAGCGACCGCCCCTGCACTGCCACCACCGCCTCGCTCAGCACCGCCTGCAGCTGGCTGTCGCAGGCGGTGGCGGCGATGCGATAATACTCCTCGGCGCTGAAGCTCAGCTGGCGGCGCCCGGCAATGGCCTGCGCCTCCGCCAGCAACTCCTCCAGCAGCGCCGCCAGCAGCGCATCCTGCGGGCCGCGAATATCCAGCGTCAGCTGCACCTCGCCCGGTATCACGTTCACCGCGCCCGGCGCACAGCGCAGGGTGCCGACCGTCGCCACCAGATTGCCGCCGCGCTGCCGGGTCAGGCTTTCCACCTGCACCATCCATTCCGCCGCCGCGGCGAGCGCGTCCTTACGATGGAGCATCGGCACCGTGCCGGCATGGCCGGCTTCGCCGGTAAAGCGGCAGTTCAGGCGGCGGGCGCCGTTAATCGCCTCCACTACGCCGAGCGCCAGACCCGCCTGCTCCAGGCACGGCCCCTGCTCGATATGCAGTTCCAGATAGGCGGCGATATCCTGCGGGCGGCGGGCGGCATGGGCGATCCGCGCCGGATCGAGCCCGGCATTCACCAGCGCCTGGGCGACGCTCACCCCGTCGGCATCGCACTGCGACAGCCAGCTTTCAGGCCAGGTGCCGGTGACGCCGCGGCTGCCAAGCAGGGTGATGCCGAAGCGGGTGCCCTCTTCATCGCCAAAACCGACGATCTCGATAGCCTTTGCCAGCCGTCGCCCCTGCTGGTGCAGACGCTGCACCACCTCAATCGCCGTCAGCACGCCGAGCATGCCGTCGTAGCGCCCGGCGTTGCGCACGGTGTCAAGATGAGAGCCCAGCAGCACCGCCGGCGCGCCCTCCTGCACGCCTTCATAGCGACCGCAGATGTTGCCGACGCTGTCCTGCCACACCATCATACCGGCGGCCTGCATCCACTGACCCACCAGCTGGTTGGCCTGCAGATGCTCCGGCGACAGATAGACCCGGGTCAGGGCGTCGGCGGTTTCGCTGAGGGCGGCCAGCTGGTCGGCCCGCGCCATTACCCGGCTGGCGGCCGCCTCTCTCTCCGCCTGCTGGCGGATGGTATCACTCATAGGTTGCCCTCGGTGCGGTAGTGATCCCAGGCCGCCTGCATCGCCGCGCCCTGGGTGGTGGTGAACTTGAGGTAGTTCAGCACCGCCTCCAGCGCACTGAGGGTCTGCATCACACAGTCTTTACGCGCGTTATAGCCCATGGTGCCAATGCGCCAGACTTTACCGTGCAGCGGGCCGAACGAGGTGCCAATCTCAATGCCGAAATCTTCCAGCATCAGCTTACGCACCTGGTCGCCGTTGACCCCGTTGGGGATCACCACCCCCAGCACGTTATTCATTTTGTGCCGCAGGTCGCCAAAGGTCTCGAGACCCATCGCCTGGATCCCTTTCAGCAGCGCATCGCCGTGCAGCTTGTGGCGGGCGATGCCGTTGTCGAGTCCCTCCTGAAGGATCAGGCGCGCGCACTCCCGGGCGGCGAACAGCGCCGAGGTCGCTTCGGTGTGGTGGTTAAGGCGCTCCGGCCCCCAGTAATCCATCACCATGCCGAGATCGAAATAGTTGGAGTAGATCATCTCGTCGACGCCATCGTGGTGGGCGTCGGTGCGGATCCCCTGCTCAATGCAGCGGCGGCGGCGGATCGCCTCTTCCATCCGCGGGCTGAGGGTGATGGGCGAGGTGCCGGAGGGGCCGCCCAGGCACTTCTGCATCCCGGCGGACACCGCGTCCAGCTGCCAGGCGTCGGTTTCCAGCGGGTTGCCGCCGAGCGACGCGGTGGCGTCAGTATAGAACAGCACGTCGTGGCGACGACAAATCTCCCCCAGCTCCGCCAGCGGCTGCAGCATGGTGGTCGAGGTATCGCCCTGCACGATAAGCAGCAGGCGCGGGCGCACGCGCTTGATCGCGTCCTCAACCTGGTCCGGGGTAAAGACTTCCCCCCACGGCACCTCGATGGTGTGTACCTCTGCCCGGCAACGGCGCGCAATCTCGCACAGCAGGTGGCCAAACCGGCCGAACACTGGCACCAGCACCTTGTCGCCCGGACGGATCGCCGACACCAGGATCGCTTCGATACCGGCGCGGGAGGTACCGTCCACCAGCATCGTCCAGCGGTTTTCGGTGCGAAACACGCCGCGGTAGAGCGCCATCACTTCATTCATATAGTGGGTCATCGCCGGATCGTACTGCCCCACCAGCTGGCTCGCCATGGCGCGCAGAACGCGCGGGTCGGCGTTGATCGGCCCCGGACCCATCAGCAGGCGCTGCGGCGGGTTAATTTGCGAAAACTGAGTGATATCCATCTGCCATTCCTTACGTTAGTTAAGACCGCGCACCGAGGAGATAAACTGTTTCAGTTCGGTTGTCTGCGGACTGGCGAACAGCGTTTTGCTGTCACCCTGTTCCCAGACGCGCCCCTGATGCATAAACACCACGCGGTCGCCCACTTCGCGGGCAAAATTCATTTCATGGGTGACGAGGATCAGCGTCATGCCTTCCGCCGCCAGCTGCTCCAGCACCTTCAGTACTTCGCCCACCAGTTCCGGGTCGAGCGCCGAGGTAATTTCGTCACAAAGTAAAACCTTTGGCGACATGGCCAGCGCCCGGGCGATGGCCACGCGCTGCTGCTGGCCGCCGGAGAGGTTTGCCGGGTAGTAATCCAGACGGTCGCCGAGCCCGACCTTCTCCAGCATCCGCTGCGCCAGCTCGCGGCATTCGGCCTGGGACTTCTTCAGCACCCGCCGCGGGGCCAGCATGACGTTCTCCAGCGCCGTCATGTGCGGAAAGAGATTGAAGTTCTGGAACACCATGCCGATGGAGCGGCTGATCTCCCGGGCCTGGGAATCGCGGTCGGTGATGGTCATGCCCCCGAGCTTGATGCTCCCCTCCTGGTACCCCTCCAGGCCATTGATGCAGCGCAACAGAGTGCTTTTGCCCGAGCCGCTGCGGCCGATGATCGAGATCACTTCCCCCATGTCGATATCCAGATCGACGCCCTTCAGCACATGGTTGTCGCCGTAGTACTTCTGCATCTGATTAATGGTGATGAGAGGCATTGAATTTGTTCTCCAGATAACGGCTGTAGCGGGACAGCGGATAGCACAGAATGAAATAGCCCAGCGCCACCAGGGCAAATACTTTAAACGGCTGGTAAGTGACGTTGGTCAGCATGGTTCCCGCCTTGGTCAGCTCCACAAAGCCAATAATCGAGGCCAGCGCCGTGCCTTTGATCACCTGTACGGCGAATCCCACCGTCGGCGCGATGGCGATGCGCAGCGCCTGCGGCGCCACCACCCGGTACAGGGTCTGGCCGAAGCTCAGCCCGAGACAGCGCGAGGCTTCCCACTGGCCTTTCGGCAGCGCGCGAATGCTGCCGAACCAGATATCCAGCAGAAAGGCGCTGGTGTAGAGCGTCAGGGCCACCGACGCCGCGGTCCATGCCGAGACGTCGATGCCGAACAGCGCCACGCCGAAAAATGCCAGAAACAGCTGCATCAGCAGCGGCGTCCCCTGAAACAGTTCGACGTAGCCGCGGATCAGTCGTTTCACCTGCCGTCCGCCGGTCAGGCGCAACAGCAGCAACGGTAAGGTCACCAGCGCCCCGCCGGTAAACGCGACCAGAGACAGCAGCACCGTCCAGCGACCGGCCAGCAGCAGGTTGCGGATAATGTCCCAGTCGGTAAAGGTGGTCATCATGCCTGCACTCCCAGCCATTTACGCCCCGCCGCCATCAGCAGCTGACGCATCGCTATCGATAACGCTAAGTAGATCCCGGTGGTCACCAGATAGACCTCAAAGCTCAAAAATGTCCGCGACTGGATCAGGTTGGCGGCGAAGGTCAGCTCCTCATAGGAGACCTGCGACACCACCGACGAGCCGAGCATCACGATGATGCACTGGCTGACCAGCGCCGGATAAATCCGCTGCAGCGCCGGGGGCAGCACGACGCGAACGAAGGTTTGCGTCCGGCTGAGTCCGAGCACGCGTCCGGCCTCCCACTGGCCTTTCGGCGTCACCTGAATGCCGGCGCGCACGATCTCGGTGCTGTAGGCCCCAAGGTTCACCACCATCGCCAGCAGCGCCGCTTCGCCGGCGGTCATCTTCAGTCCCAGGTTCGGTAAACCAAAGACGATAAAAAAGAGCTGCACCACGAACGGCGTGTTACGAATGATTTCCACATATCCGCCCCACACCCGGCTGAGGACGCCCGGGCGGCCGCTGCGGATCGCCGCCCCGAGGATGCCGATCGCCAGTCCGCCGATCGTCGCCAGCACCGTCAGCTGCACCGTCACCCACAGGCCGGCCAGCAGCTCCGGCCAGTGCGGCCAGAGCTCAGAAAAATGAAGTTGCTCCGTCATCCACAGACCTTACGCGCCGAGGCTGGCAGGCAGCGGCGCTTTCAGCCACTTCTCAGACAGACCGTTGAGGGTGCCGTCCTTAATGCCCTGCTCGATGAGGGTATCCACTTTCGCCTTCAGCGCCGGTTCGTTCTTTTTCAGCCCGATAAAGCACGGCGAGTCCTTCAGCATAAAGCTCGGCACCGGCGCTTTGTCGGCATTCTGCCGGGCGATGGCCGCCACCACCAGGTTCCCGGTGGCGACATACTGCACCTGGCCTGACAGGTAGGCCGACAGGGTGGTGTTATTGTCCTCGTAGCGCTTAATCTGCGCCGCCTGCGGCGCCACGCTGGTCAGCACCATGTCTTCCACCGCCCCGCGGGTCACGCCGACGCTTTTACCGCTCAGCGCGGCCGCGTCCTTCAGCTCCGCCCCTTTCGGGCCAAACACCCCGAGGAAGAACGGCGCGTAGGCGCGGCTGAAGTCGATCACTTTCTCACGCTCAGCGTTTTTGCCGAGGCTGGAGATCACCAGGTCCACCTTATCCGTCTGCAGATACGGCACGCGGTTGGCGCTGGTTACCGGGACCAGCTGCAGCTTGAGCTTCATCGACTTCGCCAGATAGCGCGCCATGTCGATGTCATACCCCTGCGGCTGCAGGTCGGTCCCCACCGAGCCGAATGGCGGAAAATCCTGGGGTACGGCAATGCGGATGACGCCGCGTTTTTCAATATCCTGGAGCTGGTCAGCCTGAGCGGCGGAAACAGACGAAAGGAGACAAGCGGCCCCGGCCAGTGCGATCAACAGTTTCTTCATGATGTTTACCCGTTACGTTAGCATGAAACAAAAGATTCTTTGAATCTGTTTTTGCAACTAATGTGCCAGATACGGTCGATGCGCGGGTTGGCGAGGAATTAAGGCAAAAAGCGAGAACGGACAGGGAGTAAGGAGCAGAAGAGTAAAAATCGACGGCGCCAGAACGCGGAACCAAATGCACCATATTGATGCACAGCACCACGCTGGCGCCCCATCAGCGTTGTTCCAGCTCGTCCAGTTGCTGATAAAGCGTAGCGATATCGTGGATCCGCGGACGACCGCTGTCGAGCGTTTCATGCAGAAAGGCATTGGCCAGCAGATTGATCAAACTGTTGACCGAGGCATAGCTGTCGTAAGCCGAGACGCTGTCCAGCGGCGCGCAGAGCTGCCAGCGGGAGAGCGGGAACAGGCTGTGGGCCTGCGGCTCGCACATTAACAGAACCGGCACCCCGTCGCGCTGCAGCTGCTGCAGCAGCGGGCGCACGATCCGCGGCCGCCGGCGAAACGCCATCATCACCACCAGGTCATCGGCGGTCAGGTCGACCAGCTCTTCGCTGAGGCTCTGCCCCGGCTGGGGCAGCACCAGCACCTGACCGCGAGCCTGCAGCAGCTGCTGGCGCAGGTGCAGCGCCGCCGGATAGGCATTGCGCATGCCAATCACCACAATGCGGCGCGCGGCCACCATCGCCGTCAGCGCCTCGGCGAACTGGTGAGCGTCAAGGGCATTGACCCATTGGGTGAGGTTCGCCATCTCCTGCTTATAATGACGCGCCAGCAGCGTGTTACCCTGCACCGCGTCGCGCTGGTCGGTCAGCGGCATTCCGCTCTGGCGCAGGGTGCGCAGTTCATCGCGCATGTCCTTATATTTGTCATAGCCCAGGCGCTTGAACAGCCGGCTGACGGTGGCTTTCGACACGCCGCTCAGCTGCGCCAGCTCGGCGCTGTTGTAGCTTATCAGGTCATCAAAGTGGTCAAAGATGAAATCCGCCACCCGCTGCTCCTGCGGCGACAGCGAGGCGTATTGCCCTTTCAGTCGTTCATCGAGTTGTTGCATAGCGCCCCTGTAACTTTCGTTTCATCATCCATCCCTCATCATACTGTATCTGCTATGCCTTACACATAGCGTGCCAGCGGGAAAATTCCGGTCATTGTTTTTATCAATGAAACGAAACGTTCAGAGATGGAACAGCTTTTGCAGTGTTCTGCGGGTGATTCGTTCAGAAAGGATAATTTATGCACAGTAGCAACGTTTCGACCCACGGCATGGCGGTCGCTCCCCACCACCTCGCCAGCCAGAGCGCGCTGGCCATCCTGCGCGAGGGCGGCAGCGCCATTGAAGCGATGGTGGCTGCCGCCGCGGCCATCGCCGTCGTCTATCCGCACATGAACGGCCTGGGCGGGGATGGTTTCTGGCTGATCGTGCCTCCCGGGGGGGATCCCATCGCCATTGACGCCAGCGGGGCGGCCGGCTCGCTGGCCACCCTCGAGGCCTATGCCGGTCAGCGGCATATCCCCCACCGGGGGCCGCAGGCTGCGCTGACCGTCGCCGGCACCGTCAGCGGCTGGGACGAGGCGCTGCGAATTTCACGGGACTTAACCGGCCGCGCGCTGCCGGTGGCGCGCCTGCTGGCCGATGCTATCGGTTATGCCGAAGACGGCATTCCGGTCACCGCCTCCCAGGCCCATGCCACCGCCAGCAAACTGGAAGAGCTGCGCCACCAGCCGGGCTTCAGCGAAACCTGGCTGGCGGCAGGCGAGCCCCCCCGGGCCGGCAGCCGCTTTCGCCAGCCCGCCCTCGCCGGAACCCTGCGCATGCTGGCCAGCGACGGTCTCGACAGTTTCTATCGCGGCCCGCTGGCCGAACGTCTCGCCCAGGGGATGGCCGCGCTGGGGATGCCCGTCACCCTCGGCGACCTGCAGGCCCACCGCGCCCGGCGCCCGGCGCCGCTGACGCTCCAGCACCGACAGGGCACGCTGTGGAACCTCGCCCCGCCGACGCAGGGGCTGGTGTCGCTGGCGATCCTCGGCATCACTGACCGTCTGAACATGGCCGACGCCGACGAGGCGCAAACGGTGCATCGCATCGTCGAAGCCACCAAGCGGGCGTTTGCCCTGCGCGATGCGCATATCACCGATCCGCGCCATCTGGATGTCGACGTTCAGCAACTGCTGACTCCGGAGGCGCTGCAGCCGCTGGCCGACAGCATCGACGACGCCAGCGCTTCGCCCTGGGGCGGCGGCAAAGGTCCGGGCGATACCGTCTGGATGGGCGTTGTGGATAACAGCGGCCTGGCGGTGTCATTCATTCAGAGCATCTATCACGAGTTTGGCAGCGGCGTGGTGATCCCGGACACCGGGATCGTCTGGCAAAACCGCGGGGCGGCCTTCAGCCTCGATCCGCAGCATCTTCTGGCGCTGGCGCCAGGCAAACAGCCGTTCCATACCCTCAACCCCGCCGCGGCGCGCCTGAACGATGGCCGGGTGATGGTCTATGGCTCGATGGGCGGCGACGGTCAGCCGCAGACCCAGGCGGCGCTGTTTACCCGCTATATCCTGCAGGGGGCGCCGCTGCAGGAGAGCATCTCCCGGCCGCGCTGGCTGCTGGGCCGCACCTGGGGCCAGTCCTCGGATTCACTGAAGCTGGAGGGACGCTTTGCCCCCGCCTGCATCGCTCGCCTGCGCGAGCTGGGGCACGAGGTGGAAGTGCTGGCCGATTTCAGCGAGGCGATGGGCCACGCCGGGGCCATTGTCCGCCATCCCAACGGCCTGCTTGAAGGGGCTACCGATCCACGCAGCAACGGCGCCGCCGCCGGATACTAAGGAGCAGACCATGACCACACAGCCAGACTGGAGCGAGTATCTGACGCAGATGACCCACCTGTTGCGCCTGGAGCTGGATGCGCCGCGCCGTGAGGAGCTGGAGCGCCAGTTTGCCCGCATCGCCGCTATGGCGCAGCCGCTGATGGACTATCCCCTCGGGCCGCGCGACGACATTGCGGGGGTGTATAAAGCATGACACTTCACCATTTCACCATCGCCGAGATCCAGCGTGCGCTGCACGAGGGCGAACTGAGCGCCCGGGAGATCGCCCGCCAGACGCTGGACGATATCGCCCGCGTGAATCCGCAGATCAACGCCTGGACCGAGGTCACCGCCCAGCGCATGCTGGCGGAGGCCGACAGCATCGACGCCCTGCGCCGGGAAAAGCGCCCCCTGCCGCCGCTGGCGGGCATTCCCTACGCGGTGAAAAATCTGTTTGATGTCGCCGGGCACACCACCCTCGCCGGAGCGGAACTGCTGAGCGACCGGCCGCCGGCAGCCAGCGACAGCTGGGCAGTGCGCCAGCTGCATAGCGCCGGCGCCCTGCTCAGCGGGATGCTCAATATGGACGCCTACGCCTACGGCTTCACCACCGAAAACAGCCACTATGGCGCGACGCATAACCCGCACGATCTGTCGCGGATCGCCGGCGGATCTTCCGGCGGTTCGGCCGCGGCGGTGGCGGCCGGGCTGGTCCATTTCAGCCTCGGCAGCGATACCAACGGCTCGATCCGCGTCCCCGCGTCGCTGTGCGGGATCTTTGGCCTGAAACCCACTTTCGGCCGCCTCTCCCGCTCCGGCAGCCATCCGTTTGTCGCCAGCCTGGATCATATTGGTCCCTTTGCCCGCCGGGTGGCCGACCTTGCCGCGGTGTATGACGCCCTGCAGGGGCGCGACCCGGCCGATGACTTTCAGGCCGATAAAGCCAGCGAGCGCACCGGCAACCTGCTGGAGCGCGGGCTGGAGGGTCTGCGCTGCGCGCGGCTGGGGGGCTATTTCACCACCTGGTGCGATGACGACGCCCGGGCGGCCGTGGATCGGGTCGCCCACGCGCTGGGCGCCGACAGCGAGCTGCAGTTCGCGGATGCCGCCCTGGCCCGCTCGGCGGCCTTTATCATCAGCGCCAGCGAAGGCGGCAATCAGTATCTGCCGGATCTTCGCCACTCGCCCGAGCGCTTTGAGCCTCACTCCCGCGAGCGGCTGCTGGCCGGGGCGATGATCCCCTCCGCATGGTATCTGCAGGCCCAGCGCTTCCGCCGCCATGCCCGTCAGGCGATGAAATCCCTGTTCAGTCAGGCCGATGTGCTGATCGCCCCGGCCACCCCATGCAGCGCCACGCCGATTGGCGCCGAGGAGATGGTGATTAACGGCCAGCCGCTGCCGGTGCGCGCCAGCATGGGAATGCTGACGCAGCCGATCTCCTTCCTCGGGCTGCCGGTGGCGACCGTGCCCCTGCGTACCGCCAGCGGCAAGCCGATTGGCCTGCAGCTGATTGCCGCGCCGTTTAACGAACAAGCCTGTCTTCGCGCCGCGCGGGCGCTGGAAGCGATGGGCATTACCGATGCCCGAGTGGCGGAGAGTGCAGCATGATCAATCTGGATAATATAGACCGCCCGGCGATCCTCGCCGAGGTGACGGCGGCGTTTTATCAGTATGAAGAGGCGCTGGTCAGCAATAACATCGAGGCGCTGGATGCGCTGTTCTGGCACGATCCGCGCACCGTACGGCTGGGGGCCGGTGAAAATCTGTATGGCATCGAGGCGATCCGCGCCTTTCGCGCCGCCCGCCCCGCCGCCGGTCTGGCCCGCGATCTGCGCCATACCATCATCACCACCTTTGGCGCGGACATGGCGGTGTGCAGCACCGAGTTCACCCGCGAAGGCAGCGCCCGCCCTGGACGCCAGCAGCAGACGTGGGTGCGTTTTCCCTATGGCTGGCGGATTGTCGCCGCCCAGGTCAGTCTGATGGACTGAGGGGAACAATACCGATTATGGCCAGGTGGATACCGTCTCCCCTGGCCATTCCCGAACCGGTAAAAATGGAGTTATTGACGATGGTCAGGATGATTGAGGGCTGCTGAATCAGCAGATAGTCTTGCGCTGAAAAGGTCATTTCTGCCGCAGGCCTGTCAGGCAGCAACAGTCATTACACTTTGCCAAGCAGGATATTTAACATACGGCGCAAGGGTTCCGCCGCGCCCCATAACAGCTGATCGCCCACCGTCAACACCGAGTAGATCGGCTCATTATTTAGCGACATTTTCTTGTAGCGGCCAATACCCACCTGCAGCGAACCGCTAATAGCAGCCGGGGTCAGTTTACTGACACTCTCTGGCTTATTATTGGGGATATAGTTTACCCACGGATGGGAATAGGTCACTAACTCTGTGAATTCCGTTTCGCTGACCTCACGTTTAAGTTTAAGGGTAATGGCAGCGCTGTGGCAGCGGATCACGCCGACCCGAATACATAAACCATTAACCGGGATGGTGCCGGGCGCAAGGCCAAGTATTTTATTGGTTTCCGCCTCACCCTTCCATTCTTCGCGGCTATTTCCATCGCCTAAATCGCTGTCGATCCATGGAATAATGCTGCCCATCAGCGGGACGCCAAAATTCTCCACCGGCATGCCGGCGCTATTAATCAGCTCACTCACTTTATTGACTAAAGGCAGCACGGAACCTGATGCCGCCAGTTCATCAGCGGACAAATGCTGGCTGATATACGCGCTTTGCGCGATCAATTCCCGCACCTGCTTAGCGCCCGCCCCGGAGGCAGACTGATAGGTCATGACGCTCATCCATTCGATCAGATCAGCCTTGATCAGCCCGGCCAGCCCCATCAGGCTCAGCGTAATGGAGCAGTTGCCGCCGACAAACAGTTTCACTCCCGCTTTCACCGCACGATCGATATTATCGCGATTGACCGGGTCGAGAATAATGCAGGCGTTCTCATCCATTCGCAGCGCCGAAGCGGCGTCGATCCAGTACCCTTGCCAGCCCGAGTGAATTAACGCCGGATAGATGGCTTTGGTATAATCCCCGCCCTGACAGGTAATAATAATATCCATTTCGGCGAGGGCGCTCAGGGAATTCGCATCTTTCAGTCTGTCGCTTTTACCATTAATAACCGGGCCCGCGGCACCCGCACTGGAGGTACTAAAAAAATGCGCTGAAATATCGTCGAAATCATTCTCTTCGATCATTCGCTGCAACAATACTGAGCCAACCATGCCCCGCCAGCCAACAATACCCACCTGCTTCATTTATTTAACCTTAAAAAGTTATGAGAATATTAATTTGTGTTCGCCATACCTTATATCGTATCCCCCAATAAAGGTCATTACCCACCACATTGATTTCTATGATTATTAAAATGTTTCATCTGCCATCAGCGGTTTTTATCTCTTATTACGGTAAAGCAGAAATAAGCAGGCGGCGGAGACTGTCCCGCTTTCAGCATTCAAAGGAAGAAATGACGTAGCGGAACGCCAGCGGCTGCTCCCCTGACAGTTATCAATAGTAACTTGCATTTTGATAGTAACTATGTCAATTTGCTGGCAACAGCCACCTGCTCCCTGGACCGCCCATGAAAAATGAACCGCTTTGCCACGCTCCCTGCCCCATCGCCCGTAGCCTGGGCCGCATCGGCGACAGCTGGAGCATCATGATCCTGCGCGACGCCTTTGCGGGCTTTACCCGCTTCGACGAATTTCAGAAAAGCAGCAACGTCGCGCCCAATATTCTGTCGCGCCGCCTGAAGGCGCTGGTCGACGACGGGCTGCTGGAGAAGGTCTGCTATAGCAGCACGCCGCCGCGCTACGAATACCACCTCACCCCGCGCGGCCGCGATTTCCGCATGGTGCTGCTGGCGCTGGCGGAATGGGGTAATCGCCACTTCGCTCCCGAAGGCCGTCAGATGCAGCTGGTGGAAACCGCTACCCAGCGCCGCGTGGAGCCAGTCATGGTGGATAAAGCGACCGGGGAAGAGATTATTCCGGGTAAATACGCCATGGTGCCGGGCCCCGCCGCCTCGCCGCTGATGCAATATCGTCATGAATATCTGCTGCGCAAACGCGAAGGCGATAACGGGCAAAAATTCCAGCCTGAACCCTACAGAGATGCCGGCAATGAATCCGGCCAGTAAGAAAAGCGTCCTCGTTCTGGCGGCCATCTGAATAACGCCAGGATTTTGTTCAGCGCAGCGCGGCAAACTTCGCCACGCGGGGATCTCGCCGGATGCCGCGCTGGCGCTGCGGGAGGCGCGAACCCAGGCATTTTCCGATGCGTTCTACCTCATCATGATTGGTTTTTTGCCTGCCGCGCAGCTGGTTCCCTTGATGAAAAAGCCGCCGGCACACTGATACTACAGGAGAGTTAACTATGGGCGTTTCCGTTAAACGCATTGTCGTCACCGGGATGGGGATTGTCAGCCCGCTGGGCTGCGGCGTACAGCACGTCTGGCAGTCGCTGCTGGCAGGAAAATCAGGCATTACCCGGCTCAGCGAGCAGCTGGTCGCGGATATTCCCTGCAAAGTGGCCGGCCAGGTGCCGTCCATTGAAAGCGATCCGCGGCACGGCTTCGACCCGCTGGCGATCATCCCGGCAAAAGAGCGCAAAAAGATGGATCGTTTTATCGAGTTTGCGCTGGTCGCCGCGCGTGAAGCGCTGACTCAGGCCGGTTGGTCGCCGGCATCAGCGGCCGAACAGGAACGCACCGCCACGGTGATCGCCACCGGGATCGGCGGGTTCAGCGAGATCGCCAATGCGGTACATACCACCGACGAGCGCGGGCCGCGTCGCCTCTCCCCGTTCACCATTCCCTCTTTTCTGGCCAACCTGGCCGCCGGGCATGTGTCTATCGCTCACGGTTTCCGGGGCCCCATCGGCGCACCGGTCACCGCCTGCGCGGCGGGCGCCCAGGCCATTGGCGATGCGGCGCGGATGATCCGCAGCGGCGAGGCGGATATCGCCCTCTGCGGCGGCGCGGAAGCGGCAATACATCGCGTTAGCCTTGCCGGGTTCGCCGCGGCAAGGGCGCTCTCCAGCGCCTCCAGCGACCAGCCGGAAGCCGCTTCCCGCCCCTTTGACCGCGACCGCGATGGATTTGTGATGGGAGAAGGCGCCGGGCTTATCGTGATCGAGTCGCTTGAGCACGCGCTGTCGCGCGGCGCCACGCCGCTGGCCGAGCTGGTGGGCTACGGCACCAGCGCAGATGCTTATCACCTGACCGCGGGCCCGGAAGATGGTAACGGCGCGCGTCGGGCCATGGAAACCGCCCTTCGCCAGGCCGGAGTGACCGCTGAAGAGGTTGACCATATCAACGCCCACGCCACCTCGACCCAGGTCGGCGATAAAGGCGAGCTGGCGGCGATTAAAACGCTGTTTGGCGCCCATCCTGTCGCCATTACCTCGACGAAATCCGCTACCGGCCATCTGTTAGGCGCGGCAGGCGGGATTGAGGCCATCTTCACCATTCAGGCGCTGCGTGATCAGATGGTGCCGCCGACGCTGAACCTGCATCACCCCGATGAAGAGGCGGCAGGTCTTAACCTGGTGGCGCTGGAGGCCCGCCCACAGAAGATGCGCTATGCGCTGTCGAACGGTTTTGGCTTTGGCGGGGTTAACGCCAGCCTGTTGCTGAAACGCTGGGAATAATCGTCAACTCCCCCGCCGGCGCTGGCTGGCGAGGGAGCTCCACCCGGACACCCTACGCTGTCGCGGGTGTCACTTGTCCACCTTGCTCCTGTGTTCTCTGCTGAAGCTGAAAAATTCGCTACCACCGCTGAAGCCGGGTGAGCGGCCCCTTTCTCTTAAGGTCAAAAAATGGGAGCCACTGACGCGTTGCTGCGAAAACGGGTGCGTTGGGGTTATGGCGTCCTGTAGACCAAAACCGATGTTAATGACGAAGACCTGAGCTTATGTGTTAGCGTTTTCCTGCTGCCGGGGGGGTGTCGCCGTTGCGGCTTTTGACCTGCTGCTGGCGTAAATGAAGAACAGCGCGATACCCAGGCAGACAATGGCGCCGATTCGGCTCAGCGAGAATGGAATCGACGCATTGCCCAGCCAACCGAAGTTATCGATCAGCATGCTCATGGTTAACTGGCCAAAAATGACGGCGACCGTAGCCACTGCAGCGCCAATACGCTGGACGGCCAGTACCATAATGACGATATACGGTACGCCAAACATTGCGCCCAGCAGCTGCCATTTAGGCACGTCCATCAGCGTCAGGGGGTGTTTGGGTTCGAAGAAGAAGATCAGCAATCCCGTCACCAGCGCGCCGACAGAAAATGTCAGGAACGCGCTTTTGAATACGCCGACCTTGCTGCCCAGCTGGCCATTGATAGCCGCCTGGATACTCAGCATGGCGCCACCGGCGACGGCGAGAAGAATCATGATAATTGTCATAACGTTACTTTACCCCTGGGCAACCATAACCAGCGCTGCAATGATAAAAATCAGCGCAATGATACGCTTACTGTCAATTTTCCGGCGCGACGTACCGAGCAGGCCGAAGTGATCAATCATCAGGCTCTTGAACACCTGGCCTGCCAGAATGCCGATCATCGTCATGGCGATGCCGATTGCCGGCGTTACCACGGTGAGGATGATGACGTAGATCGGCCCAAGCACGCCGCCAAGCAGCTGCCACGCTGGTTGCGCAAAGAATGACGGGCTGTTGCGCGGGCTGAAAAAAAGCATCAGCAGAAAGGTCAGCGCCGCGCCCACGCCAAATATGCTGAAGGTAGCCCTGAGGTCACCGACCTCCCCACCCAGTGGCCCGAGCAATCCTGCCTCTATGGACAGTCCCATGCCTCCGGCAATGACGATAAAAATCAATATGAGTTGCATAGCAATCAGTCTCCCAAAGTCCAGGCGGAGAAGATTACGACTTAACATGGATGAGAAAAATGCCATAATGAGATAAACACCTGTGCAGGATATGCATTAATGAATGAGCTTGGGAACATCAGTATTCGCGCCCTGCTGATTTTTATTGACGTTTATGAGACGCAGAATTTCTCTGTGGTAGCTCGGCGGGAAGGGATATCTGCCTCTCAGGTTTCGCGCATCATCCATCAGATGGAGGATGTGCTCGGGCAGCAGCTTTTTTACCGCAATACCCGGGCGATAATTCCGACGGAAAGCGGCCATCTTTTTATCCGCTATGCGCGAGCCATGACTGGCAGCATGGAGGAGGCGCGGCGGGAACTCAACGAGAGAACCCTTGAGCCTTCCGGAATGGTGCGCATAAACGCACCGGTGTTCTTTGGACAGCGCCATGTCGCCCCCGCGTTACCCGGCCTGACGGCGCGATATCCGAAGCTCAGCATTGAGCTTACCCTGACTGATGATTACATCGATCCGCACCGCGAGCCGGCTGACGTAATTTTCCGCATTGGCGTGCTGACGGATTCCGCCTTTCATGCGCGCGTGTTTGGCCAGCAGTTCTATCATCTTGCCGCGTCACCGGATTACATCCGCCGGCACGGCATGTTGGGATCACCCGAAGAGCTGGCGCGGCATAAATGCCTGGTCTATCGCGGTTCGTCAGGACCAAACCAATGGCTGCTGCGCAGGCACGGAGAAGAATGGGTGCACTACCCCGTCTCGCCCCTGATGTCATCGAATAATGCTGAAACTCTGCTGATTGCCGCGCTCGGGGGAATGGGGATTGTGCTGTTTCCTGACTGGCTGATTGGAGACCGGCTGAAGCGCGGCGAGCTTGTCGAACTTCTGCCGGAGCTGGATACGTCCATAAAAACGGAGCCACAGCATATCGCGGCAATCTATCCGAATGCCCGCCACCCTCCTCTGAACGTTCGGGCGATTATCGATTACTACCTGGACGCGTTCGGTTCACCGCTTTACTGGCAGTCTGAATAAGACAGGCGATGTTATTGCTCGTCCTGAAGTTAATTTCCGTTTCTGGCACAGAGCCAACGAGTTAAATGCCCTTGGGGTCCGTTTTGAGCGAAGAACGGACCACACTATCTAAAGAAAGATATCGCTGATAATGTTGGGACCGCTCAGGTTAAAAAAGGTATAACTTTCTTTTCATTGACGATAACGAAGGAATTTTCATGGTTGAAGTTGAGGAAATAAAAAGGAAATATCCAGGCGCAGGGGCCTGGCAAATGGGTGACGGTCCGGAACTGGCAAGCGAGCTTGCGGAGCTGATTAAAAAAGGGATCAAAACGGCTTCTTGCGGATCTTTTGCCTCTTATCAGCAGGAAGCGTCTGCCCCGAGGATTGGGGATTATAACATTATTCTTGATGGCCAGAATGTTCCAGTTTGCGTGATCAGACTGGTTTCGATGCAGCTGGTGCGTTTTTGTGATGTGACTGAAGCGTTCGCCCGCAAAGAAGGTGAAGGCGATTTAAGCCTTGAATACTGGCAGCAAGAGCATCAGCGTTTTTTTATTCGTGAAGGTCATTTTTCTGAGGATATGGAGTTGATCGCAGAAGAGTTTGAAGTGGTTGAGGTGCTGTGAGACAAGGTTAACGGGCTGACGTTTTATCAAGCGCCTTTGATAACAATATTCGATGCTGGCGCGGAGCGGACAAGCTATCGAGCAAAAGGTGTGCAGTGCGCGAGGGACAAACGGTCAAAAGGAGTTAGAAAAAGCCCCCTTTCATAAACAGAGGGCCACTTGGTTCGCTTATTTCACGGTTTCAATTTTCGGCGGCTGCCAGGTCCCGTCCAAAATCGACTGCTCACCCCAATAAGCGCGAATATACAGTGATAACTTACCGTCCGGTGCCGGCAGCCAGTTATTCACCTTATCTTCTGCTGGGCGCTTTTTGCTCACCACCGCGCTGGCAGGCGCAGGCCAGGCCGCCCGTGTACAGGATTACTGGGGTAAATATCATTCTCTTCCCCAGGGATTTTACGGTGATTCTGTTCCTCGCAGATGGCTCCCCTGCCATCCCCTCTTTGTCGTGCAAAATATCCGAACGGCTGCGATGAGCAAAAAGCGGTTATGGTTTCCCGGTTTAAGGCACAAAATCGCGCGGCGTTGAATCAAGAATGGAACGAAAAGCAGCGGTAAATGCCGCCGGGCATGAGAAACCAAGCTGGTAAGCGACCTGTTTGATTGGAACGCCGTTCGCGAGAAGATCCAACGAAGCATAAATTCTGGCTCTCTGCTTCCATGTTCGAAAACTAAAGCCTGTATCCTTCATAAACAATCGGGAAAAGGTCCGTTCCGACATGGCCGACATAAAAGCCAGCTCGCTCAGCGATGCTTCCCAGCGCTGATTGACCAGTAACGATCTGGCCGCGCTAAATAATCGCTCATCATTCGGCATGGGTAGCGCCATCGTTAAAGGTGGCGCCTCGCTGAGAATTTCCAGAAGCAACAACGCTATCTTCCGTTGAATCGGTGTGGCGTAGTCCTCACTGAACAGGCCTGCGATAAGTTCTTTGACTAACGACGTAGCCGTGATCACATGCACCTGATGACTCTTCGTAAAGCTCATACATTCTGCGATAAGGCTACTGCTGAAATAGATCGCCCTGAGATCGGTTTGTGAAAGCAGATGGTAACTATGGATATGCAGAGGCGGTAGCCATAATGCCCGCTGAGGAGGGATCACCCAACGGTCACTCTCTGTTTGCACCAGCATCACCCCTCTGGTGGCGAAGAGTAGCTGCCCCTCAACATGATGATGGGGAGGATCGACCTCACCGCGTTGATAGCTTATCGCAGTACTGGACCAGCCTGTGGCTTCATCATGTCTTGGCGCTTTATCTATACTACCTGGCATTTCAGATTTAGCCCCTGCATTTATCATATCGAAACTGGAACCACCCGGAGTAGAGCCTTAGGCAATGGGTGCGTGACTTATCATTCTGATCGTCAAAGATATTACAGGAGCTTAACCTCATGCGTGTACACTTTATCGTACATGAAAGTTTTGAAGCCCCGGGCGCATATGAAACCTGGGCAATAAACCAAGGTCATGATGTAACTTACTCACGCGTCTATGCAGGCGATCGGCTACCTGCTGACGCCGAAGGCATCGATTTTCTTATCGTGATGGGCGGTCCGCAAGATCCGGACACAACGCTTGAAGCGTGCCCGCACTTTAATGCTAAAGCGGAACAGGCGCTGATTGCTTCCGCGGTTAAAACCGGTAAGGCGGTGATCGGTATCTGCCTGGGTTCACAGCTCATTGGTGAAGCGCTGGGCGCGCCGTTCTCTCATAGCCCGGAAAAAGAGATTGGTAAATTCCCGATCACATTGACCGAAGACGGCAGAAAGGATGAAATGTTCTCTCACTTTGGGAAAACACTGGAAGTGGGTCACTGGCATAACGATATGCCAGGCTTGACGCCGGAGGCTAAGATTATCGCTTACAGCGAAGGCTGTCCCCGGCAGATCGTTGCCTATTCAGACCGCGTCTTTGGTTTCCAGTGCCATATGGAGCTCACATTGGACGTTGTAGAACGGCTGATCGCCCATTCTGAGCAAGACCTGAGCCGTGCAGCAGACTACCGTTTCGTTGACACGCCTGAAGTGCTCCGGGCCCAGGATTACAGTGAAATGAATCAAGTGCTTTTTGGCTTTCTGGATAAGCTGGAAGCACGTTACAACGCCGCTCAAGCATAATGTCATGCCCGGTGAGCTTGCCATCGGGTTGAGATTGTCATGTCCGCTCCTGGCACAGAGCGGACGAACTAACTGATTTGAAGGTCCGCTATGAGCGAGGAGCGGACCTTCAATCTCCCGACACTTCGGCTAAATAGCTTTCTTCCCCGAAGCAGACTGAATATATGCTTGTCATCGCTGTGCGCTGGGCTGGAACTCTTCAAAATCGTCACTGATTTCAGTGCAAAAATTCAAAAAGGCCTCGACAGCCGCTGGTGCCAGACGACGCGATGGGCGGGCAACGTACAGTGGATAGGTTTCATCCGGCCATTCCGGAAACAGTTCTGTGAGCTTCCCGTCTGCTATCAGGTGCGCGACACTCAGTGATAACACCTGCGCAATACCGGTGCCGCTCACGCAGGCCTGCACCATAAGATCGACATCAGTAGTGATCAGATGCCCCTGTGTCTCTACAGACAGCCATTCCCGACCGCGCCGAAATTCCCAACTGAACGGTTTACCGCTGCGCGGATCAATATATTGAATGCATTCATGCCTGGTAAGATCCTGGGGATTCTGTGGTCTTCCGTGCTGTGCCAGATAAGCCGGCGCGGCTACCGTCAGCACGCGCGTATTCAGCAGCAGCTTTGATGTGATGGTAGAGGGAGGTTGAGGCCCAAAGCGCACTGCGACATCGATCCCCTCCGTCACCAGATCGCCGACATCGGGTTGCTGCACCACCGTCAGTTTCAGATCCGGATGACGCTGGCGTAACAGCGGCAATTTGGGTGCCAGAATGTAACGAGCAAAGATGGGATTCACGCTAACGCGCAATGCACCACGCACCGCCACGGCAGCACCAGAAACATAGCTTGCCGCTACTTCAATACCTTCCAGATGCGGCGCAGCGCGCTCATATAAAGCCCTGCCTTCGCTGGTGAGGTTCAGGGTGCGCGTGGTGCGGTTCAGCAGACGTACACCGAGACGTGCTTCAAGCCGATCAATAGATCGGCTTACGCCGGAAGCTGAAAGTCCCAGTATCTCGCCAGCGCGGCTGAAACTACCAGCCTCGACGACAGCTGCCAACACACTTAGCCCCGAGAGAAGTCGTCCGTCAAAACTCATAAGCACCCATCTTTGATTTTTAGCAAAAATAATTTGAATAAAACTACCTTTATCAAAGATGGTGCGCAACCTATTGTGTCGTCCACATCGTTGCGACTCGCAGTTTACCTGGTTCAGGCCGGGTAATTCCGCAACGAACGGCCCCCCTTAATTCTGAGGAATACGACATGACAACAAAGCGCACTCTTTTCAAAGGCGGCATTATCCTTACGCTGGATGCCAATGTTCCTAATCTTGACGTCGGCGATGTCCTTGTCGAGGACGATCGGATCGCGGCTGTTGGTCCGGCTCTGCAGGCGGATGACGCTGAGGTGATTGATGCCACTCATCATATTGTTATGCCAGGACTGATTGATGCTCATCATCACATGTGGCTGGGTGTCATGCGTCGCATGATGCCAGATGTGGACGATCTGTTTGCTTACATTGATGTTGTCGCTGAAAAACTGGGTGCCCACTATCGGCCGCTGGACATGTTTCTGAGTACCAGACTGACCGCGGCCGCCTGTCTGGACGCCGGTATCACTACCGTTATTGATGCCTGCCACAACGCGCGCAGCCCGGCCCACACTGATGCCGCGCTGGATGCCCTGCAGGAGAGCGGTATTCGCGCATTACACATGGTGGGTGCGGCGATGGACAAGCAAGCCTCAGCCGCGCATCTGCCGGGCGATCTGCCGCGGCTGGCGCAGCGCTGGAATACCCCGGAAAGCCGGGTACGCGTGGGCCTGTTCGGGCAACTTAATCTGGACTGGTGGCAGGTCGCGCGTGATCTCGACATGCGGATTCTAACGGAATTCATCGGCGATCTGGCGAAGCTCGGCCCGGAATTTGCCAAACCGGGTGTGCTGGGTACGCACAATATATTTAACCACTGTTCTCGGGTTCCGCATGAGACATGGCAGCTACTGGCCGAAGCAGGTGTTAACGTCACCGTTAATCCGCGTTCAGATGCGCTGTTTGGCTTCGACGATGAGAGCTTCGCCTATCAGAAGGCCGTTAATTATGGTCTGACGCCAGCGCTGGGCATTGATCTGGATACCGCGTTTGGCAGCGATATGTTCGGAGAAATGCATGCGCTGTTTGGACAACAACGCTCAGCGATGCGCTACCGGCGCTTCCGTGGTGAAGAGAGTGTACCGGCACCTATTACGGTCGCAGCGGTACTGAAGGCGGCAACCGTCAATGGCGCACGCGCGGCCGGACTGGAGGATCAGATTGGCACCCTTACGCCAGGTAAGCAGGCTGACATCATCATGGTACGCACCAGCGGCGTCGCCGTCTTCCCGGTCACGAATGTAACCGGAACGGTGGTGCAGGCGATTGAACGCGCGGATGTGGACACGGTAATGGTGGCGGGACAGTTACGTAAGCGCGCGGGCCAACTGATTGACGTGGATCTGGCCGCACTGGAGGCGGATACCACAGCGTCCCGTGATTACCTGCTCAAAGCCAGCGGCTGGCATGTCGATCGCTTCACGGCAGCCTGATGACAGAGCGGCCCGTCGCAGCGGGCCGTATCACACTTATACGCCTTTCTCGCACAGGAGATTTACATGCCAGATCTCGCTATAAAGCGAAGCATGCAGGAAAACAACCCGCCCGCGCTGCTTCCCCGCCCGGCTTCGGGCGTTATCGCCGCACTGTTCTTTGGCTATCTGGCGGTTGGCCTGCCATTGCCGGTGATTCCGTTATTCATACATGGTCACCTCGGTTTCAGTAACCTCGTCGTGGGACTGGTGATCGGCATTCAGTTTCTGGCCACCGTGCTCACACGTGGCTATGCCGGACGGGTAACCGACCAGCTGGGCGGCAAGCGTTCTGCACTGCAGGGGGCACTGCTTTCGGCGCTGGCGGGTGGGTTGTATCTGACCGCTTCCGCGTCAGATCTATCGCCCACCGCCAGCCTCGGCATCGTCATTGCCGGTCGTCTGATGGCTGGCTTTGGCGAAAGCCAGTTCGTCACGGGGTGTGTCTCCTGGTCGATTGCTTCGGTTGGCCCACAGCGGGCCGGAATGTCGATGTCATGGACCGGCATTGCCATGTTCGCAGCCCTGTCAATTGGCGCGCCGGTTGGCATGGCGCTGTATCAGCATTACAGCCTCGCGGTAGCCATGATGGCCTGCATTGCTGCACCGGTCCTGGCTGCGCTGATCGCGCTGGGCTCTTCTGCTTATTTGTCGCCGGGAGGCACGCGATTGCCATTTTATCAGGTGATCGGACGCATCTGGCGCGAAGGGCTGGGGCTGATGCTGCAGGGAGTCGGCTTATCCGGACTCACCGCTTTTGCCTCGCTGTACTTTGCGGCACACCACTGGCAGAACGCCGGTCTGGTCATGACAGCCTTTGGACTCGGGTTTATTTTCGTTCGCCTTGTCTTCGGCCATCTGCCCGATCGGATGGGAGGCTATCGCGTGGCAATCTGGTCGCTGACGGTTGAAGCCATCGGCCAGGCCATGTTGTGGCTGGGCACAAATGAATGGACGGCGCTTGCCGGTGCGCTGGTGACCGGACTGGGCTGTGCGCTGGTTTTCCCGGCGCTGGGTGTCGAAGCACTCCGGCGGGTGCCACCGGCCAATCGTGGTAGTGCAATGGGCGCCTTCGTCGCTTTTCTTGATATCGCCTATGGCCTCTCTGGCCCGGCTGCGGGGTTTATCGCCGGTCATTACAGTTATGCCGCCGTTTATCTCTCTGGCGCGCTGTGTGCACTGCTGGGTGCGCTGCTCGCGAGTGTCTCCCGCCGCGCCCAATTCTGAATATCACGCAGTGCCGTCAGTCGTGTCTGGCGGCGCACTACTCTGGAGAAGTTCTATGTCTCGTATTTTTATTTCCGGCTCGTCCACCGGCCTGGGCCTGATGACGGCTGAACTGCTGGTTCAGCAGGGGCATGACGTTGTGCTGCACGCGCGTAATAGCAGCCGTGCAGAAGATGCCCGGCGCGCTTTACCGCAGGCCGAAGCGGTCGTCGTCGGCGACCTCGAAACGATTGCGGGGGCGAAGGAAACCGCATCACGCGTTAACGATCTCGGGCATTTCGATGCTGTGATCCATAACGCCGCAGTGGGCTATCGTGAAGCCAGCCGTGTCACCCGGGACGGGCTGCCGCATGTGTTCGCAATTAATACGCTTTCCGCTTACATACTAACCGCATTGATCGCGCGTCCGCAGCACCTCGTCTATCTGAGTTCTGGTATGCATCATCATGTCGGAGCCTGTCTGGACGATATTCTCTGGCGCAAGCGGCCCTGGAATGGCGCCGACGCCTACGCTGAGAGTAAATTGCATGACGCGATGCTGGCGTTTGCCGTGGCGCGTCGCTGGCGGGACGTGCACGTCAACGCTCTGGAGCCCGGCTGGGTGCCCACCAGAATGGGCGGCCCGGGTGCGCCCGATGATATGGACCAGGCGCATCTGACTCAGGCCTGGCTTGTCGCCAGTGATGATCCGCAGGCAAAGGTAACAGGTAAATATTTCTACCACCTCAAGCGCATGACCGCGAATCCACAGGCCAATGATGTTGCACTGCAGGATCGGCTGCTTCATATCTGTGCTGAGCTTTCAGGTGTTATGTTGCCGGAGTAAGAAGGAAAATTTAACCACCGTTAGTAGAGGACTTATCATTGGCTGTCTGATTCCCGACGGTTCTTTGGCCGGCTGTAATTAATCGTACAGCCGGTTAATAAAGCACTTCATCCTTCAATTATCTACTTTGAGCGATTGGTACTTAACCGAATTGTGAACCCTTGATGTTCACTCTGCGCAAACAACTGGTTCTAAGTGGGATTAAAACAGCAACCTGCTGTTCGAAAACTTCTTTTCAGCGTGAATATGAACGAGGCGAAGCTCCCTGCGCTGGAAGTGACAATATCATTCTCGACGGAACAGGACAGCCAATGTGCGTGATTCAGACTGTCAGGTTGCAGGTCATTCGCTTTTGTGAAATGACAAGCGAACTCGCCAGCAAAGAAGGTGAAGGTGATTTAAGTCTGGAGTACTGGAAGGAAGGACACAAACGCTATTTTGAGCGTGAAGGCACTTATTCTGAGGAAATGGAACTTGTCTTTGAGGAGTTTGAGCTTAGCGAGATTTTGTAAAAGTCCGACCCTGGCACAAAGCAGACGCCCATTCTCACGCGAATGCTTTGCCCTTTACTTGCCAACAACCGAATCGCTTGCTCCGCAACTATGGTTTTTTATTAGAATCTTCGCCACCAAATAAATTATAATAAATTGATTTTATTAGACATCTGTCAGAATCTATATGGTCAGCACGTGTTGCATGCTCTAATGTTTCAAATGCTAAATTATGCGCGGCCTCAGAAAATATTCCAGGCCAACCCTTACTCAGCATAGACAGTCCTTTAAGGACTCTTATCTGAATCTCCCTCATACTGGCACCATCGCGCGCGACAGGTGAGAAAAAGTCTTCCAGTAGATCGTTATTCTGAAGTGGTGCAACATGAACTGAAGGATATTTCACTTCTATTTCATCAGATTTATTCTGCGCGTAAGTGGAAAGTATACGAACACCTCTGCCAATGACATCAATGGCGGTTCCAGGATCGTTCACTGCGGGGGAAAGGGCCCGGCAGGCTATTTCGGCCATGACGCTAAGACAAAATCGCGGATCCTGAGCAAATGAACGTACATCCGAGACAATAATCGTCTCAAGTAAATCGGCGCTGATTGATGACTCCTGGCCTTGACTCAGGTACAAAACTGGCATGGATGGATGTATGAAACTGCCTGGCTGCGCCACGAGGTATACATGACGGGGATCATTGGTCAGCAGTTTGCTAAGTTTCACCATATCAATATATTCAACATAGCCAATCTTCTTCGGATAAACGGCAACCGTTCCTTTCGGCTGTTCATTGTTCTCAAGCCATGGATATCCGCCGAGAAAGGGATTTCTTGCTCTCGCAATAAATGATTCGATGGCCGCCTGTTCTACTTTTGCCGTTGTCTCACCTACCCTCCCCAGCGAGGTCAAATGCTGTATCCAGCGAAGCAATGTGATGAGGATTAAGGCAATGACAACCAGTGTGACAATGAATAAAATGACTCTCCCCCTTTCTCCATAAGCTCCCATATTGAGGGCAATAATCCCTACCAGACTGAAGAGAAAAGAACCGATGAAGGTGGCCAGTACATTTTGTGTGGTTACGTCTTCAACAACTAAACGCGTAGCTCTGGGAGTCACATTAGTAGTGGCTGAACCGTAGGCTGTGACCATGATACTCAACGAAAAAGTGGTCACTGCCAGCATACTCGATGCCAGTATGTTCAGAATGTTATCGACTGCTTCCGCACCAACTTTCACGGAAACCGACTCAGGTATCATTGATTTAAAAAGAATTGATAAAAGGGCCGTTATTATCGCGACAATGGCGAATAACGTTGCCCTGAACCATAGCTTTTTAAATGTCTGCTTCAGAATCCATTTCCAGCGTGAAATCATTCTGCATTCCTCATATTGCGGCCGGGATAAATAATTGCCGCCCCCAGGACGGCATGTTGCTATTAACGAACCAGGTGCAGGAAGTGCAGATGTTTTTCGTACTGGTCCAGTATGTCATTAATCAGCTGTTCCTGGTTCCAGCCCATCACATCATAATTTTGACCGCCTTCTTTGAGATAAACCTCAGCGCGATAATATCTATGTTGTTCAGTCTGCTGCTCATTATTATCCATCGCGGCGAGCGCGAAGGTCGGTGAGCTATACCCGCGAAGCCTCACTTCATATATAAAATTCAGCTCGTTACCCAAATCGACTTCAAGACGAATACGATCCTCGACTGTGTCACTGATGTGGCTTATCGTCCCCTGCTTGTTCAGCTCTTCCTGAACCAGCGTCATGGCGGGCTGGATGACGTCGTCCATAAAACGTTTCACAAGAGATCGCTTCGGCAGATACGCGATATTGCGCAACCTTCTCTGCCAGGGAATTGGGTTACGTGCAGCCGTAGGAGCAATTGTCGCCATGCTCAGGCTTTCACGCTTGGTCAAATCCCGGCGCAAAGCTTTTAAAAGTCCGTATATGGATATCAGTAAGATCACTGAGAAAGGCAATGCACTCGCTATTGTCACTGTTTGCAGCGCACTTAGCCCTCCGGCAAGGAGAAGCGCAATTGCGACAATGCCCATGAGCGAGGCCCAAAATATTCGCTGCCAGACGGGTGTGTTTGCCACTCCACCTGATGCCAGAGAATCAACTACCATTGCCCCCGAATCAGCAGACGTGACAAAGAAGACGATGACCATCGCCATTGCGATGAATGACAGCACGGAAGAGAACGGGAAATGCTCCAGGAAATTAAACAGGGCCAGCGCCACATCCTGCTGAACAGTATTGGCGAGGTCTGTGGCCCCCTGGTTCATAATGAGATAGATCGCGCTGTTACCAAACACCGTCATCCACATTAGCGTAAAACCCGCGGGAACAAACAGCACGCCGGTGACAAACTCGCGAATGGTTCGCCCGCGGGAGACCCGGGCGATGAACATCCCCACAAACGGCGACCATGAAAGCCACCATCCCCAGTACAGTAATGTCCAGCCCCCCAGCCAGTTGCTCGACTTAGGCTCATACGCGTAAAGGTTGAACGTTTTACTCACCAGTTCCGAAAGATAACCGCCCGTATTTTCCACAAATGACTTCAGCAGAAGCACGGTTGGTCCCAGACACAGAACCAGCGCCAGGAGCAACAACGCCAGACCCAGATTGAGCTCAGACAGGATACGTATTCCCTTATCCAGGCCGGACACCACTGAAATCGTCGCTAACCCCGTGATGACCACGATCAGAATGACCTGCACCGTTTCATTGATGGGCACCCCGAAAAGATGGTTCAAACCGGCATTCACCTGCAAAACACCGTAACCCAGCGATGTCGCGACGCCAAAGACCGTGCCTATAACAGCGAAAATATCAACCGCATGGCCTACAGGCCCGTATATGCGATCGCCAATAATGGGATAGAGTGCGGAGCGCAGAGTTAAAGGCAGACCGTGACGGTAACTGAAGAACGCCAGAATCAGCGCCACAATGGCATAAATTGCCCATGCGTGCAGTCCCCAGTGGAAGAAGGTCAGACGCATTGCTTCCTTGGCTGCCGCAACGGTTTCTGGCGTGCCAACGGGAGGCGAAAGATAATGCATTACAGGTTCGGCAACGCCAAAGAACATCAGGCCGATCCCCATCCCTGCCGAAAAAAGCATCGCAAACCAGGAGTGGTAGCTGAAATCAGGCTGCGCATGGTCCGGGCCCAGCTTGATATCACCGTAGCGTGAGAGTCCAAGGAAGGTGACACTTAGTAAAATCAGGGCCACAGCAAGGATGTAGAACCAGCTGGCATTCGTGAAGATTTGTTGCTGTAGTAGTTTAAAATTTTTGTCGGCGACATCCGGGAATACGGCGGCAAAGGCGACAAGAAGGAAAATTAGCAAAGCAGATGTAAAGAATACCGCTTTGTTAATCTGGCTTGTAGACTTCTTCGGGGTTGTATCATTATCACTCATAATCATTTATTCCATTAATTAAATCCGCACTGGATAGACAGCACTACCTTTCACAGAGTAGCAAAGTTCAACTGGCTATGCGGCGTTAATCGGAACGCATGGTGTAATAAGTGCCGATACAAATCATCCTGTATTCTAAGGGGTTCCTGGTTACTCAGCCTGCCGCTTCCTGGGGCATTTATCTGTATCAAAGCTGGGATATACGTGAAGTGAAGTATATTAATTTGGGGTAAGTCAGACTGTTCAATCCAGGTGACGTAAATGTGTCGCGATCCCCCATCTAAGGGCGGTACACCTTCCATTAACCAACTCGAAAACGGAGTAACTCGCGTTGGGTTGCGCATACCTGTGAAAATCATCCACAGCTCCGCTTGTTAGCATCGCAAGCACGCCCTGAATGACCTGCCCGTGAGAGACAAGACATATTGTTCGATGATGATGTTTTTTTTCCAGATTGGATAAAAAATGCATAATTCGCTGCGAAGCATGTGAGAGAGACTCCCCCCCTGGCGGACAATACTCTGCATCAAGGTTGAATAACGCTTCTGCGGCGTCTGGATTATTCTGCAGGAGCTCTACGCTTGTCATGCCCTCAAACTGACCAAAAGCCTGTTCTTTCAGAGCTGGTTCAGCTATCAGTGAACAATAAAAACTCTCCGCCAGGCGCTGTCCCATTTGCCAGGCCCGGCCAAGCGGAGAAGCGTAAACACATTCTACCCGGTAATTACTCGCTGCAAACGCCGCCAGTAAGGCTGATGTTTGACGCTCCCCCCGAAGCGTCAATGCGCTATCATTGTGTCCCTGAATACTACCTTTTACATTCCATTCTGTTTCTGCGTGTCGAACCAGTATCACTTGCATCATTGAAAGGTCACGTATGCTGTTGTTGGAAATGTTACAAACTAAAAACACCCCGTTTATATGCAGGCAAGTTCTCAGCTCTCGATGAAAAACAGGAACACGTGTCGCTGACAAGGGTTATGTTCAGTCGCCCCTGCCGGCGGCCGCTATCTCAGTAATACGCGAATTAACTGCACGACGATATACACTCCCGCTACCGCCTGTATGATCCGAAACCCCCATCTCAGATAGCGCCATTGATGGCGTTCGCTGGCATCAGCGGCTTCAATCGCGGGATCATAACGTTTTCTTTTCCTGGTTCTGAATGTATCGAATCCCCACAGGATGAGAAGAAAGATGATGATGACTTTTTCAACGATAAGATGGTTCACAAAGAGAGACTCCGGTCTTCTCACGGTTACAGGCAGAATAGAGAAACCGCCTGGAGGCAGCCACCACTAAATGTAGGGGTACCTGAAGACGCAAGCCAGGCATTCCAGGATTGTCTGTCTTATGACTATGTTAACGCACAGCAACGCCATAAAAATGACATTCATTTCCGACCTATGCTGCCGGAGTCCCCTTCCCCGACGCATCAGGCTGGGTGATAAAACGATGGCGGCTGCCCGGTCACGCGGCGGAACATAGTGGCGAAAGAGGACGCAGATTCATCACGGCGTCTTTCAGGTTTTATCGGTGCGAGAGACGCGACCGGGCGATGCCCTCTCCCCGGGGAGAGGGCCTGATGAGTGGCAGCAAGCTACCCGCGATACGGATGGACCTCGCGCCAGTGGTCGGCGATCTGCTGCCGGGTGCAGACCCATACCTTGTCGTGCTGCTGGATATAGTCAAGGAAACGCTGCAGCGCGCGGAAACGGCCCGGACGCCCCAGCAGCCGGCAATGCATCCCCACGGACATCATCTTCGGCGCGGTTTCCCCCTCGGCGTACAGCACGTCAAAGCTGTCTTTCAGGTAGGTATAAAACTGCTCCGCGGTGTTGAACCCCTGGGCGGTGGCAAAGCGCATGTCGTTGGCGTCGAGGGTGTAAGGCACGATCAGGTGCGGTCGACGGCTGCCGTCGCTGCAGGCCACTTCGCTCCAGAAAGGTAAATCATCGCCATAATAATCACTGTCGTAGTTAAAGCCGCCGTGCTCCACCACCAGCTGGCGGGTGTTGGGGCTATCGCGGCCGGTATACCAGCCGGTGGGCGGCTTGCCGAACAGATCGGTCAGCACCTGCACCGCTTTGTGCAGATGCTCGCGCTCCTCGGCGATATCCATGTGCTGATAGTGGATCCAGCGCCAGCCGTGGCTGACCACATCGTAATCCGCGGCCTTGATTGCCGCCACAATCTCCGGATGCCGCGCCAGCGCCATCGCCACGCCGAAGACCGTCAGCGGCAGCCCGCGCTGGCTAAACTCGCGATGGATGCGCCAGAACCCGGCCCGACTGCCGTATTCATAGAGCGAGTCCATCGACATATGGCGCGCCGGGTAGCTGGCGGCGCCGATAATATCGGACAGGAACTGTTCCGAACCCGCATCGCCATGCAGGACGTGGTTCTCAGCGCCTTCCTCATAGTTAAGGACGAACTGCACCGCGATCCGCGCCCCGCCCGGCCAGCGCGCGTGCGGCGGCTGCCCTGCATAACCTCGCAGATCGCGAGGATAGTGTTCCTGGTTCTCAACCATCACCTGCCCCTTTTAAAATGGATTTAACGACTGAAACTGTCCGCTTAACGCTTTTTTCTCCGGGAACGCTAAGTCCCCGTGCTTGCTGGTCGCCAGGCCCAGCGCGACCAGCGACTCGACCATCTTCACCGCCGCGCTGACGCCGTCGATCACCGGCACCCGCAGCTCGCGGGTCAGCTCCTGCGCCAGCGTCGCCATCCCGCCGCAGCCAAGGACAATCGCCCCGCTGCCATCCTCTTTCAGCGCGCGGATGCAGCGCTCACGCACTTTCTCCTGCGCCAGGCCGCTGCCGTCTTCCAGCGCCAGCACCGGTAAATCAATGGCGTGCAGCGCCGCGCAGTGTTGATGAAAGCCGTACTGGTGCAGCAAATGGCGGGCGATGATCAGCGTGCGCGGCAGCGTGGTCACAATGGAGAACCGGGTGGCGACCATCGTCGCCATGTGCATCGCCGCTTCCGCAATGCCGATCACCGGCCCCTGAGCCAGCTCGCGCGCCGCCAGCAGCCCCGGGTCGCCGAAGCAGGCGATCACATGCCCATCCACTCCCTGCTCGCGTCCGGCCCTGATCTGCTCCAGCACGCCGACCGCCGCGATGGCTTCGTCAAAGTGGCCCTCTATTGACGGCACGCCGGCGCGGGGACAGACCGCAAGGATCTCGGTGCCCGGCGCGGCGACCGCACGCGCGGCGGCGCCTATCGTTTCGGTCATCGCCAGGCTGGTGTTGGGGTTGATCACTTGTATACAAACGGAAGACATCACGACTCCTTGTGGCCGGCGAACAGCCGGGAAAAATCGGGCAGACTGACGCCATCGCGCTCGAAGCACAGGCTGGCGACAATATGATCAAAATGGTGCATCAGCGCCTCGCTAAGCGGCTGCAGGGCTTTATCCCGCAGCAAACCGACCAGCTGCTGGTGATCGTCGCAGCGGCAGCCCTGGCGCCAGGGTGCGCCCCACGCGGCAATCACTAACGAGGAGCGCTGGCTGAGGCGGGTCACCATCTCGGTGAGTACCGGGTTGCCGGAGATAGCCTGCAGCTGAATATGAAAGTCAGCGGAGTGGCGGATCGCCGCCGGGCCGTCGTGCGCCTCATGGGCCTGCTGTTCACGCTGGATAATGTTCTCCAGCGCCGCCAGATGCGGCGGCTGACAGCGCGCGATCACATCGGGCAGATTAGCGACCTCAAGCAGCGCCCGGGTACGAAAGATCGCCTGGGACTCTTCCACGCTCGGGCTGGTGACGTGTGCACCACGTTTGGGCGTTAACGTGACCAGTTGCACAGCGGCGAGTCGTTGCAGCACCTTTCTGATGCCGGTGCGGCTCACGGCGAATACTTCCGCCAGCGCCTCTTCCGGCAGTTTGCTGCCCGGCGGCAGCTGATGTTCGACGATAGCCGTCATCAGCGCCTGGTAAATGCTTTCGTCCTTATCCTGCAGCGCTGGCGCGGCCTGGAGACGATGTTCATTATTCATTAACCCACTCCGGTTTCACTTATCGATAGCAGATCGTATACATAAAATTTATTTTTTGTATACAAGATTCATCATTCTGGCCTGGATCCTGCAATAGCCTCAGCAATCCATATCAAAAGGGTTTTCATTCAGAGGAGCAGGTTTCATGCCACATTCATCCCACACGCAGCAGACTAAGACTCACGAGGCGGCCGCCGGCTACAGTCCGCGGCTATGTAATGACGATCTGGCGCCCACCCGCGACCAGAACTGGAGCTGGTACAATATCTTTTCATTCTGGATGTCGGACGTGCACAGCATGGGCGGCTACGTGGTGGCGGCAAGCTTCTTTACGCTTGGGCTGGCCAGCTGGCAGGTTCTGCTCTGCCTGCTGGTGGGCATCTGTATTGTGCAGCTGTGCGCTAACTTGGTGGCGAAGCCCAGCCAGATGGCCGGGGTGCCTTACGCGGTGATCTGTCGCCAGGCGTTCGGTGTCTTCGGCGCCAATATCCCGGCGGTGATCCGCGGGCTGATCGCCTTCGCCTGGTACGGTATTCAGACCTATCTGGCGGCAAACGCCCTGATGCTAGTCCTGCTCAAGTTCTGGCCCTCCCTTGCCTCGCTGACCGGCAGCAGTTTCCTCGGGCTGTCAACGCTCGGCTGGCTGTGCTTCGCCACCATGTGGCTGCTGCAGGCGATGGTTTTCTGGCACGGCATGAACGCCATCAAGCGTTTTATCGACATCGCCGGTCCGGCGGTTTATGTGGTGATGCTGGCCCTGGCGGGCTGGATTGTATACAAGACCGGTCTCGACGGGATCTCCTTTACCCTCGCCAGTAAATCCCTGAGCGCCGGAGAGCAGACCTGGCAGATGATCACCGCCACGGCCCTGGTCGTCTCCTACTTCTCCGGGCCGCTGCTTAACTTCGGCGACTTTTCCCGCTACGGCAAAAGCATGGGCGAGATCCGCCGCGGCAACCGCTGGGGTCTGCCGTTTAACTTCCTGCTGTTCTCGGTGGTCACCGTGGTGATTGTCTCCGGCACCCAGTCGCTGTTCGGCAAAATGATCACCGACCCGATTGAAACCGTCAGCCGCGTGGGCAACGATCTGGCGGTGGCCATCGGCCTGCTGACCATGATCACCGCCACCATCGGCATCAATATCGTGGCTAACTTTGTCTCGCCGGCCTTCGATTTTTCCAACTGCGCGCCGCAGAAAATCAGCTTCCGCGCCGGCGGGATGATCGCCGCGGTGGGGTCGATACTTCTGACGCCGTGGAACCTGTTTAACTCACCGGAACTGATCCACTATACCCTCGACGTGCTGGGCGCCTTTATTGGCCCGCTGTTTGGCATCCTGATCGCCGACTTCTATTTGATCAAACGCGGCCGGGTGTCGGTGGACGACCTGTTTGACGATACGCCGAAGGGTAAATACTGGTACCGCAACGGCTTTAACCCGAAAGCCATTGCCGCCCTGCTGCCGTCGGTGGGCCTGGGGCTGATTATCAGCTTTATTCCGGCCCTGCACGAAGTGGCGAACTTCAGCTGGTTTATCGGCGTCTTCCTCGGCGCGACCACCTACCGCTGGCTGGCTCGCGACGAGCGTGAAGTGGAGGCGAAAGCCGCCTTCCGCTCCGGCGCGGTGGCGCAAAAAGAGTAACCTTCCCCTTCTGCCGCGGCGACTGGCCGCGGCAGGCTGCAAACTGGCACCAATCTTGCTGTTTATCACTATTCCCTGAGCGTTAAGAGAAGGCAGGTTCGATGATGGATTACCAGACCGCGGTGCGCGGTGCATTTTTTGATATCGCCGGCGTGGCGGAGACGCCGGATGAGGTGGCCGCCCAGGCCCGCTATCTCAATGATGGCCTGTTGTTCTTGCAGGACGGGAAAATTGTTACGCTGCTGCCATGGCAGGAGGGTGAAGCCTTTCTGCATCCGCTGAAGGGCTATGTTGACCTGCGGGGTAAGCTGCTGTTGCCGGGGTTCGTCGATGCCCATGTCCACTATCCGCAGACTGAGATGATCGGCGCCTTTGGCGAACAGCTGCTGGAGTGGCTTACCACTTACACCTTCCCGGTGGAGAGCCAGTTTGCCGATGCGGAGTATGCCCAGGAGATAGCGCAGTTTTTTGTCAATCAGCTGATTAGCCATGGCACCACCACCGCGCTGGTGTTTTGTACCCTGCATCCGGCCTCGGTGGAGGCGTTGTTCAGCGAAGCGCTGCGCCTTAATATGCGCCTGATCGCCGGAAAGGTGATGATGGATCGCCATGTGCCCGACTATCTGTGCGAAACCGCCGGGGAAAGCTACGAGCAGACCCGGGCGCTGATCCGCCGCTGGCATCAGCGCGGCAGGCTGGGGTATGCCATCACCCCGCGCTTTGCCCCCACCTCGACGCCGGCGTTGCTGGAGGCGGTGCAGCGTCTGCGGGCCGAGTTTCCCGATACCTGGCTGCAGACGCATCTCAGTGAAAACCGGGAGGAGATCGCCTGGGTTAAACAGCTTTGGCCGGAGCATGCACGCTATCTGGATGTCTATCATCATTACCAGCTCACCGGCGAACGCAGCGTATTTGCTCACGGGATCCATCTTGATGATGCCGAGTGGCAGTGCCTGCATGACACCGGGTCCGCCGTTGCCTTCTGTCCGACCTCGAATCTGTTCCTCGGCAGCGGGCTGTTCCGCCTGCCCGCCTGCTGGCAGCACCGGGTGCGGATGGGCATCGGCAGCGACGTCGGGGCCGGGACCACCTTCAGCATGCTGCGAACGCTGGGTGAGGCCTACAAGGTAGGACAACTACAGAGCTATCGCCTGCGCGCCAGCGAGGCCTTCTATCACGCCACTCTCGGCGGGGCGCGCGCCCTGCGGCTGGAAGAGAAGATTGGCAATTTTCAGCCGGGCAAAGAGTCCGACTTTGTGGTCATTGACCCGGCGGTCACTCCGCTGCAGCGTCTGCGGATGGGCCGCTGCCATGATATTTATGAGCAGCTGTTCGTACTGATGACCCTGGGCGATGAGCGCAATATCAGCGAGACGTGGGTGAACGGCGAGCGGGTGTGGTGTCAGGATTGATCCTCGCCCTGGCCCTCTTCAAAAGGGAGAAGGCGCTGGCTGGGTTAGTGGCATTCAAAAACTCATCGCCAGGCCGAGGCCATAGCCCGTGGTGTTATTGCCGAACATATAGCGCGCCACCAGCCGGGTGCGGGTGATAAAGACCGGGTATTTACTGCTGTCCAGTTCGAGACCAACCCCCAGGGAGGTCAAACCGGTAAAACCCAGCGCCCCTCGCTGGTCGCCGATAAATTCAGTATGCGCGCCCTCCAGCACGTAGCGCAGCGGGTTGCCCAGCAGCGTCCAGTCAGCGATCGGTGCGCGGCGGCGCAGATACAGACCGAGATTCTCCGCGCTGGCTTCACCCTGCACCACCTCGGCGCTGCTGCCGAAACTTTGCAGATGCATATAGGAGTAACGCAGTTCGGCATCAATATCCTGGGTGGCGGAGAAGCGTTCATAATCCAGCATCAGCGCCCCGCCCAGCCCCCAGGCGTTGAAGCGTCCGCCGTCAAGAAACTGCAGATCGGCGTTGGTTTTTCGCTCTATGACCCAGCGGCCAAGGCGTACATCGCTGGCCAGGGTGCCGAGCATCACATTGACGATCGGCCGCAGCACCAGGTTGCCTCCGAGGCTGTCCCGGTGCAGCGAAAAATCCCAACCGACGCCGCCGGTGGTGGTCAGACTGTTCCATTTGGTCGGCACATTCCGCGTCTGTTGGCCATTGCTGACGACGAATCGCGGGTCGTAACGGCTGTAGCCCATTGTGCCTTCGAGGTAAAGAGGAAACGACTCGCTCAGGGTCGCTCCGCCGCCAAACTGGGTGATGGTCAGGTTGTGTTTATCGTTGCTCCCGGAACCGATGTTGAGATCGCTGGCGGTCACGTCGGGAACCACGGTATAGCTCATCAAGGTCAATACCGCATCGGCACGTTGTTTAATCGCGTGCCCGTCCGCCGCCAGCGTCGTCGGCGCAGAAAGAGAGACTACCGACAGCAGAACGAGAAGACGCACCATACGTTGTTTGCCACCTCAAACACAGGCTAATCTTATTACCACCCGTTACAGCAGGCTGGCTCATCCTCAGTATAGTCGGCGAGCGCGAATCAGGCTGCGCCACCGCTATTGCGCAACAGTTCCGCACTGTCAAAAGGCATGCGCGTTACCCGGTTGCGCCCGTCATTTTTCGCCGCATACAGCGCTTTATCGACGCGGTAAAACAGCTGATCAATCGCTTCGCCATCATGATGCTCGGCGACGCCGATGCTGACGGTGACCGACAGCGTCTGATATTCGCTGACCGCCTGGCGGATCGCCTCCGCCACCATCAGCGCGCGGGCGATCGGCGAATGGGGCAAAAAGAGCAGAAACTCCTCGCCTCCCCAGCGATATATCTTATCTTCACGGTCCACCGAGGTTTCCAGAATGCGGGAGATCACCAGCAGAACTTCATCGCCTTTTTGATGACCGTGAATATCATTAATACTCTTGAAATGATCGATATCGATTAACAACAGACAAAAACCATGGGCGATAAACGACGGCGCGTCGACGAGCCGGTAAAATTCGCGGCGATTTAACAGTCCGGTTAAGGGATCGTGGGCGGCGGAAAATTCCAGCTCTTTTTTCAGATGCACTTCTTCGGTGATATCGTGAATGATGCATAACATCAGCAGGATATTATACAGCACCACCGGCCCGGCATAGGTTTGAACATGGCGCAGCGAACCGTCAGCCAGAATATGAGTAAAATTAAGCGGCTTATGCCCGCCGGGCATATTGGCAATATTATTCATAATGGGGATCACATCCCGGCCCAGGGTATTAATTTGCCAGGTATGTTTGGTGCGCATTTCCTCATCGGAATAATGATAAAAGCGCAGCGCGGCAATATTGGCATCGACAATCCGGCCCTCTTTCTGAGGATCGATCAACAGCATCGGCGCGGTATTGGTCATAAAAAAGCGGGCAAAAAAGCCATTGTTCCGCCGCTGGTAGCGGCGGGAGCCGGTATGAATCGACTGATTTTGCGCGAGCAGCTTCACCGCTTCGAATAACAGTAAGGTGCCGCTGTCCTCGGTCTCCACCAGGGTGGTTTTACAATATACCGACTGCAACCCTTTGGCGGTCTGCAGCGTCCAGACTTCAAATATCTCAGTCATGGCGTCGAGATAGCGCAAATAATGCTGAAGCTGCGTTTCCGGGCAGGTGGAATAGATACCGTTGCGCATCTCATTCAGCGACATATCGCCGCTCAGCGTCCGGGAAGCCTGATTGGCATAGACCACACACTCTGTAAAAGGATGGACTACCCAGATCGGGGTGCTTAATACATCAAAAACAGCCAGTTCTTTTAATAACATACAGGCCCCAAACCGACCCACTCCCGGCGCGGAACGGCACATCATTCAGTGCAGCCCTGACGCTGGCATAAAGTGATAGCAAAAATAATCGAGTAACCGTCATTACGCGCATGCGCGGCAAGTATAGTCGGTTCCTGGCCCAGCGACGCCCACCCGGAGCGACTTTGCGCACGGTTTAACCGACAGAGGAGACACTGCCTTTATTATTAATTTTATTTCAATAGCATAGCAGCAATGCCAGAACGGGTAGTCGCTTTTGATCACAGACTGTGTATACCCGTCACACTTTACGCTGCAGGGGCGCAGGCTTGTGCCGTGGCACGCAGATGGCCGTTGTTCTGCTCAGCGTTACCATGATAGTTTCTATCATAACGCTCATTTCCAATGGTCATCACAGTGAAAAAATCCGCCAGCAAAATCACGCTTACCGACATTGCGCGCGAAGCCAACGTCGGCGTGGCCACCGTCGACCGGGTACTCAACAAACGCGCGGCGGTGAAGGAATCTACCGCGTACCGCGTGCTGGAGGCCGCCCGACGGCTGGGGTTTACGCTCGAACAGCCGCACTATCGCCTGGCCGCCGGCAAAGCGCCGGTTACCGTCAGGATGGGCTTTATTCTGCTGCAGGAGACCCACTCCTTCTACCTGCCGCTGGCGAGGGCGCTCGCAAGAGAGGCCGCGCCGTGGCTGCCGGCGGGCGAGACGCCGGCGATCCTGCATTTTGCCATTGATGCCGTGGAAGCGATGGCCCAGGCTATTCACCGGCTCAGCGATGAGGTGGAGGTGCTCGGCCTGGTGGCGCTGGATCACCCGCTGATCCGCCATGCGGTGGGCCGGGCCGCCGCCCGCGGCGTTCGCGTATTCACCCTGCTTTCGGATCTGTCGGTTCCCCAGCGCAGCGGCTATATCGGCCTCGATAACCAAAAAGCCGGGCGCACCGCCGCCTGGTTTATCGACCGCTTATGCCGTGGCGAAGGCGAAATAGCCATTATCATTGGCGATAATCGTTTTACCTGTCAGGAAAGCTGTGAGATCAGCTTCCGCTCCTGTCTGCGCGAGCAGGGTAAAGGGCAGCAGATCCTTGAGCCGGTTCGCAGCCATGAACGGGCGGATATCGCCAGAAGCGTAACGGAACAGCTGCTCAGCCAGTACCCGGCCCTGCAGGCGATCTATGCTCCCTGCGGCGGCATTGAAGGGATTGTCGGGGCGCTGCGCGACAGCGGCCGCCAGCAGGCCGTCACCCTGGTCTGCCATGGCCCGCTAAGCGACAGTGAACTGGCGCTGATCGATGGCACCATCGATGTCATTCTCAACCACCGGCTGGATGACTTTGCCGCCGCCACCCTGCGCGCCATGACGGAAGCCGTTTCGCGGCCGCCCAGCGAAGTGATTTCGCACCCTCAGCCTTTCGATATCATCACCAAAGAAAATATGTAAACGCCCGCCCCGTCGCCGACGGGGCGGCCTCACGCCTGGACCACGCCTGGACTCATTTTGATAAATAACTATCAAAAACAACCTCAATACAAATCATGACGGCCATCATAAAATTATCATTCCAACATTGTTGGCTATGAAATTTTCATTCAATACTCAGCGGCATCCCCTGTGATAAAAGGAAGCCGACATGACCTATCCTATCGCCAACGCCCCCTGCAGCTGGGGCGTGGATGACCCGAAAAACCCTGACCTTCCCGCCTGGACTACCGTGCTGAAGGAGGCGGCGCAGGCCGGCTATCGCAGCATCGAGCTCGGCCCGTGGGGCTACCTGCCCACCGACCCGAGCAGCCTGCGCGCGGCGCTGGAGCAGCATCAGCTGTCGCTGGTCGCCGGGACGATCTTTGACGATCTGGTGAGCGAAGACCATTATCCCACTCTGGAGGCGCTGACCCATCAAATCTGCCGCAATCTGTCGCAGGTTCCGACCGTCGCCCCCATCCCGGGGCACCCTTTCCAGCCGCCCTATCTGGTGATTATCGACTTCGGCAACCCCGAGCGGGCGCGCTTTGCCGGACGCAGCGCGCTGGCTCCGCGCCTCAATGACGCAGACTGGCAGCGGATGATCGCGCACATTACCGCCCTCAGCACCCTCGCCTGGCGGGAGTACGGCGTGCGGGCGGTTATCCATCCCCACGCCGGGGGCTGCATCGAATTTGCCGATGAAATCGAGCGGCTGGCCAACGCTATCCCGCACGACGTGGCAGGGTTGTGTCTGGATACCGGGCATCTCTACTACGCCGGAATGGATCCGCTCACCTGGCTGGATCGCTATTACGCGCGGCTCGACTACCTGCACTTCAAGGATGTGGATCCGCAGGTTTACCAGCGCGCCGTCGCCGAAGGCATCGACTTTTTCACCGCCTGCGCCGAAGGGGTGATGTGCCCGCTCGGCAGCGGCGCCATTGACTACCCGGCCATTAACGATTTTCTTGCCCGCCGCGGCTATCAGGGCTGGATAACCATTGAACAAGAGCGTGATCCGCGCCATGCCGCAGGCAGCCTGCAGGCGGTCACGGAGAGCCTGCGCTATCTGCGCGGCGTTGGATTCTGACAGGAGAACCCCATGATTAACGGTTTAAGACCGCTCGACCGCACCCTGCGCTGGGGCATGGTCGGCGGCGGCGGCAGCAGCCAAATCGGCTATATTCACCGCTCTGCCGCCCTGCGCGATAACACCTTTGCGCTGCTGGCCGGTGCCTTTGATATTGATGCCGATCGCGGGCGCCAGTTCGGCCAACAGCTGGGGGTGGATCCCGCACGCTGTTACGCCGATTACCAGAGTCTGTTTCGCGGCGAGGCTGCCCGCCCGGACGGTATTCAGGCCGTATCGATTGCCACGCCGAATAACACCCACTATGCCATCTGTCGGGCGGCGCTGGAGGCCGGGCTGCACGTGGTATGTGAAAAGCCGCTGTGCTTCAGCAGCGAAGAGGCGGACGAACTGATGGCCCTCAGCCAGCGGCAGCGTAAGATCATCGGCGTGACCTACGGCTATGCCGGCCATCAGATGATCCTGCAGGCCCGGCAGATGATCGCCGACGGACTGCTGGGCGACATCCGTATCGTCAATATGCAGTTTGCTCATGGCTTCCACGCCCAGCCGGTGGAGCAGGAAAACGCCAGTACCCGCTGGCGGGTCGATCCCCGCTTCGTCGGCCCCAGCTATGTGCTGGGGGATCTTGCCACTCATCCGCTGTTTCTGGTCGAAACCATGGCCCCGCAGTTGAAGATCGCCCGGCTGATGTGCGCCAGACAAAGCTTCGTCAAAAGCCGCGCCCCGCTGGAAGATAACGCGCATGTGCTGATGGAGTATGACAACGGCGCCGTCGGCTCGCTGTGGAGCTCCGCCGTTAACTGCGGCTCCATGCACGGGCAAAAGGTGCGCATCGTGGGGGAAAAAGCCAGTCTTGAATGGTGGGATGAACAGCCCAACCAGCTGCGCTACGAGGTGCAGGGCGAACCGGCGCGCGTTCTGGAGCGCGGCATGGGCTATCTTGATCCGCTGGCGCGCCAGGACGATCGCATCGGCGGTGGCCACCCGGAGGGGCTGTTCGACGCCTGGTCGAATCTCTATCGCCGCTTCGCCATCGCCATGGACGCCGCAGACCGGCGTGACGAGGCGCTGTTGGCGGACTTCTGGTATCCGGACGCCCGCGCCGGGGCGTTCGGCGTCCGCTGGGTGGAAAACTGCGTACGCTCTGCCGACAACGGCGCCTGTTGGGTCAACTTCCGCTAATTCGCCGGCTCAGGGCCTCGCCCTGAGCCTTTCTCGCTACTTCTCAATGCGCGCCAGCTGGGTTTTATCGGCCTCGCGGGCGCGATCGGCCAGCCCCTGAAACGCGGCAGCGCCATAGTATTGCTCAGGAACCGGCAGCGCCTGCATATCGTGCCCCGGATAGATCTGCAGCTCGCCGAGGTCGCGCAAGCGGAATCCCCCCACCTGCGCCGGCATGGTCAGGCGATATGGCGGCATGGTTTCGAAAGGGACCGGCGTCGGCAGCCGGTTTTCCTGCAGATCGTAATTACGCTTCAGCACCAGAAACTTATCCGGCACCCGGCGGCGACTGTTCCACCAGTCGCCATCGATCCACTGGAACATCGCTTCCGTCTCCCCTCGCGTGGCCACCATCAGCCGGGTCAGCGCCTTTTTCAGCGCCGCCTCCATGGCCCGGTTATACGCTTCCACAGACCCGCCGTGGCCGCTAAGGATGACGTTAATCGCCAGCCTGGCGCCCAGTAAGTTGGAGTAGAGATCCTCCGGCGAAAACGCGGAGATCTCCTCTGAAAACCCGGGCACTGACTGGAAGCCATACCACTGGGCGATCTCATGCCACTGGGCGATTTCGAAGGCCAGATGCCCGGCGAGCCAGGCCGCCAGCTGATAGCGCTGCCTGACCCCCGCCGGCGGCGTAAAGGCATTGAGCTGAACGCGGCGCACGCCAAGTTCTTCGCTGTAGAATATGCGCCCCGCCTGGCCCAGCGTCGGCGAAATGCGATTGAACAGATAAAAGGTGTAATCCGCCGTGTCGCGCACATGGGCAATATCGATAAACCCGCCGCGACGGGTATAGATAAGCCCGTTCTGCTCCTCGCTCAGCCCCAGCAGATTTTTCACCGCGCCGAGCGCGCTGTCGTTGTAATGGTGCTTGCCCAGGGTATCCAGGGTCAGCACGTTACCAATCTGATACACCGGGATCGGAATGCCCACCGCCCGCACGTGCAGGTCGTAGCCAAAGGCGCAGCATGGCCGCAGCGATTCCGGCGGCGACAGCTCGCCCAGGGTGGGCGCAGGATGGATCGCCGTCACGGCGGGCAACACCGGGTCCTGCGCCAGCGCCGGCAGCGCCAGCGCGAATAACAGCCATAAGGCTTTACGCATCAACAGCCTCTCCACAGCAACAAAAGAGCGCGCATCTTACCGGCAGACGGCGCCTGCAGTTTTAGTTAAAAACGGTATTCACCGGAGACAAAGAAGCTGTTGCGGTCGTTAAAACCGAATTCAGTCAGCACGTTAAAGTTTTTGGTGACCTCATACTGGGCGCCAATCAGCATATTCCACGGCGAGGTCAGCTTCTGCTTAACGTCGAATTTGCCCTCGCCGTCTTTATTGACCGCAGCAATAAGGGGCTGCAGCTCTGGCGGCATGTGCAGGTCGGCGAGATCGCCCTTAAACTCCTGCTGCACGTCCTGATACATGCTGCCGACCCACAGGCTGAGATGGGACGGCCCGTCGATCCCCTGAAAACTGAAACGGTAGCCGACGCGCGGCGAGACGGTGACCGCCGAAATGCTGCCGTCGAGGATATCGAAGTCGGTGCGGGTATAGTTAGTATCCACTAACCCAAACCAGTTGCCGTAGCCGCCGGCGAGCGTAAAGCCGGCCCCCCAGGTGGTGCCTTTAAAATCAAGGGTAAAATCAATATCCTGCAACTTCCCGCTCTGATAAAGCTGGTGAACCGCGCCGGCGATGACCCGATCCAGGCCGCGAAACTGCGACGGATCTGAATCCACTGAAACCTGGGAGACGGACGACCCGCGGGTATGCCCCACCAGTCCGTATACGTTGAGGAACGGAAAGACCCACATATCCAGGCGCAGGTTTTCGGTTTTGCTTTTCTCGCGGGTGTGTCCGGCATCGATGGCGAACATATCGCTGGGAATGGGATGATTGCCGAGCTTAAGCCCGGAAAAGGTAATACTGTCGACCATGATATCCTGGCGGATATTCATATAGCTCAGGTTGACGCCGTAGGGTAACGGAATGGAATATCCTCTGGCGCGAGCCTCATCGCCCCAGATCGGAAAATAGCTGTCGCTGTCGTCCGGCTCCGCAGCCGACGTGCCCCAGGTCGCTAACAGCAGCGTTAACACCGCGCCGGATGTTCTCATTTTTGTTCTCATGTGTAGTTATAAACCCGAACCGACATTGAAATAGACCGCCTGCTCATGCTCGCTGAACGCCACGTCAATCCCGGTACGCAAACCGTACTGTCGCGCGATCAGGTAACGAAAACCGGCCCCCCATGCCACCTCTGACTGTTCCCATAGCGTTTCCGCCGCGTCCGCCGCGCTCCCGGCGCCAACGAATCCCTGCAGGATCCAGCGCGGAGTGACGGCCCAGGCCAGCTGGGTTTGCGCCGTGGCCACGTAGTCGCCCTGATAGCGGTAGCGCGAAATCCCACGCAGCGCGATGTAAGGACGCGCCATCGGCATCAGGTGCTTATCATGGTGGGTTAAGGACTGATAATTGCCCGCGACCGCCAGGGTCAGCGTCTGGCTGAGCGGAATAAACACCTTCCCGTCCAGCGAAAACGTGTTGTAGTGATAATCGCCCCCGAGCAGCGAACGGAAAAACCGATATTCTCCCTTCAGCGCTAACCCACTCTGAGGATAGAAAATATTATCGGTAGTGTCATATTCCGCCACCACCCCCAGCGCCGAAGAGGTGCTGTTTTGCCCGAGCACCTGCTGCCAGACCCGGTTGACCCGCGGATTATCGAAAGCGACATCCGCCCGGGCATACACCTGGGAGGCCCCGAGGAACACCGGCGTATCGCCCACGCGAAACAGCAGCTTTTGCAGCGCGGCGACCCCTTTGGTCTGCGTCTGCACCGGTTTAGCATGGCTGAAGCCGCCGGTATCGCCGGAATAGATATCCAGATTGACGTTAGCGTAGCCGGCTCCCGCCAGGTAACGAATGCGATCATGCCGCCAGGTGTGACGATGGCCGCCGCCTATAAACCAGGTGCCATTCTGCGTGGCGGCCCCGCCGAAAGCGGTGAGCGGCGGAGGAATAAACTGCCCGCCCTCCCGGCTGCCTTTACCGTGTAAAAACAGGCCAAACAGTCCGCCGCCATAGCCGATCGCCGGCTCGGTTATCGCCAGCGGCACCGGCAGAAAACCGTAACGGTTTTCCGCCAGATATTGACTCATGTCGAGCATGCTATCTTCCGCATCGAAGAGATCGGCGGCATCGCCAGGCGGGCACAACAGGAACAGAAGCGCCAGCGCGGACAGCGGGAATTTCATGCTCACTCCAGGGCGTTGGGGCGCGCACGACACGCGTGGCGAACAGGATTATTACATCGGAATAATGAAAATATAACGTAACCGGAGAACCCTCACCAACGCGCAGCGGCCTGTTTTTCGGGTATTTTTGTACAAAAAAGAGCTGGCCGTCACAGAAAAACGCCTTCGCGCCGCCGGTCGGCGCGATGATTGTATTCATAAGGTGAATGTCGTATAACATAGCGCTACCGAGGGGTGTCCCGTGAGGGCTGAGATGGCGCAAGCCGAACCCTTTGAACCTGATCTGGGTCATGCCAGCGAAGGGACGGGTCGGCAATTTTGCCAGCATTACCGCCATTGCCTGTTCACACCCCTGCACGCCCGGATCTCCCCTGCATAAATGGAGGTCCTGTGATTGTTCCCGCGTTTAGCCAAGGTCTTTATGGCCGTTTACGCCAGCTGGCCGCCGCTGACTGGCAGCACTATGTGGCGCACCCTTTCGTTCAGCAGCTTGCCGAAGGCACCCTGGCGAAAAGCGCGTTCCGTCGCTATCTGACCCAGGATTATCTGTTTCTGATCCATTTCGCCCGCAGCTACGCGCTGCTGGTGAGTAAACTGCGCACGCTGCCGGAGATGCGCGCCGCGGCCGCCTCCATGAACGCCATCCTTAACGAAGTGCCGCTGCACGTCGGCTACTGCGCCCAGTGGGGCATTAGCGAACCGGAGATGGCCGCCCAGCCCGAAGCGCCAGAAACCATCAATTACACTCGCTACGTGCTGGATATCGGTCATTCAGGCGACGCGCTGGATCTGCTGGTCGCCCTGATGCCCTGCGTGGCGGGTTACGCCGAAATCGGTCTGGGCCTGCTGCATCACCCCGCCACCCGCCTGGAGGATAATCCTTACGCCTCGTGGATCCGAAACTATGGCGATGAAGGCTATCTGCAGGGCGTCAGCGCCGCGCTGGCGCTGCTGGAGACCGTGTGGCAACAGCGCGGAAGCGAGGCCCGCCTCGCCGGGCTGAGCGACATCTTCACCACCGCCACCCGCCTGGAGGCGCAGTTCTGGCAGATGGGGCTTAACGCCGCGGCGGAGTCCCGGGCGTGACGGCGCCAGGTATCGAGGTCCGTAAGTTGAGCCTCCATTTCGGCGACCGCCGCCTGTTCGACAACCTGTCGCTGACGGTCCCCGGCGGCCAGTGGGTGTCGCTGCTCGGCGCCAGCGGGGCCGGTAAAACCAGCCTGCTGCGGGTCATGGCCGGCCTGGCCCCCGCCACCCGCGGGGAAGTGGTCGCCAGCGACGGAAAGCCGATACCCGGCCGCCTGGCGTGGATGGGGCAGAAAGACCTGCTTTACCCCTGGCTGAGCGTTCGAGAGAACGTCGCCCTCGGCGCGCGGCTGCGCGGTGAGAAAGTGGATCACGCCCGGGTCGCCACCCTGCTTGAACAGGTGGGGCTCGCCTCCAGCGCCGACGCCCGGCCGGCGACGCTCTCCGGCGGGATGCGTCAGCGCGCCGCGCTGGCCCGCACCCTGTATGAGGACCGGCCCATCGTGCTGATGGATGAGCCCTTCTCAGCGCTGGACACCCTCACCCGCACGCGCATTCAGACCCTCGCAGCCACTCTGCTGGCGGGGCGCACGGTGGTGCTGATCACCCACGATCCGCTGGAAGCCTGCCGGCTGAGCCATCGTCTGCTGGTCCTCTCGGCCGCCGACGGGGAGATCGACGACAGCCATCACCTCACCGGCGCGCCTCCGCGCGCGCCGGATGCGCCCGAGCTGTTGAACGCCCAGGCGGCGCTGCTGCAGCAGCTGATGAGGGCCCACTCATGACTGGACGTCTCTGGCGCGGCGGCATGGTGTTCTGCGGACTGATGCTTCTCTGGGGGCTGGCCAGCCGCAGCGGCATTCCGCACTTTCTTTTACCCTCCCCGGCGGCGGTCGCCGAGGCGCTGTGGGTCAATCGCGCCTATCTCGGCTGGCACACGCTGATTACCCTCAGCGAGATCCTCAGCGGCCTGGCGCTGGGGGTGGCGCTCGGCGTCACGCTGGCGCTGGGCATGATCCTCTCCCCGCGCCTGCAGCGCTGGCTGATGCCGCTGGTGCTCACCAGCCAGGCGATCCCGGTCTTTGCCCTCGCCCCGCTGCTGGTGCTGTGGCTGGGGTTTGGCATGAGCGCCAAAGTGGCGATGGCGGTGCTGGTGATTTTCTTTCCCGTCACGTCCGCCTTCTTTGACGGCTTGCGACGGGTCAACCACGAGTATCTCGATCTGGCGCGCAGCATGAACGCCTCCTTCGGCGCTCAGCTGCGGCATGTCCGCCTGATGGCCGCCCTGCCGGCGCTGGGCTCGGGCCTGCGCATGGCGGCGGCGGTGGCCCCCATCGGCGCCGTTATCGGCGAATGGGTCGGCTCCGCCGAGGGGCTGGGCTACGTCATGCTCAATGCCAACGCGCGGCTGCAAACCGATATCTGCTTCGCCGCGCTGTTTATTTTAGTACTGCTGACCCTCTTCCTGTGGCTGGCGGTAGACACCCTGCTGCACCGGCTGATCGACTGGTCGCCGGAATAATCATGAAGTAATAAAGGAAAACAGATGAAAACGTCGCTTTTCGCCGGAGCAACCCTGACGGCGCTGCTCAGCGGTCACGCGCTGGCCAATGAACCGCTCACCCTGGTGCTGGACTGGTATATTAACCCCGACCATGCGCCGATTATGGTGGCCGAGCAGATCGGCGCCTTTAAGGCCCAGGGTCTGGACGTCAAGATTGTCCCCCCGTCGGATCCGGCGCTGCCGCCCCGCATGGTGGCCGCCCGTCAGGCGGACCTGGCCATCACCTACCAGCCGCAGGTGCACTTCTTCGCTGACGAAGGGTTACCGCTGGTGCGCGTGGGCACCCTGATCGGCTCGCCGCTGAACACGGTGATCGCCCTGGATAAGCAGATCAAAACCCCGGCGGATCTGCAAGGCAAGAAGGTGGGTTACTCGGTCAGCGGCATTGAGCAGGCCACCCTGTCGACCATGGCGCAGCATGCGGGGATCGATCCGGCCAGTATCAAGCTGGTCAACGTCAATTTTCAGCTGACCAGCGCTCTGCTGGCGGGCCAGGTGGACGCGGTCATCGGCGGCTATCGTAATATAGAAGCGCAGGAGCTGAAGCTGCAGGGCAAAGCCCCGGTGGTGATGAACGTTGAGGATTATGGCGTACCGGCCTATGACGAGCTGGTGATTGTCGCCCACCGCGACGCGATTCATGAGGCGAAAATCCGTAAATTCCTCACCGCCCTGCAGGCCGGGGTCAGCTACCTGCGCGCGCATCCGCAGGAGAGCTGGGAGGCGTTCGCCGCCGCGCATCCGGAGCTGAAGACCGAGCTTAACCATCAGGCGTGGCTGCAAACCGTGCCGCTGTTCGCCGCCGATCCGGCGGCGCTGGATAAAGCGCGCTACGACACTTACGAACAGTTTTTATATAACAATAAGTTGGTGAAAAAAGTTACACCTTTAACAAATTATGCGGTTGAGCTGCATTGACTCTTGCTATCGCTGACGGAAGGCTTTCCGTCAGCGCTTTAACGCAGCGGCAATAAAAATATAGAGACTTTCTCACTAATAATTACACTTTAAAGGGTTATCGTTACCTTGGCTTGTTTTATTATAATTCAGCAGGTTACGTTAATTTTTACCCCGGTAAGAATAACGTCAAAATAACGCAATCAATAAAACGTTGAATGCGGATTTAAAAAGCCATATATTGTGCGCGCTTTATGAATGCCAATTCAATTCCTTACACCAATTATTCAACCAGCGTTCAACCGCAATGCTGGTTGTGGGAGTGATATGATGACGGATAAAGTCCGTATTGATACTTTACGTGCCGATTTATTAGACGCAAACAACGAAACCTTTTTGGCCCGTCAGGCCGAATTCGAATCGAATGTCAGGAGTTACCCGCGTAAGTTACCGCTGGCTATCACTAAAGCTGAAGGCGTGTGGCTGACGGATGCGGATAACAAACAGTACCTGGACTGCCTCGCCGGCGCCGGTACTCTCGCTCTGGGCCACAACCACCCTGATGTATTGCAGAGCATCCAAAGTGTCATTACCAGCGGCTTGCCGTTACATACTCTCGATCTGACTACCCCGTTAAAAGATCGTTTCTCCGAATACCTGCTCTCTTGCCTGCCGGGCGAAGGGAAAGAGTATTGCCTGCAGTTCACCGGTCCTTCCGGCGCTGACGCCGTGGAAGCGGCGCTGAAGCTGGCGAAAAAATACACCGGCCGTACGTCGGTGATCAGCTTCTCCGGCGGCTATCACGGGATGACCCACGGCGCGCTGTCGGTCACCGGCAACCTGTCGCCGAAAGCGGCGGTCAACGGCATGATGCCGGAAGTGCAGTTTATGCCTTACCCGCACCTGTACCGCTGCCCGCTGGGCATCGGCGGCGAAGCCGGCGTCAAAGCCCTGACCTACTACTTCGAAAACCTGATCAACGACGTGGAGAGCGGCGTCCGTAAACCGGCGGCCGTGATCCTCGAAGCCGTTCAGGGCGAAGGCGGCGTGAACCCGGCGCCGGTCGAGTGGCTGCAGCGCATCCGCAAAGTGACCGAAGAGCACGGCATTCTGCTGATCGTCGATGAAGTGCAGGCCGGCTTTGCCCGTACCGGTAAATTCTTCGCCTTCGAACACGCCGGTATTCAGCCGGACATCATCGTGATGTCGAAAGCGGTTGGCGGCGGTCTGCCGCTGGCGGTGCTGGGCATTAAAAAGCAGTTCGACGCCTGGGAACCGGGTCACCACACCGGCACCTTCCGCGGCAACCAGCTGGCGATGGCTACCGGCCTGACCACCCTGCGTCACCTGCGCGACAACAACATTGCCGACAAAGTCGCCGCCCAGGGCGAGTGGCTGAAAGGCAAACTGGCGGAGCTGCAGAAGCGCTACCCGGTCATTGGCCACGTTCGCGGTCTCGGTCTGATGATCGGTATCGAAATCGTCAAGCCGAACGACGCGCAGGATCACATGGGCTGCTACCCGGCTGACGGCGAACTCTCTGCCCTGCTGCAGAAGAAATGCTTCGAAGCGGGCCTGATTCTGGAGCGCGGTGGCCGTCACGGCTGCGTGCTGCGCCTGCTGCCGTCCCTGCTGATCAGCGACGCGGAACTGAATGTGTTCCTCGACAAATTTGAACAGGCCCTGCTGGCCGCCGGTGTGAAACCGGTCTGAGTGGAGTCAGTGACCACCATGTCCACATTGAATCCGATTCTTGCTGGTTCGGCGCAGAGCGTTGAGGCCTATCAGCAGGTTATCGAGCAGACCAGTCAGGCCGTTGTGCAGTGGCTGAAGCAACCTGAGATGTATCAGGGGAAAAGCGTTGACGAACTGCGTGAGCGTATCTCCCTTGAATTTAACGAACAGGGGTTGGGTAACCAGGCGGCGATTGATCGTGCGATCGAGTACTTCCTGAAAGACAGCCTGTCGGTGCATCACCCACAGTGCGTGGCGCACCTGCACTGCCCGAGTCTGGTGATTAGCCAGGCGGCGGAAGTGCTGATCAACGCCACCAACCAGAGCATGGACTCCTGGGATCAGAGCCCGTCGGCGACCATCATTGAGATGAAGCTGATCGAGTGGCTGCGCGCCCGGGTCGGCTATCCGGCAGGCGACGCCGGCGTCTTCACCAGCGGCGGCACCCAGAGCAACCTGATGGGCCTGATGTTGGCGCGCGACGCCTTCTTCGCCCGTCAGGGACACTCCATCCAGCAGGATGGACTGCCGGGGGATATCCGCCAGTACAAAGTGCTGTGCTCGGAAAACGCCCACTTCTCGGTGCAGAAGAACATGGCGCTGATGGGTCTCGGCTACCGCTCGGTTACGCTGGTGAAAACCGACGAATTCGCGCGGATGGACGTGGCCGACCTGAAGGCGAAGATTGCGCAGGCGCAGGCTAACGGCGAACAGATCATGGCGATCGTCGCCACCGCCGGGACCACCGACGCGGGGGCTATCGACCCGCTGCGCGACATCGCTGGTATCGCCGCGGAGCATCAGATCTGGCTGCACGTTGACGCGGCCTGGGGCGGCGCGCTGCTGCTGTCTGAGCAGTATCGCGACTATCTTGACGGTCTGGAGCTAGTGGATTCCGTTACCCTGGACTTCCACAAGCAGTTCTTCCAGACCATCAGCTGCGGTGCCTTCCTGCTGAAGGATGCCCGCCATTACGAGCTGATGCGTTATCAGGCGGCCTATCTGAACTCCGAGTTCGATGAAGAACACGGCGTGCCGAACCTGGTCTCTAAATCGCTGCAGACCACCCGCCGCTTCGATGCCCTGAAGCTGTGGATGGGCCTCGAAGCGCTGGGGCAGAAACAGTATGCGGCGATCATCGATCACGGCGTCACCATGGCGAAAAACGTCGCGGAGTACGTGAAGTCGCAGCCGACGCTGGAGCTGGTGATGCAGCCGCAGCTGGCGAGCGTGCTGTTCCGTTCTCGTCCGGCGCAGATGGCGCAGAGCGACGCGGCGGCTATCGCCCTGCTCAACCAGCGCGTCGGCGACGCCCTGCTGGCTTCCGGCCGCGCCAACGTTGGCGTGACCGAGCACAACGGCGTTACCTGCCTGAAGCTGACCCTGCTGAACCCGGTGGTGACGCTGGATGATGTGAAGGTCCTGCTGAGCCTGGTGGAGCGCACCGCTCAGGAGCTGCTGGCGCAATAATCTGCCTGAGCGAGGCGGCGCCTGTCGCCCCGCTCAGCGGCCAGCCCTGCCTGCACTAAGCCGATAAGTTCCCTTATCGGCTTTTTTTTTGCCTGCCTGCGCGACTGGCGCGCGCTTCTACGCTTCTCGCCACAGGGTCCGTTGACGCCTGCCCGCCGCGATGCCACAGTAAGGTCCCGATAATGGCAATCGCCAGAATCCAACGTCCCGGTAATAAGGATGATAATGGAGAAACGCTTACCCGGCCTCGATCTTGACGCCCTGCGCAGCTTTGTGACCGGCATGGAGTGCGGCAGCTTCGCCCTGGCGGCGCAGCGTCTGGCGCGCTCCACCTCCGCCGTCAGCGCCCAGCTCAAAAAGCTGGAGAGTCAGTGCGGCGCCGCGCTGGTGGTTAAACAGGGGCGTCACCTGGCGCTGACCGCGGAGGGCGAAAAGCTAATGAGCTACGCCAGACGGCTGCTGGCGCTCAATGATGAAACCCTGCGCGCGCTGCAGGGCGAACGGCTCACTGGCGAAATTCACCTTGGCATGCAGGAAGATTTTGGCGAATCGCTAATGCCGGGGATCCTTGGGCAGTTTACCCGCCACCATCCGCAGGTGCGGATCGTCGCCAGGGTGGATCGCAATGGCCCGCTGCGCCAGGCGCTGGCGGAGCAGACGCTGGATCTGGCGCTGCTGTGGCAAACCGAAGATCAGGGCCCTGGGCTGGGCCGCTGCCCGCTGGCGTGGATTGCGCATCCTGACTTTGACGTTCGCGCGTGGCTGGCGTCCGGCGAGCCGCTGCCGCTGGTGATGTTCGACAGCCCGTGCTTGATGCGTTCCCGCGCTATTGCCTGTCTCGATGCCGCAGGGATCCCCTGGCAGGTGGTGTTCGTCAGCCACAGCCTGAGCGGCATCTGGGCGGCGGTGCAGGCCGGCCTGGGGCTGACGGTACGCAGCCGCATCGGCATGCCAGGCAATCTGCGCCCCGCCGGCGGATCACTGCCATCCCCCGGCAACCTGGCCGTCAGTCTGCAACAACCCCCGCGTCAGGAACCCCATTCCGCCGCGGTCACGCTGCTCGGCGAACTGATGTCCGAGGCCCTGCAGGAGTGGGTTGTTCGGTGACAGTGTCACGCCAGTTTCCCTCACCCTAACCTTCTTCCGGAGGGAGAGGGAACCGTTCGGCAACGTCTGTTACCCCGGCCAAGATTCTGTCTCCACCCGCTACGTAACCCGCCTTACCGGGCCTGCACCCGGCACCGTAACCCCCCAGGCCGGGCAAGCGCAGCGCCGCCCGGCAATGGGCATAAGGGATAAAGGGAACCGTCCGGCAGTTACCGGCGTCCACGGGTCAGGCTTTGCTCTCCTGCAGCAGCTGCTGGATCACCTGCTCCTGGCGGGCATAATCCCCTTCGCCGAAGGCGGTATAGCGCAGTTGCCCACGTGCGTCGAAAATGTAATGCGCCGGCCAGTACTGATTGCCGAAGGCGTTCCAGATGGCGTACTCATTATCCGCCACCACAGGGTAGGTTATCCGCCAGTCCTTCACCGCCTGGCGCAGCAGCGGTAGAGAGCGCTCCCAGGGATATTCCGGGGTATGGACGCCAATCACCACCAGCCCGGCCGCGCGGTATTTGTTCGCCCAGTCGCGCACGTAAGGCAGGGTATGCTGACAGTTGATGCACTCCCGGGTCCAGAAGTCCACCAGCACTACTTTGCCCTTCAGACTCTCCGGGGTTAACGCCGGGCTATTGAGCCATGCGCTGCCTCCCGCCAGCGAAGGCATCGCGCTGCTGGGCTCGGGCGTCGCGATCGGTTGCAGAACCGTTTTCTGCGTTGGCTGCGGCAGACGGGCGGCCAGCCGCTGCTCCAGCGCCTGACTCCATCCTCCCGCGCTTTGCAAATAGCGGTCGCCGCCGCTGGCGATCAGCGCCACCGAGGCCAGCATCGCCACCCCCGCCAGCCGGCGCAGCCGTTCGCCGAACGCCAGCCCGCGACGCAGACGGGCAATCAACGCCGCGCCGCACCACCCGAGCAGGAATAACATCAGCGCCCCGCCGCCGCCGTAGGCCAACAGCAACCCGCCGGTGGTCGCCTGGCCCGGATGCACAAAGCCCAGGCTCAGTATCGCCCCCAGTACCGGCCCGGCGCATGGCGCCCACAGCAGCCCCACCGCCAGCCCGGCCAGCAGCGAACCGATCCAGCCGCGCTGGCGTGAGCTGGCGTCGTTAAGCTGATTCCCCAGCGCCACCAGGGGTGACGTCAGCCGCTGCGCGACGCGCGGCGAAAGCAGGCTCAGCCCGACAAGGGCGAAGAACGCCAGCGCCAGGCCGCGCCCAGCCAGCGTCAGATTCACGACCCAACCGCTGGCGACCGTCACCAGCCACGACACAGCGCCGAACATCAGCGCCATGCCCGCCAGCATGATCGCCAGTTGCCCCCGTCGGCCCCGGACGCTGGCGAACAGCAGCGGGATCACCGGCAGCGTGCAGGGGCTTAGCAGGGTTAACATCCCGCCCAAAAATGCAATGAATATCGACATCGCCTTCTCCTCATTATGCCATCGCTGCCGAAGGTGGCAGCCACGACATTACAACAAGGGGATGTAGGGCGGATGTGTCGGGAAAGCGGGAGAATTGTCGGCTTAGTTTTCTATCTGCGCCGGTGATACAGCAGGATACAATCCCTGCGCGGTGAGACGCACGCTGGCATCCAGACCGCCCTGCGGGCGATTGGCCAGGCGCAGCGTGCCGTTCATCTGGCTGACCAGCTGCGCGGCGATCGCCAGCCCCAGGCCGGTGCCGCCGGTATCGCGATTGCGCGAGTCCTCCAGGCGAAAAAAGGGCTGTAGCACCGCCTGCAGCGACGCCTCAGGGATCCCCGGCCCCTCATCCAGCACATGAATGATGATATCCCCGGCGGCGTCGCGGTTGAGGGCGACCGTTACCGTGGCGCCGAATTTCAGCCCGTTATCGATAAGGTTGGTCATCACCCGGCGCAGGGCCTGCGGTGGGATCCACACCACTCCGGCGCGCGCCTCGGGGCAAAACCGCACCGGCCGGCCGACATCGGCATAATCGCAGGCGATGCTGTCGAGAAAGGCGTCAAGGTTCAGCCGCTGGCGCGCCTCCTCCAGCGGCTGCGAAGTGCGAGCGAAGGCGATACCTTCGCGCACCAGGCGGGTCATATTGTCGAGATCCTGCAGCAGTTTGTCGCGCAGTTCAGGCTGGTCGGCCATCTCCACCCGCAGCTTCATCCGGGTAATCGGGGTTTGCAGATCGTGGGAGATGGCGGCGAGGATCCGCGCCCGCTCCTGCAGATGATCGTGGATGCGGGTCTGCATCGCGTTAAACGCGCGGGCGGCACGGCGCACCTCCTCCGGCCCCTGCTCGGCCATGGTTCCCGCCGTGCCGCTGGCCGGCTCAAGCGCATTCACCGCATGGGTAAAGCGAGTGATGGGCTGCAGAACCTGGCGAACCGCGTACCAGGCGCAGGCCAGCAGGAGGACAAACTGAGCGATCAGCACCACCGGCAGCCAGCGGGCGATGGGCGGTAGTGTCGGCCACAGGTCGAGGGTTAAGGGGGCGCCATCGTGGAGGGTAATATGGGCCTGGATATGCTGCCGCGGACCGGGGATCGCCACAATACTCACCGGATACTGCGCGCTCAACGCCTCCTGCAGGGAGCGCGCCGCGTCCCGGGCGCGCCAGCTGTCCGGGTAGTCGCCGCGCTCGCCGGCGTCCAGCTGATAGCGGTAGTTGCCGCGCGCCAGCTTCGGCAGCCACTGCGGGCGTTCAGCGGGCGGCAGACGGTCGAGGATCGCCACGCTGGTGGCGACATCCGACGCCAGATTGCCCAGCATCACGCTGCGGGCGCTGCTCATACGCTCATAAAACAGTAGCGACAGGGTTAAGGTATTCGCCAGCAGCAGCGCCAGAAACAGCAGCGCCATCAGCCTCGACTGCAGCGAGGCGGGCCAGAACCTCATTCATGCCTCTCGCGGATGGAGACCGGGACCGACAGCACATAGCCTTCACTGCGCACCGTCTTAATGTAGGCCGGCTCCCGGGCATCCTCCCGCAGGCGCTGACGCAGTCGGCTCACCAGCAGGTCGATTGACCGTTCAAACAGTTCGGCGTCGCGTCCCTGGGTCAGATTGAGCAGCTGATCGCGGTTCAGCACCCGCTGGGGATGGTCGAGAAACACCCGCAGCAGTCGATACTCCGCCCCACTGAGGGCGACAATCGCCCCGCTGTCGTCCAGCAGATGGCGGGCGGCGGTATCGAGCAGCCAGTCGCCAAATGCGATCAGCCTGCCCGCCTCGGTGATCTGCAGGTTGGGCGGCAGCGCCCGGGTGCGGCGTAAAATGGCTTTGATGCGCGCCAGCAGTTCGCGGGCCACAAAGGGTTTCACCAGATAGTCGTCAGCCCCCATCTCAAGTCCGAGGATCCGGTCGCTGTCGTCGGTGCGGGCGGTGAGCATCAGCACCGGGATATCCTGTTGCGGGTTTGCGCGCAGCTGGCGACAGAGCGTTAAGCCATCCTCCCCCGGCATCATGATATCCAGCACAATCAGGTCGATTTGATGGTTTTTGAGCACCGACCACATGGCTTTGCCGTTCGCCGCGCCGCTGGCGCGGTATCCCGATTTTTCCAGATAGTCGACAATCAGTTCCCGGATGTCGCGGTCGTCATCGACGACCAGGATGTGGTCAATACGCTCCAAAGGCTGCTCCTGCGGCAAAATAGACTCTTCACAAGCATAAGCCGTGTTGCCGGAAGCGCAACGTCGCGCCGCCGGCAAGGCGCGGGTTACAAACGATCGGCGTCCACCACCGCCTGCACAAACGCCGTCGGGTCCTCCTGCGGCGGGTTATGGCCCACCGGCCCCTGCAGATCCCGGTGCTCATATTTACCGGTAAATTTGGCCCGGTAGCTGGCGGGAGCCGGATGCGGCGCGCCGTTATTCGCCCCTTCCAGAGTGATGGTGGGCACCGTAATCGGCGGCAGCGCCGCCAGCCGTTGTTCATAGCTGGCATACTTCGCTTCTCCCTTCTCCAGCCCCAGGCGCCAGCGGTAGTTGCTGATGGTGATCGCCACGTGGTCCGGGTTATCCAGCGCCCGGGCGGTTTTGGCAAAGGTTGCGTCGCTGAATGGCCACTGCGGCGACGCCTGATGCCAGATAAATTTCGCAAAGTCATGGGTGTTCTGCCGGTAACCGGCTTCCCCGCGCGGAGTGGCAAAATAGAACTGATACCACCACGACAGCTCCGCCTGCGGCGGCAGCGGTTTTTCGCCAATCTGCTGACTGCTGATCAGATACCCGCTCACCGAGACCAGGGATTTCACCCGCTGCGGCCACAGCGCGGCGACGATATCCGCCGTGCGCGCCCCCCAGTCAAAGCCGGCCAGATCCGCCTGCCTGATGTTCAGGGCATCCATCAGATGGACAATATCGGCCGCCATCGCCGACGGCTGACCGTTACGCGGCGTGCTGGCGGAGAGGAAACGGGTGGTGCCGTAGCCGCGCAGATACGGCACAATCACCCGGTAGCCCTTCTGCGCTAAAGCCGGCGCCACCTGGGCATAGCTCTGAATATCGTAGGGCCAGCCGTGCAGCAGAATCACCGGCTGGCCGTCGCGCGGGCCGATATCCACGTAGCCAATATTCAGATCGCCGGCGTGGATCTGGTGGATCTTGTCGAACGCCCCCGCGTCTTCAGCGGCGCAAACGGCAGCGGACCACAGGGTGGATAACCCCAGCGCCGCGGCGCTGGTATACCGGATCAGGGATAATCTGTTCATCGCTTTGTCACCTTTTATCGTCATCAAGAGAGTACGTAACCAGTTAAGCGGAAATTTGTATCCGCCGTGTGCCCGACAGGGGCCGTTTTTATCTCTTCATGTCAGCGATCCGCCGCGGGATACAGTGTGATACATAATCAATGTTGGCAATTGTTGCTGGCTTGTGAATTTCTGCTTGCCCCCGGGCATAAATCCGCTACCGTGACAGCCATTTTTACCACCTGATAACCCAGGAGCCCGCTGTGGCGATTTTTGATGGTCACAATGACCTGCTGCTGAATCTCTGGCTTCACCATCGCGAGGATCCGGTGACCGCCTTCTTTGCCGGGATAGAGAACGGCCACCTCGATTATCCGCGTATTCGCCAGGGCGGTCTGGCCGGCGGCCTGTTCGCCCTCTTTGTACCGCCGCAGGAGTATATCGCCCGCGTGGCGCCCCAGTACGCCAGTCAGGCGTGGGACCCATTAACGATCCTCTGGCAGCAGCTGGCTATCCTCAAGGCGATTTGCGCCCATGACGCCAGCCGCGCACGGCTGTGCCTGAGCGCGGCGGATATCGAACGCTGCCGTCAGGATAAGGCGCTGGCGATGGTGGCGCACATCGAAGGCGCCGGCGGGTTCGACGCCCAGGGCGAAGATCTGCAGGACTTTTATCGCGCCGGGGTGCGCAGCATAGGTCCGTTCTGGAACATCGCCAATCGCTTCGGCTGCGGGGTCACCGGCGCCTTTCCCGGCAGTCCGGACAGCGGGCCGGGTCTTACCGGCGAGGGTATCGCGCTCATTGCCCAGGCCAACGCCCTGAAGATGCAGATCGATGTTTCGCACATGAATGAACAGGCCTTTTGGGATACCGCCCGTCACTCCACCGCCCCGCTGGTGGCCACCCACTCCAATGCCCACGCCCTGTGCCCACAGCCGCGCAACCTGACCGATCGGCAACTGCGGGCGATCCGCGACAGCGGCGGCGTGGTGGGCGTTAATTTCGGCAACGCCTTCCTGCGCGCCGACGGACGGCGCGATAGCGACACGCCCTTCGCCACCATCATCCGGCATATCGACTATCTTATTAACATAATGGGTGAGGATCATGTGGCCCTTGGTTCGGATTTTGACGGCGTCACCCTGCCGGACGCGCTGGGGGATGTGGCCGGCTTACCGCGGCTTATCAATGCCTTGCGTGACAGCGGCTATGATCAATTGGTGCTGGATAAGCTGCTGTGGCGTAACTGGCTGCGGGTATTAAAAAATGTTTGGCAACAATAGGTTATATTGTAAACATAAAGTTAAATCCTTACAGATTCCGGGTTGATCTCTCTCCCGGTGAAGCGCAATATGCGGCGGCCGTCACAGATCCTGCATTATCCGTGAGGCCTGTCGTCATTTTTAAGAGGAACAAAACATGTGGAAGAAACCTGCTTTTATCGATTTACGTCTCGGTCTGGAAGTGACGCTGTACATTTCTAACCGCTAATCGCCCCGCCCGCCGTTCGCGCGGGCCTCTTTTTTCATTACCCGGTCCGTCTTCATGTTCATTAAAGTCCTCGGTTCCGCCGCCGGCGGCGGTTTCCCGCAATGGAACTGCAACTGCGCCAACTGTCAGGGTCTGCGCGACGGCACGATCCAGGCCAGCGCCCGCACCCAGTCGTCGATCATCGTCAGCGATAACGGTCAAGAGTGGGTGCTGTGCAACGCCTCGCCGGATATCAGCCAGCAGATTGCCCACACGCCCGAGTTAAATAAAACCGGCGTGCTGCGCGGAACACATATCGGCGGCATTATTCTCACCGACAGCCAGATCGACCACACTACCGGGTTACTCAGCCTGCGCGAAGGCTGCCCGCACCAGGTGTGGTGCACCCCGGAGGTCCATGAGGATCTCTCCACCGGCTTCCCGGTGTTTACCATGCTGCGCCACTGGAACGGCGGCCTGGTGCATCACCCCATCGCGCCGCAGCAGCCTTTTACCGTTGACGCCTGTCCTGATTTGCGGTTTACCGCGGTGCCTATCGCCAGCAACGCGCCGCCCTATTCGCCGTATCGCGACCGGCCGCTGCCGGGCCATAACGTGGCGCTGTTTATCGAAAACCGCCGCAACGGGCAGACGCTGTTCTACGCTCCGGGGCTCGGTGAGCCGGATGAGACCATTCTGCCCTGGCTGCAAAAAGCGGACTGTCTGCTGATCGATGGCACCGTCTGGCAGGATGACGAACTGCAGGCCGCCGGCGTCGGGCGCAATACCGGCCGCGATATGGGCCACCTGGCGCTCGGCGATGAGCACGGGATGATGGCCCTGCTGGCCTCCCTGCCGGCAAAACGCAAAATTCTTATTCATATCAATAACACCAACCCGATCCTTAACGAGCGCTCTCCCCAGCGTCAGGCGCTGACGCAGCAGGGGATTGAAGTGAGCTGGGACGGGATGGCTATCACCCTTCAGGATATCGCATGCTGATCACCGACACGCTGTCGCCGCAGGCCTTTGAAGCGGCCCTGCGGGCTAAAGGCGCCTTCTACCATATTCACCACCCTTACCACATCGCCATGCATAACGGCGACGCGACCCGCGAGCAAATTCAGGGCTGGGTGGCGAACCGGTTTTATTACCAGACCACTATCCCGCTGAAAGACGCGGCGATCATGGCCAACTGCCCGGACGCGCAGACCCGGCGCAAATGGGTGCAGCGGATCCTCGACCACGATGGCAGCCACGGCGAGGACGGCGGGATTGAAGCCTGGCTGCGGCTGGGGGAAGCGGTCGGTCTGAGCCGCGACGATCTGCTCAGCGAGCGCCACGTGCTGCCCGGCGTGCGCTTCGCGGTGGATGCCTATCTCAACTTCGCCCGTCGCGCCTGCTGGCAGGAGGCGGCCTGCAGCTCCCTGACCGAGCTGTTCGCCCCGCAGATCCATCAGTCGCGCCTCGACAGCTGGCCGCAGCACTACCCGTGGATCAAAGAGGAAGGCTATTTTTACTTCCGCAGCCGTCTGAGCCAGGCTAACCGCGACGTTGAGCATGGCCTGGCGCTGGCGAAGGCCTACTGCGACAGCGCTGAAAAACAGAACCGGATGCTGGAGATCCTGCAGTTTAAGCTCGACATTTTATGGTCGATGCTCGACGCCATGACCATGGCCTATGCCCTGCAGCGCCCGCCCTATCATACGGTCACCGACAAGGCGGCCTGGCACACGACCCGACTGGTGTAATCATGCAAAATACCTCCATCGTCGCCTTTCGTCGCGGCTACCGCCTGCAGTGGGAAGCCGCCCAGGAGAGCCATGTGATCCTCTATCCGGAGGGAATGGCCAAACTCAATGAGACCGCCGCGGCGATCCTCGAGCTGGTGGATGGCCGGCGCGACGTCGCGGCGATTATCGCCATGCTCAACGACCGCTTCCCGGAAGCCGGGGGCGTTGATGACGACGTCATCGAGTTCCTGCAGATAGCCTGTCAACAGAAGTGGATCACCTGCCGTGAGCCAGCGTAAACCCGCCGTCAATCCGCCGCTGTGGCTGCTGGCGGAGCTAACCTATCGCTGCCCGCTGCAGTGCCCCTACTGTTCGAATCCGCTGGACTTCGCCCAACAGGAAAAAGAGCTGACCACCGAACAATGGATCGAGGTTTTTCGCCAGGCGCGGGCGATGGGCAGCGTACAGCTGGGCTTTTCCGGCGGCGAGCCGCTGACGCGTAAAGATCTGCCGGAGCTGATCCGCGCCGCGCGCGACCTCGGGTTTTATACTAACCTGATCACCTCCGGGATAGGGCTGACGGAGAGCAAACTCGACGCCTTCAGCGAGGCCGGGCTGGACCATATCCAGATTAGCTTCCAGGCCAGCGATGAAGTGCTCAACGCCGCGCTGGCCGGCAACAAAAAAGCCTTCCAGCAGAAGCTGGCGATGGCCAGAGCGGTGAAAGCGCGCGACTATCCGATGGTGCTCAACTTCGTTCTGCACCGGCACAACATCGATCAGCTGGATAAAATTATCGCGCTGTGCATTGAGCTGGAAGCGGATGACGTTGAGCTGGCCACCTGCCAGTTCTACGGTTGGGCGTTCCTCAATCGCGAGGGGCTGCTGCCGACCCGGGAGCAGATCGCCCGCGCCGAACAGGTGGTCGCCGACTACCGGCAGAAAATGGCCGCCAGCGGCAACCTCACCAACCTGCTGTTTGTCACCCCGGACTATTACGAAGAGCGGCCGAAAGGCTGCATGGGCGGCTGGGGATCGATTTTCCTCAGCGTCACCCCGGAAGGCACCGCCCTGCCGTGCCACAGCGCGCGCCAGCTGCCGGTTACGTTTCCGTCGGTGCTGGAGCAGAGTCTGGAGTCGATCTGGTATGACTCGTTCGGCTTCAATCGCTACCGCGGGTATGACTGGATGCCGGAGCCGTGCCGCTCCTGTGATGAAAAAGAGAAAGACTTCGGCGGCTGCCGCTGCCAGGCCTTTATGCTGACCGGCAGCGCCGATAACGCCGACCCGGTGTGCAGCAAATCCCCGCATCATCACAAAATCCTCGACGCCCGGCGCGAAGCGGCCTGCAGCGAGATAAAAGTCAGCCAGCTGCAGTTCCGCAACCGGGCCAGCTCGCAGCTGATCTACAAAACCCGGGACCTGTAATGACGCTGGCGACCCGCACCGTCACGCTGCCGGGCGGCCTGCAGGCCACCCTGGTCCATCAGCCGCAGGCCGAACGCGCGGCGGCCCTGGCGCGGGTCGCCGCCGGCAGCCACCACGACCCCTCGCGCTTCCCCGGGCTGGCGCACCTGCTGGAACACCTGTTGTTTTACGGCGGTGAGCGCTACCGGGATGATGACCGGCTGATGGGCTGGGTGCAGCGCCAGGGCGGAAGCGTGAATGCCACCACCCTGGCCCGCCATAGCGCGTTCTTTTTCGAGGTCGCCGCCGATGGTCTGGCTGACGGTGTCGCGCGTCTACAGGAGATGCTGCAGGCGCCGCGGCTGCTCAGGGAAGATATTCAGCGCGAAGTGGCGGTGATTGACGCCGAGTACCGCCTTATCCACCAGCATGAGCCGTCGCGCCGGGAAGCCGCCGTTCGTCACGCCGCCAGCGCGCCCGCGGCGTTTCGCCGCTTTCAGGTAGGCAGCGCCGACGCGCTGGCGGGCGATCTCCCTGCGCTGCAGGCGGCCTTACGCGATTTTCACCACACCCATTACGTCGCCCGGCGGATGCAGCTCTGGCTGCAGGGGCCGCAGTCGCTGGAGGCGCTCGGCGAGCTGGCGGTCCGTTTCGCCGCCGGGCTTGCCGCAGGCGAGGCTCCGCCGCCGGCGCCGCCGCTGCGCCTGGACGAGACCACTGAACTGCAGCTGGCGGTCGACGCCCGGCCCGCCCTGTGGCGCTGTCCGCTGATCGCCTTAAGTGACAACGTCACCTTACTGCGCGAGTTTTTGCTCGATGAAGCCCCCGGCAGCCTGATGGCCGGGCTGCGCCAGCGTGGTCAGGCGCAAGAGGTAGCGCTGAACTGGCTGTATCAGGATCGGCACCTCGGCTGGCTGGCGCTGGTCTTCGCCAGCGACCAGCCGGAACAGGTCGACCGGCAGATAACCCACTGGCTGCAGACGCTACAGCGGACGACGCCAGACCAGCAGCAACACTACTATCAGCTGTCCCGGCGCCGTTTTCAGGCGCTGTCGCCCCTCGATCAGCTGCGCCAGCGGGCATTCGGCTTTGCCCCCGGCGCGCCGCCCGTCGGGTTCGCCGATTTTTGCGCCGCCCTGCAGGCCGCCCCTACGGTCAGCCTGGCCTGCCAGACCCTTTCCCCAGGGGAGCCTGTTGCCACCCAGGGCTTTAGCCTTCCGCTCAGCCGCTGGTGCCGCCGCCCGGTCACTGCCCCTGCGCTGAAATTCGCTTTTTATCCGCAAGCGGCTGGCGGCCTCGTGGCCGAAAGTCCGGCGCAAGCCGCGCCGCTGCTCCACCTCCCGTCACCGGGAGAGCCGCCGAGGCTCCTGCTCCGACCGCCCTTCTCCTGCTCGCCCACTCAGGCCGAGGGGTTGGCGCGCGGGGAACAGCTGCGCCCGCTGCTCGCCGCGCTGCGCCACGCCGGGGGCCACGGCGAGTGGCATCGCTTCGACGGCAGCTGGCAGCTGTTCCTGCAGTTGCCAGCTGCCGGCCGGCGGCCGGAGGCTATTCTGCAGGCCATCGTGCGGCAGCTCGCGCTCCCGGCCGACCCGCTGACCCCGCCGCCGGAGAGTATTGCTATCCGTCATCTCATGGCCCAGCTCCCCGAACGGTTGGCCACATCAGAGCATCAGGCTGGTTGGCTGGCGGCCCTGGCCGGCGGCAGCGCGGAGGATGCGCGGTGGGTCGCGCGCCAGCTGAGCCTGCTTACCGTCCCGGTCAACCCGCCGGGCAGCCTCCCCGGCCCCTGCCGGCGCGGCGTCGAACGGCTGGCTTTCCCCGGGGGCGATACGGCGCTGCTGGTCTTTATTCCGCTGCCGGATGGCGCCTCGCTGGCGGCTCTGCGGGTGCTGGCGCAGCGCTGTGAACCGCTCTTCTTCCAGCGCATGCGGGTAGAGCAGCAGATTGGCTATGTGGTGAGCTGCCGCTATCAGCGCGTCGCCGATCGCGACGGGCTGCTGATGGCGCTCCAGTCCCCGGATCGCCGCGCCGTGGAACTGCTGCGCTGTTGCAAAACCTTTCTGCGCCAGCTGCCGCCGCTGGATGAGGCGGCCTTCAGGCCGCTACAGCAGCGCCTGGCCGCACAGGTCCGCGCCCGGACGCCGCCCGAGGCGCAGGCGCTGGTCGCCCTGCGTCAGAAGTATGCTTTACCGGAGCTGACGGCGCAGGCGGCTGACGCGCTGCGCGTCGAAGCGGTCGTTGACCTGGCCCACGAGATGTCCCGCCGGCGTCGCCGCTGGCGGGTGCTGTTCACTGCAGGGGATTAATGGCCGGGTGCATCAGGGGGCAGAAAGGCGCTGACGAAGCGCGTGAGGATTGCCGCGGCCTGCGGGCTCTCCTGAACCTCATCGTATAACCGCTGCGGGTCGATGCCCTCTGCCTGCAGCACCGCCTCCCGGTAGCGGATCAGCGTGCGGGCAATCGGCGCGGTGAACTCCGGGTGAAACTGCGTGGAGACCGCATGCGGCCCGTAGCGCACGATCTGGTGGGGGTCGTGTGCGGACGCGGCCAGCACCGTGGCCCCCTCCGGCAGGCGGGTAATGGTTTGCATATGGCTCAGATGCGCGGGAAAGGCGGCCGGCAGGTCCCGGAGCAGCGGGTCGTCGACACCCCACGGCGATAGCGAAACGGTTTGGCTGCCGCTTTCCCGTCCGGCTGGATGATACGCCACCTCGCCACCCAGGGCATGAGCCATCAGCTGATGGCCATAGCAAACGCCGAACAGCGGCATGCCGATAGCCACCGCCTGACGGATCCAGTCGGCGGTCCGTTCGCTCCACGCCAGGCGGTCGGAAACCATCGCCCAGGAGCCGGTCAGCACCGCCACCGTCTGGCGATCCGGCGCCGGCAGCGGCTCGTCCTCAAACACCCGTACCGCGGTGAGCTGCGCCTGCCATGGCGCCAGCAGCGTGCGGAACCAGCGCGGCAGATCGCCATGCTCCTCGCGGATGGCTGCCGGGGGCGTCCCGGTCTGAACCAGCAATAATCGCTTACGTGTCACCCTTCCTCCTCACTCGTCATGTTCCTTAAAAATACTATGCCGCCGGGAAGATAAGGGGACAAATAACCAATTTCTATGAACGATGCGCCTGCGGAATAAGTCCTGCCGCTTACTGGGCGTCCGCGCTCTCCCGCTGCGGCACGTCGGCGGCCGCCGCCGGCGCCTGCTGCGGGACAAAAATATGGTCCAGGATGGCGCGCGCCGTCGGTCCGGCCACCACCCCGTCCCCGCCGCCGTTCTCCAGGATCAGCGCCATCGCCACCTTCGGATGCTGATAAGGGGCAAACAGGGTATAGAAAATGTGGTCGCGCAGACGCACCGGGATCATTTTGGCGTTATAGGTCTGGTTTTGCTTCAGACTGAACACCTGCGAGGTCCCGGACTTTGCCGCAATCTGATACGGCGCGGTATGGAACAGTTTATAGCCGGTGCCGTTGGGCAGATTCGCCATCCCATACATGCCGTTGCGCACAATGCCCCAGTACGGGGATTTCGGATCGCCGACCTGCGGCAGGTTCGCCGGCTGCTGATAACGTTCCACATGATTGCCCTGCTTCATCGAATAGAGCAGATGCGGATCCTGCACCTTGCCGTTGTTAAGCAGCGTGGTGAGCGCTTTCACCATCTGGATGGGAGTGGCGATCCAGTATCCCTGGCCGATGCCGACGGAGATGGTATCCCCCTGATACCAGGGCTTTTTATGCACCCGCTGCTTCCACGCCCGGCTCGGCAGCACCCCGGCATACTCCTCATTGAGATCGATGCCGGTAGACTGGCCGTAGCCGAACTTGCTCAGCCACTCATGGATCCGGTCGATACCCATCTCGAAGGCAACCTGGTAGAAAAAGGTGTCTGCGGACTCTTCAATGGCTTTGGTGACGTTGAGCATGCCGTGGCCGGTTTTCAGCCAGTCGCGATAGCGGCGTTGCGTGCCCGGCAGCGTCCACGTCGGCGCCCCGAAGAAGGTGGTATTCGGCGTGATCACGCCCGCGGAGAGCGCCGAGAGCGCCATATAGGGCTTCACCGTCGAGGCCGGGGGATACAGCCCCTGGGTGACACGGTTGATTAACGGTCGGTCGGGGTTATCCAGCAGCGATTTATAGGCCTGATAGCCGATGCCTTTGACGAACGGGTTAGGATCGTAGCTGGGGCTGGAGACCATCGCCAGTACCCCGCCATCACGAGGATCGACCACCACCACCGCCGCGCGCTGCCCCTTCAGCACCGACTCAATATACTGCTGCAGGTGCAGGTCAAGGGTCAGGTAGAGGTTTTTCCCGGCCACCGGCGGTACCTCTTTCAGCAGACGTACCACCCGGCCGTGGTTATCCACCTCCACCTCCTGGTAGCCGGTGGTGCCGTGGAGCGCTTTTTCGTAATACCCTTCGATCCCCTGCTTGCCGATATTGTGGTCGGCAGCATAGTTCTCCTCTTCACCGTCTTTCGCCAGCCGCTGCAGGTCGCTGTCGTTGATTTTCGACACATAGCCCACCACGTGCGCCAGCTCTGCGCCGTAGGGGTATTCACGCTGCTGGTAGCTCTCCACCGTCACCCCGGGGAAACGGAATTCGTTGACCGCGAAGCGGGCCACCTCTACGTCGCTGAGGTCGGACTTGAGGGTAACCGCTTTATAGCGGCTGCTGTGGTGCATATCGTCGCGGAAACTGGCGATGTCGTCCGGCGTCAGGTCGACAATCGGCGTCAGGCTTTGCAGCAGCGCGGCCATATCGGGAATTTTGCTCGGGATCACCTGCAGGCGATACAGGGTAATATTCTGCACCAGCGGAATGCCGTTGCGATCGAATATCAGCCCGCGGCTGGGGGCGATGGGCAACATTTTGATATCGTTTTGGTTGGAGCGGGTCTGGTAGAAATCGTGCTGCTCCACCTGCAGATGGTAGAGGTTGAAAATCAGCACGCCAAAGCAGACCACCACCAGCAGAAAGGCGATTGCGGCCCGGCGGATAAACAGCATCTCTTCCGCGGAGTGGTCGCGAATTTCATCTCTCAAAAGGGGCATTAGCGGTACATCACCTGGATCACGGGAAAAACCAACGGCGTAACGGCCGGGAAGCATAGCCTTATCGCGGCGTTAGCCCTACTGAAAGGTTGCTAATGATCTGGCAGAAATGTTTCAGCATGTTAGAGCGTGGAGAGCCTTGCGCAGTGTGAGAAAGGCATCAGGGCGCGAGGTTGGCCAGCGACAGGTCTCGCTGGCTCCCCTTTCCCCGGTAAACCCGGTTATTTTCTGGCCTCAAAAGCGATCTTAACCGCCATCCCGGCCAGTACCGTCGCCATCAGCCAGCGTTGAAATTGTTGCCAGCCCGGCCGCCGACCAAGAAAAAGCGCCACCTGCCCGGCCAGCAAGATAATCAGGCCGTTCACCGCCACGCTGATTAATACCTGGGTACAGCCTAATATCAACGACTGGCTGAGCACGCTGCCGAGTCCGGGGGTGATAAATTGCGGCAGCAGGGACAAATACAGGATGGCAACTTTGGGGTTCGCCAGGCTGGTGATAAATCCCATCAGAAACAGCTTACGTCCACTGTCGGCGGGTAAGTCGCGCACCGCGAATATCGGCCGCCCTCCCGGTTTAATCGCCTGCCACGCCAGATAGAGCAAATAAGCGACCCCGCACAAACGCAATGCATCGTAGGCGTAAGGGACCGCGAAAACCAACGCGGTAATGCCGAAAGCGGCACACAACATATAGAAGAAAAAACCCACGGCCACCCCGGCAAGGGAGATAAAGCCAGCACGTTTTCCCTGGCAAATCGAACGCGAAGTGAGATACATCATATTGGGGCCAGGGGTTAACACTAACCCCAGCGCCACCGCGGCAAAGGCCATTAAAGAAGCTAATTCAGGCATAACTTATCTCCAGATAGCGGTAATGCCCAGGCGCGCGGCGACGTTGACCATGCTCCCCAACAGTATTCTGTCTTTAGCGCCAGTCACATGGTGTCTAAGTATTAGCTTATTCTGCGTTTGCCAACAACCCCTGCGTCGGGCATTCGTTACGCTCGCGCAGCGGAAAACCCTCATCCTTTTCTCATAGTAAAATTGTCATATCTCAAACAATTAGCATTCCTTCTGCCCGTTTGACACAGATCGTTTCCTTTGCCGTCTCGTTACGACTATGGTTAATGATGAGGTTTATTTTTTACCCCTGGACCGCCAGGGCATATAAGAGGGTGTTTCGCCCTTCGTTGAACGGAATTAGCTATTAAATCCGTAGACTCATTCAAATATCGCTTATTGGTAGCAGTGTATATCGTAACGGCATTCACAAAAGCAAACGGAGCCTGATATGAGCACGTCTAACGACCCATCCAACAACGCATCCGCCGGAAAGTGCCCTTTCCACGCCGAGACGCCCAAGCAGAGCGCCGGCAGCGGCACCGGCAACCGCGACTGGTGGCCTAACCAGCTGCGTGTCGATCTGCTAAACCAGCACTCCAGTCGTTCCAACCCGTTGGGTGAGGATTTTAACTACAGGGAAGAGTTTAAAAAGCTCGATTACTCCGCGCTGAAGGCTGACCTCAGAGCGCTGCTGACCGATTCGCAAGAGTGGTGGCCGGCAGACTGGGGCAGCTATATCGGTCTGTTTATTCGTATGGCCTGGCACGGCGCCGGCACCTACCGCACCGTTGACGGTCGCGGCGGCGCGGGTCGTGGACAGCAGCGCTTTGCGCCGCTGAACTCCTGGCCTGATAACGTCAGCCTCGATAAGGCCCGCCGTCTGCTGTGGCCGGTGAAACAGAAATATGGCCAGAAAATCTCCTGGGCCGATCTTTACATGCTGGCGGGTAACGTGGCGCTGGAAAACGCCGGCTTCCGCACCTTTGGCTTCGGCGCCGGCCGTGAAGATGTCTGGGAACCGGATCTGGACGTCGATTGGGGCGATGAGAAAGAGTGGCTGGCCCACCGTCACCCGGAAAGCCTGGCGAAACAGGCCATCGGCGCCACCGAAATGGGGCTAATCTACGTTAACCCGGAAGGCCCTAACGCCAGCGGCGAGCCGCTGTCCGCCGCGGCGGCCATTCGCGCCACCTTCGGCAATATGGCGATGGACGATGAAGAGATTGTCGCGCTGATCGCCGGCGGCCACACCCTGGGTAAAACCCACGGCGCAGCCGAGACCAGCCACGTCGGCGCCGAGCCGGAAGCCGCCCCGCTGGAAGCTCAGGGTCTGGGCTGGCACTCCAGCTACGGCAGCGGCGCAGGCGCGGATGCCATCACCTCCGGTCTGGAAGTGGTCTGGACGCAGACGCCCACCCAGTGGAGCAACTACTTTTTCGAGAACCTGTTTAAATACGAATGGGTGCAGACCCGCAGCCCGGCGGGCGCTATCCAGTTCGAAGCCAAAGACGCGCCGGAAATTATCCCGGATCCGTTTAACCCGGGTAAAAAGCGCAAACCGACCATGCTGGTCACCGACCTGACCCTGCGCTTCGACCCGGAGTTTGAGAAGATCTCCCGTCGCTTCCTCAACGATCCGCAGGCCTTTAACGAGGCGTTCGCCCGGGCGTGGTTCAAGCTGACCCACCGCGATATGGGGCCGAAATCCCGTTACCTCGGGCCGGAAGTGCCGAAAGAAGATCTCATTTGGCAGGATCCGCTGCCGGCGGCGACCCATCAGCCGAGCGCGGACGACATCGCCAGCCTGAAAACCGCCATCGCCGGCGCCGGCCTGTCGGTGAGTGAACTGGTGTCGGTCGCCTGGGCCTCCGCCTCCACCTTCCGCGGCGGTGATAAGCGCGGCGGCGCCAACGGCGCGCGTCTGGCGCTGGCCCCGCAGAAAGACTGGCCGGTCAATGCTATCGCCAGTCGGGTGCTGCCGACCCTGCAGGCGATCCAGCGCGCCTCCGGCAAAGCGTCACTGGCCGATATCATCGTGCTGGCTGGCGTGGTCGGCGTGGAGCAGGCGGCGGCGGCGGCCGGCGTCAGCGTCAACGTGCCGTTTACTCCAGGCCGCGTCGACGCCCTGCCTGAGCAGACCGACGTCGAGTCGTTTGACCTGCTGCAGCCGCTGGCGGATGGCTTCCGCAACTACCGTCGCATCGAGGGCGGTGTGTCGACGGAAACGCTGCTGATCGATAAAGCGCAGCAGCTGACCTTAACCGCTCCGGAGATGACGGTTCTGGTGGGTGGACTGCGCGTGCTGGGCGCCAACTACGACGGCAGCAAACACGGGGTGTTTACCGACCGCGTCGGCGTGCTCAGCAATGACTTCTTCGTCAACCTGCTGGATATGGCCACCGTCTGGAAAGCGGCCGATGATCGGGCGGAGCTGTTTACCGGCAGCGACCGTAAAACCGGCGAAGCGAAGTACAGCGCCACCCGCGTGGATCTGGTGTTTGGCTCCAACTCGGTCCTGCGCGCGCTGGCGGAAGTCTACGCCTGCGCCGACGGGCAGCAGAAGCTGGTGCATGACTTTGTCGCCGCCTGGACCAAGGTTATGAACCTCGACCGTTTCGACCTGTGATCCCCTCGCTCCGGCACCCGCCGGGGCGTTTTTTTATACCGCCCGCGGCAGCTGTTGCAGGCGGCTCCGCGTTCGCTGAATATCCTCCAGTTCCACCCCGGCCACCAGCGTCTCCAGGTCGCAGCGGGTCACCAGCAGCAGGCGGATCTGCTTTTCATACAGCACATCAATCACGTTGATAAAGCGCTGCTGGGCCGCCGGCCCTACCGTGGCCAGCGGCGGCACCTCGTCCAGCAACCAGACGGCATAACGTTCGCTGAGCGCCAGATAGTCCATCACCGCCGTGGCGGCCTGGCAGAGTAGGGCAAAAGAGAAATGGAGCAAGTCGGGTGACGCCGCGGCCGCCTGCAGCGTGCGATAGCCTACCGCCAGCGGAACCGGTTCGGCAGGCAGCGAGGGCAGATCGTACAGCTGACGCTGTTGTTCGCTCGGGTTAACCCATAGCCGCCCGCTGCAGAAGGCGTTATCCTGGCTCAGGTGCCGTTCGCGATAATCTTCCTCGCCGTTAAGCGCGACGACCGCCAGGTGGGCGCGGATCAGCGCGATCGACGGTAAAAAGCGATCGTGATACAGCGGATTAAGCAGCAGCATCTCCGGCGGGTAGTTAGAGGTTGCCAGCAGCACGATGCCCCGTTGAAAAAGGTGTTCCAGCAGCGCCTTTATCAGCATGGCGTCGCCGGGGTCGTGAAGATGAAATTCGTCAAAGCACAGCAGACGGCAGCCGGAGGTCATCTGCATCATCACCGCCTGCAGGCCGGGCGCGCCGGGGGCATTCAGCCGCTGATGCAGTTCGCGGAAGAAGTGATGAAAATGGACCCGACGCCTGGCGGCGAGCGGCAGGCTGGCAAAAAAGTGGTCGAGAATAAAGCTTTTCCCTCGCCCGGTGCGTCCCCAAACGTACAGTCCCTGCGGCGTGCCGGGCGCGGACAATAGCTGCTGACCCAGGGCGTCGAGGCGGGCGATGAGCGACAGCTGATCGTCGTCCAGCGTCAGACGGGCACGCGCCGCCTGCTCGGCCATCACGCGGGTAAAGCGAAAATCAGCCGTCGTCATAGTCTGGCCAGATTCCGACGACACACATCCATTATTTAACATTCTTATAACCTCCGGCAGGAGGCCATTCTAGCCGCTTTCCCGCGGGTTGGCGAATCGCGCGGCGAGCGGCCATGTCTGCTGCCCCGCCGCCTGTCTCTACGCTTCTCCGACGCGCCAGTGTACCGAGGTGACGTTCTGCTGGCCGGCCACCTGCGCCATAATCTGCGCCAGCGTTTTGTGATGCTGCTTATTGCTAATCAGCTCCGCGCAAATCTCCAGCTGATCCGCCGTATCTGCCGCCGCCGACTGCACCCCCTGCAGGGTGAACCTCTGCTGCTGAGCAATATTCAGCAGCAGCTGACGCACGGCTTTTTCATGCTCGCGTAAACAGGTGACGCGCAAGATATAGCGTTTCTCTTCGTCTCCGGCGCCCGGCAAGGCATGAATGCGCTGCGCCGCTTCGCGGAGCAGGATATTAGCGCACAGAATAATCAGCGTCGCCGCCGTCGCGTTCCAGAACTGTCCCAGGCCGCAGAGGACACCGATACCGGCCGAGCACCACAGGGTGGCGGCGGTATTGAGGCCGCGAACGTTCATGCCATCGCGCATAATCACTCCCGCCCCAAGGAAGCCGATACCGGAGACGATCTGCGCCGCAATGCGCCCTGGGCTGTCCGGCGACGCCGACATCGCGCTAAGAATAAACACCGCCGCGCCGGTGGCCACCAGCGCATTGGTCCGCAAGCCGGCCATACGTTGCCGCCACTGTCTTTCCGCGCCGATCAGCGCTCCCAGCAGCATCGCCGCAAGTAAATGTGTCATATAAGGAAATACCATCGCGCCTTCCTCCAGATAACAGAAATCCAAAAATTATTGATGTCGCGCTCAGCCACGCGGGGCAATTAGCGGGCGGGTGATGGTGGAGGAAATAAGCTGGTGGGAAACAGAAACATAACGGTGCCTCTCGCGTACGGTCGCGAATCACTACATTAAGGGAGGCAATCCGATAATCAAAGATTGCTGCCCGCCGGTTCGGCAAGCAGCGAAAACAGTCGCGTTAGCTTGCCGGAGAATAACAATAAGGATGACTGTCCAACGCATGACTCCTGTATGAAAGTGGGCACATTATAGCCCGGCGTAATAGCGGGTAAAGCGGGAAAACGCCGCCGGTGAGGATTCGTTTACTCTGTCTGGCCTGGGCCCTGGGCAGCGCGATAACGCCAGGCGGGGAACATTGCCGCCCACGGTGATTTACTTCAATTCTTCCCCTGGCGTGCGGCGAAAAGCAGCATGAATCTCAACTTTCCTCCTGTACGGCGCGATCTTGCGCTAAAGATTGCCGTTAACGCTGAAGATTAAAAATTTAAAACTATTAACAATCACTTAACATTAGCAGGCAAACCATTCTTCCTGAGGAACACAACACCATGTCTACCACCCAGGTTCTCGGCGAAACGCCCTATGCTTCGCCAGGACAACCGCACGCCAGCTTAACCGGACGCATTGACGCGCTGCCCGCCTCCTTCGGGTTATGGTCGTTTATCACCCTGCTCTCCCTCGGCGGCTTCTTCGAGCTCTACGACTTGTTCCAGACCGGGTACATCAGCGCGGGCCTGCTGGCGGAGGGTATTTTCCACACCGGCGCGGCGGGGATCTTTGGCATCGCCGATCAGGCGGCCTTTGCCTCCGCCACCTTTATGGGGCTGTTTATCGGCGCGAGCCTGCTGGCGCCGCTGGCGGACAAGCTGGGACGCCGCCTGACCTTTATGGTGGCGCTCGCCTGGTACGGCTTTTTCTCGCTGCTGATGGCGACCCAGAGCAGCGCGGAAGGGGTGATCTTCTTCCGCTTTATGGTGGGAATCGGCCTCGGCATTGAGCTGGTGACCATTGATACTTACCTCAGCGAATGGGTCCCTACCCACCTGCGCAATAAAGCCTTCGCCTTTGCCTTCTTTATCCAGTTTCTGTCGGTTCCGGCGGTGGCGCTGATGTCCTGGATATTGGTGCCAACCACCCTCTTCGGCCTCAGCGGCTGGCGCTGGGTGATCATCTTCGGCGCGCTGTTCTCGCTGGCAATCTGGTTTATCCGCAAAAAACTGCCGGAGTCAGCCCGCTGGCTGGAAACCAAAGGGCGGCATGATGAGGCGCATGCGGTGATGTGCGCGATGGAAGCCCGCTGCGGCCTGACGCCGTCGCCGAAGCATGCGCAGGCGGCGGAGAGCGTCGTCAAACGCGGCACCTTCCGCGAAATCTGGGCGCCGCAGTATCGGCAGCGCACCCTGATGCTGATGGTGATGAATTTCTTCCAGGCGATCGGTTTCTTCGGCTTTGGCAACTGGCTGCCGGCATTGCTCTCCGGTCAGGGCGCCAGCATTACCCACAGTCTGCTGTACGCCTTCTTTATCACCCTCGCCTATCCGCTGGGCTGCCTGTTCTGCACTCGCTTCGTGCATCGCTTTGAGAACAAGTGGCAGATCGTCCTCTCCGCGCTGATGACCGTGATCTTCGGCACCCTGTTTGCCCTGCAGAACAGTCCGGTTCTGCTGGTGATCTGCGGGTTTATGATCACCTGGTCCAACGCCTGGCTGACCATCAGCTACCACGCCTACCAGGCCGAGGTCTTCCCGACCCATATTCGCGCCCGCGCCGTCGGCTTCTGCTACTCGTTCAGCCGGCTCTCGACCGCGGTGACCAGCATCCTGATCGGCATTATTCTGCAATATGCCGGCACGCCGGGGGTGATTAGCTTTATCGTCGTCAGTATGCTGATGGTGATGCTGTCGGTGGGGATCTTCGGCCCGAGAACCCGGGGCATTCGACTGGAGAATATCTGAGGCTGGCCTCAGCCAAAAATCCCCTGCGCCTCGGCGAAGCATTTTTCCGCCAGCGTCGAGACCGGCTCCTGCTGGCGCATAATCAGCGCCAACTGCGAATCGACCTGGCTTTCGGCGATGGGCAGGATGTCAAGATTGTCGCTGAGGGCTTCCAGGCCGTTGTTGAGCGGCATGATGGCGCAGCAGATCCCCGCCTGCACCGCCTGGATAATCTGAAACGTCGAATCGCTTTCAAAGACAGACTTCGGCGTTAGCCCTTTGGCCTTAAAGCTGATTTCAATGGATTCCCGGTAGTACATTCCCTTGGTCAGAAAGCCAAGGGGCAGCGTCGCCAGCGTATCCCACCCCGGCGTCCCGTCGCTGAAGTCGAAATGGCGTTTATCGTGCAACAGTCCCATCCGGGTTTGCGGCAGCCGGGCGATCTTAAACAGACGTTCATCCAGATGCTGCAGGTAACAGATCCCCAGGTCCAGCTGGTTGCGGCTGACGCCATCGATAATCTGCTCCGAGGTCATTGACAGCAGGCTGAACTGCAGCGCCGGGTATTTCTCTGCGAGAGGTTTAATCAGCTGCATCGGATTGAGGCTCGCCAGCGGCACCATGCCAACCCGCAGTTGACCGACCATCTGTCCGCGACAAATGGCCGCCTCCGCCGCCAGACCGTCATGGGCGGCAAGCACCGCCCGCGCCCAGGCCAGGATCCGCTCCCCCTCCGGGGTAAAACCCTCGAAGCGCTGGCCGCGCTGGATAAGGGTCAGGTTCAGCTCCTCTTCCAGATTACGAATGCGCATGGAGAGGGTCGGCTGGGTAATATGGCAGGCTGCCGCCGCCTGGCCAAAATGGCGCGTCTGATCGAGCGCGATCAAATATTTGAGTTGCTTAATGTCCATTCTTTTTCCCGTTTGAACCCCGCCGTTCACCCCCGGGGCCGCGCACAGGTTACCAGAATGTTAGTTTCATAACCGATAAATTCAAGCGAGGAGACGAGGGGGCGACGGGCGCAGGACGGCGCGACGCCGCCCAACGCCCTCCTTCTTTAACGCACACCGGACAGCGGGCGGATCTCTTTCGAGCGCAGCGTCAGGCGGACAGGGACCGACTTATAGGAGGGCGTTCCGCTCTCTTCATCCAGATAGTTCAGCGGCACCAGCACGTTGGCTTCCGGATAATAGGCGCCGACGGTGCCGGGCGCGATGCCGTAGGCCACCACCGTGATATCTCTGAGCGTCAGCGAGCTGCCCGGCAGCGCAGTGTGGATATCGACCCGATCGCCATGCTCCAGACCCTGGTCGGCCATATCCTGCTCGTTCATAAACAGCACGTCGCGGCGGCCGAAGACGCCGCGGTAGCGGTCATCCATAGCGTAGATGGTGGTGTTGTACTGGTCGTGGCTGCGCAGGGTCACTAAGCGCATCACCTCCTCGCCCTCCACCACCACGTTCTCATGCACACCTTTGAAAACCGAGAACATGGCTTTGCCGGTGGCGGTAGGCCAGATGCGCTCGGTCGGCGGCAGCGGCATGCGAAAGCCCCCGGGGTGGCGAATGCGCTGGTTATATTTCTCGAACCCCGGAATGGTCTGTTCGATCAGCTCCCGAATACGGTCGTAATCTTCCACCAGATACAGCCAGTCCACTTTGCTGGCCGGCAGAGTGGCCTTCGCCAGACCGGCGACAATCGCCGGCTCCGAACGCAGCGTCGGCGAGGCGGGCTTTAGCTTGCCTGACGAGGCATGCACCATCGACATCGAATCCTCGACGGTGATCGACTGTCGACCGCTGGCCTGCAGGTCAAGCTCGGTGCGGCCAAGGCACGGCAGAATAAAGGTCTCTTTCGCCGTCAGCAGGTGCGAGCGGTTGAGCTTGGTGCCGACGTGCACGCTGAGCTCAAGGCCGCGCATCGCCGGGAAGGCGCGTTCGTGATCCGGCATCGCCACGGCGAAGTTGCCCCCGAGGCAGATCAGGGCTTTGGCGTCGCCGGCGATCATGGCCTCCAGCGCCTTCACCGCATCGTGACCATGATGCCGCGGCGGCGTGATCCCCATCACCCGCTGCAGGCTGTCGAGGAAGGCCGCGGAAGGTTTTTCGCTGATCCCAACGGTGCGGTTTCCCTGCACGTTAGAGTGGCCGCGCAGCGGACAGATGCCGGCCCCCGGCTTGCCGATATTGCCGCGCATCAGCAGCAGGTCGGCAATCAGCCGGACGTTGGAAGTGCCTTTATTATGCTGAGTGATCCCCATGCCGTAGGTGACGATGGTGGCCCTGGATTTGGCGTAGGCCACGGCGACCTGGGTCAGCGACTCGCGCGTCAGGCCGGACTCCTGCTCAATGTCCTGCCAGCGGGTGGCGTGCAGATCCTCGGCGAAGGCGGCGAACCCCTGGGTATGTTGCGCAATAAACGCGTGGTCGAGCACCTGGCCCTGCTCCTCCTCCAGCTGCAGCAGCGCTTTGGCGATCCCTTTCAGCGCCGCCGCGTCGCCGCCGGCCCGCACCTGGTAGTAGGTCGAGGCGATCGGCGTCGAGCGATATGTCGCCATCTCCATCACGTTCTGCGGGTCGGCAAAACGCTCCAGCGCCCGCTCACGCAGCGGATTAAAAACGATAATCGGCACGCCGCGGCGGGAAAGCTCATGCAGGGTGCCCATCATCCGCGGGTGGTTGGTGCCCGGATTATGGCCGATAGAGATCACCAGCTCGGTCTGGTCAAAGTCGTCGAGGGAAACGGTGCCTTTGCCAATGCCGATCGACTGCGGCAGGCCCACGCTGGTGGATTCATGGCACATGTTAGAGCAGTCGGGAAAGTTATTGGTGCCATACTCGCGGGCAAAAAGCTGAAACAGCCATGCCGCTTCATTGGAGGCCCGTCCGGAGGTGTAGAATTCAACTTCATCCGGCTGCAGGCCGCGAAGGATCTCGCCGATACGGGCGAAAGCCTCTTCCCACGCCACCGGGCGCAGCGTGTCGCTGGCGCGGTCGTAAACCAAAGGATGGGTTAAGCGGCCATAGCCCTCCAGTTCAAAATCGCTTTTCGCCAGCAGGGAGGTCACGGTGTTAGCCGCGAGGAACGCTGGCGTCACCCGTTTGGTGGTCGCCTCCCAGGTCACAGCTTTGGCGCCGTTTTCGCAAAACTGAAAAGTGGATTTATGCTCTTTATCCGGCCAGGCGCAGCCCGGGCAATCGAAGCCGTCAGGCTGGTTGGTTCGCAGCAGCGTGGCGGGCGCTTCAAAGGCATCCATCTGGGTACGCACGGCGATGGCCGTCGCCTTCAACGCGCCCCACCCGCCTGCCGGACCGTCATAAGGGTGAACACCGGGAACCGCGCGTCTTTTATTGGTCATCTTTTTACTCCTGCTGCTCTGTTCTGGCCGCCGCCGGCGGAAAAAAAGCGTGCGACGACCCCGGCGACGAGGCGTGGTGTGCGCGGCGTCACCTGATAAGAATGCTGTTTCTCAAGGATAGTACGATGGGAAAGCGTAGGTACTGCGTTTGTTAACCGAATAATAACATACACCACAAATCTGTATAATTGATGTTATCTATCGGGTGTTAAATTTAACTTATTTGCAAATTTTGCTTTTATCGCCCCCTCCGCGCGGCGGGTCGCATGGGCGCGGGAAAGTGATGACCGGGCAGCGGAAACTGCCCGGTGCGCAGGGGCTCAGGTCAGGTTGAAGTACCGGTCCGGACGCAGCGTCTCCGGCAGCGGATGTTGACCGGTCATGTCGAGCAGATTGCGCTCAATGGTATTGCACATCGCGTTCAGCGGCAGGTCGTTGGCGGCGGTGCCGAAGGGATCCTCCAGCTCTTCCGCCAGTGAATCCCACGACAAAAAGGTGTAGGAGATAAAGACCGAGACAAACGGCGTCATGTAGTGCAGATCCCCGACCAGGGCGAACGGCAGCAGCGTGCAGAACAGATACACGGTGCGCTGTAGGATCAGGGTATAGGCGAACGGCACCGGGGTGCTGGCCAGCCTTTCGCAGCCGCCCAGCACGTGCGCCAGCTCATCGAGTTTGTTGTCCATCAGCCCATAGGTGATGTCGCTAAGCTTGCCCGCCTCGCGCAGCTGGCCGATTTCGTTGCCGACCAGCAGCAGGATCCGGTTGGTAGGCATTGAGCTGGCGAGGATCTCCGCCACCTGGTCCGCCGGCAGCAACCGCCGCAGGTCAGCCGTCGGATCGGTTTTGCGCAGCTGATGCTTCAGGCTCCAGCTAAAAGCCACCAGATAGCTGACGATGCGGCGATGGGCATCGTGTTCGGCCGGCAGGATATTGCGCAACTGGCGAACCAGCGTACGTTCGGCGATAAGCACCGTCCCCCACAGATTGCGCGCCTCGACGAAGCGGCTGTAGCTGGCGCTGTTGCGAAAGCCGAGGAAAATCGCTATCGCGATCCCCAGCAGGCTGAACGGCGCCACCGTTAAGTGGATCCCCCACTGCGCGTACCATTGATAGCTGATAATGGCGATGATGGACATCAGCACATTAAGCAGCAGACGAAAGATGATTTTTGACAGCACGGAGCCGTGCCAGTCAAATAGGCGAAGAAACCAGTGTTGTTCTGGCCGAATGATCATTGTCTGACTTCCTGAATTACCGCTCTGGTTATTATCTCTAAATAAAAAATAGAGAGTATCGATGAACCGATTGGTTTATTTTATCGTTAACTGCAACGGGCAGATCTGCGCCATAATTTAGCGATGGTCATGGCCGGCTCAGTATGAGCCTTATTTATCGTTCGGGCAATCAAAGTGCGAACGGGTGGCGCGAGGAATAATGGCTCAGAGGTTAAATAACCGCTGAGCCAGTCTGTTTTCCGCTTATGACGTCAGACAGTTTGCCTCCCCCGGCGAACCGGCAACCGCCGCGCTGGGATCGAGATGCACCATCACATTGAGCACCGGATGGTGCGCTATGACCCGCGCCCGCGCCTGCCGGGCAATCTGATGCCCTTCGGCTACCGACAGCTCTCCCGCCACCTCGAGATGGACATCCACCAGCACCAGATCCCCCGCCTTACGGGTTTTCAAATCGTGCAGACCCGCCACGCCCGGCGTGGCCCGCAGCGTGCCGGCGATCGCCCGCTGCGTCTCTTCATCGACGGCGCGGTCCATTAAATCGTGCAGCGCGGTGGCGGCGAAACGATAGCCCATCCGCGTAATCACCAGCCCCACCGCCAGCGCGGCGAGCGGATCGAACCAGGCAAACCCGGCCAGATTACCGATAATCCCCAGCGCCACTACCAGGGATGACGCGGCGTCCGAGCGGGCATGCCAGGCGTTGGCGATGAGCAACGAGGAGTTCAGCCGCCTGGCGGCCGCCAGCATATAGCGAAACAGTCCCTCTTTGACCACCAGCGCCGTCAGCGCCATCCACAGCGCCACGCTGTGCACCGGCGCAATCGTCTGCGGTTGCGCGAGATGACCCGCTGCAGACCACAGCATACCGACCCCGACCAGCGCCAGGATCGCGCCGAGGATCAGAGAGGCGCCGTTCTCATAGCGCCAGTGGCCATAATGGTGATCGTGGTCAGAGGGCCGGCGACTCTTTTTATTCGCCACCAACACAACGCCATCGGCGAGCAGATCGGAAAAAGAGTGCATTCCATCGGCAATTAACCCCTGGGAACCCGAGAATATTCCCACCGCAATCTGCAACGCGGAGAGAAAAATATTGACCACCACGCTAACCAGGGTACTCTTTCGCGCCTGCTCCGAACGCTGATGATATTTATTATCATTTTCAAAATTATGTTGTGTCATTATTTCTCTCCCTCAGTGAGCGGGAAGAATAAACTGACAAGCTAAGTTTATGCTTAACAATATAAAAGCCATTGCCTTGCGGTTTAACGAATTCGCTGCGGTCGTTAATGAATAGATTCTGAAAGTGTGGCCGGAGAGGTACAACCGCGCGCGGATGGACTATCTTATCACTGGCGCCGACAGGTCGGGCCGCCTTCTCTTAGCCACCACAGGAGTCAGCGATGTCAGATATCACACCCTCCCGGCTGCGTTTTGCCATTAATCTGGGCAATGCGGTACTGGCCCATCCTGGCGAAAGGGGCGTGCCGACAGGCATTACCCCCGAGCTCAGCCATCGACTGGCGAAGCGCTGGGGCGTCGCCGCCGAGTTCGTCACCTATCCTGCCGCCGGTAAAGTGGTGGCCGACGCCGGCGGCGAACGCTGGGATATTGCCTTTCTGGCCATCGATCCGGCACGGGAGGCGACCCTGCGCTTTACCTCTCCCTATATCACCATCCAGGGAACCGCGCTGGTGAGAGCCGGTTCGCCCTGCCAGAGCGTGGCCGATATGGATCGCCCGGCAACCACGATTAACGTCGGGCAAAACGCCGCCTACGATCTGTGGCTAACCCGCCATCTGCAGCACGCCAGCCTGAATCGTCTCCCCTCCTCGCAGGAGGCCATCGACGCCTTCCTCGCCGGTGAAGGGGATATGGTCGCCGGCATCCGTCAGCCACTGGAGGCGACAGCGCGCCGCCATCCGGGGGTGCGGGTCCTGGCGGATAATTTTACCGAGATCCAGCAGGCCATCTGCGTCGCCCGGGAAGACGTGGCCCGCTTTAGCGCGGTGAACGACGCGTTGAACGAATGGCGAGCGGACGGTAGCCTGGAGGCGCTGATTGCCCGGCACCTGAGCGAGGCGGGCTGAATCACGCCTCTGCCATCCGGCGCATGGCGCAATGCCAGGCGCCGTTGCGTACCGAGGCGCGCAGCACGCGGGCGATAGCCTGCACCATCAGACGCGTCGTACGCCGCTGCAGCGGCGTCAGCGACAGTCCCAGCATCTCCTGCGCCCATGGCGGCAGAAGATCGATCCCGGCCCGCATCATCACCTGGCCAACCGGCTGACTCAGGCGACCCGGCAGACGGGTGGTGAGCAGCACCTCGGCCACCTCCCGGGTACGTTCGTCACAGCGCAGCTGCGGGCGCATCGCCTCAAGATAGTCCGCGACCTCATTCGGCGTCCGGGGAATATCCTCGGCCCCCAGCCGGCGAGCGATCTCCGCCGACTCGCGAAAATAGTCCTCCTGGCGCTGGACGCTGACCACCGTGCGCTTATAGCGCAGGTGGGAGGCCATAAAGCGGCTGCACTCGGCGACATGCACCCAGGTCAACAGCGCCGGGTCGCTTGCCTGATACGGCGTGCCGTCCTTATCCACCCCGGCGATCCGCTGATGGATCCCCTGCACTTTGGCGATCAGCCGCTCCGCGTCAGGGGTGGCGGCAAAGGTGGTGGCGGAGATAAACTGACTGGTGCGGCGCAGGCGGCCAAAGATATCCTCGCGAAAACGGGAGTGGTCCCAGACGCCGGCCAGCGCCAGGGGATGCAGCATCTGCAGCAGCAGCGCGCTAATGCCGCCGCACAACATAGAGGTAAAATCGCCATGCACCTGCCAGATGGCTGATTGCGGACCAAACAGCCCCGGCTCCCCTTTGGGCTGTTCAAAATCAATCTCTTTTAGCGCCATGCCGGTCAGGCCGAGCACCTGCGCCTCGATCATCCCGCGAATGCCGATCATGATGGAGTCCTTTACGTTTGCGAAAGGACCAAAGATACCACTATTGCGCAGCGGAGGCAGTGGCGGGGAAAGAGATCGCGGGAACGGTGCCCGCAGAGTGCGGGCACGACAGCTTACGGATTGAGCTGGTAGTCGAGGGTGATATTGGCTTTCAGCACCTGCGATACCGGGCAGCCGGCCTTCGCTTTCTGGATGATCTCATCGAACGCCGCCGGCGCGACGCCCGGCAGGACAATCTGGCTTTGCAGCGCGATGTCGGTTATCGCAAACCCGCCGTCGGTTTTATTGAGGGTGACCACCGCGGTGGTGTCGATGGACGTCGCAGTATAGCCCTCTTCGCTGAGCATCAGCGACAGAGCCATCGAGAAGCAGGCGGCATGCGCGGCGCCGATCAGCTCCTCGGGGTTGGTGCCTTTCACCCCTTCAAAACGGGTGTTAAAGCCGTAGGGCTGCTGGCTCAGCGCCCCGCTCTCCGTCGACACGGTGCCTTTGCCATGCTTGAGATCGCCTTCCCAGTGCGCCAGCCCTTTCTTATGAATCGCCATATGACTCCTCCTGTGATGATGTCGAACAAAAAGTATAGTGCCTGATGCCGAACCTGCGTCTATTCTGCGGCCCGCCACCCCGGCGTTCCCGAAAAGTACCCGTTGCGGGTGACGCTAACGGCCATCGTGAGGATGATAAGGATCGGTTTTGTCATCCTCGCTGTCGTCCCGTTTACGCGGCACTTCGCCCTGTTCGCCCGGCGCCTCGCGCGCAGGATGCTTCCCGCGCTCCTCGCCGTGCGGGTGAGATGTTATGCTCATACCGGCAAGCTCCCCTTATTTAGGCGACTGTTTGAGCAGGCGATCGATACGCACTACCGGCGGCGTCATTTTGCGATCAAGGCTACCGTTAATACTGACCAGATCGTCAGGCTCTACATGCTGTTCATTAAACGCGGCAACCGGAATAATGGCGGTGATGGTGCCGCTTTTATCGCGAAACTGATAACGGTCATCTCCCTGCCGGGTCAGCAGATTGCCGCGCAGCGAAATCGTGGCGCCGTCGTGCATGGTTTTCGCCTGCTCAACGGTCATGATCCGCCCCTCCTCGACGCCGCGATAGCCGTCATCCAGTTTGTGCGGCGGCGGCGGCGCGGCATCCTGGCTAAAACCGCCCTTATCGTCCGCTTGCGCGACAGCGGCGGCAAACAAACAGGCCATGGCCAAGGCTAATTTTTTCATCATGCCTCCTTGTTTTTGCTGATGAACAGAATAAAGCCTGGCTGAGGCTGGCCATTTTTACAAAGTCAATTGTTCTGATATCGTCTAATATAAGAATGTCCTTATCGTTGCGCTGATGCCGAAACGAAACGCGGGGAAAATAATAATGATTGAGAATCAACAGCCTTGTCCTATCGTCGACGAAAATGAACGAGCCCTCCGCTTTGAATATCGCTTCAGGCGCTATGGGATAATTGCACTCAGCCTCATTATCCTTACCGCGTTAAGCGGCCTGTGGTCCTCTGGTTATTTCAGTGAGGCGCACCGGGAAAGCGCCGGAGGTGAATTAATCGTCGATTACCAGCGTTATGCCAGACTGATGAGTGAAACCGAACTGAATATTCAGATCAAACCCACCCAGGAAAATGACACCACGATCAGCTTCGCCGCCACGTTATTAACTCGCTACCAGCTTGGCGATATCCGCCCGCAGCCGGATAAAATGTACAGTGCCGACGGGAAATTATATCTGGTGTATCAGCGGACGACCAGCCGCTCGCCGCTCTCGGTGTGGTTAGCGATTACCCCCAAAACCATAGGCACGCTCTCCCTGCAGGCGGCCGTCAACGATCGCCCTGCCGTCAGCTGGCAGCAGTTTGTCTATCCGTAGGAGTCGCGATGGAAATGGTCCTTAGAGCCGCAGCAATCTATCTGATATTGCTGATTATTTTCAAGATTGCCGGCAGACGAACCCTGATGCAGTTAACGAATTTTGACCTGATATTGCTGCTGATTATCAGCGAAGCTACCCAGCAGGCGATGCTCAGCACAGACTATTCCGTCACCGGTTCGATGCTGACTATCGTCACCCTGGTCAGTATTGATATTTTATTTGGTTATATTAAGAAAAAATTTGCCCAGGCGGAAAATTTCCTTGATGGCACGCCGGTTATCGTGGTGGAAAATGGTGCTGTCATCGATGAGAAAATCAAGCTCGTCAATATTTCTGTCGATGATATCCTGCTGGCGGCCAGGCAGCACCATGGGATTTATGAACTGAAAGCGATCAAATTCGCTATTCTCGAACGTAACGGCCAGATATCCATTATTCCGCAACAGGAATAACACCGGAATAGCTATTTATCGCGCTCCGGTTGTTTATCCCCCGATTCCGGGGCGCGGGTGGCGTCATCCTCTTCTTTTTCAACGCTACGCGTGTTTAATGTCAACATTTTTCCTCCTCGCGGGTTGTCAGGGACCTTACAGATTATAGAACCTCAACGCCTGCTTATGCAGAAACAGGCCAGAGTCATCAGGATATGTCGCCTGATTCACACTGCGCTTATTCCAGGATATTTCCCACCTCACCGTTGTTATTGGTGCTTAATAATTATTCGATCCGTGCAGCTTAAATTTACGATAGCGAAAAAATGAATGAGGTCACTATGTCCGTGATGGTTATTACCGGCGGAACCGCCGGGGCAGGAAAAGCCACCGCGCTGCGTTTCGCCCGCGCAGGGTATCACGTGGCGCTGATCGCCCGCGATGAAACGGGTCTGCAGGAGACGCAGCAGGCCTGCGAACGGTTTGGCGTCAAAACGCTGGCGATTAGCGCCGATGTTGCCGATGCCGGGGCTGTGCAGCGCGCCGCCGCCGAGGTGGAAGCCACCCTCGGTGCCATAGACGTCTGGATCAACAACGCCATGACCACCGTGCTGGCGCCCTTTCGTCAGATGAGCGACGACGAATTTCGCCGGGTGACGGAGGTGACCTATCTCGGCTATGTCAACGGCACCCGCGCGGCGCTGGAGGTGATGACGCCCCGGGATCGGGGGGTGATTATTCAGGCTGGATCGGCGCTGGCCTGGCGCTCGATCCCCCTGCAGTCGGCCTATTGCGGAGCCAAAGCGGCCATTCGCGGCTTCACCGATGCCGTGCGCACCGAGCTGATGCATGAGAAAAGCCACCTCCAGTTGACCATGGTCCAGCTGCCGGGGATGAACACCGCTCAGTTTGGCTGGGCGCGCAACAAAATGGATCAGGCCATGCAGCCGGTACCGCCGGTCTATCAGCCGGAGGTCGCCGCCGAGGCTATCTACAGCGTGATCCAGCGGCCGGTGAACGAGCTGTGGGTGGGGAAAAGCACCATCCAGTCGATCCTCGGCCAGGTCTTCTTCCCTCGTCTGCTCGATCGGCTGATGGTGAAGAAAGCGTGGGAGGGACAGTTTACCGGCCAGCCGAAGCCGGCAGAGCACCAGGACGACCTGTTCACGCCGGTGCGCGGCAATCATCCCGGACACGGCCCTTTTAACGAGGGCGCGCGGCGTAAAGCAGTGACCATCAGCGCCGATCTCCCGGGAAAAGTAGCTGCCGGCGTCGGCGTGGCGGTGGCGACGATGGCCCTGCGGGCGTTGTTCCGTCGACCGGGGAGACGGCGCTAAGGCAGGCTGCGGCTGAACCAGCGGTATCCATACCCTGAGAGCGCCAGCCGCGCCTCTTTCCCGCCATGCAGCCCGTCCTGGTAGAACTTATCTTCCAGAATCGGGCTCCAGTAGCCCTCGGCCAGCGGCGGGAGCTGCACCTCTACCGCCTGCTGGCCGCAGTTCGCCAGCATCAACACCTCCCGCGATTCACTGCGATAGCACAAGCCCAGCACCGCGGCAGGCTTCACCGTAAGGAGGGTAAAAGGGATGGATCCCGGTTCAGTATATTCCGTGCGCGCCAGCACCATATTGCGCACCCGATGCAGTAGCGAGCGGGGGTGGCGCAGCGCCGCTTCGACATTGATCCGCTGGTAGCGAAACCGTCCGCTGGCCACCGGTTTTACCGGCAAATCCTCCCGCGCCGCCCGGGAGAAGCCGCCGTTGGGCGCCGCCGACCACTGCATCGGCGTTCGGACCGCGTAGCGCTCCGGTAAGCGCAGATCGTCGCCCATACCAATCTCGTCGCCATAGCGCATCACCGGCACGCCAGGCAGCGCCAGCAGGATAGCATGGGCCAGCGCGATGCGTCGGGTATCGCCACCCAGCATCGGCGCCAGCCGCCGGCGCACGCCGCGCTGGTAAACCGACATCGATTTATCCGGGGCAAAGGTACGGATAACCTGGCGCTTGTTGCGTTCGCCAATCCCCTCCAGGTCCAGTTCATCATGGTTACGCAGCCAGTTGACGAAGCAGCATCCGTCCGGCGGGGCCACCATCGCCTGCAGCGCCTTCACCACCGGGGTGGCGCGCTGCTGCGCCAGGCTGACATAGAGGTATTTATTAAGCCAGAAATTGAGCACCATCTGCAGCCGATCGCCGCGGCCGAAATAATGGCGATACGCTTCCACCTCCACGTCCACTTCACCCAGCAGTATCGCGTCGGGGTTGAGGTGCTGCACGACCTGGCGAAGATGCGTCAGCAGCGGGTAGCCCCGCGCCTCTTCGCCCTTCCCGGCCTGCTTCACCAGATGTGACGCCGCATCGAGGCGAAATCCTGACACCCCGGCCTGCAGCCAGAAGGTGATGATGTTTTCTATTTCGGCGAGCACCGGCGGATGAGCGAGATTCAGGTCGGGCTCATGCCGATAAAACATGTGACGATAGTATTGTCCGGCCTGGTCGTCCCAGCTCCAGACGCTCTCCTCGACGCCGGGAAACATGGGCGGATCGTCGTTCTCCGGCGGCCGATCGGCCCAAAGATAGTATGGCCGCCACGGCGAGCGGGGATCGCGTCGCGCCGCCTGAAACCACGGGTGCCGGGCGGAGGTGTGCTGGATAACCAGCTCAACGATCACCCGCAGTCCCAGCTCCCGGGCGCGGGCAATCAGCTCAATCACGTCGGCGATGGTCCCGAAGCGGGGATCGGGCTGCAGATGGTCGCTGATATCATAGCCATCATCCTGCAGTGGGGTGAGATAGAAAGGGGTCAGCCAGAGCACCGTCGCCCCCAGACTACGAATGTAGTGCAGCTTTTGGCGGATACCGGCAAGATCGCCAAACCCATCGCCATTGGCATCGTAAAACAGAGAACTGTCCACCTGATAGATGACCGCTCTGTGAAACCACTCTTCCTGTTGCATCACTATCACCTTGCGTTCTGCCCGCCACTGTCAGCTTCCTCAGCGCGCCCTCCTGTTCCTGACGTCTGCTTTGCCGACAGGCGGTACGGGATCGGGCTCTGCAGGAGGGGCCCTGTTCGCCACCGCGTCCACCAGCGCCAGCTGCCTGGCGGTTAATTTCAGCGGAACCGCTTTCTCAGTGGCGAGCAGCGCGATGGTGTGGCGCTTAACCATAATTGACTCCGGCGGCTTATTGTCCGGCCTCAACGCCAGGCAGATTGTTATGCATCAGATATTGCCCGGTCAGCGCCGGCAGATGATGCAGCAGCCAGTCAGCCATCCCTCTCTCTTCGGCAAGGATCCCTTCCAGAGTAGGCATCGCACTATGGTCCCCCACTCGCTTCGCCGCCGTTAATAAAGCGGTATAGCAGGCGACCTCAAAATGGGCAAAAACGTAGGCGGTGATAAGAAGTTTAATGAGCTCATCGCCGGGCAGCATGATGCCAATAGTCTGGCCCAGGGCTGCGACCCGGCTCATCGCATCCTTCAGCGCCGAGCGGGAAATGTGGTTGCGGGCGATAAGGTCCTGCAGGGCCGACAGTTGCCGACGGGTTTCATAGAGATGTTGTTCAAGGCGGGTCCGTAATTGCGGTTCATTATCGAGGCGTCTGATGGTGGCCATAAGCAGTGACTCGGCCTGTTTTTCCATGGCATGGGCATCGCGAAGCCAGTTATGGTAATTTTCACTATCCGTCATATCCACCTCTGATCATTAATTTTTTATTTTGACGGGGAATCTTCATTCTCTTCCGCCGCCTGGTCAGCTCGCGCTGCGCTATATCCGGATAAATGCCCAACAATATTAGCGTAAATACTGATGAGAATGACCCACAGGACGCTGTCTTTCCACCAGATTAACGAGGGTATCGCCAGACCCACCCACATAACGGCGGCCACAAGATGACAACGCTTAATAAATACCGGCGTCAGTTTCATTTTATTACCTTAGATCTGAACAATATTTAGCAAGCGGATGTGTTGCTGCCCACCCCCTGGCATCCGGCGGTTAATACCCGGCTGACAATATCTTCCCTTTCCACAGCCATAAAAACAGTGCCGTCATTTACTCGCCCTTACCGCTTCGCCGGTACATTGCCGCTGCGGTAAACAGCGCTTAATAATTAAGGTTGCTATAATTTAATTATCCTGCTCCTTTTCTTCCGTCGCGGACAATAGACGATGGGTAAGTGAAAGCGTTCGCAAATAAACAGAAACCTGCGGACCGCCAGGCCCACAGGTTTCTGTCCTGACGCCGTCGAAACGGCGTCACGGGTCATCAGTCGCTAGCTGTCGCCGGCTTTACGGCCGCCGCCATGACTGTTCTTACCACCCTTTTTACCGGCTTCGGATGCACGCTCAGGATCATTTTTAAAGTTCCCGCCGCTGTGCTGCCCACCTTTACGCCCGGCTTCGGATGCTTTTTCACGATCTTCTGCAAAATTACCTGAACCGCCTCTATGCTCTGCCATAATGTTCACCTTTGGTTTGATCAATATCGGTTGGTAAATGGAAAATGACCCTGTTACAAATCATCGCCCTCGATATCTAACACTAGAGGAATACCCGCAGGAGTCAAATTAATTCCGGCCATTAATCAGCGTTACCAATAAATAAATTAACCACAGCGAAGCGGCACTAAAAATTAATCTTTCCGCAACCCCTTCTTCGCTTTGGATTATATGCCCATTATGGTCTGTTCTGCGGACAGCGATCCTCGTTTGTAAACAAATGAAAATAAAGTGATGAATAAATATTTCTTCCACTCCCGGACAGCCACCCTTACAAAAAATACCACCTAAGAGGCATGGCGTTATTAGCCATGCGTAGCGGGTTAACTTAATATTCCCTTTTTCACGACGCGTCTTCCTCTCCGTCTTTAAAAAATTTTTCCCGGGGAGAAAAATAGCCCAGCCACGTTAAATATTGATGGAATAATCCTAATTTCACCCCAGCGATATTAACGCAGCGCTATTCACTTAAATACGCCGGGGATCAGTCGGTTAAGGAATAACAGTACCTCTTTTCCCGGGCATTCACTGGCCCTGGGCGAGTCGCCCGGGGTCTGGCGATGGGAGAACCTGACCTATCCTTACAGCTGGCCCGTTCTGTCTGAAGGAGATGACTATGCAAGATGAAAAACCGCCAATGAAGAAATTACCCACCTCCATGTTGCCAGAAGAGACGGCTCCACGTCCGGAGTTCCCGGAGCAAGAACAAAACCCGCCGGGTCTGGATGCTGAAATGGAGCCGTCACCGGACCATGGGGAAACCAGCTACACCGGCACCGGGCGGCTGGCCGGTAAGAAAGCGCTCATTACCGGCGGTGACTCCGGCATTGGCCGCGCGGTGGCGATCGCCTTTGCCCGCGAAGGGGCCGATGTCGCCATAAGCTATCTGCCGGAAGAGCAAGAGGATGCCGATGAAGTCATCGCCCTGATTAAAGCCGAAGGCCGCACCGCGGTGGCCCTGCCGGGGGATATTCGCTCCGAGTCCTTCTGTCAGTCGCTGGTGGCCGATGCGGTGGAACAGCTGGGTGGCCTGAGCATCCTGGTCAATAACGCCGGGCGTCAGCAATATTGTGAGACGCTCGAGGAGCTCACCACCGAAGACTTTGACGCCACCTTTAAAACCAATGTCTACGCGCCGTTCTGGATCACCCGCGCCGCGCTGCCCCATCTCCAGGCCGGGAGCGCGATCATCAACACCACCTCGGTGCAGGCCTATAAACCCAGTCCGATCCTGCTCGATTACGCCCAGACCAAAGCCTGCCTGGCGATCTTCACTAAATCGCTGGCCAAACAGGTGGCAAAACGCGGCATTCGCGTTAACGCCGTGGCGCCAGGCCCTTACTGGACGGTACTGCAGTCCAGCGGCGGTCAGCCGGACGAGAAAGTGAAACAGTTCGGGAAAGACACGCCGATGGGGCGTCCGGGACAGCCGGTCGAGATCGCCCCGCTGTACGTCACCCTGGCATCCGATGCCTGCTCTTATACCTCCGGCCAGGTTTGGTGCTCTGACGGTGGGGACGGGGTAGTCTAAGCCTCCCGGCAGACCGGCGTGCGACATCGCGCGCCGGTTTTACCCTCCGCCCCGGGGATTGGTATCTGCCCTCTCGCCTCGCCGGCGCGGCGATTTTTCCTCTCCTGCAGCCTACCGGCCGCATGCTATGATACTCGCCCGCCGCTGTGCGCTAACCCCGGCCCTGACGCCAATCCTGAGGACGACAGATGAGTAATGACATCCCCCTGAAATTTTATGACATCGTGGACGAATACGAGACCGAAGCGGCTGCCCCGGTTAAGGATGAGGAACGCGATGCGCTGGCGCGCTATTTTCAGCTGCTGATCGCGCGGTTAACCCATAACGAAGAGATCGACGAAGAAGCGCAGCAGGAGATGGCCCGCGAGGCGGCCATTGACGAGCGCCGTATTGACGATATCGCTAACTTCCTCAATCAGTGGGGCAACGAGTAAGTCTTATCGTCAGCTCACCGGCAGGGCCGCCGCCCGCCGGTGTTGCCGCTGAAGGCGACGCCGTTGCTCAGGCATCGGCGAGCGTCTCCCCCAGACGTCGCTGCAGCGCATCCAGAAACAGCGGCAGCCCATCGGGCTGATAGTCGCGGGAAAGATAGATGCCGTAAACGCTCAGCGCCTTCGGCGTCCAGTCAGGCAGCACCACCTCCAGCGCGCCGCTGGCAATCGCGCCCCGCGCCTCCAGTTCGGGGAGCATCGCGATACCGCACCCGGCGACCGCCGCCTCCAGCAGCAAGGAAGAGATCCCCGCGCTCAGATTACCGTTCACCGACACCGACGCCTCCTGCCCCTGCGCATCGCTGAACTGCCAGCGCTGGCCGGAAAAATGGCTGTATAACAGGCAGTTATGCTGTTGCAGATCGTCAAGCGTCGTCAGCGGACCATGCTGGCGGAGCCAGCGCGGCGCAGCGCAGAGTAGCGACCGGCACACGCCGAGACGGCGAGCGATAGCCCCGGCCTCCGGATTATCGGTAATGCGAATGGCCACGTCGATGCGCTCGCCGATCAGGCTGACCGGATGGTTATTGATATCCAGCTCCAGGCGCAACAGCGGATAGCGAGCGAGAAAGTCCGGCAGCAGCGGGGAGATCAGCTGCATCGCGGTAAAATGCGCGCACGCCACCCGCAGCGTGCCGCTGGGGTCGGCCCGCTGGCGCTCGCCGGCGATTTCATCGGCGATCCGCGTCAACCCGCGGGTCTTGAGCAACACCGTCTCCCCCGCCGGGGTCAGCGTCAGCCGCCGGGTTGAGCGATGGATCAGCCGGGCGCCGGCCCAGCTCTCCATCTGTTCCAGATAGCGGCTGACCATCGGGCGCGACATCCCCAGCGCGCGCGCCGCGGCGCTGAGGCTTCCCAGTTCGCAAATGCGCAGATATACCTGCGCCGCAATCACCCTGTCCATCACGCCCCCTTCATCTGCACGATTTATGAAACTCAGCATCTCTTATTTCAGGAATTCTATCAAATAGCGAAATCCGTACAATGCTACGCATTCCCCTGTGACTGAGAATGAATGATGAAATTATCTGCCCTTGCTATTGCCACCGCCCTGTTCAGCGGCGCGGTCTTCGCGGCGCCGCTGACGCTGCAGACTTACAACCCTCAGGAGAAAGGTATTTTTGCCGTCAACTCCACCCTCGTTTCCGGCCCGCATGAAGCGGTGCTGTTTGACGCCCAGTTCAGCGTCAAAGACGGCGAAAAGCTGGTGGACATGATCAAGAAAAACGGCAAACCGCTGTCGCGGATTGTGATCACCTCCGGCGATCCTGACTTCTACTTTGGCCTTGAGCCGCTGGTGAAAGCCTTCCCGCAGGCGGAAGTGGTCGCCACGCCGGAAGTGGTTAAACATATTGAAGCCACCAAAGCGGCAAAGCTGGCGTACTGGGGCCCGCAGATGAAAGACGGCGCGCCGACGCAGGTATACGTCCCGCAGGCGCTGAAAGCCAACAGCTTTACCATCGATGGCGAAACAGTGACGATTATGCAGCCGCATGACTACGCGGCGTTCGTTTGGATCCGGGCGAACAAAACGATCCTCGGCGGCACCGGCGTGGCGTGGGGCATGCATCTCTGGACCGCCGACACCCAGACGCCGGCCAGTCGCCAGCAGTGGCGCACTACGCTGGAGCAGATGATTGCCCTGCACCCGCAGCAGGTGATCCCGGGGCATTACCTCGGCACGCCGCCGGAGGGTGACCGCGCGGTGCGCTTTACAAAAACCTACCTCCAGCAGTTTGAGCAGGCGCTGAAGACACATAAGGATTCCGCCGGGGTGATCAAGGCAATGGAGACGCAGTGGCCGGGGCTGGCGGAAACCAGCTCGCTGGAGCTTAGCGCCAAAGTTAACACCGGCGAGATGAAGTGGTAATGCCGGCGCTGCGCGAGGGAGACTGTTCTTAATCTGGCGCGCTAAGGTTGCTATTGCCCTGAAAATGGACCACCCTACCTGAGGCCGCATAAAAAACGTGCGGCCAACTTTGGGTTACATTTCATCCGGTCACCACCGGGTTTGCCCTTGAAACCAGAACAGGATAAAGGAGTCAGAATGAAATCGAACCATCAGGCACGTCATCTTCTCGGTCTGAACTACAAGCTTTCCCAGCAGAAAAAAGTGGTGCTGGAAGGCGATGAAGAAACCACCCTCAACCATATCCATGCTACCGGCCGCAAACGCCGCGGTGGTTAATTTTCAGCCTGAGTGATGATAAACAACACCGTCCTGTTGCCAGGATGGTGTTTTTTTATGGCAATTGACGGCTTGTTTACCCGCTTGAAGACCTTCTGCTCTATACTCTGCCCGCTGCTTTTCCACCCGCCCTTCGCTTATCGCCGCGCCGGGACTGTGGACACGATCAAGGAGTTAGTGCGATGCAATTTACCCATAAGAAAAACCGTTCCCTGTACATCCCCTACGCGGGCCCCGTTCTGCTTGAATTCCCTCTGCTCAACAAGGGCAGCGCCTTCAGTATGGAAGAGCGCAGCAGTTTCAACCTGCTTGGCCTGCTGCCGGAAGTGGTTGAAACCATCGAAGAGCAAGCGGAACGCGCCTGGATCCAGTATCAGGGATTCAAAACAGAAATCGACAAACACATTTACCTGCGTAATATCCAGGACACCAACGAGACCCTTTTCTATCGCCTGATTGGCAACCATCTCGAAGAGATGATGCCGGTTATCTATACCCCGACGGTGGGCGCCGCCTGCGAACGTTTCTCCGAGATTTACCGTCGCGCCCGCGGCGTCTTTATCTCCTACCAGAATCGCCATAACCTTGACGACATTCTGCAAAACGTCCCGAACCATAATGTCAAAGTGATTGTGGTGACCGATGGCGAGCGTATCCTCGGCCTCGGCGACCAGGGGATCGGCGGGATGGGGATCCCAATCGGTAAACTGTCGCTGTACACCACCTGCGGCGGCATCAGCCCGGCTTACACCCTGCCCATCGTGCTGGACGTCGGGACAAACAACCAGCAGCTGCTGGACGATCCGCTGTATATGGGCTGGCGTCATCCGCGTATTACCGACGACGAGTACTATCAGTTCGTTGACGACGTGATCCAGGCGATTAAAGCCCGCTGGCCGGACGTGCTGCTGCAGTTTGAAGACTTTGCGCAGAAGAACGCCATGCCGCTGCTCAACCGCTACCGCAATGAGATCTGCTCCTTTAACGACGATATTCAGGGCACCGCGGCGGTCACCGTCGGGACGCTGATCGCCGCCAGCCGCGGCGCCGGCAGCCAGCTGAGCGAACAGAAAATCGTCTTCCTCGGGGCGGGCTCCGCCGGCTGCGGCATCGCCGAGCAAATTATCGCCCAGATCGTCCGCGAAGGACTCAGTGAAGAAGAGGCCCGCCAGCGCGTATTTATGGTTGACCGCTTCGGCCTGTTAACCGACGGCATGCCTAATCTGCTGCCGTTCCAGAACAAGCTGGTGCAGAAGCGTGAACATCTGCAGGGCTGGGATACCACTAACGATGTCCTGTCCCTGCTGGACGTGGTGCGCAACGTGAAACCGAACATCCTGATCGGCGTTTCGGGTCAGCCGGGGCTGTTCACGGAAGAGATTATCCGCGAGATGCACAAGCATTGCCCGCGGCCGATCGTGATGCCGCTCTCCAACCCAACGTCACGGGTGGAAGCCACGCCGCAGAATATCCTGAGCTGGACCGACGGCGAGGCGCTGGTCGCCACCGGCAGTCCGTTTGCCCCGGTCACCGTGAAAGGCAAACAGTATCCCATCGCCCAGTGCAACAACTCCTATATCTTCCCGGGCATTGGTCTGGGGGTGATCGCCTCCGGCGCGTCGCGGGTCACCGACGAGATGCTGATGGCCGCCAGCGAAACCCTGGCGAAACACTCGCCGCTGGTGAACAACGGCGAAGGTCCGGTTCTGCCGGAGTTGAAGGATATCCAGACCGTCTCGCGGGCGATTGCCTTCGCGGTCGGTAAGGTGGCTCAGGAGCAGGGCGTGGCGGTGAAAACGTCCGCGGAAGCGCTGCTGCAGTCCATCAGCGATAATTTCTGGCTGCCGGAATATCGTAATTACCGCCGCACCTCAATTTAATCGCGCTCACCGGGCCGCACGATCGGCCCGGTTATTATTAGCGTCCGGATAATATTCCCCGCCACTGAAACGCCTTTTTCGCCCATATTCATTTATCGTAAAAATAGAAACCAGATAGCATTTGCCGCGCGCCCTGTGCCACGCAACATCATGGCCTCTGCCCCCTAGCAGACAATCCGCAGGCAGAAACTGCAGCCGCGCGTGGCGGGACAATCGATATCCGACGCTTCTCCACACCCTGCCAGTTTTGTCACTGGCGCGCTTTTCCTTTCCCCACTACACTGCCATCACCCATTCACTTACTGAATATAAAAGGAGGCCCCCCATGCTGTATTGTGAAATGTTTATTGTTTCACATGCCTTAGGCAATGGCGCCAGCTCAAGCGTTATCGGTATCGTGCTGCGATAACTTTGGCTTGAGCGAAGACCCTTCACAGAATCCCTTCTCTCCGGCTTACCGGGTTATCGTCAGCGAGTTTTGACGAGGCATTCGCATGCCTGTAACTCTTGAGTAAGTTGACTATGAGTACATTACTAACTGCCCATGCGCTCCACGTGGAGACTGCCTTTGGGCCGCTGTTTAATACCCTCTCCTTCACCCTGAAGAAAGGCGACCGCATCGGTCTCATCGGCCATAACGGTTGCGGCAAAAGCACCCTGCTGCAGGTGCTGGACGGCACCCTCGCGCCCACCTCGGGCAGCGTCTCACTCGCCGGTCAGTGTCTGATGGCCCGCGTTGAACAGCATCTGCCGGAGGCGCTGCGTTCGCAGTCGCTGCTGCAGGCGGTGCTGGCCCTGTTACCCGCCGACGCGCGGGAAGCACAGCGCTGGCTGGCCGAACGCCTGCTGGCGCAGATGGGCTTCACGCCGGCGGTGATGGAGCAGCAAACCAGCACCCTGAGCGGCGGACAGCATACGCGCCTGCTGCTGGCCCGGGCGCTGATCCGCCAGCCTGACCTGCTGCTGCTGGATGAGCCCGGCAACCATCTCGATCTGCCCACCCTGCTGTGGCTGGAAAGCTTCTTGCAGACCTGGCAGGGGAGCTTCGTGCTGGTGTCACACGACAACGCTTTACTGGATGCTGTAACTAATGCCAGCTGGATCCTCCGCGACCAGACGCTGCACAGCTTCGCCTTGCCCTGCAGCGCTGCCCGTCAGGCACTGCAGGAGCAGGATGAGAGCGCCGCGTTACGTCATAAGGCGGAGCAAAAAGAGATCGACCGGGTCAGCGCCAGCGCCCGGCGGCTGGCCACCTGGGGGCGGGTGTATGACAACGAAGATCTCGCCCGCAAAGCCAAACAGATGGAGAAGCAGGTCGCCCGCCTGAAAGACGAGCAGACCGAGCTCAGCATCGGCCCGCCGTGGCGCCTGGTGTTGCAGGGGGACGCCCTGCCGGCGGACCGCCTGCTGGAGATGGACAGGCTACCGGTGGCTCCCGCGCCGGGACTACCGGCCCTGTTCACCACCGGCGTGACGCGACTGCGCAGCGGCGATCGCGTGGCCATCATGGGCCGCAACGGCGGCGGTAAATCGTCCTTGCTGCGCCTGCTGTGGCAGCAGATGAACGACGCATCGCCGCTTCCGGGGCTGCGTCTGCACCCCCGGCTTCACCCCGGGTACTACGACCAGACCCTGGCGCAGTTGCCGGACGAGGCCAGCCTGCTCGACGCCCTGACGCCGTTCGCCCCGTCGGCGGACACCCGTAAACGGGCGCTGATTGCCGCCGGGTTTGGCTGGGCGAGGCATGGACAGAAGGTCTGCACCCTCAGCGGCGGCGAGCGGTCGCGGCTGCTGTTCGTCGGCCTGTCGCTGGCGCGCTACAGCCTGCTGCTGCTGGATGAACCCACCAACCATCTGGATATGGAGGGCAAAGCGGCGCTGGCGCAGACGCTCCGCGACTATCCCGGCGGCGTGCTGCTGGTCAGTCATGACCGCCAGCTTATTAGCGAAAGCTGTAACCGCTTCTGGCTGATCGACAGCGCCGGGTTAACGGAGTGGCACAGTCTGGAGGAGGTCTATGCCCGTCTGCAGGCGCAGACCCCCACCCTGACGGCGGCCTCCTCACCCCAGGAGCCGTCACACGCGGCTGATGATGAAGAGGCGCTGCTGACGCGCCTGATAGCCCTGGAGCAATGGCTGGCGGACGATATGGCCCGTAAGCCGAAACATCAAAAGCCCTCGCTGCAGACCCAGTGGCGAGAGGAGATCGCCCGGCTGCTTAACCAGCTGGCGTAATCTTCGCGCTCCCCGCCGGCTAAGGCACCACGCCCTTAGCCGGCGTTTCCTGGCCGGGTAAACTGCTGCTCGGTCATCATCTTTCCCCACTGGTCCCCCTGCCATTCGCGGGTTAACGTGAAGCCAAAGGACTCATACAGTTTGCGGGCCGCGTCCAGACCTTTAAACGTCCACAGCTGAACGGCGCTGAACTGACGACTGTCGCAGAAAACCATCGCCTCACTGAGCAGCCGCCTGCCAATGCCGGTTCCCCGGCAGCTGTCATCGAGAATGAACCAGCGCAGATGCGCCTGCTGCTGGCCGAGATCCTCGCCATCGATCGCCACCGAACCGACAATCTTCCCCTCGCGCATCGCCAGCCAGATCTGGTTGACCTGCGAGGAAAGCCGGGTGACGAATTCCGCGACGCCGCCGGCAACCTTGCCTTCAAAAAAAGCGCCGAAATCATGGTGCCGGGCGTAATACTCCCCGTGCATCTGGGCTATCCGGCCGATCGCCCCTGGCTGATAGCCGGTTACCAGCGAAATTTGCGGCGTCGTTTCCGCAAGCGCAGCATCCCGACACTGCGCCAGCGCCTGAGCATAGGCCGCCAGTCCGCTGGCGACGGTCCGCTGCTGCGTCTCATCGAGATGCGCTAACGCCTCCACCACCCGGCGGGTACCGTAGGCGTTAATCGTTGCCACCGTGTCGTGCCCTTTCGCGGTCAGCGCCAGCGATTTAGACCGCGCGTCCTCCGCGCAGGGGCGCTCCTCCAGCTCTCCGGCGGCCAGCAGACGGGCGACCATCCGGCTGACGCTCGATTTTTCCAGCCCGAGCAATGTGACCAGCTGCGCGGCGGTTATCGTCCCCCTGACCGACACCTCCAGCAGGGTATGCACCGCCGAGGGTGAATAGTGGGTGGCGGCCAGCGTGGTGTTCATAAAACCCAGCTCGCGCACCATTAACCGCGAGGCAGTACGAATTTGTTGGATTAAAGGCGTGTCAGACATCGTGAGGCGTCCAGTGAAGTAGATAGTTGTATTATACAACCATATACTTCAGTCCGCGTCAAGAGGGTAAACTATTCAGCATGGCAAGGTAGCGTATCGGATGATGGCGTGCCGCGGGCGCCGGACTGCGCCCGCGATAAGTATTATTGCGGGTTCTTCGCCTTCCAGGCCTCCCAGGCCGATTTGATCTCCTGCTTCGCGGCGGCGGCATCATTAAAACCGGCCAGCTCGACCTTTTTCCGCCCCTCTGGTAGTTCTTTGTAGACCCGGAAGAAGGCCTCCAGCCGCTGCTGCTCGATTTTCGGCAGATCGGTGATGGTCAGAATGTCGTCATAGGTCGGATCAATTTTACTGGCCGGGACGGCGATGATTTTGTCGTCTTTCTCACCGCCGTCTATCATCTTAAGGACGCCGATCGGCCGCAGCTTAATCAGCGTGCCCGGGGCCATCGGCGCGCGGGTGTAAAACACCACGTCCAGCGGGTCGCCATCCCCGGCCAGCGACTGGGTTAATGAACCGTAGTTCGCCGGGTAAGCCACCGGCATCGACTGAAAGCGGTCGGCGACGATAAACCCCGTTTTAGCGTCGGTTTCATACTTAATGATCCCGCCTGCCGGGATCTCGGTGACTGCGTAAAACTCTTCCGGATTGTTTTCCGGCTGCGGGAATTCCAGCACATTGTGAGCCTGCGCGGCGGCGGAGAAAAGCAGACCGGCGGTGAGGAGCGTTTTGACCAGATGCATTGTTGTATCACTCTGTTGTTATAAGAAATTGATGCGCAAAACAATAAAGTTGGGTGATGAAGAAAACATGACCATTCCGTGACACTATTATTACCTACCAAAATTAGAGGTATTGTCTGAATTTTGTGCTACGGCTGTAGCAAAAAACCACATCCTGTACTAAAGCGCCTTGTTTTTTTCTCCATAGCGTCTAATCCTTATTGGGTAATATTGCATTAATAAAATTAATCAATCCCCTCTCAAGGAGACAGGCATGAAGGCAGCTGTTGTTACTCACGACCATCAGGTTAACGTTACGGAAAAAACGCTGCGCCCGCTGGAATACGGCGAAGCGCTGTTGAAAATGGAATGCTGCGGCGTGTGTCATACTGACCTGCACGTGAAAAACGGCGATTTTGGCGATAAAACCGGCGTTATTCTCGGTCATGAAGGGATCGGGGTAGTACAAAAAGTCGGCCCTGGCGTCGCCTCCCTGAAGCCGGGCGATCGCGCCAGCGTGGCGTGGTTCTTCGAAGGCTGCGGCCACTGCGATTACTGTAACAGCGGCAACGAGACGCTGTGCCGCTCGGTGAAAAACGCTGGCTATACCGTCGACGGCGGCATGGCGGAAGAGTGCATCGTCACCGCCAACTATGCGGTTAAAGTCCCGGACGGCCTCGACTCCGCCGCCGCCAGCAGCATTACCTGCGCTGGGGTCACCACCTACAAAGCCGTTAAGGTCTCCCACATCAAGCCGGGCCAGTGGATCGCTATCTACGGCCTCGGCGGGCTGGGCAACCTGGCGCTGCAGTATGCCAAGAATGTCTTTAACGCCAAAGTGATCGCTATCGACGTCAACGACGGCCAGCTGGAGCTGGCGGCGTCGATGGGCGCTGACCTGACCATCAACTCGCGCAATGAAGATGCGGCGAAAGTGATTCAGGAAAAAACCGGCGGCGCCCACGCTGCGGTGGTGACCGCGGTGGCCAAAGCGGCCTTTAACTCGGCGGTGGATGCCGTTCGCGCCGGCGGCCGCGTGGTGGCGGTAGGCCTGCCGCCAGAGGCGATGAGCCTCGATATTCCACGTCTGGTACTTGACGGCATCGAGGTGGTCGGCTCGCTGGTCGGCACCCGTCAGGATCTGGTGGAAGCGTTCCAGTTCGCCGCCGAAGGCAAAGTGGTGCCGAAAGTCACCCTGCGTCCGCTGGAAGATATCAATGCCATCTTCAAAGAGATGGAACAAGGTCAGATCCGCGGCCGTATGGTTATCGATCTGCGTAGCTAATCGCCAGCGCCTCTCCCGCCCGGGCGAGGCGCTTCTCCTTTCGCGCTTCCCCTCGCTTCCCGCCGCGTAAAGTAAATGCAATTTCCGCAAATGCTTAGCGCAATTCCTTGGTTCCTTTGTTTTTAGCCGCGCCCGATGATGGCAACACAATAGATAACAAAGGAATTCACCATGCATCGTCATTTTCGCCTGCCCGCGCTGGCCGCGCTGTTTCTCTCCGGCGCCTTTTCCGTCTGGGCCGCCGACACGCCGGTTAAAGGCGGTACCTTGATTTATCTGGAGCAGCAACCGCACACCAATCTCTATCCACCCGCCGGCGGCTTTTATCCCAATGGCGGCATACTCAATCAGATCACCGACAAGCTGACCTGGCAGAACCCGAAAACGCTGGAGATTGAGCCGTGGATCGCCGAAAGCTGGACCAGCAATGCCGATAAAACCGAGTACACTTTCCACCTGCGAAAAGGGGTCACCTTCTCGGATGGCACGCCGCTGGACGCCGCTGCGGTCGCCAAAAACTTCGACACCTATGGGCTGGGGGATAAAGCCCATCGCCTGCCCGTCTCGGAGGTGATCAATAACTACCAGCGCAGCGAAGTGATCGACCCGCTGACGGTGAAATTCTACTTCAACAAGCCGTCGCCGGGCTTCCTGCAGGGGACCGCCACCATCGGCTCCGGCCTGGTCTCCCTCAGCACCCTGCAGCGCAATTTCGAGGAGCTGGGCGATGCCCGGCACATCATCGGCTCCGGTCCCTTCGTGGTGCAGGATGAAAAACCGGGTCGCGAGCTGACGCTGGTGGCGCGCAAGGATTATCAGTGGGGGCCGAAAAACATCGCCCAGCAGGGCCCCGCTAACCTCGACGGCATCACCTATATTGTCACCCCGGAAGACAGCGTGCGCATCGGCGCGCTGCTGGCGGGCCAGGCGGGCTTTATTCGCCAGGTGCAGGCCTACGATGAAAAGCAGGCGACCGATCAGGGATTTACGGTCTACGCCGCGCCTACCCGCGGGGTCAACGACAGCCTCAGCTTCCGCCCGGATAACCCACTGGTCGCCGACCTGCGGGTGCGCCAGGCCCTGCTCCATGCCACCAACGCCCGGCAGGTGGTGGAGACGCTGTTCTCCGCTAACTACCCGCAAGCCACCTCCGTGCTGGCCAGCTCCGCCGCCGGCTATGTCAATCTGAGCGATAAGCTCACCTTCGACCAGGCCAAAGCCCGGCAGTTGCTGGATGAGGCCGGCTGGAAACCCGCCGCCGACGGCATTCGCAGCAAAGACGGGCAGCGGCTGGCGCTGACGGTCTATGAGTCGCTCCCGCAGCCGCAGAATAAAGAAGTGCTGCAGCTGATCGCCCAGCAATGGCGCCAGGTGGGGGTAGCGTTAACGGTCAAAGCCGGGGACGCCGGCAGCCGTACGCTCGACAACCTCGACCCGCAGAAAACCCCGCTCACCGTCTCGGAAGTGGGCTGCGCCGACCCGGATGTAGTGAAAAGCATGTTCTTTCCTAACAACCGTGACGCGCTGCTGCAGAAAGGCGGCTCCAGCGATAAAGTGCAGCACTTTCGCGATGATAAGCTGAACAACCTGCTGACCGGCATCTCCGCGGCGGTGGAGCCGCAGCAGCGCCTGCAGTTAACCGGCGATGCCCAGCGCTATCTGATCGATAACGCCTATGTGATCCCCATTTTCGAAGAACCGCAGGTGTTCGCCGGCGCGCCGTGGGTGAAAGGCGTCAGCTTCGAAGCCGTCGGGCGTCCGTCGTTCTACGGCGCCTGGCTGGATAAACACTAAGAGGCCGGATATGAGCGCTTATCTTCTGCGACGGTTCGGCCAGGGGCTGCTGGTCCTGTGGGCGGCGTTTACCCTCACCTTTTTCCTGCTGCAGGTGCTGCCGGGGGATGCGGTGCTGATCAAGTTTCAGAACCCGGACCTCGGTCTGAGCCCGGCGCAAATCGCCGACATGCGGCTGGCCTACGGCGCCGACAGCCCGCTGTGGCGCCAGTACCTGCACACGCTGCTGGCGATGCTGCACGGCGACTTTGGCTATTCCCTGCAGGCGGGTCTGGCGGTCAGTAGCCTGATTGCCAGCAACCTGCCGGATACCTTAAGCCTCGCCCTGCCGGCCTTCCTGCTGGCCGTGATCCTGGCGTTTGCCCTCGCTTTCGCCTCACGTCTGCCGGGGCTGCGCTGGCTCAGCAACCTCCTGCAGTCGCTGCCGGTGCTGTTTATCTCGCTGCCCACCTTCTGGCTGGGTATCGCCCTGATCCAGCTCTTTTCATTTCAGCTGCGCTGGATCCCGGTGATTAACCCCGGTCCGCTGGAGGGGCTGATTTTACCGGTTATCGCCGTCGCGCTGCCCATCTCCGCCCCGCTGGCGCAGATCCTGATGCGCAGCATGGATCAGGTGGCGGTTCAGCCCTTCGTCGCGGTCGCCCGCGCCAAGGGAATGAGCGAGACCGGCGTCCTCTGGCGCCATGTGATGGGTAACGCCCTGCTGCCGGCGCTGAATATAGCCGGGCTGCTGCTGGGCGAGCTGATTGCCGGGGCGCTGATCACCGAGACCGTCTTCGGCCGCAGCGGCCTCGGCCAGCTGACCCAGCAGGCGGTGAATAACCAGGATATCGCCGTGCTGCAGGCGGTGGTGATGATCTCAGCTCTCGGTTTCGTCCTGATCAACCTGCTGGTCGACCTGGTCATGCCGCGGCTGGATCCCCGACTCCAATTACAGACCGGAGGTGCGAAATGAGCCTGGTCGACTATGCCATCGCGGCTCGCCGCCGCCCGGAGTGGCGCAAAGTGCGTCTGCAGCCAGGCCTGTGGCTGGCGTGGGCGGTGATGATCACCGCCCTGTTAATGGCCCTTGCCCCACAGTGGTTTACCTCCGCTAACCCGCTGGAAGGGATCCCCGGCGCTCAGCGCCTGGCGCCGCAGGCGCACTACTGGCTGGGTACCGACCAGCTGGGCCGCGACCTGTGGACGCGGGTGGTTTACGGCGCGGTACATTCTCTGTCGGCGGCGCTGATCGCCGTCGCCATCGGTCTGGTGGTGGGCACCGCCCTTGGCACCCTCGCCGGGGCGCTGGCCGGCCGCGTGGAATCAACCATCATGCGCCTGGTGGATGTCCTGCTGGCTATCCCTTCCCTGCTGCTGCAGCTGACGGTGATCATTCTGCTGGGTTTTGGCACGGTGAATGCGGCGGTGGCGGTCGGCGTGGCGGCCATCGCCAGCTTCGCGCGCCTGGCGCGGGCGGAGGTGGTGCGCGTTCGCCACAGTGATTACGTCGAGGCGGCCCGGGGCAGCGGCGGCACCTTTCTCGCCATCTTCTGGCGTCATATCCTGCCCAACTCGCTCACCGCGGTACTCGCCTTCGCCACGCTGCAGTTTGGTCAGGCGATGCTGGCGCTGGCCACCCTCAGCTTCCTTGGCTACGGCACCCCGCCGCCGGTCCCGGAGTGGGGATTACTGATCGCCGAAGGTCGTAATTACCTGTCGACCGCCTGGTGGCTGACCACCTTCCCCGGCCTCGCCGTGGTCGCGGTGGTCCTTGCCGCCAATCGTCTTAGCCGCCAGTGGAGTGGAGTACGCCCATGAACGTTCTCTCTGTTGAAGATCTACGCATCAGCTACCGGTCGCGGGACGAATGGCGCGAAGTGGTGCATAACGTCAGCTTTTCCATTCAGCGCGGCGAAATGCTGGCCTTCGTCGGTGAATCCGGCTCGGGGAAAACCACGACCGCGCAGGCCATTATCGGCCTGCTGGCGGATAACGCCCGCCGCGACGCCGGGCGGATTATCCTCAATGGCGAAGTGATCAGCGACTGGTCGGCAAAACGCCTGAACCGCCTGCGCGGGGTGAGCATTAGCCTGGTGCCGCAGGACCCCGGCAATTCGCTTAATCCGGTAAAAACCATTGGTCAGCAAGTGGAAGAGATCCTGCGGCTGCATCAGTCCCTTTCCGCCGCCGAACGCCGGCAGCAGGTCCTCAACCTGCTCGCTAAAGTCGGGCTCAGCCACCCGGAACAGCGTTTTGAACAGTACCCGCATCAGCTGTCGGGCGGGATGAAACAGCGGGTGCTGATCGCCATCGCCATCGCCCTGCAGCCGGATCTGATTATTGCCGACGAGCCCACCAGCGCCCTCGACGTTACGGTGCAAAAGCGCATTCTCGATCTGCTCGACATCCTGCGGCGCGAGTCGGGAACCGCCGTGCTGTTTGTCACTCACGATCTGGCGCTGGCCGCCGAACGCGCCGACCGGATCATGGTGTTTCGCCAGGGCGAGATTCAGGAACAGGGCGCCACCGAGGCGATTATCCGGCGTCCGCAGCACCCTTACACCCGCCAGTTGCTCCACGATCTGCAGGACGCGCCGCTGAGGCTGACGGCGGATCGTCACCGTCCGCTGGCCACGCCGGCCATTCGCGTCGAAGGGATCAGCAAACGCTTCTCGCTGGGCAAACAGGCCCTGCAGGCGCTCGACAGCGTCAGCTTTGAGGTCAGACGCGGCAGCACCCATGCGCTGGTGGGCGAATCCGGCTCCGGGAAAACCACCCTGGCGCGGATCCTGCTGGGCTTCGAGCGCGCCGACGCCGGACAGGTGACCATCGACGGTATTGACGCCGGGCATCTCAGCCGCGAGGCGCAGCGTCAGCTGCGGCGCAAAATCCAGTTCGTCTACCAGAACCCCTTCGCTTCGCTCGACCCGCGCCAGACGCTGTTTGCGATTATCGAAGAGCCGTTAAAAAACTTTGAGCGCCTCAGCGCGGCGACGCGTCGCCAGCGTGTGGAGAGCGTCGCCGCCCGGGTGGCGCTGGCCCCGGAGCTACTGTCGCGGACGCCGCGGGAGCTTTCCGGCGGCCAGCGGCAGCGGGTGGCGATTGCCCGGGCGCTGATCCTCGAGCCGGCGATACTGGTTCTTGACGAAGCGACCTCGGCGCTCGATGTCACCGTTCAGGCGCAGATCCTCGCCCTGCTGCAGCAGCTACAGCAGCAGCTTGGTCTGAGCTACCTGTTCATTACCCACGATCTGGCGACGGTGAGGCGGATTGCCGACAGCGTCACGGTGCTGCGCGCTGGCCAGGTGGTGGAGCATGGCGACGTTGGGCGCCTGTTCGCCGCTCCGCAGCAGGCCTACACCCGCGAACTGATCGCCGCCATTCCCCAGGTATCCCCACGCCTGGCTCAGGCCCACATGGAGAACGCATAATGCCTAAACGCCTCGGCTTTTTTACCCGTCTGCTCGATCAGGGCTCCGCACAAACGCGCTACCGGCTGGCGGCCGAACAGATCCGCCACGCGGAGCGCGTCGGCTTCGACAGCGCATGGATTGCACAGCACCATTTTCATGAACAGGAAGGCGGCCTGCCTTCCCCGCTGGTGTTCCTCGCCCACGTGGCGGCGCAGACTGACCGCATTCGCCTCGGCACAGCGATTATCACGTTGCCCATGGAGAATCCGCTGCGCGTCGCCGAAGACGCGGCGGTGCTGGATTTACTCACCGACGGGCGTCTGGAGGTGGGATTTGGTTCCGGCGGCACGCCAACGTCGTTTCTGCCCTTCGGCCTGACCAGCGAGCAGCGCGGGGCGGTGTTTGCCGACCATCTGCACCTGATCCACAGCGCCTGGCGCGGCGACACCCTCAGCCACCCGGACAACCGTCTCTATCCGCCCGCGCCGCAGCTGGCGGCGCGCATCTGGATCGCCACCTTCTCGGTGGAAGGCGCCATCCGCGCCGGTCAGGCGGGGCACGGGCTGATGCTGTCGCGCACGCAGCCCCGGCCGCCCGGTGAGCCACGCCTGCCGCTGGACGCCATTCAGAACCCGATCGTCGACGCCTATCTGGCGGCGCTGCCGGACGGCGTTGCGCCGCGGATCCTCGCTTCGCGCACCGCCTTCGTCGCCGACAGTCGCGCCCACGCCCTGCAGGTCGCCGAACCCGGCCTGCGCAAGCAGGCGGCACAGCACCGGGCTGCGGGTCATCTGATAGAAGGTGACAGTGTCACTGACTATCTGCAACAGCTGGATGCCCACGTGGGCGATCCTGAGCATGTTGTTGCCTCCCTGGCGCAGGACAGCGTGCTGGCCCGCGCCACCGATGTTTCGTTCCAGGTGCACTCGGTGGAGCCTTCGCACCGGGATACGCTGCGTTCCATTGAGCTGATCGCTCAGCATATTGCCCCCCACATCAGATAAGGAGTCACCATGACGCTGAGTCAGGATATTCTGGCCGAACTGGCGGAGATCGCCGCCGGTTCCCCGCTCGACCAGGCGCGCGCAGTCCGCGATGCCGCTACCCGACATGCGCAGGGAAGTTATGAAATGCTGTTCAGCCAGCAGGACGCCGACTTTCCCCTCGATGAACGCTTCGCGGTGGCGGCAAAGGTGGCGAAGCTCCATCAGGCGGACGCGCTGGCGGCGCACTATGCCGGCTTCGGCCTGGCCGATCCGACCACGGATCGTCTGGTTCCGGCGCTGGCCTTTGCCCGCCTGCTGACCTTCACCCCCGTCGAAGCGACACCCGGCGCGCTGCAGGCTCTGACAAACGCGGGCTGGAGCCTGCGGGGCATCGTCACCCTGGCGCAGCTGGTGGCCTTTGTCAGCTTCCAGAGCCGCCTGCTGCTGGGTCTGCGGGCGCTCAACCACCAGCCCATCGTCAGCGCCGATACGCCGGTGGTGGCCGGGTACTGGCACACCACCCCGCACGCGCAGAGCGGCAAAGCGGCCCCCGTGCGCTTCACCCGCGAGGAGCTGCACTGGGAACCCTGGCTGGCGGATAAACCGCTGGTGGAATTTAGCGCTGAAGAACAGGCGATTCTGGCCAAATATGGCCATAGCGATTCGCCCTACTTCCGCCTGCTGGCGCGCAACCAGCCGGTGCTGGAGCAGCGGACGCTGACCGATAAAGGTATTTTCTATACCCCGGGGGGATTGCCGCGCGCCGAACGTGAACTGGCCGCCACGGTGGCCAGTAAAATCAACGGCTGTATTTACTGCGCCTCGGTGCATGCCCGCAAAGCGGCGCAGCTGGCGAAGGACGAGACCGCCGTCGACACGCTGCTGGCGGTGACGCCGGGAGAGGATCTGCGCGGTGGGCAGTCGCCGCGCTGGCAGGCGGAAATCGACGCCGCCGCCGCGCTATCGGTGACGCCGCCCGCGCTGAATGCCAGCCATCTGGCAGCGCTTGATGAACAGGGCTTAGATACTCTGGCCCAGCTGGATCTGCTGCAGTCAGCGGCCTTTTTCGCCTGGGCCAACCGGCTGATGTTGACGCTCGGCGAGCCCTGGCGTGAGTAAGCGTCGTTAGCAAGCCTGTCGGCGCTGATGGCGGCCGTAGATGAGCAAGGCGCTCATCGCCAGAAACGACAGCGTGGCGGCGGGGAGCGCCACGCTGTTCCAGCCGAAGCCCTGGGCAATCATCATTCCGCCGCAGAAGGCGCCGATGGCGCTCCCGAGGTTAAAGGCGATCTGCCCCCCTGCCGCCCCCAGCATCTCGCCGCCTTTGGCGTTCTGCAGCAACAGGATCTGCAGCGGCGCCGACAGGGCAAACAGCCCGGCACAGCAGAAAAACGCCAGCGTCAGCGAAGCGATTTTATGCTCCCCGAAGGCAAAGATCAGCAGCAGCGTCACAGCGATCGCCCCGTCGGTGATGGCCGCGATGCGCAGCGGACTGTAGCGCCCGGAAATTTTGCCGCTGAACAGGTTGCCGACCACCATCCCCAGCCCCGCCAGCATCATAATCAGCATCATCCGGCTTTCGGCAAAGCCGGAAACGTTGAGCATAAAGGGCTTAATGTAGCTGAACCACGCGAACACCCCGGCGTTGCCGAACATGGTGGCGGCAAAAATCAGCCACGGCGCCGGGGAAGCGAGGAAACGGAACTGCTCGCGCAGCCGGGTGGTGGCCCGATCATACAGCGTAGGGACCCAGCAGAAGATGGCCATAAACACCGCGACGTTAAACACCGCGATAAGCGCGAAGGTATAGCGCCAGCTAAAATGATGCCCAAGCCAGGTGCCCCCGGGAACGCCCACCAGGTTAGCCACCGTCATGCCGCCGATCATCCCAGCCACCGCGGCGGTCACCCTCCCCGGCGGCGCGATTTTCGACAGGATGATCGCCCCCACGCCGAAGAAAGCCCCGTGGGGAAACCCGGAAACCAGCCGGCCAAGCGCCAGCATGGCGTAGCTGCTCGAGAAGGTAAACAGGGTATTGCCGAGAATGCACAGGGCGGCGAGAAACAGCATCACCGATTTCAACGAAAACCGACTGGAGAGCAACGCCATGATCGGCGCGCCGATCACCACGCCGAAGGCATACCAGGCAATCATATTGCCGGCGGCGGGGATTGAAATCCCGACATCGCGCGCCATGTCCGGCAGCACGCCCATAATGCCAAATTCCGCCATGCCGAGTCCGAAAGTGCCCAGCGCCAGTGAAAAAATCGTTTTTTTCATACATCTTATAGGGGTATTGAGAGACGGCCGGCATTATTGACCATCCCGCCTCGCCACACCAGCTAAAAACGCCCGACGACAGTATCCTCCATACAACGGCCTGATTCGTTCATGCGCTCGCCAGCGCCGCCGTTGGCGGTCCTGCTGGCGGCAGAGGCGCCTGGCGGTGGATAATTCCCTGTAAAAATTGGTGGGCACGCAGGGACACATTGTGGATTGTTCTCAAGTTAACTTGAGGTTGTAAAGTCGAGACATCGTTCACCTCGGGAGAATCATCCATGCAAAATGTTGATGTTGGCTTTACCCATGTCGCCTTTACCGTCCGCTGTCTGGCCAGCAGCATCGATTTTTATACCCGCTACACGGCGATGACCGTTATTCACCAGCGCGAACCCAACCTCCCCTCGGCGCGTAAAGTGGCGTGGCTCAGCGATCGCACCCGACCTTTCGCCCTGGTGCTGGTGCAAAGTGATGACCCTGCCGACACGCCGCTGGGTCCGTTCGGCCATCTCGGCGTCGCCTGCGCCACCCAGGCGGAGATCGATGAGAAGGTCGCCCAGGCGCGGCGGGAAGGCGTTCTGCGCCGGGAACCGGAGCAGCTGGGCGATCCTGTGGGCTATTTCGCTTTCTTTGCCGACCCGGACGGTAACACCCTGGAGCTGTCATGGGGGCATCGGGTGGGGCTGGAAGTCATTGCCGCGGGGAACGTCAGCTAGCCCGTCCCGGGCGCGAATATTTTCCACCGCCACGCCAGTGAAGGATTACACTTCAAAGGGATACCTCGGCAACACGGAGCATGGCGATGGGTAATAAGAAAAGCGGTCATCCTGTCGACGCGGCGGTGAAGATCGCCCCGCTCGACAATAAAGCGTACGAGAAGGCGCTGCGCAAGCTCCACGTTGAGCTGGTAAAACTGCAGCGCTGGGTGGTGCATAAAGGGCTGAAGGTGTGCATCGTCTTTGAAGGCCGGGACGGCGCCGGCAAAGGCGGCACGATTAAGGCGATCACCGAGCGCGTCAGTCCGCGGATTTTCCGGGTCGTCGCCTTACCCTCGCCCACCGAACGCGAGAAAAGTCAGCTCTATTTTCAGCGCTATATCAAGCACCTCCCGGCGGCTGGCGAAATCGTGATTTTCGATCGCAGCTGGTATAACCGCGCCGGCGTCGAACGGGTGATGGGCTTTTGTACCCCGGAGGAGGTGCAGAAGTTCCTCGACGGCGCGCCGATGGTGGAGCGCGGCATGGTCGAGTCGGGCATTATCCTGCTCAAGTACTGGCTGGAGGTCTCTCCGCAGGAGCAGGAGCGGCGCCTGCGGGATCGCATCGACGACGGGCGCAAGATCTGGAAGCTCTCGCCGATGGACATCAAGTCTTTCAACCGCTGGGATGAATATACCGCTGCCCGCGACGCCATGTTCGCCGCCACCGACACCGCCTGGGCGCCGTGGTTCGTCGCCCGCTCCGAAGATAAAAAGCGGGTGCGTCTGAATATCATCACCCACCTGCTGTCGCAGATCCCCTACGAAGCCTTGCCAGTGGAGCATGTCACGCTGCCGAAGCGCAAAATGAGCAAAATGAAACAGACCAATTTCCCCTTCCGCTTTATTCCGGAGAAGTTCTGATTATTTCCCGCCGCGCTGGCTAACGCCAGCGCCGGGTTTATTACCATAACCATGAATATTTCATGCGGTTGCTTTCCTCTGGAAGTTGCTTCGCAAAATAAAAAACAAATCCGAACCAGGTATTTCTTTTCATCGCACACCGCGTGATAATCAGCTCGCCAACAACAAGGAGCAGATAATGAAACAGAATGCCGTTAACAAGTCACAGACTCGCGATCGTACAACAACGGTTAACCCGCAAAACCAGGCACTTACCATCGTCGATGCGGACAAACGCCGAAAAGACCAGGAATTCATTAAGGCACTGAATGAGTTTACTGCCCGTGCAGGGTTGTTGTCAGAGGATCCTTTTTTCGGAGGGATTTAATGGCGGCACAATTTGATATCTTTCGTAACCCATCATCGAGAACCAATGCGTTTCAACCTTATTTAATGGTAATCCAACATGATTATTTTAATGACCTTGGTACACGTTTAATTGTGCCGCTGAGCTATCATTCTCATTTGACCGGCCATTATCATACTGCCGCCCCGGTTATTAATATGGAGTTTGAGAAACTGTTCATCAACACGCCGGCAATCACCAGCGTGGCAAAGCAAAGGCTGGATAAAAAATATTTTATCTGCAATTTGGCTAAAGAAAGAACGACCGTGATATCAGCGATGGACGCATTAATCACTAACACATAAACCCGCTCCAGCAAAACTGGAGCGGGCCTCCTGGCCAGACGGCTTACTTCATCCCTTCGCGACTCTCTTTGATCGCCTCCAGACGTTCCACATCGCGATACCAGCGCGGGTGATGTTTCTTCGCCCAACGGCGGCTGACCTTGCCTTCAATCATCCCCTTAATCGACCCCTTCACCCAGAACGCCATATACATATGGATAAGGATCGCGTGGATCAGAATAATGGCCGACGTCGCGTGAATTAACAGGCTGTAGCGAATCACCTGAATCGGGAAATAGTGGGCAAACCAGGGACGCCAGATAATCACGCCGGTCACCAGCAGCACAAAAATCATGCTCATGATGGTCCAGAACATCATCTTTTGCCCGGCGTTATATTTACCGACCCGCGCCACTTTATGCTCGTTGCCTTTCAGCACCTCCACAATGCCTTTCAGCCAGGGGATATCCTGTTTATCTGGGATGTTGTGATGGACAAAACGCACGAACATAAACATCAGGGCGATAAAAATCAGCACTCCGAAGAAGGGGTGCAGAATACGCCCCATCTGCGGGGTACCGAAGGTTTCCGTCAGCCACTGCAGGGTCGGGAAGAAAAACGAAATACCCGATAGCGCCACGAGGAAGAAAGCGATCACCACCGTCCAGTGACAGGCGCGATCGATAAAGGTCGTGCGCACTATCATCTTCGATTTACTCATCATGCTCCTCCTCGTCGTCGTCAACTTCCTTATTTGGCCCGATACCGATGTAGTGATAGATAAGCCCGGCAAAGGTAGCGATAAAGCCCGCCGCCGACAGCGGCTTCAGGATCCCTTTCCACAGCTCCACCGAGGTATCAATCTTCGGCGCAGCAGGCAGCTTGTGATAAAGCTCGGGCTGGTCGGCATGATGCAGGACGTACATCACATGGGTGCCGCCGACGCCCTGCGGGTTGTAAATCCCGGCCCTGGCATAGCCGCGTTTTTTCAGCTTAGCCACCCGCTCCTCGGCCACCTCCAGCATCTCTTTCTTCGTACCGAAGTGGATCGCGCCGGTCGGACAGGTTTTCACGCACGCCGGTTCCTGACCGACGCTGACCCGGTCCACGCACAGGGTGCATTTATAGACCCGGTTATCCTCTTTATTGAGACGCGGGACGTTAAACGGACACCCGGCAATACAGTAGCCGCAGCCGATGCAGTTTTCCTGCTGGAAATCGACGATGCCGTTGGCGTACTGAATAATCGCCCCGGCGGACGGGCAGGCCTTCAGGCAGCCCGGCTCTTCGCAGTGCATACAGCCATCCTTACGGATAAGCCACTCCAGTTTGCCGTTCTGTTCGGTCTCGCTAAAGCGCATCACCGTCCAGGATTTCGCGCTGAGATCCGCCGGGTTGTCGTACACCCCGACGCAGTGCCCCACCTCATCGCGGATGTCGTTCCACTCGGAGCAGGCCACCTGGCAGGCTTTACAGCCCACGCAGGAGGAGACATCGATAAGCTTGGCGACTTCCGCCTTATGGTCCCGCGCGCGCGGCGCGGGCGTGATCGGGTTGGTCGCGGAGCGTTTAATAATGTCTTGTGTTTCCATCGCCATTGAATCGCTCCTTACGCTTTCTCGATGTTGACCAGAAACGCCTTGTACTCCGGCGTTTGCGAGTTGGAATCGCCGACGTTCGGCGTCAGGGTGTTGGCGATATAGCCTTTGCGAGCCACGCCTTCAAAACCCCAGTGCAGCGGGATCCCGACGGTCTCCACCTGCTGGCCGTTGACGTTGAGAGTTTGCAGACGGCGCGTCACCACCGCCACCGCGCGAATAAAGCCGCGCTGGCTGCTGACTTTTACCCGGTCGCCGTTGGCGATGCCTTTCGCTTTTGCCAGCCCTTCGCTGATTTCGACAAACTGTTCCGGCTGCGCGATGGAATTGAGCAGCGCATGCTTGGTCCAGGTATGGAAGTGTTCGGTCAGACGATAGGTGGTCCCGACGTACGGGAACTTATCCTTCTTACCTAAGCGAATGGCGTCCTCTTCATACACACGCACCACCGGGCTGGAGACCACCTTCGGGTGCAGCGGGTTAGTGCCAAGCGGGGTTTCCATCGGCTCGTAGTGTTCCGGGAACGGTCCTTCCGCCAGCTTATCCAGTGCGAACAGGCGACCCAGCCCCTCCTGCTGCATGATAAACGGCCCGGTGTTGCTCCCCGGCGGCGCGGTATTGAAGTCCGGAATATCATTCCCGACCCACTTGCTGCCGTTCCACTGGATCAGCATCCGCTTCGCATCCCACGGCTTGCCGTTGATGTCGGCTGACGCGCGGTTATAGAGCACCCGGCGATTGAGCGGCCACGCCCAGGCCCATCCCAGCGTATTGCCCAGACCCGACGGGTCGGCGTTATCGCGGTTCGCCATCTGGTTGCCCTGCTCCGTCCAGCTGCCGCTGTAGATCCAGCAAGACGACGCGGTGGTGCCGTCATCGCGCAGCAGCGCGAAGCTGTTCAACAGCTGGCCCTTTTTCGCCAGCGGCGCGCCGTTAGCGTCGTAGAGATCCGCCAGCGCGTAGCCGTTGTTTTCTTTGGCAACTTCTTCCGATTCCGGATGGTCCGGTTGTTTGTAGTTCCAGCCCATCTTCAGCAGCGGCTCAGCGCCTTTACCGCCTTCGGTGCGGTACAGTTCGCGCAGACGATGGTAAATCCCGGCCAGGATCTCGCCGTCGTTACGTGCTTCACCTGGGGCATCCTGACCTTTCCAGTGCCACTGCAGCCAGCGGCCAGAGTTAGCGATCGAACCGTCCTCTTCGGCAAAGCAGGTGGACGGCAGGCGGAAGACTTCGGTCTGAATGGCTGCCGGGTCGACATCGTTCGACTCACCGTGGTTTTGCCAGAAGGTCGAGGTTTCGGTGACCAGCGGGTCGATAACCACCATATACTTCAGCTTGCTCAGGCTGCGAACCACCTTGTTTTTATCCGGGAACGACGCCACCGGGTTAAAGCCCTGGCAGATATAGCCGGTGACGTTGCCGTTATCCATCATGTTGAAGTACTTGATCACGTCGTAAGCCTGGTCCCACTTCGGTAACCACTCAAAGCCCCAGTCGTTCTCTTTTTGCGCCGCCTCGCCGTAGAAGGACTTCATCAGGCTGACAAAGAATTTCGGGTAGTTGCTCCAGTAGTTCACCTGGTCCGGCAGGGTCGCTTTTGGCGTGTTGGCCGTCAGATACGTCTGCAGATCCGGCTGCTTATCAGAAGGCAGCGTCAGGTAGCCCGGCAGGCTGGTGGACAGCAGGCCAAGGTCGGTCAGTCCCTGAATATTAGAGTGACCGCGCAGGGCATTCACGCCGCCGCCGGCCATGCCCATATTGCCGAGCAGCAGCTGGATCATCGCCATGGTGCGAATGTTTTGCGCGCCGACGGTGTGCTGCGTCCAGCCCAGGGCATACAGGAAAGTGGTGGTGCGATCGGCGGCGCTGGTTGAGGCCAGCACGTCGCACACCTTGAGGAAGTCCGCTTTCGGCGTACCGCAGATGTTTTCGACCACCTCCGGCGTGTAACGGGAAACGTGCTGCTTCAGCAGGTTCCACACGCAGCGCGGATGGCTGAGCGTCTCATCGCGTTTGGCGTAGCCGTTTTCATCGAACTGGTAGTTCCAGGACGATTTATCATACTGGCGTTTGTCCGCATCATAGCCGCTGAACAGCCCCTCTTCGAAGGCAAAATCATCCCGCACCAGCAGGCTGGCGTTGGTGTAGTGCTTCACGTACTCGGCATTGATTTTGTTATGTTCGATCAGGTACAGCAGGACTCCCGACAGGAAGGTAATGTCGGTACCGGAGCGAATCGGCGCATAGATATCCGCCACCGACGCCGTACGCGTAAAGCGCGGGTCGACAACGATAAGCGTGGCGTCGTTGTTGTTTTTCGCTTCCATCGCCCAGCGGAATCCCACCGGGTGGGCTTCCGCGGCGTTGCCGCCCATCACCACCACGACGTTCGCGTTTTTGATATCCACCCAGTGGTTGGTCATCGCACCGCGACCAAATGTTGGAGCAAGACTTGCTACCGTTGGTCCGTGTCAGACGCGTGCCTGGTTGTCTACCGCCAGCATGCCGAGCGAACGCACAAATTTTTGCGTCAGCATGCCGGTTTCATTACTTGCTGCCGAAGCGCACAGCATGCCGGTGGAAAGCCAGCGGTTAACCGTCACGCCCTGTTCGTTCTTTTCCATAAAGTTGGCGTCGCGGTCGGCTTTCATCAGCCGGGCGATGCGGCTGAAGGCTTCATCCCAGGAGAGTCGCTGCCATTTATCAGATCCCGGCGCGCGGTATTCCGGGTAGCGCAGGCGGTTGTCACTGTGGACATAGTCCAGCAGGCCGGCGCCTTTCGGGCATAACGCGCCGCGGCTCACCGGATGGTCCGGATCCCCTTCAATATGGTAAATCGCTTCTTTGGCGTTTTTCGCGCCGTCGCCGAGGCTATACATTAATAGCCCGCAGCCAACGGAGCAGTAAGTGCAGGTGTTGCGGATCTCTTTCGCACGCAGCAATTTGTAGTTGCGTGCCTGAGCCAGCGCCATTTTGGGGGCAAAGCCCAGGGCGGCAGCTGTGGTTCCGGCCATACCGCCTGCGCAGATCTTAAAGAACTTTCTGCGGCTGACGTCCATTGCATTCCTCCATGCAGGATGTTGATTCATCGCGCGGAGGAAACTAACAGCAAAATCCCGGGAAAATTTGCGTCAAATCAAGGAGCAAAACCAACGCCCCCTTAATCGCCAGCCGCGGCCGTTTTCACTAATCCCTAGGGGTTACCCATGGCGGAAAATTTCGCCCCGCGGCGGTAAAAAGATGATATATATGCCGGCTGCATTTGCGTAACCCTCAGGATAAGCATGGAGAAAAAGAGAGCCACGACCATCGGCTTCGCCGCCATTATTTTATGGAGCACCATGGTCGGATTGATTCGCGGCGTCAGCGAAGGACTGGGACCGGTCGGCGGCGCGGCGATGATTTACAGCCTCAGCGGCCTGCTGCTGATTTTTACCGTCGGTTTCCCTAACCTGCGCCAGATCCCGCGCCGCTATCTGCTGGCCGGCAGCGCGCTGTTCGTCAGCTATGAAATCTGCCTCGCGCTATCCCTGGGCTATGCCGCCAGTCGTCAGCAGGCCATTGAAGTGGGGATGGTCAATTACCTGTGGCCCAGCCTGACCATCCTGTTCGCCATCCTGTTTAATGGTCAGAAAAGCAGCTGGCTGGTGATCCCCGGTTTGCTTCTCGCCCTGCTTGGCGTCGGCTGGGTGTTGGGGGGTGAGCACGGCCTGCAGCTGGACGAGATTATCAGCAACGTCATCTCCAGTCCGCTCAGCTATCTGTTGGCCTTTATCGGCGCCTTTATCTGGGCGGCCTACTGCACGGTGACGGCCAAATATGCCCGCGGCAAAAATGCCATTACCCTGTTCGTCCTGTTAACCGCGCTGACGCTGTGGCTGAAGTTTCTCGCCACGCCGCAGCCGCCGATGGTCTTCAGCTGGCCGGTCAGCATCAAGCTGCTGACGGTAGCGGTGGCGCTCGGTCTGGCCTACACCGCGTGGAACGTGGGGATCCTCCACGGCAACGTCAGCCTGCTGGCGGCGGCCTCCTACTTCACGCCGGTGCTCTCCTCCGCGCTGGCGGCGATCCTGCTTAGCGCCACGCTATCGTGGCCCTTCTGGCAGGGGGCCGGGATGGTGTGTCTCGGCTCCCTGCTCTGCTGGTACGCGACCCGCCGTTAGCCGAGATCGCCGCCCGCCACCGGGAGGGTCACGCCGGTGATATAGCTGGCCTCATCGCTGGCGAGGAACAGGATCGCATTCGCCTGTTCCGCCAGCGTGCCGTAGCGGTGCATCAGGCTGCTGGCCACCGTCTGATCGACCACCTGCTGATACCACGCCTTCTCCTGCTCATCGGGCTGCTCGTCGTTACGCGGCGTCAGGCGCGGCGGCGCCTCCGTCCCGCCCGGCGCGACGGCATTGATGCGGATGCCGCTGCCGCTGTACTCCATGGCGATCGACCGGGTCAGCGCATTGACGCCGCCTTTCGCCGCCGAGTAAGGCACCCGGTTGACCCCCGCCGTCGCCACCGATGAGACGTTGACGATGCTGCCTTTGCCCTGCTTGAGCATCCAGGGCAGCGCCGCGCGACAGCCCCACAGGGTGGGAAACAGCGAGCGGCGGATCTCTTTCTCGATCTGGTCCGGCTGGTATTCGGCAAACGGCCGCGCCCAGATGGTCCCCCCGACGTTATTGATAAGCACATCGATGCGGCCAAAATGCGCGACCCCGTCGGAAAATGCCTGCTCGGCGCTCGACCACTGTTCCAGGTCCGCCTCCAGCGCCAGCACCTGACTGCCGGACTGCGCCAGGGTCGCCGCCAGCTCGCGCACCCAGGGCGCGCGATCGATGAGCAGCAGAGCCGCGCCTTCCGCAGCCGCCTGCTCCGCGGTCTGGCGGCCAATGCCCTGGGCCGCGCCGGTGATGGCGACCACTTTATCGCGAAAACGCATACTTCCTCCTTATGCCGCCGCGCTCTGGCTGGCGATAAATTTCTCGTACCAGAAGCCCGCCGGGGCGATCCCTCGCTCGCGCAGCGCCGTGGCGACCGCGTTGACCATCGGCGGCGGGCCGCAAAGGTAGATATCGACCTCGCCATTATTCAGCATAGCGTCGTCAAGATGATCGGTGACAAAGCCGCGCTGTGGGCAGGCGCTGTTTTCCTCCGCCACCACCGGCAGCCAGCGAAAGTGGGTTAACTGCTGACGGAATGCCTCCAGCGCCTCGGTCTTCACCAGGTCGCCGTCGCGCGTGACGCCATACAGCAGGGTCACCGGGCGCGAGCTGTTCTGCGCCTGCAGGGTCTCGAGCATGGAGAGCAGCGGCGCCAGCCCGGTGCCGCCGGCCAGCATCAGCAGCGGACGTTCGCCATGACGCAGATAGAAGCTGCCCATCGGGCCGCTGAGGATCAGGCGATCGCCGGGCCGCGCCTGCCGGGTTAACCACTGGCTCATCATGCCGCCGGGCACGTTACGGATCAGGAAACGTCCTTCTGCCGAGCCTGGGCGGGAGCTGAAGGAATAGGCGCGAACGTGCGGCGTGCCTGGCACCTGGATGTTGACGTACTGCCCCGCCAGGAAGTCCAGCGGTTCATCGAGGGCGACCACCAGCTCGACGGCGGTATCGGACAGACAATTCACCTGCCGCACCTGCGCCCCGGTGTTCGTCAGGGCGGTTTTACACTGGGCGGCAGCCACTGGCACATCGATTACGCAGTCGCTGGTGGGCACCATCTGACAGGTCAGCACCTGGCGGGCCTGCGCTGCCGCGTCGCTTAGCGCTTCGTCGAGATACTCGTCGCCGAGAGCGTATTCCCCGCTGGCGCAGTGGCATTTGCAGGTGCCGCACACGCCGTCCGAGCAGTCCATCGGCAAATTCACCTTCTGCCGATAGGCGGCATCCAGGACTTTCTCTCCGGCATGGCATTGAATAAAGCGGGTAATACCGTCCTCAAAATTAAGAGCAATAGTGAAGGTCATAAGCGCCTCTTAAATGTGGTAAACGTCGATCACCTGACGGATATAATCGTTATTCAGGCGCACGGTTTTGCGCACGATCTGCGGTCTGCCGTCCTGCTCGGTCAGCGTGCAGCAGGTGGCGCCGAAAAAGGCGTCGGTGTGCTGATAGCGGTGGCTCCAGGTCACCCAGCTGTAACGCACCTCCAGCCCTTCATCGTTCTCCCCCAGCAGCTCGACGTTGCTGATGATATGGGTGGTCCGCGGCTCCGGCGTGCTGGCCCCGGACCGCTCGGTTTTAATGCGGTAGACGCGATCCTCCAGCCCTTCGCGGTTGGGATAGTAGATCAGCGAAATCTCTTTTTGCGGATCGCGCGTCAGCTGGTCATCGTCGCCCCACGCGGGCATCCAGTAGACGACCTGCGGGCTGTAGCAGCTGAGCCATTCATCCCACTGACGATCATCCAGCAGACGGGCTTCGTAATAGAGAAACTGGCGTACCTGTTCGAGGTTCAGCATCAGGCCACCTCCACGCGCTGGGTGATCGACTGGTCATAGCGTTGCTGCTCTTGTTCAATCGCCGCCAGCATCAGCGTCTGCCAGTGATGGTGATGGGCGATATACAGCGCCTCGTCCTCTGATTTCACGCCGCTTAAGCGCGGATGAAATCCGGCGTGCTGCGCATGCGCATCCGGACCGTCGACCCAGCGCAGCGCGCCGCGGCTGAGATCGCTCCACGCCAGGTTTTCGCCGAGATAGCCGCGCTGACAGGCGCTGAACTCTTCGAGGTCGTCCGGGGTCCCCATCCCGCTGACGTTAAAGAAATCCTCGTACTGGCGGATGCGCAGGGCCCGCGCCTGGTCGGATTCCCCCTTCGGCGCAAAGCACCAGATAGTGACTTCGGTTTTGTCCACCGCCAGCGGACGAATGACGCGGATCTGGGTGGAGAATTGATCCATCAGATAGACGTTGGGGTACAGGCACAGGTTGCGGGTTTCGTTGACCATCTGGTCGGCGCGGAGTTCGCCGAATTCCGCCTGCAGGCGCTCGCGGTGGGCATACACCGGGCGCACCTCCGGATTCAGCGCCCGGGTCCACAGCAGCATATGGCCGTTATCAAATCCGTAGCCGCCGCCGAGGCTTTTTGACCAGCCGTTGGCGTCCACCGCATGGGTGCCTTCCGCTTCATAATTGCGCCGCGACATGGTGGAGGCATAGTTCCAGTGCACCACGCTCACGTGGTAGCCATCAGCGCCGTTCTCTGCGCCCAGCTTCCAGTTGCCCTCGTACACATAGCTCGACGATCCCTTGAGCACCTCCAGCCCCTCCGGCGCCTGGTCGACGATCAGATCGATGATTTTGCAGGTTTCCCCGAGATAGGCTTCCAGCGGCTGCACGTCGGCATTGAGGCTACCGAATAAGAAACCGCGATAGGACTGAAAACGCGGCAGCTTTTGCAGGTCGTGCGATCCTTCCTGTTTGAAAGTGTCAGGATAGCCGCCGGTGCTTTCATCTTTGGCTTTTAATAGTTTGCCATTATTGCTGAAGGTCCAGCCGTGAAACGGACAGGTAAATGAGTTTTTATTCCCGGTTTTCCGTCGACATAACATGGCGCCGCGATGGGCGCAGCTGTTAATTAACGCATGCAGCTCGTTCTTTTTATCGCGGGTAATAATGACCGGCTGACGCCCCAGCGTCAGGGTATAATAATCCCCCGGCTCGGCTATTTGGCTTTCATGGGCAAGAAACGCCCAATTACCTTCAAAGATATGCTTCATTTCAAATTCAAACAGCTGCGGGTCGGTAAATATCGAACGGTGGCAGCGGTAAATATGGTTTTCACGATCGACAATTAAGGCGTTGTTAATTTTGTTTTTAAGCGCTGATAGCGTTTTTTGCATGAGTCAGTCCCTCCTGCAGTATTCAGGATGAAAGAAACCGGGTGAATTGTTTGCTTTCAGGTGCAATGTCTGGCCCGGGCAACCGCATGCCCGGGGCCGTTACAGCAGATTACGCTTTGGCGCGCAGGCGGGCGCCGCGCTGCTCTTCGTCGGCGCTGAGCGCTTTACACAGGGTGAAATCAAAACAGACCTCAGTGTGCTCTCCCTCAAGGTCGCGCTGCGCGATAGTCTCGCGGTCCGTCACTTTGATCGGGTCGGCAATCAGGCCGTCGCGGGTGGCAAAGGCAAAATCATCCCACAGGTATTTATCGCCGCTGAGGTTGATCTGGCTGGTGAGATGTTTATGCCCCGGCGCGGAGACGAAGAAGTGAATGTGCGCCGGACGGTTGCCATGGCGGCCTAACCGATCCAGCAGCTTCTGCGTCGGGCCATCCGGCGGACAGCCGTAGCCGGATGGCAGGATGCTGCGCACGCTGTAGCGGCCATCGGCGCCGGTGCGGATCCGCCGGCGCAGGTTGTATTCGCTCTGGCTCGGGTCGAAGAAGGAGTAATTGCCGAGGGTATTGGCGTGCCAGATATCGACAATGGCGTTGGCCACCGGCCGGCCCTCGGTATCGTTGACCTGGCCATGCAGCCACATCACTTCCCCGGCGTCGGCGCCATCATCCATCCGGGCGTGGCCGTCGGCCAGCGGCGCATTAGCCACATACAGCGGCCCTTCGATGGTGCGTGGGGTGCCGGTTTCCCGGCGCGCCGCCGCGTCAATGGCGTCCTGACGCAGGTCGAGGAAATGCTCCAGACCCAGTCCCGCCGCCAGCAGCGCCGCCTCCTGACGGCCGCCCAGCGCATGCAGATAGTTCACCGCATGCCAGAACTCTTCTTCGGTAACGTTATAGTCGTCGATCAGCGTACAGATATTCTCCAGCAGACGGTGAATAATGGCTTTAAAACGTTCGTTACCGCCAGGGACATGTAAACCCGCGCCTTCACGTAATAATTTCTGCACGGCTTCTTGTTGTACGAAAGCATTACTCATCATTATTCTCTCTTATCGTTGTAGGGTATTTTCCGGGTCACCCCGGCATGAGGTCAGGTGTTATTATTATTAGCTATCGTCGTCACGAACAGACGAGGGATGACGGCACAGCGCCTCGACGTGAATATCCATAAAAGGATACAGCGGCAATCCCATTAATATTTGATGTAACTCTTCGGCATCGTTGACATCGAAAATACTGACATTGGCGTAAAGACCGGCGACGCGCCAGATATGTCGCCATTTGCCTTCCCGCTGTAATTGTTGTGAATAGGTTTTTTCGCGTTGCTTTATTTCCTCCGCTTCGGCGACGGGAAAACCAAGCGGAATATTCACGGTCATCTCCACTTTAAATAGCATGTGTTTCTCCTGTTACCCGCTACGCCTGGCGGGTGTAAAAACGCAGTTTGTCTTCATCCAGCTCGACGCCAAGACCCGGGGTTTGCGGGAGCGCCACCTCGCCGTCGGCAAAGGAGAGCGGTACGCGGACGATATCGTCTTTCAGCAACAGCGGGCCGAACATCTCGGTGCCCCACTGCAGCGGCAGCGTCGACCAGGCATGCAGCGAGGCGACAGTCCCCACGGTCCCCTCCAGCATGGTGCCGCCATACAGGCCAATCCCCGCCGCCTGGGCGACGCGAGCCAGCGCCAGTACGCTATTCGGTCCGCCGGCCTTGGCTATTTTCAGCGCGTAAGCGCCGGTAAAGCCCTGCTGCGCCAGTTGATAGCCATCGTAAGCGGTGGCTACCGCTTCGTCGGCGAGGATCGCGGTTTCAATATGCTGGCTCAACCGCACCAGCGCCGCGTTGTCGTGGGCGCTGACCGGCTGTTCGATGAGGTCGACGCCCATCGCCGCCAGCTCGCGGCAGCCTTTCGCGCCGGTCGCGGCGTCCCAGGCCTGGTTGACGTCGACGCGGATGCTGGCGCGATCCCCTAACGCTTCCACAATGGCGCGGGTATGGCGCAGGTCGGTAGCTAATTCGCGGGCGCCAATTTTCAGCTTGAATGCCCGATGGCGGCCCTCTGCTAACAATTTTTCCCCTTCGGCAATATCTTTTGCGGTATCGCCGCTGGCTAACGTCCACAGCACCGGCAAGGACGTTTGCAGCGCGCCGCCGAGCAGCGCCGACACCGGCAGGCCCAGCGCTTTGCCCTGCGCATCCAACAGCGCGGTTTCAATGGCGGACTTCGCAAAGGTGTTGCCTTTAATGGCGCTGTTCATGCGGGCGGTCAGCGCATTCAGGTTATCGGCCGGTTGCCCCAGCAGCAGCGGCGTCAGGTAATGCGTTATCGCCGACGAGATAGCCTCCGGGCTCTCGACGCCATAGCTCAAGCCGCCGATGGTGGTGGCCTCGCCAATGCCGCAGATGCCGTCGGAGCGAGTAAGGCGCACAATCACCAGCGTCTGACATCCCATGGTGGTCATCGACAATTTATGTGGCCGGATGGTTGGGACATCCACAATCCAGCTCTCAATACCTTCTACGGTGGCAGTCATTTTCGCTTCCTGATGAGATGTATAACTTTTTGTACCCACATCCATAACGGGGAGGGCTGTGCCATTGACAATAGGGTTCGGTCTGGCGGGTGGTCAACGGCGATAATCGAAATGTTGTGCGATTATCGGCACGTTTGTTAAAAGGCGGTTAATAATGTGATCGCGGTGGTAAAACCGGCACAATTCAGGACGGTGCGGTTTGCGCACGGTATAGTGATGCCCCGTGAGCTTTGCAATGCAACGGAGAGGGAATCCATGCGTGACCATACCCCCACCACCCTAAGCGCCAGGCAGGCCGAGCACGATCCCAACTTTATGCTGTCTCTGGCTCGCGGGCTGGAGGTGCTTAACGCCTTTACCCCGCAGCGTCAGCGGCTGACCATTTCCCAGTTAAGCCAGAAAACGCAAATTTCCCGCGCGGCGGTACGCCGCTGCCTGTATACCCTCGCCGCGCTGGGCATGGTCCATAGCCCGGATGGCCGCCATTATGAGCTCTTGCCCCGGGTGCTGGCGGTGGGCCATGCCTATCTCGCCGGCACTCCGCTGGCGAAAGTGGCGCAGACGGCGCTGGATAGCCTCGGCAAAGCCCTCGGCGAATCCTGTTCGGCGGCGACGCTCGATGGGGATAACGTGCTCTATATCGCCCGCGCCGCGGTGAATAATTTACTGAGCGTCGATCTCGGACGCGGCAGCCGTCTGCCGGCGTGGGCGACGTCGATGGGTCGGGTATTGCTCAGCGCGCTGCCGGAGGAGCAGCTGGAGGTGACACTGTCACGCGCCGTGCTCATTCGCTACACCCCACACACCCTGTGCGATATGGCCGGGCTACGCGCGGAGATTGATCGGGTGCGCATGCAGGGCTATGCCCTCGCCGACCGCCAGATAGAGGTGGGCCTGTGCTCGCTGGCGGTGCCGGTGCTGTCGCGTCATGGCCAGGTGGTGGCCGCGCTGAATGTCGGGGTGCCGGCCGCGACGGTCAGCGCCTCGGCGTTAAAAGAGAAGGCCCTCGCCCCGCTACGCCGCGCGGCGATGGACCTGTCGCTACAGCTATAGCGCCGACGGCGGCTTCGTCGCCGTGGCGAGGCTGCGCCAGATCCCGGCGGCCAGCAGCAGAAGCATGACCCCCGCTGTCGCCAGCACCAGGCTGTGCGCCTGGGTAAAGGCCGCCTTCGCCGCCGCCATTAGCGCCTCCGCCACCCCGGCGGGCAGCGCCTGGGTCAGGCTGACCGCCTCGCCGATCGATGACGACGCCTGCTGCGCCATCGTCTCATTCAGCCCGGACGGTAGCACAATGGTGGCGCTGTAGCTGCGGGTGAGGATCAGGCCGAACAGCGCAATGCCGAGTCCGGCGCCCAGCTCATAGGCCATGGTTTCGATCGCCCCGGCCGCCGCCGCTTTCTCCTTCGGCGCCGCCGCCATAATGGCGGAGCTGGAGGCCAGCAGCGCGCTGGCGACGCTAAAGCCCAGCAGCGTCATCAGCCCCCAGGCCAGCCAGTGTTGAGTGCTGAAATCGGTCAGCGCCAGGCCCAGAAAGCTGAAGGCGCTCAGCAACATCCCGCCGGTAGCCACCTCGCGCAGTCCGAGCTTCGACACCAGCATCCCGGCAATCGGCCCGCTAAAGCCGCTGGCCACCATCACCGGCAGCATAAACATCCCCGCCTCGAACGGCGTTTTCTGATGCACAAACTGCAGCTCCTGCGCCATCAGCAGCTCAAAACCCACCAGGGTAATCAGGGCCGTCATCGCCATCATCACCCCGCTTAAAATAATGCGATGGGTGAACAGGCGCATATCCACCATCGGCCGGGCCGCCGACAGCTGTTTGCGGATAAACCAGGTCAGCATCGCCGCCCCGCCGATCGCCACCAGCGCGGTAAGCCACAGCGCCAGCTGGCCCTTCAGGGCCGATTTGGCGCTAAACACCAGCATCAGGATCGCCGCAATCAAAATGAGCGCCTGCAGCAGGTTCAGCGGCTGGTCGCGGCGCGCGGGCTGGCGCGGCACCACTTTCGCGTTAATGGCGATAACCACCAGCACAATCGGCACGTTGATCAGGAACACCGATCCCCAGTAGAAATGCTCCAGCAGCATGCCGCCCACCAGCGGGCCAAAGGCCGCGCCGCCGGAGCCCACCGCCGCCCACAGCCCCAGCGCCATATTGCGCTGGCTGGCCTCGGCGAAGGTGCTGCGGATCCCGGCAAGCGTCGCCGGAACGATCATCGCCGCCCCCACCGCCAGCAGGGCGCGGGAGGCAATCAGCGTCAGGGCGGTCGGCGACAGCGCGGCGCACAGCGAGGCGATGCCAAAAATAGCGCTGCCGAGCAGCAGCAGACGTTTAAAGCCGATTTTATCGCCAAGGGCGCCCATCGGCAGCACCATCCCGGCCATCACCAATGAATAGATATCAATGATCCACAACAGCTCATTACCGCTGCTGCCCAGCGCGACGCTGAGGGTCGGCGCGGCCACATGCAACACCGTGGCGTCAATCGCCACCGGAATATAAACCAGCAAAATCGCCATCAGCGTCATCCATTGCCGTGACATAGCGTGTACCTCAATGTTAGAACTTGGACACATGTCCAGGATGGCGATCCTGCCGGATTGTTGAACACATGTCCAACTTTTTGTTACACTCGGTTAAAGCCAGATATCAGCGGGGTTCTATGCACTATTTACAGCGGGATGAGCGACGGGAAGGGATTATGCAGGCCGCCATGCGCCTGGCGCTGCGTGGCGGCTTCAGCGCCATGACCGTCCGGCAGATCGCCCGCGAAGCGCAGGTGGCCGCCGGGCAACTGCACCACCACTTCGCCTCCATCGGCGAGCTGAAGTCCCAGGTGTTCATCCGTCTTATCCGCGAGATGCTCGACATGCCGCTGGTGGCGGAGGATGCCAGCTGGCGCGAGCGGTTATTCTCGATGATCGGCAGCGAGGATGGCCGGCTGGAACCCTATATCCGCCTGTGGCGGGAGGGCCAGGTGCTGGCCGACAGCGACCCGGACATCAAAGCGGCCTACCTGCTGACCATGACCATGTGGCATGCCGAGACCGTGGCGATCGTGGAACAGGGCCTCGCCTGCGGAGAGTTTCACTCGAGCGAGCCGCCGGTGGATATCGCCTGGCGTTTTATCGCCCTGGTGTGCGGCCTCGACGGGATTTACGCCCTCGGCACCCAAACCCTGGACGAGACGGCGTTTAGCCGTTACGTCAATAAGATGATTACGCTGGAGTTATTTTAGTTAAATTTTACATTTAGTAACAATTAATCCCGCTACGCTCTCCACGTGCTCTCCGACAGCACGTTTTTTTTATCTACGCTTTTTAGATAACGCCAATTAAGGGTTATTCACCGTCACCTTGTATTCAGCTGTTGACCTTATTTATTTACTCCATTCCGGGCAATTAGAGGGCAATATGTCGGTACAAAATGAGAAAGATAATCATTACCTTTTGAAAAACTGGCGGCCAGAAAATAAGGCCTTCTGGGAAAACAAGGGTCAGGCCATTGCGAGAAGAAACCTCTGGATATCAGTCACCTGCTTACTACTTGCCTTCTGCGTATGGATGTTATTCAGCGCCGTGGCGGTCAACCTTAATAAGGTCGGTTTTCATTTCACTACCGACCAGCTTTTTTTATTAACCGCACTTCCTTCACTTTCCGGCGCGATATTACGGGTCCCCTACTCCTTTATGGTACCCCTCTTCGGCGGGCGCTACTGGACCGTATTAAGTACAGTGATCCTAATTGTGCCTTGTATTTGGTTAGGCGTGGCGATCCAGAATAGTGCTACTCCATTCTGGGTATTTATTGTTATTGCGCTGCTGTGCGGTTTTGCCGGGGCTAATTTTGCTTCCAGTATGGGAAATATCAGTTTCTTTTTTCCCAAAGCCAAACAGGGCAGCGCGCTGGGGGTCAACGGCGGCCTGGGCAATCTCGGGGTCAGCGTGATGCAGATGGTCGCCCCGGCGGTGATCTTCCTGCCGATCTTCACCTTCCTCGGCGTCCATGGCGTCACCCAGCCCGATGGCTCGACCATGGCCCTGAGTAATGCGTCGCTCGTCTGGGTACCCCTCCTGCTGCTTGCCACCGCTGCCGCCTGGTTCGGTATGAATGATATCGCCAGTTCGAAGGCCTCGATTCGCGATCAGCTTCCCGTACTCAAGCGTCCGCATATGTGGCTGTTGAGCCTGCTCTATCTGGCGACTTTCGGCTCATTTATCGGCTTCTCCGCCGGCTTCGCCATGCTGGCGAAAACCCAGTTTCCTGCGGTCGACATTCTCAAGCTGGCTTTCTTTGGACCGTTTATCGGCGCGCTGGCGCGCTCATTCGGCGGGATCATCTCCGACCGTCTGGGCGGTGTGCGGGTGACGCTGGTCAATTTCGTGCTGATGGCGCTCTTTACCGGTCTGCTGTTCCTCACCCTGCCGGGCAGCGGATCCGGTAGCTTCCTCGCCTTCTACGTGGTGTTTATGGGGCTGTTCTTAACCGCCGGGCTCGGCAGCGGCTCCACCTTCCAGATGATCGCCGTCATCTTCCGTCAGCTCACCATCGAGAGCGTGAGGCAGCGCGGCGGCAGCGAAGAAGAAGCGCAGCATGAAGCCGTAACCGATACCGCTGCCGCGCTGGGCTTTATCTCGGCAATTGGCGCCATCGGCGGCTTCTTTATCCCGAAAGCCTTCGGCACCTCGCTGGCGATGACCGGTTCGCCGGTCGGGGCGATGAAGGTCTTCTTCGTTTTTTACGTGGTTTGCGTATTGGTGACCTGGCTGGTCTACGGCCGACGTAAACCCGCTTAACCATAACGATTTATCTGCCGGATGGCGGCTTCCGCCTTATCCGGCGTACGCGTTCGTTCGCTCATCCGGCCGGGTGGCACGATGCCGGACATCATCGGAGCAGGAGAAATGTCATGAGTAAACTACTGGATCGCTTTCGCTACTTTAAGCAGAAAGGCGAAACCTTTGCCAACGGCCACGGTCAGGTCTACAACAACAACCGTGACTGGGAAGACAGTTACCGTCAACGCTGGCAGTTCGACAAAATTGTCCGCTCCACCCACGGCGTGAATTGCACCGGCTCCTGCAGCTGGAAAATTTATGTCAAAAACGGTCTGGTGACCTGGGAAACCCAGCAGACCGATTATCCGCGTACCCGCCCGGATCTGCCGAACCATGAACCACGCGGCTGCCCGCGAGGCGCCAGCTACTCCTGGTATCTCTATAGCGCCAACCGTCTGAAGTACCCGCTGGCGCGTAAACGGCTGATTGCGTTGTGGCGCGAAGCACTGGCGCAGTTTCCCGACCCGGTGCAGGCCTGGGATAGCATCATGCAGGATCCGGCCAAAACCACCAGCTATAAAGCGGCGCGCGGCAAAGGCGGCTTTGTCCGCTCCAGCTGGAAAGAGCTGAATCAGCTCATCGCCGCCGCCAACGTCTGGACCATCAAACACTACGGCCCGGACCGTGTCGCCGGGTTCTCTCCGATCCCGGCGATGTCGATGGTCTCCTACGCGGCGGGTACCCGCTATTTATCCCTTATCGGCGGCACCTGCCTCAGCTTCTACGACTGGTACTGCGATCTGCCCCCGGCCTCGCCAATGACCTGGGGCGAGCAGACCGACGTGCCGGAATCCGCCGACTGGTACAACGCCAGCTACATTATCGCCTGGGGCTCCAACGTGCCGCAGACCCGGACCCCGGATGCCCACTTCTTCACCGAAGTACGCTACAAAGGCACCAAAACCATCGCCATCACCCCGGACTATTCGGAAGTGGCCAAACTGTGCGACCACTGGCTGGCGCCGAAGCAAGGTACCGACAGCGCGCTGGCGATGGCCATGGGCCACGTCATCCTCAAAGCCTTCCACCTTGATAACCCGAGCGATTACTTTCTTAACTACTGCCGCACCTATACCGACATGCCGATGCTGGTGATGCTTGAGCCGCGCGACGATGGCAGCTATGTGCCAGGCCGCATGCTGCGCGCCTCCGATCTGCTGGATGGACTGGGCGAAATGAATAATCCGGAATGGAAAACCGTCGCCTGCACCGCCGACGGCGAACTGGTGGCGCCAAACGGTTCCATCGGCTTTCGCTGGGGCGAAAAAGGGAAATGGAATCTCGAACCGCTGGCTGACGGCAAAAAGGTGGAGCTCACGCTGTCTCTGCTGGATATTCGCGACAGCGTGGCGTCAGTCGCCTTCCCCTACTTCGGCGGCAATGAAAACCCGCATTTCCGCAGCGTGCCGCAGGCACCGGTAACCCTTCATCCGCTCCCGGTGAAACAGCTGACGCTGGCCAGTGGCGAAAGCGGCCTGGTGGTCAGCGTATATGACCTGATTCTGGCTAACTACGGCCTGGACCGAGGGCTTGATGATGTCAATGCGGCGAAAGATTTCGCCGAGGTTAAAGCCTATACCCCGGCGTGGGCGGAGCAGATCACCGGCGTGCCGCGCCAGCATATCGAACAAATCGCCCGCGAGTTCGCCGATACGGCGCATAAAACCCATGGCCGTTCAATGATTATCCTCGGCGCCGGGGTAAACCACTGGTACCACATGGATATGAACTACCGGGGGATGATTAACCTGCTGGTGTTCTGCGGCTGCATCGGCCAGAGCGGCGGCGGTTGGTCGCACTATGTTGGTCAGGAGAAGCTGCGCCCGCAGACTGGCTGGCTGCCGCTGGCGTTCGCGCTGGACTGGAACCGCCCGCCGCGGCAAATGAACAGCACCTCCTATTTCTACAATCACGCCAGCCAGTGGCGCTATGAAAAACTGACCGCGCAGGAGCTGTTGTCGCCGCTGGCCGACGCCAGCAAATTTAGCGGCAGCCTTATCGACTTCAACGTCCGCGCGGAACGGATGGGCTGGTTGCCTTCTGCGCCACAGCTCAACGTCAACCCGCTGACCATCAAGCAGCAGGCCGAGGCCGCCGGGCTATCGCCTTCGGAGTTCACGGTGCGGTCGCTAAAATCCGGCGAGATCCGCTTTGCCGCCGAGCAGCCGGACAGCGGCAAAAACCATCCGCGGAACCTGTTTATCTGGCGCTCTAACCTGCTGGGATCGTCCGGTAAGGGGCATGAGTACATGTTGAAATACCTGCTCGGGACCGACAGCGGTATTCAGGGGGATGAACTGGGCGCCAGCGATGAGGTGAAACCTGAGGAAGTCGAGTGGCAGACGGCGGCTATCGAGGGCAAACTCGACCTGCTGGTGACGCTGGATTTCCGCATGTCCAGTACCTGTCTCTTTTCCGATATTGTTCTACCGACCGCCACCTGGTACGAAAAAGACGATATGAACACCTCGGATATGCATCCGTTCATCCACCCGCTTTCCGCCGCCGTCGACCCGGCGTGGGAGGCAAAGAGCGACTGGGAGATTTACAAAGATATCGCCAGATCCTTCTCGCAGGTCTGCGTCGGCCATCTCGGGAAAGAGACCGACGTGGTGCTGGTCCCGCTGCAGCATGACTCTCCGGCAGAGCTGGCGCAGCCGTTCGAGGTGCTTGACTGGCGCAAGGGCGAATGCGATCTGATCCCCGGGAAAACCGCTCCGTCGATTGCCCTGGTGGAGCGCGACTATCCCGCCACCTGGGAACGCTTCACCTCTCTCGGTCCGCTGCTCGATAAGCTTGGCAACGGCGGAAAAGGCATCTCGTGGAATACGCAAAGCGAAGTCGATTTCCTCGGCAAGCTTAACTACCTCAAGCAGGACGGTCCGGCCAAAGGCCGGCCGCGGATCGACAGCGCCATTGACGCCTCCGAAGTTATTCTTAGCCTCGCGCCGGAAACCAACGGCCAGGTGGCGGTGAAAGCCTGGCAGGCGCTGGGAGAATTTACCGGTCGCGACCACACTCATCTGGCGCTGAATAAAGAGGATGAGAAGATCCGCTTCCGCGATATTCAGGCGCAGCCGCGCAAGATCATCTCCAGCCCAACGTGGTCCGGACTGGAAAGCGAGCACGTCTCCTACAACGCCGGTTATACCAATGTGCACGAACTGATCCCATGGCGCACCCTCTCCGGGCGGCAACAGCTGTATCAGGACCATCCGTGGATGCGGGCTTTTGGCGAAAGCCTGGTGGCTTATCGCCCGCCCATTGATACCCGCAGCGTCAGCCAGATGAAGGCCGTGCCGCCGAACGGTTTTCCGGAGAAAGCGCTGAACTTCCTGACCCCGCACCAGAAATGGGGGATCCACTCCACATACAGCGAAAACCTGCTGATGCTGACGCTGTCGCGCGGCGGGCCGATCGTCTGGCTCAGTGAAACTGACGCCAGAGAGCTGTGCATTGAAGATAACGACTGGATTGAAGCGTTCAACGCCAACGGCGCCCTCACCGCCCGGGCGGTGGTGAGCCAGCGCGTGCCGCCGGGGATGACCATGATGTATCACGCTCAGGAGCGGATTATGAACATCCCGGGTTCGGAAGTGACCGGCCGCCGCGGCGGCATTCATAACTCCGTCACCCGCGTCTGCCCGAAGCCGACGCACATGATCGGCGGCTACGCCCAGCTGGCCTATGGCTTTAACTACTACGGCACCGTCGGCTCCAACCGCGACGAGTTCATCATGATCCGCAAAATGAAAAATATTGCCTGGCTGGATGACGAAGGTCGCGATCAGGTACAGGAGGCGAAAAAATGAAAATCCGTTCTCAGGTTGGAATGGTGCTGAATCTGGACAAATGCATCGGCTGTCACACCTGCTCGGTCACCTGTAAAAACGTCTGGAGCAGCCGGGAGGGCATGGAGTACGCGTGGTTCAATAATGTGGAAACCAAACCGGGCATTGGCTACCCAAAAAACTGGGAAGACCAGGAGCAGTGGCAAGGCGGCTGGATCCGCGGCATCAGCGGTAAACTGACGCCCCGCCTCGGCAATCGGGTTAGCGTGCTGTCGAAGATATTCGCCAACCCGGTGCTGCCGGCGATTGACGATTACTACGAACCCTTCACCTACGATTACCAGCATCTGCACAACGCGCCGGAGGGAAAATATCTGCCTACCGCCCGCCCACGCTCGCTGATCAGCGGCGAGCGGATGGATAAAATTGACTGGGGCCCGAACTGGGAGGAACTGCTCGGCGGTGAGTTCGAGAAACGCGCCCGCGACCGTAACTTCGAAGCCATGCAGAAAGAGATGTACGGCCAGTTCGAAAACACCTTTATGATGTACCTCCCGCGCCTGTGCGAGCACTGCCTCAACCCGAGCTGTGTGGCCACCTGCCCGAGCGGCGCCATCTACAAGCGTGAGGAAGATGGCATCGTGCTGATAGACCAGGACAAATGCCGCGGCTGGCGGATGTGCATCAGCGGCTGTCCATATAAAAAAATCTACTTTAACTGGAAGAGCGGTAAGTCGGAAAAATGCATCTTCTGCTATCCGCGCATTGAGTCCGGGCAGCCAACGGTGTGCTCCGAAACCTGCGTCGGGCGCATCCGCTATCTCGGCGTCTTGCTGTATGACGCCGACCGTATCGAAGAAGCTGCCAGCACCGAGCATGAAACCGACCTCTATGAGCGCCAGTGCGAGGTATTCCTTAATCCAAACGATCCGGCGGTCATCGAGGAAGCGTTAAAACAAGGCATCCCCCACAATGTCATTGAGGCGGCGCAGAAATCGCCGGTCTATAAGCTGGCGATGGACTGGAAGCTGGCCCTGCCGCTGCATCCGGAGTATCGCACCCTGCCGATGGTCTGGTATGTGCCGCCCCTGTCGCCGATCCAGTCGGTTGCCGACGCCGGCGGCCTGCCCAACAACGGCGCCATCCTGCCGGCGGTGGAGAGCCTGCGCATTCCGGTCCAGTACCTGGCGAACCTGTTGAGCGCCGGGGATACCGGACCGGTATTGCGCGCGCTGAAACGGATGATGGCGATGCGCCACTACAAGCGCTCGCAAACCGTCGAGGGCGTGACCGATACCCGGGCAATTGAAGAGGTGGGACTCAGCGTTGAGCAGGTCGAAGAGATGTATCGCTATCTGGCGATCGCCAACTACGAAGACCGCTTCGTGATCCCCACCAGCCATCGCGAACTGGCGGAGGATGCCTTCCCGGAACGCAACGGCTGCGGCTTTACCTTCGGCGACGGCTGCCACGGGTCAGATACGAAATTCAACCTGTTTAACAGCCGGCGGATTGACGCCATCGACGTCAGCGGCGTGCGTAAGCATGGGGAGGGCGAGTGATGCGGATCCTGAAAGTGCTCGGTCTGCTGCTGGAGTATCCCGACGAGGTGCTGTGGGAGAACCGCGACGAAGCCCTGGCGCTGGTCAGCGCCGATATCCCTTCCCTGACGCCCTTTGTCGGGGAGCTGCTGGCGGCGCCGCTGTTGGATCGCCAGGCCGACTGGTGCGAGGTGTTCGAGCGAGGGCGCGCCACCTCGCTGCTGCTGTTTGAACATGTGCATGCTGAGTCCCGCGACCGTGGCCAGGCGATGGTGGACCTGATGAATCAGTATCAGCAGGCAGGTCTGCTGATCGATTGCCGTGAACTGCCCGACTATCTGCCGCTGTATCTGGAGTATCTCAGTATTTTACCCCTCGCCGACGCCCGCGAAGGGCTCCAGAATATCGCGCCGATTCTGGCGCTGATCGGCGGCCGCCTGAAGCAACGAGAATGCTCGTATTATCAACTATTTGACGCCCTGTTGGAACTGGCAATAAGCCCGCTCACCAGTGACAGCGTCACCAAACAGGTGGCGGGAGAAAAGCGCGACGATACCTCTCAGGCGCTGGACGAAGTGTGGGAAGAAGAGCAGGTGAAGTTTATTGAAGATAATGCGACCGCTTGCGACAGCTCGCCTATGCAAGCTTATCAACGACGCTTTAGCCAGGATGTGGCGCCGCTGTACGTCGACATCCGCGCCGGAGGCCCGAAATGATCCAGTATCTGAACGTCTTCTTTTACGATATCTACCCTTACCTTTGCGGCGCCGTGTTTCTGCTTGGCAGCTGGCTACGCTACGACTATGGGCAGTATACCTGGCGCGCGTCATCCAGCCAGATGCTGGATAAACGCGGGATGGTGCTATGGTCGAACTTGTTTCATATCGGCATTCTCGGCATTTTTTTCGGCCATCTCTTTGGCATGCTGACCCCGCACTGGGTCTACTCGTGGTTCCTGCCGATGTCGCAGAAGCAGCTGATGGCGATGATCCTCGGCGGCGTGTGTGGGGTGCTCACCCTGGTGGGCGGCATCGGCTTGCTGGCTCGCCGCCTGACCAACCCGCGCATTCGCGCCACCTCCACCACGGCAGATATTCTGATCCTGTGCATTTTGCTGATTCAGTGCGCGCTGGGGCTGACGACGATCCCCTTCTCCGCCCAGCATCCGGACGGCAGCGAAATGCTCAAGCTGGTGGACTGGGCGCAGGCGGTGGTCACCTTCCACGGCGGCGCCTCGGCGCATCTGGACGGCGTGGCCTGGATTTACCGCGTCCACCTGGTGCTGGGGATGACCATCTTCCTGATCTTCCCGTTCACCCGTCTGGTTCACGTCTGGAGCGCGCCGGTGGAATATTTCACCCGCCGCTACCAGGTGGTGCGCTCCCGACGCTGAGCGCTGGCGGCTGTTATCCTTCATCCTAACCGGTAGCCCGGACGCGGCCTTCGCGCGAGTCCGGGTAGTTATCGACCCGGCTCCAGCCGTTATGCCGGGTGGCGGCTGTCGCCTTACCCGGCCTAGAGGGCCCTCTCACAGGCTCATCCCCCGTAGGCCCGCACAAGCGCAGCGCCGCCGGGCAAGATATCAGGCACGGTACCTGTAATTTCGCCGGGCGGCGGCTGTCGCCTTACCCGGCCTGCAGGGCCCTCTCACAGGCTCATACCCCGTAGGCCCGCGCAGGCGCAGCGCCGCCGGGCAAGATATCAGGCACGGTACCTGTAATTTCGCCGGGTGCCGGCTGTCGCCTTGCCCGGCCTACAGGGCCCTCTCTCAGAGCTCATCCCCCGTAGGCCCGTGCAGGCGCAGCGCCGCCGGGCAAGATATCAGGCACGATACCTGTAATTTCGCCGGGCGGCGGCTGTCGCCTTATCCGACCTACAGAGCCCTCTCACAGAGCTCATCCCCCGTAGGCCCGCGCAAGCGCAGCGCCGCCGGACAAGATATCAGGCGCGGTACCTGTAATTTCGCCGGGTGGCGGCTGTCGCCTTGCCCGGCCTACAGGGCCCTCTCACAGGCTCATCCCCCGTAGGCCCGCGCAAGCGCAGCGACGCCGGGCAAGATATCAGGCACGGTACCTGTAATTTCGCCGGGTGGCGGCTGTCGCCTTACCCGGCCTACAGGGCCCTCTCACAGGCTCATCCCCCGTAGGCCCGCGCAAGCGCAGCGCCGCCGGGCAAGATATCAGGCGCGGTACCTGTAATTTCGCCGGGTGGCGGCTGTCGCCTTACCCGGCCTACAGGGCCCTCTCACAGAGCTCATACCCCGTAGGCCCGCGCAAGCGCAGCGCCGCCGGGCAAGATATCAGGCACGGTACCTGTAATTTCGCCGGGCGGCGGCTGTCGCCTTGCCCGGCCTGCAGGGCCCTCTCACAGGGCTCATACCCCGTAGGCCCGCGCAAGCGCAGCGCCGCCGGGCAAGATATCAGGCTCAGTACCTGTAATTTCGCCGGGTGGCGGCTGTCGCCTTACCCGGCCTACAGGGCCCTCTCACAGAGCTCATACCCCGTAGGCCCGCGCAAGCGCAGCGCCGCCGGGCATGAGGAGATTTACTTCCCGGCTTCCGGATGGGTATCGAACGCCGCCATCACCGCCGCCAGCGCCGCTTCGCTGAAGCCATGTTTAGGATCGTCCACGCCGAGGCCGAAGCGGGTCTGCAGCCCTTCGTACAGCGCGGAGACATCGGCAAAATCGACCTTCTCCACCACGTGGTTATTCTCCCAGTGGGTAAAGTGGAAATTGGTGAGGGTCATTTTGCCGCCGTCAGGCAGATGACGGCACATCAGCAGGTGGTGACGGAAGTGGGACTGCGGCCAGTGCGCCGACCAAAAGTTTCCCATTACATAATCAGACGCATACTGGCGGCCTAAATCGAAATGGTACATCGACTGCCAGTGCTCGTGATGGTTGAACTGCAGCGTCCACTCATCCCCTTCATGCACCAGACGATAGCTGCCGTGCGGCGTATGCTGCGGGATATCGGCCAGCAGCTTGATCGGCGCGGTCAGCGTCTGGCCGCCGAAGCCAACGTCGGCTACCCAGCGCTCGCCCGCCACTTCCACCAGCAATAAACGGTGAGTGCGCGGCGGCATCTGCGGCGGATTGGCCAGCACCACCCGGCCAAGCAGGCTGCGAACGTTAAAGCCTATTTCGCGCAGCGCGCGCTCCAGCAGGCCATTTTGTTCAAAACAATACCCCCCGCGGCGGCCGGCGATCAGCTTCTCTTCCAGTGCCAGGTCGTCAAGATGGATCTCGCGCGGCAGCAAGACGTCGAGGTTTTCAAAGGGGATGGCGCTGTTATGCTGCAGATGCAGTTGGCGCAAGGTATCAATGGAAACTTCAGGTTCGCCCGTCCAGCCCAGACGGGAAAAATAGGCGCGTAAAAAGGGACTCATCAGGGTCTCCAGCTGTAGGTGTCCGACATTTATAGCCTATTTTTCCGCGCCGACCCTCTTTTTTGTGCGCTTGCCGTTAACCGCGCGTGCTGCGCTGCATCAGCGCCAGCGCCGTCAGCATCAGGACCAGACCGGTCAACAGCGTCAGGCTGGCCATCGCCATGCCCTGACCAACGGATCCTTGTTCAAACTGGCGCCAGATAAACACCGCCACGGTCTGCGTGCCGGCGGGCGACAGCAGCAGCGAAGTCACCAGCTCCCGGGACGCCACCGCAAACACCATCAGCATCGCCGCCAGCAGCGCCGGAAAGACCAGCGGCAGGACAATCAACCGCAGCGCCCGCAGCGGCGACGCGCCGTGCACCCGGGCGGCGGGCTCAAGGTTCGGGCCCAGCTGGCGCAGCGCGCTGCCGACATAGCGCACCGGCCAGGGCAGCAGCAGGCAGCAATAGGAGAGCATCAGCATCCACAGCGTGTTGTAGGGCGAGCGCGGCCAGAAGGGCTGATTCCACAGCAGGATCAATCCCACCCCCACCACCACGCCGGGCAGCGCCGCCGGCATCAGCGACAGCGCATCCACCACCCCGCGCCCTTTGATCTTCTGCACCATTACCAGCCAGGCGGCCAGCAGCCCCAGCGCGCCGACGATCAGCGCCGAACCTAACGCCAGCGACAGGCTGACGCCGAGGGCCGACAGGGCGTCGCCCTGCTGGTCGAACAGCGCCGCGAAGTGACGCAGCGTGACATTCTCCAGGCTCACCCCGCCCGAGAGGGTGCCCATCAGGCTGGTGAGCATCATCGAGACGGCGGGGACCCCGACCGCCAGGCCGCCGACGGCCGCCATCACCAGCAGCGCGGGCAGCGTCATCCAGCCCAGCGACGCTCCGCGGTTTTCTCCCGGTTTACCGGTGACGCTGGTGACCTCCTTCTCACCCACCAGCCGCGTTTGCAGCCACCAGGCGAACAACGCCACCGCCATCAGCAGCAGCGACAGCAGCGCAGCGCCGGTGAGATCCACCGGCCAGTCGGCCAGCTTTTTCTCAATGCCCACCGTCAGCATCACTACTCCCGCCCGACTGCCCAGCGCCGCCGGGACGCCAAACTCCTCGATGGCGAGAGTAAAGGCCAGCAGCATCCCCGCCGCCAGCGCCGGGGAGAGCATCGGCAGCGTCACGTGCCAGAAGGCGCGCCAGGCGCTGGCGCCATGGACCCGGGCGACCATCGCCAGCCGTTGCCCGCTCGCCAGCAGGCTGCGGGAGACGGCAAAGTAAACCACCGGAAAAATGTTAAAGGTCATCACCAGCACGATCCCGCTGCGGCTGAACAGCAGATCGTTTAGCTGCCAGCCGGTCAGCTGCTGCAGATAGCCCTGGCTTTGCAGAGCCAGCATCCACGAGAGCGCCGAGATATAGGGCGGCGTCAGAAAGGGGATCAAAAACAACAGGTCCCACAGCCGGGGTAGCGGCAACGAAAACATACCGCGCAGAATACCGAGCGGCAGGCCGATCATCACGCTGGCCAGCGCCACGCCGCCGGCAATCCACAGCGTACCGCCGAGCATCGACGGCAGCTGGGGGTCGGCCAGCAGCGGCCAGACGCCTCCAAAGACGTCATGGAGCGAACCGGCGCTAAAATGGGGGAAAATCGCCTGCAGCAGAATAAACAACAGCGGTAACGCGACCAGCAGCGTCAGGGCGGCAAGCGTCACGCCGGAAAGGAATTTTTGTTTCACAGCGGTTCCTGAAACGAAGCGTTCTCCGGCGGCCAGCGCCGGAGAACCGTGTCAATTAGTGGGCATACAGCTGACTGAAGCGGCTGAGGACGGCGCTACGCTCGCTACTCCCCTCGCCGCTGGTGGGCAAGACCTTCAGCGCGTCCAGCAGCGGGCGTTTGGCGGCCACATCGCGGCGAGCGGGCATCAGCCAGGCGTCGGCGACCCGCGCCTGACCTTCCGGCGACAGCACGTAATCGATAAAGGCTTTGGCCTCGTCGGCATGACGGCTGGTTTTGAGGATCATCATCGGGCGCGGGGCGATCACCGTCCCGCTGGCCGGGAAAATCACCTTCAGCGACTCGCCCTGCTGGATATTGCCGTAGGAGACATAATCCACCGCGCCGAACACCGCCGCTTTCGCCCCCTGCATCACCGGCGTCACCGCCTGGGCGTTGGGGCCGCTGACCACCATGCCGTTCTTTTTCAGATCGTCAAACAGCTGCCAGGCCTGGTCGCCCATGCTGTTTTGCAGGCCAATCAACAGATCCAGCGACGCGCCGGAGAGCGACGGGTCGGGCGTGGTCACCTTGTCTTTAAACGCCGGCTGGGTGAGGTCGCGCCACTCTTTCGGCTCCGGAGTGCCGCTTTTGCTGTTCCAGACGATGCCAAGCGCCGAGACTCCCTGGGCGATATAGTCCGCCGATTTCAGATTAGCCGGTACCTTGTCGGCGTTGGCGCTGTGAAAAGGCAGCAACCAGCCCCGGTTGTGCAGATCCTCCGCGGTATCCCATGAAGCGGAGATCAGCACATCCGCCTGCGGGTTGGCCTGCTCGGCCTCCAGACGGGCCATCACTTTGCCGGTGGTGGCCTGGAAAACGGTCACCTTCACCCCGGTCTGTTGTTCAAAACCACTGGCCAGGTTTTTCGCCAGCGAGCCGGGGCCGGCGGTGTAAACGGTCAGCGCATGGGCGCTGGAGAGCATCATGGCGGAGAGAGCCATCGCGAGTACCACTCCTTTCTTAACGGTCATAACGGTGTTCATGCAACTTCCCCTGAGGTTGGCGTAACGGCGCGGACAGCGGCCACGCGGCCCGCGGATAAGTGGACGATCCGGTCGGCTAACAGGTCGGCTTCACGGCGGTCGTGGGTGACATACACGGCGGTGGTGCCGAGCTGTCGCAGCAGACGGCTCATTTCGCCACACAGCGATTCGCGCAGTTCGCTGTCCAGGTTGGAGAGCGGCTCATCAAACAGCAGCACCCGCGGCTCGGCGACGATCGCCCGCGCCAGCGCCACCCGCTGCTGCTGGCCGCCGGAAAGGCCTGAAGGTTTACGTTCCGCAAAGCCGTGGAGGCCCACCCGCGCCAGCGCCTCGCTCACCCGGCGCTCGCGTTCGGCGCGGGCAACGCCGCGCATGCGCAGCGGAAAGGCGACGTTCTGCGCCACGCTCATATGCGGCCAGAGGGCGTAATCCTGGAAAACCATGCCGATATCGCGCTGTTCCGGGGGCAATCCCCATCCTGCGCGGGCGACCAGCCGATCGCCAAAGCGGATTTCACCGCTGGCCGGCACGGTCAGCCCGGCCAGCAGGCGCAGCAAGGTGCTTTTGCCGCAGCCGGACGGGCCCAGCAGCGCCACAATGCTGCCGGGTTCGATATGCAGCGAGAAGCCATCGAGAATGGAGGTCTCTGCGAAGGCGAATGAGACCGCCTGCAGAGTGATAGGGGTCAGCGCGCGCATTGTCGCCCTCCCTTGCGGGAAAGCAACCCCTGCCCGGCGGTCGACATCCGACGGGGCGCGCTCACCTGGGATAACATCAGGGGAGCCAACATATTGTGATCCTCTTTGGGACTTTGTGCTGGCGACTATAGTCAGACGAGATGACGTATTGATTACATTTTCATTGCGGCTTAACGTGTTACCTGCCAACCGACCCATTACTCAAGGAACGCCTATGAGCCGCTTTCGCCACGTGGAACTGCAGTATGCCAGCCGCCTGCTCAACCACGGCCCGACCATTTTGATCACCAGCTACGACGCTGCCTCCGACCGGCGCAACGTCATGGCCGCCGCCTGGTCGATGCCGGTGGAATTCGCCCCGCCGCGGGTGGCTATCGTGGTGGATAAAAGCACCTGGACGCGGGAAATCATCGAGCGCAACGGCACCTTCGGCATCGTGGTTCCCGGCGTGGCCGCCGCCAGCTGGACCTACGCGGTCGGCAGCGTCAGCGGCCGCGATGAAGACAAATTCAATGCTTACGGAATTCCGGTGGTGAGCGGTCCGGAACTGGGACTGCCGCTGATCGAGGAGAAGTGTCTGGCATGGATGGAGTGCCGCCTGCTGCCGGCGACGGCGGCCCAGGAGCAGTACGATACGCTGTTTGGCGAAGTGGTTTCCGCCGCCGCCGATGAGCGCGCGTTTGTCACCGGACGCTGGCAGTTCGATGACGATAAGATCAATACCCTGCATCATCTGGGAACCGGCAATTTTGTCGCCAGCGGCCGGCACGTGCGGGCCAATACTCCGGAAGAGTAGCTCTCCTCGCCTCCGGGGCAATCCTTCACCACCCTGCGCGTCTCTCCCGGGGGCGGCGCGCAGCGCCTTGCCCGGGCTACCGGGCCGCAGACCGCTGAGGACGCGTAGCCCGGACAGATGCGCAGCATCGCCTCCGGGGAGAGAACTAGCGCTGCAAACGCCGCCGGTCTTCGCTGGGCGTCAGGCCAAAAACCTTTTTATATAAAGTGGTAAAGTGATTACTGTTGGCAAAGCCGCATAGATAGGCCACTTCGGTAATCGTCATATCGGTCTCGCGTAATTTTACGCGCGCCGAAACTAATCGCAGACGCTTTAAATAATTATCCGGCGTCAATCCCGTCGCCTCTTTAATATGGCGAAAAGCGGTACGCGTGGTCAGATGGAATTTCTCCGCCAGCTGCTGCCAGTTATGCTCTTCAAAACAGTGCTCCTGTAACCAGGTCAGCAATTTATGCAGCTTATATTTGGTGGTGCTATATTCGGCTTCGGTTTCGGCATGCAGAATCGTCGTCACCAGCTGGAAAAACGCGGCTTCGCGCAGAGCAATATTTTGCTCCTGCCGCAGCTCGGCAGAAAATATCTTATCCACCAGTTCCTTGCAGATATGGCGGGTGTCCGGCGCCAGCCAACCGTAGCAGGACGCATTCTGCGCAGAGAAAGTCTGTAATAAGGTATCGAGAGGCTGTAAATAATGAAAGCCTACCAACGGATTAATCAGCACATTAATTAACTTAAGCGTTCCCAGCTCATCATAATAATGAACGTCACCAGGCTGAACGTAAAAAACGTCGCCCTGTTGAATATATAGTGGCCTGCCATTAATAACGTGTAAACCGTGCCCTTCCTCAACGATCACCAGCTCAGCAAATTCATGACAATGTTCATGGCTATTATCTTCCGGATCGCTGGCATACATGCCCAGCTTATCCTGCGGATGGGTGAAATAATACTCAACGGTCAACATCATCATCTATAAAGTCCAAAACGGCTTACGGCGCAGAGGCAAGATAATGCATTTTCCCGACCGCCACGAGCAAGATTTTTGGAATTGTGATCGGCAACCCGCCCATCTCATTATCAGTGCCAATCTGGCAAATGCATTGGCATTGCCAGAGTGGTTGCCCCCCTGGCCGGCATCTTATGCTGCGGACAAATAAATACAGAGGACGCAGTATGTCACAGGCAATTCAGCATAATTCTCAGGTCTCGATGACCCGCCACCCGGATTTTCTACGCACCGCCGAGACGCTCCGGCCCGCGCTACGCCGCCAGGCGTACCCGCCGATCGCCGTGGTGGAAGCCCACGCCGACGCCACGGCGCTGTTTGGCTGGCGCGCTGAGCCGGTAAGTTCCCTGGCCGCGTTTTATCAGCGCGAGCTGAGCAGCGGCGATAGCGTCATTATTGATTTTGGCAGCCACTTTGTTGGCTACCTGCATTTTCTCTGTCAGAGCGTCGGGAGCCCGCCGGACGCTCCGGCCCATCTGCAGTTCACCTTCGGCGAAACGCTGAGCGAAGTATGTGAGCCGTTCAGCGATTACCAGGGCTGGCTCAGCAGCAGCTGGCTGCAGCAGCAGGATCTGTGGCTTGATGTCCTGCCGGCCAACGTTGATCTGCCGCGCCGCTACTGCTTCCGCTATCTGAAGGTGGAGGTCAAAGCCGTGTCGCGCAAGTTTCGTCTGCAATTCAACCAGATTCAGGTGAATGCCGTTACCTCCGCCAGCGGCGCATGCCCGGCAGCGACAACCGCCGACCCGCAGCTCAAGGCCATCGACAGCGTTGCCGTTCTGACCCTGCAAAACTGCATGCAGGAGGTGTTTGAGGATGGCCCCAAACGCGACCGCCGCCTGTGGCTCGGCGATTTACGTTTGCAGGCGCTGGTGAACGATGTGACCTTCGCCCGTCACGATTTAGTACGCCGCTGCCTGTACCTTTTCGCCGGGCATACTCGTGAGGACGGTATGGTATCGGCCAACGTGTTCGTGCAGCCGGATGTCATTGCTGACGATACCTTTCTTTTTGATTATTCTCTGTTTTTTGTTGACGTTCTCTACAACTATCTGCAAAGCGCGGAGGATATTGCTACGGCCCGCGAGCTGTGGCCCACGGCCCGTCGTCAGATTGAACTGGCGCTGAAACGCTGCGACGCCTCCGGGGTTGTGCGCGATAGCGACGACTGGTGGGTGTTTATCGACTGGCAGGCATCGCTGAATAAACAGGCTGCAGCGCAGGGCGTGCTGATTTACTGCCTGCAGCGCGCCGTCTGGCTGGCGGAGCGTTTCGAACCTGAGCTGGCCGTCCGCTATCGCCAGCGTTTACAGCAGCTTAAAGCTGCGGCCCTCGATGTCTTATGGGACGAGCAGCAAGGCTTCTACATCAGCGGCGAGCAGCGGCAGGTCTCATGGGCATCGCAAATCTGGCTGGTACTGGCGGAAGTCGGTACTCCTCAGCAGCGCCGGGAGATCATGCATAATCTGGAGCAAAATCCCCCCGCGATCGCCATGAACACGCCATACCTGCGTCACCACTATATTGCCGCTCTTCTGCAGTGCGGGCTGCGCGACGACGCTATTGCGCAGATCAAAGCCTACTGGGGAGCAATGGTCGACTACGGCGCCGATACCTTCTGGGAAATCTTCGACCCGGCGCATCCTGATTTTTCCCCTTATGGCAGCAAGCTGATAAACAGTTATTGCCATGCGTGGAGCTGCACCCCGGCCTGGTTTATTCGCCAGTACGGACTTTAACAACAACGATAAGCGAGTTTACTTTTATGGCAGAAACAACCTTTACCCTTTGGCGGCAGCGCCTTGGCTATGGCATCGCCGACCTCTCCTGCAACCTTGTGTGGCAGATGATCTCTCTTTATCTGATGTTCTTTTACACCGACGTGATGGGCCTGCCCGCTTATTACGTAGGCCTGATGTTCCTCGTGACGCGCCTGGTGGACGGCGTTGCCGACGTGCTAATGGGGCTGGTTATCGACAATACCTCCACCCGCTGGGGGCGCTGCCGTCCGTATCTGCTGATTGGCGCGATCCCCTTCGGACTGCTGTGTATTCTGGCCTTCTACGTGCCTGATTTCGGCACCACCGGTAAGCTGATCTACGCTTTTGTCACCTATCTGTGCCTGTCGTTTCTCTATACCCTCGTTAATATTCCATTCTGCGCCATGCTGCCGTTTCTGACGAACGACTCGCGGGAGCGCACGACGCTGTCGGCGGTACGTATTCTGCTCGGCTCGCTCGGCGCGACTATTGTCGCGGTCGCCACGCTGCCGCTGGTTGGCGCGCTGGGGAAAGGCAATCAGGAGCACGGCTTCTTCTATACTGCGGTGGTTTTCGGCGTTATTGCCACCTTTTTTCTGCTGGTGAGCTTCCGGAACGTTAAGGAAAATATCAGCATTACTCAGGAGCGCATGACCTTAAAACGCGCCTGGGTCAGCCTGCGCGCCAACCAACCATGGTTCGTCTTCGCCATCAATATTTTCCTGATGTGGGGCGCGTTTTTCTTCCAGACCGGGGCGCTGGTCTACTTCTTCCATTATTACGTCGGTAATAACGATCTCACGGCGATCGTCGCCGGGATCTCCACCTTCGTTCCTCTGCTGGGTACCCTCACCGTTCCGCTGCTCGCCAGCCAGATGAAAAAGCGCCACGTCTATCTGGTCGCCAGCGCGATCAACCTGGTCGGCATGGTCATGATGATGGCGGCAGGCGTTAACAGCTGGGGTCTGGTTGCCGGAGCGGTCGTACTCTCGCTTGGCGCCGGACAGCGCACGGCAATTTACTTCTCTATGCAAGCCGATCCGGTGGATTACGGAGTATGGAAAACCGGCATCAATACCGCCGGCATTTTAACCTCCATCAACGGCTTTCTTGGCAAGGTGGCGATGGCGGGCGCGGGAGCCATTACCGGGGTCCTGCTCTCATCCGGCGGTTATATCGCTAATCAGACGCAAAGCGACGGCGCGATGCTGGCGATAAAAGCCTGCTACCTCTATATCCCGGCGCTGCTGATTGTCGCCTCAATGCTGTGGATGGGTCGCTTCTACCGACTCGACGACCAGTACGAGCAGATCCGCGCCGACCTTGACGCTGGACGCCGTGCGCCGTCGAACCCATCGCCCGTTGCTGGAGAAAACCACGCCCTGTAAGGCGCAGCACCCCCTACATACCTCTGAAAAAAATAAGGATTGATATGCGTATCTCTTTGATTAGCGCAGCGGTTTGCTGCGTCCTTTTTTCGGCTTACGACGCGAGTGCGGCCCCGCTCACCGTCGAACAACGGCTGGCGCAGCTGGAGGCCCGGCTTAATCATGCGGAGCAGGAGGCCGGAGAGGCCAAACGTCGGGCGCAGCAGGCGGAGCTGCGCACCAGCGCCGCGGAACAACGCGCGGCGGCAGCGGAAAAGCAGGTGCAGACCCTCAGTCAGCGCACCGCAGCGACCGAGCAAAAGCAGCAGGCTGCCGACAAACAGCTGGCGAAAAGCAGCCTCAGCGATGGCTTCGAGTTCAACGCCTACGCGCGCTCCGGGATGCTGGTTGACAGTCATGGTAAAGGCGCGCGCGGCGGGCCGGGAATCTCCCCGGCCAGTTCGCTCAACGGCGATGCCCACGTTGGCCGTCTCGGCAACGAGAAAGATAACTACGTGGAGCTCAGCTTCGGCAAAAAAATGACCTTCAGCGACGGGTCATGGGCGCACTTTAAAACCATGCTTGCCGACGGGGCAACCAACCCGGATCCATGGGTACAGGATAACGACAGCCACCACCTGAACGTGCGTCAGCTGTACGTCGAGATGGGCAATTTCGCCGATTTTTCCGGGCCGTTCAGGAGCGCGTCCATCTGGGCGGGCAAGCGTTTCGACCGCGATAATTTCGATATCCACTTTACCGATAGCGATATTATGTTCCTCGGCGGTACCGGCGGCGGGATCAATGACGTGAAGTGGGGGGATACGCTGCGCGGCGATTACTCGGTCTATGCGCGTAACTTCGGCGATCTGGGTAGCGATAACTACCAGGATAACGATATACAGAACCTGATGTTCACCGCCAACCACTTCTGGAACAACTGGCAGCTGATGACCACGGCGATGACCGCCCAGGGCAATGATGATCTGAAAGATAATACCTCGACCACCGGCAGTTACGCTCTGCGCAGCGATAATACGGCGAAAAACGGCTACTACGCGATGCTGGCATATCACGACAAACAGCAATTCTATGGCCTCGCGCCGGGCGTATCTGAGAGCGCCCTGCAGTATGGCGGCGGGCTGGGCGCCGAGGCGCGCCAGCCCGGTAGCGATGGCGATCTTACCGAGAACGCTAAGTCCCTGCGTTTTGCGTCCTACGGCATTTTGCCGTTGGGGAAAAACTGGCAGCTTGCACCATCGGTTATCGCCCAGCATAGCGAAGATCGCTACCGCGATGGCGACCGCTACGATTGGGCAACCTTTAACCTGCGGGTTTCCCAAGGGATCACCCGCAACTTCGCCCTGCTATACGAAGCGTCCTGGCAATATATGGACCTGAATCCCAACGGCCGAACCTATCGCTATAATGACAACGTGTATCAATACCAGGCGGTGAGCGGCGATTTTTACAAGCTGACCTTCGCCCCGACGTTCAAAGTGGGCGATGTGTTTGATATCAAAGCGAGGCCGGAGATCCGCTTCTTTGTCACGTGGATGAACTGGGATAAAGACCTGGATCGCTATGCGATAAACGATGATTTCGGCAGTAAAGGCTTTACCGCCGGAGGAAACTGGAACTTTGGCGTGCAGACGGAGATTTGGTTTTAATAAAGTAGCCCGTCCGGGGCAAACGCCTGGACGGGTTGATTTAAATACACGCTGTTACTTAACGCCAACGGCCGCTGCAAAGTCCTGCTGTTTTAAACCTGTGGCTTCACGTATTGCTTTCACATCAACTTCGCTGAAGGTATGAACGTGGTGCACCTTCGGCGTTTGTTCACCCTTCTCAATTCTGACCATTTCTTCTGCACTAGCCAGCAGATCGGCAAACAATTCGTCTTTCACATACACCTCAGTTGGCTCTCTGGCGCTAAGGATAGATGAACATGATGTTTCTCTCAGTGCGTAGCCGGAGAAGCCCCTGCCGGAGGCGGCGCAAAGCACCTTGTCCGTTGGACAGATGCGCAGCATCGCCTCCGGGGCGCCGGGTTACATGCTATAACCCGGCTTCTTAATCAATTGCGCCATCTGCGGGGCGATCTCACTGTCCCACACCGCCTGCCACGCGTCCGGCTCAACCTGAGTGAGCGCGACGCTGACCGCGCCCTCTTTACTGTTCAGATGGCGGATCAGCACCTCGGTAATATCGGCGGCCAGCGCGGTTTTTTGTTCGTCAGTCAGTTCACGGGGAAAGCATTTAATATCAACATGCGGCATAGCAAAGACTCCTTGTGGTGAAGGCCATAACGCTACCACAGAATGGCGGTTGCGGTTGGCATCGCGTGCGTTAAATCAGCTTGTTACGTCGTAGCGCCGCGGCCAGCTCCGGTCGCTGATAGACCGCCAGGGCGACGGCGGCAAATTTGGGCGTATGGGCGTTAAACCACGCCTGCCTGGGCCCCCAGCTATACATCGCCGCGATATAGCAGTCCAGGAGGGTAACCGACGCGCCCAGCGCCCATGGCCCGGCGACCAGCTGCTGTTCGAACCAGAGATAGAGGTTGTTCCGGTACTGGCGACAATTTTCCACCAGCTGCTCCGCCGCGGCGGGCGCCCAGCGTTCCGGGTAGTCGGCATAGGTAAAGGTGGGATAGACATTCGCCACCAGCCAGATCAGCAGACGCTGAAACTGCTGACGCTGCGGCGTCCCCGGCGCGGGGGCCAGATCGGGGCGCTGGTCGAGGATCATCAGCGCGATGGCGGCGGTTTCGGTCATGATGCTGCCGTCGGCCAGCCTGAGGGTGGGCACCTGGCACAGAGGGTTAATCTGCCGCAGGCGCTCGCGCGCCGGGCCGGGCTGGTCAAAGCCCTCGACGTCAACCACCTCGTAGGGAATATCGGCCAGGGAGAGCATCAGCTCGCTAATCGTCGAGCCCCATCCCGGCACGCCATAAACGGTAATCATGGTCTGCCTCCAGGGTAAAGCCTAAGTGTAGGCAGAAAATTGCCGCTCACCCACCCGGCATACCCTGGCCCTGGCGGTTAGTAGGTGATCCCCGGCGGGTTGACCACCGACTGCGCCACCGCTTCGCCCTGCTCTCCCCAGCGCGCCAGCACCTGTTGATATTCACCGCGGGCGATCGCCCCGTCGAGGGCGGCCTGCAGGGCAAAGACCAGTCCGTTGCCTTTTTTAGTGGTCGTCGCCACCCACGCTTTTTTCGGCCCCAGGCCTACCACCCGGGTCTGGCCGTTAAGGGCCGCTTTATAGGCGGCCACCGACTGCGGGCCGAAAAAAATATCCGCCCGCCCGGACTGGATATAGAGGTTGCCAGATGCATCATCGGTCAGGTAGACCGGCTGGGCCGGCGGCCGCCCGGCGGCCCGGTTGTCCTCATTCCAGCCCAGCAGGATCCGCTCCTGATTGGTGCCGGACCCAACGATCACTTTGCGCCCGGCAAGGTCCGCAGGTCCATGCACCGCGGCGATGTCGCTGGTGGATTTCACCGAGAAGGCCAGAGAGTCCACCCGATAGGTGGCGAAATCGAACTTCTCTTTGCGCTTCTCGGTTACCGCAATATTAATCAGCGCCACGTCATAGCGGCCGGCGGCGATACCCAGCGGCCAGTCCTCCCACGCGGTGGGCACCAGCCTGAGCTTCAGGCCAAGGCTCCCGGCCAGCAGGCGGGCTATATCCGGGTCGCTGCCGATCCGCGTGCGGTTGTCGCTGGCCAGCAGCGCCAGCGGTGGCGAATTGAGCGCCGAGATCGCCACCGTCAGCGTTCCCGGCTCCACGAAGCGGTAGCCCGGTGGAATTTTCGCTATCGCCTGCGGGTCGCGGGTGACCGGCAATGGCTGCTCATTGGCGCGCAGATCCAGCGCCGCGTGAGCGTCCAGCGCCAGGGCGCTGAATACAAGGGTCGCTATCGCTCTGTTCATGACGGCAGCACCCTGGATAAAAACTGCCGGGTACGCGGATGCTGCGGATGGTTGAGCACCTCGTCGCTGCTGCCCTGCTCGACGATCCTGCCGTCGACCATAAACACCACCTGGTCGGCCACCTCGCGGGCAAAGCCAACCTCGTGGGTGACCACCACCAGCGTGGTGCCAGAGCGCGCCAGCTTCTTGATCACATCCAGCACCTCGCCCACCAACTCCGGATCCAGCGCCGAGGTGGGCTCATCAAACAGGATAACCCGCGGGTCCAGCGCCAGCGCCCGGGCTATGGCGATACGCTGCTGCTGGCCGCCGGAGAGATGCCGCGACCAGGCGTCGGCTTTATTGCGCAGTCCGACGACGTCCAGCAGCTCCCAGGCACGGGCAATGGCTTCTTTGCGCGTGACCTGCTTGTGGGCGATCGGCGCCTCTATCAGGTTCTCCAGCACCGTCAGGTGCGGAAACAGGTTAAAGTTCTGGAACACGTAGCCGACGTTGATCCGCTGGCGGAGGATCTCCTTCTCTTTCATCTCATACAGCTTGTCGCCTTTGCGGCGATAGCCAATATAGTCGCCATCAATCTGAATAAACCCCTCATCGACGCGCTCGAGGTGATTAATGGTGCGCAGCAGCGTGGACTTGCCCGAACCGGAAGGGCCGAGGATCACCGTCACCGTGCCCGGAGGTATCTCCAGCGACACATCGTCCAGCGCCTTGTGGCGGCCATAGTATTTGCTGACCCCGGTGATAGAGATATGGCCATTACGAGAGCTGGGCATGGACGGCCTCCTGGGGCTGTGGTTGACGTGCGGGTTGATTCAGACGGCTGCCGCGGGCGCTGTTCACCGCCGAGCGGCGCTCACTGCGCGCCAGGCCACGTTCCACCAGGTACTGAATGGCGGAGAGGACGCTGGTGATCACCAGATACCAGGCGGCGCCGACCATCAACAGCGGGATCACCTCCTGGGTACGGTTGTAGATCATCTGGATGGTGTAGAACAGCTCCGGCATCGCCAGGACGTACACCATCGCCGTTCCTTTCGCCAGACTGATGATCTCATTGAAGCCGGATGGCAGGATGGTGCGCAGCGCCTGCGGCAGAATAATGCGCAGCGTGCGTCGCCAGGCGGGTAGCCCCAGCGCGGCGGCGGCTTCATACTGCCCGTGGTCAACGCCGAGGAAGCCGCCGCGAATAATCTCCGCGGTATAGGCGCTCTGCACCAGGGTCAGGCCCACCACCGCCGTGGAGAATTGCCCCAGCACGTTTATCGTCTGGTAGCTGGCCCAGGTGACGCCGGTAAACGGGATCCCCAGCGACAGGGTGTCGTAGAGATAGGAGAAGTTGTAGAGAATGATCAGCACGACAATCAGCGGCAGCGAGCGAAACAGCCAGATATAGCCCCAGGCGAGGCTGCTGAGCAGCCACGATGAGGACAAGCGTGCCAGCGCCAGCAGGCCGCCGAAGATCACGCTCAGCACCGTGCCGAGCAGGGTCAGAAGCAGGGTTTGCCCCAGCCCTTCGAGGATCACCGGGTCGAAGAACCAGCGGGCGAAGACGCCCCACTCCCAGCGCGGGTTAAAGGCCACCGACTGGATCACCACCGCCAGCACCAGCAGGGCCACCAGGGCCCCGACTACCCGCAGCGGATAGCGCGCCGGCACCACTTTGATCGTTTCAGATGAATGCATCATGCCTCCTCAGGCGCTGTGGCTGAAGGCGCTCACCGCCAGCGCTTTAGTGAACCGCAGTCGGCCATCGTAGGGCGGCTGACTGTACTCTTCGGGGTCTCGCGCGAGGTCGAACTGCGCCTCATACCCCTGGCTGAGATAGAGCTTGACCGCCTCCGGCTGACGAAAGCCGGTGGTCAGGTAGATATGGCTGTACCCGGCCAGCACCGCCCGCCGCTCCAGCTCCTGAACCACTTTCGCCGCCAGCCCCTGCTGGCGCAGACGGCGGTGCGTCCAGATACGTTTGATCTCTGCGGTGTGGCGATCCTTCGGCTTATAAGCGCCGGTGGCGATAATTTCGCCCTCACGCTCAAGGACGATAAACAGCCCCTGCGGCGGCAAATACCACTCGCTCAACTCCACTTCCGCATCGCGGGAAAAATAGTCACCGTAGCGGGCGGCGTATTCGGCAAACAGCCCGCTAATAATCGGCTGCAGCTCCGGTGCGTCCGGAGATATATCGCGGAATGCTTCGCTCATCGCGCCTCCTATCAGTCGCCCAGTCCGGGCGTGTTGATCTCCGATTGCGGAATGCTTTCCACTCCCTCTCCCCAGCGGTTAAGCACGTTGGCATAGTCCCCGCTGGCGATAGCGCCGTTCAGCGCCGCCTGGACGGCATTCACCAGCCCGCTGTCTTTTTTCAGCGTCACCGCGATATGCGCCGCTTTCGGCCAGCCGCCGTCAACGCTGCCCACCAGTTTGGTTTTGCCGGTCAGCGCCGCCTTCCACGCGCCAATCACATTGGGGCCGAAAAAGGCATCGGCTCGTCCGGTCTGCAGCGCCAGAGTCTGGGCGGCATCATCCTTGGTGTAGACCGGGGTAAACGGCTTCAGCCCTTTTTTGACGTTCTCCGCGTTCCACGCCAGCAGGATCGCCTCCTGGTTTGTACCGGAGCCGACGATAATCTTCAGCCCGGCGATGTCTTCCGCCTTGTCAATCTTGCTCAGCGGACTGCTGCTTTTGACGTAGAAGCCCAGCGAGTCTTTGCGGTAGGTGGCGAAATCGAACTTCTCTTTCCGCGCTTTGGTGACCGTAATATTGCTGATCGCGGCATCATATTTGCCGGAGGTGACCCCCAGCGGCCAGTCTTCCCAGGAGGTGGGAACCACGTTCACCTCCAGCCCGAGACTCTCCGCCACCAGCCGGGCGATATCCGCCTCGCTGCCGAGCAGGGTTTTGTTGTCATCGGCGAAGACCGTCAGCGGGGGTGAGTTCAGGGCCGCCACCGCGACGGTAAATTTCCCCGGCACCGCCAGATGCAGATCTTTCGGCAACAGGGCAATGGCCTGCGGGTTTTTCGCTGTGTGAATGGGCGTTTTGTTGGCCTCAAGGCTTACCCCGGTGCCATTGATCTTGACGTCCTGTGCCCACGACGAGGCGCTAAATGCCAACGCGACGGCCAGCAAGAGTGTTGTTTTCTGCATAGCGTGATTCTCTTTTCTTATTTTTGGAATTGATTAGCGGGTAGCGCCAGTCCCAGACTTTCCCGCAGGGTGGCGCCCGGATAGTCGCGACGGAACAGGCCGCGCGCCTGTAACAGAGGCACCACCTCATCCACAAAGCGCGGAAAGGTTTCCGGCGTGCCGCCCTGAATAATGAATCCGTCCGCCGCGCGCTGTTCGAACCACAGTTGCAGCCCGTCGGCGACATCGCTGGCGGTGCCGGTAAAGCGCGGACGCGGGCTCGCTGCCTCCAGGGCCACCTGGCGCAGGGTTAATCCGCGCTCGCGGGCGTGACGTTTAATCTCGTCGGTGGTACTGCGGAAGCTGTTTTGCCCGAGGTCGCCAATATCCGGGAACGGTTCATCAAGCGGATACTGCGAAAAATCATGGTGTTCGAAATACCGCCCCAGATAGTTCAGCGCATCCTCGATGGAGACCAGCGCCGCGGTGGTCTGGTACTGGCGCTCCGCGTCTTCGGCGTCATCGCCGACAATGACGCTGACGCCCTGGAAAATATGCAGCTGATCCGGGGTGCGCTGCCAGGCCGCCAGCTGGCTTTTCACGTCCTGATAAAATGCCTGCGCCTCGGCCAGCGATTCCTGATGGGTAAAAATGGCATCGGCGTGGCGTGCGGCTAATTTTTTGCCGTCGTCCGACGCGCCAGCCTGGAAAATAATCGGTCGTCCCTGCGGCGTGCGGGCAATATTCAGCGGTCCGGCCACTTTAAAGAAATCCCCGTGATGATCGAGCGTATGCAGCTTATTTTTGTCAAAGAACTGACCGGTCGCTTTATTGCGCACAAAGGCATCTTCTTCCCACGAATCCCACAAGCCTTTCACCACCTGCAGATATTCATCGGCAATGCGATAGCGCAGCGCATGATCCGGATGCTGGGCCCGGGAGAAGTTTTTCGCCGACCCTTCCAGCGGCGAAGTGACCACGTTCCAGCCCGCCCGCCCCTGGCTTAAATGGTCGAGGCTGGCGAACTGGCGGGCGGTGGTAAACGGCTCGCTGTACGAAGTGGATAAGGTCCCCACCAGCCCCAGCCGCCGGGTGACCGCGGCCAGCGCGGAAAGCACCGTTAAAGGTTCGAAGCGATTTAAAAAATGGGGAATCGATTTTTCATTAATATATAAACCGTCGGCGACAAAAATAAAATCCAGTTTTCCCGCTTCCGCTTTTAACGCCGTCTCTGTAACAAAATCAAAATTAATACTGGCGTCCGCTTGCGCCGCCGGATGACGCCAGGCGGACATATTTCCCGATGCGCCATGTAATATCGTCCCCAGACGCAATTGTCGATTTTCAGACATAGCTACCCCTTCCCCTGTCATCCATTAAATGTGTTGTAATGCCTGCTCCGCCAGACGGGCGAAATAGTGCGCTGCGGGTGCAATAAGCCGTTCGTCCGGATTAAATGCCGGATGGTGCAGACCATATTCGCTGGCGCTGCCGATACTGACGAACGCCCCGGGAATATGCTGAAGATAGACCGCAAAATCTTCACCACCGAGATGCAGATCGGCGTGGTGGGTGCGGTACCCGGCCTGGGCCGCTACCTCGCTGGCGAAGTCGGCCCAGCGGGCGTCATTGACCAGCGCCGTCGGGCCGGCATACCAGAAGACGTCAATCTGCGCGCCAAAGGCGCTGGCGAAACCGGCCGCAATCTCGCTGACCCGGGCCTTGACCCGCTGCTGCACTTCACTGCTGTGGGTGCGCAACGTCCCCTCCAGCTCGACGCTCTCCGGCAGCACGTTCCAGGTATTGCCTCCCTGGATCCGCGTCACGCTGAGCACCACCGAGTCGAGGGTGTTCACTTCCCGGCTGGCCACGCTCTGCAGCACCGTCACCAGCTGGCTGGCCAGCAGGATCGCATCCTTGCCTTCATGGGGGCGGGCGGCATGCGCGCCCTTCCCGGTCACTTTGAAGACGAAGCGGTCGACGTTGGCGTAGAACGCGCCGCCGCGGGTGGCAAATTCACCCACCGGCAGGCCGGGCTCATTGTGCATGCCAAAGATCGCCGACACCTCCTCCAGCGCCCCGGCGCGGATCAGGGTTTTCGCCCCGCCGAAATTTTCTTCCGCCGGCTGGAAAAGGATCCGCACCCGCCCCGGGAGTTCCGCTTCCCGATCCTTCAGCAGCAGCGCCGCTCCCAGCATTACGCTGGTGTGAATATCGTGCCCGCAGGCATGCATCACCCCTTGATTCTGCGAGCGGTAAGGCAGACCGGTCGCCTCCTCGATGGGCAACGCGTCGATATCCGCCCGCAGGGCTATCACCTTGTCGCCGCTGCCGACTTCGGCCACCAGCCCGGTTTTCAGATCGTAGGGCAGCAGGGTCAACCCGCCGCTTTGCAGCCAGTCGCGGATCCGCGCAGTGGTGGCCACCTCCTGCAGGGAGAGCTCCGGGTTCTGGTGCAGCTCGCGCCGCCAGCTAATCAGTTGTTGTTCAAAGGACATTCAGCACCGCCTTGCCGTAGTGAGCCTGCGCCAGCAGGCGCAGGGAGCGCAGGCGCGCAGGCCCGTCGCTAATGGGGGTATCAATGATGAGTTCATCCAGCTGATCTTCCGCCTGCAGCGCGTCCAGCCGGGCTTTCACCTCTTCGGGGGTACCCGATATCAGCGAAGATTCGCGGCGGGCGATACGGGTGGGACGGCTACCGGCCTGGCGGGCAAAAGCGACGGCCTGCGCCTCACTGCCGACGGTCACCCGCTGGCCGTTCTCCAGCTCAACGCCCCACGCCTCCACCTGCTGCGCCAGCGCGGCGGCGGTAGCGGGATCGTCGGCGACCACCACCTGCACGGCGACAATTGCCTCGCGCGGGCTCAGCTCGCGCCAGCGGTTGAGCACCGTGCGGCGCAGCGCGCTGTCGCCATTGAGATGGGCGGCAAAGACAAAGTTCCAGTCAAGGCGGGCCGCCAGTTCAGCACTCTCCAGGCTGGCGCCGAGCAGAAAACCGTCTGCCCGGCGCGGCGGGATCGGCGTGGCGCGCAGACTCTCTTCCCCTCCGGGCTCAGTCAGCGACAGCCAGTTATCCAGCTGCGCCAGCTGGTCGGCAAAGGCGCCTTTCTCTTCCTGATGCAGGCCCTGCTGCAGGGCGCGGGTGGAGAGCGGCAGGCCACCAGGCGCCTTGCCGACCCCGAGATCGATGCGGCCCGGCGCGAGGGCGGCCAGCAGGTTGAAGTTTTCCGCAACCTTATAGGGGCTATAGTGCTGGAGCATGACGCCGCCGGACCCGAGGCGGATCCGCCGGGTGTGGCCCAGCAGCCAGGCGATAACCAGCTCCGGCGAGGGGCTCGCCAGCTGATCGGTATTGTGGTGTTCGGCGACCCAGAAGCGGTGATAGCCCCAGGCTTCGGCGTGTTGCGCCAGCGTTAATGTACGCGCCAGCGCCTGCGCGGCGGTTTCCCCGGCGGCAAGCGGACTTTTATCCAGGATACTGATTCGATAAGACATTTCGCAGGCTCATATGAAAGTACGTGCCTGCATTATTAAAATCTCTGCTAACTATTGAGAAACAATTAATTCACATGTGTACTGCTGAAAATTAGATATGCCCGCCTGACCGCTGCGCTTCCAGCTCGCGGAGCAGCGCCTCGGCCTGCCGAGGACTGCGTAGCCGGACGAAGCGAATATGACGATATTGCGGATCCTGCATATCGGCCAGATAGCGTCGGCGATTCTGCCGCCAGGTTTTCAGCGTCCAGAGGATGATGGATTCCCGGCTGCAGAACGAACGGCGGAAACTCTCGCGGTTGCCGGTTCCCGGCCACAGCTCCTGACGGCGCCACGCCCGGCTCGCGGCCCGCCACACCGCCTGGCGCAGCGTGCGCCAGAGGCCATAATCCAGCCAGATCACCAGATCCACCTCGCGCCATTTGACCCCGCGGCTGCGATTGTAGTTGCCATCCAATACCCAACCCGGGGTGGCCGTCGCGGCGGCAATGGCGGCGAAAAACGCCTCATCCGGCGCGCCCTGCCAGTTCGGCCGCCAGTACAGGCGATCCAGTTCGATGCACGGCAGCCCCAGCCTGTGCGCCAGGCGACGAGCCAGGGTGGATTTGCCTGAGCCGCTGGTGCCGACCACATTGATGTTCATCTCTGTTTCTCCCAGGTAGCCATTTCCGTTGTTTGCCGCCTTTGCCCGGATGGGAAAAGGCAGTATGTACAGCCGCTTACGCCAGCAAGCGAAAGGCAAAAAATTTCCGGCTGATCGCCCCACCTGTCATCCCGCGCCAGTGGAGATAGCGCCGCCGCCGACAAAGCAGTCTTTATCCAGCGTCAGGCTGGCGATCTTATGCACCGGGCCACGCATAAGTACCTGAAAATCCGCGCCGAAGGTGATGCGCAGCTGGCCGCCTGGCATGTTGACCTCCACCCGATCGTCCACCTTCCCTAACCGGCGCATGGCGCTGGCCGCCGCGCAGCTGCTGCTCCCGGAGGTCATCGTAAACCCGGCGCCCCGCTCCCAGATACCAATCTTCAGCGTATGGCGATTGACAACTTCCACGAACTGCACATTGCAGCGTTTGGGGAACAAGGGATGATGTTCAATTTGCGGCCCTAAGCGATGAACCTGTTCCAGGTCGAGCTTATCCACGAGGACAACGCAGTGGGGATTGCCCATAGAGACCAGCACGACGGACAGGGTTTCATCCGCCAGCGGCAAGGGATAATTCACCGCCTCGGGCAAATTCACCAGGGCGGGTAACGCCGCCGGATTGAAATTCGCCCGCCCCATGTCGACGCTAATCTGATGAAAATCGCTCTCCACGGTGCAATAGACGTCTCCGCCCGCGGTGTGCACTAAAAAGGGCTCATGCCCGACACGACCGATATCAAACAGATAGCGCGCATAGATCCGTAGCCCATTCCCGCTTTTTTCCGCCTCGGAGCCGTCCGGATTGATAATACGCAGCGTGGGGTGGGGTGGGTTCGATCGCCGCTGTCGATCAGGAGACCATCAGAACCGACGCCATAGTGGCGATGGCACAGAATTCGAATATGCTCGTTGCTCAGCTGGTCGGCAACGGCGCGATGGCATACCAGGTAATCATTACCCAGTCCGTGATATTTATGAAAGTGCAAGGGGGTCATTGTGTGGGGTCGCCTGGCGCTACGGGTATGTTTTTCCATCTTACAATACCTGCCCCGGCAGAATGAATTAAACAATCAGGGTTAACCGCTCTGTTCATTCTGCTCCCCTGCAGGCATCACGCTTCCTCAGCCTGCGCGGCGCCGTGACCGACGCGGAAGCCATTTATGCTGGAATAACCGGATATTAACATCAAAATCACTGATGATAATGGCTAAAAAATGGTCGTGGGTGACCGGTTAAACGCCGGGCTGCGACCCGGCGAGCAGGTGGCCATCGCCCGTGGATAACGGATGCAAAAGCAGCGAACTGCCCCCCCGCCGTCCCCTGACAACCTCGCGCTTACCCCAGTCGACGCCAGCATACCAGCGCTTTCATTCTGTTGCGGGAAACTCTGCGACGCTGATCTCATTGATAAATCTGTCAAATGCTATCGGTAAATGTTTTAGGTGCGTAACTATTAGGTTACGTGTAGGATTCAGCGCCATGTCTGAGCTTATCTCCTACGTCAGAATGATGAGAAAGCCAGCATAATGTGCCAGCCGTCCTCCACGCCGGCTGCAAACATGGGCATTGACAGGAAACTGATACATCAATGAATACGAAACACGACACTGCAGCGGAGCACCATGCTGCAAAACGCCACTGGCTCAACTCACATGAAGCGGGTTATCACAAAGCGATGGGCAACCGTCAGGTACAGATGATCGCCATCGGCGGCGCCATCGGTACCGGTTTGTTCCTCGGCGCCGGGGCACGTTTACAAATGGCAGGGCCAGCGCTCGCACTGGTCTATCTGGTCTGCGGCATCTTCTCTTTCTTTATTCTTCGCGCCCTCGGCGAACTGGTTCTCCACCGCCCCTCGAGCGGCAGCTTCGTCTCCTATGCCAGGGAATTCCTCGGCGAAAAGGCCGCCTACGTGGCCGGTTGGATGTACTTCGTTAACTGGGCAATGACCGGGATCGTCGATATCACCGCCGTGGCGCTGTATATGCACTACTGGGGCGCGTTTGGCGATGTGCCGCAGTGGGTCTTCGCCCTCGGCGCGCTGGCCATCGTCGGCACCATGAACATGATCGGCGTGAAGTGGTTCGCCGAGATGGAGTTCTGGTTCGCGCTGGTCAAAGTGCTGGCGATCGTCGCGTTTCTCGTGGTTGGCACCATTTTCCTCGGCTCCGGTAAGCCGCTGGACGGTAATGCCACCGGCTTCCACCTGATCACCGATAACGGCGGCTTCTTCCCGCACGGCCTTCTGCCGGCGCTGGTGCTGGTGCAGGGCGTGGTCTTCGCCTTCGCCTCCATTGAACTGGTGGGCACCGCGGCCGGTGAGTGTAAGGATCCGGAGACGATGGTGCCGAAGGCCATCAACAGCGTGATCTGGCGTATCGGCCTGTTCTACGTCGGGTCGGTAGTGCTGCTGGTGCTGCTGCTGCCGTGGAACGCCTACCAGGCGGGACAGAGCCCGTTCGTTACCTTCTTCTCAAAACTGGGCGTACCGTATATCGGCAGCGTGATGAACATCGTAGTGTTAACCGCCGCCCTCTCCAGCCTCAACTCCGGCCTCTACAGCACCGGGCGTATTCTGCGCTCTATGTCGATGGGGGGCTCCGCGCCGAAGTTCATGTCGAAGATGAGCCGTCACCACGTCCCTTACGCCGGGATCCTGGCAACGCTGGCGGTGTACGTGGTCGGGGTGTTCCTCAACTATCTGGTGCCGTCGCAGGTGTTTGAGATCGTCCTCAACATCGCTTCGCTGGGGATCATTGCGTCCTGGGGCTTCATCGTGGTGTGTCAGATGCGTCTGCGCAAAGCGATTAAGGAAGGGAAAGCGGCTCAGGTGAGCTTCAGAATGCCTGGGGCGCCGTTCACCTCCTGGCTGACGCTGCTGTTCCTGTTTAGCGTGCTGGTGCTGATGGCCTTCGATTATCCGAACGGCACCTATACCATTGGCTCCATCCCGTTGCTGGCGGTGCTGCTGGTGGCGGGCTGGTTTGGCGTGCGTAAGCGCGTGCATGCGATTCACAGCACAGCGCCGACGCTCAAGCAGTAAATGGCAGGACTCCCGGTTTGTCCATCGCGGGCAAACCGGGAGGTCAGGACTTAGTTATCCTCAACCAGCTGCGACACGTCGCTGCTGTTAATTTCCCGCTTATTACCAGACTCATCGATATAGCTGGTCATCCCCGTTTCTTTATCCAGCTGCGGCTTGCCGTGGGTGACGATCGTCTGTCCGCTTTTGGTGGTCATAACGTAGTTGGACGAACAGCCGGCCAGCAGCGCCAGCATCGCGCCGGCGCAAATCACCATGAATGGTTTTTTCATTTTATCTCCACTGATTACCACTGCCCGCGCGAGGCGGGAAAGCGTTAAGTGTATAACCTTCAGGTTTATCAGGCCAATACGCGTTTGTAACAGAGGGTGAGATGCCGGGCGCAACCACCGGTGACGATGGTCGTCGCGCCCGGGAGCTTACAGGGCGATGCGGATCACATCGTCCGGCGCCGTGGCCTCTTTCTCACGGCTGGATGCTTGTTTCACGCTGACGTACAGCGTTTTGCCGTCATCAGAGAGCGCCAGGCTGTTGGGATGGGTCGGCGTTTTAAAGGTCTTCACCACCTTATAGCTCTTGCCGTCGATAACGCTCACTTCCCCCGCCTTACGGTGCGTCACATAGGCTTCGTTGCGGGTGGGGTTAAACAGCACCGCCAGCGATTCCGGCGCGGTGATTTTCTCCAGCACTTTGCCGTCGCGGGTATCGACCACCAGCACTTCCGGCTGCTTGCTGTCGGTAATAAAGGCGCGGTGGCCGGCGGTATCGAGGCTCAGGTTAAGGTAGAAATGCGCCTTGCCGTCATCCAGCAATTTTTTGCGCGACACAATGGTGTTGCTCTCGCTGTCGATGGTCAGCAGTTCGCCGTCGGCATTGGTGGTATAAAGGCGTTTCGCCTGCGGATCGATCGCCAGGCCGGTGGCCATCGCCCCGGTGCCGGTAATCGTCGTTTTCAGCTTCAGGGTAGCGCCATCCACCACCCAAATCACGCTCTCTTTGCCCAGACCGGTAATGTAGATAGTGTTGGTCTGCTCATTGACCGCCAGCTCGCGCGGCTGCAGCGGGCGCACGGTTTCACTGCGCTGACGCTCGTCCAGCACCAGTCGGCCCTTCACTGCGCCGGTTTTGGCGTCAATGGCGGTGACGGTGCTGTCGACGGTATTACCAAACCACAGCGTACCGGTGGCATGGTTGATAGCGGCGCCAAACGGCTTCAGATCGTTGTGAATAATCTGCGTCACGTCGAGGGTGGTGGGGTCAAGACGATAAACAATCCCCCCTTTGTCCAGCGAACGACTTTGCGAAGTGGCGACCCACAGCGCGTTCTCCTGCTGGCTGTAGGCCATTTCGTAGGCCCCTTTCCCGACGGCCTTGCGCAGCATCTCTTCCGCGGCGTGGGCGCTAAAGCTGCCTGCCAGCAGCAGAGAAGTGAATAACAGTGAATGGCGCAGACGCGGCGCGGCAAACTGACGTAATGACATGACGACTCCCTTTGATGAACCTGTATGTGCTGACCCGACATCGCTTCCGGCGGCAAAGTCATGGCTCTGCCTTATTTTGAATGCGAATAGTAATCATTAATCATCTCAAAGTGGAGCGCTAATTGTTGTTGCCCGGTAAATTCGTCAGCCTGGAGCACTATCCGTTAACCAACGGCAGTTAATAATTTTCAAATATTTTACAAACGGGGTAACATATATACATATGTTCCATTTGGTTCGTCTCCCGAGTACTATCGATGAAAATCCTATCCGTGCAACACGCGGCCCTGCCGGCCCTGCTGCTGCCGCTCATCGCCGCCGCCCAGGCCGCCGATGAACAAACCATGGTGGTGACCGCTGCGCCAACCACTGTTTCTGAACTGGATACCCCCGCCGCCGTCAGCGTGGTCAATGGGGATGAGATGCGCCAGGCCGCGCCGCGCGTCAACCTCTCTGAATCGCTGGGCGCCGTGCCGGGCCTGCAGGTGCAGAACCGACAAAACTATGCCCAGGATCTGCAGCTGTCGATTCGCGGCTTTGGCTCCCGCTCTACCTACGGCGTGCGCGGGCTGCGCATCTATGTGGACGGCATCCCGGCGACCATGCCCGACGGCCAGGGGCAGACCTCCAATATCGATATCGGTAGCGTCGACACCCTCGAGGTGCTGCGCGGCCCCTTCTCTGCCCTCTACGGTAACTCGTCCGGCGGGGTGATCAATGTCACCAGCCAGACCGGCACCCAGCCGCCCACCGTGGAAGCCAGCAGTTACTATGGCAGCTTCGGCACCTGGCACTACGGGATGAAAGCCACCGGCGCCGTTGGCGACGGCAGCCACGCAGGCGATGTGGATTACACGGTGTCGACTAACCGCTTCACCACCCATGGCTATCGCGATCACAGCGGCGCGCGCAAAAATCTGGCCAACGCCCGGCTGGGGGTGCGCATCAACGACGTCAGTAAGCTGACGCTGCTGCTGAACAGCGTTGATATCAAAGCCAATGACGCCGGCGGCTTAACCGCCGATGAATGGCGCGATAACCCGCGCCAGTCGCCGCGCGGCGACCAGTATAATACCCGCAAGGATACCCGGCAGACCCAGGCTGGCCTGCGCTACGAGCGCCAGCTGAGCGCCCAGGACGATCTCAGCGTCATGATGTACGCCGGGGAACGCGAAACCACCCAGTACCAGTCGATCCCGCGCGCGCCGCAGCTGAAGCCGAGCCATGCCGGCGGGGTGATCGACCTCACCCGCCACTACCAGGGGATCGATACCCGGCTGACCCATCGCGGCGAGCTGCTGGTGCCGGTCACCCTGACCGCCGGTCTTGACTACGAGAACATGAGCGAGCGCCGCAAGGGCTATGAAAACTTTGTGATGGTCAACGGCGCGCCGCAGTATGGCGAACAGGGCGCGCTACGCCGTAACGAACGTAACCTGATGTGGAACGTCGACCCTTACCTGCAAACCCAGTGGCAGCTCACCGACAAACTTTCGCTCGATGCCGGGGTGCGCTACAGCTCGGTATGGTTCGACTCGAATGATTACTACATCACCCCAGGCAATGGCGACGACAGCGGCGATGCCAGCTATCACAAATGGCTGCCCGCAGGCTCGCTGAAGTATGCCCTGACCGACGCCTGGAACGTCTACCTCTCCGCTGGCCGCGGCTTCGAGACGCCGACCATTAACGAGCTGTCATACCGCGCCGATAACCAGAGCGGTCTCAACTTCGGCCTGAAGCCCTCCACCAACGACACGGTGGAGATCGGCAGCAAGACGCGGATTGGCAATGGGTTGCTCACCGCCGCCCTGTTCCAGACCGATACCGATAATGAGATCGTGGTCGACAGCAGCAGCGGCGGGCGCACCAGCTATAAAAACGCCGGCAAGACCCGTCGTCAGGGGATAGAGCTGGGACTGGATCAGCAGTTTGGCGAGAGCTGGCGCCTGAAGGCGGCCTGGACCTGGCTTGACGCGACCTATCGCACCAACGTCTGCGGCGACGCCAGCTGCAACGGCAACCGTATTCCGGGGATCGCGCGCAATATGGGTTACGCCTCCTTCGGCTATCAGCCGGAGCAGGGCTGGTACGCCGGGAGCGATATTCGCTACATGAGCGACATCATGGCGAACGACGAAAACACCGCCAAAGCCCCTTCCTGGACGGTGGTCGGCCTGACGACCGGCTATAAGTGGAGCTATGGCAGGATGGATATGGATCTGTTCGGCCGGGTCGACAACCTGTTCGACCGCGAATACGTCGGGTCCGTCATCGTTAACGAGTCCAACGGACGCTACTACGAGCCCGCGCCGGGACGCAACTACGGTATCGGGCTGAACCTCGCCTGGCGCTTCGAGTAACGCCCGGCTTCGCCCGCGGACCGGCGGGCGAAGGCGTTACCCTCAGGCGCTGGCGCCCGGGGCGCTGATTACAGCAGGTTTCTCAGGGACAATTCGAAAATGATCTTTTCCGCCTGGCAGGAGAAGGCGATGGACAGATCGAGTTTCACCTCGTCGCCGGCGGCGGCGAGCGTGTAGTCAACCTGCGGTGGTTCACTGGCCGGCGCCGCCGCGGCGGCACGCTCGCGAACGGCGGCTACGGTTGACTCCGCTTCCTCGCGGCTCGGGAATAATTTCTCAGCCCGGTAGACGCAGTCCTCGTTATCAATAATTGTCCCGACATCAATGGCGCAGCCTTTGGTGCTGCATTTATCTACTACATCTTTCATCGTCATAACCTCTTGAGTTTTCTTAAGGATAAGAATCCGCTCGCCGAAAAGCAAACCATTAATATCCGTAAGGATTAGCGATTTTTATTCTATCGCGTCGCGCCGGACGCTAGCTTGCGCCACCGCAAGGCGAGGCATGATGATGCAGAACCGCCGCGACTCAGCGCGCGATTACCCCTGCAACCGTGCTAGCCATCACACTATTCTGCACACTTTCTCGTCTGCCTCGCGCCTCAGCGTTAGTCTGGTCACAGAACAACGCCAACAAGGAGCTGCTATGGCACTGCCGATAATGATTGATTGCGATCCGGGACATGATGACGCGATCGCCCTGGTCCTCGCCCTCGCCTCGCCGGAGCTGGAGGTGAAAGCCGTCACCGCCTCCGCAGGCAACCAGACCCCGGAGAAGACCCTGCGCAACGTGCTGCGTATGCTGACCCTGCTGAACCGCGCGGATATTCCGGTCGCCGGCGGCGCGTGGAAGCCGTTAATGCGCGATCTGATCATTGCCGATAACGTGCACGGGGAAAGCGGACTGGATGGCCCGAACCTGCCGGAGCCGGCCTTTGCGCCGCAAAACTGCACCGCCGTCGAGCTGATGGCCAGGGTGCTGCGCGAAAGTCAGGAGCCGGTGACGCTGGTAGCCACCGGGCCGCAGACGAACGTGGCGTTGCTGCTCGCCAGCCATCCGGAGCTGCACGCGAAGATCGCCCGCATCGTGATCATGGGTGGCGCTATGGGGCTGGGCAACTGGCAGCCGGCGGCGGAGTTTAATATCTACGTCGATCCGCAGGCGGCGGAGATGGTCTTTCAGTCGGGGATCCCGGTGGTGATGGCAGGCCTGGATGTCACCCACCGGGCGCAGATCCTTCCTGCGGATATTGAGCGATTCCGCCAGATTGGCAATCCGGTATCAACCATCGTCGCCGAACTGCTCGACTTCTTTATGGCCTACCACAAGGACGAAAAGTGGGGCTTCGACGGCGCGCCGCTGCACGACCCCTGCACCATCGCCTGGCTCCTCAAGCCGGAGCTCTTTACCACTATCGAGCGCTGGGTCAGCGTGGAAACGGAAGGCAAATATACCCAGGGGATGACGGTGGTCGATTACTACCATCTGACCGGCAATCCGCCCAATACCACCCTGATGCTGGATGTGGACCGCGAAGCCTTTGTCGATCTGCTCGCCCAGCGGTTAGCCTTTTACGCCTGATATTGATGCAGCGCCTCTCTTCCCGGCCGGGAGAGAGGCGCGTTCAGGCTATACCCGGCGTATTAGTCGTCCGCCGACACGCGGATCACCACCTTACCAAAGTTTTCACCTTTCAACAGGCCGATCAGCGCCTGCGGCGCCTGCTCCAGACCGTCGATCAGCTGTTCGCGATATTTAATTTTACCCTCCTGCACCCAGCGCCCCATCTGCTGCTGGAATTCCGCGATCCGATGCCCATAATCCTGGCCGATAATAAAGCCCTGCATCCGAATGCGTTTCTTGAGGATGGTCGCCATCAGCAGCGGCAGACGGTCCGGCCCGTCCGGCAGACCGGTGGCGTTATAGCCGCTCACCAGCCCGCAGACCGGAACCCGCGCCGCGGTGTTGAGCAGCGGCAGCACCGCGTCAAAAACCTTGCCGCCGACGTTTTCGTAGTAGACGTCAATGCCCTGCGGGCAGGCCTGGGCCAGCTGTTCGGCAAAGTCCGCCGCGCGATGGTCAAGGCAGACATCAAAGCCTAAGGTGTCAACCGCATAGCGACATTTCTCCGCGCCGCCGGCGACGCCGACGGTACGGCAGCCCTTAATTTTGCCGATCTGTCCGACCGTAGCGCCCACCGGCCCGGTGGCCGCAGCGACCACCAGCGTGTCACCCGGCTTCGGCTGGCCAATGTCCAGTAATCCCATGTAGGCGGTGAAGCCCGGCATCCCCAGCACCCCCAGCGACCAGGACGGGTGCTGCGGGTTGTCCCCCAGCTTCACCAGCCCGCTGCCGTCGGAAAGCTCATAATCCTGCCAGCCGCTGTAGCCCAGCACCCAGTCGCCGGGTTGAAAATCATCATGCTGCGAGGTCACAACGCGACTCACGGTCCCGCCCACCATCACCGCGCCGATGGCCACCGGCGGTGAATAGGACGGCGCGTCGCTCATCCGCCCGCGCATATAGGGATCCAGCGATAAATAAACGGTACGCAGCAGAACCTGACCCGGCCCCGGGGTGGGCACCTCGCGCTCTTCCAGGCGGAAATGCTCTGCCGTCGGTTCACCATGGGGACGGGAAGCCAGTACCCAGCGGCGATGGCGTTGCGGTTGTTCTGACATAGCAAACTCCTCTTGTTAGCAGACAGTACTGAGGCTAGCTGCTTTATGCGCAATGCGCTTTATCATTAAGAGCCGGATGGCGATTGATTAAGGCGCACCACCAGATAGACGCAGGTCACTGCGGATTCATTGATAAAGCGGCAGTCGTTCGGTGGGCCGAGCTCCAGACAGTCCCCGGTCTGCATCTCGTGGCGGGTATTCCCTTCCAGGAACACCAGCTCGCCCCGCTGCAGCCAGATCAGCTGGCGGGCCAGCGCATAGGACGAAGCCGGCATCGGCACATCGCTGCCGGGCGGCAGCTCGATCTGCACCAGGTCAATGGGCAGATCGCTGCGCGGCGAAACGTGGCGGCGGAGATAGTGGCTTTGCGGGTCGTGCCATACCGGCTGGCTGGCAAAACGCAGCAGCTTGCCTTCCTGCATTTCCGCCCTGGCGATCAGGGTCGACATACTGATGCCGAAGGCGCCGGAAAGGCGGCCCAGCATCGACGCCGTCGGGCTGCTTTCGCCGCGCTCGATTTTATGGATCATCGCCCGCGAGGCGCCCGCCCGTTCGGCCAGGTCGTTCAGCGACCAGCCACGGGATTCGCGCTCGATGCGGATGCGCGCGCTGATACGCTGATTGAGGTTGTCTTCTATAGTATTCATAACGTAACACTATAGTGTGCGCGCAGGCATTACACAACCGCCCGTCGGGCCGCATAACCCCTGGCCCATCAGGAAAAAATTTGCTGAAAACGGATGACAGCGTGGCGTTCATTATTGTAATAATATCGTACTACTATAGTGTACGAAAACTGAGGTTTGCTATGTCCATCCGCCCTGCCATTAAAGACGATTGCGCGGCGATCGCCGAGATCTATAACCACGCCGTCGTGCATACCGCCGCTATCTGGAATGACAAAACCGTGGATACCGACAACCGCATCGCATGGTTTGAAGCCCGCCAGCTGGCAGGCTTTCCGGTGCTGGTGAGCGAGGAAAACGGCGTCATCACCGGCTATTCCTCCTTTGGCGACTGGCGCGCGTTTGACGGCTTTCGCCACACCGTGGAGCATTCGGTGTACGTTCACCCCGAGCACCAGGGGAAAGGCCTGGGCCGCAAACTTCTGGTCGCCTTGATCGCCGAAGCGCGTCGGCTGAATAAACATGTGATGGTCGCCGGGATCGAGTCGCAGAACCACGCCTCGCTGCACCTGCATGAAACGCTGGGCTTTATCACCACCGGGCAGATGCCGCAGGTGGGAACCAAATTTGGTCGCTGGCTGGATCTGACCTTTATGCAGCTGCAGCTTGATGCGCGCCAGGACCCGGACGGCCAGGCATGAATGGGTCGCTTACCCTCGCCTTTCTGGTGGCCGCCGGCGTAGGGCTGGTGGTGCAGAACACTCTGATGGTGCGCATCACCCAGTCGGTGTCGACGATCCTCATCGCCATGCTGCTCAATTCGCTGGTAGGTATCGTTATTTTCGTGACCTTGTTGCTGCTGCGCCAGGGCGTCGCCGGCTTTCATGAGCTGGCCCTGAACGTGAAGTGGTGGACGCTGATCCCCGGCATGCTGGGATCCTTTTTCGTCTTCGCCAGCATCAGCGGCTATCAGACCGTGGGCGCAGCCACCACCATCGCGGTACTGGTGGCCAGCCAGCTGGTCGGCGGGTTGATCATGGATTTAATTCGCGCCCACGGCGTACCGCTGCGGGCGCTGATCGGGCCATTATGCGGCGCGGTGATGCTGGTGGTGGGCGCCTGGCTGGTGGCCAGACGCCAGTTCTGAGCGCCTGTTCAGAGGATCGCGCCGCCTTTGGTCAACTGCTCGCGGCGCGCGTCCTGTTCTTCCTGATGCTGTCGCCCATGGTGGGCGATGGCGGTGCGCAGGCGCTGCTGCTGAGTATAGCGTTCCTCACGACTGAGCTGCGCATCATCGCTCAGGGCGATCAGCAGCTCATTCATATGCGCGATAACGCCCTCGGCAAGGATGTCATCGACTTTAACGATGACCTCATCCAGATGTGCCATTCTGTTCTCCTTTCACTTAATTCAGCTTCGCTTTGGAAAAATCGCTCCCCATCATGCTCACAGTGTAGCCGCTGACGTTGCTGCGGGTGGCATAGAAGGTCTTGCCGGTCGCCAGGGTGATCCACGGCGCCTGCTGGTAAAAGATCTCTTGCGCCTGTTCGTAGAGTTTGGCGCGCGCCTGCGGATCGCTCACCAGCAGAGCTTTCTTCACCAGCGCGTCATACGACTTATCGCACCAGCGGGCGGCATTAGAGCCGGTCTGGATATTATCACAGCTGAGCAGCGTGCCGGCAAAGTTGTCCGGGTCGCCATTGTCTGACATCCAGCCGTACAGGGCGCTGTCGTGTTCGCCTTTACGCATGCCGGCCAGGTATTCGCCCCACTCATAGCTGACGATCTTCGCTTTCACCCCGACTTTCGCCCAGTCGTTTTGGATCATTTCAGCAATGCGTTTTGAGTTCGGGTTGTAGGGCCGCTGAACCGGCATCGACCACAGGGTCACTTCCGCCCCTTGCTCCAGACCCGCCTGTTTGAGCAGCGCCTTCGCTTTCTGCGGATCGTAGTCGTAGTCCGGGAGGTCTTTTTTATACCCGAGCATGGTGGATGGGATCGGCGACTTCGCCACCGTACCGGAATCGAGGAACACCGCCCTGACGATGGCCTGTTTGTCGGTGGCGTAGTTTAACGCCTGGCGCACCAGCACATTATCAAACGGTTTCTTCTCGGTGTTGAACGCCAGATAGCCGACGTTCAGCGCCTCGACGGCGTGCAGCGTCAGATCGTTATTGCCCTTGATCACCGGGAACTGTACCGGCGAAGGCGCTGGAATAATCTGGCACTCGTTAGTCTGCAGTTTAGCCAGCCGGGTCTCGACGTTCGGCGTGATGGAGAAGATCAGGTGCTTCGTCGGCACCTCGCCTTCCCAGTAGTGGGGATTGGCGATATAGCGGATTTGCGAATCCACTTTATACTGCTGCAGAGCATAGGGTCCGGTGCCGACAGGCCAGTTATCGACGTTTTCTGGCGTTCCTTTCTTCAGCATCGCCTCGCCATATTCCGCCGACAGAATAGAGGCGAAGTCCATTCCCCAGTCGGCAAGAAACGCCGCGTTCGGCTGATTGAGCACAAACTGGACGTGATAGTCATCGACCTTTTTCACCGACTTAATCAGCTTATCGAGGCCCACGTCGTGGAAGTACTCATAGTTCCCCTGCGACACCTTGTGATAAGGATGCTGAGGATCCATCTGGCGCAGTACCGAAAACAGGACGTCGTCGGCGTTAAAATCGCGGGTCGGTTTGAAGAATTTATTGCTGTTGAACTTCACCCCCTGACGCAGCGTGAAGGTCCAGGTTTTGCCATCTTCAGAGACGTGCCACTCGGTGGCCAGCGACGGGATCGGCGTGTTCTTCACCGGGTCAAAGGTGACCAGGCGGTTATACAGCACCTGCGAGCTGGCGACGAACGAGGGGCCGGAGCTGGCGATCTGCGGGTTAAAGGACTCCGGGGAGGCCTCTGAGCAATAGACCAGCGTGTCATTGCCCGCGGCCCATGCGGCGCTGACCGGCAGCAGCGCGCTCAGCAGCAGCGCCAGCGTGGTTTTCCCTGTAGACATGGTTATAAGTCCTGATTATTGATTATAAGAACCGTAATAACAGCACAGCCCCTGGCCCCCGGCAAATAATCAATGGCTATCACCTTATGCCAATCGCGCTGAATTTGCTGGTTTAATCGGCGTCGCGCTGCTTTTTGCGCCAGGTACGCTTGGGATGTTGTGAGCTACGCACAATTCCGGCAAAAAAATGTGCGATAACCGCCCCGCTCACGCTCGCCGCCAGCCGCGACCGGTACACTGGAGGAACCGCAGAATAAGAGGTTACCTCCATGACAATCACCTGCAATCTGTACATTGCCGGCCAGTGGCACGATGCCGAAGACCGTCGGACCTTTACCCGGCGCCACCCTGCCCACGATGACGTCGCCTCGGTTGCCGCTGCCGCCAGCCTCGTCGACGGTAAACGCTGCGTCGAGGCCGCGGCCAGCGCCTTCCCGCAGTGGCGCGATACATCCCCGGCGGAACGGCGACGCTTACTGCTCGACGCGGCGGAGCATATGCTGCTGCGGGAAGCTAAATTTATCGCCGCCATGGCGGCGGAAACCGGCGCCACCGCCCACTGGGCGGGATTTAACGTCCATCTGGCGGCCGATATCCTGCGCGAAGCGGCGGCGCTGACCACCCAGATCGAAGGGCAGATCATTCCATCCAACGTGCCGGGCAATCTGGCGATGGGGGTCCGCCAGGGTGCCGGCGTGGTGCTGGGCATGGCGCCGTGGAACGCGCCGCTGATCCTTGCCACCCGGGCGCTGGCGACGCCGCTGGCCTGCGGCAACACGGTGATCCTCAAGGGCGCTGAGCTCTCCCCGGCTACACAAGGATTGATTATCGACGCCCTCGACGCGGCGGGCTTCCCGCCGGGCGTGGTGAACTATCTTACCTGCGCGCCTCAAGACGCGCCGGCGCTGGTGGAGTCGCTGATCGCCCATCCGGCGGTGCGGCGCGTCAACTTTACCGGCTCCACGCCGGTGGGGCGGATTATCGCCCGCACCTGCGGGCAGTATCTGAAACCGGCGGTGCTGGAGCTCGGTGGCAAAGCGCCGCTGCTGGTCCTCGACGATGCCGACATTGAGCAGGCGGCGGCGGGCGCCATTTTTGGCGCCTTCGCCAACGCCGGACAGATCTGCATGTCCACCGAGCGCATTATTGTCGACAACGCCGTGGCGGAGCGCTTTATCCCTCTGCTGACCAGGCGCGCCGCTTCTCTCCCCGCCAGCCTGACCGGCCCGGTGGTCGACATGAACACCGTCACCCGCTGCAACGCGTTAATCGACGATGCCATAGCCAGAGGCGCCCGCCTGCTGACCGGCGGCAAAGCCAGTGATACCCACATGGCGCCTACCTTGCTGGACGGCGTCACCCGCGAGATGCGGCTGTGGAACGAAGAGTCCTTCGGCCCGGTAAAAGCGATTATTCGCGTTAATAACGATGAAGAGGCGCTGGCGGTAGCCAACGACAGCGACTATGGCCTTTCCGCTGCGGTCTACAGCCGCGACAGCGCCAGAGCGTGGAACCTGGCGCAACGTCTGCAAACCGGCATCTGCCATATCAATGGTCCAACCGTTCATGATGAAGCGCAAATGCCGTTTGGCGGCTGCAAAGCCTCCGGCTATGGCCGGTTCGGCGGTCGGGCCGGGATTGCGGAATTTACCGAGCTGCGCTGGATAACGCTCCAGACCCAGCCTCGCGAACTGCCATTCTGACGCTGACTCCCCCTTAGCCGTGGCTGGCGATGAGCTGCGCCAGCCCTTCCGGGTTTTCCCACGCCATCGAGTGTCCCGCGTGGGGCACAATCCCGACCGGGATCCCTTGCGCCTCTACCCGTTCGATATCCGCATAAGGGAGCGACTGCTCGCCGACGATCAGCATCTTCTGACAGCGCAGCTGGCAGAGCTGGGTAAACCAGGGGGTGTCGCTGCCGTGTATCAGGCTGCTGGCGGCTCGCCAGACGGCCCAGGGGGCGCTGTTTTGCAAACAGCCGGCCCAGGGCGAGCGCTCTTCCGCCAGCATCCTGGCGTAACATTCGGCGATAAAGGCCGCCTCTGACTGCGCCGCTATGCGCCTGCTGTACTCGCCGCCTCCGGCGAACAGGTTGGGTTCAGAAACCAGCAGCGTCGTCACCCGCTCCGCCAGCAACCCTGCCGCTTGGATGGCGATGCTTCCCCCCATGCTATGCCCGTACAGCGCGAAGCGCTGCAGGCGCAGGTGGTCGAGGACTTGCTCCACCGCTTGCGCCTGGCTATGTATGTTGTAACTAAAGTCGTGCGGTTTATCGCTGTAGCCGAAGCCCGGTAGATCGATAAGTATTTTGCGCCGCCCGTTGAGCGCGGGGGCGCTGGCGACGCGGGGGTAGTCGTAAGATGACGCGCAGCCGAGGCCGTGGATAAACACCAGCGGAAGCCCCTCTCCCGGAAGATCGAGCCAACGCAATGTGGCGCCTGCGACGGACGAAAAGAAACCGTTCACCTGTTTGCCTCCATGATAAAGTTACTGTGTTTTTATACAGTAACCTTATCCATGCCGCCACCCTTTTCTGTCGTCCGCCGCCGGAGCGTTAAAACAGCGAGACGAGGAGCGCCATCGGGAAGCTGAACGGCCAGGTGGCGCCGATCAACAGGGCCGCCAGCAGGCGGATCACCCGGCTCTCTTTGGTTAAAAACCAGCTAATTACGGCGCAGATCACGCCCATAATGGCGTAAAACACCAACATTTTTTGATATAACGTCATTCTTCGTTTTCCTTCCCTGAGGAGCGTTCCATGGTGGGATAATTATCTGCCATGACGTCGTGATTCAGAGATACCTGTATAACAAATTCAGAATCGGGCTGAATATTCAGAACAAAGCCCGATTCGTCTTAATCCGATAGCGCAACCGCGCCCGCCGTACTATACCTTTAGGGACTTACTCATTAAGGTGGCGTTATGGATGTCTCCAGCAAGACCGTCGTTATGATTAATGTCTGCGCCGCGTTCGCGCTTATCAGCCTGCTGTCAGTGAGATTTGGCTGGTTTTAATCATTTTACTCAGCAACGAAACCTAAAAAAGCAGCCCTCTGGGCTGCTTTTTTACGTGCGGAGGCTCGCGCCTATATTAGGGTCATAAACAATACGGGCTGAGTGGCCTGCGATAATAACCTTGTTTAGCGCAGGGTTATAATGAGGCAAAACATTCACTTTCTCACTATCCCATTCGGCGGCGGCGCAAACGGCCTGCCCCACTCCCGCGCTCTCACAGCCCTGAATACGTTTTGCCGGCGCGTTACCATAGCTCAGCGCCACGGTGCCGACAGCCAGCAGAATAAAAGCAAAAATTTTCACAGCGACATCAACGTTAAAACCGAATATGCGTGAAATGATCGCATGAGCGGCGGCGGAAAGTCAAACCCGGGAGCGTGCGCCACCGCGCTGGCGCGTATGGCGGATTGACGCGCCGGTTATTAAATATTGCGAATAAATATTACCCGTTAACCGTAAATATAAAAGCCTTATTTATCGTCGTGAAATAGTTTCTGTTCAGCGCAATCTGATTCGTCTGATAAAGATAATATTTCGCCAATCGCAAACCAAAAGATTATCGCGCGTTGGCCGAAAATGCGATATACCGCGCAGGCGCTGGATCTTAATAAGATAAAAGGCGGCTACAAGCCGTTGTAACTTAACCTTTTCATGTCAGGCCTCGCTGGCGAGGGCCCCCAATAGCGCTAAATGACAACAAATATCATTTGCCTTCTCTTCAGAGAATACTTACATTCATAACTATTGGTAATGTTTTTAGCGCTGTGCGCTTTTCTATTTCGAGGTGGATATGTCCGGAATCATCACCCTGGTCATCGCGCTGATCCTGCTGGTCGCGGCGGTGTATAATCTTATTTCCTATATACGGGACCGTCGCAGCGCCAGCTTGCCGAGCAAAAAAACCAAGCGCTGAACACGGTTAACGCGATTTCCTTCCTGCGCCAGCATCGCTGGCAGACTCCTCTTCCTGGCTTAGTGCGGACATAAAAAAAGCCCCTGCCATCAGGCAGGGGCCGGTATTGGGTCGCAAACCGCGACGTTGCCGCCTCACCCGCCGGGCGCGACGCGCCCAGGGTGACTGGCGAACCCCATCCGGCGCTTATCTCCGGCACTCACGATGGCTTAGCTCTTGAAGGGGTATCAGAATAATCTCACATTCCCCGCCGCGAGTTTTAACTATTTTTGCCATCGTGACTATTAGCGAACTAACACACCCATTGCGTAATCATTCGCTGCCGCTTATGGGTCAATCCGTTAGCCATGTTTAACCATCACATGGCGGACCACGGTGTAATCCTCAAGGCCATACATCGACATGTCTTTCCCATAGCCCGACAGCTTCTGGCCGCCATGCGGCATTTCACTCACCAACATAAAGTGGGTGTTGACCCAGGTGCAGCCGTACTGCAGCCTGGCGCTGAGCCGGTGGGCGCGGCCAACATCTTTCGTCCACACCGAAGAGGCCAGACCATACTGGGAGTCATTTGCCCAGCTCAGGGCCTGCGCTTCATCGCTGAAAGGCGTCACGCTGACCACCGGGCCAAACACTTCGCGCTGCACGATGGCGTCTTCCTGCCGGGCGCCGGCGAGCAGCGTCGGCTGGAAATAATAGCCCGCGCCGTCCACCCGATTGCCGCCGGCCACCACTTTAATATGCGGTAGCGCCTTGGCGGCTTCCACCGCGGCGCTAACGCGCTCAAGATGGGCCAGCGAGCTCAGCGGTCCCAGCTCGGTGGCGGCATCCTCCGGCGCCCCCATTTTCAGGCTGGCCACCGCCGCCCCGAGCTTCTCCACCAGCTGCTCATAAATACCCTGTTGGGCGTAGATCCGGCAGGCGGCCGTACAGTCCTGGCCGGCGTTGTAAAACCCGAAGGTCCGAACGCCATCCACCACCGCATCGATATCCGCGTCGTCAAAGACGATGACCGGCGCCTTACCGCCCAGCTCCATATGGGTACGTTTAATCGACGAGGCGGTATGGCCGATGATATGCGCGCCGGTGGCAATCGACCCGGTCAGGGAAACCATTCGCACTTTCGCGTGGGCGGTCAGCGGATCGCCCACCGTTTTGCCGCGGCCGAACAGTACGTTGACCACCCCTTCCGGGAAAATATCTTTTGCCAGCTCAGCCAGCTTCAGCGCCGTCAGCGGGGTGATCTCTGAGGGTTTTAGCACCACGCAGTTGCCTGCCGCCAGCGCCGGGCCCAGCTTCCAGGCCGCCATCATCAGGGGATAGTTCCACGGCGCGATGGAGGCCACCACGCCCACCGGGTCGCGACGGATCATCGAGGTATGCCCTTCCAGATACTCTCCGGCCGCCATTCCCGGCAGGCAGCGGGCGGCGCCGGCGAAGAAGCGGAAAACGTCCGCAATGGCCGGCATCTCATCGTTAAGCACGCAGTGCAGCGGCTTGCCGCAGTTCAGCGACTCCAGCTGCGCCAGGGTCTCCGCCTGCGCCGCGATGGCATCCGCCAGCTTCAGCAGACATTCCGCGCGCGTTTTCGGCGTCGTCTGGCTCCAGGCGTCGAACGCCCGATCCGCCGCCTCAACGGCGGCATCCACCTGGGCCGCTGTCGCTTCGGCAATCTCCAGGATCACATCGCCGGTCGCAGGGTTGTATACCGGCACCTTCTCGCCTTCACCTGCCACTAACTTACCGTTTATCAAGAGGTTGTGTTGCATAGCATTATCCTGTTTCATGGTTTTATTTCCCGTTTCCGGCGACGTTATCGCCGTCGCGGGTGAGCCACCAGGCCCCTAAGATTGGTATCGTTGTTACCAGCATCACCAACAGCGCGACAACGTTGGTGACGGGCACATCTCGCGGCCGCCCCAGCTGATTCAGTAACCACAGCGGCAAAGTTCGCTCATGCCCCGCGGTAAAAGTCGTGACGATGATTTCATCAAATGACAGGGCGAATGCCAGCATCCCGCCCGCCAGCAGCGCCGATCCCAGATTGGGCAGCACCACGTAGCGAAAGGTCTGCCAGCCGGTCGCCCCCAAATCCATCGAGGCCTCCACCAGGCTCCAGGAGGTCCGGCGGAAGCGGGCGATGACGTTGTTAAACACCACCACCACGCAGAAGGTCGCGTGCCCCACCACGATGGTCAGCAGCCCAGGCTCAAGGCCGACCGCTTTAAAGGCGGTCAGGAGCGCCAGGCCGGTAATAATCCCCGGCAGGGCGATGGGCAGCAGCAGCAGTAGCGACACCGCGTTCTTACCAAAAAAGGTGCTCCGCCACAGGGCTCCTGCAGCAAGCGTGCCAAGCACTAAGGCGATGGCCGTCGACAGGGCGGCAATTTTAAGTGACAACGTCACTGCCTCCAGAATATCGCTGCGCCCTGCCGCCTCGCTGAACCAGCGCAGCGTCAGCCCCTGCGGCGGAAAACTGAAGGCGGCATCTTCCGTATTAAAAGCATAGATGGCGATGATCAGCAGCGGAAAGTGGAGAAAGACCACCCCGCCCCATGTCGCCAGTTTCAGATACCAGGGTGCGCGTTCAGAGTGCATCGAAGGCTCCCAGACGTTTCACGAACGCCAGATAAAGGGCAATCAGCACGATCGGCACGAGGGTAAACGCCGCCGCCATCGGCATATTGCCGATCGCCCCCTGCTGCGAGTAAACCATATTGCCGATAAAGTACCCCGGCGGGCCGACCAGCTGCGGCACGATAAAATCGCCCAGCGTCAGCGAAAAGGTGAAGATCGACCCGGCGGCAATCCCGGGAATAGCCAGCGGCAGGACCACGTAGCGGAAGGTCTGCCGTGGTGCGGCGCCAAGATCGGCCGAGGCCTGCAGCAAAGAGCCCGGGATACGCTCCAGCGCTGCCTGCACCGGCAGGATCATAAAAGGCAGCCAGATGTAGACGAAGACCAGGAAGCGTCCGAGTCCGGAGGTGGATAAGGTGTTGCCGCCCACCGCCGGGACGGTCAGCAGAGCGTTCAGCGCCCCTTCCAGCCCGAGATGGCCGAGAAACCACTGCGCCACGCCATCTTTGGCTAACAGCAGCACCCACGCGTAGGCTTTGACGATATAGCTGGCCCACATCGGCAACATGACCGCGATATAAAAGAAGGCCTTCATTTTTCCGCTGGTGTAGCGCGCCATATACCAGGCCATCGGCAGCGCCAGCAGGGCACTGGCCAGCGTCACGCACAGCGCCATGACCAGGGTGCGAACGATAATGTCGTAGTTGGCAGGGTTGAACAGCGCCTGCAGATTGGCCAGCGTGAAGTCGCTGGTCACCGACATGGTGAAGTCGTCAAAAGTATAGATACTCTGCCACAGCAGGGTCAGCAGCGATCCCAGATAGACGATGCCAAACCACATCAACGGCCCAAGCAGCAGCAAAAACAGGCCCAGCGCCGGCCGGCGCCAGAAGATCCCCGATACGCGTCCGGCCTGCGCAGGAACAATCGCCATGGTCATCTCAGCCTCCGCTTTCCAGCGGGGTCATCGCCGCGCGCGACCATGACGCCTGCACCGTTTGCCCGGTTCGCGGAACGCTCGCCGCCGCCGCGCCGTCGATATTGGCCTGGCTGACCAGCAGCTTGTCGCCATCCGCCAGCCGGAGCTCGATCCGCGTTGCCGCCCCCTGATACTGTACCGCCTGCACCACGCCCTGCACCTGCACTTCGCCGCCGCCCTGCAGGCGAACATGTTCCGGGCGCAGCGACCAGCAGCCCGCCAGGCCGCATAGCCGCCGGGCCGCCTCGGCCTCAAAGACGTTGGCGGTGCCGACAAAACCGGCGACAAAGGCAGTCTTCGGATGCAGATAAAGATCCTGCGGGGCATCCACCTGCTCAATGCGCCCGTTGTTAAACACCGCCACGCGATCGGACATCGACAGCGCTTCGCTCTGGTCGTGAGTGACGAAGATGAAGGTGATCCCCAGCGACTGCTGCAGCTTTTTCAGCTCCACCTGCATCTGCTCGCGCAGCTTTAAATCCAGGGCGCCCAGCGGCTCGTCGAGCAGCAGCACCCGCGGCTGGTTCACCAGCGCCCGGGCGATGGCGACCCGCTGCCGCTGACCGCCAGAGAGCTGGGAGGGCTTGCGATGGTGCGCAAAACCGAGGGCCACCTTCTTCAGCGCCTCCTGGGCGCGGGCATGGCGCGCTTTCTTCGCCACGCCTTTGACCATCAGGCCGTAAGCGACATTGTCGAGGATCGACATATGGGGAAACAGCGCATAGTCCTGGAACACGGTATTGACGTCCCGCTGCCAGGGCGGCAGCTCGCTGGCCGGCTGACCGAAGATCCGGATGGTGCCGCCGGAGAGCTGCTCAAAACCGGCAATCAGCCGCAGGCAGGTGGTTTTCCCCGAGCCCGAAGGTCCCAGCATGGAGAAAAACTCGCCGTCGCGGATACCAATGCTGACCCCGTCCACCGCCCGCACATCGCCATACAGGCGCGATACATTCTGAAACTCGACCGCGTACGTCATTGTTTGCCTCCGATCCTTAGCGGCCGCCCATTATCGCAATGTAGTCCTGCGTCCAGCGGCTGTAGGGAACGTATTTCCCCCCCTCGGCAACCGGCGTTTTCCAGAAGTGGATGCGGGCAAACTGGTCATAGCCGTTGGTCTCACAGCCCTTCTCTCCGAGCAGCGCGCTGGCTTTACAGCCCTCAGGCACCACCGGTAGCGAGCCGAACCAGGCCGCTACATCGCCCTGCACCTTCGGCGTGAGCGACCAGTTCATCCATTTATAAGCGCAGACCGGGTGCTTCGCCTCGCTGTGCAGCATGGTGGTATCCGCCCAGCCGGTCACCCCCTCCTTCGGAAATACGGTAGCGACAGGCTGGCCTTCCGCCTTCAGGCCGTTGGCCTGATAGGGCCACGAGCTGGAGGCGGCCACCCCTTCGTTTTTGAAGTCGTTCATCTGCACGGTGGCGTCATGCCAGTAGCGGTGGATCAGCGGTTGCTGGTCACGCAGCACCTTCAGCACCGCGTTGTACTGGGTTTCGGTCAGTTGATAGGGATCTTCGATCCCCAGCTGCGGTTGGGTGGCTTTGACAAACAGCGCAGCGTCGGCGATATAGATCGGGCCATCATAGGCCTGCACCCGCCCCTGATTGGTTTTGCCATCCGGAAGATCCTGCTTCACGAAGACCACGCTCCAGCTGTCCGGCGGCGTCGGGAATACGCGGGTGTTGTACATCAGCAGATTCGGTCCCCACTGATACGGCGTGCCGTAAACTTTGCCCCCGACGTTAAACCATGCCCCTTGCGCAATGCGCGGGTCGAGAGTGTGCCACCCGGCAATCAGCGCTGTGTTAATCGGTTGAACGCGTTTGCCCATGATCAGACGCAGAGAAGCATCGCCCGAGGCAGTCACCAGATCGTAGCCGCCCTTGGCCATCAGGCTAACCATTTCGTCAGAGGTGGCGGCAGTTTTCACATTAACCTGACAGCCGGTCTCCTTTTCAAACTGGCTGACCCAGTCGTACTGCTTGTCGGTCTGACCGCGTTCGATATACCCCGGCCAGGCAATAATATCCAGCCGCCCTTCCGGTTTATCCAGCGAGGTGAGTGGCTCAGCCGCCTGGACGGTCAGGCAGGCCATCCCCAGCACATAAAGGCTGCAACGGGCCAATTTTTTGCTCATCAGGTGTTACTCCTGTCACAAGGGAATTAGCGGCAGCCGTGCCGTAAAAATATCTCCTGAAATAAGGGTAGTCAGCGGATTAACGCCCTCGGGGGAATTTATTCAGGTTGTGACCCGGGACGCATTACGCAAAAATCGCCAACACAAGACTGACTTTATGGATTATAGACAACGAGTTAGAGAAAAAGGAGGGGTATGCGTATTTCCTATGGTGAGCGCCGGTAAAATAATGACCGGCCTCGATAAAAATCCATCTTCGTTTATTTTTAGCGATTGTTTATCGCGGCGAAAAATAGTCAAAGCGATCAGGAAAGCTGCTCACGAATTAGCTCGCCCAGGCGCTTCACCCCCTGCTCTTCGCGTTCTCCCCAGCCCCAGGCGGTATTAAAGCGGAAAAACGAGGTCCAGCTGGCGGAGGTGGAGAACATTTTTCCCGGGGCGATGCTGATGTGCGACGCCAGCGCCCTGGCGCTCAGCACGCTGGCGTCGGCCCCTTCCGGTAGTTCGATCCACAGAAAATAGCCGCTGTCGCTGTGATGGATAGTGACCTCCGGCGGCAGATGGCGCAGCAGCGCCTGCCAGGCCTGCTGTTTACGTTCCGCCAGCTGGCGACGGAGACGGCGCAGATGGGCGTCATAGCGTTTGGTCGACAGGTAATCCACCAGGGCTAACTGCATCGGCGAGCTGGTGGAGAGCGTACTCATCAGCTGCAGCTGCTGGATCCGCCGCGCCTGTTTCCCGGCCGCCACCCAGCCGATGCGAAAGCCGGGCACCAGACATTTTGAAAACGAACTGCAGTGCAGCGTCATATCCTGTTGATCCCAGAACTTCGCCGGCAACGGCTTCTCGCGGCCAAAGTAGAGCTCGCTGTAAACATCATCTTCAATCAGCATCACGTCATAGCGCGCCAGCAGCGCCACCAGCGCTGCTTTTTTTTCGGCGCTGAGGGTGAAGCCGAGCGGATTCTGGCCGTTGGTCATCAGCCAGCAGGCCTTGACCGGATAGTTTTGCAGGGCCGCCTCCAGCGCCGTCAGGTCAATGCCCTCTTTGACGTCGGTGGCCACCGACAGCGCCTTCAGACGCAGCCTCTCCAGCGCCTGCAGGGCTCCGTAGAAACAGGGATTCTCCACCACCACCCAGTCGCCGGGCTCGGTCACCGCCTGCAGGCTGAGGTTTAGCGCCTCCAGCGCTCCGGCGGTAATGACGATCTCGTCGGGCGAGACGTTCATCCCCTGCAGGGCATAGCGCCGGGCAATGGCGTGCCGTAGCTCCGCGTTGCCCGGCGGCAGGTTCTCAATCACGCTCATGGCGGTGGCGGTTTTACTCACCTGCGCCAGCGAACGGTTAAGCTGCTGGAGTGGGAAGAGACGCGGGTCCGGGAAGGCCGAGGCAAAGGGCAGCATTGACGCCTGGCGGCTGGCCTGGAGCACCTCAAAGATGTAAGTATTGATATCGACCGCTTCATCGCGGGTCACCTGAGCAGGCGGCGCCGGCTGACGAAGCTTCACCGGCTGGGGGGCGACGTAATATCCCGACTGCGGTCGGGCGACGATGCGCCCCTGGCTTTCCAGTAGCTGATAGGCATGGCTGACGGTCATAAAGCTCATGCCGCTGCTGACCACCTGCTCGCGCAGCGAGGGGAGCCGATCGCCCGGCAACCAGACGCCAAGCGCGATCTGGTCGGTCAGCTGCTGCGCCAGCTGTTGATACTTTTTCATTGTCACCCTTTCCTTGCTGCAACCTCCCTTTATCATATATCAGTTGTTATAAATTAACACTTTTAAGTAACTGTTATGTAAAACAGCGCAACCCGGTCACACAGAACGCCCGCAGGAAAGGTTCACGAGAAAATTGTCCAAAAAAACGATATGATGCATAACCAAAAAATGAACATGATACCGATGGTAATACATAAGCTATGTAATCCTTTTTCTGACATGACCATTCCCTTTTATTGATATCCTGAGAATAAAATACAAAGCACGGCTAAACACGACAATTTAAAATTATTTAATTCATAATTAACTGACTCATCCTTTTTACTGATTCTCATACTAACAAACGTGTGCAGACGTTAAATTCATTAATAAAGAACAGATAATAAAATGCTATATCTGTCGTAATCAGAGGATATTGCTCACAAAAATTAAACGACCGCGCTTTCCCGCGCAGCTACAGGTCTAAGCTGATCCGTAAGACTACGATAATACAGTGAAATAGATTATTAATATTTTCCTGGCCAACAATCTGGCTTTGCTTTCAGCGTTAAAAATGACGCTGTTCCCCTGGGGGATTTCCATGTTGGCGGTCCCCGGAGACCGGCAAAAAGATCATAACAGCCGCCAACTGTTATGATAAAAAATGAACCGACTGCCTCTGCCCCCCTTGCCGCCACCCTGCCTAAAATTGCGCTGAATCAATTTTGTTGTGGAGTCCTGCATGTTCGGTCTTGATGCATTCCATCTGGCGCGAATTCAATTCGCCTTTACGGTCTCGTTTCATATTATCTTTCCCGCCATCACCATTGGCCTGGCAAGCTACCTGGCGGTTCTCGAAGGCCTGTGGCTGAAAAGCAAAAATCCCACCTGGCGCTCGCTGTACCATTTCTGGTCGAAGATCTTCGCCGTCAACTTCGGTATGGGAGTGGTGTCCGGGCTGGTGATGGCCTATCAGTTCGGCACTAACTGGAGCGGTTTTTCGCAGTTCGCGGGCAGCATCACCGGCCCCCTGCTGACCTATGAAGTCCTGACGGCGTTCTTTCTGGAAGCCGGTTTTCTCGGGGTCATGCTCTTCGGCTGGAACCGCGTGGGGCCGGGGCTGCACTTTTTCGCCACCTGCATGGTGGCGCTGGGGACTATCATCTCGACCTTCTGGATCCTCGCTTCCAACAGCTGGATGCAGACCCCGCAGGGGTTTGAGATCGTCGATGGCCAGGTGGTGCCCGTCGACTGGCTGGCGGTGATCTTTAACCCGTCGTTCCCCTACCGCTTGCTGCATATGACGGTGGCGGCATTTCTCAGCAGCGCGCTGTTCGTCGGCGCCTCGGCGGCCTGGCATCTGCTGCGCGGCAATCAGTCGCCAGCGATCCGCAAGATGTTCTCCATGGCGCTATGGATGACGCTGCTGGTCGCGCCGGTCCAGGCGCTGATCGGCGATATGCATGGCCTGAACACCCTGAAACACCAGCCGGCAAAAATCGCCGCCATTGAGGGCCACTGGGAAAACCCGCCCGGCGAGCCGACGCCGTTATTATTGTTTGGCTGGCCAGATATGGAACAGGAGCGCACCCGCTACGGGCTTGAGATCCCGGCGCTGGGCAGTCTGATCCTCACCCACAGCCTGGATAAACAGGTGCCGGCGCTGAAGGAGTTCGCCCCTGAGGATCGGCCAAACTCCACCGTGGTGTTCTGGTCATTTCGCCTGATGGCTGGTCTCGGCATGCTGATGCTGCTGCTCGGGGCGCTTGCCCTGTGGCTGCGCCGCGGCGACCGGCTGTACCACTCGCGGCCGTTTCTGCGCTTTGCCCTGTGGATGGGCCCCTCAGGACTGATTGCCATTCTCGCCGGCTGGGTGACTACCGAAGTGGGCCGCCAGCCATGGGTGGTGTATGGCGTTCAGCGCACCGCCGAGGCGGTTTCCGCCCACGGCGATCTGCATATGTCGGTCAGTTTGTTGACCTTTATTGTGGTTTACAGCGCCGTCTTCGGGGTCGGCTACAGCTACATGCTGCGCCTGATCCGCAAGGGGCCGCAGGAGGTGCAACCCGCGACAACCGGTACGCCAGCCCGCCCGCTGTCCGCCGCTACTGAAGGTTATCTGCAGAAGGAGTCCCGCTAATGGGTATCGAATTATCGGTGATCTGGTTCGTGATTATCGTCTTTGCCACGCTGATGTACATCGTCATGGACGGCTTTGATCTGGGCATTGGCATGCTGTTCGGCACGGTCCGGGGGAGCACTGAGCGCGACGTGATAGTGAACAGCGTCGCCCCGGTATGGGATGGCAATGAGACCTGGCTGGTGCTGGGCGGCGCCGGTCTGTTTGGCGCCTTTCCCCTCGCCTACGCGGTGATAATCGACGCCCTGTCGATCCCCCTGACCCTGATGCTGATCGGCCTGATCTTTCGCGGCGTGGCCTTTGAATTTCGTTTCCAGGCCACGCCGTCGCACCGGCCATTCTGGGACCGCGCCTTTTTTGGCGGTTCCCTGCTGGCGACCTTCAGCCAGGGCGTGGTGGTCGGAGCGGTGATCGACGGTTTTACCGTCAGCGGTCGCGCCTTCAGCGGCGGCATGTTTGACTGGCTGACCCCGTTCAGCCTGTTTTGCGGACTCGGGCTGTGCGTGGCCTATGCGCTGCTCGGCGCTACCTGGCTGGTGATGAAGAGCGAAGGCGCGCTGCAGCAGCGGATGCGCAGCGCGTCGCGACAGTTGCTGGTTGCCCTGCTGGCGGTGTTTGCCGTCATCAGCCTGTGGACGCCGCTGGCGCACCCGGCGATCGCCGCCCGCTGGTTCAGCCTGCCGAATCTCTATTTCCTGCTGCCGGTGCCGCTGCTGGTGCTCCTGATTAGCGCCTGGCTGTGGCGCACACTGCCTCTGCACGACCGCCATGTCTCGCCTTTCACCCTAACGCTGGGCCTGGTGTTTCTCGGCTTTAGCGGCCTGGGGATCAGCATCTGGCCGCATATTATTCCGCCATCGATTACCTTGTGGCAGGCCGCCGCCCCGCCGCAAAGCCAGGGCTTTATGCTGGTGGGCGCGCTGTTGATTATTCCGGTTATTCTTGGCTATACCTGCTGGAGCTATTACGTGTTCCGCGGCAAAGTCCAGCCAGGGGAGGGTTATCATTGATGAAAACCGTCTGGTCCAAACGTCTGCTGTGGCTGATCGCGCTGTGGGGAGGCAGCGTGCTGACGCTGGCCGCCATCAGCCTGCTGTTTCGCCTGCTGATGACCGCCGCAGGTCTTAAAGTTTGAACCAGGATGCAGAGTCATCCGGATCCGGAGCTCTCCATCTTGTCTTCACTTTTACCTGCTGAAATACGCGGACACATCAGAAGAAAGGATATTGCTATGAAGAAGTTAGCTTTACTGTCTGCCGCGATGACGCTGGGAATATCGTCATGGGCTTTCGCTGCCGACAACCCGCCGCCGCCAGAAAAAAGCGCGCAGCATCAGGGTAAATCGGCGGCGAAAAACGGCCAGCACGACGGTAAGCAAGCGCAACACAACGGCAAGCAGCCGCAACGAGACGGCAAACAACCGCATCATGGTGGTAAGCAGCCGCCAAAAGGCGGTGAGCACAGCGGGAAACCACTGCCGCCAAAAGCGTAATCCCTCACGCCTGGCCTTCTGCGCCAGGCTTTTTTCACCCTCTTTCAGCAGACATTGACAAACCCTTGCCCTTCTTTGATAAACCGGGAAAAAAACCTGCACAGCGCCTGGCATAGTAAGCCCACGCCATTGATTCACAGAGAAAAGATATGTTGAGGAGAAGCATGAGCGCCCTGCTGTTGCTGTGCGCGCTTTTTTCCGGGCATCTGCTGGCCCACCGTCAGGGGCACGATTACTTTCCGGTACAGAGCCTCGAGCAGCAGCTGCTGCACGAGGCGGATAGCGATGAGCTTCGCAGCCGGTGCGAAGAGAACGCCGCCGACCTGCGCGAGCATCACCGCTGGCAGGACGCCCGCAAACCGCGGGCATCACACAGCCAGTAGCGTCGCCGCGGATCAGGCCCCTTTGCGCTTCGGCAGGGTCTTCATCAACTCGTCCGGGCTAACGGAGGCCACGATGCTACCCGGGTGCGGCATTTTGAGGATATGGTTTTTGATCTTGCCGACCACGTGCATTTCGCACGGACGGCAGTCAAACTTCAGGGTCAGCACTTCATCGCCATGGATCAGCTGCATCGGCGTGGCTTTCCAGCTCTTGATGGAGCCTTTCGCCTGTTTCGGACAGAGGTTGAAGGCAAAGCGCAGACAATGTTTAGTGATCATCACCGGCACATCGCCCTTCTCTTCGTGCGCTTCATAGGCGGCGTCAATCAGCTGCACGCCATAGCGCTGGTAGAACGCCCGCGCCTTGTGGTTATAGACGTTGGCGAGGAAGGAGAGATGGGTCTCAGGGTAGACCGGCGGCGGCACAGAGACCGGCTTACGGGTACCGCGCTGCCAGGCGTTGAGCCGCGCGTCATCCAGCATTTCGGCCGTTTCACGCCGCAGCTGGTTGAGCAGGCTGTTGGGCACAAACAGCGGCGGCAGATTGACCTGCACCTCGCGCGCATAGTAAATGGTTTGCCCCAGTTTTGTGACACCGTCACGCAGGTTAGCCAGCGCTTTCTCCGCCTGGTTAGCTTCGGCGAACTCCCCGTCAAGGGTGTGGGTCACGCTGACGCCATCTTCACAGGTCATGGTGAGAACCAGCTGCTCCTGCCAGCCGCTTAGGGTGACGTCTACGGCGATGCGGCGTTCGCTGGAGGTCTTCAGCAGCGCCTGCTGCCAGTTGTGATCAAGGTTGCGATTGAGCGCCTGATGCGGGCGCACTTTGTGCAGATCCGCAGGCATCTCGTTCGGCCACACCCGATAGCGATTTTCGCCGGTTTTTTCCACGGTATTGGCGCGGAAGCCCACCACTTCACGCTTAATCATCACGTTAAGGCCATCGCCGTTGGTTAACGGTTCGCTGACCTCGACGTCGAGATGGTCTTTACCCACCTTCAGCACTTCGCCCACCGGCAGTCCGATAAATTTTGGCGAATCAAAGGCGCCGATATCGCCTTTACGGGCATTAACGAAGTAATCGGTGCTGCCGCGGTGGAAGGTTTTATCGGTGGACGGGATAAAGAAATGCTCGGTGCGCCCTGCCGAGGCGCGCGCGAGATCGCCGCGGTCTTCAATAATGGCGTCCAGCATCTGGCGGTAGTGAGCGGTGATGTTTTTCACATAGCTCATGTCTTTATAACGGCCTTCGATTTTGAAGGAGCGCACACCGGCATCGATCAGCGCCGCCAGGTTGGCGGTCTGATCGTTGTCTTTCATCGACAGGAGATGTTTTTCATAGGCCACCACTCGCCCCTGATCGTCCTTCAGGGTATACGGCAGGCGGCAGGCCTGCGAGCAGTCGCCGCGGTTGGCGCTGCGTCCGGTCTGGGCGTGGGAAATGTAGCACTGGCCGGAATAGGCCACGCACAGCGCGCCATGGATAAAGAATTCGATGGTGGCGTCAGTATTATCGTAGATGGCTTTGATTTGACTGAGGTTCAGCTCGCGCGCCAGCACGATCTGGCTGAAACCGGCGTCTGAGAGAAACTTTGCTTTCTCCACACTGCGGATGTCGCACTGGGTGCTGGCGTGCAGCTCGATCGGCGGCAGGTCCAGCTCCATGATCCCCATATCCTGGACAATCAGCGCATCGACGCCCGCGTCGTAAAGGTCGGTAATCAGCCGCTGCGCCGGCTCCAGCTCATCGTCATGCAGAATGGTGTTCAGCGTCACAAAGACCTTGGCGCCAAAGCGATGGGCGAAAGGCACCAGACCGGCGATGTCGCTCAGGCTGTTGCTGGCGTTGTGGCGGGCGCCAAAGCCAGGTCCACCGATATAAACGGCATCGGCGCCGTGAAGGATCGCTTCGCGAGCGATACCGGCGTCGCGGGCAGGACTAAGAAGTTCAAGACGATGATTGTGCAGGCGCATACGCGTGTTGTTATCCAGTATAAGGGGGTCGAAATGGCGGCTATTGTAGTCAGAACCGGGCGCAGACGAAAACCTTTTCCGCCGTCGCGGGACGACGAATTTTCAGTTTTCAGCAAAGTATTGAAGGAAAGGATATTTCCCTCAAATCACCGGACAGAGTACTGTCATCACGTATTCCGGATTTTCCTCGTCACGTTGTGAGTGGTTATCATCAGTCATCTTGTCTGGCCGCGGGTTCGCCCGCGGTTTTTTCTTTTGGATAGTGGATAAGCGAATGGAAATGAGCCGCCTGGGCGCCGCTGTTCCGGTAGGCATGCGCCGCATCGCCGGCGAAGCGCCGACCCTCACCCGCCTGCAGCGAGTGCCACTCCCCCTGTAAGCAGAGATCCAGGGTACCGCTAATCACGACAACATGCTCAATCACCCCTTGCTCATGCGGCGTCGATTCGCTCAGCGCCCCGGGAGCAAGGGTTATCGAGAAATGATCAAAGCGCAACTCCGGGTCCCACGGGAAGACCGGGGTCACCACCATCGCCTGCTGCTGCGGGTCAAACGCGGAGGGCGCCGCGCCGTCATCCGGAACGATAAACGCCGAAAACGGCACGTTCAGCCCGGTGGCAATCTTCCACAGCGTCGCGACCGTCGGACTCGATTCATTCCGCTCAATCTGCCCGAGCATGGCTTTCGACACCCCGGTCTCTTCCGCCAGACGCGACAGGCTCCAGCCGCGCTGCTGACGCAGATTTTTGAGGGTGGCCGCCAGATGTTGCGCAATATTCATCCTACCTCCTGATTTTTCAGCCCAGAGTATACCTCCATTTGCCTGATTCAACAGGGCGATTAGCGGCATCGCGGGCCGTTTGCGACAAGAGCCTCGGTGCGCAGCCCTCACCACGCAGGAACCTTGTGCGCTAAAACGCACAATGATAGAGTATTCGGACGTTATAACGCACAAGAGAAAACTATGCGCTCGTTTACCGTTCCGCTTCCCACCCTGTTCGCCGGCTTCGTCGCCGTGCTGGTGGGCTACGCCAGCTCTGCCGCCATCATCTGGCAGGCTGCCGCTGCCGCCGGCGCCACGCCCGGGCAGATCGCCGGCTGGATGACGGCCCTGGGCCTCGCCATGGGCGTCAGCACCCTCGCGCTGAGCGGTTGGCGAAAAGTGCCGGTGCTCACCGCCTGGTCAACGCCGGGCGCCGCCCTGCTGGTCAGCGGCCTGCAGGGGGTGACCCTCCCTGAGGCGGTGGGGGTATTTATCTTCGCCAATGCGCTGATCGTCCTCTGCGGCGTTACCGGCCTGTTTGCCCGGCTGATGAAAATCATTCCCCATTCGCTGGCCGCCGCGATGCTGGCCGGCATTCTGCTGCGTTTCGGTTTGCAGGCCTTCGCCGGCTTCCAGGATCATCTGCTGCTGTGCGGCGGCATGCTCGCCGCCTGGCTTCTGTGTAAGGCGCTGTGGCCCCGCTTCGCCGTGGTCGCCGCGCTGGTTGCCGGGGCGCTGATTGCCGCGGCCTCCGGGGAGGTGGCCAGCGCCGCTGTGCCGCTGACGTTTGTGGCGCCGGAATGGATCGCCCCACAGTTTACCCCGGCGCTGCTGCTCAGCGTCGGCCTGCCGTTCTTCCTCGTGACCATGGCCTCACAGAACGCGCCCGGATTCGCTACCCTGCAGGCATCAGGCTATGCCGTACCGGTCTCCGCGCTGATCGTTGTCTGCGGGGGGCTGGCGCTACTGCTGGCGCCGTTTGGGGTCTACTCCATCTGTATTGCGGCGATCACCGCCGCCATCTGCCAGAGCCCGGAGGCGCACCCGGATCCGCAGCAGCGTTGGCTGGCGGCCATGGCCGCAGGCGGTTTTTATCTGCTGGCCGGTCTGTTCGGGGGATCGATCACCGCGCTGATGTCGGCCCTGCCGCCAGCGTGGATCCAGATGCTGGCCGGCCTGGCGTTGCTCGGCACCATCGGCGGTAGTCTGTTTCAGGCGGTACATCAGGCCAGTGAGCGCGACGCGGCGGTGCTGACCTTTCTGATCACCGCCAGCGGCGTGACGCTGGCGGGAATTGGCTCGGCATTCTGGGGCGTGGTGCTCGGCGGAGTGAGCTACGGCGTGCTATCCGCGCTGCGCCGCCCGTAGCTGGGACGGCGTCAGGCCGGTGGCGGCTTTGACCCGATGGCTGAAATGGCTGGCGGAGCTGAAACCGCAGGCCAGAGCGATCTCGGTGAGCGGCAGCGCGCTGTGGCAGATCAGGTTTTGCGCCTTCGCCATTCGCTGCTGCATCACATATTGATGCGGAGCCATATTCAGCGACTGGCGGAACATACGGGCAAAATGAAATTCACTCAATCCCGCCTGCTGCGCCAGGTCGGCCAGGGTCAATGGCTGATCGAGGTGAGCGTCGATCCAGGCCAGCACGTGACGCTTCACCCCCGGCGCCAGTCCCCCGGTGACCGACGGCAAACGCCACTGCACGGTGGAATAGTGCTGGATCAGATGGGTGAGCAATAAACTGCTGGCGGCGCTAAGGGTCAGCTGGTTCGCCGGCTGTCGCCAGTCATTAGCCAGCAAAAACTGACGATACACGGTGGTGATTTTGTCATCGCTGGCAAAGGTTTTCTCCTGCAGGGTGAAGTTCGCCGGGCTGCGATCCCACACCTCCTCCCCGACGCGGCGCAGATGCGCATCGGTACAATAGAGATGGACAAACGACAGATCGCCGCGGATATCCCAGACGCTTTCATCGCCTTTCGGCATCAGGCAAAAGCGATCCGGGCCGCCGCCATTCTTCCAGCCGTGCGGCGTCTTTTGATAGCTTTCATAACCATCGGCGACGTACAGGCTTAAGGTATGATGATCGCTGCGTACCGTTACGGTATCGCAGTTGTTATACCAGGCGGCCAGTTGAATACCGGAATTCAGCTCCACGGAGCCCTTCAGCACCGCGTTCTGTCGCCGTAATGTTTCAAACGTCCCGTAACCCATCGCCTTCACGCATCTGTCCTGTCTGGAAAAACTCTAGTCTAGGGAGACTGCGACGCGGTTTCCAGTCCTCACCGCCGGCGAAAGACAAATAAGCGCAAGAATTTGCAAGCCGACAACAAGCGGGTGAAAGCCGCAGGTTGCGGCAGGCGGCATACTCCTCCCTTCAACAGGCAGAGGAGAACCAAGGTGAACGCATTACTTTATGCACTCGTTGTCGTTATCTGGGGAACAACGTGGATTGCGATTTTTTTACAGCAGGGGCCGGTGGCGGCGCCGGTATCGATTTTCTGGCGTTTCGCCGTGGCCAGCGTCACGATGCTGGCGATTCTGCTCGTCACGCGACGTCTGCGGCCGCTGGGCGCGAAGGACCATCTCTGCTGCCTGCTGCAGGGCTGCTGCGTCTTCTGCTTCAATTTCTGGTGCTTTTATACCGCCGCCGCCTGGATCAACACCGGTCTGGAATCGGTGATCTTTTCCATGGCGGTGCTGTTTAACGCCATCAACAGCTTTCTTTTCTTCCGTCAGCAGCCGCCGGGACGCTTCTGGGCTGCCGCCGCGCTCGGTCTGGCCGGTATCGTCACCCTGTTCTGGGATGACCTGCTGGCCAACGGGCTGAACGCTTCGCTACTGTGGGGGATCGGTCTGAGCGCGCTGGGCACTTACGGCTTTTCGCTGGGCAATATGTTCAGTATTCGTCACCAGCGGCGGGGGCTGGAGACGCTGACCACCAACAGCTGGGCGATGCTGTACGGCACGCTGGTGATGGGCGCCATCGCACTCCTCCGCGGGGATAATTTTATGCCGGAGTGGACCGTCAGCTATCTTGGCGCCCTGCTTTACCTGGCGCTGTTCGGCTCAGTTGTCGCCTTCGGCGCCTATTTCACCCTTGTGGGACGCATCGGCGCCAGCAAAGCCGCCTACAGTACGCTGCTGTTTCCGCTGGTCGCCCTGTCCATCTCCACCGTCTATGAAGGCTATGTATGGCACAGCAACGCCGTTATCGGACTGGCGCTGATCCTGTTGGGTAATCTGGTGATGTTTGCCAAACCGGAACAGCTGCTGCTGCGCCGAAAGCTGGCCTGAAACGGCGGAAGATAAAACAGCGCCGTCGACAGACGGCGCTGGCGAGATTACCGCTGGGAAGGGTCGAATTTGACGGCGTCGACCGCCATATCATCGATCACCTGCTTCATGGTTTCGATGGTCAGCGGCGTGTTTTCATTGGCCAGGGTTTTTCCTTCCCCTTTACGAACCACTTTGATCACCGGCTTGTTGGTGCTGGCGTCAATCAGTTCGGCTTCAAAATAGAGGTCGGTGTCCATCGTACGATGGCCGGTGGCGGCCTGAGTACCGGCAACAATCATCGCGACCGGAACCACTTCATAGAACTGCAGCCCTTCTTTGCTGGAGTCCACCCCGGTGATCGCCCCGCGGAAAATAAGGCTACGCTTACCGGCGGTGGTAGCCAGCGGTTTACGCTCGGAAATGGCCTGTTTGAGCTGTTTATTGGTGTAATTAAGAATATCCTGCAACGCCTTTTCACCGACCTGGGTCGTCGGCTTCGGTACCGGATAGTACGTTACTGGATGGTAGACGACATTATCGTAATTAGCCGGATTGTAGTTTGGGTCGATCCAGCGCAGCTCCGACTTGCCGGAGGCCGTGGTGGCTTCTTTCAGGTTGGAATAATCTTTTAAAAAGCCCGAATACTGATTCGGCTGCGCCAGTTTGGACGCACAGCCCGTCAACGCTAACATCCCCGCCAGAGCGGCGACTTTAAATAACACGCGAGTACGCATAAAGAGATCCCTGTAAATGCAGTTTTTTCGGCAGACGTTATAGCAGATAAGACCCAGTAGTTTTGTGACAAAATGAGGGCTTCGTCAAGGAAGATATACAAATATTGATGGGATCAACATTACGTTATTAAATAATTACTTAATAGATGAACAGGTCGCCTTTAACCCTCTGTTCAGCGAGGCTTTTCGCGCGTCTTTATCCGATGGGTATTAGCGCAAGGCGGCGCGGTCAATTTCAGCCATTTCACGCGCCGCTGAGGATTATGCGGGATTGCGCGCCAGCAGCGTGGCGAAGCGCAGTTTGATCCGGTTGCCGCTGGCGTCGGTCCGATGCAGCTCACCGACGTCCTCATTGTATTTCAGTAATTCCCAGCCCCGGTAGTACTCCCGAAGTTCATCGGGTTTAAAAGCAAACGGGAAGCCGACGGTGCAGGGATAGTCCTCGGTGTCCATCGCCGCGACAATCAGGTTATAGCCCCCGGCGGCGGTGCAACGCTGCATATTGGCGATGAGTCCCGGGATAGCGCCGGCCTCAAGAAACATCATCACCACGGTGGAGAGGATCAGATCATACTCGCCGTCAAAGGTCAGGCTGTTGAGGTCTTTCACCGCGGTCTGCAGATTATCCAGCCCTTCGGCGGCGCGAATAGTCTCCAGATTATTGATGCTCATCGCATTTTTATCCCACGCCGTCACCGTGAAGCCGTTCGCCGCCAGATAAAGGCTGTTACGTCCGTTGCCGCAGCCCAGATCCAGCGCCCGCCCCGGCGGCACCATCGTCGCGGCATGCAGCACCTCGGAGTGGGTGCGGGTCAGGCCATATTTTTCACTAAAATAGTCCGCGTCACGCGTTGTCATGATCCTTCCTTCTTATTCAGGAGTGTTTCCCGGTCGACCTGTAGCAACAGTTTCCCGCTAACCAACAGCAGCCCTGTGCGCAGCAGCAGCAGGCCGATGACCAGATTGCTAAAAATAAAGAGCGGCAGCGCCAGATGATGAAAAAAGCCGTCCGCCTTAGCCTGGCCCAGATGCAGGCCGGTAGTGGCCAGTGCGGATATACCGAACGAGAAGCTCCAGAAAGAAGCATTGAACGGCTGGCGAAGATACCAGGGCATCAGACGCAGCATAAACAACAGCTGTAGCAGACCGTAGCCAAACAGCAGCTTAGCAAAGGTATCAGCCTCCCCGCCGTTGACGCTGAGCCAGGCGCTGCAGGCCACCAGCGCAGGCGCCAGCTGGATCCCCAACGACGTGCGCAGCGCGGTCGGCAGTTCGCCTGCGCTGCGCAGCCTATGGAGGATAGCCGGCTCAAGGCTCAGCCAGGAGAAGACCCCGGCGCCAAGGAACACCAGTCCGGCGTCGGTAAACCCCAGCGCGCCGCAGGCCATCGCGCTGATAAAATTATTCGCCACCGTGGGCAGATACAGCCCCGGCGTGGTGGCCTGGCGAGGATGGTTTCCCCGCCACAGGCCGCCGCTTTGCCAGGCGGCATAGGCGAGCTGCAGCGCCACGCCCGGCACAAACAGCCCGATGGCCAGCGGCCGGCACCAGGGTACCAGACCAATCGATACCAGCAAGGTGGTGGCGGGAAACAGGCTGACGAAGCTGCTGCTGACCGGATGTCGCATCTCCTGCAGCACACTCGCCGGAAAGCGGATCGCCCGGCTGATAAACGCCATGCTGAGCAGGACCCACATCGCCATCGCCAGCGTCACCAGCCCATCACCAATGCTGCGGCTGACCGGCCAGAGGGTGCTGGCGTAACGCCAGGCAAAGCCCATCCCGATGGTGCCGAGCACCATGCCAAAGTAACCCGCCGGCAGGTTCAGCACCTGCCGCGACGTATGCGTTTTGTTCATTTTATTGATGATATCAATTTAATTTGAAGTTGCATTCTAAAGGAACCTTATCCCACGCGCTACGGCGATCTTTGCTATGTTTATGTTAACCATAAGTAATGAGGATCGGGAATGCGTAAATACCGTCTCAGCGAACAGACCCGGCAGTATTGTTACCAGGCAGAGGATGGCAAGCAGTGCGTCATCCTGCGCCAGATCGTGGCGCTTATCGATTTCGCTGACGTCAAAGCGGGCAGCGAAGGCGGCTGGGTGGAGGAGGAAAGCGCTCTCAGCCAGCAGGGAGAGTGCTGGATCTACGATGCCAACAGCGTGGTCTTCGCCGGGGCGCGCATCCTCGACGATGCCCGACTCCATGGCCCTTGCGAGGTCAGCCATGGGGCTATCATCAGCGGACGGGCATCCATTCACGCCTCGCAGATCAGCCATCACGCGCAGATTGGTGACAACGTCACGATTAGCCTGAGTACGGTGCGCGGTGACTGTCGCCTCGCCGACGAGGCGCGTCTTCTGCCCCACTGTCAGGTGATTGCCGCCCGCGGGCTGACCGCCGACCGCGACAAAGTGCTGCAGATTTATCAGCGAGCCACCGTCAGCGCGTCGCGCATTCTCCATCAGGCGCAGATCTATGGCGAGGCCTACGTTGAGCACGCTTTTGTCGAACATCGGGCGGAAGTCTTTGACCACGCCAGGCTTGAGGGAAACGAGGAGAATGACGTTTGGGTGTGCGATAACGCGCGGATTTACGGGCATGCCCGTCTGATCGCGGGTCGCGGCGAAGATGCCATTCCCACTGTGCGCTACAGTTCCCAGGTTGCGGAGAATGCGGTGATTGAAGGTAACTGTCTGCTAAAGCACCGGGCGATGGTGGGCGGCGAGGCGCAGCTGCGCGGTGGACCGATTCTGCTTGACGACGACGTGCTGATCCAGGGTCGGGCTGTTATCGTCGGCGATGTGATCGTTGAGCACCAGGTCACGCTTGGGGACGAGGTGCAGATCGCCGCGCGGGAAGGAGAAGCCATTCACCTGCGCGGCCCGAAGACCCTCGACGGCCAGCAGCAGATCACCCGAACGCCGCTGTTAGGCGCCCTGTAGCGCCTCGTCGCGGTCAATAATGCGGGCGTAGATATTCTGATCGTCATAGCTGCCGTTCAGATACTCGGCCTGGCGGAGACAGCCTTCCAGAACAAACCCGTTACGCAACGCCACCTGGTTGCTGCGGGTATTCGCCACCCGACATTTGATCACAAACCGGCGCACCAGCCCGCTGCGGGCATAATAGTGGATAAAGGCCTGCAGGGAACGGGACAGATACCCCTGCCCCTGGCAATCTTCATCGATCCAATAGCCAATATAGGCCGTCTTATTCTGCGGCTCGATCTGGTTGAACGACAGAACGCCAATCGGCCGCTTATCGAGAAACAGCAAAAACATTTTGGCGTAATCCCGCTGGTGCAGCATCACGTTACCCTGCACATGGCGGCGGGTCTCCTCTTCGCTGCGCACCTCTCCAGCCCAGCTGAGCGACTGCTGTAGCCAGCGCTGGTTTTTCACCACCAGCTGGTGCAGGTCGCTGACGTAACGCTCATCAATGGCGGTAAGCGTCAGTCCCTCGGTCACCGGGATCGACTCAGGTACTGCTGGAATGTCTGTGGTCATGGGGCTCTCTACGGGCCCGCAGGGGGTGCCTGGGGGCCACGGCTGTCACGGGGTTATTTCATGATCCGGTCGTCGACGTAGTTACGTTTATCCGGCGCCGGCGGGAAGTACTGATAGAGCCAGGTTTCGCTGATGGCTTCTCCCTGACAGCGCAGGAACAGACGCATCTCCACCGGGTCGGTTGAGTCGGAGGTCGGATACCAGTCGAAGAGGATCCGGTAGCCATCGAACGGCTCGACGTAGAGGATCTCAATCTGCTTCGCTTCGCCGCTGGAGAGGGTGATCACCGGTTCAATACCGCGCGGCGCGGCCGCTTTCAGATCGCCGCCGACAAAGTCGATGGCAAAACGACGCGCCCACTTGTCCGGGTAGTGTTCCCCCGGCGCCCATCCCTCCGGGAAGCCCCCCATCCCGGTGCGGGTGGCGAGCACACGCGCCAGCGGGGTGCTCACCGGCGGCTGCGCGCTCCAGTAGAGACGGTAGCGGAAGTCCAGTTCGTCGCCCGCCTTCACCGCCTTTTCCGGCTGCCAGAAGCAGACGATGTTATCCAGCGTTTCACCGGTGGTCGGGATCTCCATCAGGCTGACCGCCCCTTTGCCCCACTGGTTACGCGGCTCCACCCACAGGCTGGGACGCTTGTTATACCAGCCCATCACGTCCTGGTAGTGGGAGAAATCGCGGTCCAGCTGCAGCAGACCAAAACCGCGCGGGTTCTTGTCCTGGAAGGCGTTGAACTGCAGCTTCTGCGGGTTGTTCAGCGGCCGGCAGACCCATTCGCCGTTGCCCAGCCACATCGACAGCCGATCGGAGTCGTGGATCTGCGGGTGGATGGTATCGCACATCCGACGCTCGTTGTTGCCGCAGCTGAACATGCTGGTCATCGGCGCGATACCCAGCTGTTTGATATCCTTGCGGGCGTAGAGATGGTTCTCCACGTCCATAATGACCTGGGTATCCTGGCAGTGGATGGTGAACTTGTAGGCGCCAGTGATGCTCGGGCTGTCCAGCAGAGCGTAAACGGTAAATACCGTGGCGTCTCCTTTGACCGTTTCGAACCAGAAAGAGGTGAAATCGGGGAACTCTTCCGGGGTATCGGTAAAGGTATCCACCGCCAGCCCACGGGCCGAGAGGCCGTACTGGTAGGTGCTGTCTACCGCGCGGAAATAGCTGGCGCCGAGAAACGCCACGATATCCCGGCGCGCCAGCTCAGGCGCTTTAAATACCCGGAACCCGGCGAAGCCGAGGTCGGACTGCCCTTCCAGCTGGCGGGTATCCACCCCGGCGTCATTGTACTTGAACAGCTCCGGCCGGAAGTGGATCTCGCGCGCCTGCTGGGTGGCGGCGTCTAAAGAGAACATTCGCACGCGGCGACGGAACCCCATCCCGACGTGGAAAAACTGGATATCCAGTTTGCGTTCTTCAATATTGTTCCACAGCGAGTGGTTGGCGTCATACTGGATGCTGTTATAAGCCTGCGGGGTGAGATTGGCCAGCGTCGGCGGCAGATCGCGCGGGGCGCCGCCCCACGGCTGGCGCGCCAGATCGTGAGCCATCGCCTGCAGCACGGCATAATCAAAACGGCGTGTCTGCCCGTCGGCAATGCCCGCGTCTTCAGCAAACGCGGCCTGACTGAATAAGGAAGCGACTCCTGACGTTCCGCATACGGCGGCAACAGCCATGGAAGATTTAAGAAAACGTCTGCGGTTCATGCCTGAGAAAGCGTCCTTCTGCACGGGTGAATTGATTCGCAACGCGTCATCACGCTGCGTGATAATTTCCGCCCACTCTAGACAAAAACGATTAATAATCCAATTGTTGCCCGCAGAAAAACGGTAAAAAAGCCCTGTCTACCAGAACAGGCTGTTTTTTCATCACCGGCGGAGGGAGAGCGCAATATCCAGCCCAGGGCCCGCCTGCAAACAAAGCGGACAGCACTCATCCTGTCTCATCGCCGGGGCGTTTCTTAGCCGCCCGCGGCCTGCAGCAGGGCCGCGCCCCGCTGAGCCGCGACCCATCCCTTTTATTCGAGGGTCACGTGATGCTTCATCACCCGGCGAAACAGCGCCAGCCGGGCGCGCATAAAGCGATTCTCCACTTTAAAGCCGGCACGCTTATGCAGGCCAATGCGCAGCAGACGATCCCGTCCGCGCACGCACGCCGGCCAGCGCACCGCGCCGGCAAGCACCTGCTCGCCGCTGGCGACGCGGGCAAACTGGGCCCAGTAGTCAGCGACCTGAGCGGCGAAGGCCAGATCCGCTTCACTGGCATATTGCCGCACCGGGTCGGTGAGCCGCAGGTTATCAAACACGTAGGGTACCTCGTTGCCGTGCCAGGCGCCGTGCGGATAGACATCATGCTCCGCTTCCGCCACATAATCGAACCAGTACCGCCAGCATGGCTGGCCCACGCGCTGCTGGGCTTGCATCACCACATAGCCGAGGGTGGTAAACGCCATATCCCGACAGACTTCCCGCCCCAGCGCTTCATCCCCCTTGACGCCGGGATAGAGGAGTTTGATCAGTCCCAGCCCCAGACGGCGCTCGCGGCGCAGTTTCTGGATCTGCCCGGCGATATCGACGCCAAACACCGCCATCACGCTGGCTTCATCGCTATTGGAGCCGATCATCACCGGCATCGGATGCTGGCGCCCGGCAAAAAAAGTCTCCAGCATCGGCTGCGGAAGCACCACATCGCCGGCGATGGGCGCTGGCCCGATATTCAGCGGGGCGGTTAGCGACCAGAAGGCCTCCGCCGGGATCGCCCGCAGTTGTTCGGCGCTGGCCTGCGGCAAGGCGAAGCGTTCCGCCAGCAGGCGGCCTTTCTCCAGCGCCTTTTCTCGCGGCAGGTCGGGTAAGGTATACCCGCTCTGAATTATCGCTTTATGGAACAACCCTTTCGCTTTCGGCGAGGCCATCAGCGACAGCACGCTGCGCGCCCCGGCGGATTCGCCAAACAGCGTGACGTTGGCGGCGTCGCCGCCGAAGGCGTGAATATTCTCCTGGACCCACTGCAGGGCGGCGATCTGGTCGAGCAGCGCGAAGTTATACAGACGCTCGCCCGCCTCTTCCTCCAGTGCCGGATGGGCGAAAAAGCCAAGATGGCCCAGTCGGTAGTTGACCGTCACCACCACCACGTCGCGGCTGGCCAGCGCCAGGCCATCGTAAGGCGGCAGGCTGCCGGCGCCGATGGTAAACCCGCCGCCGTGCAGCCAGACCATCACCGGCAGCGGCTGCGCTGCGCTGGCGGGGGCCCAGACGTTGAGATAGAGACAGTCTTCGCTGAAGCGGCCGGGATCCCCGCCGCCAAGTTCGCGGCAGTAGTCAATGTCCTGCCAGCTGGCGGCGGAAAAGGCGTCGGCCTGACGCACGCCATGCCAGCGGGCGGGAGGCTGCGGCGCGCGCCAGCGCAGCGGCCCCACGGGCGGCGCGGCGTACGGAATGCCGCGCCAGATATGGATCCCCTGCTCTGCGCTCCCGGCCAGCGTGCCCTGCCGGGTTTTCGCCAACGGTTTCGACGGATGTTGCATAACCTGCTCCCTGTAAGGCTGATGCCAGCAGGGTACTGATTTTACAGCAGACCGCAACGTCGTTTGCTGCGCTCCTCCGCCTGCCGGTACAGTTCAAACTCATCCTGCACCGGGCAGCCCAGCGCCGCCTCAAAGGCTTCGCGGCTGGCATTCCCGTGGCTGCGCGCCTGGGTTTCGTTACCCAGATTGGACTGAAAAATGCCCGCCGCGCTGACCGGTAAAAAATCCTCATAGACGATGGGCTGGGCCACCACCCATCCGCGCTCGATCAGCGGCTGGGGATCGTCGCCCGGGCGAAACGCCTGGCGATGGGCCTCGCCAGCCGGCGTCAGGCGGTAGCGAAACCAGGCCAGCCCCTGCTGACGCAGCAGAAACTCGCTGTCGGGAAATTCGCGGAACACCTCCTGCAGATGCAGCTGGTGGCTGAGATTGTCTTTGCCGGTCCCTGCCGCCTGCAGCAGCCGGTCGTACAGCGCGCGCCCTTTCGGCGTCAGCGCCACGCCGCGCTGCTCAATTTCGCCAAAGCGGGCGCTGTGGGTGCCGCGGTGTTCGCCGGCGAACATCACCGGCTCCTCGAGCGCCTTGAAGCTGGTCTGCCGCAGGAGGATCGGTACCTCCCGGCGCGGCGGACCTTCGATCAGGGCCTTTGGCTCAATACCGCACTCCGGCATCAGGGCCTGCGCGCGGTCAATATCCAGCGTCCGCGGCGTGAGGTGGTTGATATGGCATCCAGGGAAGCAGACCACATCGGCAATCAGGCGATGCTCGCGATGCAGCGCGTGGTAGGTCTCCTCATCGACGGTGGCATGCCGGTGCCAGCGGAAGGTTTCCAGCGCCTCCTGCACAAACTCGCGGGCTTCCGCTGGGGTGAAGGCCGCTTCGGCCTCGTGCCGGGCGATCAGCGCCAGGCAGCGGGGAGTGAATATGTTGCGCCGGGCGAGGATCGCCTCGGCCCGCTCGCGCAGAGCGCGGTTTTCGATCAGCTCCAGACGCAGCAGCGAGGTAAATACCCGAAACGGATTGCGCGCCAGCGCGGCATCGTCGACAGGACGAAACGCCGTGGAGTGAACCGGCACGCCGGCCTGCGAGAGATCGTAATAGCTGACGGGATACATCCCCATAATGGCAAACATGCGACGCAGCGTCGCCAGTTCCTCCGCTGTGCCCACGCGGATCGCCCCGTGGCGCTCAACGTTCAGACGCGCCAGCTCGTCGGCGTTGGCCAGTTGTTCATGCAGCTTCGGATTATTTTCCAGTACCGCCAGGTTGACGTCAGCCACCAGCTCCAGCAGCGTCCCGTACTGCGGAACTTCCTGCTGGTACATGGCCGACATGGCCTGCGAAAAGTGCTCCCGAATCTCATCAGCCGTGATGGTGTTCGCCATGATGTGTTACCTCCAGTGAATACTTCCTGGAGTGTAGGAAAGCTGCCTCCCGGCGGGGGGAAGAATTTACAAACTGTGATGGCGATAACCTGCTTCCGGTCACGGGCATAGCGCAGAACATAACCGATGGTTATGAAAAACACCCGGTAATTTCACTTTAAATTAACAATACATTTACACACACTGTTTCTGGCGACATTACAACAACATGCCCCTCTACCCTCTATACGGAGTACCCGATGAACGATAAATGGTCCCCGCGCGAGGTTATCCATCGCGATTACAGTAGTCACCCGCCCGCTTACGCCCCGGGCTATAAAACCAGCGTCCTGCGCTCCCCGAAAAACGCCCTGATCTCCCTGCAGAACTCGCTGTCGGAGATCACCGGCCCGGTGTTTAGCCGCGACGACCTGGGTCCGCTGGATAATGACCTTATCCTTAACTATGCCAAAGAAGGCCTGCCGATTGGCGAGCGGATCATTGTGCACGGCTACGTGCGGGATGGCTTCGGCCGACCGATGAAAAACACCCTGGTGGAAGTCTGGCAGGCCAATGCCGGCGGCCGCTATCGACATAAAAAAGATCAGTATCTGGCGCCGATTGACCCGAACTTCGGCGGCTGCGGCCGGGTGCTGACCGACGAGAACGGCTATTACTGTTTTCGCACCATCAAGCCCGGCCCGTACCCCTGGCGCAACCAGGCCAGCGACTGGCGTCCGGCGCATATTCATTTCTCGCTCTCAGGCGACGCCTGGGCCCAGCGCCTGATCACCCAGATGTATTTCGAAGGCGACCCGCTGATCAAGCAGTGCCCGATCGTCAGAACCATTAATAATGACGACGCCGTGCGCACCCTGATCGCCGAGCTGGACATGCACGCCGCCGTGCCGCTGGATTGTCTGGCCTACCGCTTCGACCTTGTTCTGCGCGGCCATCGCGCCACGCTGTTTGAAAATCGCACTCAGGGGGCCGCCCGATGAAAGAGTATCTGCCTGAAACCGCCTCGCAGACCGCGGGACCCTATGTTCATATCGGTCTGGCGCCGGACGCCGCGGGTTTCCATATTTTTGAGAAAAATTTTGGTCCGGTTCTCACCACCGCCGATACCGTCGGGGAACGGATCACCATTGAAGGCCGGGTTATCGACGGCTCCGGAACCCCGGTCCGCGATGTGCTGCTGGAGATCTGGCAGGCCAACGCCGCGGGACGCTATAACCATCCTGACGATCGTCAGCAGCAGAAAGCGGTCGACCCGGGCTTTCGCGGCTGGGGGCGCACCTGCTCTGACTTCACCTCCGGCGTCTGGCGCTTTGAAACCATCAAGCCCGGCGCGGTGGTTGGCCGCGATGGCCGTCTGATGGCGCCGCACGTCAATCTGTGGGTGGTGGCCCGGGGGATCAATATTGGCCTCAATACGCGGATGTATTTTGCCGATGAGCACGAGGCCAACGCCAGCGACCCGGTACTGAATCTCATCGAGTGGGAGGTGAGACGCAAAACCTTAATCGCTGAGCGCGAAGTTCGCGGTGCGGAAGTGGTCTATCGTTTCGACATTTATCTGCAGGGCGAGAACGAAACCGTCTTTTTCGATATCTAGCGGCCATGCAGACCACCGCCGTCGCCCCGCACAGCCGGGGCGGCGGCGTGTTAAACCATAGGGAAAGATCTTGTAATGTAATCAGCTCAAATGTTAAAAATATTTTGCTATCTGGTTATCAAATTTAAACAAGGCCGCTTGTCTCTTTCACCGCTGTGTTTTTAACATCATCTTACTATGGAAAAAAATGGTCTCTTCAGTCAGCGCATTCGCTTGCGCCATCTACACACCTTCGTGGCCGTCGCTCAACAGGGAACGCTGGGGCGCGCGGCTGAAACTTTAAATCTGAGCCAGCCAGCACTTTCAAAAACGCTTAACGAGCTTGAACAGCTGACCGGTACCCGTCTGTTTGAGCGGGGACGTCTGGGGGCGCAGCTGACCCTGGTCGGGGAACAGTTTCTGACTCATGCCGTGAAGGTGCTTGATGCCCTTAACTCGGCGGGCCAGGCGCTGAATCGTAAAGAGGGCCTGAATAACGATATTGTACGCATCGGCGCGCTGCCTACCGCCGCGCTGGGGATCCTGCCGACGGTGATCGGCCAGTTCCATAAGCAGCAAAAAGATATCACGCTGCAGGTCGCCACCATGAACAACACCATGCTGCTCGCCGGGTTAAAGTCCGGGGAGATCGACATCGGCATCGGACGGATGTCCGATCCGGAGCTGATGAGCGGCCTGCATTACGAACTGCTGTTCCTGGAATCCCTTAAGCTGGTGGTTCGTCCGGGACATCCCCTGCTGCAGGAGACGGTGACCCTCAGTCGGGTGATGGAGTGGCCGGTGGTGGTCTCGCCAAAGGGCACCGTGCCGCGGCAAAACGCCGAAGCGCTGCTCCAGAGCCAGGGGTGTAAAATGCCCGCCGGCTGCATCGAGACTCTGTCCGCTTCCCTGTCGCGCCAGCTAACGGTTGATTTTGACTATGTCTGGTTCGTCCCTTCCGGGGCGGTTAAAGACGATCTTCGCCGTGGCGTACTGACCGCCCTGCCGATTGCCACCCAGGGCGCCGGGGAGCCCATCGGCATTTTAACCCGCGTCGATGCGACGCTGACCCCCGGGACGCACACCCTGCTCAGCGCTATTCGTAAATCAATGCCTGCCTGATCCGCCGCTCCCCCGGCCCGTCGCGGCCGGGGAGCCGACGCCGACTGAGACACATTCAGCAAAATAATCATTTAGTGCGAAATTATTTATTAACATTTGCGCAAATTTCTTTAACAGATCTATCATATCGCGATTTCACCAAATGGTTCATATGAAATCAAAGCAGGCAATAAATTTGGCTTTATGAAGATAAAAACCACTTCATTCAAAAATAAAACAAAATAACTTTGTTTCATTTGGTTCGTAATGAGGTGGCTGGTGTGGTTAAGGAGATTTCATGACAACTGGCAACGCGCCGCGCGGATTCCCCCGGATCCTGCAGTGGCTTCTCGCCGGACTGATGCTGATCATCGGTCTGGCTATCGGTATTCTGGGGGCAAAACTGGCTCTCGTCGGCGGCACGCTGTACTTTGCGCTGATGGGCGTGGTGATGGTTATCGCGGCAGTGCTAATTTTCCGTCGCCGCCGCGGCGGGATTTTGCTGTACGCCGTGGCGTTTATCGCCTCAGTGATCTGGGCGATCGGCGACGCTGGCTGGAACTTCTGGCCGCTCTTCTCGCGCCTGTTCGCCCTTGCCGTGCTGGCCTTTCTCGCCGCCCTGGTGTGGCCTTTCCTCGCCAGCCCGCCGGCGAAAAAAGGCCCGGCTTTTGCCATCGCCGCCGTGCTCGCCGTGGCGCTGGCGGGAAGCTTTGGCTGGATGTTTAAATCCGAACCGCTGGTCAGCGCCACGGAAGCGGTACCGGTGAAACCCGTCGCACCGGGCGAAGAGCAGAAAAACTGGGCGCACTGGGGCAACACCACCCACGGCGACCGCTTCGCCGCTCTCGATCAAATCAACAAGCACAACGTCAACCAGCTGCAGGTAGCCTGGGTGGCGCATACTGGGGATATTCCGCAGAGCAATGGCTCCGGCGCGGAAGATCAGAATACCCCGCTGCAGATTGGCGATACCCTCTACGTCTGTACCCCATACAGCAAAGTGCTGGCGCTGGATGTCGACAGCGGCAAAGAGAAATGGCGCTATGACTCCAAATCCTCTTCGCCTAACTGGCAGCGCTGCCGCGGCTTAGGCTATTACGAAGATAGCCAGGCGCAGACGACGCCAGCGTCAGGCGCCCAGCCTGCCGCCTGCTCCCGTCGTCTGTTCCTGCCGACGATCGATGCCCGCCTGATCGCCATTGATGCCGACACCGGCAAACTGTGCGAGAGCTTCGGCGATCGCGGTATTGTCGACCTCAGCGTCGGAATGGGCGAAGTCAAAGCGGGCTACTATCAACAGACCTCCACCCCGCTGGTCGCGGGCAATGTGGTGGTGGTGGGCGGCCGCGTCGCGGATAACTACTCTACCGGCGAACCGCCGGGGGTGGTCCGCGCGTTTGACGTCCATACCGGTAAACTGGCCTGGGCGTGGGATCCGGGTAATCCGGCGCTGACCGGCGTACCGCCGGAGGGCCAGACCTATACGCGCGGCACGCCGAACGTCTGGTCGGCGATGTCTTACGACGCGAAGCTGAACCTGATCTATCTGCCGACCGGCAACGCTACGCCAGACTTCTTCGGCGGCGAACGAACCGCGCTGGACGACAAATACAGCTCCTCTATCGTCGCTGTGGATGCCGCGACCGGCCAGGTACGCTGGCACTTCCAGACCACCCACCACGACCTGTGGGACTTTGACCTGCCGTCTCAGCCGCTGCTGTACGATCTGCCTGACGGCAAGGGCGGCACCACCCCGGTGCTGGTGCAGACCAGCAAGCAGGGTATGATCTTTATGCTCAATCGCGAAACCGGCGAGCCGGTGGCGAAAGTGGAAGAGCGACCGGTGCCGGTGGGCAACGTCAAAGGCGAGCGCTACTCGCCGACGCAGCCTTACTCGGTGGGAATGCCGATGATCGGCAACCAGACGCTGACCGAGTCCGATATGTGGGGCGCGACGCCGATCGACCTGCTGCTGTGCCGTATCCAGTTCAAAGAGATGCGCCACCAGGGAGTCTTTACCCCGCCGGGGGAAGACCGCTCCCTGCAATTCCCGGGCTCGCTCGGCGGCATGAACTGGGGCAGCGTCTCGGTGGATCCCAACAACAGCCTGATGTTCGTTAACGATATGCGTCTCGGTCTCGCCAACTATATGGTGCCGCGCGAAAAGGTAGCGAAAGACGCCAGCGGCATTGAGATGGGCATCGTGCCGATGGAAGGCACGCCGTTTGGCGCCATGCGCGAACGTTTCCTGTCGCCGCTGGGCATTCCGTGCCAGAAACCGCCTTTCGGCACCATGTCCGCTGTGGATCTGAAAACCGGGAAACTGGTGTGGCAGGTGCCGGTAGGCACCGTAGAGGATACCGGGCCGCTGGGGATCCGCATGCATATGCCGATTCCGATCGGTATGCCGACCCTTGGCGCGTCGCTGGCGACGCAGTCCGGGCTGCTGTTCTTCGCCGGCACCCAGGATTTCTACCTGCGCGCCTTTGATACCGCTAACGGCAAGGAGATCTGGAAATCCCGTCTGCCGGTTGGCAGTCAGTCCGGCCCGATGACCTACGTGTCGCCGAAAACCGGTAAGCAGTACATCATTATCAATGCGGGCGGCGCCCGTCAGTCTCCGGATCGCGGGGATTACATTATCGCCTACGCGCTTCCTGACCATCATTGATTGACCTAAGCAAAAGGGCCCATTCGGGCCCTTTTTTGCTGCTGACGAAACGCCTTGCGCGTTAGCGATTACTGGTCGCCAAAGTGGATCACGGTGCGAATCGATTTGCCTTCATGCATCAGGTCAAAGGCCTCGTTAATTTGCGCCAGCGGCAGACGATGAGTAATAAACGGGTCGAGGCGAATTTTACCCGCCATCGCGTCTTCCACCATTCCCGGCAGCTGGCTACGGCCTTTCACGCCGCCAAAGGCGGAGCCGCGCCACACCCGGCCAGTCACCAGCTGGAACGGACGGGTCTTGATCTCCTGCCCGGCGCCGGCCACGCCGATAATGACGCTCTCGCCCCAGCCTTTATGGCAGCATTCCAGCGCCGCGCGCATCACATTGACATTACCGATGCACTCGAAGCTGAAATCCACCCCGCCGTCGGTCAGCTCAACGATCACATCCTGAATGGGCTTATCGTAGTCGTTGGGGTTGATAAAGTCGGTAGCCCCCATCTCTTTCGCGAGAGTGAACTTATCCGGGTTAGTATCGACCGCCAAAATGCGCCCGGCTTGCGCCTGCACGGCGCCCTGGATCACCGCCAGGCCGATGCCGCCCAGACCAAAGACCGCGACGGTATCCCCGGGCTTAACCTTCGCCGTGTTATGCACCGCGCCGATGCCGGTGGTCACGCCGCAGCCCAGCAGACACACTTTATCCAGCGGCGCCTGCGGATTGACTTTCGCCAGCGAGATCTCAGCGCAGACCGTGTATTCGCTGAAGGTGCTGGTGCCCATGTAGTGATAAATCGGTTCGCCGTTATACGAGAAACGGGTGGTGCCGTCCGGCATCAGCCCTTTGCCCTGGGTGGCGCGCACCGCCTGACAGAGATTGGTTTTACCCGACTTACAGAACTTGCACTCGCCGCATTCGGCGGTATACAGCGGGATGACATGATCGCCCGGCTTAAGACTGGTGACGCCCTCGCCCACTTCCACGACCACGCCGCCGCCTTCATGGCCCAGCACCGCCGGGAAGACGCCTTCCGGATCGTCGCCGGAAAGGGTGAAGGCATCGGTATGGCACACGCCGGTATGGGTGATTTTCACCAGAACTTCGCCTTTTTTCGGCGGCGCGACGTCAATCTCTACGATTTTTAACGGCTGACCGGGGCCAAAGGCCACTGCTGCGCGTGATTTCATAACTGTCTCTTCCTCGTCGTGATGTTATTTTAAATAAGATCGTAGCAGATGACCGACCTCTGCCATTCTCGCGGCCCGCTGGTCCGGTGTGGTGTCGCCGCTAACCAGCTCGTCCTGCAGGTGGATCTCCACCATTTCGCCCATCAGACCGTTTGCCGCCCCGCGAATCGAGGCGATCTGCTGCAGGATAGTCATACAGGGTTCGCCTGACTCCAGCGCGCGTTCAAGGGCTTCAACCTGGCCACGGATGCGGCGTACGCGGCTGAGGGCCCGTTTTTTATCTTCAGGTGAATGTGGCACGATAACGCCTCCGTATCATATAGGGGGGTATACTATATTTTATTAGCCGCAAAGGCAAAAAAAACCCCGTCGCGGGACGGGGTCTGAATGTTGAAGCGAGTGATTCAGCGCTTACGGGGCATCATTCGCAGCAGGGTATTATCTTTCCACCAGTAATGATGAAGCAGCGCGGCAAAGGCATGCAGGCCAATCACGAAGTAACCGGCATTCGCTAACCATTCATGGATCGCTTTCAGGGTGTCCACCCGCTCAAAATCGCTCTGCGGGGCATACGGCATCGTCAGGCCAAAGGCGTACCAGGGATTCCCGCGCCAGTACATCATCACCATGCCGATCAGCGGCAGGGCAATAAACAGCAGATAAATAACCAGATGGCCGAGATGGGCGAAACCGGTCATCATTGGCGACGGCTTCGGCACGATCGGCGGCGTCGGCGTTTTCAGCCGCACCAGCAGACGCGCCGCCATCAGCACGCAAATGGCGATCCCGCAGGAAACATGAATCATATTAATCAGCGGCCGATCGCTGCGGGGGAAAAATCCGCGCAGCTCCATCGCCGCATAGGCCACCACCACCAGCAAGAAGACCAGCCAGTGGATGCCAATCTGCAGGCCGGAATATTTATCGCGCATGGAATATCCTTAATGGAAAGTGTGATGCTGCCAACATAGCGGCCTTCCCTTAAATTTTCATTAACCTTTACGTTGAATTAACAAATGATTACCGCATTGTGCCGAGCCGCTGCGCCCGGGCCACGCGAACGGGCGCCGGATACCATGAGCTATTACAAAATTAAACAGTTTTGTTACCTGCCGCCGCGCTCTCCCCTCTATAGTTGAGAACATCTGTCGGCCACGCTGCGTATGGAGATAAAAAATGAAGAAAATTAGCTTACCGCTATTGCTGCTGACCGCGTTGGCCAGCCCGACTTTCGCCGCGGACTGTCAGCCTAACGGCATCGGCGGCTCATTTTGCATTAACGATGACGGGACCACCACCGACACGGTGCCGAATGAAGTCAACGGTATGGATACGTATTCGAACAATGGCGGGTATAGCAGTTCTCTGCCCGACCAGTCGGGGGCAGAGGAAGCGCTTGAAGGGTCAACGCTGTCGACGCAGCAGGACAGCGTCGCCAGCAGCGGTCAGGGAGACAGCGCCCTGGCGGGCCGCGACTGGCATTCGCCGTCCAATCTGAATGATGGCGCCGCCACCTCCAGTATGAGCCTGCTGGATAAACCCTGAGGCCTGGCGTCAGGCAAAGCTCCAGCCTGCGGCGCCGATGGCGACGGCGAACAGCAGGCAGGCCAGCGCCGTTTTGCGTAACAGCATGGTATAGAAGGAGATGGCGACACCAACGAATACCACCAACAGAATGGGCCACATGCTTAATAATAACAGCAGAAAACCCTCAATATTATTATGGATTACGCTTTCCACATCCGCATCCCTGCCTCATCGTCGATAAAGTAAGCAGAATTTAATATGTAACATGAATACATTCAAATAAAATATAAATGTAAATGATTATGCGCCGCATTCTGCTGCGCCGGCCGGGCCTGGCGCAGGCGTTTGTTTCTTTTGTCTTTTTTCAATCGTTTTAAAGCGTTAGGTATCTGTTGTATAATGACGTGCACTTTAACTAAAAAAAGAGTGCGACCATGATTGATTCCTCATTGCCATTAACCGACATTCACCGCCACCTTGACGGTAACATCCGGGCCCAAACCATCCTCGATCTTGGCCGCGAGTTTAACATCACCCTTCCCGCTACCACCCTTGACACGCTGCGTCCCCACGTCCAGGTCACCAGCCTGGAGCCCGATCTGGTCAGTTTTCTCGCCAAGCTCGACTGGGGGGTGAAAGTCCTGGCCTCGCTGGAAGCCTGCCGTCGCGTGGCGTATGAGAACGTCGAAGACGCGGCGCGCAATGGCCTGCACTACGTGGAGCTGCGCTTCTCCCCCCGCTATATGGCGATGACCCACCAGCTGCCGGTCGACGGCGTGGTAGAGGCAGTGATCGCCGGGGTACGTGAGGGGTGCCGCGATTTCCAGGTCGATGCCCGCCTGATCGGCATTTTGAGCCGCACCTTTGGCGAAGCGGCCTGTCAGGAAGAGCTGGCGGCCCTGCTCGCCCACCGCGATGGCATCACCGCCCTCGACCTCGCTGGCGATGAGCTGGGATTCCCGGGGGCGCTGTTCCTCAGTCATTTTAACCAGGCCCGCGATGCCGGGTGGCATATCACCGTCCACGCTGGCGAAGCGGCCGGCCCGGAAAGTATCTGGCAGGCCATCCGTGAACTGGGCGCCGAGCGCATCGGCCATGGGGTAAAAGCGGTACAGGATCCCGCCCTGATGGACTATCTGGCCGAGCACCGCATCGGGATTGAATCCTGCCTCACCTCGAACGTGCAAACCAGCACCGTGCCCTCTCTGGCCCAGCATCCGCTGAAGCAGTTCCTTGAGCACGGCGTGCTGGCGAGCCTCAACACTGACGATCCGGCGGTCCAGGGGGTCGACATTATCCACGAATATACCGTGGCGGCACCGGCGGCGGGCCTGAGCCGGGAGCAGATCCGCCAGGCACAGATCAACGGTTTGACTCAGGCGTTTCTCAGCGAACAGGAAAAAGCCGCGCTCATTCAGCGGGTGGCCAAAGGCTGATTACCGGCCCGGCAGCCGCGCTGCCGGGCTTTTTTCACACCAGGCTGAGCGTGGCGCGGTGCCGGGCCGACTCGATACCGAGCTCAATCAGGGTCATGATCTGAATCGCCTCGCTGGCCGGGACCGGGTTTTCTCCCACCCCGTTGAGCGCATCGCGGATAGCGGCATAGTAAGCGGGATAATTGCCCGGCAGCGTCAGCCACGTCTCCTCGCTGCGTTCGTCGCCTTCGGCGCGAGTGAGGGTACCGTCACGCATATCATACCCCCAGTCCTCCTGCGGCAAACGTTCGCCATTTTTCAACCGCTCCTCCTGCGGGTCGAGACCGTACTTGATATAGCTGGCCCGCGAGCCGTGGACGATAAAGCGCGCGCTCTCCGCGGCGGCGAGCAATGTGCCGTGCAGCACCACCCGCCGCTGGGGATAGGCCAGCACCGCGTGAAAATAGTCAGTGGATTGCGCGCCGGGCCGAAGCTGAGCGAGATCGACCGTGATGCTCACCGGCAGACCAAACAGCGCCACCGCCTGGTCGAGCAGATGCGGTCCAAGATCATACCAAATTCCGCTCCCGGGGCCCGCCTGCTCCCGCCAGCGCTGGCGCACCTGCGGCCGGAAACGGTCGAAATGTGATTCGAAGTAACCCACCTCTCCCAGCTGGCCTTCGTTGATCAACGTTCTGACCGTTAAAAAATCACTGTCCCAACGCCGGTTGTGAAATACCGACAGCACCCGACCACAGTGCTTCGCCAGGCTCTCCAGCTCGCGAGCCTGTGACAGTGTCACGGTAAAGGGTTTATCCACCACCACGTGCTTCCCGGCCTCCAGCGCCGCTTTCGCCAGTGGGAAGTGCGTGTCGTTCGGCGTGGCGATGACCACCAGATCGATCTCCGGGTCGTTCAGCAATTCACTCGCCGCACTGACCACCTTCACGCCAGGCCAGTCGGCATGAACTTTGGCCGCGTCGCTGCTGGAGACCATCGTCAGCGCCAGGCCCGACGTGCCGCTGATTAACGGCGCATGAAACGTTTTGCTGGCGTAGCCATAGCCCACCAGCCCCACCCGGATCGCATCACTCATGTTACCGCCTCGCTTATTCAGCTGATGTTAATATCTGGTTAATGAGAATATTCTTACAAAACGCGACTCAAACTTATCATTTTTCCACTTACGGTTTTACCGCATGCGTGCAAAATCAGACAGATACCCCTTGTGATCTGCTGACCATGGAGTAACATTTCCCACTGTGTTCAAAGGATATTGAAGTGTTATGACGACTGTTTTTACCCGTATTGTAGAACTTATTGGCTGGATTGTTTTTGGGATTTCCGCACTGCTTTTGGTTATCGCGCACCATATTGATAATTACCAGTCGCCACCGCCAGCGGATGTGGTGCAGACAAAGTAGCGCCGCCGTAAAACAGTGACCTGCTTCGCAACTGTGCAACCGGTTTCAGAAACCGGTTGCACAGCTCTCCTTGCTTTGATTACACTCCCTCTATCATCAGACTGGGAGCTTTTTCATGGCCGCTTTTCCGCAACATTTTTTATGGGGTGCCGCTACCGCAGCGTATCAGGTCGAAGGTGGGCACGACGCTGACGGTAAAGGACCGTCAATCTGGGATATTTACTCTCACCTGCCGGGAACCACCTTTGAAGGGACCACCGGCGATATCGCCGTCGATCACTATCACCGTTTTCGCGAAGACGTGGCGTTGATGGCCGAGATGGGTCTGCAGAGCTATCGCTTTTCCATCTCCTGGCCCCGCCTGCTGCCCTCCGGGCGCGGCGAGGTTAATGAAGCAGGCGTGCAGTTTTATAGCGATCTGATCGATGAACTGCTGGCGCATAATATTGAGCCGATGATCACCCTCTATCACTGGGACCTGCCGCAGGCCCTGCAGGATGAGGGCGGCTGGGAAGCACGCAGCACCGCCGAGGCCTTCGCCGAGTACGCCCGCCTGTGCTACGCGCGCTTTGGTTCGCGGGTGAAGCTGTGGGCAACCTTTAACGAGACCATTGTCTTCATCGGCCACGGCTACATTAACGGCCTGCATCCCCCGGCCGTTCGCGATCCGGCGCGCGCCATCCAGGCCTGTCATCACGTATTTATCGCCCATGCGCTGGCGGTGAAGGCTTTTCGCGAGATGGCCGTGGCGGGCGAGATTGGTTTCGTCAATGTGCTGCAGCCGCATACCCCACTCACCGACAGCGAGGCAGACCGGCAGGCTACCGACCTGGCTGACGCCATCCATACCCACTGGCTGTACGATCCGGTGCTAAAAGGCGCCTATCCTGCTGCCCTGCTGGCGCAGACTCAAGCGCTGTGGGGCGTACCGCGCTTTGCTCCAGAGGACGACGCGCTGCTGCGAGACAACCGCTGCGACTTTATCGGTCTGAATTACTATCGTAGGGAAACGGTATCCGCCCAGCCGCCCGAAATCCCCACCGGCGGCGAGCCTGGCGTGGAGGGGTTATTCTATTTCGTGCGTAATCCGCAAAGCACCTATACCGAATGGGGCTGGGAGATCTGGCCGCAGGGGCTGACCGACGGCATTATGATGATCAAGGCGCGCTATGGCGATATCCCGATCTATATCACCGAGAATGGCCTTGGGGCGAAAGACCCGATTATTGCCGGTGAGGTGGTCGACGATCCGCGAATCGACTATCTGAGCAGCCATATTGGCGCCCTGGAAAAGGCGCTGGCGCAGGGAGCGGACGTCCGCGGCTATTATCCCTGGTCGTTTATCGATTTGCTGAGCTGGCTCAACGGTTATCAAAAGCAATATGGCTTTGTCTATGTGGACCACCAGCAAAATCTGGCACGCAAACGAAAGAAGAGTTTTTATTGGTACAAATCTGTTATTGCCAGCCGCGGCGAACAGCGTTAATCTTCTCCTGCGGGCGCCATTCGGCGCCCGGTCTGATTTAGAATATTCTTAAACATCTCCCTGCTCTTCAAGGTTGGCTTTGCTCCTTGTCATGGGTTTTTATAACCTGAATTATTCCACGCGGCCCCGGCAGAAGGCGCCGTTGGTTGAGAGTAGGTTTAGTGAATGCTGATAATATTCAACGTAATTATTCCGATTATAAAATGGATACGAAAATGACCGTTCTGGACTATTTATTAAAATTCCGCAAAATCAGTTCGCTGGAAAGTCTTGAAAAACTATTTGATCACCTTAACTACTCCCTGACTGACACCGAAGAGATCGTTAATATGTATCGCGCCGCCGACCATCGCCGGGCAGAGCTGGTTTCCGGTGGTAAATTGTTCGATGTGGGCCAGGTGCCTAAATCCGTTTGGCGATTCGTGCAGTAAGGCTGTCATCCTTCACGCCAGTTGCTTATACTTCCCGGCCTGCTTTTATATACTGGCGTTGAATAGGGGAGAAACATGACGTCTCAATCTGCGGAGCGCATCGGCGGCTGGCTGTTGGCACCGCTGGCCTGGTTGCTGTTGGCGCTGTTGAGCGCCTCGTTATCGCTGCTATTTTTTGCCAATGCCCTCATGTCGCCGCAGACCTGGGCCCTGCTGCGCGCCATGAGCACCGGACACATGGCGCTGTGGGTCGCCTCGCTGCTGTTTGCCATCGCCATGTGGTTTTATACGCTCTGGCTGACCATCGCCTTTTTCAAGCGGCGCTCGCTGGTGCCGAAACACTATATTATCTGGCTGCTCATTACGCTGCTGCTGGCGATAAAGGCGTTTGCCTTCTCCCCCGTTTCGGATGCCCTTGCTCTGCGTCAGCTACTGTTTCCGCTGCTGGCCGCCGCGCTGCTGGCGCCCTATTTTCGCCGTTCACAGCGGGTCAAACGGACCTTTGTTAATCCGTAAAAACCCCACACTTAACCTGTTGTCGCCGGTATCGTTTTATTCGATAATAAGCGGCTTTTTTTCGTTTCAGGTCGCATGATGGCTGATTATTTACTGCTCTTTATCGGTACTGTCCTTGTCAATAACTTCGTTTTAGTGAAGTTCCTTGGCCTGTGCCCGTTTATGGGTGTTTCCAAAAAGCTGGAAACCGCAATGGGAATGGGGCTCGCGACCACCTTCGTGATGACCCTGGCCTCTATTTGCGCCTGGCTGATTGATACCTGGATCCTTATCCCGCTAAATCTGGTTTATTTACGTACCCTGGCCTTTATTCTGGTTATCGCCGTGGTGGTTCAGTTCACTGAGATGGTGGTGCGTAAAACCAGCCCGGCGCTTTATCGCCTGCTGGGGATCTTTTTACCACTGATCACCACCAACTGCGCGGTGCTTGGGGTGGCGCTGCTGAACATCAATCTGGGCCACAATTTCCTGCAGTCGGCGCTGTACGGTTTTGCCGCCGCCGTCGGCTTCTCGCTGGTGATGGTGCTGTTCGCGGCGATCCGCGAGCGTCTGGTGGTGGCCGATGTCCCCGCGCCGTTCCGCGGTAATGCCATCGCGCTGATTACCGCCGGTTTAATGTCTCTGGCCTTTATGGGCTTTAGTGGTTTGGTGAAGTTGTAATGAGCGCAGTCTGGATAGCCGTGATCGCCATCAGCCTGTTAGGGCTGATTTTCGGCTTAATACTGGGGTACGCGTCGCGCCGTTTCGCGGTGCAGGACGACCCGGTGGTGGAAAAAATTGATGAACTGTTGCCGCAGAGCCAGTGTGGGCAGTGCGGCTACCCTGGCTGCCGCCCCTATGCGGAAGCGGTGGGCGTGCAGGGTGAGAAAATTAACCGCTGCGCGCCGGGTGGCGAAGCGGTGATGTTAAAAATCGCCGCCCTGCTCAACGTCGACCCGCAGCCCGTCGACGGCGACGAGCAGGCAGCCGAGCCGGCCCGCATGCTCGCCGTGATTGACGAGCCGAACTGCATCGGCTGCACCAAATGTATTCAGGCGTGTCCGGTGGATGCCATTGTCGGGGCGACCCGCGCCATGCATACCGTGATGAGCGACCTGTGCACCGGCTGCAACCTGTGTGTTGCCCCCTGCCCGACCCAGTGCATTTCACTCGTTCCGGTGGCGACGACCCCGGAAACCTGGAAATGGGATCTGAATACGATCCCGGTGCGAAATATTCCTGTGGAACAACATGTTTAAGCTATTTTCCGCTTTCCGAAAAGATAAAGTCTGGGATTTTAACGGCGGTATTCACCCGCCGGAGATGAAAACCCAGTCTAACGGCACCCCGCTGCGCCAGGTTTCCCTGCCGCAGCGCTTTGTGCTCCCGCTAAAGCAGCACATCGGCGCCGAAGGCGAACTGTGCGTCAAGGTCGGCGACCGGGTGCTGCGCGGCCAGCCGCTGACCCGCGGTTGGGGAAGAATGCTGCCGGTTCACGCTCCCACCTCCGGCACCGTTGCCGCTATCGCCCCGCACACCACTGCCCATCCGTCCGCGCTGGCGGAGATGAGCGTGATCATTGACGCCGACGGCGAAGACCGCTGGATCGAACGCGACGGCTGGAGCGACTATCAGACCCGCACCCGTGAAGCGCTGATTGAGCGCATCCACCAGTTTGGCGTTGCCGGCCTCGGCGGCGCGGGCTTCCCCACCGGCAGTAAACTGCGCGGCGGCGGCGATAAAATTAAAACGCTGATCATTAACGCCGCCGAGTGCGAGCCCTATATCACGGCGGACGACCGTCTGATGCAGGACTGCGCGGCGCAGATTGTCGAAGGGATCCGCATCCTTGCCCATATTCTGCAGCCTGACGAGGTGCTGATCGGCATTGAAGACAATAAGCCGCAGGCCATCTCGATGCTGCGGGCGGTGCTTTGCGACGCCCATGGCATTTCGCTGCGCGTGATCCCCACCAAATACCCCTCCGGCGGCGCCAAGCAGCTCACCCAAATTCTCACCGGCAAACAGGTACCCCACGGTGGTCGCTCTTCGGACATTGGCGTGCTGATGCAGAACGTCGGTACAGCCTATGCGGTGAAACGCGCAGTGATTGACGGCGAGCCGTTAACCGAGCGCGTAGTCACCCTCACCGGCGAGGCGGTAACCCGGCCGGGCAACGTCTGGGCGCGCCTTGGCACGCCGGTGCGCCATCTGCTGAACGACGCCGGCTTCTGCGCCAGCGCCGAGCCGATGGTGATCATGGGCGGGCCGCTGATGGGCTTTACCCTGCCGGGGCTCGACGTCCCGGTGGTGAAGATCACCAACTGTCTGTTAGCCCCCTCCGCCAGCGAGATGGGCGAGCCGCAGGAAGAGAAAGGCTGCATTCGCTGCAGCGCCTGCGCCGACGCCTGCCCGGCCGATCTGCTGCCGCAGCAGCTTTACTGGTTCAGCAAAGGCCAGCAGCACGATAAAGCCACCGCCCACAATCTGGCGGACTGCATCGAATGCGGCGCGTGCGCGTGGGTATGCCCAAGCAATATTCCGCTGGTGCAGTACTTCCGTCAGGAGAAAGCCGAGATCGCGGCGATTCGTCAGGAAGAGCAGCGCGCTGCGGAAGCCAAAGCGCGATTCGAGGCCCGACAGGCGCGCCTGGAGCGTGAGAAAGCGGCCCGCGCCGAGCGGCATAAAAAAGCCGCCGTCCAGCCTGCCGCCAAAGATCAGGATGCGATTAACGCCGCCCTGGCCCGGGTACGTGATAAACAGCGCGACGCCGCGCAGCCTATCGTGATTCAGGCCGGCGCCAGACCGGACAACAGCGAGGCGATCGCCGCCCGCGAAGCGCGGAAGGCCGAAGCCCGGGCGCGTAAAGCGCAGCAGCAGGCCGCGCCGGCGGAAACTCCGTCGACCGACGCTGCCGATCCACGCAAAGCGGCCGTGGAAGCCGCTATCGCCCGCGCCAAAGCGCGCAAAGCCGAACAACAGGCCGTGCCGGCGGAAGCCCCGGCGGCCGAGCCGGCCGACCCGCGTAAAGCCGCGGTGGAAGCCGCTATCGCCCGCGCCAAAGCGCGCAAAGCCGAACAGCAGGCCGCGCCGGCGGAAGCCCCGTCGGCCGAGCCGGCCGACCCGCGTAAAGCCGCGGTGGAAGCCGCTATCGCCCGCGCCAAAGCGCGCAAAGCCGAACAGCAGGCCGCCCAGGCGGAAATCGCGTCAACCGCAGCCAATGACGACCCACGCAAAGCGGCCGTCGCCGCGGCGATCGCCCGCGTTCAGGCGCGCAAAGCAACACAGCAGGCAGTTAACGAGGAATAAATGGTTTTCAGAATCGCAAGCTCCCCCTATACCCATAACCAGCGGCAGACTTCGCGCATTATGCTGCTGGTGCTGCTCGCCGCCGTACCTGGCATTGTGGTCCAGACATGGTTTTTCGGCTGGGGCACCGTCCTGCAGATTGTCCTCGCCGCTCTGACGGCCTGGGCAATGGAAGCCGCTATTCTCAAACTGCGCAAACAGCCTGTTGCGTCCACCCTGAGGGATAACTCCGCCCTGCTCACTGGCCTGCTGCTGGCGGTGAGTATTCCGCCGCTGGCCCCCTGGTGGATGGTGGTGCTCGGCACCGCCTTTGCCATAGTGATCGCCAAGCAGTTGTACGGTGGACTCGGCCATAACCCCTTCAACCCGGCGATGATCGGCTACGTCGTGCTGCTAATTTCCTTCCCGGTGCAGATGACCTCCTGGCTGCCTTCATACGAGATTGCCGCCCATATCCCGGCGTTCAGCGATACGCTGCAGATGATCTTTACCGGTCATACCGCCGCCGGAGGCGACATGGCCAGCCTGCGGCTGGGTATCGACGGCATCAGCCAGGCAACCCCGCTGGATACCTTCAAAACCTCCCTGCATGCCGGACATAGCGTCCAGCAGGTACTGCAGTTGCCGGTTTACGGCGGCGTTCTGGCGGGCCTGGGCTGGCAGTGGGTGAATATCGCCTGGCTGGCGGGCGGACTATTTCTGCTGTGGCAGAAAGCGATCCGCTGGCATATCCCGGTCAGCTTCCTCGTCAGCCTTGGCCTGTGCGCGACCCTCGGCTGGATCTTCTCGCCGCAGAGTCTGGCCTCACCGCAGATGCATTTGCTCTCCGGAGCCACCATGCTTGGCGCCTTCTTTATTCTGACCGACCCGGTGACGGCTTCGACAACCAACCGCGGCCGTCTGATCTTTGGCGCCCTCGCCGGCCTGTTGGTGTGGCTTATTCGTAGCTTCGGCGGTTACCCGGACGGCGTAGCGTTTGCCGTTCTGCTGGCGAATATTACCGTGCCGCTGATCGATTACTACACCCGTCCGCGCGCGTATGGCCACCGTTGAGAGAGCGAAGATGTTAAAAACCATGCGAAAACACGGCGTCACGCTGGCGCTGTTTGCCGCCGGCTCCACCGGGCTAACGGCGGCGATCAATGAGTTGACCAAAAGCACCATCGACCAGCAGGCGGCACAGCAGCAGAAAGCGTTATTCGACCAGGTTTTACCTGCCGACCGCTATAATAACGATCTGCTCAAGAGCTGCTATCTGGTCAGCGCCCCGGCGCTGGGCAAAGGCCAGCATAAAGTGTGGATAGCCAAAAATAACGACCAGCCGATCGGCGCGGTCATGGAAGCCACCGCGCCGGATGGCTATTCCGGAGCGATCCAGCTGCTGGTGGCCGCCGATTTTAGCGGCACGGTCCTCGGCACCCGCGTGACCGAGCATCATGAAACCCCGGGTCTGGGGGATAAAATCGAGCTGCGCCTGTCGGACTGGATCACCCATTTTACCGGGAAAGTCATCCACGGCCAGGGCGACAGCCACTGGGCGGTCAAAAAAGACGGCGGCGATTTTGACCAGTTCACCGGCGCCACCATCACCCCCCGGGCGGTGGTCAATGCCGTTAAGCGCGCAGGCCTGTATGCACAAACGCTGCCTGCGCAACTTCCTGAATTCAGCGCCTGTGGAGAGTAACCATGAGCGAAGTTAAAGACGTCATCGTCCAGGGTCTGTGGAAAAACAACTCCGCTCTGGTTCAGCTGTTAGGGATGTGTCCCCTGCTGGCGGTCACCTCAACCGCCACCAACGCCCTTGGGCTGGGTCTGGCGACGACCCTGGTGTTGACCCTGACCAACCTGACCATCTCCAGCCTGCGCCGCTGGACCCCGGCGGAGATCCGGATCCCGATCTACGTGATGATTATCGCCTCGGTGGTGAGCGTGGTGCAGATGCTGATCAACGCCTATGCGTTCGGTCTGTATCAGTCGCTGGGGATTTTCATCCCGCTTATCGTCACCAACTGCATCGTGGTGGGCCGCGCCGAAGCCTTTGCCGCCAAAAAAGGACCGGCGCTGTCGGCGCTGGACGGCTTCTCTATCGGTATGGGGGCCACCTGCGCGATGTTCGTGCTGGGCTCCCTGCGCGAAATCCTAGGCAATGGCACGCTGTTTGACGGTGCCGACAGCCTGCTTGGCAGTTGGGCAAAGGTCCTGCGCATCGAGGTTTTCCATACAGACACTCCTTTCCTGCTGGCTATGCTGCCGCCAGGCGCCTTTATTGGCCTCGGCATGATGCTGGCGGTAAAATACCTTATCGATGAACGTAGCAAGCAGCGGAAGGCGCAGGCGGCCCGGGCCGACTCTGTCGCACCGTCTGACGCGACAGGGAAAGCGTAATATGAACAAAGCCAAACGCCTGGCGATCCTTACCAGGCTGCGGGACAACGATCCCCACCCCACCACCGAGCTGCACTTCAGCTCGCCGTTTGAGCTGCTGATTGCCGTCCTGCTCTCGGCGCAGGCGACCGACGTGAGCGTCAATAAAGCGACAGCCAAACTCTACCCGGTGGCCAATACGCCTGCGGCGATGCTGGCGCTGGGGGTGGAGGGCGTGAAATCCTATATCAAAACCATCGGCCTGTTTAACAGCAAAGCGGAAAACGTCATCAAAACCTGCCGGATCCTGCTGGAGCAGCACAACGGCGAGGTACCGGAGGACAGAGCGGCCCTGGAGGCGTTGCCCGGCGTGGGCCGCAAAACCGCCAACGTGGTGCTAAATACCGCCTTTGGCTGGCCGACGATCGCCGTAGACACCCATATCTTCCGCGTTTGCAACCGGACGCAATTCGCCCCAGGGAAAAACGTCGAACAGGTGGAAGAGAAGCTGCTGAAGGTGGTTCCCGCCGAGTTTAAGGTCGACTGCCATCACTGGCTTATTCTGCACGGCCGTTACACCTGTATCGCTCGCAAGCCGCGCTGTGGCTCCTGCCTGATTGAAGACCTTTGCGAATTCAAAGACAAAGTTTACGCCTGATCGTCTTACTCACGACCATAGCCTAACTTTAGGTTATGGTCCGCATTTAGCTATTTAACCCGCCGTTAACACCACATAAACCGCATTTTCATGGGCTATTATCCGGTTATATAACAAACAACCAGCTCATTCATTTTTTAGCGTCGCAAAATTTCTATGCATTTGTGATCCAGATCATGCTCGCAACTCGATGTTGAAAGAATGTTATTAAAATGGAAATAAAAGTCAGGCAATACAACGGCTGATCAAAGATCACCAGGATAATAAGCCATGAATTTTTAGGATAATGGACCATATCACTGCTTTATTGCGCAATCAGTAGAATATATCGCCTTTACGGGAAAAATGGGCGAATCAAAAAGATAAAAATAGCAGCGATAACGTAACGGTGAAATTTAACTCTGGATAACATTCATATGACCGGAGCATTATACCGCCCTGATTATGTGTAACAGATTATTACAAAAGCCTTGCCTGATGCGCCAGGATAGTGAACATTACCTGCCGTTTTCCCTCCAAGAATAACTATAAAGGCGGCGGTCCAACGAGATTGCGCCCCGAACACCCCCCAGTAAATATGGGATGTAAAAAAAGAGGTATATGTGTCTACTGCAAACAATAAACCAGCAGAAAGCGTGAGTCTGAACGCTTTCAAACAACCACGCGCGTTCTATCTCATTTTCTCGATCGAGTTGTGGGAGCGTTTTGGTTACTACGGCCTGCAAGGGATCATGGCCGTTTACCTGGTAAAACAGCTGGGTATGTCGGAAGCGGATTCCATTACTCTGTTCTCCTCCTTTAGCGCGCTGGTTTATGGCCTGGTCGCCATTGGCGGCTGGCTGGGCGATAAAGTGCTGGGTACCAAACGCGTCATTATGCTGGGCGCTATCGTGCTGGCCATCGGCTATGCGCTGGTCGCCTGGTCCGGTCATGACGCCGCTATCGTCTATATGGGTATGGCGACTATCGCCGTCGGTAACGGCCTGTTTAAAGCCAACCCGTCTTCCCTGCTTTCTACCTGCTATGACAAAAACGATCCGCGTTTGGACGGTGCATTTACCATGTACTACATGTCCATCAACATCGGTTCGTTCTTCTCGATGCTGGCAACTCCGTGGCTGGCCGCGCGTTTCGGCTGGAGCGTCGCCTTCGCCCTGAGCGTGGTGGGGATGGTGATCACCATCATTAACTTCGCCTTCTGCCAGAAATGGGTGAAACAGTACGGTTCGAAACCGGACTTTGCCCCGGTGCATATGGGTAAACTGCTGGCGACCATCGCTGGCGTGGTGGTGCTGGTCGCTATCGCTACCTGGCTGCTGCACAACCAGGGTATCGCACGCATGGCGCTGGGCGTCATCGCGCTGGGTATCGTGGTGATTTTCGCCAAAGAGGCGATGGGCCTGAAAGGCGCCGCGCGTCGCAAAATGATCGTCGCCTTCCTGCTGATGGTAGAAGCGATCGTCTTCTTCGTACTGTACAGCCAGATGCCGACCTCTCTGAACTTCTTTGCTATCCGCAACGTGGAGCACTCGATCCTCGGCCTCGCCTTCGAGCCGGAACAGTATCAGGCGCTGAACCCGTTCTGGATCATGATTGGTAGCCCTATTCTGGCCGCCATCTATAACAAGATGGGCGACCGCCTGCCGATGCCGCACAAGTTCGCTATCGGTATGGTGCTGTGCTCCGGCGCGTTCCTCGTCCTGCCTTTAGGGGCGAAGTTCGCCAGCGACGCCGGTATCGTCTCGGTTAACTGGCTGATTCTGAGCTACGCGCTGCAGTCTATCGGTGAGCTGATGATTTCCGGCCTCGGCCTGGCGATGGTCGCTCAGCTGGTTCCCCAGCGTCTGATGGGCTTCATTATGGGCAGCTGGTTCCTCACCACCGCCGGTGCGGCAATCATCGCCGGGAAAATCGCCAACCTGATGGCGGTACCGGAAAACGTCACCGATCCGCTGGTGTCGCTGGAAGTGTATGGCCACGTGTTCCTGCAGATCGGTATCGTCACCGCGGTCATCGCCGCCCTGATGCTGCTGACCGCGCCGAAGCTGAACCGAATGACTCAGGACGACAGCGCGGACGTAAAAGCACGCGAAACCGCGGCAGCCTGACGCCGCAGGGAAAACCAATTATTTTTAAGCCGCTAACGTTAGGTTAGCGGCTTTTTTTTTACCCCTGGCGGGACTAACATACAGAAAACTGCAGCCACGAGGAGTATCGCATGAAACTGTTCTACAAACCCGGCGCCTGTTCCCTCGCCTCACACATCGCCCTGCGCGAAAGCGGCCTGGATTTCACTTTGCAGAGCGTGGATCTGGCAAGGAAACAGCTGGAAAACGGGGAAGATTATCTGCTGATCAACCCGAAAGGTCAGGTGCCGGCGCTGCTGCTGGATGATGACATCCTGCTTACTGAGGGCGTGGCTATTATGCAGTACATCGCCGATCAGGTGCCGGACCGCCATCTTCTGGCGCCCGTGGGCTCCGTTGCCCGTTACCAGACCCTGGAATGGCTGAACTACGTCGCTACCGAACTGCATAAAGGCTTTACGCCACTGTTCCGCCCGGACACCCCGGAGGACTATAAGCCCGTTGCGCGCGCGTTGCTCGAGAAGAAACTGCAGTACGTGGATGCCTCGCTGGCGGATAAACAGTGGCTCACCGGCCATCGCTTCACTATCGCCGATGGTTATCTGTTCACGGTGCTGCGCTGGGGCTATGCGATTAAACTGGATATGGCCGCCTGTAGTCATATCGGCAGCTGGATGGCGCAGGTGGCGGCGCGTCCGGCAGTGGCTGACGCACTGGCAGCGGAAGGCTTAAAGTAAGACCAGAGACTGCCCGGCGCTCTGCCGGGCAGAGTCGGAAAGTTACAGTCGGGTGGCGCTGAAGCAGTGCTCCGGCACAGCAATACGATCCTGCGCCGCCACCACCTGCAGTTCATACTCCTGCATGTTTTTGGTGGTCAACATGATCTCGTACACTGCGGCGGTGACGTGCTCAAGCGCGTCGCGCAGGCTGGCGCCCTGCAGCAGTTTCACCAGCAGCAGACCGCTGGTCACATCGCCAACGCCCACCGGCTGACGCAGGCCAAAATCCACCAGCGGCCGGCTGATATGCCAGGCTTCATCTGCGGTCACCAGCAGCTTCTCAAAACGGTCCATGCTCATGCCGGCGCGGGAAAGATGCTTAATCAGCACCACCTCCGGCCCCTGGGCAATCAGCTCCCGCGCGGCGGCCACCGCCTCGCTCACGCTGGCGACCGGATGACCGCAGAGGATCTCCAGCTCCACCAGATTAGGCGCAATGATATCGCTGGCCGGCAGCGCATAGCGCACGTGGAACTCCGCCACGCCCGGGGCGACGATGCAGCCCTTCTCCGGATGGCCCATCACCGGGTCACAAAAATACTTCGCCGCCGGATTGGCCGCTTTTACCTGACGCACGATGCCCAGGATATGCTCGCCCTGTTCAGCAGAGCCGAGATAGCCGCTCAGTACCGCATCACAGGTCTGCAGCTTATCGATAGCGGCGATGCCCTGGACGATCTCCGTCAGGTGCGAAGGCGGCATCACACAGCCGGTCCATTTGCCGTACTGCGTGTGGTTAGAGAACTGTACGGTATTGAGGGGCCAGACATTGGCGCCCAGGCGGCGCATCGGGAACTCGGCGGCACTGTTGCCGGCGTGGCCAAACACAACGTGAGACTGAATGGCGAGGATGTTCTTCATTTTCTTACCACAACCCTAAAAAGAAAAAGGGCGTGGTTTCCCACGCCCTGGTAGTATTTTTTTATTTCCAGCAGACCAGGCAGTAATTCTTCTTACCGCGGCGCAGCAAGGTGTAGCGGCCGAACAGGCGATCGCTGTCGGCAAAAACATATTCCGGATCGGCCTGTTTTTCACCGTTGATGGTCACTGCGTTAGAGGCGACGGTTTTACGCGCCTGACCGCGGGACGGCTGCAGCTCGGAATCCACCAGCGCCTGCAGCAGATCGGCGCCCTTTTCCATCTCAATCATCGGCACGCCGTCCTGAGCAAGCTGTTCGAAGTCAGCTTCGCTCAGGTCGCTCAGGTTGCCGTTGAACAGGCTCTCGGTAATGCGTTTCGCCGCTTCCAGGCCCTCTTCGCCGTGCACCAGACGCGTCACCTGCTCTGCCAGCACGTACTGGGCGCGCGGCGCTTTACCGCTGTTTTTATCTTCTTCTTCCAGGGCATTGATCTCTGCGATGTCCATAAAGGTGAAGAACTTGAGGAAGCGATAGACGTCAGCATCCGCGGTGTTGATCCAGAACTGGTAGAATTTATACGGACTGGTCTTTTTCGGATCCAGCCACACGGCGCCGCCCTCGGTTTTGCCGAACTTGGTGCCGTCCGCTTTGGTAATCAGCGGCACGGTGAGGCCAAACACCTGGTTCTGGTGCAGACGACGCGTCAGATCGATACCGGAGGTAATGTTGCCCCACTGGTCGGAGCCGCCAATCTGCAGCGCCACGCCGTGCAGCTTGTTCAGGCAGGCGAAGTCGTAACCCTGCAGCAGATTGTAAGAAAACTCAGTAAAGGAGATGCCCTGATCGTCACGATTCAGGCGCTGCTTCACCGCTTCTTTGTTGATCATCTGGTTAACAGAGAAGTGTTTACCAATATCGCGCAGGAAGGTCAGCACGTTCATGCTGCCAAACCAGTCATAGTTGTTCGCCGCGATCGCCGAGTTGTCGCCGCAGTCAAAATCAAGGAACGGGGCTACCTGTTTGCGGATTTTATCCACCCACTCCTGCACGGTATCCTCGGTATTAAGCTTACGCTCAGCGGCTTTAAAGCTTGGGTCGCCAATCAGACCGGTAGCGCCGCCCACCAGCGCCACAGGCTTATGACCTGCCTGCTGGAAGCGTTTCAGGCATAACAATGGAACAAGATGCCCCAAATGCAAGCTGTCAGCGGTAGGATCGAAGCCGCAATAGAGCGCGATCGGGCCTTGCGCCAGTCGCTCTGCTAACGCTTCCTCGTCCGTCACCTGGGCTACCAGCCCCCGCTCTTGCAATTGTTTAATCAAGTTACTGCTTGCCATCAAATTCTCCATGTATAAACGACTGCACCTCTGCCGGTACACGACTTTTCGCCAGATGCGAAAAGTACATAGAATAAAGCGCCGGCCCTTTCAGCGCCAGCGCTTCGATAACTAATTTCGGCAATTACGGTGCCAGGCGGTCGATTTTCCAGGCGCCGTTATCGCGCTGGTATAAAAAGCGATCGTGCAGGCGATGTTCGCCCCCCTGCCAGAACTCCATCTGCTCGATGCTGACGCGGAATCCGCCCCAGAAACTCGGCAGCGGCACTTCACCCTGCTGGAATTTCTGCTTCAGCTCGAGAAATTTGCTCTCCAGGATACCGCGGGCAGAGATCCGGCTCGACTGTTGCGAGACCCAGGCGCCGATCTGGCTGTCACGCGGGCGGCTGTGGAAATATTTGACCACCTCCAGCGTCGACAGGCGTTCCGCTTTGCCGATCACCATCACCTGGCGCTCCAGCATATGCCACGGAAACAGCAGGCTGACCTGCGGGTTATTTTCAATCTGATGGGCTTTGCGGCTGCCGAGGTTGGTATAAAACACCAGCCCTTTTTCGTCGTAATGCTTAAGCAGCACAATGCGCTGATAGGGTTGGCCGCGCTCATCGACGGTGGCAACCACCATGGCCGTTGGGTCGGCGAGTTTCGCGTCGCAAGCCTGACGCAGCCAGCGCTCAAACAGCGGCAGAGGTTCAGCAGGAAGATCGTGGCGACGCAAACCGCCACGGGTGTATTCACGGCGCAAGTGCGCGATTTGCTGGAGTTCGTCGTTATCAGACATGGCCATTGAGGATATAGTCAAAAGGTGGCGTTATTGTGCGCCCCCCGGACAGAAATCTCAACGTTTGGCGGTCTGCAGCTGGCAGTTATCGAGGACGATGCGGTCGCGCTTATAGACGGTGGCGGTATCGCCTTTCGACCAGAAGACATAGACGCCGTCGGTGTAGCGCGCGCCGGAAGCCGACAGCCCCTCTGACAGATTCAGCTGCTGATTGTCATAGATAAAACTAACCTGCTGGCGTTGGTTATTGCGATGGACCGTCAACGGTTTCTGGTCGCATTGATACTCCAGCGTGTCTGTCTGCATCCGCTCGACAAACTGGTTGTAGTAGCTACAGCCCGCCAACATAAAAGGTACAACTGCGATAAGAATTTTTTTCATTCGTTTGCCTTCGACTTTCCCGGTCACGGAGGGCACTCCGCCCTCCGCTTAACTTGTCCAGTTTACCGGTCGCGTCGTCTTTAAGATTTCAGTTAACTCCGATTCTTCGGCGGGTTAGCAGGGAAAATGGCGCCCAGCACCGTGGCTTCGTTGGCGCCGGTCACGGAGGGCAGATTACCCGGCAGGCCGGCGATCGTGCGCCAGGCCAGCCAGGCAAAGGCCAGCGCTTCCATATCATCGCCGCTGATCCCCGCCTCATCGGTGGTGGAGACTTCGGTTCCTGGCAGCAGGGCCGCCATGCGCGCCATCAACAATGGGTTACGCGCGCCGCCGCCGCACACTAACAAACGCTCGCAGCCGCCGCTTAACAATACCTGCTCACTGATGGTCACGGCGGTTAATTCTGCGAGCGTTGCCTGCACATCCTGCCCGCGCAGCCCCGGATAACGAGCCAGATGCTGCTCCAGCCAGCCGTAATTGAAATATTCCCGACCGGTGCTTTTCGGCGCCGGCAGGGCAAACCATGGATCGCTCAGCATATCCTGCAGCAGCGGCAGGAGCACTTTGCCTTCGCTGGCCCATTGGGCGTCCTTATCGTACGGTTTGCCCTGCTGGCGCCAGATCCAGGCGTCCAGCAACATATTTCCCGGTCCGGTATCATAGCCCCGCACCGGCTGGCCCGGCACCAGCAGCGATACATTAGCGATCCCGCCGATATTGAGCACCATCCGCCGCTCAACGGGGTGCGCCAGCAGCGCATGATGGAATGCCGGCACCAGCGGCGCCCCTTGCCCGCCAAGCGCCATATCCCGGCGACGAAAATCCCCCACCACGGTGACGCCGGTGTGGGCGGCGATCTGGTTGTTATCGCCAATTTGCATCGTATGCGGCGCGTCGCCCTGCGGTTCATGCCATACGGTCTGTCCATGGCAGCCGATGGCAATAACGTCGGTGGGTTTGAGCTTTTCCTGACGCATCAGCGCCAGCACGGCATCGGCAAACAGCCGCCCCAGTCGGGTGTCCAGACGACCTAGCTGTGAAAGGGTCAATGACTGGCCCTGGCAAATCGCCAGAATCTCTTCTTTTATGGCGTGTGGGATGGGCCAGGTGAGACTGGCCTGCTGCGCCACCATGTTTTCATTGATGGCAGCCAAAACGACATCGATACCATCAAGGCTGGTACCAGACATAACGCCAATAAAGCGACCCGATCTCATACGTTGTTCCTTCATTCCATGACCCTTGTATATCCTTCACTCCACCATAAAGTGTCCGCTAATGCTATGTTGTAATAATACTTTTTAACAATAGAGCGACAATTCAGAGAACATCGTAAAGAACCGGCGTTTAGTTAAGGTTGAAGCACCATTAATTATTATTTTTTGTATAGTCCGGAGAGAAGCTATGCCCGCCGACGACTAAATGCCATATAATTAACCGCATGGACGTTCAATTGAACACCTTCGGTGAACAGGAGATTCATAAATGATTTTACGTGTTTTGGCTGTATCGATGATTGGTTTCACGCTCGCAGGCTGCGTGAGCAGCAGCGGCCTGTCCGGCGATGTGTATTCCGCATCTGAAGCCAAACAGGTGCAGAGCGTGACATACGGTACCATCGTGCATACCCGCGCCGTACAGATCCAGAGCGGCGACGACAGCAATGCCATCGGGGCGATTGGCGGTGCGGTGCTGGGTGGGTTCCTCGGGAACACCATCGGCGGCGGTACCGGACGCTCTCTGGCCACAGCGGCAGGTGCGGTCGCGGGCGGCGTAGCCGGTCAGGGCGTGCAGGGTGCGATGAATAAAACCCAGGGCGTGGAACTGGAAATCCGTAAGGATGACGGCAATACCATTATGGTGGTGCAGAAACAGGGCAGCACCCCGTTCTCCGTGGGTCAGCGCGTGGCGATTGCCGGCAGCGGCAGCCAGGTCACCGTCTCTCCTCGATAATCCCTCTGACGATGCGGCCAGTTATGCCGCATCGTATTTTTCCTCTGCATTTATTACACCCTAATAGCTGCGCATTAGCATTCAGACATCTTAATTTTTGAATTGCATTAATCATTGCGCCTGCGCAATATTTTATCAGTCATCCCCGACTACTCTTCTGCACATTACTCTTTTTATGTCGACGCAATATCGTTGCCCTTGCTTTTCCCTGTGGAATATTGTCTATGCCCAAACACATGAATCATATCGTTAAACGTCTTATCGTTTATATTTGTATTTGTTTACTGGCCGGGGTCGGCATGACCGGGTTGACGGACTTTTTTCACACCAGATTTAACAGCACTTCATCTACACTATTTCCTCTGTTGACCAGTTTTCTGATGGTGTTTCATATCACTATTGCCTGTTTTATGGGCATGAAATACTGGAGCAGCAAGCGTCGCCTGTATCTGACCCCTGTCGCTTTCGGCTTTGCCTGTTCGGCGTTGCTGATGCTGGGCACGCTCAGCAGCTATCCGGACTGGCTCAGCTGCAATCCCTCGCCGGTGGTGAAACAAAATGACGCCGTCATATATTATTTCTTTCGCAATATAATGATGGCTATCTTATTCATGTCATCAATTATTTTGTATTACTTCCGCCGGCGCATCATGCATTCCTGGAAAGCCCATGTAATGACTTTCGCGGCATGTATTGTTCTTGTATTAACCATTATTTTTTTATCATGGCTGTACTCCAGCCACTCGCCGAAGCTGAGCATCAATTTTATCGACGACCTGAATCATACTTTCACCCCGCTGTGGCAAAGTATTATCAGCTGGCTGCTGATGGCAGTCTGGTTTATCACGCTAATATTAATAATTTGCTTGAGCAAACTGCGCAATATTTTCTGGTATAGCGGCGCTTTTTTTTGTAGCGCATATTTGTTCACCCTCTTCCGGCTGCTCTCTACCGTTGGGGAACTCGATCAGGCCTGGTATCAGGCGCGTTTTTTTGAAACGCTGTGCACCCTGTTCCTGATCCTGGTGCTGCTGGTCGACGTCTTTATCCTCTATCGGGAGTCTAACCACAAGTATGTCAACTCCTACCAGAATTCGATCCGCGACCCGCTAACCCGCCTCTATAACCGCAGCTTCTTCTATGACACCCTAAACCAGCAGTTGGCGAAGGTGAAGGCCCAGCATCCGCTGTCGGTGATTATCAGCGACCTCGACCATTTCAAACGCATCAACGATAACTACGGCCACATCGCCGGCGACAAGGTGATCCAATTTGCCGCCTCGGTGCTGGTCAGCCATTCGCGCAAGGATGATGTCGCCGCCCGCATCGGCGGTGAGGAGTTTGCCCTGCTGCTGGTCAACACCTCAGAGAACGAGGCGCAGGCGATCGCCGAGCGCATCCGTCTGGCGGTCAGCGCCGAGCAGACCGCTCTGCCAGAGCGGATGACCATCAGCATGGGGGTGTATACCACCCATGACAGAAGTGTGACGGCGGAGGAGTGCGTCCAGCGTGCGGACGAAGCCATGTATGAAGCAAAAAACAGCGGACGTAATCGGGTGGTGATCTGGCGACGCCAGGGCGGGTAAAAAAAGGCCCGGGATAGCCCGGGCCGCAAAAGGATTAATCTTTTGCCTGGAGATCGAGGATATTTTGTTCAAGTTTACGAATTAAGTGGAGCAACGTCTCCACTTCCTGCTTCGAGACCCCCGAGAGGATTTCATCGCGGGTCTTGCCTATCACCTCTTCCATCTCATTGATCAGCGGTTCGGCTTTTTCAGTCAACTTGATGCGTTTGGCCCGCCGATCGCTTGCGCAGGTCTGGCGAGAAATAAGCCCTTTCTCCTCCAGCTGATCGAGCGTACGCACCAGCGACGGTTGTTCAATACCGATGGCTTTCGCCAGCTGGATCTGCGACTGCTCAGGCGGCAGCTGGTGGATGTTATGCAGCGTGACCCAGTGGGTCTGCGTTAACTCCAGAGGTTTCAGGCGATGGTCGATTAGCGCGCGCCAGACGCGAACTAAACGTGCCAGATCAGAACCAAGTGGCGATTCCAATTTCATCTCCTTATAATTAGCTTGCTAAGTTATTATACTGATTTTAGAATAGTGTGCAGCATTTGAATAATCAAAACAAATGAATTACTTGATTCAACAAAAACCAAAACAATGATTTACACTGTTAAAGAGTAGCACGTCCTGAGGTTATCCCTGTTATGGCAAAGGATTTTTGCTTGTGAAACTGAGTCTTAATTCATCCGGATTGCCGCTGCAGGACCTGATGTTCGGCGCATCCGTCTATTTCCCTCCATTGTTCAAAGCCGTCTTGCTGGGCTTCTTTATCTGGCTGTTTTTACATCGCCAGCTGCGTGACTGGATGTATGCGGGCGACATCTGGCATCCCCTGCTGATGGATCTCTCCCTGTTCGCGCTCGCGGTCTGTCTGGCCCTGCTGTTATTGATTGCCTGGTGATCTACCTGCTATGAAAAAATTAAAATATTTGTCAACGCTGTTGGTGGCGGCCATCGCACTGGTTGCCGCGTGGTTGTTATGGAATTTCTACACTCAGTCCCCCTGGACCCGCGACGGGAAAGTGCGCGCCGAGCAGGTCGGGATCACCCCTCAGGTCTCCGGCAGTATTCTGCAGCTTAACGTGGCCGATAACCAGCGAGTCAAGGCCGGTGAAGTCTTGTTTACCATCGACGACACCCCCTACCGCATTGCGGTGCTGAACGCCCAGGCTCAGCTGGCGAAAGCGCAAGCTGAGGTGGCGAAAGCGCAGGCGGAGCAAAGCAAAGCCGCCAGCGAGGCCCGCCGTCGCAGAAACCTGTCGCAGAATGCCATCTCGGCTGAAGACCTTGAAAACGCCAATACCGCCCTGAATACCGCCACCACCACCCTGGCGGCCGCCAGAGCGGGAGTCGGTGTCACCGAGGCGGCGCTGAAGCATGCGCAGTGGCAGCTCAGCCAGACGGTAGTCAAAGCGCCGGTGGACGGCTGGGTGACTAACCTCTCCACTCGGGTCGGCGATTACGCCACCACCGGCCATCCGGTTTTTGCCCTGGTGGACAGCCATTCGTTCTATGTGCTGGGCTACTTTGAAGAGACCAAACTGCGCCATATTCGCATCGGCGATCCGGCGCAAATCATTCTCTACAGCAATCAGCAGACGCTGCAGGGGCATGTCGCCAGCATCGGTCGCGCGATTGTCGACCAGAGCGTGGAACAGGGAACCGGGCTGGTGGCCAATATCAAACCGAATATCCCCTGGGTCCGCCTCGCCCAGCGCGTCCCGGTGCGGATTGCCTTTGATAGCTTGCCGGCCGATGTCACTCTGGTCTCCGGCACCACCTGCACCGTCTCGATCGGCGGACAGTGATGAATCTGCAGACCCTGTCATGGCGCACGCTGCCCTGGGTTAAAGCTACCCGACCGCAGTGGCGATACGCGCTGCGTAACGGCATCGCCATGTGTCTTGCGCTGAGCATCGCCTACGCGCTGGATCTGGATGAGCCCTACTGGGCGATGACCTCCGCGGCGGTGGTCAGCTTTCCCACCGTCGGCGGGGTGATCAGTAAAAGTTTCGGCCGCATTGCCGGCAGCCTGCTCGGCGCCTGCGCCGCCCTGCTGCTGGCGGGCCATACGCTCAACGATCCCTGGCTGTTCCTGTTCAGTATCTCCGGCTGGCTGGCGCTCTGCACCTGGGCCTGCGCCCTGTTCACCAACAACGTGGCCTACGCCTTTCAGCTGGCGGGCTATACCTGCGCCATCATCGCCTTTCCGGTGATTAATATCAGCGACAGCTACGAGCTATGGGTGATTGCCCAGTCGCGCGTCTGCGAAGTCATCGTCGGGATCCTGTGCGGCGGGTTGATGATGATGATCCTGCCCAGCACCTCCGATGGCAGCAACCTGCTGACGGCTCTGAAAACCATGCACGCCCGCCTGCTGGAGCACGCCAGTCTGCTGTGGGTACCGGAAACGACGGATGCTATCCGCACCGCCCATGAAAGCGTAATTGGCCAGATCCTGACCATGAACCTGCTGCGCATCCAGGCCTTCTGGAGCCACTACCGCTTCCGTCGGCAGAATCCCCTGCTGAACTACCTGCTGCACCAACAGCTCCGAATGACCAGCGTCATTTCCAGCCTGCGGCGTATGCTGCTGAACTGGCCTGACGCCCCGGCCAATACCCGCCAGGTGCTGGAGTCGTTGCTTGCGGAGCTCGCCACCGCCAATGCTGACAGCTATCACGTCGCCCGCATTCTGGCGCCGCTGGCGCCGCCGCCGGGCGCGGATTACCGCCACCTCGCCTTCTGGGCGCGGTTACGCTATTTCTGTCGCATTTATCTGGAAAGCAGCCGCTGGATCCGCCGGGTTGAAAATGCCTCAGCGATCGCCGAGTTCAATGTTCCTTCCGCACCCGCGCTGACCCGCCACACGGACCAGGCGGAAGCCCTGCTCAACGGCATTCGTACCTTTTGCGCCCTGGTGGCGATAGGCGCGTGGGGGATCAGTACCCAGTGGACCAGCTGCGCGGCGGCCCTGACCCTGGCCTCCATCTGCTGCGTACTCTACTCGGTGTCGGCCTCGCCGTTTCGCTCGCTGACCCTGCTGATGCAGACCCTGGTCCTGCTGTCGCTGTTCAGTTTTGTGGTGAAATTTGGCCTGATGGTGCAGATCACCGACCTGTGGCAGTTCCTGCTGTTTCTGTTCCCGTTGCTGACCACCATGCAGTTACTCAAGCTGCAGTGGCCAAAATTTGCCGGCCTGTGGGGGCAGCTTATCGTCTTTATGGGCTCGTTTATCTCCGTCACCAACCCACCGGTGTACGACTATGCGGCCTTTTTCAATGACAATTTAAGCAAGATTGTCGGCGTGGGCTTTGCGTGGCTGGCTTTTGCGGTGCTCAGTCCCGGCTCGGACGCCCGCAAAGGGCGACGGCACATCAGAGCGTTACGGCGTCACTTTGTCGATCAGCTCAGCCGCCGCCCCCAGCACAGCGAGCACGAATTTGAATCGCTGGTATATCACCACGTCAGCCAGCTCAGTCAGAGCCAGGATGCGCTGGCCCGCCGCTGGCTACTGCGCTGGGGGGTGGTCTTGCTGAACTGCTCCCACGTGGTCTGGCAGCTTCGCGAGTGGGAAACCCGCTCCGATCCGCTCGCCCAGGTGCGCGATCTGTGTATCAACCTGCTGCGCGATGTCATGAGCGAGCGCGGCGTGCAGCAGCGGCCGCTGGCCACCACGCTGCAGGAGCTGCTGCGGATCTGCGAGGTTCTGAACCACCATCATCAGCCGGCGGCCCGGGAGCTGGCCGCCGCGATCTGGCGACTGTATTGCGCGCTATCGCAGCTGGAACAGGCTCCGGTCGCCGGAACGATTGGCGAAAAGATTACTTAATCACCCCGCAGGCAAACCGTTCGCCGCCGCCGCCCAGCGGCTGCGGACTGTCGGCCATATTATCGCCGCCGACATGAACCATCAGCGCTTTGCCTTTCACTTCCGCCAGCGTTTTCAGACGCGGAGCGATAATCGGCTGGTCAGCCACGCCCGCGTCGTTGACCACCAGCAGGGGCAAATCGCCAAGATGTCCGGTGCCCAGCGGCCCTTCATGTTTACCGGTATGTTGCGGATCGTAATGTCCGCCCGCCGCTCCGGCGGCTACGGCTTTGCCCTCTTTCATCGCCGGCTGGCAGCTACCTTCAGCATGGATATGAAAGCCGTGCTTGCCCGGCGGCAACGCTCGCAGATCGGGAGCAAATTCGAGTCCGCGGTCGGTTTCGGTGATTTTTACACTGCCGATGGATTGACCAACGCCCTGGCTGGTCACGAGATTAAGTTGCACATCTTCACTGACGGCCTGCGCGCCAGCGCAAAATGCGAGGGAAAGGATAGCGAGAATACATCGTTGCATAACACCTCCGGATGGCTGTCTCCCTGTTAAGTGTAAACCAGGAACAGGTTTCCGGAGGCGAAATGCCGGTTATGGCACGTCGTAACCGAGCGCGGCTTTGCGAATATGGAACCACTGCTGACGGGTCATACTCAGTTTTTCAGCCACAATCGCCGAGCGCACGCGCTCAATTTTGCCCGAGCCGATAATCGGCAGCGGTTGCGATGGCAGGCGCAGCACCCAGGCATAAACCACCTGCTCGATGCTGTCGGCGTTAAGCTCGTGGGCCACCTGGGCCAGCTCGTCGCGCAGCGGCTGAAAGCCCTCTTCATTAAACAGGCGGCCGCCGCCGAGGCAGGACCAGGCCATCGGGCGAATACGCAGCTGCTGCAGCTGATCGAGGGTACCGTCGAGCAGCAACGGCTGATGCACCGGCGAGATCTCCACCTGGTTGGTAGCAAGCGTAAACGGCAGGCGCGACTGCAGAAGGGTGAACTGGGCAGGGGTAAAGTTCGAGACGCCGAAATGACGTACTTTGCCGCTGTGATGCAGCGCGAGGAAGGCTTCAGCCACCTCGTCGGCGTCCATCAGCGGATCCGGCCGGTGGATCAGCAGCAGATCGAGATGGTCCGTCGCCAGATTACGCAGCGATTGCTCAGCGCTGAGCACGATGTGGTCCCGGTCGGTAATGTAGTGACCGATGGTGTTTTCAGCGCGCGCCCGGGTGGCAATGCCGCATTTGCTGACAATTTCCATTCGGCTACGCAGATGCGGCGCCAGCTTCAGGGCTTCACCAAAAGCGGACTCGCACTGGTAATCACCATAGATATCGGCGTGATCGACGGTGGTAATGCCTAAATCGAGATGCTGTTCGATAAAGCCGACCAGCTCGCCTGGCGACATTTTCCAGTCCATCAGACGCCAGTAGCCCATCACAAAACGCGAAAATTCCGGCCCCTGGGGAGCCATAGCAATACGCTGAACCATAACCGCTTCCTCAATAAAAAAGTGCTCTGAGTATACGTAATTTTTGGCTTAAAACAGTGAGGGTTGCTGCGGTTCTTCCGCCGCCTCTGGCCTGTTTGCGCGGATTTTGCGCAGCAGGCGTTGACGGCACAGACGCAATACCTCCTGTTTCTGCGCATCGCTCATCGTTTGCCAGTTAAAACGTTCCTCACGGCTACGGAAACAGCCGCGACAGTAGCCGCGCTCATCGGTCTGACAAATTCCCCGGCACGGGCTCTGCACCGGGAAAAATTCTAACTGCTCTGCCACCACACGCCTCCTGTCCCCTCATCTCCTTTCATTGAAGACGTTTCCCCGCGCTGACGCAAATTTTGTTCACTACGTGCTGCGCCAGCTAACATTTTTGCGCCGGGTCTTGCATTAGACCAATCGGTCTACTACAGTGTGCCCCATGAACAGACACAGCGATTGCGATACCCGAGAACATATTCTGGCCACCGGCGAGCGGCTTTGCATGCATCGCGGCTTTACCGGCATGGGCTTGAGCGAACTCCTGAAGACGGCGGAAGTGCCCAAGGGCTCTTTCTATCATTACTTTCGCTCTAAAGAAGCCTTCGGCGTCGCCTTGCTGGAAAACCATTTCGCCGGATATCTGCAGCGCCTGGTCGAGCATTTCGCCCATGGCGACGGCAACTATCGCGATCGGCTGCTGGCCTACTATCAGCACACGCTGAATCAGTTTTACCAGCAGGGAATTATTAGCGGGTGTCTTACCGTCAAGCTGTCGGCAGAGGTCTGCGATCTGTCGGAAGACATGCGCACCGCCATGAACCACGGCGCCAGCCAGATCATCGCCCTGCTGGGCGACGCGCTGGAGAAAGGACGCCAGGAAGGCAGTCTGACATTTGACGGCGAGGCCATGACCCTGTCGCAGGTGCTCTATTCCCTGTGGCTCGGCGCCAACCTGCAGGCCAAAATAACGCGTAGCGCAACGCCGCTGGAGAGCGCCCTTGCCCACGCGAAACAGATTATTGCGGCGCCTGCTGTTTAACAGGCGTTTTTATTTCATCAGTTCCTAGACGACCGGTCTACTCAGGAGTCATTATGTCGGAATCAAAATTATTCACCCCGTTGAAAGTCGGTGCCGTCACCGTCCCTAATCGCGTATTTATGGCTCCACTGACGCGTCTGCGCAGCATCGAGCCGGGCGATATCCCTACCCCGCTGATGGGCGAATATTACCGTCAGCGCGCCAGCTCCGGGCTGATCATCAGCGAAGCGACGCAGATTTCCGCCCAGGCCAAAGGCTATGCCGGCGCGCCAGGGCTGCACAGCCCGGAGCAGATTGCCGCCTGGCAGAAAATCACCGCCGGCGTTCACGCGGAAAACGGCCATATCGCCGTGCAGCTGTGGCATACCGGGCGAATTTCCCATAGCAGCCTGCAGCCCGGCGGCGCCGCCCCGGTAGCGCCGTCTGCGCTGAGCGCCGGCACCCGTACCTCGCTGCGCGACGAAAACGGCCACGCCATCCGCGCCGACACCTCGATGCCTCGCGCTCTGGAAACCGAAGAGATCCCGGGGATCGTCGATGATTTCCGTCAGGCGGTGGGCAATGCCCGTGACGCCGGTTTCGATCTGGTTGAACTGCACTCGGCTCACGGCTATCTGCTGCACCAGTTCCTCTCGCCGTCGGCAAACCAGCGTACCGACCAGTATGGCGGCAGCGTGGAAAACCGCGCCCGTCTGGTGCTGGAGGTGGTTGACGCCGTGAGCAAAGAGTGGAGCGCCGACCGGATTGGCATCCGCGTGTCGCCGATTGGCAGCTTCCAGAATGTAGATAATGGCCCGAACGAAGAAGAAGACGCGCTGTATCTGATTAGCGAGCTGGCGAAACGCGGTATCGCCTATCTGCACATGTCCGAGCCGGACTGGGCGGGCGGCAAGCCGTACAGCGAAGCCTTCCGTCAGAAAGTTCGCGACCGCTTCCCGGGCGTGATCATTGGCGCTGGCGCCTACACCGTTGAAAAAGCCAACGACCTGATCAGCAAAGGGCTGATTGATGCCGTGGCCTTTGGCCGCGATTACATCGCCAACCCGGATCTGGTGGCCCGCCTGCAGAAAAAAGCGGCGCTCAACCCGCAGCGCCCGGAGTCCTTCTACGGCGGCGGCGCGGAAGGCTACACCGATTATCCTACGCTGTAATCCCTCCATTGATAGCGGCGACGTATCGCCGCTATACTCAAGGCTCTGATCTATCAAATAAACTGCATAGGGGACATTATGCGCTTACTCCACACCATGCTGCGCGTTGGCGACCTGCAACGTTCTATCGACTTCTATACCAATGTGTTGGGCATGAAGCTGCTGCGCACCAGCGAAAACCCGGAGTACAAATACTCCCTCGCCTTCGTCGGCTACGGCGAAGAGAGCGATACCGCGGTGATCGAACTGACCTACAACTGGGGCGTGGACAGCTATGAGCTGGGCACCGCCTACGGTCACATCGCGCTGAGCGTCGACAACGCCGCCGAAGCCTGCGAGCGGATCCGCCAGAACGGGGGCAACGTTACCCGCGAAGCCGGGCCGGTAAAAGGCGGCAGCACCGTTATCGCCTTCGTGGAAGATCCTGACGGTTACAAAATCGAGCTGATTGAAGAGAAAGACGCCGGCAAAGGGCTGGGCAACTAACCCCCCCGACCATAGCGACTTTATTATCCTCGTTCGCCCGGGCGCTGCGGCGCCCGTTGTTTTCACCCCTGCCTGCTGCAAGCCGTGGCAAAATTTGCCATAATGCGCGCTACTTTTTTCCAGCTAAGAGAATCTGATGTCCGAGAACGCTCAACTGAATGGTCTGTGCGACCGTTTCCGCGGTTTTTATCCAGTGGTGATTGATGTTGAAACCGCAGGATTTAATGCCAAAACCGACGCCCTGCTGGAGATCGCCGCCATTACGTTGAAGATGGATGAGCAAGGCTGGCTGATGCCCGATGAAACGCTGCATTTCCATGTTGAACCTTTCGAGGGCGCCAACCTTCAGCCCGAAGCGCTGGCCTTTAACGGGATTAACCCGCACGATCCAGAGCGCGGCGCCGTTAGCGAATACGACGCTCTGCATGCCATCTTCAAAATGGTACGCAAAGGGATGAAAGAGAGCGACTGCAGTCGGGCTATCATGGTGGCGCACAACGCCACATTTGACCACAGCTTCACCATGACCGCCGCCGAACGGGCGGGGCTAAAACGCAACCCGTTCCATCCGTTTGTCACCTTTGACACCGCCGCGCTGAGCGGGCTGGCTTTGGGCCAGACGGTGTTGTCGAAAGCCTGTATTGCCGCGGGTATGCCGTTCGACGGCGCGCAGGCCCACTCCGCCCTCTACGATACCGAGCAGACGGCACAGCTGTTTTGCGAGATAGTGAACCGCTGGAAGCGTCTGGGCGGCTGGCCGCTGCCGGTGGCGACGCCGGAGTGATAAAAAAAAGCGACTTCCAGGAAGTCGCTTTTTTACTGACCGCGGGAATTATTCCGCTTTCGGCTCGTCAGTGTGGTATTTCGCCGCTGTCTCTTTGATCAGCTGCTGCAGTTCACCGCGCTGGTACATCTCGATGACGATATCGCAGCCGCCCACCAGTTCACCGTCCACCCACAGCTGCGGGAAGGTCGGCCAGTTGGCATATTTTGGCAGCTCGGCGCGGATATCCGGGTTCTGCAGGATATCAACGTAAGCAAAACGTTCGCCACAGGCGGACAGCGCCTGAACGGCCTGAGCGGAGAAACCGCAGCTTGGCAGCTTCGGCGAACCTTTCATGTACAGCAGGATCGGGTTTTCAGCGATTTGGCGTTGGATCTTTTCTAAAGTCGAGCTCATTGTCGTGCTTCCTTAAACTTCTTTCTACGGCAGTAACTTGTCATTGTAGCGTCCCGAGGGCAGGACCGATAATAACATTTTTTTCACTATTCATATTTTATCTTCTGTTGCGCGAAGTTGCCTTAAAAATATCATTTTGCCGTCGCGGGCAGGCGCGCGTTGCGCATTTTCTGTGCGAGGCGGTCAATGTCTGACGCGTTTTCTTGCAATCGTTAACCAATCGACATTTTTGATACAAAAGAATATTAACTTTCCGGGTTTTTATGCTTTAGAATCGTTCCGGTTTGTCATTCATCGTCAGGCATTTGTACATGTCTGTAATTAATCAGGGGATTGCTCAGTGGCGCGGCTAAACAAAATCGCGATATCGCTCTGTGCATTACTGTTCACATCTATCTCATTCACGCCACTGGCTCAGGCTTCAGGGCATACGCACGCCTCCGCCTCGCCAAAGGCGTTGCCCGCGAAAAGCGGCTCAGAGCGCAAGAAAAAAGCAACCAGTCAAAAAAGTAAAACCACCGCTAAAACCACCAGTAAAAAATCCTCGAGCACCCGGCTCCCTACCCGCTCTACCGCAGCAAGCCAAACCGCGCTTCATCGTCAGGCCGCCGGCGCCACGAAAAAATGCGTGCTGCGTAAAGGGTATAAAAAGCAGTGCGCAAAAACGGTGGCCGCCAGCGCCGAGCCGACCCTGGCGCTGAACAGAGTCAAAAGCAAATGCGTGGTGCGTAAGGGCTATAAAAAACGCTGTAAACCCGAGGCCAGCGAAGCGAATCTGACGATCGCCGACGCGCATAAAGTCCGGGTGCAAAAAGCGCAGAGTACCGCCATGAACAAACTGATGGGCCAGCTGGGTAAACCGTATCGCTGGGGCGGCACCTCGCCGCGCACCGGGTTCGACTGCAGCGGGCTGGTCTATTACGCCTACAAAGATCTGGTCAAGATTCATATCCCGCGTACCGCCAATGAAATGTACCACCTGCGCGATGCGCGTCCGGTCGATCGTGACGAACTGCAGAGCGGCGACCTGGTCTTCTTCCGCACCCGCGGACGTGGCACTGCCGACCACGTTGGCGTTTACGTCGGCAACGGGAAATTCATTCAGTCCCCGCGCACGGGGCGCGATATTCAAATCACCTCCCTGAGCGAAGATTACTGGGTACGTCATTACGTCGGCGCCCGTCGCGTCATGACCCCGAAAACCATTCGCTGATCCCGGTCTGCCGCTACGGCGGCAGCCCTCTTCACCTGCGCGTTCTCCGCCCCCACCGTCAGGGGAAACTGCATATTCGCCTCTGTGACCGGCGCTTCCCGACGATAGCGGGTGGGCGACATGCCAAAGTGACGGTGAAAGGTGCGGCAGAACGCCGCCTGCCCGTCGTACCCCAGACGTTGGGAAATACTCTGCATGGAGGCCTCGGTCTGCGTTAAGTAGATTGTCGCGATGGTCATCTTCCGGCGGCTGACGTAGCTCGCCAGCGTGCAGCCGGTCACCATGGCGAATTGCCGCTGGAAATACCAGTGCGAGTAGCCGGACTTTTTCGCTATCGCGCTTACCGGCAGGGTGTCAAAAATATGTGCTTCGATCCAGTCAACGATCCCCTGCACGACCGGGATCATTTTCGGGCTTACCACTTCATCTGTTTTTGCCATCGTAGCCATCCTGTGGAAATTACTGCCGGCGGCTATATTTGTCATACAAATATCAAAATAGACAATGAATTATTGGCATAGCGGCGATTGCCTGAAAGCATAGCGTCATTAATTATTTGATTTAAAATGCTTATTTTCACTCAGTCGTTTGTGCTGCGGGGCCTTAAGATGGCCTGCTGAGAAATTAACCATCGCGGTGAGAGGCTGGAGACCCAGCCTCCTTTTACTTATACATTTTTGCAACATCTGCGGGCATATTAACGCGCCGCTCCGCAGAAAACGGTTAAGCCTTCGGCAGTTGCGCCGGCGATAATAGCCTTTATCGTTGTAAGGCTTTTCACTGCCTGCGGCAAATGTTAACATTCTCAATACAATAACAGGCCCGGGACGCGACAGCGTCGGGCGGTCAGAACGCGATTCAGGTGAAAACCTCATCTTGTCAATGTGAGATAAAACAAAAAAGTTATAAGGAGAGTAGCAATGTCGTTTGAATTACCTGCATTACCATATGCAAAAGACGCCCTGGCGCCGCACATTTCCGCAGAAACCCTGGAATACCACTACGGTAAACACCACCAGGCGTATGTCACTAACCTCAACAACCTGATCAAAGGCACCGCGTTCGAAGGTCAATCGCTCGAAGAGATCGTGCGCACCTCTGAAGGCGGCGTTTTCAACAACGCGGCGCAGGTCTGGAACCACACCTTTTACTGGAACTGCCTGGCGCCGAACGCCGGCGGCGAACCGGAAGGCGAGCTGGCGGCCGCGATTGCCAAATCCTTCGGCAGCTTCGCAGAGTTTAAGGCCAAATTTACCGACGCCGCGGCGAAAAACTTTGGCGCTGGCTGGACCTGGCTGGTTAAAAATGCCGACGGCAGCCTGGCTATCGTCTCCACCAGCAACGCGGGTACCCCGCTGACCACCGACGCGAAGCCGCTGCTGACCGTTGACGTCTGGGAACATGCTTACTACATCGACTACCGCAACGCCCGTCCAAGCTATCTGGACCACTTCTGGGCGCTGGTTAACTGGAAGTTTGTTGCCGCTAACCTGGCCGCATAAACGACAAACCGCAGCAGAGTGACCCCTGCTGCGGTTTTTTTTACCCCCTTCCCCACCGTTTATGACTGGCTGGCAAAGGCCTCCTCCGGCTGCGCTCGTCCGCTAAACCAGACCAGCAGCAGCGCCAGACCGGCAATAATCGCGCCCATCACCGGCACAAACGCATATCCCAGTCCGCCGGAGATCACCGCCCCGCCGGCGGCGGCGCCCAGCGCGTTGCCCAGGTTGAACGCCCCGATATTCACCGAAGAAGAGAGACCCGGCGCCTCATGCGCCACGCGCATCACTCGCATCTGCAGCGGCGGCACTACCGCAAAGGTGGCTGCGCCCCAGACGATCATACTGATGGCCGCACCCGCCTGGGATTGCGCCAGCAGCGGTATCGCCAGCATGATCGCCATCAGCAGCAGCAGAAAGCCTTTCAGCGTGCGGGAGACCGACCGGTCGGCGAATTTACCGCCCAGATAGTTGCCCAGCGAAAAACCAACTCCAATCAGCACCAGCATCGCGGTGATAAACAACGATGAAGCATGGGTCAGCGAATTCAGTACCGGCGAAATGTAGGTATACAGCGTAAACATCGCCCCGGCGCCCAGCACGGTGGTCAGTAAGGCAGAAAGCACCTGCGGCCGTAACAGGACCGAAAGCTCTTGTTTGACATCCGGCCGTTCGCCCGCGCTGCCCTTCGGCAGGGAGAACCACAGGCTCACCATCGCCAGCAGGCCTAACCCCGCGGTGGCGAGGAAGGACATCCGCCAGCCGATGGTTTCTCCAAGCCAGGTCGCGGCAGGCACGCCGCCGATATTAGCGATGGTGAGGCCCATAAACATGGTGGCCACCGCGCTGGCCTGCTTGTGCTTGGGCACCACGCTGGCCGCCACCACCGACCCCAGGCCAAAAAAGGCGCCGTGGTTGAGGCTGGTAATAATGCGCGACAGCAGCAGCGTGGTGTAATCCGGCGCAATGGATGACAGCAGGTTGCCGACGGTGAAGATCCCCATCAGAAAAATCAGCGCATTGCGTCGGGCGCGATGGGACAGCAGCAGGGTCATCAGCGGCGCGCCGACCATGACGCCGATGGCATACGCACTGATCAGCATTCCCGCTACCGGTATCGAGACGTCCACGCCCTTGGCAATCACCGGCAGCAATCCCATCGGGGAGAACTCGGTGGTCCCGATGCCAAAGGCGCCGATCGCCAGCGCGAGTAAAGGAAAGTTGATTTTCATTCAATGACTCCATCAGACCGTCAGGGAGGACGGCGTAACATCAGAAGCCAAAAGCATGACATCAATCACAAAAAAACAAAAGTGAACGAAATGACAAAAGATTTTTGCAGAATTGATAATAATGGCGGGATACGGGGAGGAGGCCGCGCTCCTCCCTCATCGGAACATTAGTGCAGTATGGCGGTCAGGCTGAATGCGACGATCACGCCGAGGGCAATAATCGTGGTGATCAGCGAAAACTTTAAATTGGTATCCATCATTTTTCCCTCTTGTTATCCCCACACCAAAAGTGAGCTTGCTCATTTTTGCACAAAAAATCGCAAAAATCTTCCGGGATTTAGGGCGATGCACATTTTTGCTCTTCCACTTTGCCCCAAGATCGGACAAAATCCCACGCTAATTTAAAAGCGTATCGGCCATTGACCCCTTCCTGTCGTTCTGTGTCGTTTTCCCGACGTGATGCAATGTTGAAAATTGTATTCAGGGTGTGTGTAGGCAAACGTTTACGTATCGATGATCAGGCGATCAGGTCAAGGCATGGAGTGAGATGTAATGGCAACTATTAAAGATGTAGCGAAGCGCGCAAACGTTTCCACTACAACTGTATCACATGTAATTAACAAAACCCGTTTCGTTGCCGAAGAGACGCGCAATGCGGTATGGGCGGCGATTAAAGAGCTGCACTACTCGCCGAGCGCCGTGGCCCGCAGCCTGAAAGTCAATCATACAAAATCGATTGGCCTGCTGGCGACCAGTAGCGAAGCCGCCTATTTCGCTGAAATCATTGAGTCCGTTGAAAAGAGCTGCTTCCAGAAGGGCTATACCCTGATTCTCGGCAACGCCTGGAACGACCCGGAAAAACAGCGGGCCTATCTGTCGATGATGGCGCAAAAACGCGTCGACGGTCTGCTGGTGATGTGTTCCGAATACCCGGACTCCGTCCTGAGCATGCTGGAAGAGTATCGCCATATTCCGATGGTGGTGATGGACTGGGGCGAAGCAAAAGCCGACTTTACCGATGCGGTAATCGATAACGCCTTCCAGGGCGGGTATATCGCCGGACGTTACCTGATTGAACGCGGTCACCGCGAAATCGGCGTGATCCCGGGCCCGCTGGAGCGCAACACCGGCGCGGGGCGACTGGCCGGCTTCATGCAGGCGATGAAAGAGGCGCATATCAGCGTGCCGGAAAACTGGATTGTACAGGGCGACTTCGAGCCGGAGTCCGGCTACCGCGCCATGCAGCAGATCCTGAGCCAACAACACCGTCCAACGGCGGTCTTCTGCGGCGGCGACATTATGGCGATGGGCGCTATCTGCGCCGCGGATGAAATGGGGCTGCGCGTGCCGCAGGACATTTCGCTGATCGGTTATGATAATGTGCGCAACGCCCGCTATTTCAGCCCGGCGTTAACCACCATTCATCAGCCGAAAGATTCGCTGGGCGAAGCCGCGTTCAATATGCTGTTGGATCGTATCGTCAACAAGCGCGAAGAGTCGCAGTCTATTGAAGTGCACCCTCGGCTGGTCGAACGCCGCTCGGTGGCGGATGGCCCGTTTGTCGACTATCGTCGCTAAAGCACTGGCGGGCGCGGATCACTCCGGCGCCCGCAGCCACTCCCGATTCAGCGTGTCGCTGTCCCCCAGGTAGTCCAGCATCCAGTTTAACGCCGGCGAAGCATCATTCTGCTGCCAGGTCAGACAGCAGGCCGCATCCGGAAACGGATTTTCCAGCGCCAGCGCGGTCCACTCGCCGCGATCCACCCATGGCCGGGCGAAATGGCTTGGCACCATGCCGACGCAGAGCCCTGCCGACAGACAGGTTGCCGACGATTCCCAGTCGGGGACCACCACCCTCTTCTGGTTATCCAGCAGCCACGTTGTCCGTTTGGGCAACGAACGCGAGGTATCTTCCCGCACCAGCGACGGCCAGTTGCGCAGGACATCGTCGCTCAGCGGCCCCGCCATCTTCGCCAGCGGGTGAGCGCTCGCCACCACGCAGTCCCAGCTCAGCATCCCCATATCGCGGAACGCATAGCGGCCCCCAACCGGAATAGAGCGCGTTGCGCCAATCGCCAGCTCCACGCGGCCGTCGGCCAGCGCATCCCATACGCCATTGAACACTTCCTGAAAAACGATCAGCTCGACGTCGGGAAAATGGCGATAGAAATCCACGATCATCTGGCGCATCCGCGCGGGTTTCACGATATCGTCCACCGCGATCGACAACTGCCCGCGCCAGCCGTTGGCAATTTGCTGGCACTGCTGGCGGGTGATCTGCATTTTTTTGATAACAGAGCGCCCTTCCTGTAAAAACCAGACCCCGGCGGGGGTCAGCTCCACATCACGATGACGGCGCTCAAACAACGGGACGGCCAGCCACTCTTCGAGCTGACGCACGGTATAGCTGACGGCGGAAGGCACCCGATGGAGCTCCTGCGCCGCCGCGCTAAAGCTGCCGTTACGGGCGACGGCATCAACCACTTCCAGAGAGTATTCAGACCACATTTTCTGCCTGCAAAATTTTTGAATGCATGTGACAAATATTAGCGTTTCACAAGCCACAATGCACTCCCTACACTCTGCGGCATCGTACCTGTACTCCAAAAATGAGAACGTTATGTCACAACCTGGGAAAGGATTTTTAGTCTGGCTGGCCGGCCTGAGCGTGCTGGGCTTTCTGGCCACCGATATGTACCTGCCGGCATTTGCCGCCATGCAGCAGGATCTCGACACCTCCGCCGCATCCATTAGCGCCAGCCTGAGCCTGTTCCTCGCCGGCTTCGCGCTGGGCCAGCTCTTCTGGGGGCCGCTGTCAGACCGCTACGGGCGCAAACCGGTGCTGCTGAGCGGCCTGGCGATTTTCGCGGTCGGCTGCCTGGGAATGCTGTGGGTGCAGAACGCCACGCTGATGCTGGCGCTGCGTTTTCTGCAGGCGATTGGCGTCTGCGCCGCGGCGGTCACCTGGCAGGCGATGGTGACCGATTACTATCCCGCCCAGCGCACCAACCGCATCTTCGCCACTATTATGCCGCTGGTAGGACTGTCCCCTGCGCTGGCCCCGCTGCTGGGCAGCTGGCTGCTGGTACACTTCGAGTGGCAAGCCATCTTCGCCACCTTGTTTGCCATCACTCTGCTGCTGATGCTGCCTGCCCTGCGCCTGAAGGCCGCCGCTAAGTCGGCCACTGTGGCTGAAAAGAAAATCACTTTTCTGGCGCTGCTGCGCTCCCGGGAATACAGCGGCAACGTCCTGATCTACGCCGCCTGCTCCGCCAGCTTCTTCGCCTGGCTTACCGGTTCGCCGTTTATCCTACATGAGATGGGCTACGGCCCGACCGCCATCGGCCTGAGCTATATCCCGCAGACCATCGCTTTTCTGGTGGGCGGCTATGGCTGTCGCGCGCTGCTGCAAAAATGGTCCGGGCAACAGATGCTCCCGTGGCTGCTGGTGGTCTTCGCCGTCAGCGTCGCCGCCACCTGGCTGGTGGGTCTGCAAACGCATGCCTCGCTGGTAGCGTTAATGATCCCGTTCTGCCTGATGGCGGTGGTCAACGGCGGGATCTACCCCATCGTGGTCGCTCAGGCGCTGAAGCCTTTCCCGCAGGCAACCGGCCGCGCGGCGGCGCTGCAGAACACCCTCCAGCTTGGCCTGTGCTTCCTGACCAGCCTGCTAGTCTCCGCGCTGATCGCCACGCCGCTGCTGACCACCACCAGCGTGATGCTGGTCTCTATTTTGTTAGCCGGAGTGGGTTATCGCCTGCAGCAGACGCCAGCGCTGGCGGCCCACTCTTCCCACGCCTGACGCCCGTCGCCAGAGCCCGGACCAGTGGTTAGCACGCTAAGATATTTTTATTGAAAGCCAGTACTTAGCGTCCTATACTGGATCCGGGTTCACATAAATAAAAAATATTTAACAGATTAACGGATGCAGGATGCCTCCGTTTCACCATGGAAGGCCTTTCGGCAAGGGTTATCTCCCTTCCTCTGTTCTACGTCGGATAGCGACTTCACGGATTATCCGTGAGATTTCTCACAAAGCCAAAAAAGCGTCTACGCTGTTTTAAGGTTCTGATCACTTGGGCGTGATGGAGAAGCTATGAGTTCATCGTGTATAGAAGAAGTAAGTGTACCAAATAATGACTGGTACCGGATTGCAGCTGAATTGTTGGGCCGTGCGGGAATTGAAATCAATGGCTCCGCGCCGTCAGACCTGCGGATTAAAAACCCTCTTTTTTTTAAACGCGTATTGCAGGAGGGGTCGCTGGGTTTAGGCGAAAGCTATATGGACGGCTGGTGGGACTGCGAGCGACTGGATATATTCTTCCATAAAGTGCTCCGCGCCGGGCTGGAAAAACAACTCCCTCACCATTTCAAAGACACACTCCGCATCGCAGGCGCTCGCCTGTTTAACCTGCAAAGTAAAAAACGCGCCTGGATCGTCGGCAAAGAGCACTATGACCTCGGCAACGATCTTTTCAGCCGGATGCTGGATCCCTACATGCAATATTCCTGCGGGTACTGGAAAGAGGCGCAGACCCTCGAAGCCGCGCAGCAGGATAAGCTGGATCTCATCTGCCGTAAGCTGGAGCTCGAGCCAGGCATGCGAGTGCTGGATATCGGCTGCGGCTGGGGCGGTCTTGCCGAATATATGGCGCGGAATTACCAGGTGAGCGTTGTCGGCGTGACCATCTCCGCCGAACAGCAAAAGATGGCCCAGGCGCGCTGCGATGGCCTTGACGTGGATATTCGTCTTCAGGATTATCGCGATCTGCACGACAGCTTCGACCGCATCGTCTCCGTCGGCATGTTCGAACACGTGGGTCCCAAAAATTACGCCACCTACTTTGAGGTCGCCGATCGTAATTTGAAACCCAACGGCCGCTTCTTACTGCACACCATCGGTTCCAAAGTCACCGACCATAACGTTGACCCGTGGATCAATAAATATATCTTCCCTAACGGCTGCCTGCCGTCGGTACGGCAGATCGCCGATGCCAGCGAGAAGCACTTTGTGATGGAAGACTGGCACAACTTCGGCGCCGATTATGACACCACCCTGATGGCCTGGTATGAGCGTTTCCTCGCCAGCTGGCCGGAAATTGCCGATAACTATTCTGAGCGTTTCAAACGCATGTTCAGTTATTACCTGAACGCCTGCGCCGGCGCCTTCCGCGCCCGCGACATTCAGCTCTGGCAGGTGGTGTTCTCGCGCGGGATTGAACACGGACTGCGCGTCGCCCGTTAAAAAACACTCCCCCGCTCACCGGCGGGGGATTTTTTGTCAGGCTTCACTGACCTTAGCCGCGACCTCTTTCGCCGCCAGCACGCGTTCAACCGTATCGACAACCGCCTGGGTTTGCGGGTCGATCTCGATATTGACGCGGTCGCCCAGCTTCTTCGCCCCCAGCGTGGTCCGCTGCAGCGTCTCCGGAATAAGATGCACGCAGAATCGGGTTGCCGTCACCTCGCCTACCGTCAGGCTGATGCCATCGATACCGATGAATCCTTTATAAAGGATATATTTCATCAGCGTCGGATCCTGTACTTTAAACCAGATCTGACGGTTATTTTCGGAAGTGAGGATCTTCACGATTTCCGCCGTGGTCATAATATGGCCGGACATCAAATGCCCGCCGATTTCATCACTGAATTTCGCCGCCCGCTCGACATTGACTTCATCCCCGACCTGAATATCGCCGAGGTTGGTAATCCGCAGCGTCTCTTTCATCAGATCGAAGCTGATGCGCGCGCCGTTGATGTCGGTCACCGTAAGGCAGCAGCCGTTGTTGGCTACCGATGCCCCGGTTTCGAGCCCCTCCAGCATATGCGCCGGCAGCTCCACCACGTGGGTGCGAAAATTGGGTTTATCATCAATGGAGACCACTTTCGCGGTTCCCTGAACAATACCAGTAAACATGTTTGGCTCCTGTTGAAAATCATGACGGTATCATTACCGTTTTCGCTATCGGGAACAATAACAGGAGGGCTGAGCGGTTGCCAGCGCGCTTCGTGCCTCGACTCTTTTTTCACTGGCTTAATGGCTAATCCTCGCTACAATAGACTGGAATTTCCTCATTTTTATCCCCTTGCTGCCAGTTACGGCGGCTTTTTTAGTCTCAAAAAAACAACAATACAAAGGTGTTCACGTGCAGAAGTATTTCATTGAAGCGCGTCAGTTATTAGCTCTGGCTATACCCGTCATTCTTGCGCAAGTGGCGCAGACGGCGATGGGTTTTGTCGATACCGTGATGGCGGGCGGCTACAGCGCTACCGATATGGCCGCGGTGGCCATCGGGACCTCCATCTGGCTACCGGCCATTCTCTTCGGCCACGGGCTGCTGCTGGCGCTGACCCCGGTGGTGGCGCAGCTCAATGGCTCCGGGCGCCGGGAGCGTATCGCGCCGCAGGTGCGTCAGGGCTTCTGGCTGGCGGGGCTGGTCTCGGTGCTGATCATGATCGTGCTGTGGAATGCCGGGTATATCATCAGCTCCATGCACAACATCGATCCGCTGCTGGCGGAGAAAGCGGTTGGCTATCTGCGCGCGCTGCTGTGGGGGGCGCCGGGCTACCTGTTCTTCCAGGTCGCCCGTAACCAGTGTGAAGGGCTGGCGAAAACCAAGCCCGGGATGGTCATGGGCTTTATCGGTTTACTGGTCAACATTCCGGTGAACTACATCTTTATCTATGGCCATTTTGGCATGCCGGAGCTGGGCGGCGTCGGCTGCGGCGTGGCGACGGCCTCCGTTTACTGGGTGATGTTCGCCAGCATGCTGTGGTGGGTGCGCCGGGCGCGTTCGATGCGCGATATCCGCTGCGCCGAGGGCTTCAGCGGCCCCGATTTCGCCGTTCTGCTGCGGTTGGTGCAGCTGGGGCTGCCCATCGCCCTGGCGCTGTTCTTCGAAGTGACCCTGTTTGCCGTCGTCGCGCTGCTGGTCTCTCCGCTCGGGATCATTGACGTCGCCGGCCACCAGATTGCGCTGAACTTCAGCTCGCTGATGTTCGTTCTGCCGCTGTCGCTGGCGGCCGCGGTCACCATTCGCGTCGGCTTCCGCCTCGGCCAGGGCTCAACGATCGATGCCCAGGTTTCCGCCCGCACGGGCGTGGGCGTGGGCGTCTGCCTGGCGGTATTTACCGCTATCTTTACCGTGCTGATGCGTAAGCAGATTGCCCTGCTGTATAACGATAACCCTGAGGTGGTGATGCTGGCCTCGCATCTGATGCTGCTGGCGGCGATCTACCAGATCTCCGACTCCATTCAGGTGATCGGCAGCGGTATCCTGCGTGGCTATAAGGATACGCGGTCTATCTTTTTTATCACCTTTACCGCGTACTGGGTGCTGGGTTTGCCCAGCGGCTACCTGCTGGCGCTGACCGACGTGATTGTCCCCCGCATGGGGCCCGCCGGCTTCTGGTGCGGATTTATCATCGGCCTGACCTCCGCCGCCATTATGATGATGCTGCGGATGCGTTTTCTGCAGCGCCAGCCCTCCAGCAGTATCTTACAGCGCGCCGCGCGCTAACCCTGCCAAAGCCCGCCACCCCGGCGGGCTTTTTCTTTCTTCAGTTTTGTTCCGGCGTTGTACATTCCGTTACTCCCCGACACCAAAGACTCACTGATGAGCGCCCCGGAGATGCATATAGTGTGGCCAACAGCCCCGCAGTGGGGTTACTCAGGAAACCAATTCGAGGATTACAGCATGAAAAAAGTATTAGCTCTGGTTGTTGCCGCTGCTATGGGTCTGTCATCTGTTGCTTTCGCCGCCGATGCCGCGACCACCACCCCGGCTGCCGCAGCCAGCCACACCACCGTTCATCACAAGAAACATCATAAAGCGGCGGCGAAACCAGCAGCCGAACAGAAAGCCCAGGCAGCGAAGAAACACCATAAAGCCGCAGCGAAACCGGCTGTAGCGCAGAAAGCCCAGGCGGCGAAGAAGCACCACAAAGCCGCAGCGAAACCGGCTGTAGCGCAGAAAGCCCAGGCGGCGAAGAAGCACCACAAAGCCGCAGCGAAACCGACGGCCGCGCAGAAAGCCCAGGCGGCGAAGAAGCACCATAAAGCCGCAGCGAAACCGACAGTAGCGCAGAAAGCCCAGGCGGCGAAGAAACACCACAAAGCCGCAGCGAAACCGGCAGTAGCGCAGAAAGCCCAGGCGGCGAAGAAGCACCACAAAGCGGCGCACCACGCAGCCAAACCGGCGGTACAACCGGCGGCATAACGGTCAGAGCGTTAAGGTGATAAACCGGCGCTGAATAGCGCCGGTTTTTTTTCAGGAGGACATCATGCTGCAACGCTATCGCTTCGAATTGCTGTTGGTTCTGCTCATCGTCTGCGCGCTGTTTACCCTTCGCTTGATGTTTAAATAGCGGGCTGCTGAACCCATTTACGCGCCGGCGGCGTATAGTCGCGAAAACCGGCGATAATCTCCTCTGCCGAGGCAGCAAACGGCAGCATCTCCGCGTAGCGCGGGTGCATAAACCCTTCCCGCACCATGTTATTGACCATCGCCTGCAGCGGATCGTAATACCCTTTAATATTCAGAAATGCGCACGGTTTTTCATGGATGCCCAACTGCGCCCAGGTCCACTGTTCGAAAATCTCTTCCAGCGTCCCCGCTCCGCCCGGCAGAGCAATAAAGCCGTCGGCAAGCGCCGCCATTTTGGTTTTCCGTTCGTGCATATCCTCAACCACATGCAGCTCCGTCAACCCGCGATGGGCAATTTCCCGCTCCACCAGGCCGCGCGGCATCACGCCAATCACCACGCCCCCGGCCTCAAGCGCCGCATCGGCAACCGCCCCCATCAAGCCAACTTTGCCGCCGCCATAGACAACAGCCAGTCCCTGCTGCGCCAGCGTGTGGCCAACCCGTCGGGCAGTGTCGAGATACAGCGGATGTTCGCCAGCTGAAGAACCGCAGAAAATACCTATCGATTTCATCTTCGTTATTACTCCTCTCTTCTGGTGGGCGATAATTTAACACAACGGCAACCTTTGTGCGCAGGTTGAGACCCGCGGAGAATAGAGAGGCGAGGCGCCTGCTGGCGAAGAAATATCCTTGTGGTTCAGTAAAATATCGCCGGAATGGGTAAAAGATCCGCAATCGCAAGCAATGTACAAGAAAAGTGACGTTTACCTCTTGCCACATCCCCTGCCTGCCGCTAATATGCGTCCCCGTTGTCACCACAACATTGCGTTCGTAGCTCAGTTGGTTAGAGCACCACCTTGACATGGTGGGGGTCGTTGGTTCGAGTCCAATCGAACGCACCATTATGCGTTTATAGCTCAGTTGGTTAGAGCACCACCTTGACATGGTGGGGGTCGTTGGTTCGAGTCCAATTAAACGCACCATAATGCGTCTGTAGCTCAGTTGGTTAGAGCACCACCTTGACATGGTGGGGGTCGATGGTTCGAGTCCATTCAGACGCACCAATCTTGTTTCTTATCATTCCCTCTCAACATTACCCTGCAGCATCTTGACCGGAAAACGCACGCCTTCTGCGCTTCCCGCCTGAACGTTATTGAACCCTGCCAACGACAAAGCTAAAGCCGATTATTCGCGACTCCGACTGGCCTGCGCCATCGCCAGGGCATCATCCCCTGCCGGCAGCCGCGAAGGGGCATCAGGATCGTTCACCATTCGCCAGACGGCCTGAGCCACATCGACAGCCCGCGTCACGCTGGCGTTTTCCTGGATGCTGTCGAGGATCTGCTGGCCGAGCGCCGCATAGCTCTCCGGGAGTTGGCCCATCGTTCGACGCGCGTTTTCCCCGAAGCGGGTCTGGGGATCGCGTCCCGGCAGGATCACCCCGACGCGAATATTGAAGGGCCGCAGCTCCAGCGCCAGGGATGCCGTGAAGGCGTTCACCGCCGCCTTACTCGCGGTATAGACCGCCAGCAGGGGCATCGGCTGTAGGGTGACCGCCGAGGTGATATTCACGATCGTCCCGCTACGGCGCGCTCTGAACCGGGGAAGTACCGCCTGGGTCATGGCGATAGTCCCAAGAGTATTGGTGGCAAACAGGTTCGCTATCGCCTCGTGCGACGCCCCCTCCAGGGCGTTGAGCATCCCCACTCCGGCGTTATTGACCAGAACGTCAATCTCTCCGGCCTCGGCAATCGCCTCGGCGATACTCTGCGCTGAGGTGACGTCAAGGCGCACCAGCCGCAGACGGTCGCTGGCTGGCAACAGATCCTCTCGCAGAACCCGCATCGTGGCGATAACCTTCCAGCCCTGTTCAAGAAAATAACGCGCCGTCTCCAGGCCAAAACCCGATGAACAGCCGGTGATCATAATCGTTTGCATCTCTCTGTCTCCGATTGGCTTCTTCCTTTTCATCATAGACAGCCCGCTCCGGACGATATAGGGTCAATAATCCATCATTCTTTAGCAGGAGTCCGGAAATGAGCGACCCGCTGGCGGAAATCATTGCGATGCTAAATCTCAGAGCGGTGCTGACCAAAACCATTGAGGGGGCGGGAGAATGGCGCGTCATTCGCTCGGACCAGGGCATGTCGTTCTATGGCGTGGTGCTGGAAGGAGGCTGTCGGCTGGAAATAGACCAGCATCCGCCGCAGACCCTGCGCGCCGGGGATTTTATGCTGATCCCGGCGGCGTACCGCTTCGCGCTTACCAGCCTGACCCCGCCGCCTTCACCGGCGCTGGAGACCACCCCGGTGAAACTGGCGGAGGAACACTTTCGCCTGGGAGCCCTCGACCAGCCGGCGGAGATGCTGGCGCTGATTGGCCACTGCGCTGCCGATTCGGATAACGCCAGCCTGCTGACCTCGCTGCTGCCCGCCCTGGTGGTGGTTCGCGACCAGCCGCGGCTGGCCACCTTTGTCGGACTGCTGAAAGAGGAAGCCCAGGCGGATCGCGCAGGTAAATCTTTCGTTCTGGCGCGGATGGTTGAGCTGCTGTTTATCGAGGCCATCCGCTCCTGCGAAACACTCGCCACCCCAGGCCTGGTGCGCGGCCTGAGCGACCCGCGGATCGCCCAGGCAATCCGTCTGCTGCATGAGGCCCCCGCCAGACGCTGGACCGTCAACGCCCTGGCCGCCGACTGCGCGCTGTCTCGCTTGACGTTGTTTGAACGCTTTACCGGCCTGACCGGAATGACCCCGATGGGCTATCTGTTGAACTGGCGCATGACCCTGGCGATGCGGTGGCTGGGAGAGTCGGGCATCAGCATGGCGGATATCGCCGAGCGCCTCGGCTATGGCTCGGCCAGCGCGTTCAGCGTGGCTTTTACCCGCTATGCCGGGACATCGCCGGGCAAATATGCCCGCCAGCGGGCGGCGCAGCGTACGCCCGGGCCCGCCTTAAGCTAACCTGCCGCAATCGTCGTCTGCAGCCAGCGCTCAAACGCCTGCAGCGCAGGCTCCCCCTCGCCGCCGCCGGGTTTGATCAGGCAGAAGCGCTTGGCCAGCGTCGGGGAGCCCGGCCACGGGGCGACCAGCGTCCCGTTACGCAGCTCGCTCTCCACATACATCTTCGGCACCAGGGCCACGCCCTGCTGGCTGAGTACCGCAGCGATCGCCATCTCATGCAGATCATAGCGCGGCCCCTGCGCCGGGTTATCCAGCGCCAGACCACACTCCCGGGCATAGTGCAGCCAGGCATCCGGATTTTGCCGCCGATGAATGCGCGGCAGCCGGTTCAGCAGCCCCGGGAGATCGTTATCCGTCAGCAGCGCAGCATGACAGACCGGCAGCAGATACTCCGCAAACAAAAACGTCACATCCATTCCGGTCCACGCCGGGTGATCAAAATGGATAGCCGCATCAAATCCGCTGCCCGGCAGAATGAAGGGGTCGCTGCGAGCGGCGATATTGACCACGATATGCGGATGCTGCGCTGTGAACTGCCCGAGGCGGGGGATGAGCCAGCGGCTGGCGAAGGTGGGGAGCACGGCGATCTCCAGACTGCGGCCATCGGCCGGCATCCCGCTGACGTCGAGGGTTTCCCGCTCCAGCCTGCTGAGGATCTCGCGGACCTGTCTGGCATAGCGGGCGCCTGCCGGATTGAGCCGTACCCGGCTCCCGATTCTGTCGAATAGTTTGCTGTCAAGGAGCGCTTCCAGACGGGCGATCTGCCGGCTGATGGCCCCTTCCGTTAACGCGAGCTCCGCCGCCGCGCGGGCAAAGTTGCCGTGGCGGGCGGCGGCCTCAAAGGCCAGTAGCGCAGCGCTGCTGGGTATTTTACGACGCATAGCCAATGCTCCTTGTGCGGGCTGACTGAAAATCAGTGACAGAATATCACTGAGGCTTGAATAAACATCGTTTTTCAGCGCCATTTTCGCCAGATAGGATGAAGTAAATTCACTGAAGCGCCTTATGCGCTCAATCATCTGTCTCTCGAGGTCACTATGCTCTATGTCGTCGAATGCGCCTACACCGACCCGCAAAGCGAAGCGGCGTGGAATACCTTTTACAATCTGGAAAAATTACCGGCGCTGGTCTCAGTGCCCGGTTTTCATGCCTCGCAGCGCTTCTGCGCGCTCAGCGAGGGCTGCCCTCGCTACCTGGCGCTACACGATATCCGCGATGCCGCCGTCATCGACAGCGACGCCTATCGCCGCAACGGCGGCGGTCATTTTGCCCGCTGGCAATCGGCGATCGCCGACTGGCATCGCCACCTCTATCTCACAACTAACGCGCTGCGGGAGGTTGCTCCGGACGAGGTGCTGCTGCTGAGCGATACCGCGGAAGCCCTGCCCGTCGCTGCGCCGGTCGTCCTGCAGCCCGGCGGTCTGGCCACCCGGCATGCCCGCTATGCCGCCATCGTCCCGCGTGACGACCTGCATCACCACGCCGCCACGGCCGCCGTCTTTGTCTATCAGCCCATTACCGCCCGATTGCGTCACCCGGCGGAGCAAGCGTGAGGTCAACATGACACCAGCTCCCTTTTATTCCCTGACAGCAGGCGACCTGACGATAAGCGCCATCAGTGATGGCCAGATGACGGCGCCGCTGACGTTACTGGCGGGGATTGCCCCTGAAGAGGCGGCGCGTCTGCAGCGCCAGGCCGGGGTAATCTCGCCGGAAACCATCGAGATCGGCGCTTACCTGATCCGCGGACGCGGGCATACGGTGCTGGTGGATACCGGCACCGGCGGGGCCAACGGCGTCGGCGGCGCGCTTATCGCCAATCTGGCGCTGCTCGGCGTCCGCCCTGAGGACATTGACACCATCCTCCTCACCCACGCGCACCCGGACCATATCGGCGGCCTGCTGACCTCCGCCGGTACACCGGCTTATCCCAACGCCACGGTGTTCCTGCCCTCGCGGGAAAGCGCTTACTGGCTGGCGCCGTCGACACTGGACAACGCCAGCGAGCGTGGACAACGCAACGTGCTGCTCGTCCGGCGCGTAATAGCGATCTGCGCGACGCAAATTCGTGCTATCGATGAAAATGAGCGGATCGCCGGGATCCGACCATGTCCCCTGCCCGGCCATACGCCGGGGCATACCGGATATCGCCTCGAGGCGGGCGGAACGTCGCTGCTGATCTGGGGGGATATCGTCCACTTTCCCTCGATCCAGAGCGCCCGGCCAGAGGCATCGGTGGCCTTTGACGTCGATCCTGACCAGGCGCGGCGTACACGGGAAAGTCTCCTGCGCCAGGCCGCCAGCGAGCGGTGGCTCGTCGGCGGTATGCATCTTGGCCTGCCGGGCTTCGCCAGCGTGGAGAATACCGCCTCAGGCTTCTGCCTGCGCCCGGTGTGACCTTCACGCAGAACACCGATCACAGCAAAACCCCGGTCGTGGCATTAACGCGACCGGGGCGTGGTGTCTGGGGAAGTGGATTAGCCGTTAACCGCGGCGCTTCCAGCCTTTTTTACTTTTGCAGCTGGCTGTGGTGGCGACCCAGGGGTGACGCAGCTGGGTCAACTGAAGATCCTGAGAGGCCGGGCTGGCGGCCCAGCGTTTGTTGCACAGAGGCTTACGAGTTGCAATGACCATAAAAACGCTCCTGAAAAGTAATGAACAGTTCCCTGGGTAATTCCATAAGTTCAGAATCAGCTTATCATCACTTAAACGTTGTTATTTCAATCTTTGTTTTGCTATGTAAATGGTGATTGCCACCTGAAAGGCATAAAATTGATCTAGATCAAGGTAAATGCAATTTTTTGTTTCCACCACCTATATTTTCAACCGTTTAACTTCGCACACCTCTTGATTAAGACTTTTCCTATACCACATAATCCAACAGAAGTGAGCGATTTTATCAGATTTTTATTCTAGTTATGTATGCTAATGTGGTTAATTGTTTTGATTATTCTAGCTCATAAAATTCACTTGGTCAGACCGCCGCAGGCGGGTACTCTGCACCGGCAATACGGGGATTTGTCAGGGAGTGGTGGATGACTACAGGCTATAAACTACTTGGCTATAAGTTAGCGGATAATATTTTCTACTGCCTGCATCATCGGGAAATTATCGCGTTACGTGGGACGCGAACGCAAGTTCAGCTGCGCAGCACCATGGCGTGTTTACTGGAATATTTGCTGGCGCATGGCAGAGAACGTCTGGTCAGTGATGAAGAGTTAATGATTAACGTCTGGGAGAAAAATAATCTCCGTCCGTCCGCGCAGCGATTATGGCAGGTCATTCAGACCTTAAAATCTCGCTTAAACCAGGCGGGGGTCGAAAGCGTGTTAATTATCCGCGTTAAGTGCGCAGGGTATTATATTAATCCTGCTTGTGTAGCCGAAATTTATTCCTTCAAACCGCCGGGCATGATGAATTATATAAACACCTCGCCTGCTGATATGAATAAACTTCTGGTTCGCAGCTAATCTCCTTCCCGCGCCGTTTAGATCGCTTGTAACAGGGTTTATTCTTTGAATATTTTAATTCACAGCAATAATATTTATTTTAATATCGGCCTCGCCCAGTGTTTCAGAGATATTCAGGAAACCTTGCCCGGTCTGAACATTATTCATTCACTGCCGCTCAGCCATCTGCCCGATCCGGCCGGGCTGGATGTGATTATTTTAGCGCTGGAAAACTATCACGATTATCAGGCCGCTGCTGAATTAGCCCAGCGCTATCCCGGCCTGGTGGTCGGATTTACCTCCGCCAACAACGTCAAACGCGGACGCGCCTTTTACGCGGATACCCTCCTGTGGGTCAGCCAGCGGGAAAGCGTCCAGGAGATCCGCCGCCTTCTGCTCCGTCTGGCAGATCGCAGCCGCCCTTTCGCGCCGCGCCATCAGCGTCAGAGTCGCTCCTCCCGGCTGCGAGCCCCACTCAATGACCTGGAGATGCAGATGATCCGTGGCGTGGTCGGCGGACAGTCGACTAATCAGATGGCAGACACGCTGGGCGTCAATCGCAAGCGGGTTTACAACGGACTGGAGCGGATCAAAAGTAATTTTCGCCTCGTCAGCCATACCCATTTTCATCATTTTATGACCGCGGAGGCCACGTTTAGCCGCCTCTGCGCCGATCTGAGTTGCTATAGACCAGGGGTACGGCCAGCCCGGCAACGACGTGCTGCATCGCGACCGGCCGAAAATCATTCATATTATTTGAATGAGTTTCGCAAATTGTTTTGATTTTAACCGCCAGGCTTTGCGCGTATTCTTTATCACATCAGGGCGACAAGCCCTATATCAGACACCAGATTAAGGAATATGACCATGAAATCCATCAAAACTTTCGTTGCTGTTGCTGCACTGTCGCTGTTCTCTTCCGTCAGCTTCGCCCAGAGCGTCAGCGCCACCGCTTCCACCCTGGACCGTGCAGAAGCCAAAATCGCCGCCCAGGCCGCTGAGCAGGGAGCGTCCTATAAAATCACCAGCGCCCAGTTTAATAATCGCGTTCATATGACGGCTGAGCTGAGCAAATAATCTCTTCCCTCTTTCGCGATTAAAAAAGCGCCGTCAAAAACGGCGCTTTTTTTTCGCCTCTTTCTCCGGGCAGTGATTTCCTGACCGGCGCGCTGTGGCGTTCAGCCGATGACGGGCCAATACTTAGCGCATCCCCTGGATAAAGAGAGCCCCATGATGAAAGCCTGGATCGTCAACAAACCCGGTTCGCTGGATAATCTGCAGCTTGTCGATCTTGCCGACCCCGGCGCGCCGGCGGCAGGCGAGATCCGCGTAGCGCTACACGCCACCTCCCTGAACTATCACGATTTGCTGGTAGCGACGGGGGTGATTCCCACAGCCGATCGGCGGATCCTGATGGCGGACGGCGCGGGGGTGGTCGAAGCGGTTGGCGCCGGGGTCAGCGAGTTTCAGCCAGGCGACCGGGTGGTCGCTGGCTTTTTCCCGCAGTGGCTGGATGGCCGTCCGGGCCCGCAGGTGAAGGACTTCAGCCAGACGCCGGGCGACGGCGCCGAGGGGTTCGCCTGCCAGTATGTGGTCAGACCGGCCAGTCATTTTACCCATGCGCCTGACGGATGGAGCTTCAGGGAGGCGGCGACGATCACCACCTCCGGCCTCACCGCCTGGCGCGCGCTGGTGGTGGAGGGACGGCTAAAAGCGGGCGATACGGTGCTGACGCTCGGCACCGGCGGCGTGTCGATAACCGCCCTGCAGCTGGCGAAAAGCATGGGCGCGCAGGTCATCGTCACCTCCTCATCCGATGAAAAGCTCGCCCGCGCGCGCGCCCTGGGGGCTGACCATCTCATCAATTACCGCACCACCCCGGCCTGGGGCGCGACGGTGCAGGACATCACCGGTCATCGCGGGGCCGATATTATCCTGGAGCTCGGCGGACCGGGCACCCTGGGCCAGTCGTTCGAGGCCGTCAGTGTTGGCGGACACATCGCGCTGATCGGCGTCCTGACTGGCTTCGAAGGTCATGTGCCCACCCATTTGCTGATGAGTAAACAGGCCCGACTGCAGGGGCTGGTGGTGGGTCATCGCCGGCAACAACAGGACTACGTCAACGCGCTGAACCTGCAGGCGTCGCGGCCAGTCATCGATAAAGTGTTTGATTTTGCTGCCTTACCAGACGCCTTCCGCTATCTGCAAAGCGGCGCCCATTTCGGCAAAATTTGCGTGGAGTGGTAGTGGTGAGGAGATGAGATGAACAGGGCCTCCATGCCCTGGGAACGGCTTTATTCGAAAAAGACGTCCGGATTTTCTGACAGCGAAACAAAGGATTTGGTGTTTTTATCCAGCGCCTGAATCTCGCCGCTTTCAATGTCATAGAACCAGCCGTGCAGGCGCAGGGTCTGGTCGCGCAGACCGACCGCCACCGACGGATGGGTTTTGATGTTGTTCAGCTGAGCGATCACGTTTTCCTGCACCATGCCGTTGACCTTATCGGTTTCGCTGGCCCAGGTTTTCTTTTCCACCACCGCTTTCGCAGCATCAGCGTAGCGCAGCCAGTGAGACACCGCCGGCATCGGCTCCAGGCACTGGCAGGTGGCGATCGCTTTCATCGCCCCGCAGTTAGAGTGGCCGCAGATTACGATATCCGTCACGCCCAGCGCAACCACGGCATACTCAATGGTCGCGGATACACCGCCCGGCTCCGGCCCGAAAGACGGCACGATATTCCCGGCATTACGAATAACAAAGAGCTGTCCCGGCTCCTGCTGGGTAACCAGTTCCGGCACCAGACGGCTGTCAGAGCAGGAGATGAAAAGCGCTTTGGGATTCTGGCTGGAGGCCAGGCTACGGAAGAGCTCTTTACGCTGGGGGAAGATCTCTTTCTGGAAGTTGAGGAAGCCCTCAATGATATGTTGCATAGCAGTGTCTCTTCTCTGTAGTTATTACGGTATGACAAAGATCACAGTTATTCAGTTTACCATCGCTGACAGGAATGGGAATCGTTATTCAAACAGTTGCGCAGAAAACGCGCGCCGCGGATGCCCGTTCAGCATCGCCTTTTCCACAGGGTTTTCACGTGCTTTCCTGAGCCAGTTTGTTACTCTGTTTGCTCGTACCGTCCCCACGTTGCCGACCGCCTGCCGGCGGCGGACATACCAGGAGTTGCTATGTTCTTATCCAGCCTGATGGCCCTTGCCGCGGTGCTGATCATGGGGGTGATCAGTCCCGGCCCGAGCTTTATTTTTGTCGCGCGCAATGCGGTCGCCCGCTCGCGTCTGCACGGTCTGGTGACCGCCCTGGGCACCGGCGCCGGCGCCGCCATTTTTTCTATTATGGCGATGCTGGGCCTGCAGAAGGTGCTCACCGCGGTGCCGGAGCTGTTTATTGGCTTGAAAGTAGCGGGCGGGCTCTACCTGTTATGGTTGGGCTATAAGATTTTCCGCGGTTCGGCGCAGCCGATGGATTTTTCCGCCAGCGGCATGGACGGCAACCGTTCGTTGCTGAAGACTTTCCGCGACGGGCTGTATACTCAGTTGAGCAATCCCAAAACCGCGCTGGTGTTTGCCTCGATTTTTACCGCCGTGTTGCCGGCGCAGATCCCCACCGCTTTCTATTACATCGTGCCGCTGATGAGTTTCCTGATTGACGTCAGCTGGTATTCGCTGGTGGCGCTGGTGCTCTCCGCTGATCGTCCGCGTCGGGTCTACCTGCGGCTGAAGCGGCGAATCGATATCGCCACCGCGACGGTGCTGGGGGCGCTGGGACTGCGGCTTATCGCCACCTCCCTCACCCGCTAGCGGCTACACGGTATGGATGCGAATATCGTGTTGCTGAAAGGCAACGCGATATTCGCGACTGATGTTCTCCTCCACCACCAGCACATCGATATCGCTGCTCGCGGCCACCACGAATCGCGCCACCGCCGGAATTTTATCCGAGGTCAGGCCGATGATAATTTCGCTGCACTGCTTAATCACCGCTTTCTTAAACTCGCAGTCGGCATAGTCAAAGCCGGTCAGGCCCGACTCTGGCGCCATGGCGCAGCCGCCGATAAACCCCTGGTCGAATAACATTCCCTGCACCTGAGCCACCGCCGCGGCCCCAACGCAGCCCCCGCTCGCCCGCTGCACCTGGCCGCCGAGCATCACCACCTCGTAGAGCGGCTTTTTCACCAGTACCGCGGCGATCTCCGGAGAGTTCGTTACCACCGTCAGCGCCAGCTCGGCGGGCAGCGCCTCGGCCATCGCCAGATTGGTGGTGCCGGTATCAATGAAAAGGATGCCGCCGGGTTTCACCAGCCGGGCGCACTGCTGCGCGATCCTGAGTTTTGTTGCTCGGTTTTTATCTTTCCGTTCACTGTAATCTCCCGCTTCCGGCAGGCTCAACACCGCCCCGCCGTAGACTTTTTTACAGACGCCTTCGCGGCTAAGCTCATGCAGATCGCGGCGGATGGTATGCTCAGACACCTGAAGACGCGCCGCCAGCTCCGCACACACCACCCTGCCGTTTTCCTGCAGGATCTGGCAAATCAGCGCTTGTCGCTGTTGAGGAAAAGCAGCATAATCGAGCAAAGAAACTCCTTAAATCATCATAAACGAGCAACAGCAAGCATGATCGTCTGCCCTGCCGTGATTGTCAATGTTCCTGCCCGGAGGTTTACCATGAAAATTGCCCATTTCGCCCTGTGGACCCAACGGCTTGAGGCTCAGGCCCGCTTCTGGGTCGAGTTCTTTGCCGCCAGCATCAATGAAAAATACCTCAGCCAGACCAATCCCGGCTTTGCCTCCTATTTTGTCACCATCGACGACGAGGTGGTGATCGAGCTGATGACCAAGCCTGGCCTGCAGCAGGCCAGCGCCGATAATAACCATACCGGCTGGGCGCACCTGGCCCTCTCGGTGGGCGGCGCAGAACAGGTCGATGCCCTTGCCCAGCGCGCCGGCGCGGCGGGAATACTGGTTTCACCGCCGCGCACCACCGGCGACGGCTATTATGAGGCGGTGATCGCCGATCCCGATGGCAACCTGATTGAAATCGTCGCATAGTCAGCAGACCGCCAGCCATAAGGAGGCATCCATGGCACATTACCGGATCATCGACACCGCGGCCTGGCCCCGCCGGGACCATTTCACCTTTTACCGACAATTTGCCAACCCCAGCTTTAATCTCTGCGTTCCGATAGAGGCGCAGCGCCTGTACGAATGTGCGAAGGACCGTCGGGTCTCGTTTTTTCAGCTCGCGCTCTATGCCCTGCTGCGCGCGGCCAACGGGGTCCCGCAGCTCCGACAGCGCATGCGCAATGGCGAGGTGATTGAATATGACAGTCTGGCGGTCATGACGCCGGTGATGACCGTCGAGGAGGGCTTCCGCCAGGTATGGTGCGACAACGCCCCCGAGTTCACCACCTTCAGCGCCGCGGCAACGCCAAAGATCGTCGCGGCAAGAGAGACATCGCCTGCGCCGCTCATCGTCGATGGCGAACATTTTATCTGCGCCAGCTGTCTGCCGTGGCTCCACTTCACCTCGATGACCCATGCGGAATACGCGGTGGGCGCCGCGGTTCCGGCGCTCACATGGGGGAAACTGCAGAACGGCGTGATCCCGGTGGCCGGGCGATTTAACCATGCCTTCGTCGACGGTCTCCACGCCAGCCGCTTTTATGCCCTCATCGAAGAGGGGTTTCGCGACCCCGAGCGGCTCTGGCAGCCGCTAGCCGCAACCGCCCCCTCACTGCTTCCCCCTGCGGCGAAGGAGCGTTAACGTCTGCCCGGAACCGACCGTCACGGTGCCTTACGCCGTACACGGCGGTCGGTACGGGTCCACTCTCATCGTCTCGCCCAGCCGGCGAATACCGCGCAGGTGTGACGCCTGTTCAGAACCTCGCGATGGAAAGGCTGGGTCGCGGACAGCATGCTGGCCCACTCTCATCGGGCAGCGGAAACCACTGCTTCATAGCCATAGAATGGGATTATATTGCCGATCCTTTGCTAAGGATAATTGGTTATAAATCATAGCGTTTCAGTGTTAGACAGGGCGAAGTGCGCCTCTTATCTTTCGTCATGAATTGTAAATCACCACGCAATCACTTGATGAGGTAGCACTTTTGTCCAGATTACAACAAGGATTAAAAACCAGAAAAACCCGCTTTGCCCTGGCGCTAAAAGTGGCCCTGCTCGGCGGCGTGGTAGCATTTTCTTCTGCCGTCTTTGCTGAGGGTCTTCTGAAAGAAGGCATCACCCCGGCCGCCGACGCCAGTCAGATCCCGGCCAGCGCTAAGTTGCGCAAAGACACGGTAGTGGCCGGGATCGCCGAGCCGCAGGGGATCTTCAACCCCTACTTTTTCGTCAACGGCTGGGATGAAAACGTCACTAACGTCATTTTTTCACGCCTGATCGACTGGGACAGCCAGGGCAAGCTGGTCCCGGGGCTGGCGGAGAGCTGGACGGTCAGCCCGGACAATAAAGTCTATACCATCAAATTGCGCCCTGGCCTGACCTTCAGCGACGGTTCACCGCTGACGGCGGAAGATGTCGCCTTTACCCTGACGGTCCTGCTCGACCCCAAATATGATGGCGATACCGACATCACTCTGGCCAATATCGCCGGCGGCGCAGAATACAAAGCCGGCAAGGCTGACCGCGTCAGCGGTCTGAAGGTCATCGACCCGCTCACCCTGCAGGTGACCACCACCCAGCCAGGCGCCACCACGCTGGCCAAAATTGGCGGGCCGGTGTTGTCGAAAACCTGGTACGGCAAAGGATATCAGCGGGGAAATCTCGACTATCTGCGCTCACTGCACGGCAAGCCACTGGGCAACGGCCCTTACGTGTACGATACCTATATTCCCGGTCAGGAAATTCGTTTCCATGCCAATAGCCACTTTTACCGTGGGACGCCGCCAACGCCGCGTTTTATCTATCGCGTAACCAATCCGTCGACCAACTTCCAGCTGTTCCAGACCGGGGAGACCGACTACGACGCCTTTACCTCACGTCCTGACGATATCGAACAGCTGAAGATGCTCGGCTTCGCCAACATTAACCTTTACGGCTCCAGCGACTACAGCCAGGTGGAATTCAACGTTCATCGCCCGGCGCTGCAGGATAAGCGGGTGCGCCAGGCGCTGATTTACGGCCTGGACCGGCAAAAGCTGATCGACGTGGTCTATCAGGGGTACGGCAAAGTCGCCATCGAGCCGATCGCCCCTATCTCCTGGGCCTTTAACGCAGAAGGCGTCAATCCTTACCCTTACGATCCGGCGCAGGCGAAAAAGCTGCTGGATGAGGCCGGCTGGAAAGCTGGCGCCGACGGTATCCGCGTCAAAGAGGGCCAGCGTCTGGAGCTGACCCTGCTGGTGAGCAAGAAGGTGCTCAACGATGCGTTGATCCCTATCGCCAAAGAGAACTGGCGGCAGATCGGCGTGCTGCTTAAGCCGCAGGTGGTGGATTTCAACGCCCTGATGGCGCAGCGCAAAGCCGGAAATTACGATCTGGCTTCGTTCAGCACCAGCACCCTCAACGACCCGCACGATGGGGTATGGGATTTCTACAGCAGCGAAGCGAAAGCGTCCGGCTACCACAACGCGGAGGTCGATAAGCTGATTAACGCCGGCAACGCAGTGCTCGACATCGAACAGCGCAAGCCGATCTATCACCAGCTGTACAAAGTGCTGGCCGACGATCCACCGGTGATCCTGCTCGGCTATCGCAACATTCTTTCCGCCAGCAGCGCCCGCGTCACCGGCTTTAAACCGGATATCTACAACGGCCTGACCGGCAGCCTGCCGGATGTGAAAATCGTCAAGTAAATCCCCTGGCCGCCGGGTTAACCGGCGGCTGATGCGAGATCGTCATGAAAAATTTCATCCTGAGGCGCCTGCTGCAAACGCTGCCGATGCTGCTGCTGGCCTCGTTCATTATTTTTATGCTGTTTGCCAAAACCCCCGGCGACTTTATCGATGGCAATATCACCCTGACCGCCGCCCGCGCCGCGGAGCTGAAGGCGATCTATGGCCTCGACCAGCCGCTGTTCACCCGCTATGTCCACTGGCTGGGACATCTGCTGCGCGGCGATTTAGGCTTTTCGCTGCAGTATCAGATCCCGGTCAGCCAGCTGCTCAACCAGTACATCTGGAACTCTTTTCTGCTGGCCAGCGTCGCGCTGGTCTTTTACTGGGGCATTGGCCTGGCGGTCGGCGTGGTGTCAGCCCTGCGACCCGGCTCCTGGTTTGATCATCTGGTGAGCGTCGCGGTGTTTGCCGCCATGTCGTTCCCCACCTTTTTCCTCTGCCTGCTGCTGATTAAATGGTTTGCCGTCGATCTCCACTGGCTGCCGGTAGGCGGGATGACCAATACCGGCAGCGACGAGAGCGGCTGGCAGTATGTGCTGCAGGTGGCGGCCCACCTGGCGCTGCCGGTGCTGGCGCTGGTGATGCTGCAGGCGGGCAGCCTGACGCGCTATGTACGCGCCAGTATGCTCGACGTGGTGAAAATGGATTTTATCCGTACCGCCCGCGCCAAGGGGTTGCAGGAGCGCACGGTGATCCTCAAACATGCGCTACGCAACGCCCTGCTGCCGATCATCACCCTGCTGGGCTTCGAGCTGCCGGGGCTGTTCTCCGGGGCGATCATTACCGAAAAGGTATTCAACTGGCCGGGGGCGGGCCACATCCATATCGACTCGCTGGCCGCCCGCGACTATCCGGTGCTGATGGGGTTCACCCTGTTTCTGGCGGTGCTGACGATCGTCGGTAATTTGCTCGCCGACGTGCTGTACGCCTGGGCCGATCCGCGTATTCGGGTGAGGTCATGATGATTCTGTCTTACTTTGCTACCCGTCGTCGCCAGCGGCAGGCGGCTATCCCGGCGCTGGCGCACATTACCCCCTCTCCCTGGCGCCAGGGGTGGCGACAGCTGCGCCGTAACCGGCTGGCCATGTTCTGCCTGATCCTGCTGGCGGTCATGGCGGTGTGGTGCGCGCTGGGGCCCGTCTGGTCGCCGTGGAAAGAGGATGCCACCGACGCCCTGAGCATCAACCAACCGCCCGGTGCCGAACACTGGCTGGGGACCGATTTCCTCGGCCGCGATGTTTACACCCGCCTGCTGCTGGCCGGGCGCATCTCGCTGATTATCGGTCTGCTGACCATGGTGATGTCGGTGTTCCTGGGCTATCTGCTCGGCGCTCTCTCGGGGTATGTCGGCGGGTTAACCGACAGAGTGATCATGCGCGTGGCCGACCTGGTGATGACCATCCCCGGATTGCCGCTGTTGATCGTCGCCGGGGCGATGCTTTCCGAGCTCGATTTTTCTCCGGACTCGCGCATCTATATGGTGGTGGTGATGCTCAGCCTGCTGGAGTGGCCCCGACTGGCGCGGCTGGTGCGCGGACAATGTCTCTCCCTGCGCGAACGCGATTTTATGCTGGCCACCCAGGTGCTGGGCCTGTCGGCGCGTCGCCGGCTGTTTGGCCACCTGCTGCCGAATACCATTCCGATTCTGGTGGTGATGGCGACCATGGCTGTCGCCAACGCCATCCTCAGCGAATCCGCGCTGAGCTATCTCGGCCTCGGCGTGGTGCCGCCGACGCCGTCGTGGGGCAATATGATGGACGCCGCCAATAGCCTGATCGATTTCCAGCGCCGTCCCTGGCTGTGGATGCCGCCAGGGATCGCCATCTTTATCACCGTGATCGCCATTAACGTGCTGGGCGATGGCCTGCGCGACGCCATGGATCCCAATATGAAACCGAGGCTGAAATGAGCATACCGTTAGTCTCCTTTAATCATCTCTCCGTCTCTTTCGCTGGCGAACGCCATCGCGTGCGCGCGGTGCAGGACGTCTCTTTCACGATTCAGGCCGGGCAAACCGTTGGCGTGGTGGGCGAGTCCGGCTGCGGCAAAAGCGTCACCGCGATGGCGCTGATGGGCCTCCTGCCGCCGCAGGCCGCGCGCATCGACGGCGGCGAGATCCGTTTCGCGGACCGCGATCTGCTGCGGCTAAAAGCCAGACAGATGGCCGACCTGCGCGGCCACCAGCTGGCAATGATCTTTCAGGAACCGATGTCGGCCCTGAACCCGGTGTTGACCATCGGAGAGCAGCTGTGCGAACCAGCGATCCGCCACCTCGGCGCCTCGCCGAAAGCCGCCTGGCAGCAGGCTACCCGGCTGCTCAGCGAGGTCGGCCTGGCGCGCGGCGACAGCCTGATGGTCAGCTATCCCCACCAGCTTTCCGGCGGCATGCTGCAGCGGGTGATGATCGCCATGGCGCTGAGCTGTCAGCCCAAACTGCTGATCGCCGACGAACCCACCACCGCGCTTGACGTCACCGTGCAGGCGCAGATCCTGCGCCTGCTGCGGGACCGGGCGCGGGCCAGCCAGATGGCGATGATGCTGATTACCCACGACCTGGGGGTGATCGCGCAGATGGCCGAGCAGGTAGTGGTGATGTATGCCGGACGGATTGTGGAACAGGGCGCCACCGCGGAGGTGTTACGCCATCCGCAGCACCCTTACACGCGTGGGCTCATCGCCTCCCGCCCGGTGCCGGGCGAGCGGCGTCGGCGGCTGTACTCGATTCCCGGGCAGGTGCCGGATCTGGCCGCCCTGCCGACGGGCTGCGCCTTTGCCGGGCGCTGCGAGCGGGCGACGGCGCGCTGCCGGGAGGCGATTCCACCGCTGCTCGGCGAGCGCCAGCGGGCCGCCTGCTTTTACAGCGAATTTGCGGAGGCGACAGCATGAGCGAACGCTATGTTATTGAAGTGGATGGATTGAAAAAATATTTTCCGCTGCGCGACGGCCTGTTTGGTCAACAGACCGGCGTGCTTCGCGCGGTGGACGGCGTCAGCTTTAACATCCGTCCGGGCACCATTTTTGGCCTGGTGGGCGAGTCCGGCAGCGGGAAAACCACCGTCGGCCGAACCCTGCTTGGCCTGCACGAGAAAAGCGCCGGCAGCGTGAAATTTCACGGTCAGGAGCTGGCCGACCTGACCGCGCCTGCCCTGCGCGCCATTCGGCCGAAGATGCAGCTGGTCTTTCAGGATCCCTACAGCTCGCTGAACCCGCGGCTGCGCATTGGCGAGGCGATAGGCGAAGCTATGCTGCAGCACAAGCTCTGCGCCCGCGATGAGCTGTATGACCGGGTGATCGACGTGATGAAGATCTGCGGCCTGGCGCCGGAACACTACGCCCGCTTCCCGCATCAGTTTTCCGGCGGCCAGCGCCAGCGGATCGGTATTGCCCGGGCGCTGATCCTCAACCCGGATTTTATCGTCGCCGATGAGCCCATCTCGGCCCTCGATGTGTCCATTCAGGCGCAGATCATCAATTTGTTTTCCGACCTGCGCGACGACCGCGGCGTCACGTTTCTGTTTATCTCCCACGACCTCGGGGTGGTGGAGCATCTATGTGACGATGTGGCGGTGATGTATCTCGGGCAACTGGTGGAAAGCGCCAGCCGCGATGCGCTGTTCAGCCGCCCCCTCCACCCCTACACCCGCGCGCTTCTGGCCGCGGTGCCGACCCTCGACCCGCACAGCGAACCGCAGGCGCTGGTGCAAGGCGAGATCCCGGATCCGGTCAATCCTCCCGCCGGCTGCCGTTTTTCATCCCGTTGCCCGCAGGTCGGCGAGCGGTGTCGCAGAGAAGCGCCGGCGCTGCGCGAGGTAGCCCCTGGCCATCGGGTCGCCTGCCATTGGATCGCGTCCTGAGCGCGGTCGGCGGGGGTAATTTATTTCTAAACAACCGGCCGATTGTGCACAGCGGCGCCAGGATTTACTATCCGCTCCGTCTTGTGAGACGCGTTATGAATGAAGCGTAATATTTTTATTCATTTTTGCCCGATGGCTTCGGGCATTTTTTTGCGACACGCCCGGGAGCGATCCTGCCGGCGACACATTTAGCGGGGCGCGGTCGCCCGTCTGTCAAAACGCAGCAATGGAACTGCTCGTCCGCGCCCCGCTATCCCTTTGTGACCTTCCCGTGAAAGCCCGGCAAAAAATAAGACTATATGAGATTGCCTGGGGCATAGCTTTATCTTATTTTTTATGCGTGTACTCCACATTAAGGAATCAAGATCATGCTTAAGCGTCGCACTATTAAAACAGCACTGGCGGCGGTTATTTCTCTCGCCGTCATGGCGGCTCCGGCCTATGCCAACCCGGGTAACGGCAATGGCAATGGCGGCGGTGGTGGTAATCACGGGAACAGTGGTAACCATGGCAATAGCGGCAATCATGGTAACAGCGGTAACAGCGGCGACCATGGTAATAAAGGACAAAATAAAGGTCAGTCCAATGACGATCATGGCAACCGCAAAAACTACGGCAAGCCCGACCACGTCGACAGCGATATTAGCTTCTCACGGGCGCGCTCCCTTGCGGTGAACTACGGTCTGGTCGGTTATCAGGCGCTGCCTCCGGGTATCGCCAAAAATGTCGCCCGCGGCAAACCGTTACCTCCGGGTATCGCGAAAAAGACCCTGCCCGCTTCTATGATTAACGACCTGCCCTATTATCCGGGCTATGAATGGCGCGCGGTCGGCGATGATCTGGTGCTGGTCGCCCTGAGCACCGCCATCGTTACCGCCGTGATTAACGGTGTGTTTGACTAAATCGCCTGCTGATTAAAAAGCCTCGCCCCGGCGAGGCTTTTTTGTGCCTGGCGCGGGAGAGTGACAACTCGCTGGCATCATCGCTAAGATAATGGCTCAACCAACCCGGGACCGACAATGGACAAAGACACCGTAGTGACGCTGTTGAAATACAAGCGCTGGATTGACCTTGCCACCTTGCAGGCGATCCGCGCGATAGACGGTACAGTACATGGCGAAAAGCGTCACCTGACCCTCAGGCTAATGAACCATATCCATGTCGTTGACATGATTTTCCGGGCGAATCTGCGCGGCAAGACGCACGGTTACACCGCGCTGAATACCCCCGAGACGCCAACCGTTGATGAGCTGGAAACGGCCATGACCGCCTGTACGGACGAATACATTCAGTACGTCAGCGCCATGACGCCCGCCGATTTCCACGAACGTATCGCCTTCAAATTTGTCGACGGCGGCGACGGCAATATGACCGCGATGGAGATGCTCAACCACATGCTCTTTCACGGCGCCTATCACCGCGGCGCGGTAGGCTGGATGATTGGCGAATGCGGCGGCGTGCCGCCGAAAGAGGTGCTGACCGTTTTCCTGCGCGACCATCATTCCTGAGCAAGCTGTCAGCCGTGGATCGCGCGGATGATCAGCAACAGTTCTGCCTGATTACGGGTGTGGGTTTTCCGGTACAGGGCGCTGAGGTGGGTTCTGATGGTGGCGATAGATACGCCCAGATGTAAGGCGCACTCATCCGGCGTCATGCCCCGCACCAGCAGCTCCGCCACTGCGTTCTCGGCAGGCTTGACGTTAAACAGCTCCATCACGGCGCTGCCGGTGAGAAACGGCTCAGGAATAATCACGCAGGCCACCCCGGCAAGGCGGGCCGCCGGGATCACCAGGATCGGTTTCGGCTGGCGGCCGGCGGTATAGCACAGCCCTGCCCTTGGCGGCTCTGCCGTTCGGGTGGCCTGCTCGATAGCCCGTTTCAGTTTTTTGCTGTCGGTATCAAGGCACAGCGTATCGCCCCCGCTGTACCAGGAGAGGCGGGCGTTGGCGCGCAGGTAGCGTTCGGCATGCGCGCTGGCGTAGAGAATGTTACCGCCATGATCCACCAGCCATACCGGGTAGATCCCATTGTCCATCACCGCGCTCTGGTATTTTATGGTGTCCCGCAGCTGTTCAAACCGGGCGTGTAGCTGGCAGGCGGTTTTCAGCGCCGGGATCACGCGCCTGAACAGCTCAAACTGCGCCGGCTGCGGATAAGCTGCCGTATTGGCCGTCATCAGTGACAGATAGGTGGCATAGCCATTGAGGGTGCACAGCTTGACGCTGGTAAGATTATTCAGATCGTTGGGGTGATGAAACTCATTGTAATAGACGCTGCCGGCAATAAACTTATCGCCTAAATACTCGCGGTCCCGGTACATCTGCCCGACCGGTAACGCGGTCAGTATTTTTTCGGCGGGATCGATGGCCAGAAACACGTCGCGATAGGCGGTGAAAACCTTCTCCTCCAGCAGGAGTGAATCGGTCAGCAGGTGCGCGTTGCCTTTATCGTAGAACAGAAATGCCGCGTACTGATGGCCGGTGAGGAACGCCAGTTTCTGCAGCGCCGATTTCCACAAATCAGGATCCAGGGTGGCCATCAGCACCGTTTCAAGGATCTCGATGTAAATCAGTTCCGGATCGCTCGCCATACCGCCACCTGTGAGTCACTGTTTCCGCTGCCGGAGCGGCGCATGTGGCCGCCCTAATCAGCATAGTTCCGCCAGCGAAACAATGACAGTCCCGGTGCGCTGAGCAGACCTGAAAAGGCGATTGCCGGGAGCGTGACGCCAATGCACCGTCATGGGGGTTCAGGATCCGCTGTTGCGGGTCTGGATAGCGCCCCCCTTGCGGCATAGCGTCCGCCAGACCATCAGGGCGCACAGCAGGGTGACGACCGCCAGCCCGCTAAACAGTACCGTATAAGCAGTGTCATAGCTCTCGCGCAGCGCCCGAAGGGAAAAGTCAGGCAAAAGCGCAGCCGCCTGCGGCATATTACCGGCCCCCAGCCAGCCTGCGGCGCGGTGAATCACCTCGGGCGCATACCCGTGAACGCGACTCTGCAGAGTCAGGTTATTGCTTGCCGTTAATACCGCGGTGACGACCGCCAGGGCGATCCCCTCGCCGGCAACGCGAACGGTGTTGAACAGGCCTGCCGCCATACCGGCTTTGGCGACAGGCACTGCGGATATCGCCAGGCCATCCATCAATCCCCAGGGAAGCGCCGCCCCCGCCCCGCACAGGATCAGCGCCAGCACCAGCAGCGGGAGGCGGTGGCTGTGAAAAGCATCACCCAGCAACAGCAACCCGACGGAGGCAATCATCAGCCCCCCCGTGGCCACCTGCCCAGGTGAAAACCAGCGGGTGAGCAGGGCCGCAACGGATGGGAAAATCAGCATCGGCGCGGTCAGCGCCATCAGATACAGCGCGCTCTGCGGCTCACTCATCCCCTCTCCGCCCATAAAATGCAGTGGAACAATAATCAGCAGGACAACGTAGCAACAGCAGGTGGCGACAGGCAGCAACAGTACGCCGACAAAACGCGGATGGCGCAGCAGGGAGAGTTCCAGCACCGGGTTGTTCACTCTTCGGCAGCGCACGGCAAACGCAACGAACAGCCCCCCCGATACGATGAACAAGGCCAGCGTGGTCAGCGATAAAAAACCGCGGGCCGGAATGACCATCAGCGAGGCAGTGAACAGCATCAGGGCCAGCGTAAACAGGGTTAAGCCGAGATTGTCGGGTGTCCGCGGCTCGCTTTTTTCTGCCGCGGGCAGATACGCCAGACCGATAAGCAGAACCATCGCCGAGAGCAGCGCAAACAGGGCGTATACGCCGCGCCAGCCCACCGCGTCGGTCATGAAGCCGATCAGCAGCGGACCGAACGCCAGGCCGGCGCCGAACACCGTGCCCAGGATGCTGAATGCCCGCGTCCGCTGAGCGCCGTCATACAACTGGGCCAGCGCCGCACTGCCGCTGGCTAAAATCATCGCCGCGGCCAGACCTTGCAGAGCCCTCAGCGCGCCTGACAGGAAGAGATCGTCCGTCAGGCAAAACAGCAGACTGCTCAGGCAAAACAGCGCGGCGCCGGCGAGAAAGATGCGTTTTCTGTCAATGGCATCCGCCGTCACGCCTGCGGCCAGCAAAAAGCTGCCGAAGGTCAGCATAAAGCCATTGGTCAGCCACGACAGCGCAGCGGGAGAGCCGCCCAGCGACTGCTGTATCGCCGGGGTGGTCATGACGCCGCCGGTAAAACTTAACGGCAGCAGCATGGCCGCCATAAAGACAGAAAGCGCGGCCAGGGCGCTGGCGGATCGGCAATGTGTTCTGGCGGTGAGTAACATCAGGCGGCCCTCATCAGTCGGCAAGGAAGGAATGAATAAACTGCCGCCATCCTATTGCGGATGTTAATGCCGATAAATAGACTGAAAATATCTTATTAAGAGACATAAGGTTTATAATCGATGGACAGCCTCACCTCGCTAACGTCCTTTGTCCGCACCGCCGAAACGCTAAGCTTTGTTCAGGCCGCCAGGCTGCTGGGCATTTCAGCCTCGGCGGTGGGTAAGAATGTCGCCAGGCTTGAGCATAAGCTGGGGGTCCGGCTGTTTAACCGCAGCACCAGAAACGTCAGCCTGACGGCGGAGGGGGCCGCGTTTCTGACCCGCTGCCAGAGTATCCTGGAGCAGATCCAGGAGGCCGAGTCTGAGCTGACGAGCAGTCTCTCACAGCCCTCCGGCAAATTGAGAATTTCACTGCCTGTCATCGGCTACCGCCTGCTGCTCCCTGCCCTCACCGCCTTTAGCCGTCTTTATCCGCAGGTTGAACTGGATCTCGATTTTAGTGACCGGCTGGTCAATCTGATCGATGAGGGATTTGATATCGCTATCCGCAGCGGTGAACTAGCGGACTCCCGCTTGATCGCCAGAAAGCTGGGGGGTTTTCGTTTTGTGCTCTGCGCCAGCCCGGCATATCTGGCGGAATACGGCGTTCCCGGCTCGCCAGCGGAATTGGCGGCGCACAAGTGCATTTTTTTTCGCTTCCCTTCGACGGGGCTGATCCAGCCCTGGGAACTGCGCGATATGCGGCTGACGGGGGATTTCAGGGCCGCTTCCGTGATGAGGGTCAATAACATTGAGGCTGCCATTCGCTTAAGCGCGGCGGGGATGGGTATCGCCTATGTCCCTGATTTTGTTGTGCGTGAAGCCATCAATGAGGGACACCTGCAGGAGGTGTTGCCCGGCTGTTGCGTCAAGGATGGGCATTTCTCCGTCCTGTGGCCTGCCAGCCGCTACCTGTCGCCGCGAATACGCTGTTTTATCGATTTTATGGCTGCGGCAGAGATACCCTTGTCGCCCGCATCGCCAATACCGACCTCCTGAAAAGCCCAGCGCCGGATATCCTGCCGCGCGGCCAGCGAAAGCCGGCGACAGGAAAACCACTCAAGAGTACATCCTACCCTTTGGCGAAATTGGCCTGGATCCGCTGCTGCAGATAATCCTCGGCGCTGATGGGCGGGTACTTCCTCTGCGGCCCAAGGATCTCGATATCTTTATTGGCCTGGCAGAAAAACGCCAGGCTGTAGCGCGGCCCCTGATATTCGTGGGGCTGCGGGTTTCTCACCCGGTGGAAGTTAGACGGCAGCTGGTCGTCGCTCCAGCGCATCAGCATATCGCCGATATTGCAGGTGATGACCTCTTCCCTTGGCTCAATGCTGGTCCACTGCTGGCTTTCGCGGTCCTTGCCAGGGCAGACCTGCAGGCCGCCCTGACCGGGGCGCTGGAACAGCAGCGTCAGGCAGTCAAAATCGGTATGCGCGCCGGCCCGCCACATCCCCTGCTGCGACTGCTCGGTTGCATAGTAGTGCAGCATGCGCAAGGTGCTCTGATAGGTGTCACGCTGCGGATCGTGCGCGGTGGTAAAAAACGATTCCGGAAAACCGAGCTTTAAAGCAAAGCAGGAGAGGATCTTCATCCCCAGCTGCCAGCACTGCGATTCAAATCCGAGCATCGTCTGTCGGAAGCCTGGCAGCTCCCGATCGCTGGGCCAGCGCCCGTCCATCAGCGGACGGGTTATCTGATATGACTCTTTTTGATCCGGCGTGCGGGTCGATGGCCGGACCTGCGCCTTGCTCTCCCAGCCGGCGTTGCCGGCCAGCGGATACTGGCGCTTCACCTCGTCGGGCAGGTCGAAAAACGCCTCGGTCGTGCTGAACGCCTTGCGGATCGCCGCCAGCGGAATACCGTGGTGGCTGACCTGGAAGAAACCGATCTCCACCGCCGCCTCCCACAGTTGTTCGGCAATGTCATTTTTTCTTTCTGCAAAGTGAGACAGGTCGATACAGCGCACTTCTCGGGCAAAGGTCTCTTCGCCCTGGGCGCCCATCAGCGCCTCTTTTTCCAGTTCCTGTAAGGCATAGCCTTGATTTTGGGTGGTTGCGTTCATCGTCATTATCCTGTGATCAGTTAAACAGCGGCGCGCTGTTGGAGGGTACGGACTGCCGCCAGCGCGTCGTGGCGCATCGCGTCAAGGTCGAGACCGGGAATGGCGTCATCTTCCACGATGGGCCGGCCATTCAGCAGCAGCGCCTTCAGCGCGGCGCGGCCGCCGCAGGCCACCGGGCCAATCGCCATATCATGCAGGCCGAAGTAGCGCGGATCGTCCAGCCGGTAAATGGCGAGGTCCGCCCGCATCCCGACCTGCAGGGTGCCGCTCTGCGCTAAGCCAAGGATCTGCGCCCCGCCGGCGCTGCCCCAGCGCACCACATCCTCCACCGTGGCCGCATCGGCTCCGCCCTCGAAGGTGCCTCCGGCGTAGCGCGGCTGCGCCAGCATCCCTTTGCGCGCGCGCTGCAGCAGCCATGCGGCATGGGCTTCGCTTTGCATATCCGCCGCTTCATTGGAGGCAGCGCCGTCCACCCCCAGCGAGACCGGGACCCCGGCCTGCTCCAGCGCCAGCAGATCGGCGATGCCGCTGCCCAGCCGGCCATTGCTTTGCGGACAATGAGCAATGCCGGTACCGGTGCGGCCCAGCAGGGCAATCTCCTCCGGCAGAAGCTTCACCAGATGGGCAAACCACACGTCATTTCCCAGCCAGTCGTGCTCCGCGCAGAACTGCACCGGCGTCATGGCGAATTTCTGCCGCGCGGCGTCAAGATAATCGACGGTTTCCGATAAATGGCTGTGCAGCCGGATCCCCAGCTGGCGGGCCAGCTTCGCCATCTCCCGCAGCTGGGCGCCCGGCGCGGAGTGCAGGACGGTAGTGGGCGCCATCACCACCCGGCGCAGCGAGTCGGGCCGCGGGTCGTGATAGCGGCTGACCAGCCGTTCAATATCCGCCATATAGCCGTCGAAGGTTTCCGGACGCAGCGCCACCGGCAGATCCTGCTCCACCGCCCGACCCTGGGTCGCCCCACCCCGGCACAGAACGATGCGCATCCCCAGCGCTTCCCCTTCGCTGAAGAGAATCTCCGACGTATCGAAAGGCATATCTGGCCAGTACAGGTAGTTGTGATCCGCCACGCTGGCGCAGCCCGAGCGCAGGAGCTCCACCAGACCAATGCGCACCGCCAGACGAAAGGTATGTTCATCGAAAGCCGCGCGAAAGCGGTACGGCGTGGCGCTCAGCCAGGCCGTCAGGCTCTGGTTCAGCCCCTGCGGCTCGCCCTTCAGCAGCGACTGAAAAAGATGATGGTGCGTATTCACCCATGCCGGATAGATCACGCAGTCGCGGGCGTCGATCAGTCGCTCTTCCGGCAGTGGCGTCAGGCTGCCGATGGCCGCAATCTTGCCGTCGCGGATGCGAATATCCGGCCCGGCCAGCCGCGCCGCCTCTCCGGACAGACCGCTGAGGATGGCATGGGCATTTTTAATGATGAATGACATGGCGTCGCTCCTCAGGGTTTTACCTGCATGGTCTGGACAAAGTCGGTGGTATAGGCCTGTTTCCAGTCGGTGGCCGCCGCCAGCAGACCGGCGCTGACCATAAAGTCGCGCGTCTTTTGCCAGCGGGCGTCGGTCATCGTCCCCCAGCCCTGGCTGGCGGCATCCCCGCCGTCGATCAGATGATGCTCACGGATCTGGGTCACGCCCCAGGCGAGCAGATCGTCGGTCATTTTCGGGTTGTCCTGCTTAATCAACGCATTTCCCGGCGCCGGATCCTTGAGATAGCTCACCCAACCCTCCATTGAGGCACGGACAAACTTCGCCATCGCCGCTTTACGCTCAGCGATGGTGTCCGGGCGGGCGATGAGAATGCCGCCATAGGGAGGGTAACCATGCTCAGAAAATAGGAAGAAGTTCGCCTTCACCCCGGCCTTCTGCACCTGGAACACCTCGGAGCTGACATAGGCCTGCTGGGCGACAGCGTCGTCGACGACAAAGGGTTGAATATTGAAGGTATAGGGGCGAACCTGAGCGTCGCTCAGCTGGTATTGCGCCTTCAGCCACGGCCACCATGTCGCCTGACCGGAGCTGGAGACCAGAATGGTTTTGTCTTTCAGCCCCTGCAGGGAGCTGACATCGGCGTGGGTCAGCAGTCCCTGGGGATCGTACTGAAAGGGCGCGGCAATGGCTTTCGCCTGGAAGCCGCGCTGAATGCCTTCCAGCAGCTGCAGATCGTAACCGATGATCACATCGGCCCGATTGGACAACAGCAACTGCATGCCGTTGACCTGCGGTCCGCCGGAGCGGATCTCGACGTCGAGACCATATTTTTTGTACAGCCCAGTGGCCTGAGCCTGATAATAACCCCCCTGCTCCGCCTGAGCGTACCAGGAGGTCAGCAGAACGATTTTTTCCTCGGCCTGAACGGCCAGCGAGACACCGCCGAGGGCCATCAGGCCCAGCCAGCGTAAGCCCCGGGGAAGGCGTGCGCCTGTTTTCATTATCCCTCTCCTCTTTACGCCGGGAGGGGGAGCGAGCGAATGTGGCTCAGCCTCCCATCCCGGTCAACATTGAACCGCGACATGGTGACTGAGCAATGTCCCGTATGGATAACCCGTACTGACCGCTTCTACTCACACTCAGCTATACAAAAACAATGCCAGATTTGATGGCCCGCGAGCGGCCGCGAAAAATCGCCTGCGCCGCCGCCCATGGGCATGCAACCTTTGATTCATGCACACAATAAATGCACCACTTTGGTGCGTTGATGAATGATTTTAGTGCCTGCCCGGTCTCTCACAGCTGGCTGAAGAGCATCTCCAGCTGGTTCAGCATCATCGACGCGGCAAGGGAAAGCTGGCGAGCGGGCGAAACGCACAGCGCCAGGGTGAAAGGCTTAAGCTGCGGATCGGTTAGCGGCACAAACGCCAGCTGGCCGGACTCGATCTCATCGAGAATATCCAGCCGGCACAGGATGCCGATGCCCATCTGCTCTTTGATCAGGGTGCGGATCATGTGGATGTTATTCGATACCGCCACCTCCTTCACCTCGTTGCCGCTGATGTTCACCAGCGCCTCCACCGGTTCGCTGATCATCAACGGGGCGGATGGCAGGATAAACGGGTAGTCGATGCACTGGCTAAAACGCACAGCGCTGCGGCTGGCCAGCGGATGGCCGGTCGGCACTACGATCCCCATATTCATTTCGGCAAACGCCCGCACCTGCAGTTCGCGGGAGGTCTGCGGATTGAGCATGATGCCGAAATCCGCCTCGCCGGAGATCAGCGCCTGCTGGATGTGGATATTGTTGATGGTGGTCAATGTAAAAGAGATGTTGGGATAATGTTTATGCACCTCTTTAAGCATCGTCGAAAAGAAATGCCGGTTAATGGCATCGATAGTGGCGATGCGCACATGCCCCCGCCGCAGTCCGCGCAGGTCATCCAGCTGCTCGCAGACCCGGGTAAAGTCCTTTTTCCAGTTATTGGCCGCGTGCAGCAGCAGCTCCCCGGCGGCGGTCAGCCGCAGCCCGGTGGGATGGCGCTCGAAGAGCGGCATCGCCAGCTCCTGTTCCACGCGCAAAATCTGACGGTCAATAGAAGACGCAGACACATGCAGCGCCTCTGACGCTTTACGAAACGACCCCTGACGGGCCACTTCGGTGAAATAGAGCAGAAATCGGGAGAAGGCAAACATCGTTTGGGTGCTCTCTTTTTTGCAACGGGTTGTGCGAATCAAAGCTCTGGACGCAACAGTTTTATCACAATACCGTAGCATTCATAGCGGAGAAACGATCGTTTCATCCATTTTTGCACGCCGGACAGTCACCGCGAAGGAGCGGGTATCCCTTCGCTGCCCCTGGCCGCCCTGCAGACAGCGGATTGAGGGAGAGAAAACGGTAATGCACAGCCACGATCTTATTTCGGTCTCGGTGGGGGAAATACGCCCCAACGGCGAGGGAAATCTATCTTTAATATTGCAGGCGGCGGCCGGGGAAATATTACCGGCCTACTCCGCCGGGGCGCATATCGATATTATTATTCCCGGCGTTGGCCCGCGGCAATATTCCCTGTGCGGCATGCCTGACCGCGGTAATCATTATGAAGTTTGCGTCCGGCTGACGGACGCGTCCACCGGCGGCTCACGCTACTTGCACCAGCAGCTCAAACACGGCGATCGGCTCTCCATTTCGTCGCCGCGCAACCATTTTCCCCTGCCGGAGGCCAGGCGCTACCTGCTGTTTGCCGGCGGCATCGGCATCACGCCTTTGCTGGCGATGGCCGAAGCGATTGCCGCCAGAAAAGGGGCGCTGGAGCTGCATTATTATGTCGCCAGCTCGCGCCAGACGGCCTTCACATCGCGCCTGGCCCAGCTGGCCGCGAGCGGCACGGTGGCGATCCACTGCAGCGAGGAAAGCGCGTCGTTTCGCCAGCGGATCCCCGAATGCTTAACCACGCCCCACCCTGATACCGCAGTGGTGGCCTGCGGCCCGGAGGGCTTTATTCAGCGACTGCGGTCAGTCATGGAGGAATATCGCTGGTCGCCGTCGCAATTCGTATTCGAGCGCTTTACTCCCGCGGCGGAAAATAATATCGCGGCGAACAACGCATTTTATATTGAGCTGGCCTCCAGCGGGCAGCGTCTGCAGGTCGCCGCGGATCAAACCATTGCTCAGGTATTACAGCACGCCGGGGTGGAAGTGATGCTCTCCTGCGAACAGGGAATGTGCGGATCGTGTATTACCGGGGTTCTCGACGGGCTCCCCGAGCACCGGGACAGCGTGCTGACGGCGGAAGAGAAAGCCGGCAACGACCAGATCACGCTCTGCTGTTCGCGGGCGAAATCGCCGGGTCTGGTTTTGGATCTGTGAGGAGACTGACGATGACGTTCCCCTCCTCTTGCGCGCCGCTCGCCGGCATCAGCCGCGCCCGACTTCCGGCCTGGGCGCTGCCCGACGGCTGGCCGACGCAGGCCAACGATGAACCGCGGCTGGCGGACCTGGCCTTTCGCGATGGACGGATCGCCGCCGTGACGCCGTCCGTCGAGCCGGCTCCCGGCCTGTGGGACCTGGCGGGGGCCCTGACGCTCCCCGGCCTGGTGGAACCCCATGCCCATCTGGACAAAACCTTTACCCTTGAACGCTGCCGTCCGGCGCAGGCCGGGCTGCTGGCGGCGATCCACGCCATGCACGAGGATCGCCGACACTGGACCAGGGCGGATATTCAACGTCGGGCGTCCGCCGCGCTGGCCCGGGCGGCAGCAAATGGCGTGACCCATTTACGCAGCCATATCGACTGGTTTACCGCCGACGCGCCGGACGCCTGGCAGGAGATCGCCCGTCTCGATACCGGCGGCATCACCCTGGAACGGGTGGCGCTGGTCCCGCTGCCCCTGTTTCGCGATCCGGCGGACGCCGAGGCCATTGCCAGGACAGTCGCCAACAGCGGGGAGCGCTGCCTGCTGGGGGGCTTCATTCACTCCTCCAACTGGGACGCCGCCGCCATGGCAAACCTGCTGCGCAGCGCGGCCCGCTGGGAACTGGATCTGGATTTGCATATCGATGAGGAGCTCAGCGAGGTGTCTCAGGGGCTGACCTGGCTGGCGGATCATCTCTCCCGCCACCCATTCCCCGGGCATATCTGCTGCAGCCACGGCTGCGCGCTGGCCGCCGGCAGCGACGCGCAGGCGGCGCTGATCCTGCGCCAGCTGGCGGCGCACGGCGTCACCCTTATCGCCCTGCCGATGACCAACCTGCTGCTGCAGGATGCGACGTTCGGCCGCACGCCGCGCCAGCGGGGGATCACCCTGCTGCACGAGGCGCAGGCCGCCGGCGTGGCCACCCTGCTTGGGTGCGACAACGTGCAGGACGCTTTTTGTCCGGCGGGAAGCTACGACCCGCTGGACACCCTGGCCTGCGGCCTGTTCAGCGCCCAGCTCAGCGACCCGTTCGACCGGCAGTCTCGGCTGATCTGCGATCGCGCGGCGCTAACCGGTTCGCCGGCAGACGCGGCCCCTTTTGCCGTCGGGGCGGCGGCCAGCGTGGTGATTTTCCCGGGTAGCGACCGTTTTACCTGGCCTTTAAACAGCGCCGCCCGTCTGGTGGTTAACCACGGCAGGTTAACCCACCGGCGAGTGTGGCAGGAGGAGATGGCACATGAGTCTTGAAGCAGGCGCGGGGGCGCCGCTGGCGCGGTATGCCGCCTGGCGCAGAGCCGGCGATTTTATTTTTCTCTCCGGCATTATTCCGGTCAATCCCCTGACCGGCACCATCGTCAACGGCTTTCAGGATGTGCCTGAGCCGGTGCGGGAGCTGCTGGGGGCGACCGGGGAATTTTCAACCGATGCGAAGCAGGGGCCGATCCTCGCCCAGAGCTGGTACGTACTGGAAAGCATCCGCCGCACCGTGGCGTCGGCGGGGGGGCAGATGAGCGACGTTATCAAGCTGGTGCAGTACTTTCGCAACCTTGACCATTTTCCCTATTACAGCCGGGTCAGGAAGCTGTTTTATCCCGACCAGCCGCCCGTATCCACCGTGGTGCAGGTCAGCGAAATGCTGCCCGACGCCACGGTATTGATTGAAGTCGAAGCAACCGTCTGGTTACCCCAGCCAATTCACTCCGAGGCACCGCGATGATTAACGGTTACATTCCTGCAGCGCGCTTTCTCCCTTTTCTGAGCTGGACGGACGTGGCCGCCCTGCCGGATAAAAGCAATACGGTTATCGTCCTCCCCACCGGGGCGATCGAACAGCACGGCCCCCATCTGCCCTGCTCGGTGGACAGCGTGATCTCCTCCGGCGTGGCGGGCCATGCCCTCGCCCGGCTGCCGGCGGCGATCCCGGCCTACGCCATCCCGCCGATCGTCTACGGTAAGTCAGAGGAGCATCTGCATTTTCCCGGCACCCTGACCCTCAGCGGCGATACCCTGCTGCATACCCTGCTGGAGATCGCCGAATCCCTCTATCGGGCCGGTTTTCGCAAGCTGCTGATGATCAACGGCCACGGCGGCCAGCCGCAGATCCTGCAGATCGCCTGCCGGGAAATGCGCCTGCGCCACGGGGATTTCATCGCCATCCCGCACGACGTGTTCAACGTGCCCAACTGCGAAAAACAGTTCCTCAGCCCGCATGAACAGCGGATGGCAATGCACGCCGGGCATAGCGAAACGGCGCTGATGCTGGCGCTGGCGCCGGAGTGCGTTCATATGGAGCGGGCGGTCGCCAACTTCCCGCCGGAATTCCCCTGCCCGACCCTGTCGAAAGGCCGCCCGGCGGCGGCGTGGGCGTCCTATGACTTTGGCCCCAGCGGGGTGATTGGCGACCCAACCCCGGCGACGCGGGAGCAAGGCGAAGGGCTTCTCGACTCCCTCGCCGCCAGCTGGGCGCAGGCAATCATCGAGATCCACCGCATGGCCTGGGTCGAACGTCGCGAACCGACCTGGGGCAAACAGCACTGGCACGGCTTTGTGCAGTCCCTACCACCCTCTTTCGCTGCTGAATCCAAGGAGCCCTGATGAATACCCGATCAACGCCAGTTTTTACCCTGCTGACCGTGGCCGCCCTCGCGGCCTCAGCCTCCTGCGTCGCGGCGGAGAAGTTCACGTTTCTCACCAACTGGTATGCCCAGGCGGAGCATGGCGGTTTTTACCAGGCCCAGGCCACCGGGCTGTATAAGCACGCCGGACTTGATGTCGAGATTAAAATGGGCGGCCCGCAGATCAACGTCATGCAGCTGATGGCGGCCGGCCAGGCGGACTGCACCCTTGGCGACAACGGCCAGGCGCTGGAGACCTGGCAGGCCGGGGTGCATGCGGTAACCGTCGCCACCGTGTTCCAGCACTCGCCGACGGTGTTTATCACTCATGACAAAGTGAGCAACCCGGCGCAGCTTAAAGACAAAACCTTCCTGCTCGCCACCGAGGCCTATACCTCCTTCTGGCCGTGGGCGAAGAGCGAGCTGGGTCTGGCTGGCAGCAAAGTGCGCCCCTATACCTTTAACGTTCAGCCGTTCCTCGCCGATAAAAATCTGGTGCAGCAGGGGTACGTGACCTCCGAGCCGTTCTCCGTCGCCAAAGGCGGGCAGCCGTTCTATGTCTATCCGCTCAGCGACTGGGGCTACCCGCCCTACGGCAACTCGATTATCTGTATGGCGGACACCATCCGCAAACGTCCGGCGGCGGTGGCGGCCTTCGTCAAAGCCTCCATGGAAGGGTGGAAAAGCTACCTGCAGGATCCTGGCCCCGGCAACAACCTGATCGGCAAAGCGAACCCGCAAATGAGCGCCGAGCAGATCGCCTTTGGCATTGCCCAGATGAAGCAGTACCAGCTGGTGACCGGCGGCGATGCCATGACCGGCGGCATCGGCATCATCACCGAGCCGCGGCTGAAGAAAACCTGGGACATGCTGGTGAAAAACAAACTGATCGACGCCAGCAAGGTGCCGTTTGAGCAGACATATACCCTGGAGATGGTCAAAGACGCCGGAGTGATGCCATGAATACCGCCCCGAAACTGACCGTGATGAGCGACACCCGCTTTATACCCGCCTCCGCCACGCCGGCCATCGAGGTGCTGTCGGCGGAGAAGATCTACAGCAACGGCACCCGGGCGCTGCTGCCCGTCAATCTGACCATCAACCAGGGGGAGTTCATTACCCTGCTCGGCCCGTCCGGCTGCGGTAAGAGTACGCTGCTGAAGATGGTCGCCGGCCTGGTGGAGCCCAGCGACGGCAAGCTGATGCTGTGGCGGCGCGACAGCCGGGAAAAAGCGCAGCATCCGCTCTCGTTCGTCTTCCAGGAGGCCACCCTGATGCCCTGGAGCAGCGTGCGCAATAACGTCAGGCTGCCGCTGGATCTGGCCGGCGTGCCGCGCGCGGAGGGCAACACCCGGGTGAGTGAAGTCCTTGAGCTGGTGGGGCTCGGCAAGTTCGCCGACGTCCTGCCGCGCGAACTCTCCGGCGGCATGCAAATGCGCGTCTCCATCGCCCGCGGCCTGGTCACCCGGCCAAAGCTGCTGCTGATGGATGAGCCCTTCGGCGCGCTGGATGAAATTACGCGGAACAAGCTCGACAGCGATCTGCTACGCCTGTGGCAGGAGCAGAATCTGACGGTGGTCTTCGTCACCCACTCGATCCACGAAGCGGTGTTTCTCTCGCAGCGGGTGATCATGATGGCGGCCCGTCCCGGACGGGTGGTGGAAGATATCGCCATCCGGGAGCCGTTCCCGCGCAGCGAGGCGTTCCGCGTCAGTCCGGCATTTTCCCTGTATGCCCGTCAGCTGCAGGACAGTCTGTTGCAGGCCAGCCAGTCCGGTATGGAGCCATAATATGAAGACCACAACCTCAACGCCGTGGATCCAGCATCCGCGTTTTCTCAAAATTCTCTATCCGACCCTCGTCGCGGTGGCGGTGGTGCTCCTCTGGCAGGGCGCGGTAAGCTATTTCCGCATCCCGGCTTTTCTGGTGCCGTCGCCGCTGGTGATGCTGGACAGCCTGTGGACGCATCTCACGCCGCTGCTGCTGGCGCTGTTGTTCACCCTCAAGATCACCCTGGTCTCGTTTCTGCTGTCGATTGTCATCGGCGCCGCCGTGGCGTTTATCCTGGTGCAGAACCGCTTTGTGGAGACCGCCCTGTTTCCCTACATCGTGTTTTTGCAGGTGACGCCGATCGTCGCCATCGCCCCGCTGATCATCATCTGGGTGAAGGACGCCACCCTCTCGCTGGTGGTGTGCGCCACCCTGATGGCGGTCTTCCCCATCATCTCCAATACCACCCAGGGACTGCGCAGCGTCTCCCCCGGCCTGCTGAGCTATTTCCGCCTCAATCACGCCAGCCGCTGGCAAACGCTGGTGCGGCTGCGTATCCCCTCGGCGCTGCCCTATTTCTTCGGCGCGCTGCGTATTTCCAGCGGGCTGTCGCTGATTGGCGCGGTGGTGGCGGAGTTTGTCGCCGGCACTGGCGGGACCAATACCGGGCTGGCCTATCAGATCCTGCAGGCCGGCTACCAGCTGGATATCCCGCTGATGTTTGCCGCGCTGCTGCTGATCTCTCTCGCCGGGATCGCGCTGTTCGGCGTGATGTCCTGGGTCTCGCGCCGGGCGCTCAGCGCCTGGCATGAAAGCGAAGCCGTGCAATCTCATTAATGTTTTGCTGACGAACAGGAAAAAGAATGATGACTGATGAACAGCGTCAACAAGCGGTCGCGGCGATCCAGCAGGCACTCCCGGCGCTGGAGTGGACCCTGCAGCCGGCGAAACTCAAACGGCTTTCCCGCGATTTTCACTGGTTCAGTCCGGTACTCGCCGAGCAGCTGGCGGGAAAACAGGCGGACGCGGTGGTTCGCCCGCGCGATGAAGAGGAGCTGCGCCAGCTGGTCGCCGCCTGCGCGCAGCATCAGCTGCCGCTGACCTTGCGCGGCAGCGCCACCGGCAACTATGGACAGCTGGTCCCTCTCGAAGGAGGGATGCTGGTGGATATGACCGGGCTCAACCAGATCGTCGCCCTCGGCAACGGCACGGTGAGGGCCCAGGCCGGCATTCGCCTGGCGGACATCGAAACCGCCGCCCGCCCGACGGGCTGGGAGCTGCGCTGTATGCCGTCGACCTATCGACTGGCGAGCCTGGGCGGCCTTTACGGCGGCGGGTTCGGCGGCATCGGCTCCATCAACTATGGGCCGCTGGCGGCGCCAGGCAATGTGCTCAGCGTCAAAGTGATGACCGTCGAGCCGGTCCCTCGCGTACTGACCGTCCCGGCTCCCGAAGCGCTGCTGCTACATCACGCCTACGGCACCAACGGCATCATTCTTGAGGTTGAGCTGGCGCTGGCTCCCTTGCACCAGTGGATAGAACGCCTGGACGTGTTTGACGATTTCGCCGATGCCCTGAACTATGCCAACGCCTGCGTCCGCTCGCCGGGGCTGGTGAAGCGCCAGGTCGCGCTGCTGGCCACCCCGATCGCTGACTATTTTAGCCACCTCAACGATCGTTACCGCGCCGGGCAGCATGCGGTTATCAGCCTGATCGCCGAAGAGAGCGAAGGCGTGTGCGCCAGCCTGTTACAGCGCCATCGCGGGGCCAACGCCATCCGCCAGGCCAGCGATGAGGCCCGGGCGCGCAATGGCTCGTTAATGGAATACTGCTGGAACCACACCACCCTGCATGCGCTCAAGGTGGACAATACGCTGACCTATCTGCAGACAGCGTTTGATCCGCAGCGCTATCCGCAGCAAATTTTACAGATGGAACAGCATTTCGCCGGGGAGGTGATGTCTCATATTGAATTTCTGCGCGATATCGAAGGCAACCTCACCGCCAGCGGTCTGCAGCTGGTGCGCTATACCACGCCCGAACGTCTCAACGCGATCATGCAGATATTTCGCGATAACGACGTCAAAATTAACAACCCCCACGTGCTGCAGGTTGAGGACGGCAAACAAGGGGTGATTCGCCCTGACGTGGTGGCGGTGAAACAATCTCTCGACCCGGCGGGATTGCTTAACCCCGGCAAGCTGCGCGGCTGGGCGCTGCGCGACCAGCTGGAACTGGACAGCAACCCGCTGGCGCGGGCCACCCGCGAAACTCCCGCGACCTGATCGCCCCGCTCCGCTCCGCGTGCAGGCTAACGCGGAGCGGGCCCGTCTCTCTTCCCCCTACCCGCACGGCGAGTTTTTTTACGCCACTCATTCATATGAATGAGTGGCGTCTCTGTTTCCTCCGTTATACTTTTCTTTAGCTGACGAGACGGTCGTTAAAAAATTGTTCACAGCATTTTCTAAATTTTCTCTTTGAGCAAAAAAAGAGGTCTTCTGATAACGGCCAATAAATTCCCTTGTATGACCAACAATGTTCAGATCCGTTGCTAAGGAAATTAAAATGTCATTATCCGTGAATAGTTACCTAAAAGAAGTTGAAGAAATAAAAAATAAAGCCACCGCCCTGTCCAATAAAGAATTCAGTGACACTATTGATGAAAATGGCCATCAATACGTTGATCTGGTAATGGAGGGTGGCGGCGTCCTCGGATTAGCCCTTGTAGGTTACATATATATTTTAGAGAAAGCAGGGATAAGATTCATTGGTATCGCAGGTACTTCAGCCGGTTCAATTGCCGCCTTACTATTATCTGCAGTAGATATACCTGAAAAAGAAAAAAGCGAGCAGTTAATAAACATGATCGCCAATATGCCTATAAATACATTTATTGATGGGAAAAAAGACGGAGATTATGATCCAAAGAAATTTATGGATACTGCAACTGGCTTAATGAATGCTGAAAACAAATCAGGGTTTAAATACTTTCGTGCATTTTTGAGACTCCTTTCGACAACGGACAACTTAAAAATAATGCATGGACTTAATAGAGGTGATGAATTCGAGTCCTGGCTTAAAAAACAGCTATCATCTTTTAATATTTATACTGTCAGCGACCTTAGAAAAAGAATGGCGACAACTCCACCCGGATGGAAGCTTAGAAGCACCAGTATCGATAAAGCATCCCAGCTTGAAGGTAAACTTTACCTTGATGAGTTAGATGTTAATCATGACTATTTATGCTTGATAACGGCGGATTTGGCCACCGAATACAAGGTTGAACTTCCTGTCATGGCAGATCTATATTGGGAAAAACCGAAAGATGTAAATCCCGCGGTCTTCTGCCGCTGCTCTATGTCTATCCCTTTTGTCTTTCAGCCCTACACGGTAAAAATACCTCATATGGATAATAATCTACAATTGAAATGGCAAAAGTATACCGGCATTAGTTTTCAAAGCAGATTAGCGACTCGATTTCCGCCACCTATCGCTTGTTTTGTTGATGGCGGAATCATGTCAAACTTTCCGATTGATGTTTTTCACAACCCCACAAAAATTCCAGCAAGACCCACATTTGGTGTCAAACTGCAACTTGATGATCACAGTCACGAAATTAACAGTATCCTTGATATATTTGCTCAATCTTTCAACACCGCCAGACATGCCATGAATTACGATTTCATTAAAAAAAACCCTGATTACAATAAGCTAGTATCATTCATAGACACTGGAGACATCGGCTGGTTAGACTTCAGCATGAGCGACGCCAACAAACTTAAACTTTTTAGACTTGGCGCAGAAACAGCTTATCAATTTCTTATTAATTTTGATTGGCAAAATTACAAAAAAATCAGGCGAGATATTACTTCCGCTTATCAGACAAGCCTTCCCCTTGCAAAATTAAATAGATACTTCAAGAATAAATAAATACTGCAAAGATAAAAACTAGAAAAGTCCAGCCAGATAAGGAGCGAAACTCGAGGAAATCATTCTCTTCCATCCACAATTTAACAATCTACCTGATGAGGATAAGGCCATGCCTAATGGTAACGACTTAATAAACACAGCAAGAAGTCAGCTTAATGTCAAAGAGCAGCCGCTTAACAGCAACTCTGGCCCAATGGTAAATACCTATCTCAAATCAGCGGGCAGCACACCTGGCTCACCATGGTGTATGGCTTTTATCTACTGGTGTAGCTGTCAGGCTGGTATTCCCGGCCTGCCTAAAACCGCCAGCGTAGAGAAATTCTATCAGGCGTCACTAGCGCTCGGGAAAATAATAGCCATATCTGACATTGCCGTTGGCGATATCGTTTTAAGAGTTGATTATCCCGTCCAGTCTAAAGGCCAAAAGCCAGGAGATCACGCTGGGATTTACACAGGTAAAAATAAGGCAGGTATCCCGTTATATATCTCAGGTAATACCGTCTCCACAAATCCTGTAGTCACCGATGAAACTAGCTCATATGTCGATGAGCATCAGATGAAGCATTTTATTTACGCAGCTCGTTTTTGGTAACGCGAAGTCTTAAAGATGATTTGAGAAATAGAGGCATTGCCATTACCACACCTTCCGGCCGACGACTGTTTCACCAGACATCGGCCCCTTTCCCCATACCGCCCCTGCCTCCGGCCTTTTCAGCCCGACGCCGACCTTATCCTGCGCCGGACAGTCCCGCCATATGGACGATAAGCCCCACCGAGGCGGCGGCGGCCAGCACCCAGGTCAGCTTCCACTTATAGCGAAACAGCAGCCCGGCGGCGGCGAGGGCAATGGCCGCAGACCATGGGTCGAAACCGGACGGTCCCCAGACGCTATGCCAGATAAAAAACAGCGCCAGATTCAGGATAACGCCCACCACCGCGGCGGTGATAGCAGTCAACGGCGCGGTAAATCCCACTTTATTATGCGTGGTTTCAATAAACGGCCCGCCGGCGAGAATAAAGATAAACGAGGGCAAAAAGGTAAACCATGTCACCAGGCACGCCGCCACGATGCCCCCCAGCAGCGCATCATCGACGCCCAATACCGCTTTGGTGTAGCCGCCGACAAACCCGACAAAGGTCACCACCATGATCAACGGCCCGGGGGTGGATTCCCCAAGGGCGAGGCCGTCCATCATCTGCCCTGCGGTCAGCCAGCCATAGTGGGTTACCGCCCCCTGGTAAACGTAAGGTAAGACGGCATACGCCCCGCCAAAGGTCATCAGGGCGGCTTTGGTAAAGAACCCGCTCATCTGGGTCAGCGGATGCGCCCAGCCCAGCATTAGCGCCAGGGCGGCCATCGGCACCAGCCACAGCAGCATCCCGGCGATCAGTACCTGGGCGGTACGCCGCCAGCTGAAAATGGCATGGGCCGGGATCGGCGTCGCATCATCAATGATGGCGGCCCCGCCGGGGTGACTCTGCGCACGGTGGGTGTCCGCTTTGCCGAATGTCGCCGGCGCCATCCGTCCGCCGATAAACCCGACGATCGCCGCGGTCAGGACGATCAGCGGAAAAGGAACGTTCAGCGCAAAAATAGCGACAAAGGCAGCGGCGGCGATGGCCCAGTAGGCGCCATTTTTCAGCGCCCGCGAGCCGATGCGGTGCGCCGCCTGCAGCACGATCGCCGCCACGGCGGGTTTGATGCCATAAAAAATCCCCGCCACCACCGCGACATCTCCCCAGACGAGGTAGATCCACCCCAGCGCGATGAGTAACGCCAGCGAGGGCAAAATAAACAGCACCCCGGCGATGACGCCTCCCCAGGTTTTATGCATCAGCCAGCCGATATAGGTCGCCAGCTGCTGCGCCTCCGGGCCGGGCAGGACCATACAAAAGTTGAGCGCGTGCAGGAATCGTCCTTCCGAGATCCAGCGGCGGTTATCCACCAGCTCCTGGTGCATCATGGCGATCTGCCCGGCAGGCCCGCCGAAGCTGATAAAGCCGAGCTTCAGCCAGAAGCGAAAGGCCTGCCAGAAGGAGACGGAGGCGACGACGGAAGGACTGTCACTCTGCGGAAGAACCACCGTTTTGCTCATGATTGCCAGACCTCATTTCACAGGATCTCAGTAGGCCGTCGAACAGCGAGCAGGCTGCCGCCAGCAGTTGGTCATCGTCCGTAATGGTTTCCCGCAGCCCTGCAAGAATGCTTTCTCCCCCCGCCGCCTCCGGGGTCGGTTCCCCACCGACGTCCAGGAAGTGGATAAGCCGCCCCAGGGTATCGGGGATCGCGGCCTCCAGAGCACTGCGTCGGGCCAGAACGTCGAAGGTCACCCGCGTGCCGACGTGCTCTTCAGGGTTCAGCGGCTTGAGACATCGTCAGGTTGAGGGTCAGGAGATGCATTCTCATGCTGTAGACATTACTACAGCATGTCGCGTATGTGACGTTTTCCCACGCGCTGGCTTTGATGAAGTTCGGCAACGCATTTGCGAAAAGCGCAAAAAGACGGCCCGCGCAGCGGCAGACCTGGCGCTAAGCGCGGGGTGGCGATAAAGGGCGCAGCGGCAGGGTGAACAGCGCCAGCCCCACCGGCACCAGGGAGCCCCACAGCACCGCGTTCCAGCCGAAGGCGTTGAGCAGAACGCCGGACGAAAACGAACCCACGATCATCACGCCGAAGACCAGAAAATCGTTGAGCGACTGCACCTGGGTCTTCTCTTCCGGGCGGTGGAAATCAATGATTTTCGCCGAGGCGCCGGTGAAGCCAAAGTTCCAGCCGATGCCGAGCAAAATCAGCGACAGCCAGTAATGATATACCCCGACGCCGCTGAGACCGACCGCCACCGACGCGCCGGTGATCAGCAATCCCGCCGCCGCCATGCGCACGGCGCCGAAGCGCTGGATCAACCGGCCGGTGACAAATCCCGGGCCGTACATCGCCATCACATGCCACTGGATCCCGAGGTTGGCGGCCTGCTGGGAAAGACCGTGCATATGCATGGAGAGCGGCGCGGCGGTCATCAGAAAATTCATCACCATATAGGCCACCGCCCCGCTGAACACCGTGGTGGCAAAGCCCGGCTGGCGGATAATCTCGCGCAGTGGCCGCCCTCCGCGCACGCTGGCCGCCGCGGGCTCTGCCGACGTCACGCCTGCCAGCAGAATGGCGGCGAGCGCCGCCACCAGCGCCTGAGCAAGAAAGGTGAAGGCGAAGGTATGGGTCGGCCAGAGGTGCATGGTGCCGGTGACCAGCATCGGGCCAATGATCCCGGCGGCCACGCCGCCGCCCATCACCAGCGACAGCGCGCGGGCGCGACGTTCCGGAGCGACGCCGTCGGTGGCGGCAAAGCGAAAACTGAGCGCCACCGCGGCATAGGCGCCGCCGAGCATCGCGGCGAAGCAAAACAGCAGAAAAGAGCCCAGCACCACCGCCAGAGCGGCCGCCAGACCGGTGACCACCCCGGCGCCGGTACCGGCCATAAACGCGGCTTTGCGGCCCCGCTTTCGCGCCAGCGCGCCGAAAGGCAAAATCGAGGCCGCCATCCCCAGCACAAACAGGGTGATCGGCAGCGTGGCCAGCGACGGGCTGGGGGCGAGGGTATTGCCGACGATAGCGCCGGTGGCGTAGAACACCACCGAGTTGGCGCCGGCCAGCGCCTGAGCGGCGGCCAGGCGGATGATATTTTTATTCTGCGCCGCCAGCGGCAGCATCTGTTCTGTAGACATCCGTTGTTTTCACCGGTGTGAGAGTGGCGCCAGGCTGGCCGTCTGGCATCGCGCCCTGTTTGTTGGGTTCCCTGACCGTTACCTTAGCCGCAAAATACGCTTTTGCACCATAGCAAATAGCAATATTACCCGGCGATCTGACTCCTCTTCTGCGCCAGATCGCCGGGCCGGGCTTCGCAGCCCGGTTTATTCAGGGGATCAGTCGCGCCGCGCCGCGGCGAATTTAGCCGCAATCATCGCGGCCGTCGGCTGGACGCCCCCCAGGCTCCACTGTTCCGGGTCATGTTCATCAATGCGGATCCATACCGACTGGCGGAACTGCGGATCGCCCTGCCCCTCAATCTCCACCAGCAGATCGGTCATCCGCCGCAGCAGCTCACTTTTCTGTTCCGCGGTCATGATCCCTTTAATGGTTTGCACGTTAACAAATGGCACGCTATGCTCCTTAGCATCTAAGTCTAAAATTCAAACTCAGAGTAGAAGGTCAATCTCGCGATGTCAAAAAATAAATCACTGCCCTACCTCGATCCGGAGCTGTGCGGCCTGGCGGAAGGAGCCAAAATACTCGGCGACCGCTGGGTGCTGCTGATCCTCCGCGAGGCGTTTTACGGTGTGACGCGCTTTGAAACGATGCAGACGCATACCCATATCACCCGCCAGACGCTCACCACCCGGTTGAAAACGATGACCGAAATGGGATTGCTCCGCAAAGTCCCCTACCGGGAAGCGGGGGCTCGCGAGCGCTATGAATATGTTCTCACCGATAAAAGCCGTAGCCTGGCGCTGGTGCTGTTCGCCCTGATGGAATGGGGCCACCAGCAGGTGCTGCACAGCGCGCCGCATATTGCGCTGGTGGATAGCGTCAGCGGCGAGGCCGTCCATCCGGGGTTCGTCACCGCCAGCGGCAGCGTGGCGAATCCCGCCGCGCTGCAGATCGTTAAAGCAGACGAACGCTGATAGCCCCGCGGCGCAGGCTGCGGCGCGGTTGCCCCGTTACAGAACTTTCGTAGACCTCTGGCGGAAGCCGCGACGAGCAGGTATGTTGCATTGCCACGTTACCCGAAGACAGCGGGACATTTTGCTTTCATCGAACGGTGCGATAAAGGATGACGCTCTCTGCCGGGTCCGTTCCCGGCCATTATCCGTGGCGCATGCCATGACCGCCCTGGTCCGCCGCTGATCCGCGGATCGCTCATGCTAAAGGTAGAAAATGTCGCTTCGTTCACTGCGGGCTTTATGTTTGACCAGCTTCTTTATCGCCGACGTTCGCGACGGCCTCGGGCCGTTTCTGGGGATCTTTCTCACCCAGCGTCACTGGCAGGCGGAGGACATCGGCCTGTTGATGACCATCGGCGGCGTTGCTGGCCTGCTGGCGACCCTGCCCGCCGGCTTCATCACCGACACCTCGCGGCATAAGCGCGTGCTGCTGGCCGTGGTCTGCCTGGTGATAACCCTGACCACCCTGCTGCTCTGGTTCAGTCAGAAGACCAGCGTGGTGGCCCTTTCGCAAGTCGCCAGCGGGATCTGCGCGGCCTTTGTCGGACCGTTAATCGCCGGGATCACCCTTGGGCTGACCCGACAGCGCGGTTTTAGCGCCCAGATGGGCAAAAACGAAGCCTTCAACCACGCGGGGAATTTCTTCACCGCGCTGATTGCCGGGGCCATCGCCTGGTACTGGGGCATCGGCGGCATTTTCATTCTGATGGCCGGTACCACCCTGTTCACCCTCATCGCCCTGCTGGCGATCCGCGGCAGCGATATCGACGATGACGCCGCCCGCGGCCTCGAGTCGGCCGTCCCGCCCTCTCTGCCTGGGTTTGCCATCCTGTTCCGCCATACGCCGCTGCTGATCGCCGGCGTGACCCTGATGCTGTTCCATCTCGCCAACGCCGCGCTGTTGCCGATGCTGAGCATGCGGATCGCCGCCGCGCCGGGACACCTCAATCCGGGGCTGTTTGCCGCCGCTACGGTGATTATTTCGCAGGTGGTGATGATCCCGGTAGCCATTCGGGTCGCCGGCAGCATCGACAAATATGGTTACTGGCGATGCATTCTGCTGGCGCTGCTGATCATGCCCATCCGCGCGGCGCTGGCGGCCTCCAGCGACGCCCCGGCGATGATGGTCCCGGTGCAAATTCTTGATGGTCTGGCGGCAGGGATTTTGGGGGTGGCGGTGCCCAGCTTTATCGTCTCGCTGCTGCGCGGCAGCGGGCACGTCAACGCCGGACAGAGCGTGGTGATGCTGATGCAGGGGGCCGGGGCGGCAATGAGTCCGGCGTTAACCGGCGCTATCGCCGGACGCTACTCCTTTGCCACCGCCTTCGGGGTGCTGAGCGTTATCGCGCTGGTCGCGCTGATGGTGTGGTGGCGCAGCGCCCCGCTGCTCGCCGCCTCCGCGTCGCCACCGGTCGGCGAAAGCGGCCAGTAAAGAGAGGATATCGTCAGGCGGACAACAGCCCCCTGCTGTCCGCCTGACGTATAAGAGGCGTTAATTCACCCGCGAACGCAAGGTGATTTGCCGCAGGGCGTTGGCCATATCGAGCTGAATCAGCTCTTTAATGCCTTCGCGCTTAATAAACTGGCTGCGGTGTTTACTTTTCACCTCTTCAATACTTTTTTTGATCTCTTGCGCCGGCAGTTTATACCAGCCGCGAGCCTGTTTCTCACCGCCCATTTCCAGCCACAGCGATGAGTAACTGGCTTTCACCAGATCGCTTTTCACGTGGTAATCGGAATCGATCGCGTAGACCGTGGTGATGTTGAAATAGCCTAAGAAACCATACAGCACGCTCATGATGATATTTTTCGGCCGCGCGCCATGCAGCTCTTTGGTCAGCGCCTTCACCTCTTCATTGGTGATATCTTTCCCGCCCTGAATACCGCCGATATAGGCGCGGCCATCGTCGGTACAGGAAAAACAGACGCTATAGACGCGACGGTCGCCGATAAACAGCTGCAGCATCAGTTCACCCTCCTCCTGAAACGGCGACGCCAGCAGCTTAACGTCAAGCTTATCGCCATTTTTCAAAGGAATAGCAAACATCGCCCGGCCAAAATCCGCCACGTTATAGAGCTGCGGCAGCACATCCGGCTGAAATGTTTTCTCGATAAAATTCAGCGAACCGTGGGCAATATCCAGCTTGCGCCGTTTTGACATCCGTTTATTAAGATAGGCCTTAAAGGGTTTATCCTCGAAAGGCACCAGCCCCTGGGTTACGGCGGTCAACCGCGCGCACTGATATTTGGCGCAAAGTCCTTGATATTCTCTGTACTTACCTCCTGCGAGCGAGAGCTCTCTGCATTTTCGTAAAATTTTTTTATAGTTTATTTTGACCTGACCGATCACTTTATTATGTTTACGCCATTCTTTGATGGCGCCTGCAACAGTATGTCCCATTGATTAAGATCCATAGATTCATCCATAATCGCGGCCATATTAACATAAAAGATATTCGTCAACGCTTAATTACACCTTCGTTGTCCTTTCATTTAATATTGCGGCAGGAAATTGTTCTGCCGACGATAATTAAAATTAACGCCATCCTGTCAACGGTTAATTATGGTAGGTGATGCCCGCCGCCCAGCGACTTAACGCTCTGTGCGTTCGGCGCGAAGCGCGGGTACATCCGCGGGCGGTTTTACCCTATACTTGACGCTGATCCAAAACCAGCAACGATAGGTAACTTATGGAAATTGATCTCGACAACCTGGTCTTCAGCGGCCTGGATGAAGCGGAAGAGCGCAACGCGGAGCGTCTGGAAGAAGCGGACAAAAAAGCCCAGGCGATCGTTGCCGATGACGATTGCGGCGACGCCTGCAAAATCTGATTATCAAACCGGCCCGCGGGCCGGTTTTTTTTTGCCTCCCGCCCGCCTCAGCTGGGTAAAAACCCTTTCAGCGTATCCAGCAGCGCCTGCGCCGCCTTCGACAGCGGCAGATGTCCGGCATAAATCGCCCCAACGCACTTTTCAATCGGCGGATCGCTAAGCGGAATGCACACCGCCCCCAGCGAGGCCATCTGCGTTTTGCATAGCGCTGGCACCGCGCTGCCCCCCAGCCCGCTGGCCACCATTCTCCCCACCGTCACCAGCTGGTGGCTCTCCAGGGCCACGTCCAGCTGACGCCCGCTGCGCGCCAGCGCCTCCTCCAGCATCAGGCGCACCGCCGAAGGGCGCTGGAGGGTAATAAAGTCGAGGGTTAACAGCTCCTGCCAGGTGAGCTTTTTTTTCTTCGCCAGCGGCGATTGCCGGGGAACGATCGCCACGAAGCGGTCCACCGCCAGCGGGGTAAACAGCAGGTTGTGGCTGGGCGATGGCTCGAAAGCGATACCCATTTCCACCCGCCCCTCGCGCACCATCTCGATCACTTGCTCATTTATCACGTCATGCACCGTGACGTTCACCCCGGCATAGCGGTCGCGGAAGGCTTTCAGCGCCTCCGGCAGAACGTTGGCGGCGAACGACGGCATCGCGGCGACCGAGATTTTGCCCCGCTGCAGGGTAAAGCTCTGACGCATCGCCTCCTCGACGTTATCCCAGTCGGCCAGCAGCTGACGGGCCATCGGCAGAAAGAGTTCCCCCTCCTGGGTGAGGGTCACTTTGCGGGTGCTGCGCTGTAGCAGCGCGCCCCCCAGCGCCTCCTCCAACCCTTTGATGGTCAGGCTGAGAGCTGGCTGCGACAGATTCAGCCTTTCGCTGGCGTGGGCGAAATTGAGAGTGTGAGCTACCGCTAAAAACGCGCGTAACTGTTTGACACTCATTCTCATTTTTCATCCTGTTAACTAATTGAAAGAAATTAGTTAACAGGAAATTAATAAAATTTCCAAATGAGTGGGTCATAAATTCAAAATTATCAAATCAGTCGCCAGCGCCAATGATAAGGCTATCGCAAGGCAGGAGAGACAAGATGGCAGGACTTGATAAACGCGTCGCCAGCTACGAAGCGGCGCTGGAAGGGTTAACGGACGGCATGACGCTGCTCGCCGGCGGCTTCGGCCTGTGCGGTATACCCGAAAATTTGATCGCCGAAGTGAAGCGCCGCCAGGTGCAGGGGTTGACGGTGGTTTCCAACAACTGCGGCGTCGACGGCTTCGGTCTCGGCATGCTGCTGGAATCGCGCCAGGTCAGCAAAGTGGTGGCCTCTTACGTCGGGGAAAACGCGCTTTTTGAACAGCTGGTGCTGAGCGGCGAGCTGGCGGTAGAGCTCACCCCGCAGGGAACGCTGGCGGAAAAAATCCGCGCCGGCGGCGCCGGGATCCCCGGCTTTTACACCGCCACCGGCTACGGCACCCCGGTCGCCGAAGGCAAAGAGGTGCGCCAGTTCGACGGTAAAAATTACATTCTCGAACAGGCCATTCGCGGCGATTTCGCCCTCGTGAAGGGCTGGAAAGCTGACTGGTACGGCAACGTGGTTTACCGCCACACCGCGCAGAATTTCAACCCGCTGATGGCCACCGCCGGGCGCATTACGGTGGTGGAGGTGGAAGAGATCGTGCCGCCGGGCGAACTGCCGCCCTCCGCCATTCACACCCCGGGGATCTATGTCGACCGGCTGATCGTCGGGCAATTCGAAAAACGTATTGAACAGCGCACCCTGCGCGCCGGAGGGCACTGAGATGCTAACCCGTGAACAAATGGCGATGCGCGTCGCCCAGGAGCTGCGCGACGGCGACTACGTCAACCTCGGGATCGGTATCCCGACGCTGGTGGCCAACTATATCCCCGCTGGTATTGAAGTGATGCTCCAGTCGGAGAACGGCCTGCTGGGGATGGGCGAATTTCCCGATGAGGAAACCATCGACGCCGACATGATTAACGCCGGCAAACAGACCGTCACCGCGCAAACCGGGGCGGCGATCTTCGATTCCGCCCAGTCGTTCGCCATGATCCGCGGCGGCCACGTCGATCTTACGGTTCTTGGCGCCTTTGAGGTCGACGTCGCGGGGAATATCGCCTCATGGATGATCCCCGGGAAAATGGTTAAGGGGATGGGCGGCGCCATGGACCTGGTGGCCGGCGCGCAGAACATCATCGTGGTGATGACCCACGCCTCAAAGAACGGCGAATCCAAACTGCTGCCGCAGTGCACCCTGCCGCTCACCGGCGTGGGCTGCATTCGCCGGGTGCTCACCGACCTGGCCCTGCTGGACATTGTCGACGGGGCGTTTGTCCTGCGCGAAGTGGCTCCGGGGGTCAGCCCCGACGAGGTGATGCGTAAAACAGCGGGACGGCTGATCGTCGCCGACGACGTGCGCGAAATGCGCTTCAGCTAAGGAGAGACCATGACCGATATTGCCATTGTTGCTGCAGTACGCACCCCGGTCGGCAGCTTTCGCGGCGCCTTCGCCCCGCTTTCCGCCGTCGACCTCGGCGCGACGGTGGTGCGCAGCCTGCTTGAACGCTGCCAGCTGCCCGCCGCGGCGGTCGATGAACTGATTTTCGGCCAGGTGCTCACCGCCGGCTGCGGGCAGAACCCGGCGCGCCAGACCGCGCTGCGGGCCGGCCTGCCGGTGGACACCCCGGCGGTCACCGTCAATCTGGTGTGCGGCTCCGGGTTGAAAGCGGTTCAGCAGGCGGTGCAGACGATCCGCTGCGGCGACGCCGGGATCGTTATCGCCGGCGGCCAGGAGAGCATGAGCAATGCTCCCTATCTGATGCACGGCGCCCGCGACGGCCTGCGTTTCGGCCACGCCAGCCTGCAGGACAGCATGATCCAGGACGGCCTGTGGGACGCCTTTAACGACTACCACATGGGCATCACCGCCGAGAACCTCGCCGATGCCTTCGATATCAGCCGCGAGCGCCAGGACGCCTTCGCCGCCAGCTCCCAGCGCAAAGCGGCGGCCGCTATCGCCGCCGGACGCTTTCGCGAGGAGATCGTCCCGGTCAGCGTTCCGCAGGGCAAAAAGCCGCCGCGTGTCGTGACCGATGATGAACAACCGCGCCCGGAGACCAGCGAGCAGCAGCTGGCCCAGCTGCGCCCGGCGTTTCGCCCGGCTGACGGCAGCGTCACCGCCGGGAATGCCTCATCCCTGAACGACGGCGCCGCGGCGGTCCTGCTGATGAGCGTCGATAAAGCCCGCGAGCTTGGGCTGCCGGTGCTGGCGCGCATCGTCAGCGCGGCGGTCGCCGGGGTCGACCCGTCGGTGATGGGCATCGGCCCGGTGAGCGCCTGCCGCCAGGCGCTGCAGCGCGCCGGCTGGACGCTGGACGAAGTGGATCTTATCGAAGCCAACGAGGCCTTTGCCGTCCAGGCGCTGGCCGTCGGTCAGCTGCTCGAATGGGACAGCGAGAAAGTCAACGTCAACGGCGGCGCCATCGCCCTGGGCCATCCCATCGGCGCCTCCGGCTGCCGGATCCTCGTCAGCCTGGTGCATGAGATGCAGCGCCGGGGCGCCGGTAAAGGGCTGGCCACCCTGTGCGTCGGCGGCGGCCAGGGCATCGCCATGACCCTTCAACGTTAACAGGAGCCACTATGTTTACACCACGTCTGGCGGTACTCGGCGCGGGACTGATGGGCGTCGGCATTGCCTGCCATTTCGCCCGTCACGGTCACGCCGTCCGCCTGTATGACACCGATCCGCAACGTCTTGCCGAGGTGCCCACGGTGGCCGGGGCGATCCTGCGCGAGCTGGAGGCGAGCGGTCAGCAGGATCCCGCCGACCGCGACGCCGTGCTGAGCCGTTTAATCCCCACCCCGGCGCTGCAGGCGCTGGCCGACGCCACGCTGCTGATTGAAGCGATCCCCGAACGGCTGGCGCTGAAGCACGCCCTGTATGCCGAACTGGAAACGCTGATCGCCGACGAGGCGATTATCGCCAGCAACACCAGCGGCCTGCCGCCGGATCGGCTGGCGCAGGGCATGCGCCTTCCGGAACGCCTGCTGATCGCCCATTTCTGGCATCCGCCGCACCTGATCCCACTGGTGGAAGTGGTGCCCGGGAGCGCCACGCTGCCCCATCTGGCGCGCCAGGTAAGCGACTTTTGCGCCGGCTGCGCGCTGGAAGCGGTGGTGCTCAACCGCGCCGCGCCGGGCTTTGTCGGCAACCGACTGCAGTTCGCCCTGCTGCGCGAAGCGCTGCATATCGTCCACAGCGGCATCGCTTCCCCGGAGGTGGTGGACCAGGTGATGCGCGCCTCGCTGGGCCGTCGCTATGCGATGGTCGGCCCGCTGGAGGCGGCGGACATGACCGGCCTGGCGACGGTCCAGGATATCTGCCAGCACCTGCTGCCGGAGCTGGCCAGCGGTACGGAGATGATGTCGCTGGTGGCGGAGAAAGTGGCGCAAGGCGACACCGGCGCCCGCAGCGGGCAAGGCTTTTACCGCTGGGACGAGGCGCGGCGCCAGCGCATCCAGTCGCGCCGGGAACACCAGCTGCGCTTCGCCCTGAAACCCTAGTATCGCGTTCTGTACCCCTACAATAACAATGAGAGTGAGACGTCGTGATGAGTGTGATAATAGCCCTGGCCGCGCTGGCGTTACTGATGCTGGCAGCCTACCGTGGATACAGCGTGATCCTCTTTGCGCCGATCGCCGCCCTCGGCGCGGTGCTGCTCACCGACCCGGGCGCGGTCGGCCCGGCCTTTACCGGCCTGTTTATGGAAAAAATGGTCGGCTTTGTGAAGCTCTATTTCCCGGTGTTTCTGCTGGGCGCCGTGTTCGGCAAGCTGATTGAGCTGTCGGGATTCTCACGGTCGATTGTCGCCGCCGCCATCCGCATCCTCGGCCGCCGCCACGCGATCCCGGTGATCGTGCTGGTGTGCGCCCTGCTGACCTACGGCGGGGTGTCGCTGTTTGTGGTGGCCTTTGCCGTTTACCCTTTCGCCGCCGAGCTGTTTCGCCAGAGCGGGATCCCCAAACGGCTGATCCCCGCCACCGTCGCCCTCGGCGCGTTCTCGTTTACCATGGACGCCCTGCCCGGCACGCCGCAGATCCAGAATATTATTCCCACCAGCTTCTTCGGCACCAACGCCTGGGCGGCCCCGTGGCTGGGGCTTATCGGCTCGCTGTTCATTATCCTCTTCGGTTTGCTGTGGCTGGAGCGCCAGCGCCGCAAAGCGCAGGCCAGCGGCGAAGGCTATGGGACCGATCTGCAAAATGAGCCGGAGACCCCGGATGACATCGACCTGCCGCATCCGCTGATCGCAATCGCCCCGCTGCTGCTGGTGGGGGTGCTGAATCTGCTGTTTACCCATTGGATCCCGCAATGGTACGGCGCCAGCCATGAGCTCACCCTGCCGGGTCTGGCGAAGCCTGTCGTCACCGAGGTGGGGAAAATCACCGCCATCTGGGCGGTGCAGGCGGCGCTGCTTTCCGGCATTGTGCTGGTGCTGGTCTGCGGCTATCGCAATATTCGCGGCCGGCTCGCGGAGGGGAGCCGAACGGCGGTGGGCGGGGCGATTCTCGCGGCGATGAACACCGCCTCTGAGTACGGATTCGGCGCAGTTATCGCCGCCCTGCCGGGTTTCCTGGTGCTGTCGAAAGCCCTCGCGGCCATTCCCAATCCGCTGTTAAACGAGGCGATCAGCGTCACGGTGCTGGCCGGGATCACCGGCTCGGCCTCCGGGGGAATGAGCATCGCCCTGGCGGCGATGTCCGAGACCTTTGTCGCCGCCGCCCACGCCGCCAATATTCCGCTGGAGGTCCTGCACCGCGTCGCCGCCATGGCCAGCGGCGGCATGGACACCCTGCCGCATAACGGGGCGGTGATCACCCTGCTGGCGATCACCGGCCTGAGCCATCGCCAGGCCTACGGCGGCATTTTCGCCATCACGGTGATCAAAAGCCTCGCGGTGCTGTTTGTCATTGCCACGTTCTATGTGACCGGCATTGTCTGAGACCAGATTGAAGGAGTAATAAAATGAATTTAGACGGTAAAACGGCGCTGGTCACTGGCTCCACCAGCGGCATCGGCTTAGGGATCGCCAAAGTGCTGGCGCAGGCAGGCGCCCAGCTGGTGCTCAATGGCTTCGGCGACAGCAGCCACGCCCGGGCTGAAGTCGCCGCGCTGGGCAAGATCCCCGGCTATCACGACGCCGACCTGCGCGACGTCGGGCAGATCGAGGCGATGATGCGCTATGCCGAAAGCACCTTCGGCGGCGTCGATATCGTGATCAATAACGCCGGTATCCAGCACGTCGCCCCGGTGGAGCAGTTCCCGGTGGACAAATGGAACGACATCATCGCGATCAATCTCTCCAGCGTCTTCCACACCACCCGCCTGGCGCTGCCGGGCATGCGCCAGCGCAACTGGGGGCGCATCATCAACATTGCCTCAGTGCATGGTCTGGTGGCGTCGAAAGAGAAATCGGCCTATGTCGCCGCCAAGCACGCGGTGGTCGGCCTGACCAAAACCGTGGCCCTGGAAACCGCGCGCAGCGGCATCACCTGCAACGCCATCTGCCCCGGCTGGGTGCTGACCCCGCTGGTGCAGCAGCAGATCGATAAGCGCATCGCCGAAGGGGTCGACCCGCAGCAGGCCAGCGCGCAGCTGCTGGCGGAAAAACAGCCCTCCGGGGAGTTCGTCACCCCGCAGCAGCTGGGCGAAATGGCGCTGTTTCTGTGCAGCGACGCCGCCGCCCAGGTGCGCGGCGCGGCGTGGAACATGGACGGCGGCTGGGTGGCGCAGTAAACCGCAGGCGTCGCGACGATCAGAACATCGCCAGAAAGCGTTTCACCGTGCGCGAGCGCTCGAAGCGCCGCCAGGCGATGGCGATATCGGTCTTCAGCGGCGCCCCGCTGAGCGGGTGATAGCTGACGTTCGGCTGTTGAATGCAGGTCATCGACTGCGGGACCAGCGCGAAGCCGAACCCGGCATTGACCATGCTCAGCGATGACGAAATCTGCGACGACTGCCAGGCGCGCTCCATATCGATGCCGGCGCGCAGGCAGCTGTTGTACACCAGCTCATACAGCCCCGGGGCCACCTCCCGCGGGAAGAGGATCGGCGCCACGTCGCGCAGCTGCTCCAGGGCCAGGGTCGGCTGCGTCGCCAGCGGGTTATCGCGCGGCAGCGCGATAACCATCGGCTCCTCATCGATAATCCGCAGATTAAAGGCTTTACTGCTCTCGCACGGCAGACGGACGAAGGCGATGTCCAGCTCGGCCTCGCTCAGGGCGGTCATCAGATTGGCCATATTGTCTTCCATCTGGTGCAGGGTCACCCCGGGGTGATCGAGCTGAAAACGGTGCAGCAGCGTGAAGATTTGCGGGTGGAAAGCATCAGAACTGGTAATGCCTAGCGACAGGCTGCCGTTCATCCCGCGGGCAATGCCCTTGGCCTTCTCCAGCGCCGCATCGCTCATGGCGAGGATCTGGCGGGCATCCTCATAGAACGACTCACCGGCCTCGGTGAGCTCCACCCCGCGGGTCAAACGCCGAAACAGCGGGGTCCCCACCTCGCGCTCAAGCCGCTGAATTTGCTGACTTAACGGAGGCTGTGAAATACCCAGTTCCTTGGCGGCCTGGGTGAAGTGCCGCGTCCTGGCGACGGCGACAAAATAGCGAAGATAACGAAGTTCCATATCGAAAACGTCTCAAACCAGCATGGTTTCTATATTGGAACTGTGAGCTGAATCGGGTCAACATTTATTTAACCTTTCTTATATTTGTTGAACGAGGAAGTGGTATATGAATCATTCTGCTGAATGCACCTGCGAAGAGAGTCTGTGCGAAACCCTGCGGGCGTTTTCCGCGCAGCATCCCGAGAGCGTGCTCTATCAGACATCGCTCATGAGCGCCCTGCTGAGCGGGGTTTACGAAGGCAGCACCACCATCGCGGACCTGCTGAAGCACGGCGATTTCGGTCTCGGCACCTTTAATGAGCTGGACGGGGAGCTGATCGCCTTCAGCAGTCAGGTCTATCAGCTGCGGGCCGACGGCAGCGCGCGCAAAGCCCAGCCGGAGCAGAAAACGCCGTTCGCGGTGATGACCTGGTTCCAGCCGCAATACCGGAAAACCTTCGACCATCCGGTGAGCCGCCAGCAGCTGCACGAGGTGATCGACCAGCAAATCCCCTCTGACAACCTGTTCTGCGCCCTGCGCATCGACGGCCATTTCCGCCATGCCCATACCCGCACCGTGCCGCGCCAGACGCCGCCGTACCGGGCGATGACCGACGTCCTCGACGATCAGCCGGTGTTCCGCTTTAACCAGCGCGAAGGGGTGCTGGTCGGCTTCCGTACCCCGCAGCATATGCAGGGGATCAACGTCGCCGGGTATCACGAGCACTTTATTACCGATGACCGCAAAGGCGGCGGTCACTTGCTGGATTACCAGCTCGACCACGGGGTATTGACCTTCGGCGAAATTCACAAGCTGATGATCGACCTGCCCGCCGACAGCGCGTTCCTGCAGGCCAATCTGCATCCCGATAATCTCGATGCCGCCATCCGTTCCGTAGAAAGTTAAGGGGGTCACATGGACAAACAGTATCCGGTACGCCAGTGGGCGCACGGCGCCGATCTCGTCGTCAGCCAGCTGGAAGCCCAGGGGGTACGTCAGGTGTTCGGCATCCCTGGCGCCAAAATCGACAAGGTATTCGACTCACTGCTGGATTCCTCCATTCGCATTATTCCGGTACGCCACGAAGCTAACGCCGCCTTTATGGCCGCCGCCGTCGGGCGCATTACCGGTAAAGCGGGCGTGGCGCTAGTCACCTCCGGTCCAGGCTGTTCCAACCTGATCACCGGTATGGCCACCGCCAACAGCGAAGGCGACCCGGTGGTGGCCCTGGGCGGCGCGGTGAAACGCGCCGATAAGGCCAAACAGGTCCACCAGAGTATGGATACGGTGGCGATGTTCAGCCCAGTGACGAAATACGCCGTCGAGGTGACCGCGCCGGACGCGCTGGCGGAAGTGGTCTCCAACGCCTTCCGCGCCGCCGAGCAGGGCCGCCCGGGCAGCGCTTTCGTCAGTCTGCCGCAGGATGTGGTCGATGGCCCGGTCAGCGGCAAAGTGCTGCCGGCCAGCGGGGCCCCGCAGATGGGCGCCGCGCCGGATGCCGCCATCGACCAGGTGGCGAAGCTTATCGCTCAGGCGAAGAACCCGATCTTCCTGCTCGGCCTGATGGCCAGCCAGCCGGAAAACAGCGCGGCGCTACGCCGTTTGCTGGAGGCCAGCCATATTCCGGTCACCAGCACCTATCAGGCCGCCGGGGCGGTAAATCAGGATAACTTCTCTCGCTTCGCCGGCCGGGTCGGGCTGTTTAACAACCAGGCCGGGGACCGTCTGCTGCAGCTCGCCGACCTGGTGATCTGCATCGGCTACAGCCCGGTGGAATATGAACCGGCGATGTGGAACAGCGGCAACGCGACGCTGGTGCATATCGACGTCCTGCCCGCCTATGAAGAACGCAACTATACCCCGGACGTCGAGCTGGTGGGCGATATCGCCGGCACCCTCAGCAAGCTGGCGCAAAATATCGATCGCCGGCTGGTGCTCTCCCCACAGGCGGCGGAGATCCTCCGCGACCGCCAGCACCAGCGCGAACTGCTGGACCGCCGCGGCGCGCAGCTGAATCAGTTTGCCCTGCATCCGCTGCGTATCGTTCGCGCGATGCAGGATATCGTCAACAGCGACGTCACGCTGACCGTGGACATGGGCAGCTTCCATATCTGGATCGCCCGCTACCTGTACAGCTTCCGCGCCCGTCAGGTGATGATCTCCAACGGCCAGCAGACCATGGGCGTCGCCCTGCCCTGGGCCATCGGCGCCTGGCTGGTCAATCCTGAGCGCAAAGTGGTCTCCGTCTCCGGCGACGGCGGCTTCCTGCAGTCGAGCATGGAGCTGGAGACCGCCGTCCGCCTGAAAGCCAACGTGCTGCACCTGATCTGGGTCGATAACGGCTACAACATGGTGGCCATCCAGGAAGAGAAAAAATACCAGCGCCTGTCCGGCGTCGAGTTCGGGCCGATGGATTTTAAAGCCTATGCCGAGTCCTTCGGCGCCAAAGGGTTTGCCGTGGAAAGCGCCGAGGCGCTGGAGCCGACCCTGCGCGCGGCGATGGACGTCGACGGCCCGGCGGTAGTGGCCATCCCGGTGGATTATCGCGATAACCCGCTGCTGATGGGCCAGCTGCATCTGAGTCAGATTCTGTAAGTCATCACAATAAGGAAAGGAAAATGAAAAAAGTCGCACTTGTTACCGGCGCCGGCCAGGGGATTGGTAAAGCTATCGCCCTTCGTCTGGTGAAGGATGGATTTGCCGTGGCCATTGCCGATTATAACGACGCCACCGCCAAAGCGGTCGCCTCCGAAATCAACCAGGCCGGCGGCCGCGCCATGGCGGTGAAAGTGGATGTCTCCGACCGCGATCAGGTGTTTGCCGCCGTCGAACAGGCGCGCAAAACGCTGGGCGGCTTCGACGTCATCGTCAACAACGCCGGCGTGGCGCCGTCCACGCCGATCGAGTCCATTACCCCGGAGATTGTCGATAAAGTCTACAATATCAACGTTAAAGGGGTGATCTGGGGCATTCAGGCGGCGGTTGAGGCCTTTAAGAAAGAGTGTCACGGCGGGAAAATCATTAACGCCTGTTCCCAGGCCGGCCACGTCGGCAACCCGGAGCTGGCGGTGTATAGCTCCAGTAAATTCGCCGTACGCGGCTTAACCCAGACCGCCGCTCGCGACCTCGCGCCGCTGGGCATCACGGTCAACGGCTACTGCCCGGGGATCGTCAAAACGCCGATGTGGGCCGAAATTGACCGCCAGGTGTCCGAAGCTGCCGGTAAACCGCTGGGCTACGGTACCGCCGAGTTCGCCAAACGCATCACCCTCGGTCGTCTGTCCGAACCGGAAGATGTCGCCGCCTGCGTCTCCTATCTTGCCAGCCCGGATTCTGATTATATGACCGGTCAGTCATTGCTGATCGACGGCGGGATGGTGTTTAACTAATAAATAATAAGCTCTGACATGGCTTGCCCCTGCTGATATGCAGGGGCTTTTTTTGGTTTGGGTGTGAGCATCGTGCAAAACGCAGCAACGATATTTGAAGGTCTCTGGCACGACGTGGGCAATCTGACTGGGTTGAAGGCCTGCTTTGAGCGAGGAGCATGTATTTTTCTTCACCCTCTACTTCGTCCATTCTTTATGCAGTAACGCATAGATGTATGTGTCGTCATACCTTGCCTTACCATCGTCGTTTTCAAAGGAGACAAACTCTTTAAAACAACCTTCCTGTCGCATATGCAAACGTTCACAGAGTTTTTGAGAGGCCAGGTTGTAAACTTCTACCCAGGCGTACAAACGTCTGGCACCTTTTACTTTAAATAAATAATCAAACAGTGCAGCAACTGACTCGCTTGCATATCCCTGATGTTCATAACGTTGATTAAAATGCCAGCCTACTGACCAGGTATTGCTGTCTGGCTCGTTGCTATTGTCCGCAAAAAGATGTCCGATTACGGTATCGGTTTCTTTTAGACAAACGGCATACTGTGCTGGGTCAGAGGCTCGTTTAGCCACGTCGACCTCTGCCTCAGCGAGTGAATGTAACTTTTCATCCTTAAAGCAAGGAGTACGTGGTGAAGAGAGGTAATCGAAAAGTGCTGGCGCATCCTCTTTCTTAAAATGGCGAATGATTAACCTTTGCGTGGTAATAATGTTCATAATGTCCTTGAAAATGTAATGCCAGCCAGTTCAGTAAAAGTCTGTTTTAAACTGGCCGGAACACAGGGCTGAGATTAGCCGTTCCGGCTATTCCCCGGTCTGTCTTTTCGCATGCCAGTAAATCGTGTGATCGTCACGAAAAATACCGGAACAAAGAAAATGGCCAGTAGCGTTCCGCTAATCATCCCGCCGAATACACCGGTACCAATCGCATGCTGTGTGCTGTCGCTGGCTCCACTGGCAAGCATCAGCGGAACAACACCTAATGTAAAAGCCAGAGATGTCATCAGAATTGGCCGTAAGCGTTGCTTTGCAGCCGTCAATGTCGCGTCAATAAGGCTCTTTCCTTCTTTCAGCAATTGTCTCGCGAACTCGATAATCAGAATCGCATTCTTGGCGGAAAGTCCAATCAGAGTTATCAGACCCACTTTGAAAAAGACGTCATTCGTCATATTCGTAACGGATACGGCCAGCACAGCGCCGAGCAGCCCCAGAGGAACAACGAGCATGACCGCGAAGGGAATGGACCAGCTTTCGTATAGAGCAGCCAGCACCATGAATACCACCAGTACCGAGAGCACAATAAGACCCGGAAGCTGTGATGCAGACTCTTTTTCCTGTAACGAACTTCCCGCCCACTCACCGGCGAACCCCGGTGGTAAGTGCTTAGCCAGATTGTCCATTGCCGCCATTGCGGTACCTGACGATTTTCCCTGTGCGGCACTCCCGGTTAGGCGTATGGCAGGATATCCCTGATAGCGTATCAGTTGCTGCGGTGCAACATTCCACGAAAGCGACACAAAAGTGGATAATGGAAGCATCTGCCCCAGACGGTTTTTGACAGACAAAACCAAAAGTTGTTCAGGCTGCATCCGGTATGGCGCGTCCGCCTGGACGATAACCTGCTGAACCCGACCATTATTGGTATAGTCATTCACATAATTGGAACCTGCTGCAACGGAAATGGTTTGATTTATTTCATCAAACGATACCCCCATGGCCTCCGCTTTTTCCCTGTCGATATGCAGGGAAAGGCTTGTTCCCTCACCAAGTCCATCAATATAGACATCGGCAAGGTGAGGATTATGATTTGCCTGTACAATAAGCTCATCGGCCGCCTTTTTGAGTGCCTGATAGCCTTTCCCCCCTCTGTCCTGTAAATAATAAGTGAACCCGGATGAGGTTCCCATATCAGAAATGGCCGGGGGCAGCAGACTCATTGTTACGGCGTCCGGCACGTTTGCCATTTGGGACTGAATATGGTCAGCTTCTTCCTGTGCCGTGGTTCCTTTGCGTTGTTTCCAGTCCTTGAGGGTGGTGAATGCCATGGCCGAATTTTGGCCTGACCCTGAGAAACCAAATCCCAGGATCATAATGTTACTTTCTACCGCCTGCCGATGAGCGATCTCCTCTTCAAATGTATCGACGACCTTAAGCGTCCGCTGCATCGTGGCATCAGAAGGAAGCTGGATTGAGGACATAAAATAACCCTGATCTTCATCAGGTAAAAATGATGAGGGTAAGGAGGACAGCCCGGCAAACAATGCCAAACATAATGCAGCGTAGATCATCATCATACGGCCAGTACGCTTCAGTACAAATCCAAGACCAGTGGCGTAAAACGCAATGAGGCGATGAAAGTGAGCGTTAAACCACGCTGAAAATGCGCTGCTTTTACCCTGATGAATACCATGTGGTTTGAGCAGGGTTGCACAAAGCGCAGGCGTTAACGTCAGCGCCAGGAATGCCGACAGTAAAATGGATATCGCCATCGAAATGCTGAACTGTCGATAAATAATACCCACAGAACCGCTGGCAAAGGCCATTGGTATAAACACCGCAGTGAGCACCAGCGTAATACCAATGATTGCCGGCGTAATTTCACGCATCGCTTCTCGCGTTGCATCCTGTGGAGACATTTTTTTGTCTTCCATCAGTCGTTCGACGTTCTCTACCACAACAATAGCATCGTCAACAATAATCCCGATGGCCAGTATCATTCCAAACATGGTTAGAATATTGATGGAATAACCGCTTAATAGCATTACGGTAAATGTGCCGAGCAGCGCCACGGGTGCCACAATCGCAGGAATAAGCGTACAGCGTATCTTGTGAAGGAAAAGCAGCATCACGAAAAAGACCAGAACCATGGCTTCAACAAATGTCTCAACTACCTTCAATATCGATAGCTTTACAAATGGAGCCGTATCGAAAGGCACGGTGAATGTCATTCCCTCGGGAAGCACACCGGACAGTTCTGTTAACCGCGCGCGGATACCCGACGCAGTACTAATCGCATTTGCGCCAGGAGACAATTGAATGGCGGCTGCCGTTGCAGGCACGCCATTTTCACGGATGCCAAATGCGTAACTTTGCAACCCTGATTCCACGCGGGCAACGTCTGCCAGTGTCACCCGGGCGGCTGAGACCTGTGATTTAATCGTGATATTGCGAAATTCTTCAACCGAAGAGAGCTGCCCTTTTACCGTTATTGGATAGGTCACCTCTTGGCTGCTCGTCGCGGGTTCATCTCCGGTTCTGCCCGGTGAAACAATCACGTTTTGTTGACTGATGGCGCTTAATACATCCGTAACAGAGAGCCCATAGCTGTGTAATTTCATCGGGTCCAGCCATATGCGGAGTGCCTTTTCTCCGCCAAAAAGCTGAACTTTACCTACACCAGGTACGCGACGGAGTTCATCAGTAACATTCCTTGCAAAATAATCGCTTAAGTCAGCTTCCTGATAGTCTCCGTTTGGCGATTTTAACCCCACCATCATTAAAAAACCGGAATTAGCTGCCTCAACATTTATCCCATTCTGTCTGACCGACTGCGGCAGGCGGGATTCCACAATTTTAATTTGGTTCTGCAGATCCATCTGGGCGAGTTTGATGTCGGTGCCGGGTTTGAAAGTTACCGTAATTGACGCCATCCCTGTCGTGTCACTGGAAGATTCAAAATAGAGTAAATTGTCAACACTCGCAATTTCACGCTCGATCAGAGACACGACGGATGTGTTCATCACTTCCGGGCTGGCTCCGGGGTAACTCACTGAAATGATAATACCGGGTGGCGCAACTTCAGGGTATTGCGCAACCGGTAAACGAGGTATGGACAACAGTCCCGTCAGAACAATAAACAGGGCAATAACCCATGCGAAGATGGGGCGCTCAATGAAAAAGTGCGGCATCAGGTGTACTTCCAGTCAACATACAAAGGGTAAAAGTTCAGCATGGTTATCCTGATAAAGAGGTCTCATCGTCTGTCGAAACCCGTTTACCGATATCCCTGAGCTGGGAAAATTTCTCAAGAAGTTGTGGTGCGTCATCCAGGCTTGTTGCAAACATCCACGTATAGGTCATGACGGAATAAATATGTCCGGCATTAATTCCGGATTCCATGCTCATCCTGATAATGGTCATGGAAAAGAGAGCCGAAACCAGAAGGCCTATTGATAAATATCCCCTTGCCTCTCTGTCGGATAACACCACGCGCAGACGGGCAAGTGTGTCATAATGTCGCTTAAGAGCACTAAAAGGCGCCTTATTAACATAATCGACCTCTTTCTCAAGGCGATTATTCAGCCGTCTGTAGAATGTCTCATTTTTGCTGGCATAGCTTGAGACAAAACACATCAGTATTCCCACGATGATCAAACAGGCTATACCTGTCCAGAACTCAATCCATAACAGCATAATTGCTGCGCCGAAAAGGGAAATGATTGAGGTGATCAAGACCGGCAGGTGCAACTCGAAGAAATCTACAAATTCACGGGACAGAGTGACTCTCGCAGCAATAGTCGAGTGATTAAGTGAATATTTTCGCTGAGCTAATACTACAGTCACAGCAAGACTTGCGTAGATACGTGCAAACGTTCGCGTATCGACACTACGTCTGGTGGCTCCCATGCACCACATGAACAGAACCATCAGGCCATAAAGGGCCGCATGTGACGGCTGTCCGCCCAGGATGGCATTTATCGCCATGCCCGCCAGAACGGGGTAGAGCAGGAATGCAACGTTTTCAGCAATAACCAGCATGAAAGTAATGCACAATTTCTTTCTGTACCGCCAGGCAAGTGTCTTAAGTGAGATAGCAACCCCGGGGGCCATAGGTTTGTTGTTGCCTTTATGAATCATGATAAATTTGTATTAAACATTTGGGTGTAAAAGGTTCTGCCGTTGGTTTATTTTTTAGCTAAATGAAACGAGACAGCATAACAGAGCAGTCATAAATCAATGGGCTAAGTGTAACGTGATGATGTCAATCGTGAATGGATGTTTTATGGAGGATATGTGTACTCACTCCTGAGGTTATGTATCATGTTGACATTGCATAATATCAAACCATTCTTATACATAAGCATAAAGGTAGTCCGCAAAAGAAAACCATTAAAAAAAATTCATAATAAAAAACAAAATCATAAATATCTGGAAAAGTATTCAAAAGCAGATGCAATACAATGATGGTGTGTATAAACAGTAAAATCAGACCGAATGTTATTGCAATGAAGCTTTTAATAACTCCAGCTTTTTTCTGAATGATAAATGATAATGCTGTAATGATTATCAAAACACGAATCAGTAAAGATGAGGGTAATGTGGATTCTACTTTTTCATTAATTGAATGCATAAGGTAAAGCCAGGTAGATAACAACCCATATGAAACGATGCAAAATAAAAGTGAGGCCATCAAATTCTCGCGCCGGAAAAAACATTTAGTCAACACCCTAAACCTCCTAAGACAAAGTACATATTGCATGCAACACTTAACCTGGTTGGAGATTATCACTTAGCGATGTTGATTAATTATTTATAAAATGTGTAGTGAATATGGAGAGCGTGGCTGGTAAAATTTTAAGAAAATTTCTTGATGAACTTTTCCAAAAAATATCTGTCCAAAAACATCAAATTGAAAATTCATGTTTGTAATTGAGTTAAAGAACTTTAAGCATGACGATAAAAGTGCTTTCAGGGTAAAATGCATGTTGTCATCAGCACTGTGGAAGAAAATATGAACAACAACAATCTGATTATCGTCGCAGAAGACGATGATGACATCGCTGCCATACTGACAGGCTATTTACGTAAGGCAGGTATGAAAACCTTAAGAGCTGAAGACGGTGAGCAGGCAATCAATCTTACCCGTCTGAACAAGCCTGATCTCCTGCTGTTGGACATCCACCTGCCCGTGTACGATGGCTGGAATGTTCTCACCACGTTAAGAAAGGAAACGAATGTACCGGTCATCATGGTGACAGCACTGGATCAAGACGTTGATAAATTGATGGGGCTACGACTCGGGGCGGACGACTATGTGATAAAACCCTTTAATCCATCTGAGGTTATTGCCCGGGTTGAAGCTGTGCTTCGCAGAACCAGACCGGTTGCAGAGTCTACACATTCACGGCCTTTAAGAACGCCTTTTTTAACGATTTATCCTGATGAGTTTTACGTTGAAATCACTGCACAAGGTGAGGTTTCCACGCCAGTATTAACCACCACTGAGTTTAAGCTTTTAACCTATCTGGCGAGAAACCCGAGAAAAGTCTGTTCACGTGAAGAGTTACTCGATGCGTGTTTACCTGAGGGAGACTCGCTGGATCGTACTGTAGACAGTCATATGAGTAAACTTCGGAAAAAGCTTGAGCATGCCGGATTGAAGGGCATTCCGGAAAGCATCCGAGGATTAGGCTACCGGTTGGGTGACAAAAAATGACCAAAGAAACGATTCTGAGCCGTCAGATTTTGACATATATGTTATTGTTAACGTTTGTTATTATTGCCATTGCAATACTCGGTTCCTACTTATTTTATAGTTTCCTGATTTATTACCTGCCGGGTGGAATGAACGAAGGTAGTGAAGATGCTATGACATTCCTTGACTGGATGTGGATTCTGATGGCGTCCATTACCAGTCTGGTCGTTGCACTTTTCTTTACCGTAAAGCTGTCTGCCAGAATATTTAACCCACTGAATGACGTCGCATACAGCCTGAAACAAATCTCTCAGGGAAACCTTAGTGCCAGAGCATTTAACAGCAGTTCTAAGTTGGGAGAGATGAATAGGCTCGTCAATGACTTTAATGAGATGGCTGAAAAATTACAGACGCTGGATGCGCAGCGAAATTTATGGAATGCTGCAATTGCTCATGAACTCCGGACGCCGGTGACTATCTTACGTGGGAGGCTTCAAGGACTGGTTGACGGCGTTTTCGAACCAGAACCGTCGTTATTCAGGAACCTTCTTAAACAAACTGAAGGTCTGACCAACTTAATTGAGGATCTCCGCGTCGTGAGTTCGTCAGGAGGCGCTGGGTACTCCTTGATGCTGAGTGAAGTCGATCTCAAGTCCACGATTTCAAATGCGCTTGATACCTTTTGGCCGGATTTTGATAAAAAGCATTTCAAAATTGTCACTGAGATTAACCATCAGTATTGCGTTTGCGATCCCTTACGCATTATTCAGTGCCTCACCGTTCTTTTTGACAATGCCTTAAAATATTCCACATCACAAACGCTGTTAATAAAGAATGGTATTACAGGAAACGATAATTTTATTATCGTTCAGGACAAAGGACCTGGAATTCCTGAAGAACTCCAGAAGTCCTTATTCCAGCCTTTTCAGCGAGGACAATACGCCAAAAATATTAATCCAGAGGGCTGTGGTTTGGGGTTGTCGGTAGTTAAAGCCATTATGTGCGCCCACGGCGGAGACGTTAGCTATAGTATGACACCAGAAAATGGCTCACTTTTCAAACTCTCATGGCCTGTTTAAGGGCATGAATATACAGGCTCGATTGAACTTGTTTTAGCAACAGACAGATCCCACATACTGCCGATTTTGGCGTCCCAAATTGATGGGGTGATTTTAAGTTTGCCTCTTTTGGGGCTTAGTGTTATTTCGCTGAAATAGATATCTTCTCCTTTTAGCATAAGATCGACGCGGCAGTAGTCTATTTCTTTTGCTAAGTCCTGGGCGGCAATAACGGACTTATGAAATGATTCTGGTTCATCAACCGGCAATGGCATATTTGGGTATTCCATCTGAAAGGGTTGCAAATTCCACGCTCTGTCATAAACGTTAATGAATTCGTTTCCATCGCTGTCAGTAAAGTCTGCCTCGATAAAACATGCCACACCGTGAAAGCAATGTATTCTTAGCATTTCCGGAGTTATACTCCGGTGTTTACTGGAAAATAGATCCAGATACATTTCGCATAGGACCACAGGTGGTATATTTTTATACTGCCATTCTCGGGTCGTATAATACATGTTCTTTTTAAGAGATAGTTTTAATCTGCTTTTAACCTTAGCGGGATCAATATTCGTTTTGTCCGTGCATATGACCGCGCTTCCACTATCATGATTGCATTTCAAAACAAATTTAGGGGGTAGTTTATCGAAATCAATATCATCAACTCTGTTATAAACACCTACTAAAGGAATAAGCTTGATTAAATTAGTTCTTTTCTCAACATACTCCCTGACCAGAAGTTTATCAGCAAGCATCGTATAAAATGGGTTGTGGATAAATAAAATGCGATGGCAGATTTTCTCATTAAGCGTCACAGGATTGAGTAAATCCGGATATGTGCCAGATATTTCTCTTAACCTGTCTGCATGAAATGAAATGTCATTAGTCAAAATGGTTCTGCATTTTCTCAACAAATATTCAATGTATTTGATTTGATAGTTTATTTTGTTCATAGTACCTCCTGTTCAGAAAGAAAATTCTGACAGAGGTTTGTTGATTTATTTTTTGCAAATCATGGAGAGTATATGGAGCGACATGCTTCTTTATTAACAGAAATTAATCCGGACCATTATCCGCTCCTTGCACCCAGGGGACTTTACCGGCGTAGATGATGCGTCAGGCTATTAATCCTCAAAAGTGCTTACTGCTTATTCGCGGGACCGCCGTCTGATTTGGGTTGGATCTTGACGACTAATCTTTGAGCTATTCCCGGCTTGCCCTTTTCAAAACGCCATTTTTTAATCATTTTATCAATGACTTGATGTTCCAACTCCGGAGTCGTTGTCGATTCAAGTATCTTTACATTCTGAACTCTGCCATCTGAATCAACATCGTACTGAATCCGCAGGAAACTCGGCAGTAGGTTTCCGTTCTTATCACGAGTGGTAATTGATGTGTTTGCAGAGGAAATGCTGCCTGAAGGTGTGCTGGCGCTGGCCTCTGTGCCAACGCAGAGTGTCAGTAACAATGGCAAAATTAAAGTGAATAGTCTGCTAGTTTTCATTAATCGTCTGAGTTCCAAAGTTAACCATGAATATTCACGTTACCAACGGCGCGCGTGACAGGTTACCAGATGAGATGATCCGTGAACACCGCGTCTTCAGCGGCAATCACATTGAACTCCTTACTTGGCGCTTCGTACTGCATCCATTCCCGAGGACGTTTGGCTATCAGGACAAGTGGCCGCTGAGCGACTATATCAACGACTCTTTTGCCAGTTGTCGGCAGCGCTATCCGGCTCGTCGGGGAACATGAGCGAGCTAACCCCCTCAGGTGATTAGCATGGATTCGCGTCCCGCGCTGAAGACGTTCAGCTAATCCTTTTTCACTCCGGTGCTCGGGATCTACCGCGCTTGCAACGTTAATGGAGTGATCTCCGGGGCCTAAGCGGCAGCCTGCTGCTGATGCTAAGGGGGAGATTCTTCAGTCATTCCTGCGACACCTGGGAGCTTAACACGGAAGCGGCTGCGCATAGCGCCAGCAGGGAGAATCCCGGAGAGCGATGCGTGAGACCTTATCCCGGCTACGCTGTTGGGCCGTATTTGTGCCGCTCTTGTGCCGTATTTTTGCCGGGTGACAGCTACACCTTACCCGGCCTGGAGCCCCAAATCACCGCTGGCGCTGGGGCTACTGAAACTGCCGGTGCTGGCGGCCTCAAAATCGCTGAGACGTTCCCGGAAGGCCGGGGGTACAGGGGGCGGCGGCGACTGGCCGCCCCCTGTGCGCTCCCTGCGCCATGAGTGACATAACGCAGACAATTAACCGGGAGCGCAATACCCGCTGAAGCCACAGATAACATAAAAGACTTCCCAGCAGTACTTTCCCGCCCCTGGCCCTCTCCCGGAGGGAGAGGGAACCGTCCGGCAGTCGTTGCCGCTGCCATACTGCTCCCTGCGCCACGGAAAACCGGGTGCAGCAACACGAAGCAGGAGCATAAAGTACGCTGAAGTCACGCGTGATAAACGCTTTCCCCGGGCTGAGAACCTGTAAAACCGATAACCGTCTCCACCGCCGCCGGGCAAGCTATCGCTCCGTGCCCGCCATGTTGCCGGGTGGCGCTTCGCTTACCCGGCCTACAAAGGCTGCCCGCGATTTGGCGCTCTATTCACGCCCTTCGTAGGCCCGCGCAAGCGTAGCGCCGCCGGGCAAGGACAGCGGGCACGGAGCCGATTTTGTGCCGGGTGGCGGCTGCGCCTTACCCGGCCTGGAGCCCCAAATCACCGCTGGCGCTGGGGCTACTGAAACTGCCGGTGCTGGCGGCCTCAAAATCGCTGAGACGTTCCCGGAAGGCCGGGGCAGCCCGCATGGATGCGGGCTGAGGGCCGTGTTTTGCACGGACGCTGCCTCGGCCCGACCCGAAGCCTGCAGGGATAAGTCGAAGGGACCACGCAGTGGCGATTTTGCTGGCCGGAGCCCGGGGGTACAGGGAGCGGCGGCGACTGGCCGCCCCCTGTGCGCTCCCTGCGCCATGATTGACATAACGCAGAAGACTAACCGGGAGCGCAAACTACGCTGAAGTCACGCGTGATAAACGCTTTCCCCGGGCTGAGAACCTGTAAAACCGATAACAGTCTCCCCCGCCGCCGGGCAAGATATCGCACCGTGGCCGCCATGTTGCCGGGTGGCGGCTGCGCCTTACCCGGCCTACAAAGGCCTCCCGTCAGCTCATATCCCCAGGCCCACGCTAACGCAGCGCCGCAGGGAAGGTATCAGGCTCCGAGCTCAACATGTTGCCGGGTGGCGCTTCGCTTACCCGGCCTACAAAGGCTGCCCGCGATTTGGCGCTCTATTCACGCCCTTCGTAGGCCCGCGCAAGCGTAGCGCCGCCGGGCAAGGACAGCGGGCACGGAGCCGATTTTGTGCCGGGTGGCGGCTGCGCCTGACCCGGCCTACAAAACCAGGGCTGTCCGTACCGTCCTCGCGGCAGACCCCACGTTCAGCGCCGCCGGGCAGTTACTGCGCCTGCTGCTGCGCCTGCGCCAGCTGGCGGACAATCGCCTCGCGTCGCGCATCCCCTTCCGGCAGCCGGGCCAGCAACGCCTGCAGGGCCGCCACGGCCTCGGGGTAATCTTCATTACGCACCGCGCTCAGGGCCAGCATCTCCAGCACCGGCAGGCTGGTCGGCTGTCGCTGATGCAGGTCGCGCAGCAGCAGCTCGCCCATCCGGACCTGACCGCTATCCCCCGCCCGCACCAGCGCGCTGGCATAATCGAAAGCCGCCGCCGGGTCGTCCGCCGCCAGCGCATGCGCCCGGCCAAAGGCGCCGATCGCCGTCTCGCCATCGTTCAACAGCAGACCCAGCCGCCCAAGCAACTGCCAGCCGGCGAGGTCGTGCGGAGTATTCTGCAGATGGCTGCGCAGGCCAAGCCGCAGCTCCGCCAGCTCATCCATACGCAGCGGCGGCGCGGTCGGGTCCTTAACCTGCTGTAACAGCGCAGGATAATGCCGCTCCGCCTGCTGCCAGAGCAGCACCTGGCCAATATCGCTGGTTTTCAGATACAGGCCCAGACTCAGAACCACCAGCAGCAGCGCGCCCGGAAGCAGCGCCCAGCGGCTTAGCGGCCGTTCGCCAGGCTGTGCCTGGGGCGGGATATCCGTCAGCAGCGTGCGCTGCAGCTCGACGACCAGCGCCGGGTTGTCCTCGCCGCGCTCCTGCGCCAGCTCCTGCAGGCGCGACTGATACAGGGCGCGGTTGAGGGTATCGCGGTCCACCGCCCCTTTGCCCGACCACGGGAAGTACAGCAGCCCCAGCGCGCCAGCCAGCAGCAGCCCGGCGATAACCACCAACAGGCTCATCGTTCTTTTCCTTCTTTCAATAATGCCGCCAGCCGCTGGCGCTCTTCGACGCTGAGCGCCGCGTCAGGGATGTCGCGACGACGCGCGCGGGCGATAATCACCCCCGCGCCCGCCAGGACGAACAGCCCCGGCCCCAGCCACAGCAGCACCGTGCCCGCGGTCAGCGGCGGCTCGTAGCTGACAAAATTGCCGTAGCGGGCCACCATATAGTCAACGATCTGCCCTTTCGTTTTCCCCTGCTGCATCAGCTCGTACACCTTCTGCCGCATATCGGCGGCAATCATCGCGTTCGAGTCGGCGATGCTGTTGTTCTGGCATTTCGGGCAGCGCAGCTGGGAGGTGATCTCGCGGAACGCCTGCTCCTGGGCCTCGTCTTTAAACTGCCAGGTATCGATGGCGGCCCACGCCTGGCCGGTAAGCATCAGCGCCAGCAGGATGGCTATGACACCTCTCATCAGCCCGCCCCCCGGTTGTATTGATTCCACAGCGGCTGGAGCTCCTCGCGCCACACCCGGTCGTTCAGGTCGCCGGCGTGCCGCCAGCGGATAATGCCCTGACCGTCGATGAGAAACGTCTCCGGCGCGCCATAAACCCCCAGATCCAGGCCGAGCATGCCGTTGCCGTCGTACAGGCTCAGCCTGTACGGATTACCCAGGCGCTGCAGCCAGCTGATCGCCTTCTGCCGATCGTCTTTGTAGTTCATCCCCACCACCCGCACGCCCTGCTGCGCCAGGCCGTTGAGAAACTGATGCTCGGCGCGACAGGTTGGGCACCAGGTGGCCCAGACGTTAAGCAGCAGCGGCTTGCCGTCAATCAGCGTCCGTCGGTCCAGCGCCTGGCCGAGGGTATCCAGCGCTTCAAGGCGAAATTCCGGCAGCGGTTTGCCAATCAGCGCCGACTCGAGGGTCGTCGGGTCGTCGCCATCGGCGTTACGCATCAGCTGCCAGAACAGCGCGGCGGCCAGCGCCAGAAACAGCACCAGCGGGATAAACAGCAGCTTCCGGTTCATGAGGCCTCCTGCAGTTTCTTACGCATCCGGTAGCGCGGGTCGAGCATGCAGCACAGACCGCCGAGGGCCATCAGCACCCCGCCATACCAGATCCAGCGAACGAACGGTTTGTAGTACAGACGCACCGCCCAGCTGCCGTCGCTCAGTTCTTCCCCCAGCGCGGCGTACAGATCGCGGGTCAGCCCGCCGCTGATCGCCGCCTCGGTCATCATCATCCGGCTGGCGGTATAAAAGCGTTTCTCGGCATACAGCGTCGCTTCCGGGCGGCCGTTGCGGGTCACGGCAATGATGCCTTCCCCGCCGGTCCAGTTGGGGCCGACAATATTGCGCACGCCGTTAAACACGAAGTGATAGCGGTGGATATCGATACTGTCGCCGGGGCGCATCCGTACATCGCGCTCCACGCTGTAGTTCTGGCTAAAGGTGATGCCGATAACGGTCACCGCCACGCCGACGTGACCGAGCACCATCCCCCACTGGCTGCGGGTCAGCGTCCGCAGGCCGCGCCAGAAGCCGTGGCGATGGGTGGCCCGTTCGTGAACCTCCATCAGGGCGAAGATCAGCACCCACAGGGCCATCATCAGGCCAATGACCGCCATCGCGGTGATACGATCCTGCAGCAGCCACGGCAGCGCCAGAGAAAGTGACAACGTCACCACCAGGGCGTTCACCAGGCGCTTAATCTGCCTGGCGACGTCATCGCGCCGCCAGCGGATCAGCGGTCCCAGCCCCAGCAGCAGCGCAAACGGCGCCATCAGGGCGGTGAACATGGTGTTAAAGAACGGCTCGCCGATGGAGATGCTGCCGAGGCCCAGCTCTTTATGCACCAGCGGCAGCAGCGTTCCGAGGAGCACCACCAGCATCGCGGCCATCAGCAAAATATTGTTGCCAAGCAGGAACGACTCGCGCGACCACAGCGTATGTTCCACCCGCGCCCGCACCCTGCCACCCTTCAGGGCGTACAGCAGCAGCGACCCGCCGATGGCGACAATCAGCAGCGCCAGAATAAACAGCCCGCGCGATGGATCCGAGGCAAAGGCATGCACCGAGACCAGCACGCCGGAGCGCACCAGGAAGGTGCCCAGCAGGCACAGGGAGAAGGCGGCGATGGCCAGCAGCACCGTCCAGGCGCGGAAGCTGCCGCGCTTCTCGGTCACCGCCAGGGAGTGCAGCAGCGCGGTCCCTACCAGCCACGGCATAAACGAGGCGTTTTCCACCGGGTCCCAGAACCACCAGCCGCCCCAGCCCAGTTCGTAATAGGCCCACGCCGAGCCCAGCACGATGCCGAGAGTGAGGAACATCCACGCCGCCTGGGTCCAGGGACGCGACCAGCGCGCCCACGCGGTGTCCAGCCGCCCCGCCAGCAGCGAGGCGATGGCGAAGGCGAAAGCCACCGAGAAGCCGACGTACCCCATATAGAGGATCGGCGGATGAAAAATCATGCCGATATCCTGCAGCAGCGGATTAAGGTCGCGGCCGTCAATGGGGTACTGCGGCAGGCCGCGGCTGAACGGGTTGGAGGTAAAGAGGATGAACAGCAGAAACCCAAAGGCGATCATCCCCATCACCGCCAGCACCCGGGCGACGGCGTCGAGCGGCATCCGGCGGCTGAAGAGGGCGACGGCGAAGGTCCAGACGCTGAGCAGCAGGACCCACAGCAGCAGCGAGCCCTCGTGCGCCCCCCAGGTCGCCGCCACCCGATACCACACCGGCAGCGCGCTGTTGGAGTTTTCCGCCACGTAGCGGACGGTAAAATCGTTGACCACGAAGGCGTGCACCAGCAGCAGGAAGGCGCCGCCGATACAGGCGAACAGCCCGCAGGCCAGCGGCCGGGCCAGGGCCATCAGCCGCCGGTCCTGCCGCGCCGCGCCCCACAGGGGATAGACGCTCAGGAGCAGCGCCAGCCCCGCCGCCAGACACAATAAAAAGTTGCCCAGCTCCGGCATCATGGCTGCGCCTCCGCTTTCGCCGGCGTCATGGCGTTTTTCACCTCCGGCGGGGTGTAATTTTCATCATGCTTGGCCAGCACCTGCTGAGCGGTGATATGCCGCTCGCCGTCCAGAACGCCCTGGGCCACCACGCCCTGTCCTTCACGGAAGAGGTCCGGCAAAATGCCCTTATAGCTGACGTCCACGACCCCGCGGGCGTCATACAGCTTAAAGCGCACGTCGAGGGTTTGCGGGTCGCGCTGCAGGGAGCCGGGCTGAACGTAGCCTCCCACCCGCAGGCGCTGCCCGGTATGGGGCAGCGCCCGGGTTTCCGTTTTACCGTAGATAATTTCTCCCGGGGTGTAGAACAGATCGATATTGCTGCTCAGGGCGTACAGCGTCAGGCTGATGGTCAGCCCAAGGCCGGCGAGCACCGCCAGCACGATATACAGCCGGGTTTTACGACGCGCTTGCATCCGCGGCCTCCTTGTCATGTTCGCGAGCGGCCGCGATCCGCCGCTCGCGCGCCTGCTGGCGTCGCACCTCCTGGAATAGCGCCCGCCGCGCCCACAGCGTATGAACCGTCAGCAGGCCAAAGGCGGCGATGGCCACGGCCACCGCCAGCCAGACGTACAGGGCATAGCCGCCCATATTCAGGAAGGCGGCGAACGAAGAAAAAGCGGGGCTCATCGGGCGGCTCCTTTGTTAGCCAGCGCCATCACCCACGGCCGACGACGTTCCAGCTGGAGGATCAGGTTACGCAGGCGCATCAGGGTCAGGGTGACCGACAGCGCGAGGAAAGCAAAAATGCAGATCCGCAGCGGCAGACGCATGCTCGGGTCGATGGTTTGCTGCAGGTTGGTCGAGCCCTGGTGCAGGGTGTTCCACCAGTAAACCGAGTAATGAATGATGGGCAGATTGACCACCCCGACCAGCACGAGGATCCCCGCCGCGCGCCCGGCCAGGCGGCGGTCGTCAAAGGCGTGCCACAGGGCGATGACGCCGGCATACAGAAACAGCAGCACCAGCTCCGAGGTCAGGCGGGCGTCCCAGATCCACCAGGTCCCCCACATCGGCTTGCCCCACGCCGCGCCGCTGACCAGCGCCACCAGGGTGCAGACCGCCCCTACCGGCGCCAGGGCGGCGATCGCCAGGTCGGCCATTTTGATCTGCCACACCACCCCGACGAAGGCCGCGACGGCCATCGCCAGGTACAGCCCCATCGACCACATCGCCGCCGGGACGTGAAGATACATGATCCGGTAGCTTTCCCCCTGCTGATAGTCCGCGGGGGCGAAGCCAAAGCCCCACCCCAGGCCGATGACCAGCAACAGCGCGCTCAACGCCGCCAGCCAGGGGATCCAGCATCCGCACAGGCGGTACAGCCGCTCGGGGATCGCCAGTTGATGTAACGCTTTCCACATAGACGCTTACTCACACGGTTATGATGGCCGCGCCCGCAGGCGCAGCGAATTATTGCACGGTCAGCCGCAGCGCGGCGGCGGTGGCGAACGGGCACAGGGTGGCGCTGGCGGTTAAGAACGCCGCCAGCATCGCCAGATAGCCGCCGACCGGAAGCCCGGCCGCCGCCGCCTGGCAGGCCGCGGTGGCGAAAATCAGCAGCGGCACCGCCAGCGGCAGCACCAGCAGGCTCAGCAGGACGCCGCCGCGCTTCAGGCCGACGGTCAGGCCAACTCCCACCGCGCCAAGAAAACTGAGCGTCGGCGTGCCAAGCAGCAAGGTCAGCGCCAGCACGCCGGCGTCGTGCAGATTCATCCCCAGCAGCAACGCCGCCAGCGGCGAGACGATCAGCAGCGGCAGGCCGCTCATCATCCAGTGAGCGACCACCTTCACCAGCACCACCGCCACCAGCGGCGTCGGCAGAAGCATCAGTTGCTCCAGGGAACCGTCCTGCCAGTCGTCGCGAAACAACCGATCCATCACCAGCAGCGCCGCCAGCAGCGCGGCGACCCACACCACGCCCGGCGCAATCTGCGCCAGCAGCTGCGGCGCGGCGCCGACGCCGAACGGAAACAGGGTGATGACGATCAGAAAGAACCATAGCGGATTGAGGATCTCCGCCCCGCTGCGCCACGCCAGGCGCAGTTCCCGGGCCAACAGCGCTCTCATCATTGCCGCCTCCCGCCGTCGTCGCCGAGGCGCAGGGTGCGCAACGGGCAGCCCAGCGGCCGCAGCGGCTGATGGGTGGTGAGGATCGCGCTTCCCCCCTGCCGGGCGTGCTGCTCCAGGCGACGGGTCAGGGTTTCTATCGCCGTGGCATCGAGGGCGGTGAACGGCTCATCGAGGATCCACAGCGGCGCATCGGTTAACCACAGGCGGGTTAACGCCACCCGGCGCTGCTGCCCGGCGGAGAGCTGGCTTAAGGGGAGATCTTCATAGCCCGCCAGGCCGACGGCGGCGAGGGCGCTTTCCCGCTGCTGAAGGCGGCTGGCCGGAAAGAAGAAACGCAGGTTTTCATCGGCGGTCAGCGCCGCTTTGACGCCGGGCTTATGGCCCAGCCACAGCAGCTGCCGGTGAAATGACTCCCGCACCTGGGCCAGCGGCTGGCCCTGCCAGCTCACCACCCCGCTTTCCGGGCGCGCCAGGCCGCAAAGGATCCGCAGCAGCGAGGTTTTCCCCGCGCCGTTATCACCGGCGACCTGCAGCAGCTCGCCGGCAGCAAGGGACAGCGTCAGCTCCGCAAACAGCGGTCGATCGTCAACGATGCAGGTCAGTCGCTCTGCATGCAGCATGAAGGCAAACTCCTTGATTCAGACAGTATTTTACGTCCTGGCTAAGTCAGGGTTGCGTCGCGCGGGCGACGCAACCCTGACGGTTACTGTCCGGCCCCCGGCAGCTTCGAGATATCGGCGTTGCCTAACGCCTTCTCATCGTGCGCCGCGGTCTCCTTACGCACCTTCGCCACATCGCTGGCGCTGACCGCCGGCGCGTTGTTGCCCCAGCTGGTGCGGATGAAGTTGACCACATCCGCCACCTGCTGGTCGTCCAGACGCCAGCCGAACGACGGCATGGTCAGGTTGGAGACCGCATCTTTCACCGCCGGCGTGGTGCTCCCGGTCAGAACGATGTGGATCAGCGAAGTGGCATCTTCGGTCTGCACCACCGGGTTGCCCTTCAGCGACGGGAAGGCGCGCTGGTAGCCCGCGCCGTCGGTGCGGTGGCAGGCGGCGCAGTTATCGACATACAGCGCGGCGCCGGTTTTGCTGTCGTTACCCTTCCACAGATCTTTCGCCACGCTGTCTTCCACCGGGGCTGGGGTCTGTTTGCCGCCGCGCGGCGGGAGCGACTTCAGATAGCGGGCGATGGCGGTGATGTCGTCATCAGAGAGATACTGCAGACTGTGCTCCACCACATCGCTCATGCCGCCGAAGACCACCGATTTATCGTTACGTCCGGTTTTCAGGAACTCAGCCAGCTCGGCTTCGCTCCAGGTCCCCAGACCGTCGCGATTTTCGCCGCGCAGGCTGGAGGCGACCCAGCCGTCAATCGGCGCATTGCTGCCCGCCAGGTAATCATCGCCTTCGCTTTCGCTGAGCGCTTTTTCCTGCATCGTCAGGCTACGCGGGGTATGACAGGCGCCGCAGTGGCCCAGGCCTTCCACCAGATAGCGACCGCGCTCCAGCACCGGGTCAACCTGCGGGTTGGCGACAAAGTCGCTCGGCGTCGGGGCGAAGATGCCGCGCCAGAACGCCAGCGGCCAGCGCATCGACAGCGGCCACGGGATGTCGGTGTCCTTGTTGGCGACATTCACCGGCTCCACGCCATGCATAAAGTAGGCGTACATGGCGCGCATGTCCGCTTCACTGATCCGCGCGAATGAGGGATACGGCATTGCCGGATAGAGCGTGGAACCGTCTTTCCGCACACCCTTGCGCACCGCGTCGTCAAACTCTTCGAAGGTGTACCCGCCGACGCCGTGTTCTTTATCCGGCGTGATATTGGTGGAGTAGATGGTGCCGATCGGCGTCTCCATCGGCAGACCGCCGGCGAAAGGTTTGCCCGCTTTGCCGTTGGTATGGCAGGCGACACAGTCCCCCGCCCGCGCCAGATACTCCCCTTGCTTAATCAGATTGCTGTCCGCAGGCGCCTCTTCGGCGAAGGCCGCGCAGCTCAATGCCCCAAGCACCAGGGCCGATAACCATTGCATTTTCATCATCTGCCTTCCTTTATGCCTGCACCAGGGGACCCGGATTTTTCAGATACTGCTCGCGGATCGCCTTCGCTGACCAGTACGCCAGCGCGGCCACCGTGCCGGTTGGGTTATAGCCCAGCCCCTGCGGGAAAGCGGAGGCGCCGATGACGAAGACGTTATGCACGTCCCAGCTTTGCAGATAACGGTTAACGGCGCTGGTTTTCGGATCTTCCCCCATCACCGCCCCGCCGTTCATATGGGTGGTCTGGTAGGTGGTGGTATCAAAGTGGCTGTTGGCGTTTTTCGGGCTGCCGAGGATATATTTCGGCTTCATCGCTTTGGCGATCGGCGCCATCTTATCGAACATAAACTGCGCCATCTTGATGTCGTTTTCCTGCCAGTCAAAGGTCATGCGCAGCAGCGGCTGGCCAAAGACGTTTTTATAGTTCGGATCAAGATCGAGGTAGTTCTGCCGATAGGACTGGTGCGCGCCGTGAGCATCCATCGACAGGTGATGGGTGTAGGTATCGGCCACCGCCGCTTTCCATTTGCTGCCCCACGCCGGGGTGCCCGGCGGTACCGGGAAACCGGAGATGGGCTTGGTCCCGGCCTGGTTGACCCAGAACGGCGAACCGCCGACAAAGCCCGCCGCGCCGTGGTCGAAGTTGTCGGCGTTGAAGTCGTCGACGCCGACGCCGTTGCCGCCCGCGCCGATAAACGGGTTGGTGTAGGTATCTTTGTCGAAAATGGCCTTAATGGTGGTCATGTTCTGGTAGGCGAAGTTACGCCCCACCACCCCTTCGCCGGTCTCCGGATTGTAGGGTTTGCCGATCCCGGAGAGCAGCATCAGGTGCACGTTATGGAACTGGAAGGCGCCGATGATCACCAGGTCCGCCGGCTGCTCCATTTCGCGCCCCTGGCCGTTGACGTAGGTCACGCCGGTGGCACGGGATTTGTCGTCGGTCAGGTTGACCTTCAGCACGTTGGCGTTGGTCCGCAGCTCAAAGCGTTTTTCCTGGCGCAGCGCCGGCAGAATGTTCACGTTCGGCGAGGCTTTGGAGTACATGTAGCAGGCGTAGCCGCTGCAGAAACCGCAGAAGTTGCACGGGCCCATCTGCGCGCCGTACGGGTTGGTATAGGAGTCGGAAGTGTTGGCCGACGGCAGGTTGTAGGGATGGTAGCCCACCTCGAGCGCCGCTTTTTCAAACAGCTGCGCCGACCAGGTGTTTTTCTGCGCCGGCAGCGGGAAGTCATCTGAACGGTCCGGGGCGAAGGCGTTGCCGCCGCGGCCTTTACCGACGACCTTGCCTTTGATCGACCAGGCGGTCCCGGAGGTGCCGAAAACTTTCTCCGCTTTATCGAAGAACGGTTCCAGCTCGTCGTAAGTGACGCCGAAATCCTGGATGATCATATCCTGGGGGATGAAGTTTTTGCCGTAGCGCTCTTCATAGTGGCTGCGCATCCGCAGTTCGATGGGATCGACGCGGAAATGGACGCCGGACCAGTGCAGCCCGGCGCCGCCCACGCCGGTACCCGGCAGGAAGGCCGCCAGCTGGCGATACGGCACCGCCTGCTGGCTGGTGTTATGCCGGATGGTGACGGTGCTTTTCGACAGATCCTGGAACAACTTGCGGCGGATGTTGTAGGTCAGCTCATCAATCACCTGCGGATAGGCGCCGTCCGGCCAGGTGTCGCGCATCGGGCCGCGCTCCAGCGCCACGACGTTGAGCCCGGCTTCGGTCAGCTCTTTGGCCATGATCGCCCCAACCCAGCCGAAGCCGACGATCGCGACATCGGTTTTTTTCAATACGGTGGCCATGATTACGCCCTCTCCCCATTAATTGATACCGGCGGGAAGGGGTAGCGTTCGCCCCGTTCAACCCAATCCATAAAGTCGGCGCGCGCGCCGGGAAAATTAATCAGCGTCCAGCCGACCATGCCTTTGTTACCGCCATGGATCGGGTCGCTGAAGAAGCCTTCGCGGGTGTTCTGCAGCAGATAGGTGAAGAACAGCGAAGCCGGTAGCTGTTTGAACTCAGCTTTGCCCGATTCCCACAGGCCGAGCGCCTCGTCCTGCTGCTCGCTGCTCAGTTCAGCAAAGGTCTTGTGATACTTGTCCTGACACCAGGCCTCGGCATCGGCGATCCCGAGGTTATAGATCTGTTTGGGCACCAGCGGCAGCTGATAGCCCATCTCTTTCGGCACGTCGGGGTTGAAGGGCCCCTGCATATACCAGATGGAGCCGGTGGCGTAAGGGGTATTGAGCTGGCGGTCGATAAACTCCGGCACGCCGGCCTCTTTAGCGCCGGGGCCAAGTTCATCCGCCGGGATTAAGCGAGCGACAGCGGCGTTGATAAACGCCCACTCACGATCGTTGAAGAACTGCGGCTTCCAGTCGCTGGCCGCCGCCGTGTTCCCGGAGGCTGGCTCTGAAGCGGGGGCCGCCTGCGCGGTCGCGCTGGTGGCCACGCCAATGGCCCCTGCTCCCGCGCCGCCGATCACCACCGTCGGGATCAGCGCCATCGATTTCACCAGGAAATCACGCCTGGAATTGTTAGTTTTCTCGCTCGACATCATCACATTCCTGTCATTGAAAATTACTGTTTTTGTCGCTGACAAAACCAGTGAATGTCGTGCCGGAACCGATACCATTGCGCTTTTAAACCGCTTAGCGTCTGGCCCGGACCGGCAAGTCGGATAAAACATCGCCAGAGGCGATATCATTTATAGGGTTATCGTTTGGATAGTAGACGATTCTCAACGAAACGCGGGAAATCGGAGAGAAATTCACCGGAATGTCATCGTGAGAAGGGTGCTGCCATAACCTTGAGGCGGTAAACCGGCGGCGTTCACACCGCGCTGAGCTTACCCATGCGCCAAAAAAGAGTGACTTGTATCACAAATGTTATTTTTTGTTTATGGTACATGGCAGATTAAACGTCTGTAAATACTCGTATTAGGAATAATTAAACATTTTGAGCTGTTAAAAAAGTTACTACCCGTTGTTAACTATTTTGCATCTATTTCCCGGCTAACGCGTTCGGCTGGCGATACCCGTCCACAGGAGAAGAGAAGAGATGTTCGATCATGTGAAATTCGGCGTCAGCGACTATGCCGCCAGCAAAGCGTTCTTTTTACAGGCTCTGGCCCCGCTTGGCGTAACGCTGGTCGATGAAGGCGAGCCGACCTACGGCGCAGAGCTGGCGGGCAGCGGCGATGTCTCTTTGTGTCTCTATCAAAGTGCGGACAAACCGGCGCCGCTGCATATCGCCTTTCGCGCCGACAGCCGCGAGCAGGTGGATGCCTTCTGGCAGGCGGCGCTGGCCGCCGGAGGAAAGGACAACGGCGCGCCGGGGTTACGGCCCAACTACCACGCCGGGTACTACGCCGCCTTTGTGATTGCGCCAGACGGGCACAATATTGAAGCCGTGTGCCATCTGGCGTCTTAACAAACGGTTACCGCTGCGGAAAAATCCACACATCCTCCGCCGGGAGCGTCAGATGGCAGTGTTCAGCATCGCGCAGCGCGGTTCCGTAGGCGCGTAGCGGAAAGTCGTCACCCTCGGTGCGGAACAGGTACTCCCAGCGGTCGCCGAGGTACATGCTGGTCAGCAGCGGTAGCTGGAGACTGTTATCCTGCGCCGCGCCGTCAAGACGCAGGCGCTCGACGCGGATCACCGCCGTCGCCGGCTCGCCGACGCTGACCCCCTCGCCCGCTCGCCCCCACAGGCTCCAGCTGGCGCCTTCGATGCGCGCCCTGCCGTTCTCCAGCGCCATCACCTTGCCGTGCAGGCGGTTATTGCTGCCCATAAACTCGGCGGCGAACAGCGTCGCCGGGCTGCCGTACATCTCCTGCGGCGTCCCCTGCTGCTCGATGACGCCATTGTTCAGCAGCAGAATACGATCGGAGATGGCCATCGCTTCATTTTGATCGTGAGTGACCATCAGCGCCGAGAGGCCCAGCTTGATGATCAGCTCGCGCAGAAACACCCGCGCCTCCTCGCGCAGCTTGGCGTCGAGGTTAGAGAGCGGCTCATCCAGCAGGATCACCGGCGGGTTGTAGACCAGCGCCCGACCAATGGCCACCCGCTGCTGTTGGCCGCCGGAGAGCTGGTGCGGATGGCGGTTGCCAAGATGCCCCAGCCCCAGCTGATCCAGCACGCGCTGCACCCGCTCTTTTATCTCCCCGGCGGCGACTTTACGCAGCTTCAGCGGATAGGCCACGTTGTCGAACACCGTTTTGTGCGGCCACAGGGCATAGGACTGGAACACCAGGCCGAGGTTACGCTCTTCGGCCGGGATTTCGCTGCGCGGCGTGCCGTCGTACACCGTGCGATTGCCGATGGCGATCCGTCCGCTCGTCGGCTTCTCCAGCCCGGCCACCGCCCGCAGCAGCGTGGTTTTGCCGCTTCCCGAAGGCCCCAGCAGCGACACCACCTCTCCCCGGCCGAGCGTCATCGACACCCCTTTCAGCACCGGGTTGTCGCCATAGGTGAGATGCAGATTTTCTACCGATAACTCAATCATGTAATTTCACTCCAAAGCGCAGGGCGATGCCAAGGCCAATCACCACCAGCAGAATATTGATAAAGGAGAGCGCCGCGACGATATCGATGGCCCCCGCCGCCCACAGCGACACCAGCATCGAGCCGATGGTTTCGGTACCCGGCGACAGCAGATAGACGCCGGTGGAATATTCGCGCTCAAAGATCAGAAACATCAGCAGCCAGGAGCCAATCAGCCCATAGCGCGACAGCGGGACAGTGACGTGGCGGGTGATCTGCCCCCGCGAGGCGCCGGTGCTGCGCGCCGCCTCCTCCAGCTCCGGGCCCACCTGCAGCAGCGTCGAGGAGATGAGCCGCAGGCCATAGGCCATCCATACCACGGTGTAGGCCAGCCAGACGCTGAAGATGGTATTGCGCAGCGCGCGCAGCTGCACGATAAGGTGCTCCCGCAGCCAGTCCGCTACCGGCAGCGCCGAGAGCCAGCCATGCTTCAGCGACTGATCGAGCCACATCGGCACAAACAGGAACACCCACAGGAAGGCCAGACCGGCCAGCAGCCCCGGCACCGCGCGCGGGACCAGCACGCTGTAGTCAAGAAAGCGGGTGACGTTGTCCGCTTTGCGGTGCATGGCGATGCCGACAAACAGATAGCAGATCACCGCCAGCGCGCCGCCGACGATGCCGATAGCCATCGAGTTGACGATCGCCCGCAGCAGGTTGGGCTGCTGCCAGATATTGTGGAACGTCGTCAGCGACAGCTCATCCCACAGCGACACGCCGACGCCCCAGTTGGAGATAAAGGCGCGCAGCGCCACGCCGAGCAGCGGGACGCCGATGGTCACCGTCAGCCAGGCCACCACCACCGCCCCGGCCACCCAGCGCCATTTGCCCAGCGGCAGCGCCCGCGCCTGCGACGCCTTGCCCTTCATGGTGACAAAGCGGTTGGCGGTGCGCATCAGCCGACGCTGGAGCATGACCAGCGGGATGGTGATGCAGATCAGCACCACCGCCACCGCCGCCATCAGATGGTAGGAGGGGGTGCCAAGCTTATTGGTCAGCTTGTAGAGATAGGTCGCCAGCACCATGTTGCCCTCGGGGTCGCCCAGTACCAGCATCAGACCGAAGACTTCCAGACCAAGGAAAAAGAGCAGCACGCAGGCGTAAAGAATGGAGGGCCGCACCATTGGCAGACTCACCGAAGTCATCACCTGCAGCGGCGTGGCGCCGACGGTGCGCGCCGCCTCTTCCACATCCGAGCCGACGCTGCGCAGCGCCGAGGAGATATAGAGATAGGCGTGCGGCACGTGGGTTAAGCCGGCGATGACCACAATGCTGAACATCGAGTAGATATTCCACGGCACAAAGCCGATCAGCTGCTGCGCCCACTGGGAAAAGAAGCCTACCGGCCCGGCGGCCACCACGTAGCCAAAGCCCAGCACCATCGGCGAGACGAAGATCGGCACCAGGATCAGCGGCTCAATGAACCGCCGGCCGGGTAAATCGGTGCGTACCATCAGAAAGGCCAAAATACCGCCCAGCGGAATGGCGATAATCACCAGGCCAAAGGCCAGAATAAACCCTGACCTTAACGCCAGATAAAAATCCGGGTCGGTAAAAATAAAGGCGAAGGCTTCCAGACTCCAGGATTTGGAGCGGGAAAAGAACGGCGCGGAGAGAAAACTCTGCACCACAATAAATAACAGCGGGACGTAAATCACCAGCGCCGTGATGCACACCACCACGCCGCGCGGCAGCCCCTGCCACTTTCTGCGTAATACATTCATGGTTCATCCCTTTGGTCAGGTGAATAAACCCGCCGGGTGTGAATAAGGGGCATCGGCGATGCCCCGGGGGAGGATTATTTCGCGGCGGCGCTGCGCCATTGTTTAATAAACTGCAGACGTTTTTGCGGCTGTAAATAATCCAGCAGCGTTTCGTTGACCGGGATCGGTTTTAACGCTTTGCCCAGCAGCGTGGTCATGCCGTCGATATCATTTTTGCCTTCAATATCGCGACGAAGAGAGGGAATATCCGCCTGGCTGGCGAGGATCTGTTGGCCTTTTTCCGACAGGACATAATCCAGCCACAATTTCGCCGCATTGGGATGTTCGCTCTCCTGGCTAATAAACGAGACGCGGGAGAGCACCAGCACGTAATCTTTCGGATAGGCGATGCCTAAAGAGGGATCGTTTTTCGCCCGCGCTTCGGCATAGGAGCCAAGAATGTTATAGCCGATCAGGTTTTCGCCAGAGGAGACGCGCTCCATCATCGTGCCGGTGGAAGACTGCACCGTCAGGCCGCCTTTGGCGATATTCGCCAGGTCGGTAAAATAGTTCGCGTCGGCCTGGCTGTCCTGGACCGCCAGCATAAAGCCGAGGCCCGATTTTTCGATATCGTAGGTGGTGACTTTGCCTTTAAATTTATCGGCCTGGCTGGCGATCAATTTGGCCAGCGCGGTGTGCGAGTCCGGGACCTCATTCTGCGGGATCAGCCGTTTGTTATAGATAAATACCACCGGCTCGTAGGTGGTGCCATAGGCTTTCTGCTGCCACACCGCCCAGTCGGGTAATTGCTTCACCTCCGGCGAGGCATATTGTTCCGCATACTCGGTGGCTAATTTCAGCGCCGTATCCATCGATGAGCTCCACACCACGTCCCCGCTGCCGCCCCCGGCGGCCTGCTCGCTGATATAGCGGTTATACAGCTCGGTGCTGTTCATGTCGTTATATTCGACTTTTACGCCTGGATATTGCGCTTCAAATCCTTTAATTAACGGCCCGGCCGCTTTGGTATCGGTTGTGGAATAGATCACCACCTTGCCCTCTTTGACGGCGGCATCAACCGTTTTTTGATAATCCGTCGGATAACCCGCAGGCACCTCCGCCCAGGCGGCACAGGCGAAAACGGCCGTCAGTGAAACCACTAAACCACTTATTTTCTTATACATGATACCAACCTTTAATCATCAATTAATAAACACAAATTTAACATATAGTGGTATCAGCTCCCCTTGCAACGCCGGGGCTGGCTTTTTTCTGGCTTTTGTGACAGTGGCAGAATTTAAAAATGTGGTGTTTATGACGTTAATTAAAACGCGATCCCGGACCGGTTTTTTATCGTCTGTCGTATAACGCAGGCGCTGGCGCAGTGGCCTGTCGCCGGGAGAGTCCGCCCTTGACCTTCTGCGCCGGGCGGCGCAGCATAAAACGGCAAACATAACAAAATAACAACAGACTACAGGAGAGAATCAGTGCCAACAGGACACCGCTTTCTGGCGACGGATCTGCATCAGTTTGTCGTCTCACTGTTTACCCATCTCGGCAGCCGCTCAGAAGAAGCGACGCTGGTCGCCGACCATCTGATCGCCGCCAACCTGGCCGGGCATGACTCCCATGGCGTCGGGATGATCCCAAGCTATGTCAAATCCCACGCCGGCGGCTTTCTGCAGCTCAACCGCCACGCCACGGTCACCAAAGACGCCGGCGCCGTGGTCACCCTCGACGGCAACGCCGGCTTCGGCCAGGTGGTCGCCCACGAAGCGATGCTGTTAGGCATCGAAAAGGCGAAGCAGCACGGCATGGCGGCTATCGCCCTGCGCAATGCGCATCACGTCGGACGCATCGGCTACTGGGCGGAGCAGTGCGCCGCCGCCGGGCTGATCTCCATTCACTTCGTCAGCGTGATCGGCGACCCGATGGTCGCCCCGTTCCGCGGAAAAGACAGCCGCTTCGGCACTAACCCGCTGTGCGTGGTGTTTCCCCGCGCGGGCCATCCGCCGCTGCTGCTGGACTACGCCACCAGCGCCATCGCCTTTGGTAAAACCCGCGTCGCCTGGCACAAAGGAGAAGCCGTGGCGCCCGGCTGCCTGATCGACGCCCAGGGGCTGCCCACCACCGACCCGGCGGTGATGCAGACCTCGCCGCTGGGCGCCCTGCTCACCTTCGCCCAGCACAAAGGCTATGCCCTGGCGACACTGTGCGAAGTGCTCGGCGGCGCGCTCTCCGGGGGGCAAACCACCCATCAGGAAAGCCTGCAGACCAGCGTCGACGCCATCTTTAACTGCATGACCACCGTGATCCTGCGACCGGACGCGTTCGATGCCCCGGACAGCCAGGCGCAGACGGAGGCCTTTATCGCATGGTGTAAACAGTCGCCGCACGATCCCGATGCCCCGGTGCTGGCCCCCGGCGAATGGGAGGCCGCCAACCGCGAAGCGCGTCTGGCCGAGGGGATCCCGCTGGATGCAGGCAGCTGGCAGGCAATCTGCGCCGCCGCGCGCGACGTCGGCCTGAGCGAGTCGCATATCGCCCGCTGCCGCCCTCTCGCGTAGCGGCATTATCCCCTGCAGAGCGTCTGACGTCGGCGCTCTGCGTCATCGTCATTAGTGACGAGGTCACGCTCCCGTCATCCTTCCTCTGTTATTTTTCATTGTAAATCAATAAATTAAATTCTGGCACGAGACCTGCATAGCGCAGCGGGCCTGCGTCCGCATCACCACCAGGCGATACCGCGATCGTTGCCCGTCGGGCCCGGCGCGACAGCGATCCTCTGTTCACTGTTAACAGGTCTGTTACTGATGAAAAAAATCACGAGCGTGTGCCCCTACTGCGGGGCGGGTTGCAAACTTAAACTGGTTGTCGACAACAATAAAATCATTCGCGCGGAAGCCGCCGACGGCGTCACCAACCAGAACCAGCTGTGCCTGAAAGGCTATTACGGCTGGGATTTTCTTAACGACACGCAGCTCCTGACGCCCCGTCTTAAACAACCGATGATCCGCTACCAGAAAGGCGGCGCTTTCACGCCGGTCAGCTGGCAGGAGGCGATTCGCTATACCGCCAGCAAGCTCAGGGAGATCAAAGAGAAGCATGGCCCGCGCGCCATCATGACCACCGGCTCCTCGCGCGGCACCGGCAACGAAACCAACTATGTGATGCAAAAGTTCGCCCGCGCGGTGCTGAACACCAACAACGTCGACTGCTGCGCCCGCGTCTGCCATGGCCCTTCCGTCGCCGGGCTGCAGCAGGCGCTGGGCAACGGGGCGATGAGCAACTCGATAAGCGACATCGAAAACTCGAAATGCCTGTTGGTCTTTGGCTACAACTGCGCCGACTCCCATCCCATCGTCGCCCGCCGGGTGATCAAAGCCCGGGAAAACGGCGCCAAAATCATCGTCTGCGATCCGCGACGCATTGAAACCGCACGCATAGCCGACCGTCATCTGCAGCTTAACAACGGCAGCAACATGGCGCTGGTGAACGCCTTCGGCTATGTATTGCTGGAAGAAGAGCTGTACAACAAAGCCTATGTCGAACGCTATACCGAAGGGCTGGATGCCTACCGCGAGGCGGTGAAAGATTACGCCCCGGAAGCAGTGGAAGGGATTGTCGGGGTCAGCGCGCAGGCGATCCGCGAGGCAATGCGCATGTTTGCCGCCGCCCCTTCCGCCACCATTATGTGGGGCATGGGGGTCACCCAGTTTGGCCAGGCGGTGGATGTGGTGCGCGGCCTGGCAAGCCTGGCGCTGCTCACCGGCAACCTGGGACGGGCGAACGTCGGCGTGGGCCCGGTCCGTGGGCAAAACAATGTACAGGGCGCCTGCGATATGGGCGTGCTGCCGAACCTGTTCCCCGGCTATCAGGAGGTCACCGACCCGGCCGTGCGGGCGAAATTCGCCGCCGCCTGGGGGATCGACCCGGCGCAGATGGATGACCAGGTCGGCACCCGCATCACCGAGGTGCCGCATAAGGCGCTGACGGGCGAGATCAAAGCCTACTACATCATGGGCGAAGATCCGCTGCAGACCGAAGCCGACCTCGGCCTGGTGCGCAAGGGCATCGAGGCGCTGGACTTCGTGGTGGTGCAGGATATCTTCATGACCAAAACGGCGGAGATTGCCGATGTCCTGCTGCCGGCCACCTCATGGGGCGAGCACGGCGGCGTCTTCACCTGCGCCGACCGCGGGTTTCAGCGGTTTGAACAGGCGATCCCGCCGGCGGGGAATGTGAAGCGCGACTGGGAGATCATCAGTCTGCTGGCCAGCGAAATGGGCTATCCGATGCACTATGAGAGCAACCAGCAGATCTGGGACGAGATGCGCGAGCTCTGCCCGCTGTTCTACGGCGTGACCTGGGAGAAAATGGGCGATATGGGCCATGTTCAGTGGCCATGCCCGACCCTTGACCACCCCGGCACGCCGTGGCTGTATAAAGACAACCGCTTCGACACCCCATCAGGTAAAGGGCAGCTGTTCGCCACCGCCTGGCGCGCGCCGGCGGAGCGTCCGGATGATGAATGGCCGCTGGTGCTCTGCACGGTGCGGGAGGTGGGGCACTACTCCTGCCGCTCGATGACCGGCAACTGCGCCGCGCTGCAGTCGCTGGCCGACGAGCCGGGACGGGTGCAGATGAATCCCGTGGATGCGCAACGGCTGGGGATCGCCGACAAACAGCTGGTGTGGGTAAGCTCCCGGCGCGGAAAGATCATCACCCGCGCCGACCTCAGCGATCGCATCAACCCGGGCGCGGTCTATATGACCTATCAGTGGTGGGTGGGCGCCTGTAATGAGCTGACCCAGGATAACCTGGACCCAATCTCCAAAACGCCGGAGACCAAATACTGTGCGGTGAAAGTGGAAGCGATTGCCGACCAGCAGTGGGCGGAGCGCTATGCCTGGACCGCCTACAGCGACATGAAGGCGCGACTGAAAGCCGCCGCCGACGTCTGACCTCAGGGAGCGCGCGCGCTCCCTTCCCTCCTGCCGCTGCCGGCGGGTTACGCCGCCGGCAGCTGTTTCTCCACCAGCGCCACCCACATCGCCACCCCGTGGCTAATCAGCGCGTCGTTAAAGTCATAGCTGGCGTTATGCAACGGCTTCGACGGCGTTTCGCCATCGGTGCCGATCCAGAAATAGGCCCCCGGACAGACCTCCAGCATGCAGGCAAAATCCTCAGAGGCCATCGACGGCGCCTGGTTCCAGCTCACCGCTTCCGCACCGAGGGTGGCGACCGCCACCTCGCGCAGCAGCTGCGCCTGCGGCGCATGGTTTTTGGTCACCGGATACCCGGGAAACCAGCTAATCTCGCCCCGGACATCGGACACCTGCGGCTGGGTGGCCACATAGCTTTCGATAAGCTCCCGCACGCGGGCGCGAACGCGATTGCTCAGGCAGCGGAAGGTGCCGCGCAGCACCACGGTGTCCGGCAGGACGTTGATCGCCTCGCCGCCGTTTATCTGGGTGATGCTGACCACTGCGGAATCCTGTGGCGACAGGCGACGGGAGGGGATGGTCTGCAGCGCCATAATCAGCTGCGCCGCGGCGACGATGGGATCGGCCCCGCTCTCCGGCATCGCCGCATGGCAACTTTTGCCGCGCAGGGTGATCTCGAAGGCGTCGAGGGAAGCCATCATCGCGCCATCGCTGAGCGCCACTTCGCCGAGGGGGATCCCCGGCCAGTTATGCAGCGCGTAAATCGCATCCATCGGGAAGCGTTCGAATAACCCCTCTTCCACCATTTTGCGCGCGCCGCCAAGGTTCTCTTCCGCCGGCTGGAAGACAAAGTGGACGGTACCGCTGAACTGGCGGGTCTGCGCCAGATGAGCCGCGGCCGCCAGCAGCATCGCGGTGTGGCCATCGTGGCCGCAGGCGTGCATTACCCCGGCGCGTCGCGAACGGTAGCTGACGCTCCCCAGCTCGGTGATCGGCAGGGCGTCCATATCGGCGCGCAGGCCGATGACCGGCCCGGGGCCGTTTTCCAGCGTCGCCACGACGCCGGTGCCGGCCAGCCCGCGATGAACCTGCAGGCCAAACGAGACCAGCAGCTCGGCGACGCGGCGCGAGGTCTCCTGCTCCTGATATCCGAGCTCAGGCGCGGCGTGAAACTCACGTCGCCAGCCTGTGGCTTCGGCGATCAGTGACGGCGATACGGCCATGTATTACTCCTTTCCTGCATAGCGTAATGCTGAATAATTGGGTCATGCGCTGCGTTTTTCCCCGTCGCTCACCGGCGCCGGGTCGCTGCCGCTCCCTCCGTTATATCCTGTCGTTAACACGCTGACAACGTCACGAAATGCGGCGGCGGCGCGGCGTACACGCCAGCCGCCGCTGGGCGGACCTTTTTTGGTAGTGATTTCAACGGTGACAACGGCCAGGCGATTAATTATTATGCAACTCAGGACGGCAATTTGCCGAAGGATCCACTACTGACCTCTCCGTCATCGGAAATAAAATGTTTAACCCAGACCAGAATCGTCTTGCCCCCACGCTGGCGATGATCATGGCCGCGTCGCTCGTGGGATTTATCACCGGCTATACGGTGCCGTTAATCAGTCTTGAGCTGGCGCAGCAGCAGGTTGCGCCGCTGTACGTCGGCCTGCTGGCCGCCCTGCCGCCCGCCGGTATGATGATCTCCTCTTTCCTCTCTCCTGCGCTGTGCCGGCGCGTTGAGATGGGCGTACTGCTGAGCGGCAGTCTGATCCTGCTGGCGCTGGCGACCATCGCCTCATGCATGACCACCGATATGACGCTGCTTCTGCTGCCGCGCCTGCTGACCGGCCTGGCCTCCGGGGTCATTATCGTACTGGGCGAAAGCTGGATCACCGGCGGCGCGGCGGGCAGCCAGCGCGCCACCCTCACCGGCATCTACGCCTCGGCCTTTACCGGCTGTCAGCTGGCCGGGCCGCTGCTGATCTCCGTCGGCCCCGCCTGGCAGGCCTCGGCGCTGATGGCGATCGTCGCGGTCACCGCCGTCTGCCTGCTGATGCTGCGCCATCTGCCCACCGGCACCCGAGAAAGCCTTGGGGAGCGCGCCAGCTGGCGCAGCCTCGGCGCCTTCCTGCCGGTACTGGCCTCCGGGGTCTTCTGCTTCGCCTTCTTCGACGCCAGCATCCTCGCCCTGCTGCCGCTGTACGGCATGGACAAGGGGCTTAATGAAGGAATGGCGGTGCTGCTGGTGACCGTGGTGCTTACCGGGGATGCGATGTTCCAGACCCCGCTCGGCTGGCTGGCCGACCGGGTCGGCATTCGCCGCGTGCATCTGGCCTGCGCGGTGGTCTTCAGCCTGTCGCTGCTGGCCCTGCCGCTGATGCTCGGCTCACGCATTCAGCTGATGGCCATTTGTCTGCTGCTGGGCGCCGCGGCGGGGGCGCTGTATACCCTGTCGCTGGTGCGGGCGGGGAAAACCTTTAGCGGACAGAAGCTGATTATGATTAACGCCCTGTTCGGCTTTTTCTGGTCCGCCGGCAGCGTCGCCGGACCGGTAGTCAGCGGCATGCTGATCGGCATCACCGGCTACGATGGCCTGATCGCCACCCTGGTGGCCAGCGGCGGGCTGTTCCTGCTGATCCAGTGTCTGTGTAAAAACGAGAAAACCCTGCTCGCCAGCGAGCAGGAAGAGGACATGGACGAAGCGACGGAGTCCGCGCAGTAGTCCTGACGGCTGGCCTGGCGCCAGCCTTTTTTATGGCCCTTACCGGAGGGTATCCTGTTTTTGCTGGCTCACTGCTGTTAACCATTGCCGGCCCCCCTGCCAGGAGGAAATCATATGGAAAGTAATACGTTACATCGTGGCAGATTGATCGATCATATTCTGCTGGTTGTCGAAGACTTTGAGGCAAGCAAAAACTTCTATACCGCCGTACTGTCGGCGCTGGAGATCCCGGCGATCGCCACCGCCAATGAATACTTGCTGGCCGACGAACTGGTGGTGGCCTCACGCCACAGCCCGGAGGCCGCCGGGAAACTGACAGGGCGCCACCATCTGGCGTTCCAGGCCAGAGATCGCGACATGGTGGACGCTTTTTATCATGCGGCGCTGACCCATGGCGGCCGCGATAACGGCGCGCCTGGCGAACGACACTATCATTCTGGTTACTATGCCGCTTTTGTGCTGGATCCGCAGGGGAATAATATTGAGGCGGTGTACCATGGCGAGGCTGAGCGCAGCGCCGGGTCTGTTGCCATCCGCTTCAGGCAGTAAGCAGGCGAAAGTCACCTTTTTGCCCGCAACAGGAGGACACTATGTTTTCATACATTATGCTGGGAACGAACGATCTACCACGCGCCATCGAGTTCTATGACCCGTTAATGGCATTGCTGGGGCACGCCAAAGCCGGCCGTAACGAACAAGGCGCCTCATGGGGCACCTTCAACGGCAACCAGACCTGCGGGCTGTGCGTGGGCGTCCCCTTTGATCAGCAGCCTGCCGGGGTGGGCAATGGAACGATGGTGGCGCTTAACGCCCGCTCCGTCGAACATATTGCGGAACTGCATGCCCTCGCCCTGCAACTCGGCGGGCGTGACGAAGGCGCGCCCGGTCACCGACCGCAGTATGGCGACGGCTTTCACAGCGCCTACGTCCGCGATCCCGACGGCAATAAGCTGGCGTTTGTTTATTATGCTTCGGCAGCTTGAACGTTGAGATCTGAGGAGCTTGCGGGCTGCTGGCAGGAGAGGAAATTTGACAATCTCACTTCCTACCAGTAGGTTGTCCCGGCTGAATAGAACCCGCTGTAGATAGCGCACTTTTTCACCGCAATGATTGCTGGAGCGTGAAATGATCGAACGTTCGCCGAAAGCGCGAGAAATTATGGCAAATACGAGACAGCTGCTCACCGTCGGAGGGTATAAAAGTTTTAGCTATGCCGATCTTGCTGAGCGCGTGGGAATTCGTAAAGCCAGTATCCATCATCATTTTCCCAGCAAAGAAGATTTAGTTCATGCTGTTGTACAGGAGTACCGTGCAGAAGCCCGGGCGGGCATGGAGGCCATGGATCAGCAAATACACGATCCACTGATCAAAGTGAAAAGGTACGCCGATTTCTGGTCAGCCTGTATCAAGGATGGTACTTCGTCATTTTGCATCTGTGTAATGCTTGCCGTTGAGCTTCCGACATTACCTGCCGATATTGCCGCTGAGGTCACTGGCCATTTCAGCGATCTCACTGACTGGCTGGCATCGTTACTTAGGGCGGGTGAAACCCAGGGCGTTTTCAAACTTAATGAAACGGCGGAAGTAGAAGCCAGAGCCCTGATGGCTGGTATACATGGTGCCATGCTGGCAGCGCGGGCATTCAATAATCCGCTGGTGTTTGATCAGATTGCCTGGCCTCTGATAAACAAAATCATAAAAGTCGCCTGACGATTGCCCGGTGACTTACCGGGCAACACTTGTTGCAAAACGGTCCCTTACCTCTCACACCTCGATACCGCTTTGATGACCTCACCTGGATTGCATCAAAACATGTTGATCTTTTACCTACCTACTAGTAGGTTTACTAACAGGAAGAAGCTCACGCCGATGCTTCGCTTGTCCAACATGCCAGCTTGAGAGGGTTAAAATGACCGACAGTATTCATCAGGGGAATCAGCAGAGCTGGCTCAGACAGTATTATTTTTCCCGCACCATCTTCTCGATTTTATGGGCTGTTTCCACATTTATCGCTGCCCGGCATTCTTATTTTTGGGTCTCATTTTTGTTAATTCTTTATCCCGCCTGGGATGCGATAGCGAATTACATTGATGCGATTAGAAACGGTGGATTCGGCCGTAACCGGATGCAGACGGTCAATATTATCGTAAGCGCCGTCACAACGCTGGCGGTGATATTGGCTATCAATAGCAGCATAAATGTTGTGATTCGGATATTCGGTTGCTGGGCAATATTATCAGGCCTACTACAGTTGGGCGCAGCGGTTCAGCGCTGGAAAAACTATCGTGCGCAATGGAGCATGATATTAAGTGGCGCCCAGTCTACGTTAGCAGGTGCTTTTTTTCTTTTTCAGTCCCGAACAATAGAACCACCGTCTGTAGACAACATTGTTGGTTATGCGGCCTTTGGGGCTTTCTATTTTTGTATTTCAACCGTGTCGCTAACCGTTCGACAAAAAAGAGAAGCACAACAACCAGGCTGAATGCACTTCTCGTTTAGCAAAAATCGTGGACAGAATGAGTTAACACTATGAATATCAAAGTACAGGTAAACAAACAGACAGTAGTGCGTCTGGCGCTGGTCGGCATTATTCCACTGTTCCTTATTTTATTATTCCTGTGGGCTGGTGGATGGCTTACGCCTGAAAGGCTGACGTCGGATAAGCTTGTCACGGTATTACAACAGTCGGGTGGCGTTCATCAAGGCTATCGGCGGAATCATGCTAAAGGCATGTGCGTGCTGGGGAGTTTTATCTCAAACGGGAATGCCAGCACGCTATCGCGCGCCTTACTATTCAGCAAAGGCGAAACCGCGGTAACAGGACGCTTGGCTATTGCAGGAGGTAATCCGGCAGCTCCGGATTATACCGTGCCTGTCAGGAGTATGGCGCTGTCCTTTACACAGGCCAATGGTGAACAGTGGCGAACCGGGATGAACGCCATGCCATTTTTCCCCGTCAGTTCCGTCGAAAGTTTCTATGAGCTTCAAACCGCGACGCTGCCAGACGCCAAAACCGGCAAGCCGAATCCGGAAAAAGTAAATGCTTTTGTCATGAGCCATCCGGAAATCAAGCCTTTTTTTGCCTGGGCAAAGCAATACATCCCCTCTTCAAGCTGGGCCAGCGATCGCTTTAACAGCCTGAATGCTTTTCGCCTGATCGATCAGACTGGCAATGAACATCTGGTACGCTGGAGTATGGTGCCGCACACCAGGTTTGTCCCCATAAGCGATATCGATAAACAGAACAAAGATTTTCTGCAACAGGATCTTCAGCAACGTCTGGAACAGGGCGCGCTGGAGTGGGATTTAGTTTTCACGCTGGCTCAGGCGGATGACAAAGGTAACGATTCCACCAAAGCCTGGCCCGCAGACCGGAAAACGATTAATGCCGGAACGTTAGTCTTAAACAAGGCCATCCCTCAACAGCAAGGACCCTGTAATGACATTAACTACGATCCCTTGATCTTGCCTGATGGCATTGCCGCGTCTGATGACCCGATACTTAACGCACGCTCATCGGCTTATGCCAAATCTTACAATCTGCGTACGCATGAACAGGCACAACAAGCAGGAGAGCATTTATGAAACAGGTTGCTTACTTTCATCCGGCTCTGCGCGTCCTTCACTGGCTGATGGCCGCTGCGATCCTCAGTATGTTATTTATCGGCGTGGCGATGGTCTCGACCGTATCCTCCTTGCACAGCCTGTTGGTGTCGATCCACAAGCCTCTGGGGGTGATGATATTGCTCCTGGTTATCGTTCGCTTGTGGGTGCGATTAACCACGCCTACTCCCTCTTTGCCCGCCACCATCCCTGCCTGGCAGCGTGGCATTGCCCACCTTTCGCACTGGGTACTCTATCTGATGATGTTGGTCCAACCGTTAATAGGTTGGGCCATGCTTTCAGCTGCAGGATATCCCGTCACCCTTGGTTACGGGATCGTCCTGCCCCCCATCCTGGGAGTCAATAATGACTGGTATGCGGAACTACGGCCTCTTCACACCTGGGTGGCTCTGGCATTATTCGCGACAGTGATGCTTCACCTGGCGGCTGCGTTGCTACATGCTTTCGTGCTACGTGACGGCGTGTTCAACAGCATGACTGGCATCCGTAAACCGTAAGCTCACGTTGCGGCCGTCCCGGGATCCGCAAGCAACACATCGGCAATATCCAGCATGACACGCAGGCGGTCCATATGCCGGAGGTCAGAGTGATAACCCACCCATATATTTTTGGATGGCGGTGGCTCTGGCATGCTGATGGGTTGCAAACCGGTGATGGCATCGCCAAGCGGCCGCGGCAGCACGGCAATCCCCATCCCCCGCTGGCACATCTGCGCCTGTACGGCCCGGCTGGTACTGGTAAACACACGCCGTGACTGAGGGAACCTGTCGAGCAGCCAGGCGACGTCAGAGAAATGGGATTGCGCCGTATTCATCAGAATAAGCCCCACTGCAGCCGGGTCGTGTTGCGCGATCCCGGCCATATCCGGCGTTCCATACAGCGCATAGGGAATGGTCATCAGGCGGCGCTGGACAATATCCGGTTCGGTAAAGGGCACGATGCGAAACGCGATGTCGGCATCACGGCGCGACAGATTAAGCAAACGGTAACTCGCGATTATCTCCGGTACAATCGCTGGATGGCGGCGCGTCAACTCGCTCAGAACCGGCGCCAGAACATAGTTAGCAAACCACTCAGCGCAAGATATCCGCAGTATCCCTTCGAGACGTTCGTGATTCCCTGCCAGGCGTCGCTCCATCGCCAGTGCGGAGTTTTCGACCGCCTCTGCCAGCTTCAACACTCTGTCACCAGCATCCGTCAGCACCAGCCCTTCCTTTGTCCGGCGAAACAGTGCCTGCTGCGCCTCAGCCTCAAGCGCCTTTATTCGCCGACCCACCGTCGGATGGCTTACGCCAAGGCTACGGGCCGCCTCTCCGAAAGACCCCTTACGCATGACAGCAAGAAACACCCGGACGTCGCCCCATTCCATGCCATTGCCTCGCCGTTCAAAAATGAACATCGAATATACAAAATCGTCAGTTCTAAAACAACTTTGTCGATATCACTATAGCCTCCTCAGCCATACCGCTCAGGGCGACAATTCCAGGAGGCTTAGATATGAACAAATTAAAAGACAAAGTGGCCATTGTGACCGGTGGATCCAGTGGGATCGGAGCAGGTATTGCCCGTCAGCTGGCGGCTGACGGCGCGAGGGTCATCGTCAACTACGCGTCAAACAGAAGCAGTGCAGATAAGGTTGTTGCAGATATTGAAGCTGCCGGAGGACGGGCCGTGGCGGTAGCGGCAGATGTCACCAATCCATCCGAGGTCGAGGCGCTGGTTAACTCAGCCATTGGCAACTTCGGGCGCCTCGACATTGTAGTGAACAACGCCGGTATCTATCAGTTCGCCAGGATTGAAAATAGTACGGAAGCACTCTATCGCAGGCAGTTTGACATCAATGTTCTCGGCCCGCTGCTGTTGGTTGGCGCCGCCACCCCGCATCTGGGTAAGGGCAGCAGCATAATCAACATCAGTTCGTTCGTCACTCGCGTCGCTATCCCCGAGAGCGCCATCTACAGCGGCACCAAAGGCGCAATTGACGCCATCACCAGTGTACTCTCACGAGAACTCGGCCCACGAGGAATCCGCGTCAACGCGGTCAACCCAGGACTTATCGAAACGGAAGGTAGCCATATTTCGGGCGCAATGAACTCGGATTTTCAGATATGGAATGAAAAGCAGACGCCGCTTGGACGCATCGGCCAGGTGCAGGATGTTGCTCCAATTGTCGCATTTCTTGCATCAGACGACGCGGGGTGGGTCACCGGCGAGGTGATTCTGGCCTCTGGCGGCATGCGCTGACCCCACCCTCACGACAGCCGTTTCTTACCGAGGACGGCGGCCATTCACTATGGAGTGTACAATGTCGACACCTACCATCATGCAAGCCGAGCCGCGTCGCTGGGCAATGTTTGTCATCCTGCTGGTCGGCGCGTTTTTGCCGCCGCTCGATTTTTTTATAGTCAATGTTGCGCTGCCTGCCATTCAGGGTGAGCTGGGTGCCTCATCCTCCGCTGAACAACTGGTCATTTCATCCTATGCTGCCGTGTACGCGGTCACATTAATTACCGGCGGCCGCCTGGGTGATATATATGGTCGTGGAAAGATGTTCTTTCTTGGGCTGGTCGGTTTTGCTGCCGCATCGCTGCTGTGCGGTTTAGCCTGGTCACCATGGGTACTGATTACCGGACGGGTGTTACAGGGAGCCACGGCCGCGATTATGGCACCCCAGGCGCTGGCTTCCGTACAGGCTATTTTCCCGGAGGCGGAAAAACCGCTAGCACTGAGTATCTATGGCGCAGTATTTGGTCTGGCGTCGGTTATCGGGCAGGTGTTGGGCGGCATTCTCATTTCAGTGAACCTGTTTCACCTGGGATGGCGAGCTATTTTTCTCGTTAACCTGCCGGTGGCGCTGCTGGTCATTCTCTGTGGCCTGCCGCTGGTAAAAGAGACACGGGCGCAATCTGCTCAGAAACTCGACCCGGTCGGTATGCTGCTGGCAACCGGCATGCTGAGCACGCTGATTGTGCCACTGATTGAAGGCCGTGAGGCGGGATGGCCCTGGTGGACATGGCTGTCATTTTTGGCCTTCCCGTTACTGGTGTCATTGTTATGGCGTTATGAACGTCGCCTTAGCCAGCATGGCGGTTCTCCGCTGCTTGATCCGACGGTGTTACGTGCCCCAGGCCTGGGCCAGGGACTGGCGATCGTTTTGCTGTTTTATTCCATCGGCGCCTTTTTTCTGTTGTTTTCTGTCTATCTCCAGGACGCGCTACATTTAAACGCCCTGAACGCGGGCCTGATTTTTCTGCCTTTTGGCGTCGGCTTTCTTATCGGTCCGTTGCTGACCCCTTTCCTGAGACGTTTTGCCGGAAATTATCTGAGTGCAATAGGGATGGGATGCGAGACTTCCGGGCTAGCAGGCCTTGCAGGGTTGATTGCCAACACAATGACAGGCACGTCTCCGCCCATGCTGCCTCTCGCGCTACTGCTCTTTGTCACCGGACTTGGCCAGGGACTGGCGATGCCTACGCTGGTGCGGATGGTGACAGGCCGCGTTGCGCCAGAGTTTTCAGGGATGATTGCTGGCGTGACCAGCTCGACGCTCCAGATCAGCACGGCGCTAAGCGTCGCCATCATCGGCGGCATTTTTTACAGCATGTTGGAAAACGGGAGAAGTGGCGCAAACATCACGCATGCCTTTATCGTCGCCCTGCTAACGATGGCGGTATGTCTCGCCATGGGCGCCGGGCTAAGTATCCGGCTTATCAGACGCTCCACCGGTTTATTTTCAACTGCGGCCCGTCTTCCTGGCAGCAAAAGCAACGGGCAGGTGGCTGATTGAATGCGCGATGCTCAAACAGCCTCCCTGACCGCAGAGATAGTTTAAGCTTGTTTAACCGTATTTTTGGACATCACCGCTTCGAGCACGCTGTCATTTTTAAATCATCCATTTGAGAAAAATCATGAAAAAGTCGATAGTTCCTGAAGAGTTTCAACATTACTTTAATGACTGGCACTTCTCCCCCATCATCGAATCAGATGGCACAGTGTACCTTTCAGGCGTTACCGCCGCGCGTAAAGACAAACCGATTAGTCAGCATCCTGAAGAACAATTTCATGATGCTTTTTATAAGCTGGGGGTTTATTTAGAAGCTGCCGGATTAACTTATGAAAACATACTTGAAATGACGACTTTTCATATTGACCTAAAAAAACATATAGACCTTTTTTCTAAGGTAAAAGATAGGTATATAAAAGCGCCATACCCGGCATGGACCGCCATCGGTGTATCAGAGTTCATTCCAGAAAATGCCCTTGTGGAAATGCGGATTGTGGCAAAAATGGAAGCTCTGTAACCCGATAATGGTGATGCATTTCTGATCAGAGCTCAGCGGGCTGGCCTGGCGCCAGCCCGCCCGGTTTACAGCACCTTGCTGAGGAACGCGGCGGTGCGCGGATTGGTCGGCGCGCTAAAGATCTGCCCCGGCTTGCCCTCTTCCTGAATCACGCCCTGGTCGATGAAGATCACCCGGTCGGCCACTTCGCGGGCAAAGCCCATTTCGTGGGTCACGATCACCATGGTCATCCCCTCGCTGGCGAGGTTTTTCATCACCTCCAGCACGTCGCCCACCAGCTCCGGATCCAGCGCCGAGGTGGGCTCATCGAACAGCATAATCGACGGCTTCATCGCCAGCGCGCGGGCAATCGCGACGCGCTGCTGCTGGCCGCCGGACAGACTCGAGGGCCAGGCGTCGCGCTTATCGCTTAAGCCCACCTTCGCCAGCAAGGCTTCCGCCAGGTCGACCGCCTGCTGGCGCGGCATATTGCGCAGATTCATCGGCGCCATAATCAGGTTTTCCAGCACCGTCATGTGCGGGAACAGGTTAAAGCGCTGGAACACCATGCCGACGCTTTCGCGCATCTTGTTGAGGTCGGTAGTGCGGTCGTGGGCGGCAAAGCCGTTGACCACCACCTCGCCTTCGCTGACCGTCTCGAGGGCGTTCATACAGCGCAGAAAGGTACTTTTCCCCGATCCGGAGGGGCCGATGATGCACACCACTTCCTGCGGTTTAATGTCGCAGCTGATGCCGCGCAGCACGTGGCTGTCGCCGAAGCGCTTATGTAAGTTATTAATGTGAATCACTTTTGCCAAACCTCTTTTCCAGACGGTTAACCAGCTGCGCCAGCAGGAAGGTGATCACCCAGTAGACCAGGGAGATGGTCAGGTAGGGTTCCCAGTAGGTGGCGTAGGCGCCGGAGACGGTGCGCGCGGCGTAGGCCAGATCGGCCAGGCCTATCGCCGAGGCCAGCGACGAGTCTTTGACTATGGCGATGGCGTTGTTGCCCAGCGGCGGCAGAATGCGACGAAACGCCTGGGGCAGGATCACCTTGCGCATGGTTTTCCACCACGGCATGCCCAGCGCGCGGGAGGCCTCCATCTGCCCTTTGTCGATCGACTGGATGCCGGCGCGGAAAATCTCCGACACATAGGCGCCAGCGTTAAGGGTGATCGCCACAATGCAGGAGAGGAACGCCCCGTAGCTGGCGCGCAGCTCGCGGGCAAAGTCGGCGCTCATCAGGCCGCTGGTCACCAGCAGGCCGTCGCGCGGGTTAATAAACAGCGGCACCAGCGCAAAGTGCACCACCATGATCTGCACGAACAGCGGCGTACCGCGGAAGGCGCTAACGTAAAAGCGCACCGGAAACTGCACCAGGTAGCGGAGAATATATTTCCATGGCCCGTGCTCGGCCTTCGCCATCCGTCCGAGACCGAGGGTTAACCCCCACAGCGTCCCGAGGATCACGCAGATAATGGTACATTTAATCGTCATCAGGGCGCCGTCCACAAACAGCGGGCCGTACTCCTCGATGATCTCCCAACGGAATCCCGTCATAGTCCTTCCCTAAAAAATACGGCTATCGCCTGGGCGATAGCCGTGGTCACTGAAAAAGGTGGGTTATTGCGCTGGCAGCGTCGGCACGTTGTCGTCGAACCAGTTTTTATAGATTTTGGCGTAAGTTCCGTCGGCAACAATCTTCTGCAGACCGGCGTTGATTTTACCCAGCAGTTCGCTGTTGCCTTTCGCCACTGCGATGCCGAAATACTGGCGTTCAAATTTGGCATCCGGCACCAGCTTGAACTGCTTCTCCGGGTGCTGCTTGATGTAGTACTTCACCACCCCGACGTCACCCACCGCGGCGCTGACGCCGTCCTCGAACAGCTCCTGGAGCATCAGCGGGGTATTGTCGAAGCGCTTGATCGCCGTGCTGTTTTTGCCCAGTACCTCAGAGACCACGATATCGCCGGTGCTGGAGTTCACCACCCCGACCTTCTCGTTTTTCAGGGCCGCGAGGGAATCGACCTGCGAATCCTGGGCGACGACGATAGACTGCTCGGCCGGGAAGTACGGCGCGGAGAAATCGACCATCTGTTTGCGTTTATCGGTGATGGTGATCCCGGAGATGATGATGTCGCGGTCGCCGGTGTTCAGCGTAGCGAAGATGCCTTCCCATGGGGTATTGACCAGTTTGACGTCAAAGCCTTCGGCTTTGGCGATGGCTTTGATGATGTCGATATCAAAACCTTCCAGCTGTTTCTGGCTGTTTTCAAATTCAAATGGCCGGTAGGTGCCGCCGGAGCCGACGGTGTAGGTTTCCGCAGCCGCCTGTCCGGCAGCCGTCAGCGCGGCCATCATGAAACACGCTTTGAGCAAATTCTTAACCATGAGATATCCTTTTTATGCATTTATTTTGCATAAAAATACACACACTTACTTTTGTATGCAACCGGAAACCTTCCCGCTGGTGAATTATCTTATCAACTGGCCCGTTTACCGCCGGATTTACCGATGGCCCGGTGCAGGTCGTTGATTCGCTTCAGGGATTTCACCGTTTTTTGTGGCGTGGTCGAGGCCACCGACAGGACAATCATCTCCAGACAGACCAGCACCGTGCCGTGCAGCGGCATCCGGCTACTGTCCCCGCCGCGCGGGACGTCGATCACCACCTGCGCCTCCTGGCTGAAGCGCGAGTCCACCGCCTGGGTCAGCAGGATGGTCGGAATTCCCAGCCGCTTCGCCTCGCGCAGGGTGGTCATCCCTTCGCGATGGGGGGATTTTTGCCCCATCATGATCAGCACATCGCCGCGCTGCAGGCCGATAAGCTGTTCGGCGAGGCTAAAGCCCGTGCGGTTCATCACGTAAGCCGGCAGGCCAATGCGGCTGAACAGCCGGGCGGTGTACTCGGCGAGGATCCCCGAAGCGCCAATGCCGAAAATCCCCACCTGGCGCGCGTCGCTGAGCAACGCCACCGCCTGGGCCACCGCCGCGCGGTTGTCGGCCCGCGACAGGACCTCGCAGACCCGCTGGTGCCCTTCAAGCACAAAATCAATACTGGAATTGACGTCGCTGGCGAGTGCGGTGACCGTCGAGCGCATCTTTTCCGCCGAGGTGACCGAGGTACCGAACCAGCGCTCCATAGTCTGCTTAAGTTCGCGCAGCCCGGCGAAGCCCAGCGCCTGGATGGCGCGCACCACCGTGGCGTCAGAGGTCTGGGTCGCGGTGGCGATCTCCATCGCCGTCTGCTCCAGCACCACCTCGCGGTTGTCGTTGATATAGCTGACCACGGCCCGCAGGCGGGGAGAGAGCTGATGCGCCCGGGCGCGATAGCGTTCGCCGAACAGGTCGACCCGCCCCTTCTCTTTTTTTACCGCGCTTTTCATTTGGCCTCCGCCGGGATCGGCCTGCCGGCAATATGCGACTGCACCTGGGCCACCATCAGGGAGAGCGCGGCGTAGGAGTTGGAGATCACCTCCTCCCGCGGCAGCAAAATATAGCGCCCGGTGCGGCAGGCGCGCATAAAGTCGCACCAGCCGGGCATCACGCCTTCCATCGCCTGCAGCTCATCCTGCGGCTTACCGCCGGTATCCGACCGCCAGGTGGCGAAGACAAAATCGGCGTCCAGCTCCGGCAGCTGTTCCGCGCTGACGTCAATTCGCTGGCCGTCGGGGATCCGCTCAATCAACGGCGGAAAGCGGAACCCGGCGTCGCGCAGCACCCTGCCCAGCGCGTGGTAAGAATGATGCACCGTGACCTTGCCGTTGTTCGCCTGGATCACCGAGACGCTGTATTGCGACGGGTTGACCATCGCTTTCAGCTGCTTGATTTGCTCCTGATAGCGACGCTCGAGGATCGCCAGCCGCGGCTGGGTGCCGGTCAGCTGCGCCAGCTTGCGGTAAATCTCCGGGGCGCTGCCCTGCAGATGGTCGATGCTCACCGTCGGGGCAATCTTCTCCAGCTGCTCCACCGACACGTGACGGCTGGGCTCGGTGATGATCAGATCCGGCCTGGCGGCGGCCACCGCTTCCAGATCGATATCGGCGGTGCCAATAAAGCGGATACCGCTATTGTCGAAATCGACGCCGGTGAGCTGGGCGCTGGAGCGCAGATAGTGGCTGCCGTCCGGCCGCGTCCGGCCGTGGCTGGCGATGGGCGGCGCCCCGAGCTCAATCAGCGGAATGGTAATGTCGAGATCGTGCATCGAAACGATACGCTGCGGATGGAGCGGGACGGTGACCGTGCGGCCTAAATCATCGGTAAAAGTCTGAGTTTGTGGGTCGGCGGCGCTGACGGCCCCCGTCAGCAACAGCAGCAATGAGACGAACCAACGCATAATACCTTCCTGGTTAAAGGGCATCGCGGCGACGCCAGAGCAAGACAACAAAAAACGGGCAGCCCACCAGGGCAATAACAATCCCCGCCGGGATCTGCAGCGGCGCAAACGCCAGCCGGCCAAGGGTATCGGTCATCAGCACCAGCAAGGCGCCAATCAGCGCGCTACCGCTCAGCAGCGATACCTGGCCGCCGCGCAGCACAAAACGCGCCATATGCGGCGCCATCAGGCCAACAAAGCCCAGGCTGCCGACGCAGGAGACACTGGCCGAGGTCAGCAGCACCGGGGCGAAAAAGCGCAGCAGCGTGAGCTGCTGCAGACGCACCCCAAGGCCGATGGCGGTCCGGTCGCCCAGCAGCGCCGCGTCCGCCGCCCGGGCGGTACAAAACAGGATGATGGCCCCGGGCAGCGCCCAGCAAAAGGCCACCGCCAGCAGCGGCCAGGTGGCGGCCTGCAGGCTGCCCGCCAGCCAGATCATCGCCGTCTGCACGTCGCGAACGTCGGCGGTGGTCATAAAGATGCCGACCGCCGCCGCCAGGGTCCAGGAGACGCCGACGCCAATTAAAATAAAGCGCGGTCGCGAGCAATCGCGCGCCAGCGTCAGGACCAGCAGGGCCACCGCCACGCCGCCGACCATTCCCGCCAGCGGCCGCCAGACCAGGCCTACCGCCGGGAAAAACAGCACCAGCGCCAGGACCACGATGCTGGCCCCCTCTTTGACGCCGATCAGCCCCGGGTCGGCCAGCCCGTTGCGGGTGATGCTCTGCATCGCCGCGCCGGCCAGCCCCAGCATAGCCCCGCACAGCAGCGCCATCAGGATCCGCGGCAGGCGGATATCAAACAGAATAAAGCGCGGCTGCTCGCCAATCTCCTGCGGCGCCAGCAGGGCCCGCGCCAGCGTCGACGCGGGCAGCGGATAGCTGCCGCGGCTGAGGCTGTACAGCCCCAGCGCCAGCAGCATCAGCAGCATTAAGGCAGCAATGTTAAGCGCCGCCGGGCGCAGCAGCAGCTGGCGGGAAGCGAAAACCAGCGGCCTAAAGCCGGCCCGATGGACGGCGCGCATCATTTAAAAAACCTCGCGGCGATAAAGATAAACAGCGGCGCGCCCACCAGGGCGGTCATCGCCCCGGTGGCCAGCTCCTGAGGGGCGACCAGCGTCCGGGCGGCGATATCCGCCAGGAGCAGCACCAGCGCCCCCACCGGCGCCGCCAGGGGCAGCGCCAGGCGGATATCTTCCGTCACCAGACGGCGCACCACGTGCGGCACCACCAGTCCGACGAAGCCGATCGGCCCGGCCACCGCCACCGCCGCGCCGCAGAGCAGCGCAATCGCCAGCAGGCCCAGCAGCCGGGTCTGGACGAGGTTCACGCCGAGGCCCAGCGCTACCTTATCCCCCAGCGCCAGCACGTTGAGGCGCGGGGCAAGGAACAGCGCAACGCCAAGGCCGATCAGCGCCGGGACCAGCGCCGTCCGCAGCGTGCTCCAGTTCAGCCCGGCCAGATCGCCCGCCAGCCAGGTGCGCATCGCCAGCAGCGTTTGTTCATCGAGAATTAATATCGCCGCCGTCACCGCCGACGCAAACGCCGACAGCGCTACCCCGCACAGCGTGATGCGCTGCGGCGTCGCTCCGCCGCGACCGGCAGAGGCCAGCGCCATCACCCCGCCGAACAGCAGCGCCGCGCCGCAGGCGGCGGTCAGCGGCCGCGCGGCGGGGAAAGCGCCGAAGGAGAGCCCCAGCGCAGAGGTCGCCACCACCGCCAGCGACGCGCCGGCGTTAAGGCCGAGGATATGCGGCTCGCCCAGCGGGTTGCGGATCACCGTCTGCAGCAGCAGCCCGGCGACGCCGAGCGCCGCGCCGGTCAGCAGCGCCGCCGCCAGCCGCACCAGGCGCAGTTCGACGATTATCCGCTGATCGAAGTTACGCGGGTTGTACTCCAGCAGCGCCTGCAGCACCGTCTGCGGGGCGATCCAGCGGGCGCCCAGGCCAAGATGCACCAGCGAGCCGGCAATAAGCAGCAGCGTAAGCAGGAGCAGCGCCAGCCGGGGACGGGCGCGCCGCCGCGCGGGATGCAGGCTAACCACGCTCATTGTGCCGCCGCCTGGCGGGCGCGAAACGGCATAAAGAACGGTTTGCCGGTTTGCGGGTTAATCGACATCTGCACGTCAACGTCAAACACGCGTTTAATCAGCTCAGGGCTACAGACTTCACCGTCGCTAATCGTGCCGGCGATGCGCCCCTGTTTAAGGAATACCAGCAGATCGGCATAGTTGACGGCAAAGTTAAGATCATGGAGCACCGTCACCACCGTGCGGCCATGCTCGCGGGTCAGGGTCTGGAGCAGTTCGAGAATATCGACCTGATAGCGCAGGTCGAGCCAGGTGGTCGGTTCATCCAGCAGAATGGTCGCCGTTTGCTGGGCCAGCGCCATGGCGATCCAGCAGCGCTGACGCTGGCCGCCGGAGAGGCTGTCCACCGGCAGATGAGCGAACTCGCGGGTGCCCGTTAAGCGCAGCGCCTCTTCCACCGCCAGCTCATCGGCGTCGGACCACTGGCGCATCAGCCCCTGCCACGGGAAGCGACCGCGCGAGACCAGTTCGAAAACCGTTAACCCTTCCGGCGTCAGCGGCGATTGCGGCAGGATGCCGAGCTGGCGCGAGACGGCCTTCGTCGGCATCTGATGAATGGCTTGCCCGTCCAGACGCACGCAGCCGCCGAGCGGTTTCAGCATCCTGGCGATGGTCGACAGCAGCGTGGATTTGCCGGAGCCGTTCGCCCCGGCCAGCACCGTCATTTTGCCGGTGGGGATGGTCAGGTTGATGTCGTCAACGATCAGGGTCTGGCCGTAGCCGGCCGACAGGGCATCCAGTACGATCCCCTGCTCTGCAGGTGTCACCCGCTGTGGCATAACTCGCTCCTGCGCCGCAGCGTTCCAGGCGATGGCTGGACATTCTGCAGTCAAATCAAAATAAATCTCATTCTCTTTTGATCATGACGGGGATGAATGTAGTAGTCAATAGTCGCCATCGTCTTCTGGCGCGGACGATGACTACAGCGAGGCCGCGCCAACGCAATAGAATCAAAATAAAATAATATCAAAGAGATAACCACAGGATATTCCCTGATGGAGGTGTTTAAAACGCCCTGTACCCCGCCGCTGATTTTTTATCTTGCATAACGTTTACTACTACATTCCTTCATGGTTGAATGATTCTCAATTACACACATAAAGGCGCGTTCAGACGCTAAATCGCGTGTTTTTATTATTCAGGGCAATGATTTTATTGGCTTTATCTGACCGCAAAGGCAGATTCGTTCACGAGAAAAAGATAATGACTCAACCCCATGTCGCCTTCACCTCGTTGCAAGGGCGGGCGCTTTTTTCGCTTCTTTTTTTAGCCTCACCGGGATTAATGGCCGCGGAAAATAACGCGGCGAAAGGTAACAACGACGCGGAAGAGACCATCACCGTGGTGGCCGATGGCGCCCAGCAGAGCGCCACCAGCGGCTATCAACCGCTCAGCTCCTCTACCGCGACGCTGACCGCGATGCCGCTGCTGGATATTCCGCAGGTGGTGAATACCGTCAGCGACCGGGTTCTCGAAGATCAGCACGCCACCTCGCTCGACGAGGCGCTGTATAACGTCGCCAACGTGGTGCAAACCAACACCCTCGGCGGCACCCAGGACGCCTTTACCCGCCGCGGCTTCGGCGCTAACCGCGACGGCTCGATCATGACCAACGGTCTGCGCACCGTTCTGCCGCGCAGCTTTAACGCCGCCACCGAACGGGTGGAAGTCCTGAAGGGACCCGCCTCGACGCTGTACGGTATTCTCGACCCCGGCGGGCTGATCAACGTCATCACCAAACGTCCGGAGCGGCAGTTCTCCGGTTCGGTTTCCGCGACGTCCACCAGCTTTGGCGGCGGTACCGGCAGCGTCGACGTCACCGGCCCCATCGAAGGCACAAATCTGGCGTACCGGCTGATTGGGGACTATCAGAATGAAGATTACTGGCGCAATTTCGGTAAAAACAAAAGCCGCTTTATCGCCCCTTCCCTGACCTGGTTTGGCGACCGGGCAACGGTGACCGCGTCCTATTCGCACCGCGACTACAGCGCGCCCTTTGACCGCGGCACTATTTTCGATCTGAATACCGGCCATGCGGTGAACGTCGATCGCAAAACCCGCTTCGATGAAGCGTTTAATATTACCGATGGCTATTCCGACCTCGCCCAGCTCAACGCCGAGTATCGCCTGAACGACGCCTGGACCGCGCGCTTCGACTACAGCTACAGCCAGGATCACTATAACGATAACCAGGCGCGAGTAATGGCTTATGATTCGGCGACCGGCAACCTGACCCGCCGGGTCGATGGAACCCATGGCTCCACGCAGAAGATGCACTCGACCCGCGCCGACCTGCAGGGCAACGTGGTGGTGGGCGGCTTTTATAACGAACTGCTGACCGGCGTCGCCTATGAGAATTACGATCTGCTGCGCACCGATATGCTGCGCTGCAAGAACGTGAAAGGCTTTAATATCTATCATCCGGTCTACGGCACCCTCGACACCTGCAATACCGTCTCCGCGTCCGACAGCGATCAGCGGATCCAGCAGGAGAGCTATGCCGCTTACGTGCAGGACGCGCTGTACCTGACCGACAACTGGATCGCCGTCGCCGGCGTGCGCTACCAGTATTACACCCAGTACGCCGGTAAAGGCCGACCGTTTAACGTCAATACCGACAGCCGCGATGAGAAATGGACGCCGAAAGCCGGCCTGGTCTACAAAGTGACGCCGAACGTGTCGCTGTTCGCCAACGTCGCCCAGTCGTTTATGCCGCAGTCGTCGATCGCCAGCTATATCGGCGAGCTGCCGCCGGAAGAGTCCACCTCCTACGAAGTGGGCGCCAAATTCGACCTGCTGGAGGGCATTACCGCCAATATCGCGCTGTTTGATATTCATAAGCGCAATGTGCTGTACACCGAGAGCATTGGCGATGAGACGGTGGCCAAAACCGCGGGCAAGGTGCGTTCCCAGGGCGTGGAAGTGGATCTGGCGGGGTCCATCACCGATAACCTCAGCGTGATCGCCAGCTACGGCTACACCGACGCCAAAGTGCTGGAAGATCCGGATTACGCCGGGAAACCGCTGCCGAACGTACCGAAACACACCGGTTCGCTGTTCCTGACCTATGACATTCATAACGTCTACAACAGCAACACCCTGACGGTGGGCGGCGGCGGCCATGCGCTCAGCAAGCGCTCCGGCACCAACGGCGCGGATTATTATCTACCGGGCTATGCGGTGGCGGACGTGTTCGCCGCCTATAAGATGAAGCTGCAGTATCCGGTGACGCTGCAGGTGAATGTGAAGAATCTGTTTGATAAGACCTATTACACCTCTTCCATCGGCACCAATAACCTCGGCAATCAGATTGGCGATCCGCGTGAGGTACAGTTCACGGTGAAGATGGATTTTTAATCTTTCTCATGGCACCGGATGCCCATTGCCGGGCGGCGCTGCGCTTGCACCGGCCTACGTTCTTTCCCCTTCTGTAGAGATCGCTGGCCCGGTAAGGCGCAGCCGCCACCGGGCAAAACGTGGCGCATGGCGCCGGATGTCCATTGCCGGGCGGCGCTGCGCTTGCACCGGCCTACGGTCCTTCCCCTTCCTCTCGAGTTCCCAGGCCCGATAAGGCGCAGCCGCCACCGGGCAAAACGCGGCGCATGGCGCCGGATGTCCATTGCCGGGCGGCGCTGCGCTTGCACCGGCCTACGTTCTTTCCCCTTCTGTGGAGTTCGCAGGCCCGGTAAGGCGCAGCCGCCACCGGGCAAAACGTGGCGCATGGCGCCGGATGTCCATTGCCGGGCGGCGCTGCGCTTGCACCGGCCTACGTTCTACGGTCCTTCCCCTTCTGTGGAGTTCGCAGGCCCGGTAAGGCGCAGCCGCCACCGGGCAAAATCGTGGCGCATGGCGCCGGATGCCCATTGCCGGGCGGCGCTGCGCTTGCACCGGCCTGCGGTCCTTCCCCTTCCTCTCGAGTTCCCAGGCCCGGTAAGGCGCAGCCGTCACCGGGCAAAACGTGGCGCATGGCGCCGGATACCCGTTGCCGGGCGGCGCTGCGCTTGCACCGGCCTACGGTCCTTCCCCTTCCTCTCGAACTCGCAGGCCCGGTAAGGCGCAGCCGCCACCGGGCAAAACGTAGCGCATGACGCCGGATGTCCATTGCCGGGCGACGCTGCGCTTGCACCGGCCTGCGGTCCTTCCCCTTCCTCTCGAGTTCCCAGGCCCGATAAGGCGCAGCCGCCACCGGGCAAAACGCGGCGCATGGCGCCGGATGTCCATTGCCGGGCGGCGCTGCGCTTGCACCGGCCTGCGGTCCTTCCCCTTCTGTGGAGTTCGCAGGCCCGGTAAGGCGCAGCCGCCACCGGGCAAAACGTGGCGCATGGCGCCGGATGCCCATTGCCGGGCGGCGCTGCGCTTGCACCGGCCTGCGGTCCTTCCCCCTTCCTGTCGAGTTCGCAGGCCCGGTAAGGCGCAGCCGCCACCGGGCAAAACGTGGCGCATGGCGCCGGATGCCCATTGCCGGGCGGCGCTGCGCTTGCACCGGCCTACGTTCTACGGTCCTTCCCCTTCTGTGGAGCTCGCAGGCCCGGTAAGGCGCAGCCGCCACCGGGGAGTGCGTTTACCCTACCAGTCCTCCTCCTGGCCGAGGATACGCAATATATCCTGACGATGCTGCAGCAGCTGCGGGTTATCGCGGTGGCGGGGAAAGGCCAGCGGCAGCGCGAACTCGGCGATAATCCGCCCCGGACGCGGCGACATCACCAGCACCCGCTCGCACAGCAGCAGCGCCTCTTCGATATCGTGAGTCACCAGCAGGCTGGTATACCCCTGCTGCTGCCAGAGGGCGATCAGCTCCCGCTGCATGCTGATGCGGGTCAGCGAGTCAAGCTTGCCCAGCGGCTCGTCGAGCAGCAGCAGGCGCGGCTCGTTCAACAGCGCGCGCGCCAGCGCGGCGCGCTGCGCCATCCCCCCTGACAGCTGCCGCGGCCACGCTTCGCTGAAGGCCTGCAGACCGATGCGGTCAATCAGCGCGTCGGCCTTTGCTTCCAGCCCCCTTTTGCCCTGCGCCTGCGGGCCCAGCAGCACGTTCTGCCGCACCGTCAGCCACGGATAGAGCGTCGGGTCCTGAAACACCAGTATGCGCTCCGGCCCCGGAGCGCCGAGCGGCGCGCCGTCGAACTGCATCTGTCCGCTCTGCGGGGCTTCCAGCCCGGCCAGCAGCCGCAGCAGGGTGGATTTACCGCAGCCGGAAGGGCCCAGCAGCGCCACGCTTTCCCCTGGCCGCAGCTGCAGGCTGATATTCTCCAGCACCGGCACCGCCTGTTTGCCGAGCGTAAACGCGTGATGAAGATGGCTTATCGATACCGCCGCGCCGCGCGCTATCGTCTGCGAACCTGACGTCGCGGTTACCATTGCATCCCTCCCCGCTGCCAGCTCAGCAGCTTATCGCGCAGCATAAATAATCCGCTGATCAGGCCGGAGCACAGCAAGGCCATCACCAGCAGCGCGGCGTACATATTGGGATAGGCCGCCCAGCCCTGGGCCCACTGGAGGTAAAAGCCGATCCCCGACTTCACCCCCACCATTTCAGCCACAATCAGCACCGAAAACGACGCGCCAAGCCCCATAAACAGGCCGACAAAGACGTTCGGCAGCGCGGCGGGGATCGCTACCCGCAGGATCAGGAAACGCTGGCTGGCGCCGAGGGTCCGCGCCACGTCGTACCACGCCTTGTCAATGCCGATGACCCCGGACCAGGTCAGCACCGTGACCGGGAACCAGGTGCTCAGCGCAATCAAAAACACGCTGGCGCCGAAGCTTGACGGAAAGATAAACAGGCACAGCGGCAGCAGCGCGGTGGACGGCACCGGCCCCAGCAGGCGTAACACCGGATGGACCCAGTAGCCTATCCGTTGCGACCAGCCAATGGCCAGACCGGTGACGAACCCGCTGCTGGTGCCGAGCAGCACCCCAAGCCCCAGCAGCCCCAGGGAGTGCAGCAGGCTGTCGAGCAGACGCGGCCAGTCGTCGTGCAGCACCTCGATCAGCGCCTGCGGCGGCGCGAAAAACGGCACCGGCAGCACGCCGCTCTTGGCGGTCAGCCCTTCCCAGGCAGCGAACAGCACCGGCAGCAGCGCCAGCCACTTGCCGGCATGCAGCACGCGCGCGCCGCGCGCTCGCCAGTAGCGATAGCTCAGCGCCAGCAGTAGCAAGCCGCCGCCGAAGGCGAACTGCGCCAGCGCCCAGCCCTCGCTAAACGGCCAGCGCCGCCCGGCATCGGGCCAGGCCAGGGTGAACAGACCGCCCAGCAGCCACAGCGCGGCGGCCAGCAGCCCTTCTCCCCACAGCGGCGCGCGGCCGGTTGGGCGCGCCAGCGCCTGCTCAGGCGAATACGTTGGCATAGATACTCTCCGCAAACTGATGGGGATCGGTGCCCGGTTTGATCACCTGCACCCGCTGCAGGTCGACCGCATACTGCGTCAGCTCTTTCACAAACGCCTCACCCACCGCGTGGTGGCCGTGCCCCTGTCCGTGCAGAATGCCGCTTACCTCCGCTTCACTGGTGTTGAGCGCATGGGCGAGGAAAGATTGCGCCACGCTTTCCGGATGTTCGGCGGCATAGCTGTGCGCTTCAAGGATTGCCTGGGTGAGCGCCGCGGCGGCCGGTTTATGGTCCCGCGCCAGGCTCCCGCTCACCCCCAGCACGCAGCAGCTCAGATTGGCATAGTCCCCGGTCATATTGCTGGCGATCAGCTGATACTTGCCGGTCTCCAGCAGCCGATAGCTGAACGGCTCGCTGCCGCTGATGGCGGCGATCTCGCGCTTATCCAGCGCCACGCTGAGCAGATCCGCCGGGTAGACTTTCCACTGCACGTCGCTTATCGGATCGATACCGTGGCGCTTAAGCAGGATGGCGAAGAAGTTTTTATCCGGCCCGGCCATGTCGGTGACGCCGATGGTTTGCCCTTTCAGGCTCTCAAGGCCGTTGAACGGCGACGCTTTGGCCGTCAGCAGGTTCAGACAGCCGCCATGGGTCCCGGCGGTGAGCTTGACGTCAAAGCCCTGCTCCAGCGCCTTCAGCCAGCGCAGCGCCATCCCCACCCCGGCGTCGGCCTTGCCGGTAGCGATCGCCTCCAGCAGCACATCGGTGGAGTTGCCGAAGTTAACAAACTCAACGTCGAGGTTATATTTACTGAAAATCTTCTGCTGCTCGGCGACGGCGACCGGCGCGAGGCAAACCGCGCTTTTGTTGATCGCCAGCTTGATCTTGTACGGCTGCGGCAGGCGCAGCGCCGGATGAGCATCGCCGCTGGCCATTTCCGCCATATCGTGAGCCCACAGCGGCAGGGAAACCCCGGCCAGCGCCAGGCCACCGCTTAGCTTTAAAAAACGACGACGGGAAAAAGCGGACGGGGTCATGGCGTTACCTCCGCGTGGGCCGGCCCGGCGGGCACGCTAAAGCTGGGGTCAAAGGTCGGCTTCACGTCCAGCCGGGTGCGGATCAGGCCGTTGGCGAGATAAAAGTCCGCCGTCGCCTGCTGCTGGGTCACCGTTTCCTCCGCCAGCGACTGCCACTGCGACTGGCGGTTGGCAAACTGCGCGCGGGCGATCTCCGCCGGGAAGCGGATGATCTCCCCCAGCGTTTTGCCGTAGCTGTCGAGATTGGCGTAGGCCCAGCGTTCGGCGCCGGCCAGGCGCTGGAGATAATCCTGCAGCGCGGCGCGCTTTTGCGGATCGTTAAGCGCTGAATCCGTTGCCGCAAGGAAGGTATTCCCCGGCAGCAGCCCTTTGCCGCTCACCAGGATCTGCCCCTCGTTGGTCTTCACCATCTGGGTGGTGTAGGGCTCCCAGGTCGCCCAGGCGTCCACCGAACCGTTAAGCAGCGCCACTTTGGCGTCAACCGGACCGAGGAACACCCACTGCACCTCCTTCGGTGAAATCCCCGCCTGCTCGAGCGCTTTCAGCGCCACGAAATGGCCAATCGACCCTTTGCCGGTGGCAATGCGCTTGCCTTTTAACCCGGCGGCGGTTTTTATCGCGCTGCCGGGAGAAACCAGCACCGCGGTCCCCGCCGGGTTGCTTTTGTCCACGGCGATCGCTTTTACCGGCGCGCCGTTAGCCAGGGCGAAGAGCAGCGGCGCATCGCCGATGATCCCCGCGTCCACCGCGCCAGCGTTAAGGGCTTCCGCCAGCGGCGCGGCGGCCGGAAATTCGGCCCACTTAATGTCGTAGGGGAGGTTTTGCAGGGCGTTGGCCGCCTCCAGCTGCGAACGCATGCCGCCTTTTTGATCGGCGATGCGCAGGGTAAGCCGCTCCTGCGCCGTCGCGTAACCGCCCAGCGCCAGCAGCATCAGCGCTGCCGCCACCCGGCCTGAGAATGATAGACGCATCGTGATTATCCTTGTGATTGAAAGACGAAGTGGCCGGCTGCCAGCCAGGCGCTGTCGCTCTGCGGGGTATGCACCCGGCCGCAGAGCACATTGCGGTAGTGGCGTTCCAGCGGGTTTTGTCGGCTGAGGCCATTATTGCCGGTCAGCTCGAGCGCGATATTCACCGCCTGAATGGCGTTGTCGGTGATGGTGACTTTTGCCAGGTTGGCCTCGATGGCGGAAAAGCGCAGCGCGGCGGCCTGCTCCAGCAGGCTGCGGTTAACCAACAGCAGTTCGGCGATCTGCCCGACCTTCTCCTGCACTCGCGGCAGGCGGGAAAGCGGATGGCCGAGACCCGCGGGCACCCGCCCCGCCAGCCACCCCACCAGCCAGTCGTGAGCGGCGCGGGCGATGCTGTCATAGATCGCCGCCAGCAATGCCGTCTGTCGGTTGGCGAACAGGCGCAACGGTTCCGCCTGGGCGGCGGGTGGCGCATCGACCGGCCAGACATCCACCGCATGCTCTGCCGCCACCCGCACGTGGCGAAAAATCACCTCATGGCTGCCGGTAGCCCGCATCCCGGCGTGATCCCAGCTTTTCACCACGCTAATCCCCGGGCTGTCGCCAGGCACCAGCCAGGTGCCCACCCGCGGCGGGTTCTCATCGCTTCTCGCCCAAACCGCCAGCCAGCGCAGCCCTTCAATGCCGGTGGTATAGATTTTATGGCCGTTGATGTCCCAGCCGTCCGCGCGGCGGCTCGCCACGGTGTCCGGCAGGCCGCCGCGCGCCGGGGAGCCCAGATCCGGCTCAACGCGCAGACTGTTGATCAGGCCGCCGTGTTCGACGGCATCATGAAAAACCTGCTGGCGCAGCGGCGCGTGCCAGGCGTCGTTTTCCGCCAGCCGCAAATGGTGCAGATACTGCATGCAGACGATCAGCGCCGTCGCCGGCTCACCCCAGGCGATGGCGGCGATGGCCTGCTGCAGCTGGGCCAGGCTGGCGCCCGCGCCGCCGTATGCACGCGGCACGGCGAGGCTTAACCAGCCCCCCGCGCGCAGCGGGTCGATATTGCGCCAGGGAAAGTCGCCGCTGGCGTCAAGGCTGGCCGCCTGCTCCGCCATCTGTTGGCGTACCGCCGTCAGCTGCTGCGCCCAGTCGTCGCGCTCAGGATGGATCACGATGCGCGCTCCGCCACCGCACGCCGCGCGGCTTTTTCACGAGCGATCGGCAGCAGCGCCCGGCCGTAGTCTGCCGCATCGTTCAGCGGGTCGAATCCGCGGATCAGGAAGTTGCGCACCCCGAGGTCGTAGTAGTCAAGCAGCGCATCGGCCACCTGCTCCGGGGTGCCTACCAGCGCGGTGGAGTTATGCCCGCCGCCCACCAGCTGGGCGATGCCGGTCCACAGGCGTTTGTCCACCACTCTGCCCTGCGCGGCGGTGGCCCGCAGCCGCTGGGCGCCGATGCTGTCCGGTTTGGCCTTGAACCCGCCCCCGCGCTGCGCCGCCTGCTCGGTGGCGACGTGCAGGATATGCTCGGCTTTCTCCCAGGCCTCGGCTTCGCTGTCGGCGATAATCGGCCGGAACGAGACGCTGAAGCCAATATCACGCTGGTGTTTCGCCGCTTCGGCGCGCACGCGCTGGATGGTCTCCCCGGTTTGCGCCAGCGACTCGCCCCACAGGGCGAAGACGTCAGCGTGTTTGCCAGCGACAGCGATGGCCGCTTCCGACGAACCGCCGAAGTAGATGGGAAGGTGCGGCTTTTGCAGTGGACGAATGGCTGACCAGGCCTGTTCGGCCTGATAAAAATCGTTGTGAATATCTACCGGCTGCTCACTGGTCCACACCCGGCGTACGACGTCAAGGAAGGCGTCGGTGCGGGCATAGCGCTGGTCGTGATCGAGGTAATCGCCGTCCCGGCGCTGCTCGGCGTCATTGCCGCCGCTGATGATATGCACCGCCAGTCGGCCCCCCAGCAGATGCTCAAGGGTGGCGAATTTGCGCGCGGCAAGGGTCGGCGAGACAAAACCGGGGCGATGGGCCAGCAGGTACTGAATTTTCTGCGTCGACAGTCCGGCCAGGGCGGTCACCAGAAAGCCGTCGGGTTGATCGGACCAGTGACCCACCAGCAGGCGATCGAACCCGGCGGCTTCATGGGTTTGCGCAAAGCGAACGATATAGTCGCGGTCAAAGATCGGCCCCACCGGGGCAATCGTTTCGGAAGAGAGGCGATGGCCAATCATGCCGAGAAACTGAATGCTCATGAACAACTCCTTGCGTCAGGGTAATGGAGTGGCCGCGACGGCGGCGCTGCTCATTACCCTATACAGGGTGTGTTAATGAACAAAATGCATTTTTATCATATCTTAATATGCAAGACTGGCATTAAACAAAAATACATAGTACTTTCAGTCGGATACTGTCAGCTGCTGCACCACTTTGCTGGCGAAAAAGGTCAGCGGCGACTGCAGGTTTGCCAGATACCGGGCGTGGATCAGCCACAGCGACACCGCAGGCTGAAAGTCGCTGAGGTTGACGACCTCGAGCTCGTCCCGCCACGGGCTGGCCGCCAGCGCCGCCCGCGGCACCAGACCCAGCCCCAGTCCCTGCGCCACCAGCGCCATCTGCAGCTGGGCGCCCGCGCTCTCGACGTTAAGCTTCAGGCGCAGACCCTGGCTTTGCAGCTCGCGGATGAGCCCGGCGCGTAGTCCACAGCCGTCGGGGTTAAGGATCCAGCCCTGTTCGACGCACTCCCGCAGCGACGACGCCCGCAAATTCAGACGCCGGGCGGCAATCGGCACCACCTCCAGGGGACACAGCAGCCGCCCGCTGTAGCCCTCGGCGAGGGTCTGCTGGGCGGGGCCCATCGCCAGCATGCCGTCCAGTTCGCCGTTTTCCAGCCGACGCTGCAGCTCTCCGCTCCAGCCGCAGGCGACCTGCGGGGACAGTGCGGGAAACTGCTGGCTCAGCGCCGCCAGCGCCGCCGGCAGCGCGATCTCGCTGATACTCTGCGGTACACCGAGACGCAGCGCGCCGCGCGGCTCGCCTTCCGGATCCAACAGGCTGTAAAGCTTTTTCGTCTCGCGCTTAATGCTCAGGCACTGCTCGTACACCCGCTGACCGGCGGCGGTCAGGGTCAGCGGGCGGGTCTGACGCGCCAACAGCGTGACGTTCAGCTCCTGCTCCAGACGCTGCAGGCGCCGGGTGATAGCCGACTGGGTGATCCCCAGATAGTCCGCCGCCTGATTAAGGGAAGAAAACTGCACCGTGGCCAGCAGAGCGTCAATATCGTCGATGCGCATAGGATCCTTATGTGTAATTTGCATATTAATATATGCGTAAATTGCATTTAAATAATATTAACGCCTCTGTTAGCGTTTTGACCAGTCCCTCTTACAGGAACCGCACATGACTGGACCACGACTGGAAAAATTACGCCATTTTATTCATGCGGTTGATCGCCTGCACCGTGAACACCACCAGACCGCGCCGCTGCTTGACGCCGTGGCCCAACGGCTGGCGGCGCTGGTACGTCACGACGACTGGCTGCCGGAAGAGTACACCCTGCCGCACCCGCACCATTACCAGCAGTATCTGCTGCATGCCGACTCCGGGGAGCGCTTCTCGATCGTCAGCTTCGTCTGGGGGCCGGGACAGGCGACGCCGATCCATGACCACCGGGTATGGGGGGCCATTGGTATGCTGCGCGGCGCGGAGGAGAATCAACGCTACCAGCTGGATGCAGACGGCATACCGCGGCCGCTGGGCGCCGTCACGCTCCTGCAGGCAGGCCAGGTGGAGAAAGTCTCCGTTGACGATGGCGATATTCATCGCGTCAGCAATGCGCTGGCGGATCGCGTCTCCATCAGCATTCATGTTTACGGCGGCAACATCGGCGCGGTGAAGCGCGCGGTGTATACCCCGGAAGGCCAGCAAAAACCGTTTATCTCCGGCTACGCCAACCGCCATGTGCCCAATATCTGGGATCCCTCCCGCGAACACCAAGGATAACCATTATGTCCACTTACGCTTACCGACAGGCCGCCGGGATCCGCCAGGCGCTGCTCGACCGTCGTGAACTGGCGCTGATCGACGTCCGTGAAGAGGCCGATTTCGCCACCGCTCATCCGCTGTTTGCCGTCAATCTGCCGCTCAGCAAACTGGAGCTGGAGGTGCGCCGGCGGATACCGCGCTTCACCACCCCGATCACCGTCTACGACAATGGCGAAGGGCTGGCGGAGATCGCCGTCGAACGACTGCGGACCTGGGGCTATCAGGATATGGCCCTGCTGGCCGAGGGTCTCGCCGGCTGGCGCCGCAGCGGCGGCGAGCTGTTTCAGGACGTCAACTCCGCCAGTAAAGCCTTTGGCGAGCTGGTGGAAAGCGTGCGTCACACGCCGTCGCTCAGCGCCCGGGAGGTTCAGGCGCTCATCGACAGCCGACAGGAGGTGGTGATCGTCGACGCCCGGCGCTTCGATGAGTACCAGACCATGAGCATCCCCGGCAGCATCAGCGTGCCCGGCGGCGAGCTGGCCCAGCGGGTGGAGAGCCTGACGCCCTCCCCGCAAACGCCGGTGATCGTCAACTGCGCCGGACGCACCCGCAGCATCATCGGCACCCAGTCGCTGATCAACGCCGGCGTGCCGAACCCGGTCCATGCCCTGCGCAATGGCACTATTGGCTGGACGCTGGCCGGCCAGACGCTGGCGCACCAGCAGCAGCGGCAATACGATCCCTCCGCCCGCGCCTCTGGCGCCCGGGCCGCCGAGGTGGCGCATCTCGCCGAACGGGCCGGGGTGGCGGTCATCGATGAGGCGACCCTGCAACGCTGGCTGCAGCAGAGCGACCGCACCACCTTCCTGTTTGATGTGCGCAGCCCTGAGGAGTACGCGGCGGGCCACTATCCTGGCAGCCTGAGCGCGCCAGGCGGCCAGCTGGTGCAGGAGACCGATCACTTCGCCAGCGTACGAGGGGCGCGAATGGTGCTGCTGGATGACGATGGCGTCCGGGCGGCGATAACCGGCTCGTGGCTGGCGCAGATGGGCTGGGAGACGGCGCGGCTGAGCGCCCTGTCGGCCAGCCAGCTGAGCGAGCGCGGGGTACCAGCCGCCGAAGTGCCCCCCGCCCCGCAGGCGGAGGAGATAAGCCCGGCGCAGCTGGCGCAACAGCTGGACGACCCCGGTACGGTGGTGCTCGATTTCACCACCAGCGCCAACTTTGTCGCCCGCCATATCCCCGGCGCGTGGTGGCTGACGCGCTCGCATCTGCGCCAGGCCCTGGACGCGATCCCTCCCGCTCAACGTTACGTGGTGACCTGCGGCAGCAGCCTGCTGGCCCGCTACGCGGCGCCCGAGGTGGCGGCCTTAACCGGTAAGCCGGTACAGATATTGCGCGGCGGGACGCTGGCGTGGATCGCCGCCGGTCTGCCGCTGGCCCATGGCGACGCCGGCCTCGCTGTCGAGCGCCGGGACCGCTATCGCCGACCCTATGAAGGGACCGATAATTCCGCAGAGGCCATGCAGGCCTATCTGGAGTGGGAGTACGGCCTGGTGGATCAGCTTGCCCGCGACGGCACCCACGGTTTTCGGGTGATCTAACGCCAGCGCGACTCAGGCCTCACGCATGATCCACGAGTACTGAAAGCTCTTCGGCGCCGGAAAATGGGTCCGGCGCCGGTAGGAGCCCAGCGACTGCGGCGTGCAATAGGTGCAGCTCCCCAGCCATTCAACGCTCGTTGACGCCACCCCCGCCTCTGCGAAGATCGCTTCAGCGAAAGCGCGCAGATCAAACCACAGATTATCGCTGCCGCGCGCCGCGGCTTTGAGCGGATCGCTGACCGGACCAGAACGGGAATGGAACAGCCGCTGGCGGTGCCGGGCCACCCGGTCACCGCCGGGCTGGTCCAGCAGTTGCTGATAAAATCCGGCGGAGACTTCGTAACAGCAAGGGTGAATATGCGGCCCCACGGCGATGACCAGATCGGCCAGCGCCGCCCCCTGCTGGCGAAAAGTCGCCAGACTGTTGTCGACAATGCCGCTGGCCAGCCCCTGCCAGCCGGCATGCACGCTGCAGATGAAGCGACCGTCGCGCGAGGCGATCAGTATCGGCAGGCAGTCGGCGGTTACCACCCCCACCTTTTGCCCGGCGACGGCGGTAAACACCGCGTCGGCATGCGGGCGCGTCGGCAGCGGCTGCTGATAATGATGAACCTCATTGCCATGGACCAGCTTCACCGGCGCCATTTCGGCATAGGGAAAGGCGGCGGTTTCGTGGACATCGAGAAACGCGTGGCGGATGCCAGGGATAGCGTCGAGCAAGCGGGAGCGGTAAGCCATAGAGACGATAAGCGACAGAGAATGATGTCTTACCTTAGGCCAGGGCACGCGCAGAGGCAAGGCGGCGGCCCGGCATTTTTTCGCCGGACCGCCGGACAGGCTTCAGACAATGGCCGCGCGCTGCTGGCGATGCATCAGCCAGAACACCGCCACGCCGGCCAGCACAATGCCCGGCGCTGAGGCCGCCATCACCCCGACGGTGCCGGTGCCGAGGGCCAGCATCTTGCCGGCCAGCAGCGGACCGCTCATCGCCCCCAGGCGTCCCACCGCCACGGCGGTGCCGACCCCGGTGGCGCGGATCGCCGCGGGATAGAAGAGCGGCGCCAGCGCGTAGAGCACGCTCTGGCCGCCGGTGGCGAACAGCCCGGCGACAAACCCCGCCAGCAGCATCCCGCTCAGCGACGACGCGCTGCCCAGCGCCAGCAGCGACGCCAGAATGCCGCTGTATATCAGCAGCGACATGCGCAACGGAGTAAGCTTATCCATCAGCGCCCCCAGCAGCAGGGTGCCGCAGGCGGCGCCGATCTGCAGAGAGAACATCACCCCCGCCGCCTGGCTGGCGCTGAATCCCTGGCCTACCAGCAGCATCGGCAGCCAGTTGATCAGCATATAAACCACCAGCAGAGTGAAGAAATAGCCCAGCCACAGCAGCAACGTGGGGGCGGCATGCCCCGGGGCAAACAGGGTGCGCAGCGGCACGCTGGTCTCCACGCGTTGAAACGCCTGCGATTCCGGCAGCCAGCGCATCAGCAGCGGGATCAGCAGCAGCGGAACCACGCCGCCAATCCAGAAGATGGTCTGCCAGGCCGCGGCAAGGCCAGAGAACCCCAGCGCCGCCGCCAGCGCGGCGCCAATGGGCACCCCGCAGTACATCAGGCTCACTGCCCGGCCGCGAAAACGCGGGCCAGCGGCTTCCGAGGTTAAGGCAATCAGGTTCGGCAATGCCGCCCCCAGCCCGACGCCGGTGAGCAGGCGCGCCAGCAGCAGCGTCGGGAAGCTCCAGGCCACCGCGGTGGCCAGCGAGAACAGGCCAAACAGCAGCACCGAGCCCAGCAGGATGCGTTTGCGCCCGTGGCGGTCCGCCAGCATGCCGCCCACCAGCGCGCCGGGCAGCAGGCCGAGGATCCCGGCGCTGAAGATCCAGCCCATCTGCATTTTATCCAGCGCGAAGGCCTGCGCCATGCCGACGGCGGCGATCCCCGCCGCCTGCAGATCCAGCCCCTCCATCAGGGCCACCATAAAACAGAGCCCGATGGTGGCCACCAGGCGCGAGGAGTTTGCGGTCGTTATCTTGGTCATAGGGTACCTTTGCGATAGCCGGACAAGCGGAGCAGGTGATGGGCGGCTGATGCATGGTCAGCCGCCCGTTGTTATTTTTGGCGGTTAAGCAGATCCAGCGCGACGTCGACGATCATATCCTCCTGGCCGCCGACCATCCGCCGTTTGCCCAGCTCGACGAGAATATCCACCGCGCTGAGGCCATAGCGCGCCGCCGCCGCTTCGCTGTGGCGCAGGAAGCTGGAGTAGACCCCGGCGTAGCCCAGCGCCAGCGTTTCGCGGTCGACACGCACCGGGCGGTCCTGCAGCGGCCGCACCAGCTCGTCGGCGGCATTCATCAGCGCGTAGAGGTCGGTGCCATGCCGCCAGCCGAGCTTGTCGGCGGCGGCAATAAACACCTCCAGCGGCGCATTGCCCGCCCCCGCCCCCATCCCGGCCAGGCTGGCGTCGATCCGGTCGCAGCCCTCTTCCACCGCGGCGATAGAGTTAGCCACCCCGAGGCTCAGGTTATGGTGGGCATGCATCCCAGTGGCGGTCTCCGGCTTCAGCACCGCCTTCAGCGCGCGGAAGCGATCGCGAATGTCGTTCATGTTCATCGCCCCGCCGGAATCCACCACGTAGATGCAGGTCGCCCCATAGGATTCCATCTTCAGCGCCTGCTGCGCCAGCGCCTGCGGGGAGATCATATGGCTCATCATCAGAAAACCGACGGTGTCCATCCCCAGCTCGCGGGCAAAGGCAATATGCTGCGCCGCGACGTCCGCTTCGCTGCAGTGGGTGGCGACCCGCACCACCCGCGCCCCGGCCTGATACGCGGCTTTCAGGTCGTGCAGGGTGCCGATGCCCGGCAGCAGCAAGGTGGCGATTTTCGCCTGGCTGACCGCCTCCGCCGCCGCTTCAATCCAGGCGATATCGCTGTGGGCGCCAAAGCCGTAGTTGAAGCTCGATCCCTGTAGCCCATCGCCGTGGGCGACTTCGATGGAGTCCACCCCCGCCTTATCCAGCGCGCCGGCAATCTGCTGCACCTGCGCCAGGGTATACTGGTGACGAATCGCATGCATACCATCGCGCAGCGTCACATCCGAAATGTAGAGTTTTTTACCGTTCATGCTGTCGCTCCCGCCGCGCTGTTCATTGCCCCGGCCATTTTCTCCGCCGTCGCCAGCGCCGCCGAGGTCATAATATCGAGGTTGCCGGCGTACGCCGGCAGATAGTGCGCCGCCCCTTCCACTTCGAGGTAAACCGCGGTTTTCAGTCCGGAAAAACGGCCCACGCCGGGCAGGTTGACCGGATTATCCTCGGGGATAACCTCAAACTGCACCTGCTGCTTCAGCCGGTAGCCAGGCACGTAAGCCTGCACCGCCGCCGCCATCTCGGCGATCGAGGCGGCAATCGCCTCCTGGGACGCCATCTCGCTCAGCACATACACGGTATCGCGCATCATCAGCGGCGGCTCCGCCGGGTTCAGCACGATAATCGCCTTGCCCTTGCCCGCGCCGCCGACCTTTTCAATCGCCTGCGAGGTGGTTTCAGTGAATTCGTCAATATTCGCTCGCGTCCCAGGCCCGGCGGATTGACTGGCGATGGAGGCCACGATCTCCGCGTAATGCACCTTCGCCACCCGCGAGACCGCGGCGACCATCGGGATAGTGGCCTGACCGCCGCAGGTCACCATATTGACGTTGCCCTGGTGGAGATTGGCCTCAAGGTTGACCACCGGCACGCAGTACGGGCCAATCGCCGCCGGCGTCAGGTCGATGACGCGGATCCCTGGCTTCGCTTCGCGCAGCGCGGCATCGTTTTTGACGTGCGCGCCGGCGCTGGTGGCGTCGAAGACAAAGTCGATATCGGCAAACTCCGCCATCTGCATCAGGCCGCCGACCCCTTCGTGGGTGGTCGCGACGCCCATGCGCCGGGCGCGGGCCAGGCCATCCGACTGCGGATCGATGCCGACCATCACCGCCATCTCCAGTTGCTGGCCGTGGCGCAGAATTTTAATCATTAAATCGGTGCCGATATTCCCGGAGCCGATAATGGCGACTTTACGTTTACGCATCACGATGTCCTTCTCCGGCGGCGACGAAGCGTGCCGCGACTGAGCCAATACCTTCAATATGGGCGACAAAGCTGTCCCCCTCGTTAATCGCCACCATCGGGCCTAACGCCCCGGTCAGCACGATATCCCCCGCCCGCAGCGGTTCTCCGAGGCTGGCCATCTTGCGCGCCAGCCACACCGCGGCGTTCAGCGGATGCCCCAGGCACTCGCTGCCCCGGCCGCTGGAGACCAGCTCCTGGTTGCGGGTCATCTGCATGGCGCACGCTTTCAGATCCAGACCCGCCGGTCGCTGCGCCGGGCCGCCGATGACGTACAGGCCGCAAGAGGCGTTATCGGCGACGGTGTCGACAAAGCCGATTGACCAGTCGCGAATGCGGCTGCCCACCACCTCCAGCGCCGGCAGCACCCATTCGATGGCGTTATACAGCTCATCAAAAGTGGTATCGGCATGGGGCAGATCATGTTTCAGCACCAGGGCGATCTCGGCCTCCACCTTGGGCTGCAGCACGCGGCCAAACGGCACATCGGCGTTGTCGCCGTAGCACATGTCGGCAAACAGGGTGCCGAAATCCGGCTGGTTGACCCCCAGCTGCTGCTGCACTTTGGGATGGGTCAGGCCTACCTTGCGGCCCACCACCCGTCGGCCATGGGCCACATGGTGCTGCACGTTCAGGCGCTGGATAGCGTAGGCGGCGTCGGCGTTGTCGACGCCGAGGATATCGCGCAGCGGGGCGATCGCCTGGCCGGTCCGTTCGGCGTCGCGCAACTGCTGCGCCAGCGCGTCAAGAGAAATAGTCATCATCACTCCTTAAGCCCGTGCGAGGAAATTGAGCACCAGCTGATTAAAACTGTCGGCATGTTCCCACTGCGCCCAGTGGCCGCAGTCGCGGTAAATGTGCAGCTCAGAGCCGGCGATCCCGGCGAGCAGGCGTAGTCCGGCGTCCATCGGCACGAAGCGGTCATTGCGTCCCCAGACGATGAGAGTTTGCGCAGCGATCTCGCCGAGCCGCGGGCCAAAGTCAGGGAATTGTTTCGGGTTGGCTTCGAGGCTCTTGACGAAGTTGTCCAGATGGTCGCGGCGCGACAGCATATTGTTCAGCCGCGCCTCGAACAGCGCGTCGGTGAGGTCACGGGTGTCGAAGACGAAAATGCTCATCATCTTCTTCAGGTTTTCAATGGTCGGCTCGCGGTACAGGGCGTTCAGCAGTTTGATGCCTTCCGTCGGCATCGGCGTGAACAGGCTCATGCCGCCGGTTCCCCCGCCCATCAGCACCAGCTTCGCCACCCGCTCCGGCCAGCTCAGGGTGAAGGCCACCGCGCTGTGACCGCCCATCGAGTTGCCCAGCAGATGGACTTTATCGATCCCCAGCTGATCGACCACGCTTTTCAAAATGCGGGCGTTGAGATCCGAACGCGAACCGCTGTTGACGATCGAATCGCTCTTCCCCCACCCCGGACAGTCCAGGAGCAGCAGGCGATAGCCCGCCTCGACCAGCGGGTCAATGTTGCGGCTGAAGTTGGCCCAGCCGGTGGCCCCCGGCCCGGAGCCGTGCAGCATCACCACGGTCTCTTTCCCGTCGCCGCAGTCATTGATATGGATGCGCAGCGTGCGGCCTCCCTCGTCGACGTTGAGGAATCGGCTGGTGGCGTCTTCGGTTTGCGGTTGATAGCTCATGTTAGTCTCCCGGTTAATCAAATCTCGGTGGTGGCGCTCAGCGAGCCGAATCCGGCGATCCACTCGGGGATCGGCCGGTAATAGCGGCCTTCGCTGCGCCAGTGGCCAAAAGCGGATAGCGCGGCAAAGGCGGCCACCCAGGTCTTAATTTCGTGCGTCGATTTGCCGGCCATCGCCGACAGCTCGTCGTTGCCGATCGCGTCCAGTTCGCTCAGCCGCCCCTGCTCCAGCAGGCTCATAAAGCGGTTGTCCCAGACCGGGTTGAGGGGATGGAGCGAGCGCTGGTCTTCGGTAAACCGTCGGGCGGCGCTGATCACCAGCTGCTGGCGCAGCTCGCGTTCGTCCGGCGGCAGCTGTTTGCCGCTGCCGAGCAGGCGGTCGCGCAGATGGGCGTCCGCCTTCGCCAGCTCCGGCACCGGCGGCTGGTGCGAAAGCCCGCCAGAGCCGAGGATCAGCACCCGCTTATTGAGGGTGTTGAGGAAGCGGCCCATCGCCTCGCCCAGCAGCCGGGTGCGTTGAAACCCCGGCAGCGGCGCGGCGACGCCGTTAATAAACACCGGCAGCACCGGCAGGCGATCCAGCCCACCCAGCAAAAACTCCAGCGGCTGGGCGAAGCCATGGTCCACCTGCATGTTGTACGACACCGCCAGGTCGATACCGCTGTTGATCACGGCGTGGGCGCAGGCTTCCGCCAGCTCGGTGGGCACCGGCAGGTCGCCGGCGGCGCTGGCGAAGTCGCCGATGGCGGTGGCGCCGACGCCCAGGCAGAACGGCGGCATCACGTCATAGAAAAAACCGTTGTAGTGATCGGGGGCGAAGAGCACCACCAGCTCGGGATCGAATTCAGCGATCCGCCGCCGGGCGTCGGCAATCACCCCGTTCACCTCATCAAGGACCGCCTGCTCCGGGTCAACGAATCCCACCAGCGGGGTGTGCGACAGACAGTGTAAATAGGCATGCATATCAGGCCACCTTCTCTTCAGCGTGGCCGGTATCCCCGGCCGCAAGGGTCATTTTTTCCGCCAGGGCGGTCAGCTGCGCGCCGAGGGTTTGCGGGATAGCGAGGGCGGCGACAAAGCGGTCCGGCCTGACCACGGCGATGGCGGTGTTATGTTGCGCAAACCAGCTCTTCAGACGGTTTTGCTTATCCCCCACCCGCAGCGTGCCCGGGGCGTTATCCTGCTCGCGATGGATCTGCACCTCCGGCACGACCTGGATAAAGCGCACCCCTATCGCGCGCCAGCGGGCGATCTGCCCGGCGTCGAGCCCCCACTGCGGGTTGCAGCCCCAGCCGATAATGGCGAAATTCGCCCCGATAACCTCATCGAGCAGGAGACTCTCGCCGTTCTCCAGCGTCACCTGCGGTTGAATAAACATTTTGCCCACCGGCGAGGCTTTGCCTGCGCCGTCGGTCAGCAGCGCCCCTTCGCGATACTGCGGCATCGGCTTAAAGCGCATTTCGAGGAAGTAACGTTTCACCGGCGGCAGGTAGTTCAGCAGCCAGGAGAGGCCATCGCGCGCCGCGCCCTGCCAGCGCTTCGGCGGCGCCAGCACGTGACCGGCGGTGACCGACAGGTCAATCATCGCCTTCGCGTGGTCGCGACGCTCCTGCTGGTAGCTGTCAAGCAGCGCCTCTCCCGCTTTGCCGTTGACCACCAGCGCCAGCTTCCACGCCAGGTTGAAGGCGTCACGCATGCCGCTGTTGTATCCCTGGCCCTGCCAGACCGGCATGATGTGCGCGGCGTCGCCGGCCAGCAGCACCCGGTCAATGCGAAAGCGCTCGGCAAGGCGCGCGTTATGGGTGTAGACCCGCTGGCGGATCAGCTCGACGCGATCCGGGTCCGGCAGCACTTTGCTCAGCAGACGGCGCATATTGTGCGGCTCGCTGAGCTGGGCTTCGGTTTCCCCGGGCATCACCATAAATTCAAAGCGGCGCACGCCGTGGGGCAGCGCGGCGGAAACATAGGGCCGCACCGGGTCGCAGCACAGGTAGACGTGCGGGGTGGCCAGCGGATCGTTGGCGATATCGATGACGATCCACTGGTTCGGCGCGGTCTTGCCTTCGAAAGGGACGTTCAGCGTGCGGCGAATAAAGCTGGCGCCGCCGTCGCAGGCCACCAGCCAGTCAGCGCGCACCGTCTCCCGCTCGCCGTCCGGTCCTTTGATATTTAACGTGACACTGTCACTGCTCTGGCTAAAGGCTTCCACCTCGCGGGAAAAGAGGCAACGGACCTGCGGGAAACGCTGCAGGCCGTGATACATCACCGCATCCACCTGCGGCTGAATAAAGGCATTGCGCCGCGACCAGCCAAACTCATCGGTCATCGGCTGGATGTCGGCAAAGCAGCGGCCCTTCGGGGTCAGAAAGCGCATGGCGTGCCACGGCGTGGTGTGCGGCAGCACGTCATCCACCAGCCCCACCGCCTGCATCGCCCGCAGCGATTCATCGTCAATACCGATGGCCCGCGGGTAATCGATCAGTTTGTCGAGCTTTTCCACCAGCAGCACGCTGATGCCCATCTGGCCAAGGTAGTTGGCCATCATCAGGCCTACCGGACCGGCGCCGGCGATGGCGACCTGGGCGGTATGCTGCACGGCGGGTTGAATATCGGGTGTAGATGTTGTCATTCTCAGCGACCTCACGACTCGGAAACTGCCCGGCTGACAGGCAATTTGTTAATCATGTGTAAACGTATTTTTATAATGGGCTGAGTATAGGGCGGGTGTTTTCGGCTACAATCAAAACATCGCTGAATGTGCATCAGGTGCACATCGCTGTTTATAAAGCATTTTAAGGAAGGATTTATGCGTGATGATGGGGCCACTGAGTACAAAACGGTGCGCGGATTAAGCCGGGGTTTATTGTTATTAAAATTGTTAAATAAATTCGACGGCGGCGCGACGCCCGGCCTGCTGGCGGAGTTTAGCGGCCTGCATCGCACCACCGTGCGCCGGCTGCTGGAGACGCTGCAGGAGGAAGGTTTTGTCCGCCGCAGCCGCTCCGATGACAGCTTTCGTCTGACCATTAACGTCCGCCAGCTGAGCGACGGATTTCGTGACGAACATTGGATTTCTGCCCTCGCCACGCCGCTGCTCGGGGAGCTGCTGCGCGAGGTCCAGTGGCCGACGGATATCACCACCCTCGACGTCGACGCCATGGTGGTGCGCGAAACCACCCACCGCTTCAGTCGGCTGTCGTTTCACCGGGCGATGGTCGGACGGCGACTGCCGCTGCTGCTCACCGCCTCCGGTCTGACGTGGCTGGCCTTTGCCCCCGACGCGGAGCGCGACGCCATACTCAGCATGCTGGCCGCCCGTCCGGAAGCGGAATATCAGTTGGCTCGCGAACCGGAACGGCTGGCGGCGCTCCTCGCCCGCACCCGCCAGAACGGCTATGGCGAAAATTTCCGCGGCTGGCGGCAGGAGGAGAAAATCGCCTCTATCGCCGTGCCGGTCTGCAGCCAGCAGCGGGTCATCGGCTGCCTCAACCTGGTCTATATCGCCAGCGCCATGACCATTGAGCAGGCGGCGCAGAAGCATCTCTCCGCGCTGCAGAGGGTGGCGGGCCAGATAGAAGCCCGCATGGAGGATGAAGAAGTGTGGTACGAAATGCCCTGAACGTCCGCTGGCATGTGAGAAACCGCCTGCAGATAACGTGATGATAAACCCGGCCACACTGCGCGGTGCGGCCGGATGGGCGTCGCGTCAGTAGCGAATTTCCGCCAGCGCCCGCAGCTGTTCGGGGGTGGCTACCGGCAGGTCGAAAAAGCGCAGATAGGCAGGGATCATTTCAAACAGCATGTCGGTCCCGCGCTGGATGTGGCACTGTCGCGCCTGGGCGGCTCTCAGCAACGGAGTATACTCCTGGGTCATCACCACCTCCCCCACCCAGGTGCCTGGCGCCAGGCGGTCAACGTCCAGCGGCAGCGGATCGCTGACCTTCATCCCCAGCGGCGTGGCGTTGACCACCAGCTCGTGTCCGGCAGGATCGTGCTGCATCAGAGTGATATCGAGCTGGGGATAGTGCTGATGCAGCCGTCCAGCGAGAGCGTGCGCCACCTCGGGACGGGTATCGTACAGGGTCAGGGCGCTGACCCCTGCAGCCGCAAGGGAGGCGGCGATAGCCGACCCCACCCCGCCGCTGCCGACCACCAGCGCCCGCGTCCCCTCAGGCTGAAATCCCTTACGGCGCAGGCCCAGCACAAAGCCGTCGCCATCGAACATGTCCCCGGAGAGGCTGCCGTCCGCCTCGCGACGGATGGCGTTGCAGGCGCCGGCGATAGCCGCCGTCGGGCTCAGGCGTTGCACCAGATCGCAGGTGGCGATTTTATGCGGCATCGTCACCAGCGCGCCGATGATATTGGTCATCGTAAACAGCGGCGGAATAAACGCGGCATAGTCCTCCGGCCTGACGCCCATTGGCACCACCTTCACGTCCACCTGCTGGTCGACAAACCACGGGTTGTAGATCATCGGCGCCTTAAAACTGGCGGTCGGATAGCCAAGATGCGCTATCAGCCGCGTATTCCCACTAATCACCATGCCTTGCTCCTTTGCTTACTGCGATAACTCGATACGTTTGACGTCGCCGAGGATAAACAGATAGGCCGCCACGCCCAGCAGCGCGGCGCCGCCGATGTAGATCAACGCGTAGAAGAAATTGCCGAACCCGGCGACGATAAAGCCGATCACCAGCGGGGTGAGGATCCCCGCGAGGTTGGCGCAAAAGTTGAACAGGCCGCCGGTGAGCCCGCCCAGCCCCTTCGGGGCGATGTCGGAGATCAGCGTCCAGCCGAGGCCCACCATCCCCTGGCCAAAAAAGGCAAACGACATCACCAGGATCACCGCCAGGTCGCTCTGCAGCCAGTTGGCGGAGATGATGCAGCTGGCCATCAGCAGGCCGGCGACGATCGGCAGCTTACGCCCCAGATTGGCCGACCCGGTGGCTTTAAGCAGCTTGTCGGAGATCCAGCCGCCAAACATCACCCCGCCGGCGGCGGCGACAAACGGCAGGATGGAAAAGAAACCGACCTTCAGCCACGGCATATGGCGTTCGGTGGCCAGCCAGGTGGGAAACCAGGTGAGAAAGAACACCAGCACCGTATTGCCGGCAAACTGGCCGATACTGGCGCCGATGATCTGACGTTTGCTCAGCAGCTGGCGGACCAGCGGCCAGCTGAACGCCACCTGCTGGTCGGCTGGGGCGCTCAGGCCGCCGCCGTTTTCGATATGCTCGCGCTCCTGCTGGCTGAGACGAGGGTCTTCATGCGGTTCGCGGTAGCAGCGCCACCACACCAGGGCGAACAGAATGCCGACCACGCCGACGCTGACGAACAGCACCCGCCAGCCGAAGCCGTCCATGATCCAGAACAGCAGCGGGGCAAAGCAGGCCAGCCCAAGGTATTCCCCCACGGTGTACACCGCCGTGGCCTTCGCGCGCTCCTGCTGCGGGAACCAGGCGCTGACCACCCGACTGTTCACCGGAAAGCACGGCGCTTCGCTGACGCCAAGCCCGAAACGGCACAGCAGCAGCGTCTTCAGCCCCACCGCCATGCCGTGGAACAGGGTAAACAGCGACCACAGGGTCAGCGACAGAAAATAGGTCACTTTGTTGCCAAAACGGTCGAGAAACAGCCCGCCGGGGATCTGCGCCAGAGCGTAGGTCCAGGCGAAAGCGGAGAAGAGGATCCCCATGAGCGCAGGGTCGATCCCCAGCTCACCGGTCAGCTTTGGGGCGGCGATCCCCAGCACGGTGCGATCGAGGTAGTTGATCATGGTGCCGATGGCCAGCAGCGCAAGAATGCCGATGCGCCGCCGGGAGCGGCGCGCGGTGACGGCTGGCTGGGCGGCGGCCGTCGGGTTAGGGCTATATGAGCTCATAGTCGGTTCCTGTCTCGGGTACAGAGGGTGTTGTTATTGTGTTTCAGGCATAATGAACCATTTGATTCAGGCTAACAATACTGCATCGCCGCCAGACGGACGGCCGCATTCGCCGCGCCATAGAGCGCGTAGCCTGCCCGTCGTTCGGTTAATTCAAAGAAGAAGCGCCCGGCGATGAAGGGCCGGGTATACAGATGCAGGAACGCACCGCCCTGCGGATCGCGGTCGTAGAGGAGCTGCCGCCGCTGGAGCTGCCCGACGTCCAGCTCGCCGCCAAAGCGCGCCAGCAGATCGTCATAGTAATTGGCCGGGATCGGCAGCGCATGATCGGCAACCGCGGCGAGCTGGTCGCAGGTGGCCGGCAGATCGCGGCAGGCAAAGGCGGCATGCTGCAGCCCCGCCCCCTGGTAGCAGGCGACCGAGCGGGCGATCTGCGTCGCCCGGCTCTGGGAGATATTCAGCGCCAGGCGGATCTCCCCCTGCGGGCTGCGCACCGCCAGACTACGCACCAGCCCATAGGGATCCGGCAGCGTCTGCTCATGTTCGAGCGTAAAACCAAACACCGTGCGGAAAAACATCACCCATTTGTCGCGGCTGTCGGCTTCCATCCCCAGCGCCAGATGGTCGATGCCGAGGTAATCTTCGCGCACCGTCACGCCATCGCGCAGGAGAAAGTCGCGCTCGTAGATCGCCTCCCCGGCATCGATGAGATAGACCAGGCTGCCGTCAGGGGCGCAGATCGCCGGGATCGGCGTTTCGTTCGGCCCGGCGTCGCCCTGCCAGGTGGCATACCCCAGCGCGCGGGCGCGAGCGACAATCGGCGCGCTGCTGTCGACCCGCAGCGCCATCGCGCAGAGCGATACCCCGTGGCGTTGATAAAAGTGATCGGCCCAGCTGTGCGGCTGATGGTTAATCACGATCCGCGCCCCGCCGTTGCGCCACAGCGTGACCTGTTTGGAGCGGTGGCTTCCCTCGTGCTGAAAACCCAGCGCCTGCAGGTGCTGCCCCAGGCGCTGCGCCTCGGCGACGCTGGCGGCGAATTCGATAAACTCCAGCCCGTGACAGACCGGCGGTGGCGGCGGTGAAAACAGATCGGCATCGCACGCCGGGAGCCGGCGACGAGTCTGCTCCTCCAGCCACAGCAGCGAACGATAGCCATCTTTGGCCGTCGCGCCGTTCGGCGAGGCGCGAAAACCGTCATTAAAGATCTCCAGCGACCAGGGGCCGCGATAGCCGCAGCGGGTGATCTGCTCGGCAAACGCCTCCAGCGGCAGCTCCCCCTGCCCGGGGAAGCAGCGGAAATGGCGACTCCACTCCAGGAGATCCATTTTCATATACGGCGCATCGGCGAGCTGAACGAAGGTGATTTTCTCCACCGGCACCGATGGCAGCGCGTCGAGGGTGTCGCCCCGGGCCAGGATATGGAAGCTGTCGAGCACCAGGCCCAGCGCCGGGCTGTCCACCCGCTGCACCCGCTCCCAGGCCTGCTGCCAGCGGTTCACATGGGTTCCCCAGGCCAGCGCCTCATAGCCGATAGCGATCCCCTCCTCTTCCGCCAGCGTGGCCAGCGCCCGCAGGTCCGCCACCTGCAGTTCGCTATCCGCCGAGCAGTCCGGCTGCACATTGCTGCACAGCAGCAGCGTGTCGCAGCCCAGCTCGCGCATCAGCGCAAATTTGCGTCTGGCGCGGGCCATATTGGCCGCAAACTGCGCCCGGCTGGCACCTTCAAAATCGCGAAAGGGTTGAAAAAGCGTGATTTTTAACCCTAAATCGGCGGCCAGCTGGCGGATTTCCGCCGGCGTCCCCGTATAATAGAGCAGATCGTTCTCGAAAATTTCCACAGCCTGATACCCCGCCGCCGCAATAGCGTGCAGCTTCTCTGGCAGGGTGCCGGAAATCGAAACGGTGGCGATAGAGCGCAGCATAAGGTCCTCGGGTCAACAGCTGACGTGAGCCTTGAATATGTATCATTTGGTTCATTTGCGCCATACCAGGTTGCTAAATTGTGATCATTATGTGTATTTTTTGTCACCCAAGAAAAAGGAGTTGCCATGACCGCCGTTGCTCATGATGAAGCACAATCGCTGAAGGAGCGGATCTTCAGCGCCGCTATCGCCGTCTTTGCCGAACACGGGCTTTCAGGCGCCCGCATGGAGCAGATCGCCACCGAGGCGCAGACCACCAAGCGCATGGTGGTCTACTACTTCAAAAGCAAAGAGCAGCTCTATCAGGAGGTGCTGCAGCATGTGTATGCGCGGATCCGCGAAACCGAGCAGCAGCTGGGGCTGGAGAATGTGCCGCCGGTAGAGGCGCTGGTGCGGCTGGTGCGCTGGAGCGTGCGCTATCACGCCACCCACGCGGACTATATGCGGGTGATTTGCATGGAGAACATGCAGCGCGGCAAGTGGCTGAAGACCTCGGGAGAGCTGAAGCCGCTGAATCGTACCGCGCTGTCGATTCTGGAAGACATTTTGCAGCGCGGCCAGCAGCAGGGGGTCTTTCAGGCGGGGCTGGAAGCGCGCGATGTTCACCGGTTAATCAGCAGCTTTAGCTTTTATCAGGTGTCGAATTTCTACACCTTCAGCAGTCTGTACCTTGACGATCCGCTGCCCGCCATTGACGATGAAGCGATGGTGGCCCACCACTGCGACATTGCCGTCCGGGCGGTGGTCCGCTTCGTGATTTCCTGACCCGCCGGCGAAAGGCGTCAGTGTCCGGAGAGGGCGTGAATGACCTTCGCCATTGCCTCCTCGGTGAGCGGTGAACGCTGGATTTTGCTGTTCGCCAGCGAGGTGCGCAGCACGCCGGCGATGACAATGTGTTTCGGCTCCTGGCCAAGGTCACGCATCTCCAGCACCACTTTGCCCACCACGCGGCACATTTCCTGGTACAGCTCGTCGTCTTTCGCTTTATTTCCCATTGAGTCTGGCTCGCATTTTCTCATTATCAATCAAATCATTATTGATAGATTTTTCCGGCAACGCAAATCATCCTCCCGTTACCGGGTCAATGGCGCATTTTACCGCCTCATGACGGGAGAAAATTCCCTTTCCGCCGCCCCTTTTCATCCCGCCTGATGAAAAAATGTGTTGCATAGTTTTATGCATAACGTGCCGGTTTTGTTACGCGTTTTGTCCATAATTTGAAACGAGGTTTTTATTTTCCTTTTTGATTTCGCCAGCGTATAATGCGCTTCGATTCTTTCTTGAATGGTTTCAGCGCATTGGACTGCATGATAAAACGCATAACACCTTGCCACATTTCATGGGCTGAACCGCCAGCACACATTCTTCTGCACGCTTCGGGGTTGTCACCTATCCTTAGGGCGTGGCTTAGCAACTTTCGTAATACAGGTTTGGCTCCCCGGCAGTGCGCCCGCGGAGCGAGAATTCCATATCCTTCACAACTTAAAGACTAAAACTGTCATGAAAAAGACCAAAATTGTTTGCACCATCGGTCCGAAAACCGAATCTGAAGAGATGCTGACCAAAATGCTGGAAGCCGGCATGAACGTGATGCGTCTGAACTTCTCCCACGGTGACTATGCGGAACACGGTCAGCGCATCCAGAACCTGCGCAATGTGATGAGCAAAACCGGTAAGAAAGCCGCTATTCTGCTGGACACCAAAGGACCGGAAATTCGTACCATCAAGCTGGAAGGCGGCAACGACGTCTCCCTGAAAGCGGGCCAGACTTTCACCTTCACCACCGATAAATCGGTCATCGGCAACAGCGAAATCGTTGCGGTAACCTATGAAGGCTTCACCTCCGACCTGAGCGTCGGCAACACCGTTCTGGTGGACGATGGCCTGATCGGCATGGAAGTGACCGCTATCGAAGGCAACAAAGTTATCTGTAAAGTGCTGAACAACGGCGACCTTGGCGAGAACAAAGGCGTGAACCTGCCGGGCGTCTCTATCGCCCTGCCGGCGCTGGCGGAAAAAGACAAACAGGACCTGATCTTCGGTTGCGAACAGGGCGTGGACTTCGTCGCGGCCTCTTTCATCCGTAAGCGTTCCGACGTCGTCGAGATCCGTGAGCACCTGAAAGCCCACGGCGGCGAAAACATCCAGATCATCTCCAAAATCGAAAACCAGGAAGGCCTGAACAACTTCGACGAAATCCTCGAAGCCTCTGACGGCATCATGGTTGCTCGTGGCGACATGGGCGTTGAGATCCCTGTTGAAGAAGTTATCTTCGCGCAGAAAATGATCATCGAAAAATGTATCCGCGCGCGCAAAGTGGTTATCACCGCGACCCAGATGCTGGACTCCATGATCAAAAACCCACGTCCGACCCGCGCTGAAGCCGGCGACGTGGCCAACGCCATCCTCGACGGCACCGATGCGGTAATGCTGTCCGGCGAATCGGCGAAAGGTAAATACCCGCTGGAAGCGGTCACCATCATGGCGACCATCTGCGAACGTACCGACCGCGTCATGACCAGCCGTCTGGATTTCAACAACGACAACCGTAAACTGCGCATCACCGAAGCGGTGTGCCGCGGCGCGGTAGAAACCGCTGAGAAACTGGAAGCGCCGCTGATCGTGGTCGCCACCCAGGGCGGTAAATCCGCACGCGCTGTGCGCAAATACTTCCCGGATGCCACCATCCTGGCGCTGACCACCAACGAAACCACTGCTCGCCAGCTGGTGCTGAGCAAGGGCGTTGTGCCGCAGCTGGTGGAAGAGATTGCCTCTACGGATGATTTCTATCACCTGGGTAAAGATCTGGCGCTGAAGAGCGGCCTCGCGCGCAAAGGCGACGTGGTGGTGATGGTCTCTGGCGCATTAGTCCCGAGCGGCACCACTAATACCGCTTCCGTGCACGTGCTGTAATAATTTACAGGTTAATTGGTTTTTTTTTAATAAAGCGCCTCTCGGGGCGCTTTTTTTTATTCATCGACTAGCTCTTCCTATTAAAAATGCAAATCGGAATTTACTATTTAATAAGAGATTATCTAAGATGAATCCGATGGAAGCGTGCTGTTTTCACTCGCCTTTTTCAGCGATTTTGACCAATTCGATGCTTCTTTGAGCGAACGATCAAAAATAAGTGCGTTCAGGTAAAAAAAATATTCTCATCCCAAAAAAGTTTGTGTAATACTTGTAACGCTACATGGAGATTAACTCAATCTAGAGGGTATTAATAATGAATCGTACTAAACTGGTACTGGGCGCGGTAATCCTGGGTTCTACTCTGCTGGCTGGTTGCTCCAGCAATGCTAAAATCGATCAGCTGTCTTCTGACGTTCAGACTCTGAACGCTAAAGTTGACCAGCTGAGCAACGACGTGAACGCAATGCGTTCCGACGTTCAGGCTGCTAAAGACGACGCAGCTCGCGCTAACCAGCGTCTGGACAACCAGGCTCACTCTTACCGTAAGTAAGAGTTCTGGTAATAAAAATGGCGCACTCTGTGCGCCATTTTTTTTGCCCTCGCGCTGAGGGCTACTGGGTGAGCAGGCCGTTGTCAGACGAACTGTTCTGCGCCGACAGCGACGTCGCCGCGCTACCCGCCCCCGTCGATACCACCACCGGATAGCCCGCCCTTCTCGACATCGCTTTTTTCAGCTGCAGGTCATCCACCGCTTTATCCTCTGCGAAGGCGTGAAACGCCGCTGGCAGCGTGTAAGCGATGGTCCGGGTGTTTTCCCCTTCCGTTTGCGACAGCGGCCTGTGGACCTCTACATAACGTTTACCATCCGGCTCGACGGCAAACTTCACCGGCTGATTGATGATCCGCACCGGCGTCCCGGTTTTCACCTGACTGAACAGCGCCTTGATGTCATCGGCGTTCATCCGCATACAGCCCGAGCTGACGCGCAGCCCAACGCTGTCCGGCGCGTTAGTCCCGTGGATGAGATATTCGCCGTTACCGTAGGCCAGACGCAGCGCATAGCGGCCCAGCGGGTTATTCGGCCCGGCCGGCACCACCGCCGGGAGCGTCACCCCTTTCTCCAGCGAGCGCGCGCGGATGCCGGCTGTGGGTGTCCAGGTCGGGTTAGGGATCTTCTGCCCGACGCGGGTGGTCATCTCCGGCGTTTCCAGCCCTAACTGGCCGATGCCCAGGGGATAAACCTGGACCTGATTCTCTCCCGGCGGGAAGTAGTACAGCCGCAGCTCCGCGAGGTTGACGACAATCCCCTCCCGCGGCACGTCGGGCAGCAGCATCTGGGAAGGGATCAGCACCTGAGTCCCGGGCTTCGGCTGCACCGGCGCGATGGTATCGTTGGCTTCAAGGATCAGCATCGCCGCGGTATCGAAATGGCGGGCAATCGCCTGCAGGTTGCGATCGCTCTCCTGAACCGTCCAGTACTGGTTCTGGCCAATCAGCCGGCTGTTGGCCGGAGGCAGCGGGTAATCGACGGCCCAGGCGGCCGGGGTGGCGCCAAGGGCGCCGAGAAGGGCTAAAGCGATCATCGTTTTGCGTTTCATACTGAGATTCCTTCTTTCGCTGATAAAACGCCAGGAGACTGAACGGCGGCAGGGTCAGCGCCCTGCCGGACGTAACAGAATGAAATCTACCTGTTTATTCTAGCTAATATTTGCGGCTTTCGCGCGTATCGCGCGGATCATGGCTTCGAGGCCCTGCGAGCGGGAGGGGGTAAGATGCTGGGTGAGGGCCATTTTTTCAAACCACGGGCGGACGTCGAACTCGGTGATGTCCTGGGCGGTCATCCGGTCATAAAGGATAAACACCACCGCAATCAGCCCTTTGACAATCGCCGCATCGCTGTCGCCGCGCAGGGTGACAACGCCGGAAGGATCCTGCGCCATCACGATCCACACCTGGCTTTGACAGCCCTGAATAATGTTCTGCGGGCTGTGCTCCTCGGCGCTCAGCGGCGGCAGCCGCTGGCCCAGCTCAATGATATAGAGATACTTCTCTTCCCAGTTGGCGCAACGGCTAAAATTGCGCAACAGTTTGTCTTTGTCCGGTAATGCCGCCATCGTCACGTCCTTTACCCTAATAGTTTGTGGATCCGCTGGAGGCCGGCCACCAGGCGGTCCACCTCTTCCGTGGTATTGTACATCGCCAGCGACGCCCGACACATGGCCGGTACCTGATAGCGGGCCATCAGCGGCATGGCGCAGTGATGCCCGGTCCGCACGGCGATCCCGTAGTTATCGAGGAAGCTGCCGACGTCATAGGCGTGATGCTGGCCGAGGTTAAAGGCAATCACCCCTTTGCGCTGCGCCGGACCGTAGAGGATCAGATCCGGCACCGCGCGCAGGGCCTCCAGCGCGTAGCGCATCAGCGTCTGCTCGTATTCGGCGATCTGGGTCAGTCCCAGCTGGCTGACGTAGCTCAGCGCCGCGCCGAGGCCAATGATCCCCCCGGTATTCGGCGTGCCGGCCTCAAAGCGCCACGGCGCCAGGTTCCAGGTGGTGCCCTCCGTCAGGCTGACGGTGGCGATCATCGACCCGCCCCCTTCCCATGGCGCCATTGTCTGCAGCAGCTCGGCCCGGGCGTAGAGCACGCCGATCCCGGTCGGGCCGTACAGTTTATGGCCGGAGAAGACATAAAAATCGCAGCCCAGCGCCTGAACGTCCACCGGGTGGTGCATCACCGCCTGGGCGCCGTCCACCAGCACTTTCGCGCCATGCTGATGCGCAAGGGCAATCAGCGCCGACAGCGGGTTTTCCGTCCCCAGCACGTTGGAGACTTCGGTTATCGCCAGCAGGCGGGTACGCTGGTCAAACAGCCCGGGAACCACGTCCAGTTGCAGGGTGCCGTCCGGGTTGAGGGGGATCACCCGCAGCTCAGCCCCTACCCTGGCGCAGAGCATCTGCCACGGTACGATGTTGGCGTGGTGCTCCATCTCGCTGATGATGATGTTATCCCCGGCGCCGACGTTGGCATTTCCCCAGCTGTTGGCCACCAGGTTAATGCCCTCGGTGGTGCCGCGCACGAATACCAGCTCCTCCGCCGAGCCGGCGTTAAGGAAGATGGCCGCCTGCTGGCGCACCGCCTCCATCCGCGCGGTGGCTTCCGCGCTGAGGGTATGGATCCCACGATGCACCGCCGCGTAGCCGTGGCGATAGAATTCCGCTTCGGCGCCAATCACCGCCTCCGGTTTCTGGGCGCTGGCGGCGCTGTCAAGATAGACCAGCGGCTGGCCGTTGACCTCCCGGCTCAGTACCGGAAAATCGGCGCGAACCCGTTCTACTGAAAATGTCATGCTGTGCCTCCCGGCAAACGCTCTCCAATCCGCGCCAGCACCTGCTCTCTGAGCGCGTCGCTGTGGATAGCTTCGGTAAGCTCGGCGGCGAAGGCGTAGAGGATCATCTGCTGCGCCGCCTGCTGTTCAATCCCGCGCGAGCGCAGATAGAACAGCTGTTCTTCGTCAATGCGCCCTACCGTCGCCCCGTGGCTGCATTTCACGTCATCGGCGTAAATCTCCAGCTGCGGTTTGGTGTCGACCTCCGCCAGCCGCCCGAGCAGCAGATTGTTGTTGGTCATCTGGCCGTCGGTTTTCAGCGCATGCGGCGCGACGTTGATCAGCCCGTTAAACACCGCCCGGCCCTTATCGCTGACAATGGTTTTATGCAGCTGGCGGCTGGTGCAGTACCCCACCTGGTGGTCCAGCCAGGTGCGGCTGTCGCAGACCTCATTTTTCACCGGCATCGCCAGCGAGTTAAGACGCAGGTCGCTGTTTTCACCGCCCAGACGCGTGCTGGTGTGATGACGCAGCACCTGACCGCCGGTCAGGAAACTGCTGCTGAAAGCCGAGGCGTCGCGGCCCAGCAGCAGGTCGTTATGGGCGAAGTGGTAGCTGTGCGCGTTCTCGAACGCCAGCTTGATGTGCTGAAGGCGCGCGTTGTCCGCCACCGTCATGGTCAGCCGCCCGCCGGTGAAGTGCGGTTGCTCATCAAGGCTAAGATAGTGCTCGATAATCGTCGCCTCCGCCCCGCTCTCCAGCGCCAGATGGTGACGATAGTGGGCGGTATTCAGCGCATCGCCGGCCAGGCCGCGGGTGATATGCATCAGCAGCAGCGGCTTATCCAGGCGGCGGTTGCGCGGCACGCGCAGGCGGGTCACCGTCTGCGCCAGGCTTTCGGTCAGATGGAGAAACACCTCCGGCTGGAGGGCATCCGGCAGATGCTGGCGCTGGTTATCGACACTGACCTCCACGCCGCTGGCGGCGAGATCGTCGCTCAGCTCAGGATGATAGCGACCGTCGATAAACACCAGTCGCCAGGCGTCCAGCGGCAGCGCCAGCGCGTCACGCTGTTCGGCGCTGATCGACGCTCCCTCATCGGCGACGAAGCGGCCGTTAATCAGCGCGTCCAGCGGGGTGTATTTCCAGTCCTCCTGCTTGCGCGTCGGCAGACCCAGGCGCAACAGCTGCTGCAGATGCTGGCTGGCCTCCGGCGTACGCTGGTCGCCCTGCGCTTCAAACAGATGGTGCCACTGCTGCAGCGCATTACTGCTGTTCGGTAAGCCAGCCATAGCCCTGCTCCTCCAGCTGTTTGACGAGAGTGAAATCCCCCGACTTCACAATCCGCCCCTGATACAGCACATGGACATAGTCCGGCTTGATATAGTCAAGGATGCGCTGATAGTGAGTGACGATGATGAAGGCGCGTTTGCCGTCGCGCAGCGCGTTCACGCCCTGGGAGACGATTTTCAGGGCATCGATGTCGAGCCCGGAATCCGATTCATCGAGAATGCACAACTCCGGCTCAAGCACCGCCATCTGCAGAATGTCGTTGCGCTTTTTTTCGCCGCCGGAGAAACCCACGTTCACCGAACGGGTCAGCAGATCTTCCGGCATCTGCAGCAACCTGATTTTCTCTTCCATTAAATCCTGAAAGTCAAAGCGATCCAGCGGCTCCTGGCCGCGATAGCTGCGCACGGCATTCAGCGCGGTCTGCAGGAAGAACTGGTTGCTGACGCCGGGGATCTCCACCGGATACTGGAAGGCCATAAAGATGCCTTCCCCGGCGCGATCTTCCGGGGCGAGCTCCAGCAGGTTTTTGCCCTTAAATTCGACGCTGCCGCCGGTGACCTCGTAATCTTCGCGCCCGGCCAGGGTGGCCGAAAGCGTGCTTTTCCCCGAGCCGTTCGGCCCCATAATGGCGTGGACCTCCCCCGGACGCACCTCAAGGTTCAGCCCGCGCAGGATCGCTTTATCTTCGACGGCGACGTGTAAATCTTGAATACTTAACATCTTTTTTCCTTAATTATCAGCCGACGCTATGCTCAAGGCTAATGGCCAGCAATTTTTGCGCTTCGACGGCGAACTCCAGCGGCAGTTCGGAGAAGACGTCTTTACAGAAGCCGTTGACGATCATCGAGATGGCATCGTCTTCGCTGATCCCGCGCTGCAGGCAGTAGAACAGCTGGTCCTCACCGATCCGCGAGGTGGTCGCTTCGTGCTCCAGCTGGGCGCTGTTGTTGCGACATTCCACATACGGGAAGGTATGCGCCCCGCAGTCCGGGCCGATCAGCATCGAATCGCACTGGGTGAAGTTGCGGGCGTTGGTCGCGGTCGGCATGATTTTGACCAGCCCGCGATAGCTGTTCTGGCTGTGTCCGGCGGAGATCCCTTTCGAGATGATGGTCGAGCGGGTGTTCTTGCCGATATGGATCATTTTGGTGCCGGTGTCCGCCTGCTGATGGCCGCTGGTCAGCGCCACCGAAAAGAATTCGCCGATTGAGTTATCGCCGCGCAGGATGCAGCTGGGGTATTTCCAGGTGATGGCCGAGCCGGTTTCCGACTGGGTCCATGACATTTTGCTGTTCTCCCCTTCGCACAGGGCGCGTTTGGTGACAAAGTTGAGGATCCCGCCGGTGTTGTTATCCCCCGGGAACCAGTTCTGCACCGTGGAGTATTTCACTTCCGCGTCTTTATGGATGATGACTTCCACCACCGCGGCGTGCAGCTGATAGCTGTCGCGCACCGGCGCCGAGCAGCCCTCAATGTAGCTGACGTAGCTGCCTTCATCGGCCACCAGAATGGTGCGTTCGAACTGGCCGGTCTTTTCGGCGTTGATGCGGAAATAGGTCGACAGCTCCATCGGACAGCGGACGCCCTTCGGCACATAGATAAAGGTGCCATCCGAAGCCACCGCGGCGTTCAGCGCGGCAAAGAAGTTGTCATTGCCCGGCACCACGGTCCCCAGATACTTTTTCACCAGTTCCGGATGGTCGTGGATCGCCTCGCCGAAAGAGCAGAAGATGATCCCCTGCTCCGCCAGCTTTTCACGGTAGGTGGTCGCCACCGACACCGAGTCGAATATCGCGTCCACCGCCACCTCGCGCCCTTCGCGCACCGGCACGCCCAGCTGGTTAAAGGCTTCTTCCACCTCGCTGGTCAGGAAGGTGTTGGCCCCGGTCTGCTGCACCGCGCCGGGCTCGGAGGCGCAGGTCTCATCGCAGTTGCCGCAGGAGGGGGCGGAATAGTAGCTGTAATCCTGATAATTCAGCTTATCGTAATGCGCCTTCAGCCAGTGCGGCTCTTCCATCTCCAGCCACGCCCGGTAGGCATTGAGCCGGAACTCCAGCATCCACTGCGGCTCATTGCGACGGGCGGAGATGGCGCGAACCACCTCTTCATTAATGCCTTTGGCCAGCTCATCGGTCTGCAGGCGAGTGAAAAAGCCCTCTTTATAATTGAGCGGGCCGCCGGTCCAGGTTTTGACATCGTCTGTTGCTTCAGTATTACGCGACATAGTTACTCCGCCTGCACCCCAAAACTTTCGCCGCAGCCGCACTCGTGCTGCGCTTTCGGGTTATGAAATTTAAAGATTTCATTTAAACCTTCCCGGACGTAATCCAACTCCGTGCCGTCAATGAACGGCATCGCCTGCAGCGGCGCAAACAGCTTCGCCCCGTCAGATTCAAAGAGCAGATCGTCGGGCGCCGGCTCGGCAATCATTTCGAGCACATAGCCAAAACCGGCGCAGCCGCTGGTTTTGATACCCAGCCGTAGCCCCTTTTTGTCCGGCTGCTTACGCATCAGATCGCGAATATGCGCGGCAGCGGCCGGCGTCATGGTCAGTCCCTGCCAGCTGAAATCGGCGGGATTAAAGGTTCCTGCTTGTACTTCCATCGATAGACCTCCAGGTTGGCGCCATCAAGGCATACCGCCATGTTAATGATAATGATTATCACTTCAACCCTTCTGCAGCAGGGGTATTGCCTCATTTAGCGCTTTTTATAAGCATAGACCCTTGCCCGGGGATTATCAGGGTACGCAAGTCGAACCTAATCATATGATTTATAATATGTTATTCTGATATTGTTCCGTTACCGCACGCAATGGCAAAGATGTATCGAAAATACCGATTTATGAGATAGGAGATGAAAAAAACCGCCTTTCAGTGACTTAGCGGATATTCAATGAGTTACACTATTACACAGACGGACGATCAAGGCCGTGAATGGACATTCTGGTGTCCCCAAATGTGTCCCCATCAACTCTGCTGCCCCCGTTATGCCCCGAAAAACAGCCTGATTGACGCCCACTTTTTTTCTACCGGGGATGTGATTCCGTCATAAACCACTGCTGTACTGTCCGACTCTATTCCAACATCTATACTTTCAGTCTGAAGACTGGAGGTAACCATGCGCGGACGCTTTGCTCAATCACAAACCCGTGAAGAATATCTTGCATACCTGGCGGATGAAGCCGAGCGCGACATTGCATACGACCTGAGCCGATTGGGCGTTACAACGTGGCGCCGGGGACTAAAGTTTTGCTCGTGAACGAACGCTATGAACAGCTGCACCTCGATCCGGTCCAATGGGGCTACGCGCCAGGATGGTAGGATAAAGAGCCCACTAACCCAGCCTGGAAAGAGAACGTAGAGATTGTTAGCGCCCTCAGGGATCAGGAAACAGATAAAGCGGCAGCATTACTTTCCCGAGATCTGAGCGACAGTCGTAAGCGTTTTCTGGAATCAATTAATTCAACCCGTCGCAGCCTCCGGGCCAGTGGGATCGTTATTACAAACTAGTCGGTTCAACATAATGAAATACGGGTGGGTGTGGCCAAAGGTCAAAAAAGGCGCTCAACGAGCGCCAAAAACCTACAGCAAACCTGTTCAAATGCTAAATACCCAGCTCGCTTTTAACCCATGCGCGCGCTTTTTTTACTGTCTCTAAAGGTGGTGCTTTTTCAGGATCCTGTTCGGCTTCTATGATAATCCAGCCTTCGTAGGTTGAGTTTTTAAGAAAATGAATAACCGGAGCGTAATTAACTATCCCCTCGCCTGGCACAGTAAAAAGACCGGCTCTTACTGCATCATTGAAGCTCAGGTTATTGTTAATGACGTTATCGAGTACTTCACCACGAACATCTTTTAGATGGACATGTGCCACACGGTTGCCATACTTTTCAAGTACCCATTCGATATCTACGCCTGCCGCGGTTGCATGCCCACAGTCCAGGACGATGCCGACTAAGTCATGAGTCGCTTTCAGGAAGGCTTTCAGCTCATCGTCGGTTTCAACAACCATCATCAAATGGTGATGATAAGCCAGACGTAAACCATAGTTCTTCAATAAAGAGACGGCCAACTTATTCACTTTTTCTGCGTACTGAGGCAGATTAATATGTCCTAAGGCAGGAGATTTCGACAGGGGCTCATCGAGTGGCGTGAGTCCGGGCATTGCGCCGCACTCACCATATACCATGACTTTTGCACCCAGTGATTTCAATAACATGGCATGATCGTGTACCGCTGCTAACTCATCCTCAAAACTTCGTTCAGCCATCAGGCCATTATACCAACCAGAGGCAAGCTTCAGCTTAGCTTGATTCAGTAATGGCTCAAGTGTGTCGATGGATCGCGGAAACTTTCGGCCAAGTTCAATTCCTTTGTAGCCAGCCACCGCCGCTTCTGCCAGACAGGTTTCCAGTGGGATGTCGCCACCAAGATCTTCGAGTACATCGTTAGTCCAGGAGAGCGGGCTAACGCCAACATGAATACGTGTTGATACGTTCATCATTCTATCCTTTACAATAAATGCATCGCTTCCTTAGCTTAGAAACGATGCAAAATGAGCGCTTAAGGATGTTAACTCTTATAGCGTGAACGCTTCGCGGAAGGCTTCAAGTGCGACGACGGAATCACCCGATGCCCAACCTTCCATCGCGACCACGCCTTGATAGTTAATCCCTTTCAATGCGCGGGCTACAGCCTTATAGTTGATCTCACCGGTACCCGGTTCTTTACGGCCCGGAACATCGGCAACTTGAATTTCACCGATATGTTTCTCACATTTGCGGATAAGCTCGACCAGGTTACCTTCACCGATCTGCGCGTGATAAATATCCAGATTCATTTTCAGGTATGGGCTGTTCACTGCGCTCACCAGGGCCATAGTATCCTCTGCTTTAGCGAAAGGTGTTCCCGGATGATCAACGGCGGTATTCAGGTTTTCCAAAGTGAATACCTTGCCTGTTTTCTCCCCCATAGCTGCAAGGGCATCCAGCGTCTTTTTCGCTTTCAGCCACATTTCACCCGTTACAATTTCAACTGGTTTCACCGGGAGACCAACATTGTTCAGTCCTGTGCCGTGCAAGTTGAGAGACGGGCAGCCAAGGCGGCGAGCGGCCTCGAGTGACTGACTGGCGCTGGAAAGCAGGTGATCAATTGCTTCATCATCGGTCAGGTTGCCAGAGATGTAGCCTGTCATTGAGGTAAAGCGGGCACCGGTTTTCACCAGCGCATCAATATCTTTTTGGGTCCAGTCCCAAATCTCCACGCCAAATCCCATAGCGTGAATGCGTTCAACGCGCTCAATGAATGGCAGATCAAGGAATACCATTTCAGCGCAGACCGACAGTGAGTAAGTAGACATATTTTAATCCTTAGAGCTTAATCGGCTGAGACTGTTGAACAGATGCGATACATGCCAGCGCGACTTCCAATGCATTACGTGCATCTTCACCGGATGCTTTCGGCGTGGCGCCCGTTGCAACGCAATGTACGAAGTCGGTCACTTCTGCAACATAGGCATCATGAAGTAGGTCAGTATCACGACGTGCTGTGTCAATAGAGATACCGTCAGCGGTGTAACGCACGCAGTTGTTCATATTGATATTTCCTGCCTGTAACATACCTTTACTACCGAAAACCTCACCACGAACGTCATAGCCATACACTGCCTGGAAGTTAGCTTCAGCAGTGGCGAACGCACCATTGTCGAAGCAAATATTCACGACTGCGGTGTCCAGCAGGCCACGATCTTTAAAATCGGGCCGCACTAATGCATCGGCAACCGCATAAACACGGGTGGGTTTCGCGCCCGGATTAAGGTGCAGCAGGATGTCAAAATCGTGGATCAGTGTTTCAAGGAAAATGGTCCAGTGCGGGATTGGCGTTGGATCCCCCAGACCGGGGTCGCGAGTCGTTGAACGCAACAGTTGTGGTACGCCAATTTTACCCGCTTTTATCTCTTCATACGCTGTAGCAAAACCACTAGCAAATCGACGGTTGAAACCTACCTGTAGAGCAACTCCGGCTGTTTTAGCCGCATTAATGGCTTTATCTGCATCTTCCAGGGTGACTGCCATTGGCTTCTCACAAAATACACCTTTACCCGCTTTGGCTGCGGCGACGACCAGTTCAGCGTGGGTACGTGCCGGAGAAGCGATCACAACGGCATCGATTTCAGGATCGTTCAGCAGATCTTGCGGATCCGTATACGATTTTTTTGCTCCCAGTCTGGCGGCTAATTTTTCTGCTGCGCCCGGAACCGGATCGGCAACGGCAATCAGAGTTGCGCCTGGTACACGTTGAGCAACAGTTTCACCATGAAAACTGCCCATACGACCTGCGCCAATAAGACCGATGCGTACAATGTTTTTAACTGACATCTCATTCTCCTTAGATATAGGGTATTGGTTAATTATTTTTGCGAAACAGATTTTGGCGTGACGAGCATCTCCTGCTCGCCGCCAAACCGACGGGATTTTGAAAGCATTAACGGTTCGATATGTTCCAGCGAAACACCCTTGGTTTCCGGCAGAAAACGGCCAACAAACCAAAAAGCGATAATGCTGAATCCGCTGCATAACAGCAGAGGGAATGCCCCATGGAAATGCTCCATTAATACAGGATTGCGGTTCATCATCGGGAAGCTCTGAGTAACGATGAAGTTCGAAATCCACAGGGAGCAAAACGCATAACCCATGGCAACGGCCCGCATGCGATTAGGGAAGATCTCAGATATCAGTAACCAGGCTCCGAGGCTCCAGGACATACCAAACACAAAAATAAATCCGACTAAGCCGAAGACCGGGAGATATCCTTTTGCTTCACTCATAAAGGCCCATGAGGTGAATAACAGGAAGGCAGCACAGCCCAATGCCCCCCAGCGTAGCAACGGGATTCGTCCGACGCGGTCAAAGGCCACCAGCGCAATGCTCACTCCAGCCAATAGTGCGAGGCCAAGGAAAATACTCTGAAAGAGGGAATCCTGTGTGTTTCCGGTAACGTTTTGTAGAAGTGAAGGCGCAAAGTACATCAGGATATTGATGCCGGAGACCTGCTGTAAGACGGCGATAGCGCAGCCTATCCACAGGATGAAAGACGATTTTTTATCCCGCAGAATGCCATGAGATGTTGGTGTACTCTGCAAAGCAGAATCGGTGGCGATGGAGATGCGAATATCAGCATATAAGCGCTCGGCATGTCCTGGGTTGGACAGCGAGGTCAGTACCTTCAGTGACTTTTCTCTCTGGTTGCGCATCGCATACCAGCGTGGCGATTCTGGCATAAAGAAAGCCATCACAAGGAATAGCACGCAGGGAATGAGTGCAGATGCCAGCATCCAACGCCAGCCCATAGACACGACCCATTCATGCGCCATTCCTCTGGCAATCAGGTAATTTACGATGTAAACAACTAATTGACCGCCTACCATCAGCATCTGCTGCATTCCCAGCATCCGACCACGAAGGTCTTTCGGGGATACTTCCGCGATATAGAGAGGGGTAACAGCTGATGCCATACCCACGGCCAATCCGCCAATCATACGGTAGATAACAAACCAGGTGAGATCATTGGCTAATGCCGACCCGATAGCGGAAATGGTGAACAGAATAGCTGTGACGATCAAGGTTACTTTGCGGCCAAAACGGTCTGTGAAGCGTCCGACCCCCCAGGCACCCGCAATACAACCCAGAATGACGTTTGAAACTGCCCATCCGCTTTCCGCTGGTGAGAGTGACAAATGTTCAGTAAGCGGATCTATGACGCCAGAAATAACGGAAGCATCGTAACCGAGTATGATCCCGCTAATAGATGCAATGGCACATATGAATATGAGGTAAGGCACGTTGTGCTTTCGTGTAGACATTTCATTTTACTCCATATTGATTTTTCTAGTTTATGTCTTTGTAGGGAGACACTGCTCTAATAGCAACAGATGTGCCAAATCGCATCTCGATGTTTCATAAAGAAATAAAAATAGATAACGATCACAATATGTTCATAAAAAAGACACAATGACACAACATGTATATAGAATGAACATATTAAAATTTACAGAGAATGAAATAGATGAGCCAAAGCATCAGTGATATCTGGGATGAAGAATGCGAGCGGATTGCCCGGCTTAACCATGAACAAGGTTTTGCTCAGTACACCGATGAACTGGATAGAGCCTGGGCAGAGTTCGAAAAGGGGGAAAAACCTAAAGGATTACGCTCTGTTGTTCATGCATCATGGCTACGAAGCCATACCAATGGCATAGATGCGCATCACTTCGAATATCAATTTTGCGAACAGGGGGAACTGCGCCGAATAATGGCGAGAAATTCACTACTGATTTCCATCGCTCGTGAAATCATGCGTAACTTGCTGGCCTACAACCCTGATGGACATATCAACCTGACAGATGCTAACGGAGTGACCCTACATTATTGCGGCCAGGACTTGACGCCGATCGGTAGTATTCTTTGCGAAACGGTACAAGGTACAAACTGTACTGGACGTTGTCTCAAAGAGAACCGGCTGGTCTATTTGCTGAGCGCTGAGAACTATAAAGAAGCGCTACGCGTACGAGGTAAACATTGCGCGGCAGCTCCCATCAGAGATGAAAACGGTGGAATGCTTGGCATTCTGACCCTTACTGCTGATCCTGGTTGTTTCCATTACCATACGTTAGGCACAGTTCAGGCTGCCGCAGAAGCGATATCTCAGCAACTTATTCTGCGTCGGTTGGTAAACGAGCAGGAGTCGGTGATGGAGTCACTTAATGAAGGGGTTTTGGTTATCAGCGAGTTGGGGGTGATTCGTCAGTTAAATTGTTATGCCCGTAAGGTATTAGGTATTCAGGAAGATGTCCTTTTTCGCGATGTTGACGAAGTATTATGCCCAGATGGCTGTTCAGTTAAAGCATTACCAGCCAGTAAAGACCGTAATATTACGTTCTGCCCCGTATCTGATTCTCGTATTTCATGTGTGATCTCTGTAGTCATCACGCCTGAAGGTGGTCGAGTGATTTCGATGCGTGACAACCGACGCGTACGCGACATGGCTCATCGTGTTATTGGTAGTACCGCCATCTACAACTTCGATATGATCCTCGGTGAGTCACGTGTGATGCAGGATACACGCAATAAGGCCCGAAGCGTCGGGCGAAGCGATAGTACTGTTCTCCTGACTGGAGAAAGCGGAACAGGAAAAGAGCTTTTTGCTCAGTCAATTCATAACGGTAGTCATCGTAATTCAGGACCTTTTCTCGCGGTTAACTGTGGTGCTATTCCTCGAGATCTCGTGCAGAGTGAATTATTTGGCTATGAGGATGGTGCATATACTGGTTCAAAGCGAGGTGGTGCAGCGGGGAAATTCGAGCTTGCTGATGGTGGTACACTATTTCTGGACGAAATAGGCGATATGCCACTTGAAGCGCAGGCTAGCCTTTTGAGAGTATTGCAAGAAGGTGAAGTGATGCGTATAGGCGGCAAGCGTCCGATGAAGGTTAACGTCAGAATTATTGCTGCAACCAATCGGGATCTAAAAAAAGATATCGAACATGGTTCCTTCCGCCGTGACCTCTATTTTCGTCTTAATGTTATTAGCTTGCCTATTCCACCATTAAGAGCAAGAAAAGAAGATCTTAGAGAACTAGTAGAATGGTTTTGCGAAAAAATCAGTCGAGCATTCAATCGAAACTGCGTGAAATTTTCAGATTCAGCCCTTAGTCATATGGAAAACTACGACTGGCCAGGTAATGTTAGAGAACTGGAGAACATCGTCGAACGAACAATAAACCTCACAGAAGCTGAGGTAATAAATGATAAAGACTTACCCGATGAATTACAGAATTCTGTCTGTAATGCTTTGGCTGTTCATGATGGACGCACAAAAAACTATAATCTTAAGGATAGTGAAAAAATGATCATTGAACGCTGTCTGATAGAGAAAAAAGGTAATCTGCGACAGGTTGCTATCGCACTTAATCTTTCACGTGGAGCACTTTACAATAAATTAAAGCGCTACGATATTGAGGCAAATGAATATCGAAAACTCAATCCTGAGTGCTAAATAATAATTCTAATTTTAGAGGGCACATTAACTCATCACACTTTAAGTAAATCGGCAAATCTTGTCGTATATCGAGGCGAGAGCATTTCTCGCTTCATCTGCCAGGCAGCCTGGATCCCCTGTTCTGCAAAATACAGCGTTCCCCTTCCGTCCTTTGCGTTGAGTTGGGCGAGAACTTTCATCAGTTTCTCGCTGTTCCTCCGTGGAGCGTTATCATCGAAGAGGTTAAGTTGCGCTACGCCCTGGCTGTAGAATTCCCCAAGCATAACGCCTGCTTTCTGATAGCGATGCCCGTCTCGCCAGACTGCATCGAGGCATTTCGTCGCCGCGGTAATTATGTCCCGGCTATCCATATCGCATGCGCTATCGATTAATCCTGAAGCTTTTCATTCACCGTTGCCATTTGCACCACCCGGGTTACTCAGTCCGCCGGCCAGCGCGACTTGCTGATTTCGCAGCTCGTCGATTACCTCTTCGGGCTTCGCATCTGGTGACGGCGTCACTAAGCGGCCATGCGCGCTGAACAGGCGCTGGCCTGCGGAATGAGAAAGCGTGAGAAGAAAGCGTCAAGGCGCGACGCTTTCGGCAGGGGCGGTCGCGGCCTGGCGGGGACGTGGCCGCGATCGGGGGGATGTAAACCGCGATGAAACGGGTAGTCAGGAAGGCTATCGGTTGGCTAGGTCCCTTTTCTCACCAGGCGGGCGGCCTGGACAAAGACCTCATCCTCCACCCCATCCCCCTTCTGTCTGCCCAGCCGCACCAGCTCATCCACGATACTCCCCTGATTAATCTGCTTTTGGGTCGCCACTAAGCTAATGACCGCCGCGCCGATAGCCATGCCAATCAATGCCGTTTGTTCATCTTTATCTTTCATGGTGTCGCTCCGTCTGTCCTCCTCAGAAAGGCTAGCAAAAGATAGCCACTGCTCCATTTCAAATTCACTTTCTTTACGCCTGCTGGAAAAGGCAGGCGCCGCGCTGACCACGCTTCCTTGCTATGGCGATAGCGTATAACGCTGTCGCACCACGTCGGGTCTTTTATTTGGCCGAATTCACGCTTCGCGGAAATAAATAAAAATAACGCGCGTGCCTGAGGCAAAAAAAGAAATAACTATTTAAGCGACAAATCCAGATTATTCCATTAGGGAATGGCTGAGATGCTAATATTTCATTTCCCCAACGATTTTAAGAAGCCTATAGTTTTTTTGCCTGCAGAACATCCACTTAGGTTAAAAGACATAAGGATATAATTATGATTGTTTCAGCCCCCAGCGATTATCGCGAAGCCGCTCGTCGCCGTCTGCCCCGTTTCCTTTTTGACTATATTGACGGTGGCGCGGTGGCGGAAAATACCATGAACGCCAATGCCGCCGAGCTTGCCTCGGTCGCCCTTCGCCAGCGCGTGCTGTGCGGGGCGGGTGAACCGACGCTGGCCACCACCATCCTTGATGCCCCATGGGCGATGCCCGTGGCGCTGGGGCCGGTCGGCGCCACCGGCATGTATGCCCGCCGCGGCGAAGTCCAGGCGGCCCGCGCCGCCTCCCGCGCCGGGATCCCTTACACGCTGTCCACCGTGTCGGTCTGCTCCATTGAGGAGGTGGCGAGCCACGCCAGCGGCGCACTCTGGTCCCAGCTGTACGTCCTGAAAGATCGCGGCTACATGCGTAATGCGCTGGAGCGCGCCTGGGCCGCCGGCATGAAAACCCTGGTATTCACTGTCGATATGCCGATCCCCGGCTCACGATATCGGGACAACCGCTCAGGAATGTCCGGGCCGCACGCCACCTTGCGACAGTATCTTCAGGCCTGCACCCACCCGCGCTGGGCAATGAACGTCGGCCTGGCGGGCAGGCCTCTGTCGTTCGGTAATATCGAAGCCTATACCGGCCACAAAATGACCATGGACGACTATATGGGGTTCATCAGCAACAACTTCGACCCGTCCATCGCCTGGCACGATCTGGAGTGGATCCGCGACAGCTGGCCAGGAAAGCTGATCATCAAAGGGATCCTCGATGCCGAGGATGCGCGCAATGCCGTGCGGCTGGGCGCCGACGGCATTGTGGTCTCCAATCACGGCGGCAGACAGCTCGATGGCGCCATCCCCACCGCCCGGGCGCTGCCGCGGGTGGCGGAGGCGGTCGGCGACGATCTGACGGTCCTTGCCGACTCCGGAGTGCGCTCCGGCGTGGACGTTATTCGCCTGCTCGCCCTCGGCGCGAAGGGGGTCCTGCTTGGTCGAGCCTATATTTATGCCCTGGCCGCCGCGGGCGAAGCGGGCGTGGCGCACCTGCTGCGCTTATTTGCCGAGGATATGAAGGTCACCATGACCCTCACCGGCGCCACCTCCCCCTCGGCCATCAGCCTCGATTGCCTCGACCGGCTGGAAAAAGATCAACAGCGCAGCCGTGCGGTCCCGGTATCCTTATCTGCCTGACGCAGCCCGGGGCCGGGCCTGACCGCGTGCCTTGGCCCGGCAACCGAAATTACCCCTGCGGGTCCAGCGCCGGCCGTTGCGCTGCGTCAGCCGGGCGCTCCGGGCGGATGCGGAACCAGATCGCATACATGGCCGGCAGGAAGATAAGGGTCATGATGGTTCCCCCCAGCGTCCCGCCAATCAGCGTATAGGCGAGCGTCCCCCAGAAAACCGAATGCGTCAGCGGAATGAACGCCAGGATCGCCGCCAGCGCGGTCAGCAGAACCGGACGGGCTCGCTGCACCGTCGCCTCCACCACCGCGTGGAACGGATCGAGCCCCGCCTGCTGGTTATGGTGGATTTGACCAATCAGGATCAGCGTATTTCGCATCAGGATCCCCGACAGGGCGATCAGGCCCACAAGGGCATTGATGCCAAACGGCTGATTGAACAGCAGCAGCGTCGGCACCACGCCAATCAGCCCCAGCGGGGCGGTCAGGAAGACCATGACCATCGCCGACAGGGAGCGCACCTGCAGGATAATGATCAGCAGCGTGAGGGCGATCATGATCGGAAATAACGGCACCATCGCCCGGGTGGCTTTGCCGGACTCCTCGATTGACCCCGCCGTCTCGATGCGATACCCCGGCGGCAGGGAGTCGATAATGGGCTGCAGCGACGTCATCAGCGCGGTGGAGACATCCGGCGGCTGCAGGTTATCCGCGACATCGCCCCGGACGGTAATGGTCGGCGTGCGGTCGCGACGACGGAGCAGGGGTTCTTCCATCCTGATCTCGACTTCACCGATCTGCGACAAGGGAACTCGCTGCCCGTCGCTGCCCACCAGGGTGAAATCGGCGATTTTCGCCGGATCCAGACGGATATCCCCCGCCGCGCGGCCGATGACCTGCACGGCGCGAATATCTTCCCGGACGGTGGTGATGGGGATCCCTGACAGCAGGAACTGCAGCTGCCGGGCGACGGCCTGGGAGCTGAGCCCACTCGCCTGCAGCCGGTCCTGATTGAGGCTGAAATGCATCACCGGCACGCGCGAACCCCAGTCGCTATTGACGGTGCGCATCAGCGGACTGGCCTGCAGCACCGATTTCACCCGATCGGCGATGTCGCGCAGGGTATGCGGATCGGGCCCCATCACCCGCCAGGCGACTGGATACGGCGAATAAGGACCAAAAACCAGCTGCGTGACGCGCACCCGCGCCTGCGGCGCCAGGCCATTAGCCACCGCCTCCCGCAGCCGCAGCTTAAGCGCCTCGCGAGAGGCCGGACCGTCGGTCAATACCACCAGTTTGGCAAAGGAGGGGTCCGGCAACTCCGGGGCCATCGCCAGGTAAAAGCGCGGCGCGCCCTGGCCGATATAGCTGGTGACAATCTTCGCCTCCGGCTGCTGCTGCAGCCAGCGCTCAATATTCGCCGTCGCGGCGCTGGTCTGGATAATCGATGACCCGTAAGGCATCTGCACCTCAACCAGCACTTCCGGGCGATCGGAGGTGGGGAAAAACTGCTTTTTCACCACGCTCATTCCCAGTAACGCCACCATAAACAGCACCACCACCCCGGCGGCCACGCGCCATTTGCGGGCGATAACCCGGGTCAGCAGCCGGCGAAAGTGCTGATAGCGCGGGGTGTCGTACAACGCGGCGTGGCCAGCCGCCGCGGACTTCCTCTCCGGCAGCAGGTGCACGCCCAGCCAGGGGGTAAAAATCACCGCCACAATCCAGGAGGCAATCAGCGCGATACCGACGATCCAGAACACATTGCTGGCATACTCCCCAGCGGTGGATTGCGCAAACCCGTTGGGCATAAAGCCCACCGCCGTCACCAGGGTGCCGGCCAGCATCGGCGCCGCGGTATGGCTCCAGGCATAAGCCGAGGCTTTGAGGCGGTCGTACCCCTCCTCCATTTTGACCACCATCATTTCGATGGCGATAATGGCATCATCCACCAGCAGCCCCAGGGCGAGGATCAGCGACCCGAGGGTGATGCGGTCGAAGTTTTTGCCGGTGGCCGCCATCACCACAAACACTACGGCCAGGGTGAGCGGCACCGCCGCCGCGACCACCACCCCCACGCGCCACCCCATGCTGACAAAGCACACCGCCATCACCACCAGCAGGGCGACAAAGAATTTGATCATGAACTCATCGACCGCGGCGCTGATATTCACCGACTGATCGGTCACTTTCGTCAACGACATGCCGAGCGGCAGGCTCTGATTGATGCTGGCCGTTTCGGCGTCCAGCGCTTTCCCCAGCGCCAGTCCATTCCAGCCCTCGCGCATCACCACGCCGAGCAGCAGCGCCGGTTCGCCCTGATTGCGGATCAGGAAGGTGGCGGGATCTTCATACCCCCGCTCAACCGTGGCGACATCGGCGAGCTTCAGCGTTCTGCCCCCGGCAATTATCGGCGTGTCGCGGATCTGATGCAGGCGGTCGAACGCCCCGTCGAGGCGGATAAAGATCTGCCCGCCGCGGGTCTCGATAGCCCCGGCCGCGGTCAGCACATTCTGACTGTTCAGCGCGGCAAAAATCGCCTCCGGCGAGAGCCCCAGGGTGGCGAGACGGTCATGAGAAAACGCGAGATAAATGCGCTCCGCCTGTTCGCCGAGAATATTCACTTTTTTCACCCCGGGAACATGCAGCAGCTGCTGGCGCAGGGTTTCGGCGTCACGCACCAGCTGCCGGGGCGGCTCTCCCCGCGCCTTCAGCGCAAAAAGGGCAAAGGTGACATCGGCGAATTCGTCATTCATCATCGGACCGGAGACGCCGGCAGGCAGGTTTTTCGCCTCATCGCCCAGCTTCTTGCGCGCCTGATAAAACTGCTCCGGCACCTCGGAAGGCGGGGTCTGATCCTGCAGCGATAAGGTGATTAGCGCCATCCCGGGGCGGGTATAGGTCTCGGTGCGATCGTACCACTTCAGCTCCTGGAGCCGTTTCTCCAGCGGCTCGGCGACCTGATCCTGCATCTCCTGCGCGGTGGCGCCCGGCCAGACGGTGATGACCGTCATTTGCTTGACCGTGAAGGGCGGATCTTCCGCCCGCCCGAGCCCGAAGAAGGCCACCAGCCCGGCGACCGAAATAAGGATAATCAAAAACAGGGTCACCGACCGCTCGCGGACGGCCAGCGCGGAGAGATTAAAACGTCCGTCGCTCATGGCTGGCTCCCGGCGGCAGTATGCTCGCGTCGTTCCGCCAGCCGCACCGTCTCGCCCTGGTGCAGAAGATGGGCGCCCAGAGCGACGATCGGCTCCCCGGGCTTCAGCGGACCGGTCACCCGCGCCGTTTCATCATTCAGGCCGATCACCGTCACCGGTTGCCAGGAGACGGTGGCCGGGCGGGAGGCAACGCGCCAGACGCCAGGGCCGTTGCCCGGATCGTAGACCGACGCCAGGGGCACCTCCAGCACCTCGCCTGGCCTCTGGTCGTTGCCGATGCGCAGGGTTACGGTAGACCCCAGCGGGGCGTTCGCCAGCGCGCCGTTCAGCACATAGCGCGCTTCAAAGGTGCGAGTGGCGGCGTCAGCCGCGTCCGAAAGCAGGCGCAGGGTTGCGGTGACCGGCTGAGATTCGCTGCCATAGCGTGTCGCCAGCGCCTCGCTGCCGACCGCCGGGCGCAGCGTCTCCGGAAGCTGCACCCGGGCTTCGCGCTGCCCCGCCCGCGCCAGGCGGATCACCACCTGCCCGGCGCTGACCACCTGCCCCGGCTCGGCGAGCGTTTCCACTACCACACCGTCAGCGTCCGCCAGCAGTCCGGCATAGCCGGTGGCGTTTTGCGCCACGTTTGCCTGCGCCTGGGCCGCGCTGAGGTCGGCTCTCGCCGCCTCTGCCGCCGCGTTGATCTGATCGAACTCCGCCGCCGAGACGGCGCCGCTGGCCACCAGGCCGCGATAGCGGGCCAGATCGTTAGCCGCCTTTTTGGCTCGTGCCCGCGCGGCGTCGACCGCCCGCTGTTGGGACTGCGCCTGCAAGGCAAGATCAGCCGGATCCAGGCGCAACAGCAGTTGACCGCGCCGGACGCTCTGCCCAGTCTCTACCAGCCGTTCAAGGACTTTTCCCGCCACCCTGAAGCCGAGGTCGCTTTGGGTACGGGCCACCACCACGCCGGTAAAGGCCCGCGAGCTGGCCTCCGCGCGCTCGACGGTGGCCACCCGCACCAGCGGCGGCCGCGTGCGGGGATCGTCATGGTCGGCAGGTTCGCCGCAGCCCGTGAGGGCCAACGGCAGGAGGCAGACGGCAAAATGGACGGCGTTGAGCCTGAGCATGGGTCACCTTAATGAAAAGACCGGTTGGTGAACGCATTCTCAGACGAGTGACCAATAAAGTCAATAGTCACTAATCAGGGGGAGAGACTTCTCAGGATCAGGGAGGCAAGCAGCACCGCCGCGGTAGGCGCGGTGTCGAGATTGTATTGCAGCTGCACCGGGTTGATGAAAGGACACATCACCATATAGACCGCCAGGGTCGCCTCATCCAGCGGAGTTTTGCGCTCGAACTCGCCCGCCTGGCGGCCTTCGACAAGAATTTGACCAATCAGCTGCTGCAGATGACCGGCATACTGCTCCGTTGAGGGCCATTTATCGCGCGCCGCGACGGCGGCGATGTCGTACAGTTTGCGATCCTCGAAAAACAGCTCACTGCCGGCCTCGGTCAGCGCCCGGAAGAGTCGGCGCAGCTTTTCACTGGCGGAGGGCGCATCGGCGATGGCCTCGCTGACGGCCACCATGATCTTCTCCAGCCGGCTGGCGCAGATTGCTTCGCCAATCGCCTGCTTGGAGTCGAAAAACTTGTAGATATAGGCTTTGGAAAAGCCTATTGCTTTGGCGAGATCGGTGACCGTGGTCTTTTCATAGCCATAGCGACTAAAATGCGCCATGGCCGCGTCAAGTATCTGGTCGCGAACGCTGTGGTCAAGGGGGCCACGGCTTGCTGGGGTGGAGGTATTTTTCGTCATCCGTTTAGCTTAATGCGATCGCTATCGTTTGACAACGAGTGACGTTATTATGATTTGGTCACAATAACGCCCCGCCCTGATCCTCTCTCTCGCCGCGTTACGCCTCACGCGCCTCATTATTTATCGCGCCGGCAGGCAGACAGCCCAGGCCTTGCAGCGTCATATGTACGGCACGATCGAGTGGGGTATGCGGCTCCGCGCCTAAAAAGGCCACCAGCTTATCGTTGCGCAGGCGTACCGGCAGACGCCAGAGATAGTGCATCTCGACCATTTCGCGCAAGGTGGCGTTGAAGGGCGCCGCCAGCTTCACCAGCCACCAGGGAAAGGACTTCACTACCGCCCTGCCGCCATAGCGGGCGACCACCCGCTGGATCGCCTGGCTCATTTCGCTGCCGTCCGGGTCCCAGTGGCCCTGCATATGGAAGCGGGCAAACGGCTCAAGCTCATGCCTGCGGGCCAGCAGCGCGGCGATGGTGGCGGCGACGTCGGGCAGCCAGGCCCACTGGTGCCCCACGCCGATCCCCCCCGGGCGGCGAATGACGCCGGGAAGCTGACCGGGCCTGATCAGCCCCTGGGAAAACCAGCTATTCCCGGCGCGCGGACCAAAAAAATCCCCCGCCCGGACAATCAACGCCCGGCCGCCGCGCTGCACATAATCCTCCAGCGCCTGCTCCATCTCCACCCGGATGGCGCCTTTGCGGGTCACCGGCTGTTGTGCGGCCTCTTCCGCAATCAGCGGAAAGGCATCCGGTCCATAGTTATAGACCGTGCCGGGCAGGACAACTAACGCCCGCTGCTGTTCGGCGGCCTGCAGGGTGTTGCGCAGCATAGGCAGTACCTGCTGCCGCCAGTGCCTGTAGCCCGGCGGATTGACCGCATGGACGATCACGTCGCAACCGGCAGCCGCCGCCGCCACCTGCCCGGCATCCAGCGCGTCGCCGGCTATCCACTGCATCCCCTCTTCGGGGCTGCACACCTGGGCGCCGCGCTTCAGCGCCCGAACCTGCCAGTTGTCCGCCGCCAGCCGGCGGGCCACTTCCCCGCCGATGCCCCCGCTTGCTCCCAGAATAAGGACCTTGCCGCTGCTGTTCATCGTCTTTCCCCGTTCGCTAATGGATGCTTGACAGCCTACCTGCCGCTCATATCAAATGAAATTGCATATCATCATCGAGCGGCTATACATTTTTGTATGAATACCTCTATTCCCTGGGAGTGGTACCGAACCTTTCTCGCCGTCCTGCAGGAAGGCTCTTTATCGGGCGCATCGCGCACTTTGAACATCACCCAGCCGACGGCGGGGCGCCATATCGCCGGGCTGGAAGCCGCCCTCGGCCAGGCCTTATTTACCCGTTCGCAGACCGGCCTGCTGGCGACCGACGCGGCGCTGGCGCTGCGGGTGCACGCCGAGGCGATGGCCAACACCGCCCGGGCGCTGGCACGCACGGCGGCCAACTTTAGTCGCGACAGAACCGATCTGCGTGGCGTGGTGCGCGTGGCCGCCAGCGAGGTGGTCGGCGCCGAGGTGCTGCCGCCGCTGATTGCCCGGCTCAGGCAGGCGTGCCCGAATATCGTCATCGAACTGATGCTCTCCAATCGGTTTCAGGATCTGCTTCACCGGGAGGCGGATATCGCGGTGCGGATGGTCGCTCCGCAGCAGGAGCAGCTTATCGCGCGGCGTCTCGGCAGGATCGAGCTCGGGCTGCATGCCGCCGATGCCTATCTGACCCGCCGGGGTCGGCCCGCTACGCCTGAGGAGCTTGACGGTCACGCGCTGATTGGTTTCGACAGCGCCACGCCCCTCGTTCGCCGGGCGCTTGAGCGCTACCCCCGTTTCCAGCGCGAGGCGTTCGCGATGCGCACCGATAGCGACCTCGCCCAGCTGAGCCTGATCCGCGCCGGGGCGGGGATCGGCATCTGCCAGGCGCCCCTTGCCGACGGCATCACTCCCCTGCGGCGAGTGCTGGCGGCCGACTTTTCTCTGTATCTCGAGACCTGGCTGGTGATGCATGAGGACCTGCGCCATAGCCCCGCCTGTAAGCGAGTATTTGATTTCCTCGCCGAGGGGTTGCAGGCGTATATTCGCGGCCCACTGGCGCGCTGAGCCACCCGCCTCGCGGGTAACTCCTTCCCTGCTGAAATAGTCACTCATTGACACTGTAAATACGGCATTGTATAAAACCCCGCCTCAATAATGAGTTTCATTTGCATTACTTCCATTTGCTGGTCATCCACTCGCCTGTTTACAAGGATAGCGTTTAATGAAGAAGGTCCTCTGCGCGTTAGGCTTGATGTTCACCGCCGTCAGTTCCGCGCTGGCAACAACCTACCCCCTGACGATTGAAAACTGTGGCTATCAGGAGACCTTCACCCGGCCGCCGGAGCGCGTGGTCGCGCTGGGGCAAAATACGGTCGAAATCCTGCTGCTGCTTGGGCTGCAAAAGCAGGTGGTGGCCAGCGCCTTCTGGCCGACCAGGGTATTACCGCAGCTGGCTGAGCAAAACGCGAAGATTAAAACCCTGACGGTGGAAATCCCGAGCCTGGAATCCGTACTGGCGCAAAATCCCGATTTCGTTCCCGCCCAGTTGCCGCTGCTGCTGGGGCCGGAAAGCAAAGTCGCCAAGCGTGAAGATCTCGCGACCGTCGGCGTGAACAGCTACGTGTCGCCGGGGATGTGCGCCACCAAAAAGGCTACCGGCGATATGTACGGCAGCCGGCAGAAGCTGTGGGACATGACCTGGCTGTATCAGGAAATTAGCGATTTTGCCCGCATTTTCAACGTGGAAGATCGTGGCCAGGCGCTGATCGCCGATTTCAAAAAACGTGAAGCCGACCTGCGTCAGGAGTTCGGTAAAAGCAAAAAAGATCTCTCCTTCGTCTTCTGGTTCTCCAGCGCCTCGCCGTCGGCCGATGCCTATGTCGGCGGCAAAAACAGCGCCTCCGGCTTTATCGCCAGCGTGCTGGGCGGACATAACGCCATTACCGCCGAGACCGAATGGCCCACGGTGAGCTGGGAGAGCATCATTGCCGCCAACCCGGACGTGATCGTGGTCTCAAGCCTGGATCGTAACCGCTGGGCGCTGGATAAGGCCGAGGAGAAGATCAAATTCCTCAAAAGCGATCCCGCCGTCAGCCAGCTGGAGGCAGTGAAAAAAGGCCATATCGTGGTGATGGACGGCCAGGCGATGAATCCGACCATCCGCACCCTCTACGGCGCGGAACAGGTGGGCGAACAGCTGAGAAAAATGGGGCTTAACTGATGAGCGTCGCCGTGCTTCAGACGCGCCGCAGCATGCTGCTCACCGGCTGGTGCGTCGTGGCAGTGTTCGTGCTGGCGCTGGTGATAGCGGTAGGCGTCAGCGTTGGCGAACTGCCCATCCCGCTGCACAACGTCTTTTACGCTATCAGCAATAAAACCGGCTTAACCGCGGTGCCTCTCAATCGTATCTACGAGAGCGTCATCTGGGACTTCCGCCTCAGCCGCGCCCTGGTCGCCGCCTGCTGCGGCGCCGGCCTGGCTATCTGCGGCGCCGTGCTGCAAAGCCTCCTGAAGAACGCCCTCGCGGAGCCCTACGTCCTCGGCGTCTCCGCCGGGGCCTCCACCGGCGCGGTATCAATCGTGGTGCTGGGCCTTGGCGCCGGGGCGATCTCCCTCTCCGCCGGGGCGTTTGCCGGAGCCTTCGCCGCCTTCGCCTTTGTCGCCTTTCTGACCAACGGCGCGCGCGGCGGCAATGAGCGCACCATCCTGGCGGGCGTCGCCGCCTCGCAGTTATTTAACGCCCTCACGGCCTACACCATCAGCACCTCCGCCAGCGCGCAGCAGGCGCGCGATGTGATGTTCTGGCTGCTGGGCAGCTTCAGCGGCGTCCGCTGGCCCGAATTCCAGCTGGTCCTGGTGGTGGTTCTCGCGGGCCTGGCGGTCTGCCTGTGGTATGCCCGGGCGCTGGACGCGTTCACCTTCGGCGACGATGCCGCCGCTTCGCTAGGCATTGCCGTGCCGCGCGTGCGCCTGATCCTCTTCACCACCGCGGCGGTGATCACCGCCACCATCGTCAGCATGGCCGGCTCGATCGGCTTTGTCGGCCTGGTGGTGCCCCACGTGATGCGCTTCTTCTTTGGCCCGCTGCACCGGACGTTGCTGATCGCCAGCGCGCTGGCGGGGGCGATCCTGATGGTGCTGGCGGACATTGCCTCGCGCCTGCTGATTGCCCCGCAAAGTCTGCCGGTCGGGGTGGTGACCGCTCTGGTTGGGGTGCCTTTCTTCGCCGTGATTATCTACCGCTCAAGGAATAAGTGATGAGTATTTGCGCTGAAAATATCACCTGGAAGGCAGGCAAAAAGGTCATCGTCAATACGGTCTCGCTGCGGGTGTCGCGCGGCGAAACGGTGGGACTGCTGGGGCCCAACGGCTGCGGCAAATCCTCGCTGCTACGGGTTCTGGCGGGCCTGCGCCGCCCGGATGCGGGTCGCGTCACCCTCGACGGCCAGGACATCGCCAGGATGGCGAAAAAGCAGCTCGCCCGCCGGGTGGCGTTCGTCGAGCAACACGGCATGACCGAGGCCAATATGCGGGTGCGCGACGTCGTGCGCCTGGGGCGTATTCCGCATCACTCACCGTTCTCAAACTGGAGCGCTCAGGATGACGAGGCGGTCACCGCCGCGCTGCAGCGGGTGGCGATGCTGGAGAAAAGCGACCAGGGATGGCTGAGCCTCTCCGGCGGCGAGCGGCAGCGGGTGCATATCGCCCGCGCCCTGGCGCAGAACCCAAGCGAGATCCTGCTGGATGAACCCACCAACCATCTGGATATTCACCATCAAATGCAGCTGATGCAGTTGATCAGCGAGCTGCCGGTGACCAGCATTGTGGCCATTCACGATCTTAATCATGCCGCGATGTTCTGCGATTCGCTGATCGTGATGCAGCAGGGGCAGATCCTCGCCAGCGGGACGCCGGAGGAGATTTTGTCCGAAGCGCTGCTGTGGGACGTTTTCCGGGTGAAAACCAAAATCGAGATCTCCCCGTACCACGGTAAAAAGCACATTCATTTCATCGTTTAGGTTTGGCGTATATGCCTCTCTTCTCCCTGCGCCCTGCGGCGACCCTCTGGCCTCCCGTTTTACTGGGAAGCCAGTTCGTTTTTAATATTGGCTTTTATGCGGTCGTCCCTTTCCTTGCCCTCTTCCTGCGCGACGAGATGCTGCTCTCCGGCGGGCTTATCGGCCTGATCCTCGGGCTGCGCACCTTCTCCCAGCAGGGCATGTTTATCATCGGCGGGACGCTGGCCGACCGCTGTGGCGCTAAGGCGATCATCCTCGCCGGCTGCGTGGTTCGCGTCGCCGGCTATCTGCTGCTGGCGTGCGGCACAACGCTGGAGCCTATTATCCTCGGCGCCTGCCTGACCGGCGTCGGCGGAGCGCTGTTTTCCCCGTCGATCGAGGCTCTGCTGGCGCGGACCGGTACCCACAGCCAGGCCAACGGAAACCGCAGCCGCGCCGAGTGGTTTGCGCTGTTTGCGGTGTGCGGTGAACTGGGGGCGGTTATCGGCCCGGTGGCCGGAGGGCTGCTGAGCGGGATCGGCTTTCGGCATATCGCCCTCGCCGGCGCGGGGCTGTTTCTTCTGGCGCTGCTGGTGCTCTTTTTCTGTCTGCCCGCCGACGGGCAGCGGACACAAACGCGCAGCCGGGTGCCGTGGTGGACCCCTTTGCGTCAGCCGCGCTTTGTCGCGTTTATTATCGCCTACAGCTCATGGCTGTTGAGCTATAACCAGCTGTACCTCGCCCTGCCGGTGGAGATCCAACGCGCCGGCGGCCGTGAGCAGGATCTGGCGCCGCTTTTTATGCTGGCCTCGCTATTGATTATTACCCTGCAGCTTCCTCTCGCCCGTTTCGCCCGACGTATTGGCGCCGTGCGCATTCTGCCGGTGGGCTTTCTGCTGCTGTCGGCTTCTTTTGTCAGCGTGGCGTTATTCGCCGCCTCGTCGCCCGCCGAAGGCTGGCTGCGATTATTGCCGTCGGCCTGCTTTGTCACGCTGCTCACCCTCGGCCAGATGCTGCTGGTCCCCTCAGCCAAGGACCTGATCCCGCTGTTCGCCGAGGAGTCGACGCTGGGCGCCCACTACGGGGCGCTCGCCACGGCGGGGGGTTGCGCGGTGTTAGCCGGGAATTTGCTGCTCGGCCATATGCTGGACCAGGCGCTCACCCCCACGCCGCAGGCGGTCTATCCCTGGCTTCTGCTGGCGCTGTTTCCGTTGTGCAGCGCCGTGGCCCTGCGGGCGATCTGCCGCCCGCTGGCGGCAACCTGACGCTGAGCGGGCAACGGCCCGCTCAGGAAGTTAACCGGGAGAAGCGCACGGAGGCCAGCCCGCCTTATTGTGCCGCCAGCTCGCGGCGAACGATCTCGGCGCCGGCGCTTAAGGCGTGAAGTTTGCCGGTCGCAACCTGGCGCGGCAGCGGCGCCATACCGCAGTTGGTGGACGGATAGAGCTTGTCGGCATCGACGAACGCCAGCGCCTTGCGCAGGGTAGCGGCCACCTCTTCCGGGGTTTCGATAGCATGGCTGGCCACATCGATGGCTCCGACCATCACCTTTTTACCGCGGATCAGTTCCAGCAGATCCATCGGCACCCGCGAGTTGTGGCACTCGAGAGAGATAATATCGAGGGACGATTTCTGCAGCTGTGGGAAGGCCTCCTCATACTGACGCCACTCAGAGCCCAACGTTTTTTTCCAGTCGGTATTGGCCTTGATGCCGTAGCCGTAGCAGATATGCACCGCCGTCTCGCACTTCAGCCCTTCGGTGGCTCGTTCCAGCGCGGCGATCCCCCAGTCGTTCACCTCATCGAAGAAGACGTTGAAGGCCGGCTCATCGAACTGAATAATATCGACCCCGGCGGCCTCTAACTCTTTCGCTTCCTGATTGAGGATTTTGGCGAACTCCCAGGCCAGCTTTTCCCGGCTTTTATAGTGGTTGTCATACAGCGTGTCGATCATGGTCATTGGGCCCGGCAGCGCCCATTTAATCGGCTGACTGGTGAGCTGACGCAGATAGCGCGCGTCCTCAACGAAGACCGGTTTCTGGCGCTCCACGGCGCCCACCACGGTTGGAACACTGGCCTCATAGCGGTTACGAATTTTCACGATCTCGCGTTTGGCAAAATCAACGCCGCTGAGGTGCTCAATAAAGGTGGTGACAAAGTGCTGCCGCGTTTGCTCGCCGTCGCTGACAATATCGATCCCGGCCCGCAGCTGGTCGTCGAGGGACAAACGCAGGGCGTCGCGCTTGCCGGCCAGTAATTCTTCGCTGGACAGTTTCCAGGGCGACCACAAGGTCTCTGGCTGCGCCAGCCAGGAAGGTTTCGGTAAACTGCCGGCGGTCGATGTCGGAAGCCATGTTTTCATAATCAGTAGCCTTTTATTTTGGTTTAGCAAAGCGCGAAGTTAGCAGACCATTGCTCAAGCAACGTCTTGTGCGGGTTGATAAAATGTTGTTGTGTAAATTTACCCTGCTCTATCGCCAACAGGCTGCGCTCTTCCCGGTCATAAACAATTTTGGTGACGGAATGATCCAGGTGATTGAGATTGGGCTGATAGTATTGCCCCGCCGCAGAATTCGCGTTGTAGATCTCCGGTCGGTATATTTTCTGAAACGTCTCCATCGTGCTGATGGTCGCGATCAGCTCCAGGCTGGTGTAATCGCTGAGCAGATCGCCGGAAAAATAGAAGGCCAACGGCGCGACGCTATGTTTTGGCATAAAATAGCGCACCTGCAGCCCCATTTTGCTGAAATAGCGCTCGGTCAGCGAGACGCCTTCCTGGGCATATTCAATGCCGAGGACCGGATGTTCGTTGCCAGTGCGACGGTAAACATCTTTGCTGGATACGCTCAGGCAAATCACCGGCGCCTTGCTGAAGCTGGTCTTATAGGCGCTGGACTGCACGAAATCCTTAAAGATATTGCCGTGCAGCTCGCCAAAGTTTTCGGGCACGCTGAAGCGGTTCTGGTCTTTATTATGCTCCAGCAGCAGCACGCTAAAATCATAATCCCGCACATACGAAGAGAAGTTATTGCCGACGATACCGGCATGGCGCTCACCGGTTTTTTTATCGACAATATGCGTTTGCAGGATCTCTATCACCGGAAAACTGGCGGCATCCTGAGCAATATTCATCTCGACAGAAATAATATCCAGTTCCACCGCATAGCGATCGTTGTAGGGATTATCCCAGTGCGCCAGGGTATTAAACCGGTTATTCATCATGATTAACGTATTGCGCAGATTGTCCTGACGGCTCTCCCCTCTGGCCAAATTGGCAAAGTTGGTGGTAATACGCGTATTTTCCGCAGGGTTATAATTTTCATCAAACCGGCTGCGCTTAATCGTATAGGTAAATTCGTTATTCATGGCGATTGTCCATCCTGGTGTCGGGCATAAAGCGGAATAAGCGGAGTATTTTCCACAGGCGACGCAGAGTCAGACCTGGCGCGCTTCAACCGGTAAATGTTGTTGATTCGTTAATGGGTCTATTTTTGCCAGAGTCGGTGATGGAGGGAAAGCGACTTAAATTCATTGCAACATGAGCTATCCTCATGTTGCTCCGCTAAGCGCCAGGTGTACTCGAGGTATCGTCATGATGCCATGATCAGGGGCGGCAGTTCAGGCCACGTCAGCCTAATAAACGTTTGTGGTGTGAATGTATGCCAGGGTACAATCTTTAACCACTATAATACGTGCTTTAACATAGCCGTCGTACCCGTTTAGCTGGAGCTTTTGTCGTACAGAATGATTGTTGATATCAGTATTATGTCGATGTGCATGGCCGTGCTGCTGATTATGAGCGTACTGCTGAATTAAGAGGCTCCCGAACACAATGACACCCGCTCTCATCTGACCTTCACATTCGCGAGGAATAAAGGAGATTCAGAGGATTCGCGCCGCACGGGATTGTCCCGCCTGCCGCTGCCCTCTACTCTTTTGGTACTTGTTAATCGAGGAATACCAGATGAAAAAAGCTCTCCTTGCCCTGTTCGCTATCGCCGCCGTGGCCGCCGCCAGCGCGTTTGCCGCCGATAAAACCGACGCCCCGACGCCCGTTGTCGACAACGGCGGTCGTCCTCCGCTGGAGATGGGTCATGGCCCCCAACCGCCGTTCCCGCCACCGTTTCCGCCGCGCAAGCCGGTGCTGTTTTCAGCAACGGTCGCGACCGATACGCCGGCGGAAACCATTAACAAACTGACCGCCCTGATCCCCACCGGTCAGGCGAAGCACTACGAAGTTCACGTTGAGGTGGTGCCGGTTGCGGAGGATGCCGACGGGAAATAGCCCTGGCGTGGGCGCTCTGCATGAGTCCTGCGATAATAAAAAAGCTGCCGCTTATCGCGGCAGCTTTTGTTAGCTTGAATAAAACAGAATGCTGAAAATTAGCTGCGCACTTTACGGTAGATAAACAGCACGACCAGCGCACCGATTACCGCCACCACGAAGCTGCCGAAATTAAACCCGTCGACTTTGCCAAAACCAAAGAAGGTACTGATCCAGCCGCCGACCACGGCGCCGATGATCCCCAGAATAATGGTTACAATAAACCCGCCGCCGTCTTTCCCCGGCATAATCCACTTGGCTAAAATACCGGCAATAAGTCCAAAAATGATCCAGGAAAGAATACCCATGGTTAACCGTCCTCTTGTTACCTTTAAGCATTTCGTATTGAAAAGAGTAGCATATATAACGAGATTGGATCGGTAATAATCTATTTATTAGATAATTTCTTGCCGCCGCGCGGTAGCGCTGCTGGCCTGATGTTTCGCGCTGGCGGCCCCGCCCCCGCTTATTCCCCTGAAAAAAGGGAGGCTATTCGCCTCCCGGTCATGACTTATATTACCGCGGTGGTTAGCCGCGATGAACAGCATAATCGCGACTGTTCGTCGAAGATTTCAATTTGCCAGACCTGGTGGCGAGTCCCGACGTGCAGCGCTTTGCACACGCCCCGCACCCGGCCCCCGCGCGCCGAACGAATGTGGTTGGCGTTAACCTCCAGCCCCACCACCTTCTGTTCGCCTTCGCTGCACAGATAACCCGCCACCGACCCCAGCGTCTCCGCCAGCACCACCGACGCCCCACCGTGCAGCAGGCCAAACGGCTGCTGTGTGCGCCCATCCACCGGCATGGTGGCCTCCAGCGTATCGTCGGTAAAGGTCTCAAAGCGAATATCCAACAGCCCTACCATGTTTCCCTCACCGAGTCGGTTGAGCTGCTCCAGCGTGGCCTGACGTTTCCAAATCATCCGATTATCTCCAGTAACGCCTGCAGCGGATGGCGAACGCCGCTGCCTTCAATGCGCTTCACCTGGCTGCGGCAGGAGTAGCCCGTCACCAGACAGCGGTTACGCGGCAGCCGCTGCATCGCCTGCTGCCAGGAGAGCGCGTAAATGGCCAGCGAGTTGGCATGGTTTTTCACTTCATGACCATAGGTGCCTGCCATCCCGCAGCACCCGACGCTGACGTTTTCCAGCTTCGCGCCGAAGTGGGCAAAAATCTCTGCCCACTGCTTCGTCGCCGCCGGCAGCGCGGTCACTTCCGTACAGTGACCGAACAGGTACCAGGGCTCGCCGCCCGGATCGGGACGGGCGTCGGCGGTCAGGACCTTCGGCAACCACTCATGGACTAACAGCACCTGAAAATCGCCGCGCTTGTCGCCAAGCGTTTGCTTGTATTCATCGCGGTAGCAGAGCACCAGCGCCGGATCGACGCCGACCAGCGGCATACCCAGCTGCGCCACGCGGTTAAGGAAGTCTGCCGTTTTCTGCGCGGTGCGCGCGAAGCGGGTCAGGAATCCTTTAATATGCTGCGCCTTGCCGTTCGGCGAGAACGGCAGCAGCACCGGCTGATAGCCTAAGGCCTCAACCAGACGGATAAAGTCAGCCACCACCTGGGCGTCGTAATAGCTGGTAAAGGGATCCTGTACCACCAGCACCATCTTCGCTTTCTGCTCGGCGCTTAGCGCTTCGAGCTGCTCAAGGGTCATGTTGGCGGAGCGGTGGCCGGCCATCTGCTGCTTCAGCGACGGCGCCGAGAGCAGCGGCAGATCGACCATCCCGATATGCTTCTCCGACAGCTTTTTCAGCCACGGCTGGTTCATAAAGAAGTTAAAAGTCTTCGGCGCCTGGGCCATCAGCGGCGCATAGGATTCCACCGACGCCACCAGATGATCGCGCACCGGCCGCAGATAGCGGCTGTGGTAAAGCTGCAGGAAGCGTGAGCGGAACTCCGGGACATCGATTTTGATCGGGCACTGGGTCGAACAGGCTTTGCAGGCCAGACAGCCGGACATCGCCTCTTTGACCTCGTGCGAGAAATCATATTCCCCTTTGCGCGCATGCCAGCTGTTGCGCGTGCGCGCCACCAGCGAGCGCAGGCTAACGCCCTGCTCCGGCAACGCCTTCTCCAGCTGATTGGGGTCGACGCCGCGATCCGCCAGCAGACGCAGCCATTCGCGGACCAACGTCGCCCGCCCTTTCGGCGAGTGGATGCGCTGGTTGCTCACCTTCATCGACGGACACATCGGGCTTTTTACGTCAAAGTTGAAGCACAGCCCGTTGCCATTACACTCCATCGCCCCGCGCCAGGCGCTGCGCACCGCGATAGGGATCTGCCGATCCCAGGTGCCGCGCTTCACCGCGTCGACTTTCATCATCGGCGCGTCAATCCCTTCCGGCGGACAAATTTTCCCCGGGTTCAGTCGGTTATCCGGATCAAAGACCGCTTTGATCTTCCGCAGCTCGCCGTACAGCGCCTCGCCAAAGAATGCCGGGCTGTACTCGGCGCGGAAGCCTTTGCCATGTTCCCCCCACAGCAGACCGCCATACTTCGCCGTCAGCGCTACCACATCGTCGGAGATCTGCTTCATCAGCACCTCCTGCTGCGGATCGCACATGTCCAGCGCCGGGCGCACGTGCAGCACCCCGGCGTCGACGTGGCCAAACATGCCGTAGCTCAGGCCGTGGCTGTCGAGCAGCGCGCGAAACTCGACGATATAATCCGCCAGGTGTTCGGGCGGGACGCAGGTATCCTCGGCAAAGGGGATCGGCTTGGCGGCGCCTTTGGCATTGCCCAACAGGCCTACCGCCTTCTTGCGCATGGCGTAGATGCGCTCCACTCCATCAAGATCGTGACAAACCTGCCAGCCGATGACCCCCGCCTCGCTGCGAGCCATCAGCTCGTCCAGACGCTGGCACAGGGTGGCGACCTGCTGGTCAATCAGCGCCGCGTCATCCCCGGCGAATTCGACGATATTGAGCCCGAGCATCTCTTTATCCGGTACGTCGGTGATCAGTTCGTTCACCGAGTGCCAGACGATATCCTCGCGCGCCAGATTGAGGACTTTAGAGTCGACGGTCTCCACCGACAGGGCCTTGGCCTCCACCATAAAGGGCGCATTTCGCAGCGCAGAGTCAAAGGAGTCATATTTGACGTTGACCAGCCGGCGTACCTTCGGCAGGCGGGTAATATCCAGCCGCGCTTCGGTGATAAACGCCAACGTCCCTTCCGAACCGGTTAAAATACGGGTCAGGTCGAACTCGCTCATCTCATCGTTAAAGACGTGGCGCAGATCGTATCCGGTGAGGAAGCGGTTGAGTTTGGGAAACTTATCAATGATTAGCTCGCGCTGCGCCTTGCAGCGCTGGTAGACCGTATTGTAAATCCGCCCTATCGTCGAGGGCGTATTGCCAAGCGTCTCCGCCAGCGCCACCGGCACCGCCTGGGTATCGAGGATATCCCCGCCCATCAGCACCGCCCGCAGGCCAAGCACGTGATCCGACGTTTTACCATACACCAGCGATCCCTGACCGGAGGCGTCGGTGTTTATCATCCCGCCCAGGGTGGCGCGGTTGCTGGTGGAGAGCTCAGGCGCAAAGAAGTAACCATAGGGTTTAAGAAACTGGTTTAGCTGATCTTTGATGACTCCGGCTTCGACGCGCACCCAACCCTCTTCGGGGTTGATTTCGATAATGCGGTTCATATAGCGGGACATATCGACGATAATTCCGCCGTTCAGCGCCTGGCCGTTGGTGCCGGTGCCGCCGCCGCGCGGGGTGAAGATCAGCGATTTAAAGCGTGGTTCGGCGGCGACCCGCGCCAGTAACGCTACGTCTGCCGTGGAACGTGGAAACAGGACCGCATCCGGCAACAGCTGATAGACGCTGTTGTCGGTGGCCATCGTCAGCCTGTCGGCATAGCTGGTGGCGGTATCGCCGGTAAAACCCTGTTGCTCCAGTACCTGCAAAAAATTCAGCACCAGTTGAACTACCCCTGGCGCCTGAGAAATTTGTGGGATCATCACACTTGACCCTGCCTGACTATGTTGTGTTTGAAAATATTGTGTTGGTGCTAACTAAACGTTTGCGTAGCGCATTCAACTTTTTATCACATTTTTTTCATATGCGCCCACGTGTTTTCTGTGCAAAATCAGCCCGGCAAAATTATTGATATTATTATCAGTACATGGATTTACGCGGCGCCAGCTTTTTGGCGCGACTGGAAAGGTAAAAATTCTCTATGATTAACCCCCATCAGCCTCGGGACATACCGCAAATACTGCTGTCGGTGCTGTTCCTGGCCCTGATTATCATATCCTGCCTGTGGGTTGTGCAGCCGTTTATTCTGTCCTTCGCCTGGGCCGGCACCGTGGTGATCGCCACCTGGCCGGTGCTGCTGCGTCTGCAGCGCGTGCTGTTCGGCAAACGGATGCTGGCGGTGCTGGCGATGACCCTGCTGCTGTTTTTGCTATTCGTGATTCCTATCGCTCTGCTGGTCAACAGCCTGGTGGATAACAGCGTTCCGCTGATCAAACTCATCAGCAGCGGAAATGTGACGCTGCCGGATTTCGCCTGGCTCAACAGCGTGCCGCTGGTCGGCGATAAGCTCTACGCCGCCTGGCATGGCCTGCTGGATATGGGCGGCTCGGCGATTATGGCCAAGGTTCGCCCCTACATTGGCACCACCACCAGCTGGTTTGTCGGTCAGGCGGCGCACATCGGCAAGCTGCTGGTCTACTGCGGCCTGATGCTGTTGTTCAGCGCGCTGCTTTACTGGCGCGGCGAGCAGGTAGCCTACGGTTTTCGCTATTTCGCCACGCGCCTGGCGGCTAAACGCGGTGACGCCGCCGTGCTGCTGGCCGGCCAGGCCGTGCGCGCCGTGGCGCTGGGCGTGGTGGTGACGGCCCTCACTCAGGCGGTGCTGGGCGGGATCGGCCTTGCCATCTCCGGCGTGCCCTACGCCGCCCTGCTGACCGTGGTGATGATCTTTACCTGTCTGGTCCAGCTCGGGCCTTTGCTGGTTCTGGTGCCGTCGATTATCTGGCTTTACTGGAGCGGGGACACCACCTGGGGCACCGTGCTGCTGGTGTGGAGCTGCGTGGTCGGCACCATGGACAACGTTATCCGTCCGGTGCTTATCCGTATGGGCGCCGACCTGCCGATGATCCTCATTCTTACCGGCGTCATTGGCGGCCTGATCGCCTTCGGCATGATCGGCCTGTTTATCGGTCCGGTGCTGCTGGCCGTCTCCTGGCGCCTGTATGACGCCTGGGTGCACGAAGTGCCGCCGCCGCCGAAAGACCCCGATGTCGTGCTCGAAGAGCTCAGCGAGCTGGAGGCCGGGCGCAAGTAATGCCCTGTCAGGCGGGGGGACCCGCCTGTCTCCCCCCTGGACAATTGTTAAGCAAAATTTATTGATCGGCGGCAAAACGCCAGCCTTGTACGCCCCTCACCCGCTTTTACCCTCCCGGTCCTTCACAACAATTTAACTATTGAGAGGAATCTGATCGACGGCAAAGGCCCCGCTGCCTACTATTAGCTCACGGTTATAAATCAACACCTTGATTTATAAGCATGGAAATCCCCTGAGTGAAACAACGAATTGCTGTGTGTAGTCTTTGCCCATCTCCCACGATGGGCTTTTTTTTGTCCTGCGCATCGCGACGCCGGGCGGCCTGACACCAACAAAAAAAATCCCCGGCATCGCTGCCGGGGATATGTACTGTCAGGGCGAACTTATTTATTCAGTTCCGCCAGACCTAACCAGGTTTGCACCACGGTATCCGGGTTGAGGGACAGGCTATCAATCCCCTCCTCCATCAGCCAGGCGGCGAAATCTTCATGGTCAGACGGCCCCTGGCCGCAGATGCCGACGTATTTACCCTGCTGCTTCGCCGCGCGGATCGCCATCGACAGCAGCGCTTTCACCGCGTCGTTGCGTTCATCAAACAGCTCAGAGACCACGCCGGAGTCGCGGTCCAGACCGAGCGCCAGCTGGGTCATGTCGTTCGAGCCGATGGAGAAGCCGTCGAAGTACTCGAGAAACTGCTCGGCCAGCAACGCGTTCGACGGGATCTCGCACATCATGATGATCTTCAGCCCGTTCTCGCCGCGCTTCAGCCCCTGACGCTCCAGCTCTTCGACAACCGCTTTCGCCTGGGCGACGGTACGGACGAACGGCACCATCACTTCGACGTTGGTCAGCCCCATGTCGTTACGCACGCGCTTCATCGCTTCACATTCCAACGCGAAGCAGTCGCGGAAGCTTTCGGAAACGTAGCGTCCGGCGCCGCGGAAGCCGAGCATTGGGTTCTCTTCTTCCGGCTCATAGCGCTCGCCGCCCACCAGGTTGGCGTATTCGTTCGACTTGAAGTCAGAGAGGCGCACAATCACCCGTTTCGGATAGAACGCGGCGCCAAGGGTGGCGATCCCTTCGGTCAGGCGGCCAACGTAGAACTCTCTCGGCGAATCGTAGCCTTTCATCAGCTCGCGGATTTCGTTCTGCAGGCCCGGCTCCTGGTCGTCAAACTCCAGCAGCGCGCGCGGGTGAACGCCAATCATGCGGTTGATGATAAATTCCAGCCGCGCCAGACCCACGCCTTCGTTCGGCAGGCAGGCGAAGTCGAAGGCGCGATCCGGGTTGCCGACGTTCATCATCACCTTCAGCGGCAGATCCGGCATGTCGCCGACGCTGGAGCTCTTGACGCTGAAATCCAGCAGCTCGGCGTAGACATAGCCGGTGTCGCCTTCGGCGCAGGAGACGGTCACGTTCTGGTTTTCCTGAATGCGATCGGTGGCATCGCCGCAGCCGACCACCGCCGGAATACCCAGCTCACGAGCGATGATCGCCGCGTGGCAGGTACGTCCGCCGCGGTTGGTGACGATCGCCGAGGCTTTCTTCATGATCGGTTCCCAGTCCGGGTCGGTCATATCGGTAACCAGCACATCGCCTGGCTCAATGCGGTTCATCTCGCTGATATCGTGGATCACCTTCACCGGACCGGCGCCAATGCGGTGGCCGATGGCGCGCCCTTCGGCGATGATCTGCCCCTGAGCGTGGAGGGTATAACGCTCCATCACCTGGCCGCGGGAACGCACGGTTTCCGGACGCGCCTGGACGATAAACAGCTTACCGGTGTGGCCATCTTTCGCCCACTCGATATCCATCGGACGGCCGTAGTGCTTCTCGATCTGCACCGCCTGCTTCGCCAGCTCCTGCACCTCCTCGTTGGTTAACGAGAAGATATCGCGCTGCGCCTGCGGCACATCTTCGATACGTACCTGCTTGCCGTGCTCCTGAGTCGGCGCGTAAACCATGCGGATCTTTTTCGACCCCATGGTGCGGCGCACGATCGCCGGGCGGCCAGCGGCCAGCGTCGGTTTGTGGACGTAGAATTCGTCCGGGTTCACCGCGCCCTGCACCACCATCTCGCCCAACCCCCACGCCGAGGTGATAAACACCACCTGGTCAAAGCCGGATTCGGTATCGATGGAGAACATGACGCCGGAGGAGGCCAGATCGGAGCGGACCATCCTCTGCACCCCGGCGGAGAGCGCCACGCCGCGGTGATCGTAACCCTGATGCACGCGATAGGAGATCGCGCGATCGTTAAACAGTGAAGCAAACACGTGCTTCACGGCAACGAGCACGGCGTCAAAGCCCTGCACGTTGAGGAATGTCTCTTGCTGCCCGGCGAAGGAGGCGTCCGGCATATCTTCCGCGGTGGCGGAAGAGCGCACGGCGAATGAGGCCTCGGCGTCATCGGCGGACAGCAGGTCATAAGCATCGCGAATCGCGTTTTCCAGTTCGCTCTGGAAGGGGGTATCGATGATCCACTGTCGGATCTGCGCGCCCGCTTTCGCTAATGCGGAAACGTCGTCAATGTCGGTTTCATCCAGCAGCGCATAAATGCGCTGGTTAACACCGCTTTGGTCCAGGAACTGATTGAAAGCATCAGCGGTGGTGGCAAACCCGTTAGGTACGGACACACCCATACCGGACAGATTCGTAATCATTTCACCAAGGGAGGCATTTTTGCCCCCAACTCTGTCTACATCATTCATGCCGAGTTGGTTATACCAAAGCACCAGCGGTGACGAGCCATTGTTGGACATCGAGACAATCCTTTTGTGATTTAATACCAGTGAAAAAAATTTCACGATCGACTGCAAGATTATCCTGACATATTTATGGTGCTGAAAAAAACGGTGAATCGTTCAAGCAAATTATTTTTTCTTTTTTCGGACTGTTCCCCCGATATAGATAACTCAATGATTTTTAGGAATTATGACAAAAAACGCTGGAAATTACGGCAAAAAAAAGAAAATGAACCACCCTTTTCATAAAAAACAAAAATAGTGTTTCAATTTTAAGAAGAGACAAATCAAACAGGGATATGCTTAAATTTAATATCTGCTTTCAGGCAATTAAACTCATTATACCGGATGGTCAAAATGGAAAGTGCTGTAGATCGCCACGTATTTTATATTTCTGACGGTACCGCCATTACGGCGGAGGTGCTGGGGCATGCCGTCATGTCGCAATTCCCGGTCGCCATCAGCAGCGTGACCCTGCCGTTTGTGGAAAATATCAGCCGCGCGCGGGCGGTGAAAGAGCAGATCGACGCCATTTATCAGCAAACGGGCATCCGCCCGCTGGTGTTCTATTCCATCGTTATTCCGGAGATCCGCGATATCATTCTGCAAAGCGAGGGCTTTTGTCAGGATATCGTTCAGGCGCTGGTGGCCCCGCTGCAGCAGGAGCTCAACCTCGACCCGACGCCAGTGGCCCACCGCACCCACGGCCTGAACCCCGGGAACCTGATCAAATACGATGCGCGCATCGCCGCCATCGATTACACCCTCGCCCATGACGATGGCATCTCGCTGCGCAACCTTGACCAGGCGCAGGTGATCCTCCTCGGCGTGTCGCGCTGCGGTAAGACGCCCACCAGTCTGTACCTCGCTATGCAGTACGGCATTCGCGCCGCCAACTATCCGTTTATCGCCGACGATATGGACAATCTGGTTCTGCCGGCGTCGCTGAAACCCCTGCAGCATAAGATGTTCGGCCTGACCATCAATCCGGAGCGTCTGGCGGCGATCCGCGAGGAGCGCCGGGAGAACAGCCGCTACGCTTCGCTGCGCCAGTGTCGGATGGAAGTGACCGAAGTGGAGGCGCTGTATCGTAAGAATAAAATTCCCTGCCTGAACAGCACCAACTATTCCGTTGAGGAAATAGCGACAAAAATCATGGACATCATGGGGCTGAATCGCAGGATGTACTAATACACTAGTACATTATTAAAAATTTGTTTATGCTATCACCCGTGGCCTATACAGGATCATGCCCTGCTCTTGCAATAAGCAGGGATTGGTTTATCGTGATGCGCATCACTTCCCGGCATTTTCGCTGGCGAAGAAACAGATTTTTGAGACCCCAATGAATAAAACAGACGAATTGCGTACCGCGCGCATTGAAAGCCTGGTAACGCCCGCGGAGCTGGCCCAGCGCCATCCCGTCACCGCCGACGTGGCCGCCCACGTCTCGGCCTCCCGTCGCCGCATTGAAAAAATCCTCAACGGCGAAGACCGCCGCCTGCTGGTGATTATCGGCCCCTGCTCCATTCACGACACCGACGCGGCGATGGAGTATGCCCGCCGCCTGCAGACCATGCGCGAGCGCTACCAGCCGCAGCTGGAGATCGTGATGCGCACCTACTTTGAAAAACCCCGTACCGTGGTGGGCTGGAAAGGCTTAATCTCCGACCCGGACCTCAACGGCAGCTATCGGGTCAACCACGGTATTGAACTGGCACGGCGCCTGCTGCTGCAGGTTAATGAGCTGGGGGTGCCGACGGCCACCGAGTTTCTCGATATGGTGACCGGTCAGTTTATCGCCGATCTCATCAGCTGGGGAGCCATCGGGGCGCGCACCACGGAAAGCCAGATCCACCGTGAAATGGCCTCGGCGCTCTCCTGCCCGGTCGGGTTTAAAAACGGTACCGACGGCAATACGCGCATCGCCGTAGACGCCATCCGCGCCTCCCGCGCCAGCCATATGTTCCTCTCTCCGGACAAGCAGGGGCAGATGACGATTTACCAGACCAGCGGCAACCCGTACGGGCATATCATTATGCGCGGCGGCAAACGGCCGAACTATCACGCCGAGGATATCGCCGCCGCCGGCGAGGCGCTGCGTGAATTCAACCTGCCGGAGCAGCTGGTGGTCGACTTCAGCCATGGCAACTGCCAGAAGCAGCATCGCCGTCAGCTGGAGGTGTGCGCCGATATCTGTCAGCAAATTCGCGCGGGCTCTACCGCCATCGCCGGCATTATGGCGGAGAGCTTCCTGCAGGAAGGGACCCAGAAAGTGGTTCCCGGCCAGCCGCTGGCCTGGGGCCAGTCGATCACCGATCCCTGCCTGAGCTGGGAAGACAGCGAACGTTTATTGAGCGAACTGGCGGCCGCCACGGCCACCCGTCTGTGACCGCTCCGCCCGCCGCGCCTGCGGTGGGCGATCCCCTTCTGCCATTCCCCTACCAAATTCGGTAACGCGATAAATAACGCTTGCCGTCAAAAACAACATTATTGATAATGATTATCATTGTTGCTTTGATTTTTATTTTGAGAGCTATGACGCGTATGGATAACACTGCCACAGCTGAAAAACCAAAAGACAATGCCCCCTATCCCGTGGCGACGGACAGACAGATCAGCAGTCGGGTTCTGTTAGGCAGCGAAGGACGGGTAGTCATTGAGCATGGCGGCCAGCGCTATCTGTTGCGCCAGACCCACGCCGGGAAGTTGATCCTGACCAAATAATCGCCCCGCAGCGCGCGGGGCGAGGCGAGTTAGCTCGAGCAGCTGACTTCCAGACGTTTACCCCAGTCCGGCGGCCGGCGGACGTAGTCGTCCTCGCGATCGGTGAAGGGATCGGCCAGCGCGGCATGCAGACGCTCCAGCTCCCCCATATCGCCAGCCTCAGCCTGCTCGATCGCCCGCTGCGCCAGCCAGTTACGTAACACCAGCGCCGGGTTGACGCCCTGCATCCGCTGCTGGCGCTGGGCATCCTCCACCTGTTCATCACGAAGCCGCGCGCGATATCCGGCGAACCAGCTGTCGAATGTCGTTCGGTCGATAAACTCGTCGCGCAGCGGCGAGGCCGCGCTGAGCTGTTCGCTGTGGCTCAGCAGGCGGAACGTTCGGGTATAGTCGCTTCTCTCGCGGATCATCAGGGCAAACAGACCGTCGAGCAGATCGTTATCCCCTTTCTGCTGAGTGAACAGGCCAAGTTTGTCGCGCATCCGCTGGCCATAGGCGGTCAGCAAGGCGTGCTGATACTCATCCAGCGCCGCGTTCAGCGCTTCGGCGCTGATAAACGGCGACAGCGACTGGGCCAGACGCTGCAGATTCCACAGCCCCACCGCCGGCTGGTTTTCAAAACTGTAGCGCCCCTGGTAATCGGAGTGGTTGCAGATAGAGTCCGGCTGAAAATCGTCAAGGAAGCCATACGGCCCGTAGTCGATGGTCAAACCGAGAATTGACATGTTGTCGGTATTCATCACCCCATGGGCAAAGCCCACGGTTTGCCAGCTGGCGATGGTCTGCGCGGTACGCGTGACAACGTCACGGAACCATAACAGGTACTTGTCCGCTTCATCCTGCAACTGCGGCCAGTGGTGACGAATGACATAATCGGCCAGCTGCTGAACCTTCTGCGGCTCGCGACGATAGTAAAAATGTTCGAAATGACCAAAGCGGACATGGCTCTCGGCCACCCGCATCAGCATCGCGCCAGGCTCCACGCGCTCGCGGTAGACCGGGGTATCGCTGGTGACCATCGCCAGGGCGCGCGTCGTCGGGATCCCCAGGGCGTGCATCGCCTCCGACGCCAGGCTTTCCCGGATCGTCGAGCGCAGCACGGCGCGGCCGTCCCCCATCCGTGAATAGGGGGTCAGGCCGGCGCCTTTCAGATGCCAGTCGTAACGGCGGCCATCCGCCAGCTGCTGCTCACCGAGCAGGATCCCGCGTCCGTCGCCCAGCTGGCCGGCCCAGGCGCCAAACTGATGGCCACTGTAGACCTGCGCCAGCGGCGACATGCCCGGGAGCAGCGCTTCGCCGCCCCAGACGCCGGCCCCGCTTTCCGGCGCAAACAGCGCGTCAGGGACGCCCAGCTGTTGCGCCAGCGGAGCGTTGCGCCAGATGAGTCGGGCGTTATCGAGCGGCGTCGGTGACAGGGAAGTGTAAAAGTCCGGCAGTTCATCCCGCCAGTGGGTGGTAAAAGAAAGGGTCATGGTTCCTCCTCTTTCCAGTGTAGTGCCTGGAACAGCGGATTAACACGGGCGGAGTGCAGGGTTATCGGCATAAAAAAAGGGAAGCGCTCGCTTCCCTCCGGCCGCTGAATGACGTCAGATACGCCGCGCCTGCCAGAATTTTTTGTTCCAGTAGACGTTATCCAGCGAGGAACGGGTGACGCCCTGACTGGTGGAGGCATGAATAAACTGGTTATCGGTATCGTAGATGCCGACGTGCAGGCCGCTTTCGCCTGAGCCGGTTTTGAAGAACACCAGATCGCCGGGCAGCAGATCGCGCTTATCAATTCGGGTGCCGATTTCCGCCTGCTCGCGGGTTTCGCGCGGCAACTGGAGGGCAAATTTATCGCGAAACGTGCGCACCACAAAGCCGGAGCAGTCGACGCCGCGCGGCGTCATGCCGCCGTAGCGATACGGTGCGCCGCGCCAGCTGCGCAGCTGCTCGTTCAGATTCGCCACCACCGTAATGGAGTCAGCCAGCCGAGGATTCGGCGGCGGTGCCCGATGGCTGCTGCAGCCGGCTAAAATTAACGCCGCCGCCAACATGAACCAGAAGCGCATTTCAGATGATCCCTCTGTCCCTAGTCTCTTTATCGCAATAATTTAGCTTGTTTATCAATATAGTGACAAGATAACTGCGTGCTACTGTGACGCGATGAGCATAATATGACCGGCCACCTCCACGCGCTGGAACGGGATCGCATAGGCAGCGGTTAAATTTTCCTCGTTCAGCACCTCGGCGGTCTCCCCGCAGGCGATGGCTTCCCCCTGGCAGAGCAGCCAGCTCTGTCCGGCATGGCGCAAAGTGTGGTTGAGATCGTGACTGCTCATCACCACCGCGATTCCCGCCGCGCTCAGCTCGCGTAACAACCGATCCAGCGCCGCCTGCTGGGCCACATCCAGACTGTTCATCGGCTCATCCAACAGCAGCAGCTGACCCGCGGGATTGCTTAAGGGATCGATCTGCAGGATCACTGCCGCCAGCCGCACGCGCTGCCACTCGCCGCCCGACAGCTGATTGACCTGACGGCCCAGCTTATTGTCAAGGCCAAGCCTGGCCGCGATATCGTTCACCCGGGCGCTGTCGCCCTGCTGCTGCCTGTGCAGCGCCAGATAGTGCCACACCGGCATGGCGAACGGCGGGGTCTGCTGTTGGCACAGGTATCCGCGGCGGCGCGCCAGCTCCGTCGCCGGCCACTCGTCAAGCAACCGTCCGTTAAAATGAATCGTGCCGGGACCGTCGGACAGCCCCGCCATGCGGGCCAGCAGCGTGCTCTTCCCTGCGCCGTTCGGTCCCACCAGGTGGACGATCTCCCCGGCGCGAAAGGCCGCAGAAAACGGGGCCAGACGCCCCGCCGCTTCTACATCCTGTAGCTGCATCAGAAACGACATTATTTCGCCAGCGCTCCTTTAATCGCCGCCACCAGCTGCGGATCGTCCGGCGTCATATCCGGAGAGAAGCGTTGAATGACGTTGCCCTGGCGATCGATGAGGAATTTTTCGAAATTCCACAGAATGTCGTCCACGTACAGCGGCGCGCGGCCCTTGCTGGCCATCCGCTCATAAAAACCGCTACCTTCCGGGGCCACCGCCTTCGGCGCGGCGGCAACCAGCTTTTGATAGAGCGGTGCGCGATGCTCGCCGTTGACGTCAATCTTGCTGAACAGCGGGAAGGTGACGCCGTAGGTGGTGCTACAGAAGGTCTTAATCTCTTCTTCACTCCCAGGCTCCTGGCCGAGGAACTGGTTGCAGGGGAAGCCCAGCACGCTGAAGCCCTCGCCGGCAAACTGCTTTTGCAGGTCCTCCAGTTGCTCATACTGCGGCGTCAGGCCGCATTTGGAGGCCACATTGACGATCAGCAGTACCTTGCCGGCAAAGGATGCCAGGGTGGTCTTCTCGCCATCAATGGTCGTCACTTCAGTATTCAGAATGTCATGTTGCATAGCCTGTCCTCAATGGATAAACCGGTTTCCGGTGAAGGTGATCCCTATCTACTGTAGCGGATTCAGCGCCCGCCATTCTACTGCCAATCCCCGCGAGTTGTCGCATGATGTAACAGCGCTTCGCTGCCCGTCGGCAACATGAAATCCTCTCAATTGGGCAGGCACCTATTTACGTGTACAGTGTTCCATGAATGTAATATGGTTTCGTTACTTGTTAATTTAAGAGAGTTTTGTTGATGAAGAAGTTGTTTAGCCTGGCGTTAATCGCCGCCTCTGTCGCCCTGCTGAGCGCCTGCTCTCCGGATGAAGATAATAAAGTGAAAGTCGCTATCAATACCGGGCCGGACGAAGCCATCTGGAAAGTGGTGGAGCAAGTGGCGAAGGATAAATATCACCTCGACGTCGAAGTGGTCTCCTTCAATGATTATGTGCTGCCTAACGAAGCGCTGAACAACAAAGATGTGGATGCCAACGCCTTCCAGACCCTGCCGTACCTTGAGGCGCAGTCGAAAGAGCGCGGCTATAAATTCGCGGTGGTCGGTAAAACCTTTGTCTTCCCTATCGCCGCCTATTCACATCGCATCAAAAATATCAGCGAGCTCCCCGAGGGAGCGACGGTGACCATCTCTAATGAAACCACCACCCTGGGCCGCAGCCTGCTGCTGCTTCAGGCGCAGGGGCTGCTCAAGCTGAAACCGGGCGTCGGCTATTTACCCACCACGCTGGATATCATCGACAACCCGAAACAGCTGAAGATTGTGGAGGTGGATACCCCGCAGCTGACCCGCACCCTGGATGACCCGAACGTCAGCCTGTCAATCATTAACACCAACTTCTCCGCCCAGGCGGGCCTGTCGGCCGCCCGCGACGGCCTGTTCATGGAGGGACCAGATTCCCCTTACGTGAATGCGATTGTCGCCCGCGAGGATAACAAGGACAGCAAGAAAATTCAGGAACTGAAAGCCGCCTTCCAGACCAGTGAGGTCGCGGAAAAAGCGAAGGAAGTCTACAAAGGTGACGCGATCAAAGGCTGGTAAGCCCGAGCCGGCGCCGTCCCTGCAGACGGCGTCGCGCTATCCCCGTCACCGCGAGCGCAGCAGCAACCAGATAAAGACCGGCGCGCCCAGCGTCGCCGTCACCACGCCAATCGGCAGCTCAGCGGCGGAAAGCGCCAGCCGGGCGATAATATCCGCCCCCAGCAAGGCGCTTGCCCCTGCCAGCATGCAGGCCGGGAGCAAGACCCGGTGATCGCTCAAGCCGCATAGCCGCAGAATGTGCGGAATTACCAGGCCGATAAAGCCAATCGCCCCCGCCAGCGCCACGCTCACGCCGACCATCCAGCCGGTCGCCATCACCAGCAGCTTACGCCACAGCCACAGCGGCAGCCCGAGCTGACGGGCGGAGACTTCGCCCAGCGCCAGTAAATTCAGGGGTTGCGACTGCAGACAGACCCAGCAGAGCGCTGGCAGGAGGGCTATCATCAGCCACAGCTGCTGCCAGTCGACGCCGCCAAACCCGCCCATCATCCAGTACATCAGCTGACGCAGATCAAAAGAGGTGGAGAAGTAGACCGCCCAGGTCATCAGGGCGCTGCAGATGATCCCCAGCGCCACCCCCGCCAGCAGCAGGCGGCTGGTGGAAAGATGGCGGCGGGCAAAACGCAGCAGAATAAAGGTGATCAGCAGCGCGCCCAGGATCGCGCACAGCCCGAGCGCCCAGCCCGGTAACAGGCCTTTACCCAGCAGGACGGCGGCAATCAGCCCGACGCCCGCGCCGTTGGAGACGCCCAGCAGACCCGGTTCCGCCAGCGGATTTTCAAACAGCGCCTGCATTATCGCCCCGGAGAGCGCCAGCGCCGCCCCCACCAGCAGCACCGCCAGGGTCCGCGGCAGGCGGATCTGCCAGATAAACAGCTGACCTTTGGCGCTGAGCCACTCGCCGGGCGGGATCCATTGATCCCCCGCGCACAGGCTGATCAGCAGGGTGACCAGCAGCAACAGCGTTAAACCAAGGAGCCAACGCCGGCTGCGGCGCTGTTGAAGATGGGCGAGAGTCAGCATAGATTCCATTACGCAGTGGGAACAAGAGGCTGATTTTACGGTGGGTGTCGCGGTGAGAAAAGGAAAACCTCACGACCAAACGTCGACGCGGAGGACACTCCCCCCCGTCGACCATCCCGCTTTACACCAGAATCTGAAACAGCAGCGCGAAGAGAATGATGTTCGCCACCACGATTGCCCAGCCGTTATAGAGCATATACTTCAGATGAGTAGACTGCGCCAACCCCATCTGGCCGAACATGTCCGATGAGGGGAACGGCCCGAACCAGTCCACCTGAGACGAAGCCAGCAGCACCGCGGTGGTCCCCTGCGGCGGCACGCCGGCGGCCATCAGCATCGGGCCAAAGATTTTATGCGTAAAGGTCATCTGGGCTACCGCCGCGCCGGGCACATGGCCGATAATATTGAACGCGAAGATGCTAAAGCACAGCCAGGCCGGGGAGATCCCCTCCAGCAGCGGCTGAGTATACTCCAGCAGCCCCTGATAGGCGTGCAGGCCATCCATCAGCTCAAGGATCGGGTTATACAGCCAGTAGAGAATAAACATCCACACCAGACGACCGCAGCCGTGATACAGCGCCTGCAGGATCTGCGTCGGCCGCAGGCCGCCCACCAGCCCGGTCATCAGTGCCACCAGCAGCATGACGATAATCGCAAAGCTGAAGCCGGCTTTAATCACCACCCCAACCACCGCCATCACGATGATGGTCGCGGCGAAAGCCAGCGCGCTTAATTTACGCCGGCGCTGCTGCGCGGCGCTAAGGTCCTCTTGCGGCTTTTCCGAGAGATCGACCTCATAGCGCAGTTTGCCTTCGGTCATCTTCTGGATCCGTCCGGCCATGATCCAGCCGGCTAACAGAGTGACGGCGCTCATCGGCAGGCCGACAAACAGCAGATAATCCGGATAGCTCAGACCGCCGAGGCTGAGGATCGTCACGGTGCTGGGGGTGAAGGGCCCGGTAAAGAGTCCAACGGAACCGGCGGTCATCATCAGCGCGGCTACCGTCGGCGGCGTTAAGCGTACCGCCGCCGCTACGGGGATAATCACTGCGACAATAATCGCATTGCCGCCGGCCATGGTGCCCAGCGAACCGCAAATTAAAATCGATGACACCACAATGCCGAACTTGACCCGCGTCTGGCTCGACAGCCCAATACGGTGGACCACGAATTTCACCAGTTCAACCGCCGCGCCGGTGCGGGTGGCCACTTCCCCCACGCCGGCGCCGAGCATAATGATAAGCCCGACGGTGGCAATAAATGACCCGGTGGACTTCGCCAGCATCGCGCCCATTTCCGGCAGACCGGTCGAGGTCATGATCATGGCGATAATAATCGAGGAGATGACCGCCAGCACTATATCGACGCCGATCAGCGATAATATCGCTAACGCCACCAGCGGCGTAAATCCCAGCAGGCCAAGCTCGCTGCCCGGTCGACCGTGGCACCACAGCGCAATCAACACGAACAGCAGCAATAACAGACCGGTAATAACGTTTTTTCGCGTGATATTTCGTCTGACAGGCGTATTGCCTGCGAGCGTTGAGTCACTCATAACACTCCTTAATGCCAATCAATCCGACCATGATGGTCAGGTGGTGTATGGGGGCCTGCTCAGAAAATATCCTCCCTCTTTTTCATTATTGGCCGCGGCCTGAGGGTCTGTTGGGGTACAAAGGAAACGATTCTGAGAGCGTTTTATTCCGCCATCAGGCGGGGCCAGCAGCACAATATGTAACCAATGCGCTGATTGGTGATTAAATTTATGTTAACTTAGTGTTAGTAGAAAATGACTTTTTATCGGTAGGCTATAACCCTGAGTTAACTGTTCATGAAACTGCGTCATCTGGAAATCTTCTATGCCGTCATGACCTGCGGCTCTCTGTCACGGGCGGCGGAATCGCTCAATATCTCCCAGCCAGCGGCCAGCAAAGCGTTAAAAAGCGCCGAACTGAAGCTGGGCTTTACCCTGTTTCAGCGGGTGCGCGGCAAGCTGCTGCCGACCAGCGAGGCGATCACACTTTTCGAAAAAGCGCAGACTATTTATCAGGACCTTGATAACCTGCGCCTGCTGGCCGATAACCTGGCCCGCGATCCGCGCGCCAAAATCACCTTAGGCTGTCTGCCGAGCCTGGGGTTAAGCCTGGTGCCGGAGCTGGTGACCGATTTTTATCAGCAAAACAGCAACCTGGTGATGACGCTCACCACCGAGCACACCGAGACGCTGGTCAGAAAACTGGATTTACGCGAGATAGACTTAGCGCTGACGCTGCAGCCGGTGCAGCAGGGAGAGATCCTTACCACCCTGATTGCCGAAGTGCCGCTGGTCTATATCGACCGTCATTATCGTCAGGGAGCGGTGGATATCAGCCAGATCGACCAGCAGCGCTGGATCTCGCCGGGGCCGCACTCGCTTTCCGCCGCCATCGCCACCCGTCGCGACTTTTCCACTACCCGGCTGAATGTCCAGACCTACTACATGGCCACCGAGTTCGTGAAGCGCGGCATGGGCTGCAGCATTACCGATATCTTTTCCGCCCAGCACAACCTGGCTCCCGAGATGATCCATCCCATTACGCCGCCGATGGCCATTAACCTCTGCCTGCTGCGTCGGGCCGACGTTTCCCTGAGCCCGATGGCGCAAAAATTCGTCGATTTTCTCTGCCAGCGCCTGCGCCAGCAGCTCAAGGAGATTAACCTGCGGTTATACCCTGACCATAAAAAGTCAATTGCGCCGCCAGGGTAAATGCTTTGACATAACCCGATAAATTGAACAGCGGTGGATATATCGGGTTATGAACAAACGCATTGTCATTATCGGCGGCGGCGTGGTCGGTCTGGCCACGGCCTGGGAACTGATCAAGCGCGGCCATCAGGTGCAATTACTGGAGCGCAACGGCGAACCGGCCAGCGCCACCAGTTTTGCCAACGGCGGACAATTAAGTTACCGCTACGTCGCCCCCCTTGCCGACAGCGGCGTTCCCCTGCAGGGGATAAAATGGATGGGCAAAGCCGATTCGCCGCTCAATATGCGTCTCAATATCTCTTTACAGCAGTGGCGCTGGCTGCTGCAGTTCCTGCGCGCCTGTAATAGCCAGACCAATAAAATAAACGGCGCTCATATATTGCGTCTGTCGCTGCTCAGCCGGCAGGTCATGCAGTCGTGGCGGGAAGAGGATAATCTTGCCGATTTTCACTGGCGGCGCAGCGGAAAATTAATTATCCATCGCCGGGAATATGATTTTACTAAAGCGGCAAAAGGGATAGATCCTCAGTATCAGCAGGCGCTGAATGCTGAAGCCTGCCTGCAGCTGGAACCGGCGCTAAAACATATCAGCCCTTCGCTGCAGGGCGGAATTTATTCGCCGGGGGATGAAACGGCGGATTGCCATCAGTTTTGCCTTGCGCTGATCGACAAGCTCACCGCCAGCAGCCGCTTCAGCCTGCTGACCCACTGTGAGGTGCAGCGGCTCGCCAGGCGCGGCGGACGCGTCAGCGCCCTGGAGACCAGCCGCGGGACCATCACCGGCGATGAGTACGTCGTCGCCGCCGGCAACGGCAGCGGTCCGCTGCTGGGGCACATGGGCGTTCGCGTGCCGCTCTGCGCCCTGAAGGGGTACAGCCTGACCCTTCCCTATCCGCAGCAGGCGGGCATTGCGCCGGACATCAGCGTCACCGATTACGGGCACAAAATCGTTTATGCCCGCCTGGGCCAGCAGCTGCGCATCGCGGCGATGGTGGACATCGGCTACGACGGCGACAAACTGCGCGAGAGCCGCATTCAGGCGCTGAAAAAAATCGTCTCCCGCAGCTTTCCCGAACTCGAGGGGTTGGACCAGGCCGAAGCCTGGACCGGCATGCGCCCCTCAACGCCAGCCGGGCCACCGCTACTGGGACGCGCCGGCTACCCCAACCTGTGGATGAATCTCGGCCAGGGCAGCCTCGGTTTTACCCTCGCCGCCGGCAGCGCGGTGGTGCTGGGCGCGTTAATCGACAATCAGATGCCAGACATTTCTTTAGAAGGTCTCACATGGAAACAAACCGCATGACAGTCATTCGCAATCATCCTCAACCTCGTCTTTCCGCCAGCGTTGCGTATGGCAATCTGCTGTTCCTCTCCGGACAGACGCCGAAAAGCAACGAGGAGGACATCGCCTTGCAGACCCGCGAAGTGCTGGAGAAAATCGACGCCCTGCTGGCGGCGGCCGGGAGCGATAAGCGGCACATTCTCTCCGCGCAGATCTGGCTGAAAAATATCAAGCGTGACTTTGCCGCGTTCAATGAGGCGTGGGTGGAGTGGATGCCGGAAGGCCATAGCCCGGCGCGCGCGGCCGTGCAGGCGGAGATGGCGCGACCAGACATCCTGGTGGAGATCATGCTCACCGCCGTTAAAGCGTAAGATTCGACAGAAAAGAAAAAGGCCGCAATGCGGCCTTTTTAATTAGTTCAGATTATTTGTCTTTAGGCGACGCGTTTTCGACACGGCTTTTCAGCTTCTGACCGGGTCTGAAGGTCACCACGCGCCGGGCTGTAATGGGAATATCCTCCCCCGTCTTCGGGTTACGTCCCGGGCGTTGGTTTTTATCCCGCAAATCGAAGTTGCCGAACCCGGAGAGTTTGACCTGTTCTCCGTTTTCCAGAGCACGACGGATCTCTTCGAAAAACAACTCGACCAGTTCTTTGGCATCCCGCTTGCTAAGCCCAAGCTTATCAAACAGATATTCTGACATTTCAGCTTTTGTAAGCGCCATAGGTTCAATCCCTCAATGATGCCTGGAATCGCTCTTTTAATGCCTCTACACATCTGGCAACGGTAGCGGCAATCTCCTCTTCTTCGAGTGTACGGCTGGTATCCTGCAGGATCAGGCTAATCGCAAGGCTCTTATACCCTTCCGCCACACCTTTACCACGGTACACGTCAAATAAGTTTACGCCAACTACCTGATTTACGCCAACTTTCTTACATTCGGCTAAAACATCGGCGGCAGCCACGTTTTCCGCGACCAGCACCGCGATGTCGCGACGGTTCGCCGGGAAGCGGGAAATGTCGCGCGCCTGAGGCACCACGCGGTCTGCGAGCTTGTTCCACTCCAGTTCAAACACCAGAGTGCGACCGTTCAGATCCAGTTTACGTTCCAGCTCAGGATGAACAACCCCAATGAAACCAATGCGTTCACCTTTAAGATAAATCGCTGCGGATTGCCCCGGATGCAGCGCGGTGGTCGCTTCAGCACGGAATTCAATATCCGCTAATTTTCCGGTTAAATCCAGAACGGCTTCCAGATCGCCTTTCAGATCATAGAAATCGACCGTCTCTTTCGCCAGTGTCCAGTGCTCTTCGTAGCGGTTGCCGCAGATCGCCCCGGCCAGCATCACATCCTGACGAATGCCCAGCGGCGCATTGGTGTCCGGCACAAAGCGCAGACCGCTCTCAAAGATGCGAACCCGGCTCTGCTGACGGTTCTGGTTGTAGACCACGGTCCCCAGCAGGCCAGTCCACAGCGACAGGCGCATGGCCGACATTTCGCTGGAGATCGGGCTTGGCAGGATCAGCGCCTCTTCACCGGCGTGGATCAGCTGCTGGACTTTCGGGTCGACGAAGCTGTAGGTGATCACTTCCTGATAGCCTTTGTCATTCAGCAGCGTTTTCACGCGCTTCAGCGACAGGTCGGCTTCACGGTGGGTACCCATGATCAGACCCGCCTGCACCGGCTCATCAGGAATGTTGTTGTAGCCATAAACGCGAGCCACTTCCTCGACCAGATCCTCTTCGATCTCCATGTCGAAACGCCAGCTCGGGGCCACCGCCTGCCATTCGCCCTCGCCCACCGTCACTTCGCAGCCGAGGCGCTGAAGAATGTCAGTGACCTGCGCGTCGTCGATATGGTGGCCAATCAGGCGATCCAGTTTGCTACGACGCAGAGTGATGGTGGCGCGTTGTGGCAGGGTCGCTTCGTTGGTCACGTCAATCACCGGGCCGGCTTCGCCGCCGCAGAGGTCGATCAGCAGACGCGTGGCGCGCTCCAGCGCTTTATACTGCAGGGCCGGATCGACGCCGCGCTCATAGCGATGAGAGGCATCGGTGTGCAGGCCGTGACGGCGCGCGCGGCCGGTAATGGACAGCGGGCTGAAGAAGGCACACTCCAGCAGTACGTTCTGGGTTTCGTCGTTAACGCCGGAGTGTTCCCCGCCGAAGATCCCGCCCATTGCCAGCGCTTTGTTGTGGTCAGCAATGACCAGGGTATCGCTGTCGAGCTTCGCTTCGGAGCCATCGAGCAGGACCAGGGTTTCGCCCTCTTTCGCCATGCGCACCACGATCCCGCCTTCGATACGGTCGCGGTCAAAGGCGTGCATCGGCTGGCCCAGCTCAAGCAGCACATAGTTGGTCACGTCAACCACCGCGTCGATGGAGCGGATCCCGCAGCGGCGCAGTTTCTCTTTCATCCACAGCGGCGTCGGCGCTTTGACGTTGATGCCTTTCACCACGCGGCCCAGATAGCGCGGGCACGCCTGCGGGGCGTCAACCTGAATCGGCAGCACATCGTCAATGGTGGCGGCTACCGGGGTGATTTCCGGCGCGTTCAGCGGCGCCTTGTTCAGCACGGCCACATCGCGCGCGACGCCGATGATGCCCAGGCAGTCGGCACGGTTCGGGGTGACGCTGATTTCGATGGTGTTATCGTCAAGCTTCAGATATTCGCGAATATCGGTACCGATCGGCGCATCCGCCGGCAGCTCGATAATTCCGCTATGATCATCGGAAATGCCCAGCTCGGAGAAGGAGCACAGCATCCCCTCTGACGGCTCGCCGCGCAGTTTCGCGGCCTTGATTTTAAAATCGCCCGGCAGCACCGCGCCGATGGTCGCCACGGCGACTTTCAGCCCCTGACGGCAGTTTGGCGCGCCGCAGACGATGTCCAGCAGGCGTTCGCCGCCGACGTTGACTTTGGTGACGCGCAGTTTGTCGGCGTTCGGGTGCTGACCGCACTCCACTACTTCACCGACAACGACGCCGTTGAAGCTGCCGGCAACCGGCTCAACGCCGTCCACTTCGAGGCCCGCCATGGTGATCTGATCGGAAAGCGCTTCGCTGTCGATCGCCGGGTTAACCCACTCGCGTAACCACAGTTCACTGAATTTCATTGTTCTGTCCTGCCCTTATTTAAACTGTTTGAGGAAACGCAGATCGTTTTCGAAGAACGCGCGCAGATCGGTGACGCCATAGCGCAGCATGGTCAGACGCTCCATGCCCATGCCGAAGGCGAAGCCGGAGTACACTTCCGGATCGATACCCACGTTGCGCAGCACGTTCGGGTGCACCATCCCGCAGCCCAGCACTTCCAGCCATTTGCCGTTTTTACCCATCACGTCAACTTCCGCGGACGGCTCGGTGAACGGGAAGTAGGACGGACGGAAGCGTACCTGCAGATCTTCTTCAAAGAAGTTGTTCAGGAAGTCGTGCAGGGTTCCTTTCAGGTTGGTGAAGCTGATGTTTTTATCAACGATCAGACCTTCCATCTGGTGGAACATCGGGGTGTGGGTCTGATCGTAGTCGTTACGATAGACGCGGCCCGGCGCGATAATACGGATGGGCGGCTGCTGGTTTTCCATGGTGCGGATCTGCACACCGGAGGTCTGGGTGCGCAGCAGGCGAGTGGCATCGAACCAGAAAGTGTCGTGGTCAGCGCGCGCCGGATGGTGGCCAGGGATATTCAGCGCATCGAAGTTGTGGTAATCATCTTCGATTTCCGGGCCCGTCGCCACGGTAAAGCCGAGCTCACCGAAGAAACTTTCAATACGGTCGATGGTGCGGGTGACCGGATGCAGACCGCCATTCTCAATGCGGCGGCCCGGCAGCGAAACGTCGATGGTCTCTGCAGCCAGACGAGCATTCAGCGCCGCGCCTTCCAGTTCGGCTTTGCGCGCGTTCAGCGCCTGCTGTACCTGCTCTTTCGCTTCGTTGATGACCGCACCGGCTGCCGGACGCTCTTCCGGCGGCAACTCACGCAGGGTGGTCATTTGCAGGGTCAGATGCCCTTTCTTACCCAGGTATTCCACGCGGACGTTGTCCAGCGCAGCAACATCTGATGCCTCGTTAATGGCTGCCTTGGCACTGGCAACCAGCTCTGCGAGATGTGACATGGTTTTCCTCATTATGTCGGTGCAGACACCGGTTATAGTGAAATTAATATTCCGAATCCATATACGAAAAAAGCCTCCACAGGGGAGGCTTTCTGGCGCTGTTTTCCGTTTCTTCTTTCACGCGCTAGCCTCCTGAGTTCAGGTGCTAAAGTAAAAAAAGAAGCGGAAAATAGCAGCATTCATGCTTGCATTACCTTGTCTGGTAAGAAACGTCAGACCTGTATTGAAAAGCCTGCGCCGATAAAAGTCAATGTATTGATGGTGTTGAAACGAAAAGAGGGAGACAAGCTCCCTCTTTCAACTGGCTTATGCCAGAGCTGCTTTCGCTTTTTCGACCAGAGCGGTGAACGCTACTTTGTCGAATACGGCGATGTCAGCCAGGATCTTACGGTCGATTTCAACAGAGGCTTTTTTCAGGCCATTGATGAATTTGCTGTAAGAAATACCGTTCTGACGTGCTGCTGCGTTGATACGTGCAATCCACAGTTGACGGAACTGACGTTTACGTTGACGACGGTCACGGTAAGCGTACTGACCAGCTTTGATAACAGCCTGGAAGGCAACGCGGTATACGCGAGAACGCGCACCGTAGTAGCCTTTAGCTTGTTTCAAAATTTTCTTGTGACGTGCACGTGCAATTACACCACGTTTTACGCGAGCCATGTGTGCTCTCCTGTATCTATTCTAAGTTAAAAAAGTTAAACGTTAACGACTTATGCGTACGGCAGGCACGCGATAACCAGGCCCAGATCGCCTTTGGAAACCATGGCTTTCGGACGCAGGTGACGTTTACGCTTGGTAGCTTTTTTAGTCAGAATGTGACGCAGGTTAGCGTGCTTGTGCTTAAAACCACCTTTACCGGTTTTTTTGAAGCGCTTAGCAGCACCGCGTACGGTCTTAATTTTTGGCATTTTAATAACTTCCACTTCGCATTGTTAATAAACGAAACAAAGGCGAACAAAACCAGTGAGCCGAAGCCCACCGGAATGTTTCTTGATGGCCTTACTGTTTCTTCTTAGGAGCGAGCACCATGATCATCTGGCGGCCTTCGATCTTCGTTGGGAAGGATTCGACTACTGCCAGTTCAACCAGATCGTCTTTCACGCGGTTAAGCACTTCCATACCGATCTGCTGGTGGGCCATCTCACGACCGCGGAAACGCAGCGTGATTTTGGCCTTATCGCCATCTTCGAGAAAGCGAATCAGGCTGCGGAGTTTTACCTGATAGTCACCTTCATCAGTACCAGGGCGGAATTTAATTTCCTTAACCTGGATAACTTTCTGCTTCTTCTTCTGTTCCTTAGAAGACTTACTCTTTTCATAAAGGAACTTGCCGTAGTCCATGATACGACAAACTGGCGGCTCGGCGTTAGGGCTGATTTCAACTAAATCTACTCCAGCCTCTTCAGCCTTTTCGATAGCTTCTCTCAGACTCACAATACCCAGCTGCTCACCTTCCAGACCTGTTAAGCGAACTTCCTGGGCGCGAATCTCGCCATTGATACGATTCGGACGTGCCGTTTGAACTCGTTTTCCGCCTTTAATACCTTATTCCTCCAGTTGTTGAAGACTGCGGCTGCGAATCTCTTGTTGCAGCTTCTCGATCACTTCATTTACGTCCATGCTGCCGAGGTCTTTCCCGCGACGGGTGCGCACGGCCACTTTGCCGGCTTCGACTTCTTTGTCGCCACAGACCAACATATACGGGACACGACGTAAAGTGTGCTCGCGGATTTTAAAGCCAATCTTCTCATTTCTCAAGTCTGCTTTTACACGAATGCCCGCATTTTGTAGTTTACGCGTCAATTCGTTAACGTATTCAGCCTGAGAATCGGTGATATTCATGACCACCACCTGCACTGGTGCAATCCAGGTTGGGAAGAAGCCAGCGAACTCTTCGGTCAGGATGCCAATGAAGCGCTCCAGAGAACCGAGAATCGCACGGTGGATCATGACCGGCACCTGACGCTCGTTGTTTTCGCCCACATAGGAGGCGCTTAAACGCTGCGGCAGAGAGAAGTCCAGCTGTACCGTACCGCACTGCCATGCACGATCGAGGCAGTCATACAGGGTAAATTCAATTTTCGGGCCGTAGAACGCCCCTTCACCCAGTTGATATTCAAATGGGATATTATTTTCTTCCAGCGCCACCGCCAGATCCGCTTCCGCGCGATCCCAGGTCTCGTCGCTGCCGATACGTTTTTCCGGGCGAGTCGACAGTTTGACAACGATCTTCTCGAAGCCAAAGGTGCTGTACATATCATAAACCATACGAATACAGGCGTTCACTTCATCGCGAACCTGATCTTCAGTACAGAAGATATGCGCATCATCCTGGGTAAAGCCGCGAACGCGCATCAGACCGTGCAGCGCGCCTGATGGTTCGTTACGGTGGCAGCTACCAAACTCCGCCATACGCAGCGGCAGATCGCGGTAGGATTTCAGCCCCTGGTTGAAGATCTGCACGTGGCCCGGGCAGTTCATCGGCTTAATGCAGTATTCACGGTTCTCAGAAGAGGTGGTGAACATCGCATCTTTGTAGTTGTCCCAATGGCCGGTTTTTTCCCACAGCACACGGTCCATCATGAACGGACCTTTGACTTCCTGGTACTGATACTCTTTCAGTTTCGAACGGACAAAGGTTTCCAGTTCACGGAAGATAGTCCAGCCGTCGTTGTGCCAGAACACCATCCCAGGCGCCTCTTCCTGCATATGATACAGGTCGAGCTGCTTACCGATTTTACGGTGGTCGCGCTTGGCGGCTTCTTCCAGACGCTGCAGATAAGCATTCAACGCTTTTTTATCTGCCCACGCGGTACCGTAGATACGCTGCAACATTTTATTGTTGCTGTCGCCGCGCCAGTAGGCACCGGCGGTTTTCATCAGCTTGAAGTGATGGCAGAAGCGCATGTTCGGCACGTGCGGACCGCGGCACATATCGATATATTCTTCATGATGATACAAGCCAGGCTTGTCATCATGGGCAATGTTTTCGTCAAGAATAGAAACTTTATAGCTTTCGCCGCGCTTCACGAAGGTTTCACGCGCTTCGTGCCAGCTCACTTTCTTCTTGATGACATCGTAGTTTTTCTCGGCGAGCTCATGCATACGTTTTTCGAGCGCGTCGATATCTTCCTGAGTCAGGGTATGGTCGAGGTCTACGTCATAGTAGAAGCCATTATCAACAACCGGACCGATAGCCATTTTGGTGTTGGGCCACAGCTGCTTGATGGCATGACCTAACAGGTGCGCGCAGGAGTGACGAATGATCTCCAGCCCTTCTTCATCTTTAGCTGTGATAATAGAGAGGGTGGAATCAGTTTCAATCGGGTCGCAGGCGTCTACCAGTTCACCGTTTACCCGCCCGGCGATGGTGGCTTTCGCCAGGCCCGGGCCGATATCCAGCGCGACGTCCATCGGGCTGACAGCGTGATCAAAATGGCGTTGGCTGCCATCAGGAAGCGTAATTACAGGCATTTTATGTCCTTATTTGCAGTGGTGCCCCGCACGAAAGAGCACATACAAAACTATATAATCATCATTATCATCAGGTTAAGGCGCAGTTCCCGCTTCACTCTGCGAAAAGAGGAGCACGACCGGAGCGATCGTTCCCGCCTGCTGCCGCCTGCTGATAACACCGGGGAGTAGTTTACACATCATTGGTACGTGATTAAAGCCGTAATAGCATAAATGATGGCGGAATGTGGAGAAAACAAGAGCCGCGCGGATAAAAGCAGAATATCCGCCAGGAAGACGCGAAAATAATCACCAGCGAAGCCGGATGATATTATGCGGACAAACTAAAAGAGACGCCTTGATATTGCCTGCGTGATGTTTAGCGCGGGTCGTTAAACCGGTACCACTCTACCCGGCTTAATAGTCTGCCCGTGAAGCAGTAGCCTGCGATATTAAGACCACTCGCCTGCTACCAGCGTATGCACATTAAAGGCATCGCTCATGGATTGTCCGGTGCTATGGGAACCGGGGGCAATATTCGAACCGGCCTCAACGTCGGTTGCTTTGGCGATACCTACCTGTGCATGGTCCTGGTTACCCGACGGCGGAACTGGCGTGGCGGCTGATGCGCCAAAGGAAAGCACGCACAGCGCCAGGGCTGCGATGGTAAATTGGCTGTTTTTCATGATGTTTATTCTCTTATTTCGGAAGACGGACCGAACAATGTCGCCATTCGGTCAGTGACTCTTAGTATAGATCCAGATCACATATTTGTCCGTCGAATATTTAGCTTTTCGTGTCAAATAGAATGAATATTTGTCAGCAAACGGAGAATAATGGAGAAAAGATGGAGGCCCGTTTCTTTTTATAAAAACTAAAACGAATTGCCAGAAAAAATAATGTCACTTATTGCTAAATCTAAAACGATCAGGCCGGGAAACCCGGCCTGAAAATATTACATCTTATACCCGAGGGAGAGCGAGGTCCGGCGATCGGTATGCTCCGGCGCAGACGCAGGCGGCTCCGAGTTCCAGGTGACGTTGTACGCCACTTTCAGCGCAAAGTGGGCGTTAATCGCCACGTTTAACGCGCTCTCTGAGTTGACCGTGGTGTCCTCGGCGCCAAACACCGATACCCCTTGAGTAAATTTGGCGTTGTCGGTCATCTGCCAGGCCCAGGTTCCGGAGGCGTAACCCAGCGGCTGAGTGTCGGTATCCCCGTCGGTGTATTCGTCATAGCGGACGCCAGGACCAAATTCGAACCGCAGGCTATGCACCGGTCCGTTGAGGATTTGACGACCATAGCCCGCCGTCAGAACATCGCGCTGCTGATAGCCGTTGTAGCGGTCGGTTAGCCAACTGCCCTGCCCAAAGACGTAGTTCATATCGGTCAGGTTATAGCGGCTACGGCCACCGACAGCATATTTCTCTGAGGAGCGTTCATCGTTGGACGAGGTGTTGCTGGCGTTGCCCCACAGCGACCAGGCGGTGGTATTGCCATACCAGGTCAGGGTGGAATCGGCCGTCATTGAGGAGTTCTTGGTGTTGCCGGACTGCGCCAGGTAACCTGCGTTGACCACTCCTTCGAACGGTTTTTTGGCAGCGGAAGGGTCATCCATGACGGTAAATACAGAATCATCGGCCATTGCGCCAACAGACGCAAAAAGCCCCCCCGCCAGCATGACCGCTGCGGGTACTGTCTTTAAAAGCTTCATTATAACTCTCTAAAATACATTTTTTAGGACAGTACAAATGATGAACAGGCGTCACTTTGCCGGCTCATTGAATTTAGCGTCCGTACAACATAAAAGAGACCTGTGGGTCCCGGAAACTTTCGCGAGGATCGCGGAGTGCAGGTCCTAAGAAAGGTAGCAAATTATAAAAAAGCACGAATAACATAGCAATCACTTACTCTTTCGTTTTTTGAATAAGACAGCTCCGGAAACAATCTTTATTTCATAATGAAAATACAGGCTTCTTTGCAAATCTCTCAGGGACAGCACTTTCCCTCCCTGGATCATCGTGCCATGCTTAAATAAAGTACAGTCGCCGTATTAAGGAGGAGAAGGAATGACCAAAATTTATACGCTCACGCTGGCCCCCTCGCTGGATAGCGCCACCCAGACCCCGCAGATCTACCCGGAAGGGAAACTCCGCTGCAGCGCGCCGGTATTTGAACCCGGCGGCGGCGGGATCAACGTCGCCCGCGCCGTGACCTTTCTCGGCGGGAAAGCTACCGCCATTTTCCCTATTGGCGGCGCCACCGGCGAGCATCTTGCCGCCCTGCTGGCCGATGAGCAGGTGCCGGTCGAGACCGTCGAAACCCGCGACTGGACGCGACAGAACCTGCACGTTCACGTAGCCGCCAGCGGCGAACAGTATCGCTTTGTGATGCCCGGCGCCGCGCTGACAGACGATGAATTCCGCCGTCTGGAAGAGAAAGTCCTGACCATCGATCCCGGCTCTCTGCTAGTGATCAGCGGCAGTCTGCCGCCAGGTATCAGCGTCGAAAATCTGATGCAGCTGGTTAAGCATGCGCAACAGCAGGGCCTGCGCTGCATTATCGACAGCTCCGGCGACGCGCTGGCCGCCGCGCTGGACGTCGGCAATATTGAATTAGTGAAGCCAAACCAGAAAGAGCTCAGCGCCCTCGTGCAGCGCGATCTGAGCCAGCCCGATGACGTTCGCCTTGCCGCTCAGTCGTTGATCCAGTCCGGTAAAGTTCGCCGGGTGGTGGTCTCCCTTGGTCCGCAGGGGGCGTTGGGGGTTGACGCCAGCGGCAGTGTTCAGGTGGTGCCGCCGCCAATGAAAAGCCAGAGCACCGTCGGCGCCGGCGACAGCATGGTGGGCGCCATGACCTTACGTCTGGCGGAGAACGCCAGCCTCGAAGACATGGTACGCTTTGGCGTTGCCGCCGGTAGCGCCGCGACCATCAACCAGGGCACCCGCCTCTGCTCGCAGGCCAATACGCAAAAAATCTACGATTATCTCTGCGGGCGTTGATCTCCCCTGCCCCTCCGCGCTGGCGGAGGGGAACCACGATATTTGCAGGATGGTCTATGCTGGAAAGGCCATGCATAACAACGGGGTGTAGAAATGAGCAATGATATTACCGCCTGGGTCGTCAGCGTGAACTTCCACGAACAGGCGCTAACGGAGATCAATGAGGTCAGCAACCATTTTACCCGGGCAGGGTTTGTACTGACGCTCAATGATGAAGAGGGCACTCCCCATGAGCTGGGCACCAATACCTTTGGCCTGCTGAGCGCCCAGGCAGCCGAGGAAGTGAAGGCCCTTAGCGCCGGACTGGCGGAAGCGGCCCTTGGCCGCCCTGCGGAGATCGCCGTCAGCACATTCGCTGAATGGTTAAAAGCTCAATAAGTGCGTTTAGCGCAACGTAAAGCGTCAGTTGTGCGTCAGTTCCAGGTTTACCCGGTAGTAATGCGCTAACCTTATGATATGGTGGAAAACATGGGGAGAGACAGCATGTGGCAAGCAATCAGTACTCTTTTACGCGATTGGCATACCGAAGACGCTGAAATCGAACTGAAAACCGAGCTGCCCGGCGGAGAGATCCATTCCGCCTGGCATTTGCGTTTCGGCGGCAAAGATTACTTCGTGAAATGCGACGAACGGGAACTCCTGCCTATCTTCACCGCCGAGGCCGATCAGCTGGAGCTGCTGTCGCGAAGCAAAACCGTTCGCGTACCGCAGGTATTTGCCGTCGGCAGCGATCGCGACTACAGCTTCGTGGTCATGGAATACCTCCCTCCCCGTCCGCTGGATGCGCATAACGCTTTCCTGCTTGGCCAGCAGTTAGCCCACCTGCATCAGTGGAGCGATCAGCCGCAGTTCGGTCTGGATTTTGATAACGATCTTTCCACCACGCCGCAGCCCAACGCCTGGCAACGTCGCTGGTCGGTGTTTTTCGCCGAGCAACGTATCGGCTGGCAGCTGGAGCTGGCGGCGGAGAAAGGGTTGCGCTTTGGCGATATCGATACCTTAGTCGATGTGGTACAGCAGCGGCTGGCCAACCATCAGCCGCAACCTTCGCTGCTACACGGGGACCTGTGGTCCGGCAACTGCGCCTTAGGGCCGGATGGCCCCTACATCTTCGACCCGGCCTGCTACTGGGGCGATCGCGAATGTGATTTAGCTATGCTGCCGATGCACCCGGAACAACCTCCGCAGATCTATGACGGCTATCAGTCCGTCTCACCGCTGCCGGCTGGTTTTCTCGAGCGTCAGCCGATCTACCAGCTTTATACCCTGCTGAACCGGGCGATATTGTTCGGTGGCCAGCACCTGGTGACGGTCCAGCAGGCGCTGGACGATGTCTTGATGGAAAAAACGCGTTAGACAAGGTTTACGGCGGACCTCCCCGGTCCGCCGCCCTGCATTATCAGTTAATCTCGACGCCGTTGAGACGGAATTTAATGGTCATCGTCACGCCGGTTCCCGGTTTTGCCTGCTCGTAACGCCATCTGCGCATCGCGCTTTTCACCTCGCGCTCAAACATATTCGCCGGCTGGGCGGAGAGGATCTGCAGATTATCAATTCGGCCATCAGGCGTGACGTCAAACTTCACCCGCACCGTTCCTTCAATGCGCAGCGCCTGAGCGCGCGCCGGATAGGTCGGCTGAACGCGGCTGATCGCCCGCGGGCCGCTCGGGGCAGTGACGGTGGGTTTGGCCGCTGCGGTGGAGGTGCTCGGCGCGGTGCGCGCTGGCGTCGTATTGTTGTTTTCAAACGGTGAAGCCGGACGCGGCTCCGCGGCCGGTTTGACGTCCCGCTTCGGCTGCTCAACCTTTTTCTCCGGCCTGGGCTTCGGTTTAGGTTTGGGCTTCGGCTTAGGTTCTGGTTTATGGATCACCACCGGCGCCTCTTTCGGCGGCTCCGGGACCACCTCAGGCTCCGGCTCCGGTTCAGGTTCAACAACGGGCTGCACGACGGGTTGCGCCGCCGGGGGCGGCTCAAGATCGGCCGGCGCCACCATCGTGATCTCTATCGGCTGCGTCGGGGAAGGCTGTTCAATAACCTGATGTACCGAGGTATAAAGCAGCCCCGCCACAACGGCACCGTGGATAGCCACGGATAACAGCGTTGGCCACGGGAAGCGGCGAGGTAAATCAAGGGTCATTGCGCTCATAGTCGTTTCTGTTGAAAAATGATGCTCCGATTTTAAATGCAAATAGCAATCATATTCAATAAGCCGTCTTAACCTGAGTCAATTTTTGCCACCATTTGCGGAAAAAAGCCGCGTCAGCGGGGCATTCGACGCCGGGGCGCATCTTTGCATTGCAGTCCATCGTCGTTTAACTTAACGTAATTCGCCTGTTTAATGATAAGGAGCTTTGCCGTGCTTTACGTTATCTACGCTGAAGATATCGCCGATTCTCTGGAAAAGCGGCTCTCGGTTCGCCCCGCGCACCTTGCGCGTCTACAACTTTTACATGATGAAGGTCGGCTGCTTACCGCCGGGCCAATGCCGGCCGTTGACAGCAACGAACCGGGCGCAGCCGGATTCAGCGGCTCAACGGTGATCGCTGAGTTTGAATCGCTGGAAGCGGCTCAGGCCTGGGCTAATGACGATCCGTATATCGCCGCCGGCGTCTACCGCCAGGTCTCGGTGAAGCCGTACAAAAAAGTGTTTTGAAAAATATTCCCTTCGATTTTTCTGGTTAACAACAACGCACCAGGCCATCAGATGAAAGGGCGCATTTTGCTACATCACATTAAAATGTCGCCCTTTTTAACCGCACGCAAGCGTTGTCTGTTATCCGCCGGAGACGCCATGAAGATGAGCACATCCCTTCTCCTTCGACGACATCATCGACCCTCACCTCGCCTTCTGCGGCCATAGAAAATGCTGACCAAACGTCGACGCCGGGCATGATTTTGAATTGCTAATGTATTGAATCAGTCTGCAACAGAGGTCTTGCATTGGATTTAGCGCTTGCTTTACAAGCCAGCACATCCTGACATCGCCCGGTAAATCCAAAACACAATTGAAAGAAGATCGTTAAAGAGAGATAGATGCTGATCAACAGATATAAAGGCCTGGAGTAAATAAGCATGCATATCCCGTTCCGTAGGTATGGGACCCCATATCACCATCTTACTGCATTCAGAAACGCGGTGGCTTGAAAGCGTCTGAAAATAAATGGAGTGCGCTGATACAGGCACATATCAATATGGAATGAACGTATAAAACTACGCAACCAGATTTACGTTGCAGATGATCATTTTTTAAAGTCGATTAATTTCGCTGGGTAAACTTCACGCAGAGTAATTGTAGGGTGATTTTAGGTTGATTAAAAAAATTGAACGGGAATAACAAATGTTTTCAATAAGTGCCGCATTTTTTTGGGCTACCATTTATGTACCTGACGCTTATGAGGATTTTTGTGTGAATACCCTGAAAAAAACCGCATTGCTTTCTCTGCTTGCCTTATATATTCCTGTGTCACAAGCCGCAGCGACAGAATATAGTCTGGATCCGCAGCATACTTCCGTTGTTATTGCCTGGAACCATTTTGGCTTCTCTAACCCTACAGCGTATATCTCTGATGTTTCAGGTAAACTGTCTTTTGACAAAGACAACCCGGAGCAATCCTCTGTGCACGTCACGCTGCCAGTCAAAACCATTGACACGCATGTCAAAGCGTTAACGGATGAGTTTTTAGGCAAAGAGTACTTCGATGTCAACACGTATCCTGAGGCCACTTTTCAGAGCACCCGAGTGGAAAGTAAAGGCGGCAATAAATATGATGTTGAAGGTAACCTGACCATTAAGGGCATCACCAAACCGGTTGTATTGCATGCCACTTTGAATAAACAGGATATGCATCCGATGGTGAAAAAACAGGCCATTGGTTTTGATGCCACAGGGGTAATAAAACGTTCAGACTTCAAGCTTGATAAATATGTTCCGGCGGTGAGTGATAACGTGACTATCACGTTATCCACGGAAGCCTATGCCAAATAAATTACCGCCCGCAAAAGCGGTGCGTTTTATTCAGGGTGGATATCCTGATAGTGAGCATGACATTGAAAAACGATCGACGACCCCACGCCCTGTCCGGACTTCTACACGGCGGTGAATACCTGTTGCGGAAAAAGGCGTTCTGTCGATAATCCCCCGTCATACCCTGACAGGCATCGCATAGATACTTCAATAGGCGATCTGGCGATGTTAAAAGGGAATGCCGCGCAGAGCGGGAAAACGACAACGGCACCGCATTCGGTGCCGTTGTTCTGCTCGTTTAACAGTCGGGGAAGATAAACAGCAGAGCATGACGCTGCCGTTTCACCAGTCCCTTCCTGATAGCGAGGATCCGCATATTGCGGCGTGATTGGGCTTCCAGCCAGCGCGCTTTACGGCGATTCACCTGTCTCAGCATGCGCCAGCGCCCTACTTCCGTTCTACTACGCTTCATTGCAACGACTCTACGAGTGAAAACAGCCCCCATTATAAACCTCTGCCGGCGACTGACCACCGCTTTCGCTGCGTTTTTATTTGCCAGAAAAATACTGATGCGTAAACTCATCACATAACGTCATTCAAAAGGATTTTACATCTATGACAACCTTTTACACGGTGGTGAACTGGCTGGTCATTCTGGGGTACTGGCTGTTGATCGCCGGTGTAACATTACGAATTCTAATGAAACGCCGCGCTGTGCCGTCCGCCATGGCATGGTTATTGATCATTTATATCCTGCCGCTGGTGGGGATCATCGCCTATCTCTCCTTTGGCGAGCTGCATCTTGGCAAGCGGCGGGCAGAACGCGCGAGGGCGATGTGGCCTTCCACGGCCAAATGGTTAAACGACCTCAAAGCCTGCAAACATATCTTTGCCGAAGATAACAGCCCGGTGGCCGAGTCCCTGTTCAAGCTTTGCGAACGGCGCCAGGGCATTGGCGGCGTAAAAGGCAACCAGCTGCAGCTGCTGACGGAATCTGACGACGTCATGCAGGCCCTGATCCGCGATATTCAACTGGCTCGCCATAACATAGAGATGGTCTTCTATATCTGGCAGCCAGGCGGTATGGCCGACAGCGTCGCCGAATCGCTAATGGCCGCCGCCCGTCGCGGGGTTCACTGCCGGTTAATGCTCGACTCCGCGGGCAGTGTGGCCTTTTTCCGTAGCCCATGGGCGGCGATGATGCGTAACGCCGGCATTGAAGTGGTCGAGGCTCTCAAGGTCAATCTGATGCGTGTGTTTCTGCGCCGGATGGACCTGCGCCAACATCGTAAAATGGTGATGATCGATAACTATATCGCCTACACCGGCAGCATGAATCTGGTCGATCCCCGCTACTTTAAGCAGGACTCGGGGGTCGGGCAGTGGATTGACCTGATGGCGCGCATGGAAGGCCCAGTGGCGACCTCGATGGGCATCGTCTACTCCTGTGACTGGGAGATCGAGACCGGAAAGCGTATTCTGCCACCGCCGCCGGACGTCAATATCATGCCGTTTGAAGAGGCCAGTGGGCATACCATCCACACGATCGCCTCCGGTCCGGGCTTTCCGGAAGATCTGATCCATCAGGCGCTGCTCACCGCCGCCTACGCGGCGAAAGAGCATTTGATCATGACCACGCCCTACTTCGTACCCAGCGACGACCTGCTGCACGCGATCTGTACCGCCGCCCAGCGCGGCGTGGACGTGAGTATTATTTTACCGCGCAAGAACGATTCGCTGCTGGTGGGCTGGGCCAGCCGGGCCTTTTTCACCGAGCTGCTGGCGGCAGGGGTGAAGATTTACCAGTTTGAAGGCGGCCTGTTGCATACCAAGAGCGTGCTGGTCGATGGCGAACTGAGCCTGGTGGGAACCGTGAATCTGGATATGCGCAGCCTGTGGCTCAATTTTGAAATCACGCTGGTCATTGATGACGCCGGCTTCGGCAGCGATCTGGCGGCGGTTCAGGATGACTATATCTCGCGCTCGCGCCTGCTGGACGCCCGTCTCTGGTTAAAACGTCCGCTGTGGCAGCGGATCGCCGAGCGACTGTTTTACTTCTTCAGCCCGTTGCTGTAAAACGTGCCCATCAGATACCGAATGAGTAGCAATCATGGATATGGATTTAAACAACCGCCTGACCGAAGACGAAACGCTTGAGCAGGCATACGACATCTTCCTCGAACTGGCGGCCGATAACCTCGACCCGGCGGACATCATTCTGTTTAACCTGCAGTTTGAGGAGCGCGGCGGCGCCGAGCTGTTCGACCCATCCGCAGACTGGGAAGAGCATGTGGATTACGATCTGAACCCGGATTTCTTCGCCGAAGTGGTGATTGGCCTGGCGGATACCGACGGCGGGGAAATCAATGATATCTTCGCCCGCGTGCTGCTGTGCCGCGAGAAAGATCACAAGCTGTGTCATATTCTGTGGCGTGAATAACGCTGACCCGTCAGTGAAAAGCCTGCCGCGTTCCACCCGGCAGGCTTTTTTTATGCCGAGAGTTTACTTCGGTAAGACATGACCGCAGGCGTGGCAAAACCGGGCGTTATCGTCATGGTCGCCCTGCTGGCACTGCGGGCATACCCGCTGCTGGCGCCGCCGGTTCAGGGCGCTGGTCATATGGGTGGTGATAAGCCCGGTCGGAATGGCAATAATGGAGTAGCCGATCAGGATGAGAATGGAGGCCAGGATGCGGCCCAGCGGCGTGTGCGGCGTAATATCCCCGTAGCCGACGGTGGTGATGGTCACAATGGCCCAATAGACCGAAGCGTTGAGCGTGGTAAAACCATACTCTGGCCCTTCTATCAGGTACATTAACGAGCCGAAAATCACCATCACAATGGCGATAAACGAATAGAACAGGATCAGCTGATGGCGCGCGCTGACAATCGCCCGCCAGAACACATTGAGCGAAGGCATAAAGCGCAACAGTTTGAGAATACGCAACGCGCGGATCGCCCGCATTGCCCGCCAGGCAAAAACATAATTGAGGCTAATTTCCGGCCACAGCCACATCACGTATAGCGGCAGGATGGTCGCTAAGTCAATAAACCCCCAGAAGCTGAAAATGTAGTGGAGCGGATTGGGCCATGTCGCAATACGCAGCAGATACTCCAGGGTAAAGACCGCGGTCACCATCAGCTCCAGCCAGACGAATAAATGCCATTCATCTAATGTCAGATGATATTGCGTGCCCAGCCCCGATTCGACAAATATCACCACCACGCTGAGCAAGGCGAAAAGTCCGCACAGCCCTTCGAAGCGGCGGCCGGAACGTCGGTTTTGATCGAAAAGCAAATGATAAAGCCGCAGGCGAGCGGCAGAAAGCATACCCACTTCGTTAACCTCGCAAAAAAAAGGGCTGACCTGCGTCAGCCCCTGAGATTATAACGGGTCTACCTTAAGGCAGGAAACCGCATGGCGGAAACTGCCCTCCAGCACCGGGCGGGTTTTGGCGCACTCCGGTCCGGCGAGCGGACAGCGGGTGCGGAAGACACAGCCCGACGGCGGATTAATCGGCGAGGGTAATTCGCCCTCCAGCAGCTGGATGGTTTTCGTTTTTTCGAGGTCCGGATCGGGGATCGGCACCGCCGACATCAGCGCTTTGGTATAGGGGTGTAGCGGATTATGGTACACCTCATCGTAGGTTCCCAGCTCCACCGCATGGCCCAGATACATCACCAGTACGCGATCGGAGATGTGCTTAACCACCGCCAGATCGTGGGCGATAAATATCAGCGACAGTCCCATTTCACGCTGCAGCTGCTGCAGCAAGTTGACCACCTGAGCCTGGATGGACACATCAAGCGCGGACACCGGCTCATCGCAGATAATCAGCTTCGGCTCGAGGATCAGCGCCCGCGCAATGCCGATGCGCTGACACTGACCGCCAGAGAACTCGTGCGGATAGCGGTTGATCAGGTTAGGCAGCAGCCCGACTTTCATCATCATCGCCTTCACGCGATCGCGCACTTCCTGACGCGGCATCTTCGGATGATAGGTACGCAACGGCTCAGCGATGATTTCTCCGATGGTCATACGCGGGTTCAGCGAGGCCAGCGGATCCTGGAAGATCATCTGGATATCGCTGCGCACGTCGCGCCACTCTTCCTGCTTCATGCCCAGCAGATCTTTACCCAGCCAGGCCACTTTGCCATCGGTAGCCTTCACCAGACCAATAATGGCGCGGGCGAAAGTCGATTTACCGCAGCCGGACTCCCCCACCACGCCGAGGGTCTCACCTTCATAGAGACGCAGCGTCACGCCATCTACGGCTTTCAGCGTTTTCGACGGCTGCCAGAACCACTGTTTGCCATCTTTAATATCGAAATGCACCTTCAGGTCGGCAATTTCGAGCAGGACTTTTCGTTGTTCAGTTACGGCGTTCATAGCAGCTCCCCCACCGGTTTAAAGCAGGCGCGCAGGCGGCCTGGCGCGAACGACTCCAGCGGCGGCGCGCTGCTGCACTGTTCCATTGCGTGCGGACAGCGCGGCTGGAATGGGCAGCCCTTCGGCAAACGCAGCAGGTTTGGCGGGTTGCCCGGAATGGTCAACAACGCATCGCCTTCGGCATCCAGACGAGGAACCGCATTCAACAGCCCAATAGAGTAAGGGTGAGACGGCTGATAGAAGACATCGCGCGCCTGACCGTACTCCATGGTGCGGCCCGCATACATCACCAGCACTTTATCGCAGATCCCCGCCACCACTCCGAGGTCATGGGTGATCATAATGATGGCCGTATTAAATTCGCGTTTCAGCTCATTCAGTAACGTCATGATCTGCGCCTGCACGGTGACGTCCAGGGCGGTGGTCGGCTCATCGGCAATCAGCAGCCGGGGCCGGCAGAGCAGCGCCATGGCAATCATCACGCGCTGGCGCATCCCGCCGGAGAATTCATGTGGGAACATCTTCATGCGCTTGCGCGCTTCCGGCATTTTTACCGCGTCGAGCATCTTCACCGATTCTTCAAACGCTTCGGCTTTGCTCAGCCCTTTATGCAGCATCAGGACTTCCATTAACTGCTCGCCCACCCGCATATACGGGTTCAGAGAGGTCATCGGATCCTGGAAAATCATCGAGATTTGCTCGGCGCGCAGTTTGTTCAGCTCACGCTCAGGCAAATTGAGGATTTGCCGACCGTTAAAGGTGGCGGAACCCCCGATTCGGCCGTTGGCCGCCAGCAGTCCCATCAGGGCGAAGGCGGTCTGCGATTTACCGGAGCCGGACTCCCCGACAATACCGAGCGTCTCCCCCGCCTGCAGGGTGAAGTTCAGATCATTGACGGCGGTGACATCGCCATCCGGCGTTTTAAAGGTGACGCGAAGATCTTTCACGTCCAGCAGCAGGCCGCTGTGGCTCTGCGCTTGCGGCGCTTTTGCCGTTTCAATCATGGTCATGGCAGCGCTCCTTAGCGGTCTTTCGGGTCGAGGGCATCACGCAGACCATCGCCGATAAAGTTGAAACAGAACAGGGTCACCACCAGGAAACCCGCCGGGAACAGCAGCAGCCAGGGCGAGACTTCCATTGAGTTGGCGCCATCGCTGAGCAATGCCCCCCAGCTGCTGAGCGGCTCCTGCGTCCCCAACCCCAGGAAGCTGAGGAAGGATTCAAAGAGGATCATGCTGGGGACCAGCAGCGAGGCGTACACCACCACCACGCCCAGCACATTAGGAACGATATGGCGCAGCACGATGCTCGCTGTGGAGACCCCGCCGACCTGCGCCGCCTCAATAAACTCTTTGCGCTTCAGGCTCAAGGTCTGTCCGCGTACGATACGCGCCATATCCAGCCAGGAGACCATGCCGATAGCGACAAAAATCAACAGGATATTCTGGCCAAAAAAGGTCACCAGCAGGATAACGAAGAACATAAACGGGAAGGAGTTGAGGATCTCCAGCAGACGCATCATCACCGAATCCACTTTGCCGCCGAGATAACCGGAAAGCGAACCGTACAGCGTGCCGAGGATCACCGCCACCAGCGCCGCCGCCACCCCGACCATCAGCGAAATACGCCCGCCGATCGCCACGCGCACCAGCAGATCGCGACCGGAGGAGTCGGTCCCGAAGTAGTGGCCAGAGGCCATGTCCGGGGCGTTAGACATCATGCCCCAGTCGGTGTCGAAATAGGAGAATGACGACACCATCGGCGCGAAGGTCACGAACAGCGCAATAAGCACCAGCATAATCAGGCTGGTGACCGCGGCGCGGTTGTGCATAAAGCGGCGACGCGCATCCTGCCAGAGGCTACGCCCCTCCACTTCCAGCTTCTCACTGAAGTTTTCCAGCGCCTCGCTATTTTTCTTACTTAACATCATGGCGAACTCCGGCTTCAGTAGCGAATCTTCGGATCGATAACGGCGTACAGCACGTCAACGATGGCGTTGAACAGGATAGTCAGGGCGCCAACCAGGATCGTCAGGCTGAGCACCAGCGAGTAGTCACGGTTAAGCGCTCCGTTAACGAACAGCTGGCCAATCCCCGGCAGGCCGTAAATGGTTTCAATGACCATTGAGCCCGTAATGATGCCCACGAAAGCTGGTCCCATATAGGAGAGCACCGGCAGTAGCGCCGGCTTCAGCGCATGGCGCAAAATAATGCGGCGCATCGGCAGCCCCTTCGCCCGCGCGGTGCGGATAAAGTTAGAGTGCAGCACTTCAATCATTGAGCCGCGGGTAATACGCGCGATACTGGCGATATAGGCCAGGGAAAGCGCCACCATCGGCAGGATCATAAATTTCAGCGCCCCGCCGTTCCAGCCTCCGCCCGGCAACCAGTGCAGGGTAATGGCAAAGATCATCACCAGCAGAGGCGCCACCACAAAGCTCGGAATAACCACGCCGGTCATGGCTACCCCCATCACCGCATAGTCCCAGCGGGTATTCTGCTTCAAAGCGGCAATAACGCCCGCAGCGACACCGATCACAACCGCCAGCAAAAAGGCGGCGAAGCCCAGTTTCGCTGAAACCGGGAAGCTGGCCGCCACCAGATCGTTGACCGAATAATCTTTGTATTTAAAGGAGGGACCAAAATCGCCATGCGCCAGCTGCTTCAGGTAATTGAAGTACTGCGTCATGATGGGGTCGTTTAAATGGTATTTTGCTTCAATATTCGCCATGACTTCCGGCGGTAGCGTGCGTTCCCCGGTAAAAGGACTTCCCGGAGCCAAACGCATCATGAAGAATGAGATGGTAATAAGAATAAATAGCGTCGGAATCGCTTCCAGACAGCGACGTAAGATAAATTTTAACATTGCCCGTACCTTCTGGCGTGTGCCTTTGCACTGCTCTCAAATAAGACACGATGGAGCGAGCACTGGCCCGCTCCACGTATTGCCATTAATGTTTGATAACGTAAAGGTCTTTTGTATAGACGTTATCCATCGGGTCTTTACCGGTGTAGCCACCGACCCACGGTTTCACCAGGCGGGCGTTAACATAGTAATAGACCGGTACGATCGCGCTGTCTTTATCCAGCTGCTGCTCTGCTTTCGCATAGGCCGCCGTGCGCTGTGCTTCATCGGATGCTTTTACGGATTCAGCCATAATTTTGTCGAACGCCGGGCTCTTATAGTGCGCAGTGTTCATTGAGCTGTCAGAAAGCATGGTGTTCAGGAAAGAGGTTGGCTCGTTATAGTCAGCGCACCAGCCCGCACGCGCCACGTCATAGGTGCCCTGATGACGGGTATCGAGGAACGTCTTCCACTCCTGGTTGACCAGCTTCACGTCAATGCCCAGGTTTTTACGCCACAGCGAGGCGGCGGCAATCGCCAGCTTCTTGTGCAAATCAGAGGTGTTATACAGCAGGTTGAAGGTCAACGGTTTATCGGCGCTATAGCCGGCTTCGGCCAGCAGTTTTTTCGCTTCTTCATTCCGTTTTTCCTGCGACCAGGTAAACCATTCCGGCTCGGTCAGCTTCGCGCCATCGGTATACGGCGGGGTGTAGCCGTAGGCCGGCAGATCGCCCTGTCCTTTCACCTTATTGGCAATGATATCGCGATCCAGACCCAGCTTCAGCGCGGTACGCACGCGCACGTCGGTGAACGGCGCTTTCTGGTTGTTAATTTCGTAGTAATAAGTACACAGATACGGGTCAACGTGCAGCTCGTTCGGGATCTCTTTTTTCAGTTTCTGGAAGAGCTCGATCGGCAGCTGGTTATAGGTCATATCCAGTTCACCGCTGCGATAACGGTTAACATAGGTCACTTCAGAAGAGGTCGGCAGCCAGGTGACGGTGTTGATAACGGTTTTGGCATTATCCCAGTAATGCGGGTTGCGCTCCATCACGATACGTTCGTTGACCACCCAGTCTTTCAGGGTGTAGGCGCCGTTGGTGACGATATTGCCAGGCTGCGTCCACTTCTCGCCAAACTTTTCAATCGCTGGTTTATAGACAGGAGACATCGCCGGGTTAACCAGCAGTTTGTAAAAATAGGGTACCGGCTCGCTGAGGGTGACTTCCAGCGTATGGTCGTCAATGGCTTTTACGCCCAGCTCGCCTGGGGCTTTCTTGCCGTCAATGATTTCATCAACGTTGAGGATATGACCATACTGCGGGTAGCTGGCATAAGGAGACGCTGTTTTCGGGTCTACCAGACGCTGCCAGCTATAAACGAAATCCTGGGCGGTAACCGGCTCGCCGTTAGACCATTTCGCATCTTTACGCAGATGGAAGGTCCAGACTTTGAAATCTTTATTATCCCAGCTCTCTGCCACACCAGGGATCGGGTGGCCATCTTTCGGCGAGGTATTCAGCAAGCCTTCGAACAAGTCGCGGCTAATATTCGCCTCGGGCACCCCTTCAATTTTATTCGGGTCCAGCGATTGCGGCTCGGCGCCGCTATTTCGCACCAGCGTTTGCTTATCCGAAAGCTGCACACCGGCCGGGACATCCGCTGCCATAGCCATATTGCCAGCCATGAGCGCGGATAGCACTCCTGCGGCGATCAAACGTTTTTTAGTGATGATGGTCATTGTGTTGTAACTCCAGTCATTATAATTACTGGTTTTTTAACCAGCCTGTTTTTTTCCCCGTTTTCGGGATCTGTCCAACGCAGGAGTGTTTGCGATTGGCAGATTGCTATCACCGACTTATTTATTACGACCGCTCGAACGGCAGTCTTAACGTCGATTCGTTCCCCCTCGCTGGAGGGCAGTTCAGGCGCAATGAGACGATTAAAAATGATTCTCATTTACACGCATAATTCAGCAGACGATAACGGCGGAAAGTACCAAAAGGTAAACACCTCCGCCAATGCAATTTGCAAATATGTTACCGGATTCTCTTTTATTGCCGGCTTTGCCAGCGTCACTAGCGGTTGCCACAATATGCCGACAGAAAAATGTTTTTATTAATCATATAGTTACTAAATTTCCATCAGTCATGATACTGAGCAGTGACCGCGAGATGATTTTTTGTACAAAAATTTAACAATAGATTACTTTTTAGCACATTCATCTGCAGCCTTGTTAAAATTACTAATATCATTTCGATGATCCGACAGCAAGCGCCAGAGAATGATGTGAAGAAAATAACATCACAGGAGGTAGAGACGTGAGGGGAATGTTAAGAGAAATATTTCATATCTTAATGAAAAACATGAAATTAATAGCAATATCGCAAAATAGTATTCCTACCGCCGGTTCCGCGCTGGTTAATAGGTTTTGCTAATAATCGCGCAGGCGTGAAGGGAGCCTCCCCGCCTGCGTGGCAACGAACTAACTCAGCAGCCCCGGGAAGAGCGCTTTAATCCCCGTCACAATAAACTCAATGCCGAGAGCCATCAGCAGCAGGCCCATAATACGGGTGATAACGTTAATCCCTGTCTGCCCCAGCAGACGCACCAGCCATGGCGCCATGCGGAAAATCCCCCAGCAGCAGAGGGCAAAGACCGCAATCGCCAGTGAAAAACCGACGAGATGCACCCAGGAGTGATACCGCGTACCCCATACGATAGTGGAACTGATTGCCCCCGGTCCGGCCATTAACGGTAGCGCGAGAGGAACGACGCCGATGCTCTCCCTTACCGCCGTCTCCGACTTCTCCTGCTTGTTCTGCTTATCTTCGCCGAGCTTACCGCTGATCATCGACATCGCGATGGTCACCACCAGGATGCCGCCGGCGATACGGAAGGAATCAATGGAGATACCAAAAATCTGCAGAATGCCATCGCCGAGAAACAGTGACGTCAGGAGGATGATCGCCACCGACAGGTTGGCGGTCAGGTTGGTCTTATTGCGCACTGCTGCCGGCTGGTAGCTGGTCATACTAATGAATACCGGAATAATGCCCACCGGGTTAACCAGGGCAAATAAGCCGATGAAAAACTTGAAATATGCAGAAAAATCGAACAGTGATTGAGTCACAATGGGCTCCGCAGCATCATCAAAATTGGCGGTTGACTGTTAACAGCATAAAATAACTGCGCGAAACATACGCTTTTTGCATGCAATATTCATTATAAATATGCATAACCCGGTGATATGTATCGAATGTTAGCTATTTGTAGTTTTAATGCTAATCGTTTTTTTAATTTCAAAACCCTCCCATTACACTTGATCGAACCGGTCAAAAAGCAGCCAGCTGAAAGGTATCAGCAGTGCCAATACTTGATCTAAATCACGTAATTTGTACTCAGAAGTGAGTAATCTTGATGACACCAACAGAGTGGAAGGCAGCAGTACCTGAAAGTTATAAAGAGAAAGCTTTTTTAGTAAATCGGTAAAACAGCGTCCTGATTTTCCTACATAAACATTTACATGCAAGCTGTTTACAGCCTGTCTATAATGTCGAATCGAGCGACTGATTTACTAAAAAAGTTTAACATTATCAGGAGAGCATTATGGCTGTTACTAATATCGCTGAACTGAACGCGCTTGTTGAGCGTGTCAAGAAAGCCCAGCGTGAATATGCCAGTTTCACTCAAGAACAAGTCGACAAAATCTTCCGCGCCGCCGCGCTGGCCGCTGCAGATGCTCGAATCCCTCTCGCCAAAATGGCCGTTGCCGAATCCGGCATGGGCATCGTTGAAGACAAAGTGATCAAAAACCACTTCGCTTCCGAATACATTTACAACGCTTATAAAGACGAAAAAACCTGTGGCGTCCTGTCAGAAGACGACACCTTTGGTACCATCACTATCGCTGAACCTATCGGCATCATCTGCGGTATCGTACCGACCACTAACCCGACTTCAACAGCCATCTTCAAATCGCTCATCAGCCTGAAGACGCGTAACGCCATCATTTTCTCTCCGCACCCGCGTGCTAAAGAAGCCACCAACAAAGCGGCTGACATCGTTCTGCAGGCTGCCATCGCTGCCGGCGCGCCGAAAGACCTGATTGGCTGGATCGATCAGCCGTCTGTTGAACTGTCTAACGCCCTGATGCACCACCCGGACATCAACCTGATCCTTGCGACCGGTGGTCCAGGCATGGTGAAAGCAGCATACAGCTCCGGTAAACCTGCTATCGGCGTAGGTGCCGGTAACACCCCGGTGGTGATTGATGAAACGGCTGACATCAAACGCGCCGTTGCTTCCGTTCTGATGTCTAAAACCTTCGATAACGGCGTTATCTGTGCTTCTGAGCAGTCCGTTGTGGTGGTTGATTCCGTTTATGACGCGGTTCGCGAACGTTTCGCCAGCCACGGCGGCTACCTGCTGCAGGGTAAAGAGCTGAAAGCCGTTCAGGACATTATCCTGAAAAATGGCGCGCTGAACGCCGCTATCGTTGGTCAGCCTGCGGCGAAAATCGCTGAACTGGCAGGCTTCACCGTACCGGCCACGACTAAAATTCTGATTGGCGAAGTCACCGACGTTGACGAAAGCGAGCCGTTTGCTCACGAAAAACTGTCTCCGACGCTGGCGATGTACCGTGCGAAAGATTTCGAAGACGCCGTGACCAAAGCTGAAAAACTGGTCGCCATGGGCGGTATCGGTCATACCTCTTGCCTGTACACCGACCAGGATAACCAGCCGGCTCGCGTGGCTTACTTCGGCCAGATGATGAAAACGGCGCGTATCCTGATCAACACCCCGGCTTCTCAGGGTGGTATCGGTGACCTGTACAACTTCAAACTCGCTCCTTCCCTGACTCTGGGTTGTGGTTCCTGGGGTGGTAACTCCATCTCTGAAAACGTTGGTCCGAAACACCTGATCAACAAGAAAACCGTTGCTAAGCGAGCTGAAAACATGTTGTGGCACAAACTTCCGAAATCTATCTACTTCCGTCGTGGCTCCCTGCCTATCGCACTGGATGAAGTGATTACTGATGGTCACAAACGCGCGCTGATCGTGACTGACCGCTTCCTGTTCAACAACGGCTATGCCGATCAGATCACCTCCGTACTGAAAGCAGCGGGTGTTGAAACTGAAGTCTTCTTCGAAGTTGAAGCTGACCCGACGCTGACCATCGTACGCAAAGGCGCCGACCTGGCGAACTCCTTTAAACCAGACGTGATCATCGCGCTGGGCGGCGGTTCCCCGATGGATGCGGCAAAAATCATGTGGGTCATGTACGAACATCCGGAAACCCACTTCGAAGAACTGGCGCTGCGCTTTATGGACATCCGTAAACGTATCTACAAGTTCCCGAAAATGGGCGTTAAAGCCAAGATGGTGGCGATCACTACCACCTCCGGTACCGGTTCTGAAGTTACGCCGTTCGCCGTTGTGACCGATGATGCGACAGGTCAGAAATATCCGCTGGCAGACTACGCGCTGACCCCGGATATGGCCATCGTCGATGCCAACCTGGTGATGGATATGCCGAAATCGCTGTGTGCGTTCGGTGGTCTGGATGCCGTGACCCACGCCCTGGAAGCTTACGTTTCCGTGCTGGCTTCTGAGTTCTCTGACGGCCAGGCTCTGCAGGCGCTGAAACTGCTGAAAGAGTACCTGCCGGCTTCCTACCACGAAGGTTCCAAGAACCCGGTTGCCCGCGAGCGCGTACACAGTGCCGCCACCATCGCCGGTATCGCGTTTGCTAACGCCTTCCTCGGCGTGTGTCACTCCATGGCGCACAAACTGGGTTCCCAGTTCCATATTCCGCACGGTCTGGCCAACGCCCTGCTGATCTGCAACGTTATCCGCTACAACGCGAATGACAACCCGACCAAGCAGACTGCGTTCAGCCAGTACGACCGTCCGCAGGCTCGCCGTCGCTACGCTGAAATCGCCGATCACCTGGGTCTCTCCGCACCGGGCGACCGTACCGCAGCGAAAATCGAGAAGCTGCTGGCATGGCTGGAAAGCGTGAAAGCTGAGCTGGGTATTCCGAAATCTATCCGCGAAGCTGGCGTTCAGGAAGCTGACTTCCTGGCCCACGTTGATAAGCTGTCTGAAGATGCATTCGATGACCAGTGCACCGGCGCTAACCCGCGCTACCCGCTGATCTCCGAGCTGAAACAGATCCTGCTGGATACCTACTACGGTCGCGAGTTCGTCGAAGGCGAAGCAGCCGCGAAAGCCGAAGCAGCTCCGGTGAAAGCTGAGAAAAAAGCGAAAAAATCCGCTTAATCGACAAGCATAAACGTTCTGCAAGCCCCGTCATCTGACGGGGCTTTTTTTTGCCCACCGACAGCCAAGCTTTAACGCCTGCTGGCCCAACGGAGCGCAGGCAATAAAAAGGCGCCCACAGGCGCCTGGACGAGCTTCTGCGCGTATTAGCTGGGGCGGTGCTGGTTTTGTACCTGAGTTAACGAGCCGACGCTCAGCGCCTCTTTATAATGCTTACGACAAACTGACACGTACCGCTCATTGCCGCCGATGACGACCTGCTCGCCCTCGTTGTAAGGACGCCCCTCCTGATCGAGGCGCAGCACCATACTGGCCTTCCGGCCGCAGAAACAGATGGTTTTCAGCTCCACCAGCTTATCTGACCAGGCCAGTAAATACTGGCTGCCGGTAAAGAGCTCACCGCGAAAGTCTGTCCGCAAGCCATAGCAAAGCACAGGAATATCCAGCGTATCGACAACTTCAGACAGCTCATGAACCTGCTCGCGCGTCAGAAACTGGCTTTCATCCACCAGCACGCAGTGAATCGGCTTTAGCTTGTGCTCTGCGGCAATATCGTTAAATAGCGACGTCTGTGGATTATACAATCGGGCCGGCGAGGAGAGACCGATACGCGAGCTGACTTTTCCGGCGCCAAAGCGGTCATCAATCTCAGCGGTATAAACGACGGTACGCATCCCCCGCTCCTGGTAATTGTACGAAGATTGCAACAGAGCGGTCGACTTACCTGCATTCATTGCAGAGTAGTAGAAATAAAGTTGTGCCATCGGCTGCGTGACCCCAATCAAAGTGTTTTATCGCGGCGGCGATTGTACCATATTTTATGCGTACAGCCGCCCATTCGACAGGGGTATTGTATCGCAGCTGAAGAGCCTGCAAAGCCAAAGGATTAAGAGGATGAATTGAATTTTCAGGGCCATTATTTGTACGCCCCGTTACGCTACTGGCGGGGTAACCATTGTCTTTTCGTGCTTATAGGGCGGTTACCTATGGGGCTATAAGCGGCGCCGCGCGTTGTTTTATATTAAGCCTCATAACCAAAAATGCGCTAATACTGACAAGGGTTATTTACCCATGTAAAGGATAATTTTTCTCACCGAACCTCAGAAAAAGCATACCGTCTCAGTGTTTTAGCTTACCTTCTGCTCATCGCTATAAGGATGAAAGATGTGAAGCGGCACGGGAATTTTAACTTAAATTAATTAATTCTCGCGACAAATAACCAGTAATTTTGAATTCCTTACATTCCCCCCTATTGCACAACGCATTTTATCGCTCTATTATTAGTTCAACAAACCACCCCACAATATAAGTTTGAGATTACTACAATGAGCGAAGCACTTAAAATTTTGAACAACATCCGTACTCTTCGTGCGCAGGCAAGAGAATGCACCCTGGAAACGCTCGAAGAAATGCTGGAAAAATTAGAAGTCGTTGTTAACGAGCGCCGTGAAGAAGAAAACGCCGCCGCGGCAGAAATTGAAGAACGTACGCGTAAGCTGCAGCAATATCGTGAAATGCTGATCGCTGACGGTATTGATCCGAATGAACTGCTGAGCACCATGGCAGCCGTTAAAGCCGGTACCAAAACCAAGCGTGCTGCACGTCCGGCTAAATACAGCTATGTCGACGAAAACGGCGAAACCAAAACCTGGACCGGCCAGGGCCGTACCCCGGCGGTGATCAAAAAAGCAATGGATGAGCAAGGTAAATCACTGGACGATTTCCTGATCTAATCTCCGTTGTTACGATATAAAAAATCCCGCTGCGGCGGGATTTTTTTTGCCCCCAGGGGCCGATATAAAAAACCGGGAGCGCATTGCGACTCCCGGTTTTGTGCTTTCAGCAGCGCTGCGGATTACTTCGCAACCGCGGTTTCCAGCCAGGCTTTAAAATCGTCACCCAGCGTTTTGTGGCGAATACCATATTCGACGAACGCCTGCATGTAGCCAAGCTTATTACCGCAGTCATGGCTCTTGCCTTTCATATGATAAGCTTCGACCGTCTCTTTTTCGATCAGCATATCAATCGCGTCAGTCAGCTGAATTTCATCACCGGCACCCGGAGGAGTCTTCGCCAGCAGCGGCCAGATATCGGCGCTGAGGACATAGCGCCCCACCACCGCCAGGTTGGACGGCGCAACGTCAGCTTTTGGCTTCTCGACCACGCCTACCATCGGCACGCTTTCTCCCGGCTTGAGAGATTCACCTTTGCAGTCAACGACACCGTAAGCGGTCACGTCGTCGACAGGCTCAACCATAATCTGGCTGGCGCCGGTCTCATCGAAACGAGAGATCATCTCTGCGAGGTTATCGCGGCTCAGATCGGATTCATATTCATCCAGAATAACGTCTGGCAGAATAACTGCGACCGGCTCATCACCCACCACCGGATGGGCGCAAAGCACCGCGTGTCCCAGACCTTTTGCCAGGCCCTGACGAACTTGCATAATGGTTACGTGCGGCGGACAAATAGACTGCACTTCTTCCAGCAGCTGGCGTTTCACACGTTTTTCCAGCATCGCTTCCAGCTCAAAACTGGTATCGAAATGGTTTTCGATAGAGTTTTTGGACGAGTGCGTTACCAGAACAATTTCAGTAATTCCTGCAGCGATACATTCATTAACAACGTACTGAATTAACGGCTTATCTACCAGCGGCAGCATTTCTTTTGGAATCGCTTTGGTGGCCGGCAGCATCCTGGTGCCTAATCCCGCAACCGGGATAACCGCTTTTCTGACTTTAGAATTAAGGGCAGCCATTGAAATCTCCTGGACTGTTTGTTTTTTAAACTTCTCGTTACAAATAACGTGTCGAGTATATCAGTCAACCGCGTATTCACTGGTCTGAAAAGCTTCCGATAGCCTCGAATTAGGACTTTTACGCATAAAACTGCTCGATGTTACCACCGCTAAAGGACAACGGGTAATCCCGTCTGCTTAGATATAAACGCAATTGCTCACTCCGCAGACAACATTAAGCGTAAACGGCCTCCCGCCCCCCAAATTTGGCACTGCCATGAGGTACAGCGTTGACTAATTTGATTAAGGTAAGCATCACCCAGGGTGCCCAAAGGAACGCCATTGCTAATCTGAATTTGATGCTCACCGGTATTCAGCGTGCCATTAAGTCCCGCCGACACCAGAATTAAATTTTTCAGTCCGCTGTGGTAATACCCCACTAACAAAGGAAACTGGCCGGGAAGGTTTGCCTGACGCAGGAGTTGATTCACCTGTTTTAGCAGACTCCCCATTTCTGGTAGCCGTTGTCCCTGATGCGCCAGCTGCTCCTGTAGCAAGCCATTGAACAACGCGCGCAATAATAAAGCGGCCAGGACGCCATTATCTCCTGCCCGTGTGACATCCAGACAATAGAAGGCCAAATCATTGTCCGAGAGCGGCGCGATATCGAGTACAAGACCGGGTTTATCCGCCGACACCAGCTGGCGATAATGAATGCGGCAGTGCGACATTTCCTGTTGCACCGGCGGCTGTAATTCCTGCAGTAATCGTGAAGCCGCAGTGGGATTACTGACCAGCGCGTCCCAGTCCTCAAATAAACGCTCTTCCTCTTCCACCCGTGAACTGAACATCGCAGGATAGAGGCAGGCATAAACGGTTTCGCGCAGGCGATCGAAATCTTTTACTGGCTTTAACAACACGTCCTGAACGCCAAGCCGCAACGCTTTGGCTATATCGGCCATGTTTTCGGTAGCGGAAATCATCAGGATCGGTAGCTGCTCGCCGCGATTACGCAACGTCTCCACCAGCTCCAGACCGTTCATTCTCGGCATCGAAATGTCGCAAATCATCAGGTCCGGATGCACCTCCGTCATTTTATGCAGGGCATCCTTGCCATCTTCCGCCTGGAAGGTTGTTGCTCCCAGCGAGGTCAGCCATCCATGCAAGAGTGAGCGGAAAACGGGTTCGTCTTCAACTATCAGAATCTGTTTTCCCGCCAATGGCTGCGTCATGATATCTCCCCTGGCTGACGATAATTCAATAGTGGCACGCTATTCTCACTATCGCCTGTCAGAATTTGCTTAAGTCAGGTACTCGTGCGTCAAATCGCGGTACGCACTAAGGGTAATAATTCATCCATTTTCTTTTCTACCGCCAACTGCCCTGCGGTAATCGCCTCGCCGGCGCGATGGAAATCAAGCGTCGAGACTTGCGGACAGTACGGTTGCAACAGGATATCCGGCGGGTCACCCGCCATACGATTGCGTTTAAGACGGTTCTCCAGGACCTGGATAGAGGTGGTCATGATCTCCATCGCCGTCGGCGTCACGGCCGTACGGCGGGAACTCATTTGCGTCAAGCGTGCGCGCAGACGAGTATGCCATGGCCCCTCCTTCGCTTCGGCTTCCCGCCGCGGCGTTTCGAGGGAGAATAAATCCTGCTGCATAAGGTGGGCATCATGTTGTAAATCCACGGCAATCACGATATCCGCCCCCATTGCCCGCGTAAGCGATACGGGAACCGGATTGACCACCGCGCCATCGACCAGCCAGTAACCGTTATGCCTGACCGGCGACATTAACCCCGGCATACTGCAGGAGGCTCGAATCGCTAAGTGCAGATCGCCTTCGGTAAACCACAGCTCCCGGCCAGTGCTTAAATTTGTCGCGACGGCGGCAAATCGCCGTTCGCAGTGTTCGATATCGGTCACGGGCATGATGCGGCGATAATGATTGAACACCTTTTCACCCCGCAATAGTCCACCGCGGCGCCAGGAGAGGTCCATCAGTTTCAGAACGTCCCAGTTACTGAAAGAGCAGACCCAGGACTCAAGGGCCGGGAGTCGGTTACAGGCATACGCCGCCCCTACCAGCGAACCGATAGAGCAACCGGCCACGATATCAATCTCAATGCCGGCCTGCTGGAGGGCGTTGATGACGCCAATATGCGACCATCCGCGGGCGGCGCCCGCACCTAACGCCAGACCAATTTTTAGCTTTCTCATTAGTACTGATAACTATCCTTCCACTCTGAGCGTGGCAACATTGTCACGGCTCAGTTAACATAAAGCCCTTTGGCGTAGAAGCGCCGTTACTCTTTCTTCCATGGAGGCAATTTTGTCGCAATTATGCCCCTGTGGCAGCGCACTGGAGTATAGCTCATGTTGCCAGCGATATCTGTCCGGCGCTGAGCTTGCGCCAGGCCCGTCACAGCTTATGCGCTCCCGTTACAGCGCGTTCGTCATGAAAGATGCCGACTATCTGATCAAAACCTGGCATCCGTCCTGTCAGGCGCAGCAGTTTCGCGCCGAACTGGAGAAAGGCTTTGCCCACACCGAATGGCTGGGCTTAACCCTGTTCGCCAGCGATGATGGACGAGCCGCCAATGAAGGCTTTGTCAGCTTTATCGCCCGCTTTAATGACAATAACCGCCCGGGCGCCATTATTGAACGTTCCAGATTCTTAAAAGAAAATGGACAGTGGTACTATATCGACGGGACACGGCCGCTGATTGGCCGTAACGACCCCTGCCCTTGCGGTTCAGGTAAAAAATTTAAAAAATGCTGCGGCCAGTAACGCTACCGCAGCGCTTGCAAACACTACAGGATTTTCCTCGCGATGCATTCATTACAACGTAAAGTACTACGCACTATTTGCCCTGATCAGAAAGGCCTCATCGCGCGTATCACCAATATCTGCTACAAGCACGAACTTAACATTGTGCAGAACAACGAATTTGTTGACCACCGTACCGGTCGTTTCTTTATGCGCACCGAACTGGAAGGCATCTTCAACGACGCTATTCTGCTGGCCGATCTGGACAGCGCCCTGCCGGAAGGCTCGATTCGTGAACTCAATCCGGCAGGCCGCCGCCGGGTAGTGATTCTGGTGACGAAAGAGGCGCACTGCCTCGGCGATCTGCTGATGAAAGCCAACTACGGCGGGCTGGATGTCGACATTGCCGCGGTTATTGGCAACCATGACACCCTGCGCCCGCTGGTGGAACGTTTTGGCATCCCGTTTGAACTGGTCAGCCATGAAGGGCTGAGCCGCGAAGAGCACGACAAGCAGATGGGCGACGCGATTGCCGCCCACGAACCGGATTACGTGGTGCTGGCCAAGTATATGCGCGTTCTTACGCCGGAATTTGTCGCTCGTTTCCCGAACAAGATCATTAATATTCACCACTCGTTCCTGCCGGCGTTTATCGGCGCGCGTCCGTATCATCAGGCCTATGAGCGCGGTGTGAAGATCATCGGCGCCACCGCCCACTACGTGAATGATAACCTGGACGAAGGTCCCATCATTATGCAGGACGTCATTCACGTCGATCATACTTATACCGCAGAAGATATGATGCGTGCCGGGCGCGATGTCGAAAAAAACGTATTGAGCCGGGCGCTGTATCAGGTCCTGGCGCAGCGCGTCTTCGTCTACGGTAACCGGACGATTATTCTTTAATCGACTGAGAAATGAATTGGTTAGCTTTCCGGCGTTACGGGTAAAAATCAGGCAACCAGTTTATTTTTGTCAAAGGAATGCTTTACAGGGGCGCATCATTTGGTATGATGCGCCCCGCTTCCCGAGAAGGAAGCAGGCCAGTACTAAGCATTACCCCGTGGTGGGGTTCCCGAGCGGCCAAAGGGAGCAGACTGTAAATCTGCCGTCATCGACTTCGAAGGTTCGAATCCTTCCCCCACCACCATTATTCACTACAGTGATAGGGTTTCCCCGGCAGGCGTAAACGATGTTTGCACTTAGCGGGAAGGGTAAGAACCTTCGACTAAGGTTCGACTCAAGCGCCAGCGAGAGAACGTTGCCGCAGGCAACGGCCCGAAGGGCGAGGAGCGATAGCGACGAGTTATCCTTCCCCCACCACCATTCACTTTGCTGAATAGCCTACAATTTGATTTTACCCCTGGTGGGGTTCCCGAGCGGCCAAAGGGAGCAGACTGTAAATCTGCCGTCATCGACTTCGAAGGTTCGAATCCTTCCCCCACCACCATCTTCTTAAAAAACTTCCCAATTCGACTACTCGACGATCTTTTATATTCTGCCCTACGGGGAAGGATGAGAAGCTTCGACTAAGGTTCGACTCGAGCGTAGCGAGAGAACGTTGCCGCAGGCAACGGCCCGAAGGGCGAGGCGCTTTAGCGCCGAGTCATCCTTCCCCCACTACTGTTGCACTCTCTTCAGCCACCTGTGCTGCTATCTCCTCGCTCGCGCTTCGCTTAGCGAGGCTACATGCTATATTCTCCCCTACGGGGGAGGATGAGAAGTTTCGACCAAGGTTCGACTCGAGCGTAGCGAGAGAACGTTGCCGCAGGCAACGGCCCGAAGGGCGAGGCGCTTTAGCGCCGAGTTATCCTTCCCCCACCATTCTCGCGCTCTCTGCAACCACCTGTACTGCTACCTCCTCGCTCGCGCTTCGCTTAGCGAGGCTACAGGTGGTGCCGACCGGCAGCCCGGACTGGTGCGCCGCACCGCCTCCGGGAAACTCACAGCGGGGGCAGTCGTCTCTTCACCGGCGAACTTTTCACCACCGAGGTATTGCACTGAGCAAATTCAGCCAGGCCGTCAAGCAGCGTATCCAGTTGGGTAATATCACGCACCACCAGTCGCATCACGAAACAATCCTCTCCGGTCACTTTGTCACTTTCGATGCACTCCGGCATCGCCTGGATATATTTATCCACCTTCTGCAGCAGACCAGGCAGCGGCCGGACCCGCACCAGCGCCTGCAGGCTGTAGCCCAGCGCGGCGAGATTCACCCGCGCCCCATAGCCCTGGATCACCCCCCGCTCCTCCAGGCGCTTCACACGCTCGGCGGTGCTCGGCGAAGTCAGCCCCACCCGCGCGCTCAATACCTTCAACGAGACTCTGGCGTCCTGAGTCAGGCAAGCGAGGATCGCCCGGTCAATTTCATCAAGTAAGTCATTCATGGTTTTTACCTAATTATGAAAGGAATTTCCCCCTGGTTACCTTAATTCAGCCATGTCAGGCTGTCAGGATTTTTCGCACAATAATGGAAAACTTCTGGAGGTGAAATATGCAACTTACCCGCGGCGTCTGGCAAATGAGCCTGGCGATGATCATTTCTGGCTCGATCGGCGCGTTCGTGCTGCTCTCTGGTTTGCCGGTAATTGATGTGGTGTTCTGGCGCTGCCTGATTGGCGCGCTCACCCTGCTGCTGTTTATCGTTCTCAGCCGCCAACCCTTCAGTCGCCTCACGCGCTTCACCCTCGCCCTCGCGGTGCTTGGCGGCATTGCGCTGGTCATCAACTGGCTGCTGCTTTTTGCCGCCTACTCGCGTATTTCAATTGGCATGGCCACGGTGGTCTACAACACCCAGCCGTTTATGCTGGTACTGATGGGCATGGTGCTGGGGGAACGGGTCAGCGCCGTAAAATGGGGATGGTTACTGCTGGCCTTCGGCGGCGTGGTGATCCTGCTGTCAAGCGAGCTTGCCCCGGCGCACGGCGATAGTCTCGCGACCGGCGTTTTGCTGGCATTAGGCGCAGCATTTTTCTATGCTCTGACCGCCATTATCGCCCGCAAACTGCATCCGCTCCCTGCTCAGCATATTGCCTTTATTCAGGTGCTGGTCGGCGTCGTGATGCTGCTGCCGCTGGTGCAAATGCCCGAGTTTTCTGCCAGCTTTCCCTGGCGCTATCTGCTGATCCTCGGCGTCGTCCATACCGGGATCATGTATCAGCTTTTATATAGCGCGATACAGAAGCTGCCAACGCCCATTACCGGTTCACTCTCCTTTATTTATCCACTGGTGGCGATGGGGGTCGACTATCTGGTCTTCCACCATGCGTTAACCCCTGTGCAGTGGTGCGGCGGGATGCTGATTCTGTTTGCCGCCGCGGGGAATAACCTCGGCTGGGGCGAAAAAAAACCCCGCCAGAGCGGGGTCAGTCAGCGGTCGCGGGCCAGTTAGCGACGGGCGCGAACAATCTGGTATTTGCGCGTCAGGTACTCTACCGGCGCGCTCCAGATATGAACCAGACGGGAGAACGGGAACAGCAGGAACAGGGTCATACCCAGCACCAGGTGGACGCGGAAGATAAACGCCACGCCATCCAGGTGCTGCGACGCACCGCCGTGGAAGGTGACCACCGACTGCGCCCAGCCGACCAGCTTCATCATTTCGCTGCCGTCCATATGCTGGGCTGAGAACGGGATCGTCAGCAGGCCCAACGCACACTGCACCATCAGCAGGGAGAGGATCAGAATATCCGCGCCGGTGGTGGTGGCGCGAACGCGCGGGCTGAGCAGACGGCGCTTGAGCAGCAGTAAACCGCCCACCAGGGTCATCACGCCGCAGGCGCCGCCGGCGATCATCGCCATCTTCTGCTTGACGTCGATCGGCAGGAAGGATTCATACATCCAGTGCGGCGTCAGCATGCCGAGGAAGTGGCCGGCGAAAATGCCGAGGATGCCGATATGAAACAGGTTCGACGCCAGATTCATCCCTTTACGGTCCAGCATCTGGCTGGAGGCCGCTCGCCAGGTGTACTGACCGTAGTCATAGCGCAGCCAACTGCCGATCAGAAACACCGAGCCCGCAATGTACGGATAAATGTCAAAGAAGAACATATTCAGGAAGTGCATTATTGCTGTCCTCCGTTAGAGATATTCAGATATTGCGGGGCCACGGCTCCGGCAAAACGACGCTGGTGAGCGGAAATCTCCGACTCGCCGCAGCCCTGGTCGGCAAAGAATTTAACCTGTTCTTCTTCCCAGACTGCGTCCAGCGCCTGCGGCGTATCGTCGCGGGCTTCGTCGGCAATCTTCTCCGCCACCTTCTGGCTGTCGACCTGAGTGTTGGCCAGCTTCAGCAGCAGCTCGAACAGCACCGCATAGCGGCTCTCGCGCTGCTGCAGGCGCGCGCTGAGCAGGCCGAGGATCGGCGCAACGTCCCGCAGGCCGCCAAGCGCTTCCTTTTCCGGCAGCTGCGCCAGATACTCCAGATACAGCGGCAGATGATCCGGCAGCTCATGGCTATCGAGCAGCAGACCGTGGCGCTCATACTGCGCCATCAGGTCAACCATCGCCTGCCCGCGATCGCGGGATTCGCCGTGCACGTGTTCAAACAGCAGCAGCGAGGTGGCCCGTCCGCGGTCAAACAGTTCGCTGTAGGCCGCCTGGGCATCCAGCGGATCCTGAGCCAGCAGATCGCGCAGAAAAACGCCCAGCGCGTGAGCATCTTCTTTGCTGAGTTTCTCCGATGACGCGAGCGCCTCGAACATCTCCTGCTGATGCTGCCATAAGGCAGCGTCAGGGTATTCGAGCAAACGCGATACAATCACAAGTTCAATCATGCGTGCGGCTCCGTTTTGCTGGTCACGTCGATGGCGTCGATGCGACGGCTGTTGAACAGGTTGAACTGGCTGTCAGAGCCGTGGCAGCCGTCGCCAAAGCTAAAGCCGCAGCCATTTTTCTCCGGAAACGCTTCCCGCGCCTGTTCACGATGGCTGCTCGGCACCACGAAACGATCTTCGTAGTTGGCGATCGCCAGGTAGCGGTACATCTCCTGAGCCTGCGCTTCGCTTAAGCCCACCTCTTCCAGCGCGCGGGTATCGACAACGCCGTCAACGGTTTCCGCCCGCTTATAGTGACGCATCGCCAGCATCCGCTTCAGGGCCAACAGGACCGGTTGGGTATCGCCGGCGGTTAGCAGGTTCGCCAGATACTGCACCGGAATACGCAGGCTTTCCACGTCCGGCAGGATCCCGTTGCTGCCCAGTTCGCCGGCATCGGCGGCGGACTGAATCGGCGACAGCGGCGGCACGTACCAAACCATCGGCAGGGTGCGATATTCCGGGTGCAGCGGCAGGGCCAGCTTCCAGTCCATCGCCATTTTCCAGACCGGCGACTGCTGCGCGGCTTCAATCACGCCCTGCGGCACGCCATCTTTCAGCGCCTGCTCAATCACTTTCGGGTCGTTCGGATCGAGGAACACGTCCAGTTGACGCTGATAGAGATCTTTCTCGTTCTCGGTGCTGGCGGCATTTTCGATCGCGTCCGCGTCATACAGCAGGACGCCGAGGTAGCGGATTCGGCCCACGCAGGTTTCGGAGCATACCGTCGGCATTCCGGATTCAATACGCGGGTAGCAGAAGATGCACTTCTCAGATTTCCCGCTCTTCCAGTTGAAGTAGATCTTCTTGTACGGGCAGCCGGTGATGCACATCCGCCAGCCGCGGCACTTGTCCTGGTCGATCAGCACGATGCCGTCTTCTTCACGCTTATAGATGGCGCCGCTCGGGCAGGTTGCGACGCACGCCGGATTCAGGCAGTGCTCGCACAGGCGCGGCAGATACATCATGAAGGTGTTTTCGAACTGGCCGTACATCGCCTTCTGCATGTTGTCGAAGTTCTGGTCTTTGGCGCGCTTTTCAAACTCGCCGCCGAGGATCTCTTCCCAGTTCGGACCGCTGGTGATCTTGTCCATCCGCTGGCCGGTGATCAGCGAGCGCGGACGGGCGATCGGCTGGTGTTTACTCTCCGGGGCGTTATGCAGGTTCTGGTAGTCGTAATCGAACGGCTCGTAGTAATCATCGATGCCCGGCAGATGCGGGTTCGCGAAGATTTTACCTAACAGCATCGCGCGGTTGCCCATGCGCGGCTGCAGCTTGCCGTTGATTTTGCGGATCCAGCCGCCCTTCCATTTCTCCTGGTTTTCCCAGTCGTTCGGAAAACCGACGCCAGGCTTACTCTCCACGTTATTGAACCAGGCGTACTCCATCCCTTCCCGGCTGGTCCAGACGTTTTTACAGGTTACCGAGCAGGTGTGGCAGCCGATGCATTTATCGAGATTCAGCACCATGCCGACTTGTGAACGAATTTTCATTTTACGCTCTCCTGTACCTGGTCATTGCCTTCGCCGTCTAACCAGTTAATGTTCTTCATCTTACGTACCACCACAAACTCATCGCGGTTGGAGCCGACGGTGCCGTAGTAGTTAAAGCCATAGGCCAGATGGCCATAGCCGCCGATCATATGGGTCGGTTTCGGCGTAATACGGGTAACCGAGTTATGGATCCCGCCGCGCTGACCGGTGACTTCAGAGCCAGGCAGGTTCACGATGCGTTCCTGCGCGTGATACATCATGGTCATCCCGGCCGGCACGCGCTGGCTCACCACCGCGCGCGCCGTCAGGGCGCCGTTGGCGTTGAACACTTCGATCCAGTCGTTATCTTCGATACCCAGATCTTTCGCATCCGCCTCGCTCATCCAGACGATCGGACCGCCGCGTGACAGGGTCAGCATCAGCAGGTTATCGCTGTAGGTCGAGTGGATACCCCATTTCTGGTGCGGCGTCAGGAAGTTCAGCGCCTTCTCCGGGTTGCCGTTGGACTTCTCGCCCATCACCGCTTTCACCGAGCGGGTGTCAATCGGCGGACGATAAACCAGCAGGCTCTCGCCAAAGTCGCGCATCCACTGGTGATCCTGATACAGCGACTGACGACCGGACAGGGTACGCCATGGGATCAGCTCGTGAACGTTGGTGTATCCGGCGTTATAGGAGACGTGTTCGTCTTCCAGCCCGGACCAGGTCGGGCTGGAGATAATTTTCCGCGGCTGCGCCTGGATATCGCGGAAACGGATCTTCTCGTCTTCTTTGTTCAGCGCCAGGTGCGCATGCTCGCGGCCGGTGATTTCGCTCAGCGCTTTCCACGCCTTCACCGCCACCTGACCGTTCGTTTCCGGCGCCAGGGTGAGGATCATCTCCGCGGCGTCGATGGCCGTTTCCAGCTTCGGCTGACCTTTCGCCGGGCCTTCGGCCTTGGTGTAGTTGAGCTTACGCAGCAGGTCCATTTCGCTCTGGGTATTCCAGGCGATGCCTTTCCCGCCGTTGCCGATGGTTTCCAGCAGCGGGCCAATGGAGGTGAAGCGCTCATAGGTCGCCGGATAATCACGCTCGACCGGAATAATATGCGGGGCGGTTTTCCCCGGAATCAGGTCACATTCGCCCTTCTTCCAGTCTTTGACGTCCAGCGGCTGCGCCATTTCCGCGGCGGAATCATGCTGGATCGGCAGCGTAACGACGTCGGTTTCTTTACCGAGGTGGCCCACGCACACTTCAGAGAATTTCTTCGCGATACCTTTATAGATATCCCAGTCGCTCTTCGATTCCCAGGCCGGGTCAACGGCCGCCGACAGCGGATGAATAAACGGATGCATATCCGAGGTATTCATGTCGTCTTTTTCGTACCAGGTGGCGGTCGGCAGCACGATGTCGGAGTAGAGACAGGTGCTCGACAGACGGAAGTCGAGGGTCACCACCAGGTCCAGTTTGCCGTCGAGGCCGTTATCGCGCCATTCGACTTCTTCCGGCTTCACGCCGCCCTGCTTGCCAAGGTCTTTACCCTGAATGCCGTTCTCCGTACCCAACAGGTACTTGAGCATGTACTCATGGCCTTTACCGGAGGAGCCCAGCAGGTTGGAACGCCAGATAAACAGGTTACGCGGATGGTTTTTTCCGTTTTCCGGCTGCTCTGCCGCAAAGCGAATCGATCCCTCCTTCAGAGATTTGACGGTGTAATCCACCGGCGTCATGCCCGCTTTTTTCGCCTCATCGGCGATGCGCAGCGGGTTTACGCCCAGCTGCGGCGCCGACGGCAGCCAGCCCATCCGCTCGGCGCGGACGTTGAAGTCGATCAGATGGCCGCTGTAGCGGGATTTATCCGCCATCGGCGAGAGCAGCTCCTGCGCGGTCACGCTTTCATAGCGCCACTGGCTGGAGTGGTTATAGAAGTACGAGGTGCTGTTCATATGACGTGCCGGGCGTTGCCAGTCAAGGGCGAACGCCAGCGGCTGCCAGCCGGTCTGCGGACGCAGTTTTTCCTGGCCCACATAGTGCGCCCAACCGCCGCCGCTCTGGCCGACGCAACCGCAGAAGATCAGCATGTTGATCAGACCGCGGTAGTTCATGTCGAGGTGGAACCAGTGGTTGAGACCCGCCCCGACGATAATCATCGACCGACCATGGGTTTTATCGGCGTTATCGGCAAACTCGCGGGCGGTACGGATAATATGCGCGCGGGAGACGCCGGTAATTTTCTCCGCCCAGGCCGGAGTGTAGGCTTTCACTTCATCATAGCTGGCGGCGCAGTTGTCATCGTTCAGACCGCGCTCCAGGCCATAGTTGGCCATGGTCAGGTCGTACACGGTGGTCACCAGGGCGGTGGAGCCGTCGGCCAGCTGCAGGCGTTTAACCGGCAGTTTGTGCAGCAGAATGTTTTCCAGCGCGACTTTGTTGAAGTGTTCAGAACCTTCGCCGCCGAAGTACGGGAAGCCGACGTCCGCGACCTCGTCATGGCTGCCCAGCAGGCTCAGACGCAGCTCAATCTCTTCGCCGGTTTTACCGTCGCGCTGTTCGAGGTTCCATTTGCCTTTGTCGCCCCAGCGGAATCCGAGGGAACCGTTCGGCACGGTCAGATCGCCCTTCTCATCAAAGGCGACGGTTTTCCATTCCGGATTCTTCTCCTGACCAAGGGAATCCACGAGGTCGGACGCGCGCAGCGTGCGGCCGGCGGCGTAATAGCCGTCGCGCTCCTCAAGCATCACCAGCATCGGCATGTCGGTGTAGCGACGCACGTAATCGGTGAAGTACTGGCTCGGTTTATCAAGATGGAACTCACGCAGCATCACGTGGCCCATCGCCAGCGCCATCGCGGCATCGGTACCCTGCTTCGGCGCCAGCCACAGATCGCAGAGCTTGGCGATTTCGGCGTAGTCCGGGGTGATGGCGACAGTTTTGGTCCCTTTATAGCGAACTTCGGTAAAGAAGTGCGCATCCGGGGTACGGGTCTGCGGCACGTTGGAGCCCCAGGCGATGATATAGCTGGAGTTGTACCAGTCGGCGGATTCCGGCACGTCGGTCTGCTCGCCCCAGGTCATCGGCGAGGCCGGCGGCAGGTCGCAGTACCAGTCGTAGAAGCTCAGGCAGGTACCGCCGATCAGCGACAGGTAACGAGCGCCGGAGGCGTAGGAGACCATCGACATCGCCGGGATCGGCGAGAAGCCGGCCACGCGATCCGGACCGTAAGTTTTCACGGTATAGACGTTGGAGGCGGCAATCAGCTCATTTACTTCCTGCCAGGAGGAGCGGACAAACCCGCCGCGACCGCGAGCCTGCTTGAAGCTTTTCGCTTTGTCGGCGTCTTCGATGATCGAGGCCCATGCCTCAACCGGATCGCTATGCTGGACCTTCGCTTCCCGCCACATCTTCATCAGGCGTTTGCGCATCAGCGGGTATTTCAGGCGGTTCGCGCTGTACAGATACCAGGAGTAGCTGGCGCCGCGCGGGCAGCCGCGTGGTTCGTGGTTTGGCAGGTCCGGACGGGTGCGCGGATAGTCCGTTTGCTGGGTTTCCCAGGTCACCAGTCCGTTTTTGACATAAATCTTCCAGCTGCATGAACCGGTGCAGTTGACACCGTGAGTGGAACGCACAATTTTGTCATGCTGCCAACGTTGACGGTATCCATCCTCCCAGTCCCGGTTGGTGTTTAGAAGCTGGCCGTGCCCATCGGCAAAGGTTTCACCCTTCTGTTTGAAGTAGCGAAACCGGTCCAGGAATTTACTCATCGGGTTTCTCCTGATATGGAGCCTGACGGCTCTCTGATAAATCGACATTGCTGGATTTGCAGCGAAGGTAACGCTATGAAAGCGGACGGGAATTGATAGCGATCAATACGGACTGGCTTGTTATCGCGGCGGAAATTGGCATTTACCACCAAGGTGGTAGTAATCTCGATTTTTTAACTGCATGTTTTTTAATGGTTTTTATCGAAAAATGGGTCGCCAGGCGCGGAATTGTTCACCAGGGAGGTATTAAGGGGTAGAGCAGTGACGCTGGCAAGCCGTCCCTTCACGGCTCAGTGGCCAATACGTATCCTATCACCCATTAGTATGTTGTAACTAAATAGGCCGGTAAAAAAAGGCGCCTCCTCCGGGAGTACGCCTATACGAAGCAACATCGACGATGGCGAATTACTGACGCTTACGGCCGTATACCGCCCAGGTGATGATCACGCAGGCGATATAGAAGATCAGGAAGACTTTCATCGCGCCGGCCGGCGAGCCGGTCAGATCCAGCGAGATACCGAACGCCTTCGGAATAAAGAAGCCGCCGATGGCGCCAATGGCGGAGATAAAGCCCAGCGCCGCCGCGGTATCGGTCGCCGCCTCGCGCATCGCCTGGGCTTCGCTGCCGCCCTGGGCCTTCACCCGGTCCATGGTCAGCTTACGGAAGATCACGGAGATCATCTGGAAGGTGGAAGCGCTCCCCAGCCCGGCGGTCAGGAACAGCACCATAAACACCGCGAAGAAGGCGATGAAGTTACCGCCCTGGCCGTTGGTCGGCAGGGTCAGGAACAGCAGCGCACAGAAGACAGCCATCACCACAAAGTTGACCAGCGTCACGCGGGTACCGCCGAGACGGTCGGAGATCGCCCCGCCCATCGAACGCGCCAGCGCGCCAATAAACGGACCGAAGAAGGCGTAGTGCAGGATCTGCACGTCCGGGAACTGGGTCTTTGACAGCATGGCGAAACCGGCGGAGAAACCGATAAAGGAGCCGAAGGTCGCCAGATAGAGCAGCGCCATGATCCACAGGTGCAGGCGTTTGAGCACCGGCAGCTGTTCGCTCAGCGAGGCTTTAGAAGCGGACAGGTCGTTCATAAAGAACCACGCCGCCAGGGTGAAAATAATCAGGAAAGGTACCCAGATCCACGCGGCGTTTTCCAGATACAGCATTGAGCCGTCCGGCTGCTCGCTGCCGGTCCCGCCAAAAATGGCAAACACCGAGACCGACACCACCAGCGGCGCGACCAGCTGCATCACGCTGACGCCCATATTACCAAGGCCGCCGTTGACGCCCAGCGCCCCGCCCTGCTTCGCTTTCGGGAAGAAGAAGCTGATATTGGCCATACTGGAGGCGAAGTTGGCCCCGGCGAAGCCGCACAGCAGAGAGATGATCACGAAGACGCTAAACGGCGTGGAGGTATCCTGGACCGCAAAGCCCAGCCACACGCACGGCACAATCATGATCCCGGTACTGAACGCCGTCCAGCGGCGGCCGCCGAACAGCGGTACCATGAAAGCGTAAGGCACGCGCAACAAAGCGCCTGACAGCGCCGGCAGCGCGGTCAGCATAAACAGCTGATCGGTCGTAAACTGAAAGCCCACTTTGTTGAGGTTAACGGCAACGGCGCTGAACAACATCCACACGCAGAACGCCAGTAACAGACAGGGAACGGAGATCCATAAATTGCGGCTCGCCACATGGTGGCCGCGCTGTTGCCAGAATTCAGGATCTTCAGGCCGCCAGTCGGTAATGACCGAGCGGTTAGCCTTCTCCGGGAGGGAAGATTGACTCATAGATACCTCTGATTATTCATTTTTCCTGCCGCTACCTTAGGGGTTGCCCCGGGCGGTAAGTTGATATAAATCAAAGGAAAAGCGCGCGCTAATTTGTGCGAAAATAAACCATGCTCCGAAGTGAGTAGAGAATGGTGGGAAAAAAAGTGTGGTTTTTCACACGGCTGCCGGGATGCGTCTAACCCCTCTCCCAACGGCGCCTACCACCGACAATTAAGGAGTAACTCTTTGTGGGTATGGGTATACTCCAGGGGATAGCCGAGAATAAGCGCCACTCCCGGGGACACGACCGGTCAGGAGCCACGCATTCCATGTTAAAACGTCTTTTTACCCCGCTGACGCTGGTCAATCAACTGGCGTTGATCGTCCTGCTTGCCACCCTTACTGGCGTCGCCGGTATGGCGATCTCCGCGCGCCTGGTCAACGGCGTGCAGGGCAGCGCGCACGCCATTAACAAAGCCGGGTCATTACGCATGCAGAGCTACCGGCTGCTGGCGGCGATCCCGCTGAATGAACACGACCAAAAGCTGGTCGATGATATGACCGCCACCGTCTTCAGTCCGGAGCTGCAAAACTCCGCCCGCCGCGACGGGCAGGAGCGCCAGCTGCAGGCCCTGCAGCAGTACTGGCAGCTGGCGCTGGCTCCCGGCATGCAGCGCGCGGTCAACCAGGCGGAGGTCGCCCAGGATGTCGCCGACTTTGTCGATCGTATCGACCAGCTGGTCACCGCATTCGACCATACCACCGAGCAGCGTATCGAACGGGTGGTCTGGATCCATCGCCTCCTCGCCATCGGCATGGCGCTGCTGCTGATCTTCACCATCATCTGGCTACGCGCCCGCCTGCTGCGGCCATGGAAACAGCTGCTGAGCATGGCGCGAGCGGTGAGCCAGCGTGATTTCACCCAGCGGGCGCACATCAGCGGACGCAACGAAATGGCGACCCTCGGCATGGCGCTAAATAACATGTCGGAAGAGCTGGCGGAAAGCTACGCCGTGCTCGAGCGCCGGGTGCAGGAGAAGACCGCCGGGCTGGAACAGAAGAACGAGATCCTCGCCTTCTTATGGCAGGCCAACCGCCGGCTGCACGCCAACGCCCCGCTCTGTGAACGCATTTCGCCGGTGCTGAACGGCCTGCAGGGTCTGACGCTGCTGCGCGATATCGAGGTGCGGGTCTACGATCTGGAAGATGAAGACAACCATCAGGAGTTTACCTGCCACTCGGATAATGAATGTGACGACATGGGCTGCTACCTCTGCCCACGCAACCTGCCGCCGCTGCCGGATGGCGGAACGACGCTGAAGTGGCGGCTGTCGGATGCGCATAATCAGTACGGCATCCTGCTGGCGACGCTGCCGGTTGGCCGTCATCTCAGCCACGATCAGCAGCAGCTGGTGGATACTGTGGTTGAACAACTGACCAGCACCCTGGCGCTGGACCGCCATCAGGAGAAACAGCAGCAGCTGATCGTTATGGAAGAGCGGGCCACTATCGCCCGTGAGCTGCATGATTCCATCGCCCAGTCGCTATCCTGTATGAAGATGCAGGTCAGCTGCCTGCAGATGCAGGGCGATGCCTTGCCGGCGGAGAGCCGTCAGCTGCTGGGGCAGATACGTAACGAGCTGAATACCTCCTGGGCCCAGCTGCGTGAGCTGTTGACCACCTTCCGCCTGCAGCTGACCGAGCCGGGCCTGCGCCCGGCGCTGGAGGCCAGCTGTCAGGAGTACAGCGCCCACTTCGGCTTCACGGTGCAGCTTGATTATCAGCTCCCGCCGCGCTTTGTGCCGTCGCATCAGGCCATTCACCTGCTGCAGATCGCCCGCGAAGCGTTAAGCAATGCCCTGAAGCATGCCAGCGCGACCCAAGTCACCGTGACGGTGTCACAACGCGATAATCAGGTCCGTCTGGTGGTGGCGGATAACGGCCGCGGCGTGCCGGACCACGCCGAGCGGAGTAACCATTACGGTTTAATCATTATGCGGGATCGCGCGCAAAGTCTGCGCGGCGACTGTCAGGTTCGGCGCCGGGAAACCGGCGGGACCGAAGTGATCGTCACGTTTATCCCGGAAAAAACGTTTTCCATCCAATAAGGAGACCCCCATGAGTCAACAGGAACGGGCAACCATCCTTCTCATTGACGACCATCCGATGCTGCGCACCGGCGTGAAACAACTGATCAGCATGGCGCCGGACATCCAGGTGATTGGCGAAGCCAGCAATGGCGCGCAAGGTATCGAGCTGGCGGAGTCGCTGGATCCGGACCTGATCCTGCTGGACCTCAATATGCCGGGCATGAACGGTCTGGAAACGCTGGACAAACTGCGTGAGAAATCGCTGTCTGGCCGGGTGGTGGTCTTCAGCGTCTCTAACCATGAAGAGGACGTTGTTACCGCCCTCAAGCGCGGTGCCGATGGCTATCTGTTGAAAGACATGGAGCCGGAAGATCTGCTGAAAGCGCTGCAGCAGGCCGCCGCCGGCGAGATGGTATTAAGCGAAGCGTTAACCCCGGTGCTGGCCGCCAGCCTGCGCGCCAACCGCGCCACCTCCGATCGCGACATCAGCCAGCTGACCCCGCGCGAGCGCGACATCCTCAAGCTGATCGCCCAGGGGCTGCCGAACAAAATGATAGCCCGCCGGCTGGATATCACCGAAAGCACCGTCAAAGTGCACGTCAAGCACATGCTGAAGAAAATGAAGCTCAAATCCCGGGTGGAAGCCGCGGTATGGGTCCACCAGGAGCGAATTTTTTAAGGCGAGTCCGTCCACGAGACGCCAGGCGCGGTGAACTTGATCAGCGGCTCGGTCAGCGTCAGGACGATCTCATTGGAGGAGACGCGCTGCCCCTGTTTATCCTCTACCACCACCGACAGGCGCCAGCGGTTCGCGGCGCCCGGTTCACTGTTCCACACCGGCATAATCACGCTCCAGCCATCGGGGCTGCTGGCATCCACCGGCGGCGTCAGGCTGAGCGCCTGGGTGTCGCCCTGCCAGTGCAGCGACTTGATGCCGTGCAGACTATGGATCTGCAGCTTCAGCTGCACCGTCTCCCCGGACTGTAGATCCCAGGGCGGCGTGGCCAGGTAGACCGTCAGATTTTTGCGCTGCCGATACTCCACCACCGGCAGATTATCCCGCTCCGGGCTGTCGAAGCGGCTGCCGCGCAGCGAGTTACTGAACGCCACCTCGTCCGCCGCCAGCTGCTGCTTTAGCGGCACGCCAAAGCGGTAGTTGAGCTTCAGGCCAACGTTGTTCTGGCTGACGCCATTTTCCCCTTGCTTATGCTTGGCGGTCACGGTGACCAGCGGGACCGGGGTATAATTGAGCCCGACGGAGACGGCCACCGGGTTATGGTAGCCTGTGCCGGTGTGAAACAGATCGACGCTGTCGCCGAAGTACTGTTCGACGCTGAAGCTGGTGTTGATGTGCTCATAAAACGGCAGCCGCGCCTGGGCGGTAACGTCATACCCCGCGGCCATCCGCTGCTCCTGAGTTTGATTCTCCCGCAGCTGCCAGTCGCCCAGCGGATGATAGTAGTTCGCCGACAGGCGGAGATATTCCCCCCACGCCTCGGCGCCGACGCTGCCGCGGGCCAGGCTTTCGCTCAGCACCTTGTCATAAAACGAGTTATAGCCCAGCAGCCAGCCGCCGACCCGCCAGCGCTGGCCAAGCCCAATATTGCCCACCAGATCGTTCTCGCGCCGGGTTACCGAATACTGGTTCCACGTCAGGTAGCGATCGTTATCCTGCAATGGCACGAACCAGCTCCCTTTACTGCCGGTGAACTTCCCCTCTTTATCGACCAGCAGGTCGACATTGGCGTTGCCCCACGGCGAGAGCCAGCTCTCCAGCTGGTGGCTCACTTCATTGCCGAGTTTGTTGATGGCGAACATCTGCGCCTGCTCGCCCGCCGTCAGTCCGTTATCGCTCATGCTGGCCTCGCCGAACTTCTTCGCCACTTCGGCAAAGTGTCTGGCGTCGTCATCGACCTGCGGGGCGATCCCCAAATCGGGCAAGGGATCTTCTCCCTGGGGCGTGAGAGCGGTGTCGCTGGTGGTCAGCGCCCAGACGGGAGCGCCCGGCAGCAGCAGGAGAAAGATCAGGGATGGCAGCAAACGGTACGACACAGGCATCAACAGGTTTTGCGCGGGCTCGCAGAAAAAATTGGAAGATAGTTTTAGTTTATCGTTTTTTCCCTTCTCCCGCAGCCCTGCGGACAATTCCAGGAATATGCTGAAACCGGTTGGGCAAATAGTCGCCCAACCACAGAGGGTGCCGCCGCGCCGTTACGCCCCGGCGCGGGCCGGTTGCGCCGTCAGCAGCGCGTTGAGCTCCGGCACGCAGGAGCCGCAGTTGGTCCCGCACTTAAGCCTGGCGCCCAAAGCCCCAACGCTGGCGCAGCCGCTGGCGATGGCCTCGCCGATCGCCCGCTCCCCCACCCCAAAACAGCTGCAGACGATCCGCCCCGGCGGCGCGGCGGCGGCGTCCGGTCGGCCGCTGAGCAACGCATGGCGCCGGGCGGCGTCGGACGGCGGCGCGGCGAAGGCGGCGCTTATCCCTGCGCTATCCACCGCCGGCTCGCGCGAATTGCTCCACCAGCCCAGCATCAGCCTCCCCTGATGCCACGCCAGCAGGTTCCACACCGCGCCGCCGTCTGCTATCTGCAGCTGCCAGCCGCGCTGCGCGCACCAGACGCTGAGCCACTGTCGGGCTGACGCCTCCCCGGCCAGCGAGTAGTGCAATACGCCCGCCGCCGCCCGCCGCCGCCAGTGCCAGGCCGCAGGAAACGGCAGCGGTTCGCGACAAAACAGTTCGCTATGCCAGGCAGGCTGCCAGGGGGCGATGGCCACCGCCGCCTGTTTACTCTCCGGCTGGGCGGAATGCGGGTCCGTGACGGCGGCCAGCAGATTATTCACCCGCCCCTGGCGGGCGAACTGATTGTTCCAGTGCATTGGGACAAACAGCGAGCCGGGGCGCTGGCCTTCGCTGATCGCCACTTTCGCCACCATCACCCCATGGCGCGACCAGATCCGCGCCAGCCCGCCGGCGACAAGCTGGTAGCGAACGGCGTCCTGCGGCGCCACCTCCACCACCGGCTCCGCGATATGCTGCATCAGCCGCGGCACGGCGCCGGTGCGGGTCATGGTGTGCCACTGATCGCGGATCCGCCCGCTGTTGAGGATCAGCGGATAAAAGACATCGGTTGCCGCCCGGGTCGGCTGAGGCGTCACTGGCACCATCCGCAGCCTGCCATCGCTATGCCAGCCGCGCGTAACATCCCAGGCGGCGCGGCGGCGGCTGACCGGCCAGCGTACCGGCGCCATGGCGTCCCAAGCCTCGCGGCTGAGATCCGCCAGCGCGCCGATATCAAACGCCCGCTGGCCGTCGTTTTCGAAACCGGACAGCGCCGCATGCTCGCGGAAGACGTCATGCGGATGCTGCCAGGCAAACGCCTCGCGATACCCCAGCGCCTGCCCCACTCTGGCGATGATCCACCAGTCCGCTTTCGCCTCCCCCGGCGGCGGCAGGAAGCTGCGCTGACGGGAGATGCGCCGCTCCGAGTTGGTGACCGTGCCATTTTTCTCGCCCCAGGCCAGCGCCGGAAAGCGAATGTGGGCGAATTGTCCGGTATCCGTCTCAGCGGCGACATCCGAGACGATCACCAGCGGACAGCCGGCCAGCGCCTGGCTCACCGCGTGGCTGTCGGGGAGCGACACCACCGGGTTGGTGCCCATGATCCACACCGCTTTCACCTCGCCGCGGCCGATGGCGGCAAACAACTCCACGGCGGTCAGCCCCGGGGTCTGCGCCAGCCGCTCGGTTCCCCAAAAGCGGGCCAGACGCTGCAGATCGTCTGGCACAAAATCCATGTGCGCCGCCAGCATCGTCGCCAACCCGCCGACTTCGCGCCCGCCCATGGCGTTGGGTTGACCGGTCAGCGAAAAGGGGCCGCAGCCTCGGCGGCCATACTTTCCGCTGGCCAGATGGACGTTGATGATGGCATTACATTTGTCGCTGCCGCTGGCTGACTGGTTAATTCCCATGGTGTAGAGGGTGATGGCCCGCGGGGCGGCGATAAAATCGCGATAGAAACCCGCCACCTCATCGGCGGGCAGGCCGCAAAAAGCCGCCACTTTCGCCACGTCCCAGCCGCGGGCGGCGGCCAGCGCCTGCGGGCCGTCGCGAAAACCGTCGACGCAGGCCCCGGCCTGCGCCAGGGCGTTAAGCAACCCCACGAACAGCCCGCCGTCGCTTCCCGGCGCCAGCGCCAGATGGCGATCGGCGATCTCGCAGGTGGCGGTGCGCCGGGGGTCTATCGCCACGATCTGCAGCCGGGGATTATCCCGCTTCGCCTGCGCCAGACGCTGGTACAGCACCGGGTGCGCCCAGGCGGCGTTCGAGCCGACCAGCACCACCAGATCGCTGTTTTCCACATCCTCATAGCTACAGGGCACCACGTCGGCGCCAAAGGCCCGCTTGTAGCCGGTTACCGCCGACGACATGCACAGCCGCGAATTGGTGTCGATGTTCGCCGCGCCGATAAATCCCTTCATCAGCTTGTTGGCGGCATAGTAATCCTCCGTTAACAGCTGGCCGGAGGCGTAGAAGGCCACCGCCTGCGGACCGTGCTGGTCGATAACCTGTTGCAGGCGGGAAGCGGTCTCCGCCAGCGCCTGAGACCAGGCCACCGGCTGGCCGTCCACCTCCGGCGCCAGCAGCCGCCCCGCCAGGCCCGTGGTCTCCCCTAGTGCCGCCCCTTTGACGCACAGGCGGCCGAGGTTGGCCGGGTGCTGATCGTCGCCGCGCACGCTCACCTGACCCGCGTCATCCACGCTCGCCAGCACGCCGCAGCCTACGCCGCAGTAGGGACAGGTCGTTCGGATGGTCTTCATCAGGAGGCCTCCGCTCGCGCCAGCAGCTGCTGGCTGCCCACCCACACTTTGCCGTTTTCCACTTTCACCGGCCAGGCGCGCACTGCCTGTTCACCGCCGTCGCACGGCCAGCCGTCGCGCAGGCGAATCCGCTGTTTGTACAGCGGGGAGATCACCACCGGTTCCCCGCCGACGTCCCCTAACAGCCCCCGCGACAGCACGTTGGCCGCGCTGCCCGGCTCGCGGTTGTCCAGGGCATACACCCGATCGCCAAAGCGGAACAGGGCGATCTGCCGCTCCCCTAACCGGGCGCCGATCCCCGCCTGCGCCGGGATGGCGTCAAGGTCGCAAATCGCCTGCCACGGCCGGGATGGGAGTTCGCCTTCAGGCAACGCTTCAGCAGGCAACGGCTGCGGCTGACCGCGCAGATCGTGGCGCTGCACCGCCTCGTCGGGCTGGTCGCTGTTCACGAAGGAGCGGAACAGCGCCAGGCGCTGGGGATCGTTGAGCGTGGTCTGCCACTCGCACTGGTAGCTGTCGACGATGCGGGCCATCTCCTGTTCCAGCTCCTCGCCAATGCCGAGGCTGTCCTCCAGCACCACCTGCCGCAGGTAGGCCACGCCGCCCTCCAGGTTGTCCATCCAGGTGCTGGTCCGCTGCAGGCGATCGGCGGTGCGGATATAGAACATCAGCAGACGATCGATGCTGCGGATCAGCGTCGCTTCGTCGAGGTCGCTGGCAAACAGGTCGGCGTGACGCGGCTTCATTCCGCCGTTGCCGCAGACGTAGAGATTCCAGCCTTTGTCGGTGGCAATCACCCCGATGTCTTTGCCCTGGGCTTCGGCGCATTCGCGGGTGCAGCCGGAGACCGCCATCTTGATTTTGTGCGGGGCGCGCAGCCCTTTATAGCGATGCTCGAGCCGCACCGCGAGCCCGGTGGAGTCCTGCACGCCGTAGCGACACCAGGTTGCGCCGACGCAGGACTTCACCGTGCGCAGCGACTTGCCATAGGCGTGGCCGGTTTCAAACCCGGCGTCGGCCAGCTCGCGCCAGATCGCCGGCAGCTGTTCCAGCCGCGCGCCAAACAGGTCGATGCGCTGGCCGCCGGTCACTTTGCTGTAGAGCTGGTAACGTTTGGCGATCTGCCCGATGGCGATCAGCCCGTCCGGCGTCACTTCCCCCGCCGCCATCCGCGGCACCACCGAATAGGTGCCGTCCTTCTGAATGTTGGCGAAATAGCGGTCATTGGTATCCTGCAGCGGCAGGTGCGCCGGCTTCAGCAGATATTCGTTCCAGCAGGAGGCCAGCACCGAGGCCACCAGCGGTTTACAAACCTCGCAGCCGTGCCCCTGGCCGTAGCGGCTAATCAGCTGCTCGAAGGTATGGATATGGTTGACCCGCACCAGATGGTAGATCTCCTGACGCGACCACGGGAAATGCTCGCAGACGTCTTTTTTCACTTCGACGCCCTGCGCCGCCAGCTGGTACTCCATCACCTGTTTCACCAGCGCGCTGCAGCCGCCGCAGCCGGTGGCCGCTCTGGTGCAGCTTTTTATCGCCGCCATATCCCCCGCGCCATTGTTCACCGCCTGGCAGATATCGCCTTTGCTGACGCTATGGCAGGAGCAGATCGGCGCACTGTCGGGCAGCGCCGCCACCCCCAGCGCCTTCGGCGCGGCCCCCTCCAGCGCCGGCAGGATCAGGCTCTCCGGACGCGGCGGCAGCGCCATGCCGTTCAGCATCATCTGCAGCAGCGTGGCGTAGTCGCTGGCGTCCCCCACCAACACGCCGCCAAGCAGGGCTTTGCCGTCCTGACTGACGACGATTTTTTTGTAAACCTGCTGCGGACCGTCGGTCCATTGATAGCTCTGGCAGCCCGGCGTGCGCCCCTGCGCATCGCCAAACGAGGCTACGTCAACCCCCAGCAGCTTCAGTTTGGTGCTCATGTCGGCGCCGCTAAAGCAGGCGTCCTCTCCTGCAAGGGTGGCCGCGGCGATCCGCGCCATCTGATAACCCGGCGCCACCAGGCCGTAAATTTTATTATCCCACAGGGCGCATTCGCCTATCGCCAGCACGTCCGGGTCAGTGGTGCGGCACTGGCCGTCGATGCCAATCCCCCCGCGCTCGCCAACCTGCAGCGCGCAGCCGCGGGCCAGCGCGTCCTGCGGGCGGATCCCTGCCGAGAAGACCACCATGTCGGCCGCCAGCGTGCCGCCGTCGGCAAAGTTCAGCCGCAGGCCATCGGCCTCGCGCACGATGGCGGTGGTGGCTTTGCTGGTATGCACCCCCACGCCGAGGGCGACGATCTTCTCCCGCAGCATCGCCGCCCCGCCGTTATCCAACTGGACGGCCATCAGGTTCGGGGCAAACTCCACCACGTGCGTCTCCAGCCCCAGCTGTTTCAGGGCGTTGGCGGCCTCCAGCCCGAGCAGGCCGCCCCCGATCACCACCCCGGTCTTCGCCGCGGCGGCATGGGCGGCGATACGGTCGAGATCGTCAAGGGTACGATAGACAAAGCACCCGTCGAGATCGTTGCCAGGGATCGGCGGAACAAAGGGATAGGAGCCGGTCGCCAGCACCAGTTTATCCCAGTGGGTTTCATGCCCCTCGGCGTCCCGCACCAGCCGGGCGTCGCGGTCGATCGTCGCCACCGCCTTGCCGAGGCGGAGTTCGATGCCGTGCTGGTGAAAGAAATCATCGGCCACCAGCGACAGCGATTCGGCGCTGCGTCCGGCGAAATATTCGGAGAGATGCACCCGGTCGTAGGCGGCGTAACGCTCTTCGCCAAACACCACGATACGATATTGCTGATGCAGGTTGCGGCTCACGCATTGTTCGAGAAAATGGTGGCCGACCATGCCATGTCCCACCAGCACTAATACAGGTTTCGTCATCGTCATTATTCCTGCAGCCTGCGGCTGCGTTGAAGAAGGGTCAAAAAGCCAGTCCGCGGTGGCGGGCTCGTCGCTTTCCAGGCGCGCGGTGAGCGCGGCGGCGGTGGTACAGTCGCCCATCAGCAGCACGCCGCGCAGGCGGCCGTCGCGCAGCAGCAGGCGACGATAGTGCCGGTCGATGGGATCCCAGCTGGTATAGATGTCATCCTGTTCGCTGGCCTGCTGTTCGCCGACGCTAAAGAGTTCAATGCCGGTGACCTTCAGGCGGGTCCCGGCGTCCTGCCAGACAAAGCCCGCGCCGGGGGCGCCGCACAGGCGATCCGCCAGCACCTCGGCCTGGCGCAGGCAGGGAGCCACCAGCCCCCAGGTCTGGCCGTCAATTTCGCAACACTCGCCAATGGCGCTGATCCCCGGCAGCGAGGCGGCCATCTGGCGGTCAACCACGATCCCCTGCTGGCACAGCACGCCGGACTGCGCCGCGAGACGGCTGTTGGGCTGCACGCCGGTCGCCAGCACCACTCTGGCGGCGCGGAATACCCGCCCGTCCGCCAGCCGCACGCCGTCGGCGTCAATGGCGGCGATCCGGCACTCCAGCACGCAGCGAATACCGCGCGCTTCAAGCTGCTGCCTGAGCTCATCGGCGGCAAAGGCGTCGATCAGCGGCGCCATTAATCCGCTGCCGCGATGCAGGAGTGTGACCTCCCCGCCGCGGCGACGCAGCGCCGCCGCCGCTTCCACGCCCAGAACCCCACCGCCAATCACCACCGCCGGGCCGGGTATCGCCAGAATACGTTCCACGTCCGCCAGGGTGCGGAAGGGCATAACCTGCGGACGTTCAATACCCGGCAGCGGCGGGATAAAGGGCCGCGAGCCGGTGGCGAAAACCAGCTCGTCCCACGGCAGCCAGGCGTCAGCGATGCGCAGCCGCCGTTGCGCAACATCCACTTCATCCACTGCCTCGCCAGACCGCAGACACACCCCGTGCCGGGTGTACCACTCCGCCGGCAGCAACGGGATCTGCGATGCCGTTTTTTCGCCAGCCAGCAGCGGCGAGAGCTGGATGCGGTTATAGGCCGGGTGCGGCTCGTCGCCGACGACGGTAATGGCAAACCGCGCAGGGTCGCGCTCAACCAGCCGCTGCACCAGCCGGGTGGCCGCCATGCCGTTACCGATCACCACCAGTCGCCGCGTCATGACCGCCTCCTTATGCCGCTTTCGGCTGTTTTTCATACAGGAAATGGAGGATCTGCTGGCGCAGATGGTGGTACCGGCTGTCGTCCGCCAGCTGAACGCGATGCCGCGGACGCGGCAGATCGACCGCGAGGATCTCGCCGACCGTCGCCGCCGGGCCGTTGGTCATCATCAGCACCCGGTCGGAAAGCAGCACCGCTTCATCAACGTCGTGGGTGATCATGACGATGGTGGTATTGAGCTCCTGCTGGATATGCATCACCGTGTCCTGGAGGTGAGCGCGGGTCAGCGCGTCCAGGGCGCCGAAGGGCTCATCAAGCAGCAGCACTTTCGGCTTCATCGCCAGCGCCCGGGCGATACCCACCCGCTGCTTCATGCCGCCGGAGATCTCCCCGGGCCGTTTATGCAGCGCATGACCCATCTGCACGCGCGCGAGGTTGTGTTCAATCCACTCCCGACGCTCATGCTTGCTCATGGTGCGACGGAACACCTGATCCACCGCCAGCGCCACATTGTCGAAACAGCTCAGCCACGGCAGCAGCGAGTGGTTCTGGAAAACCACCGCCCGCTCCGGCCCGGGCCCGGCGATTTCCCGGTTATCGCACAGCAGTCCGCCCTCGGTAGGGGTCGTGATCCCGGCGATCAGATTCAGCAGGGTCGATTTTCCACAACCCGAGTGGCCGATCAGGCTAATGGTCTCCCCTTCGACGATATCGAAGGAGACATTCTGCAGCGCCAGAAACTCGCCGCTGGCGGTGTTGAAGCGCTGGCTGACGGCCTGCACCTGAATTAATGGTTTCATGTTGGCTCCTTATTTGTCCTGCCAGCTAAAGCGGCGGGCGAGCAGCATCAGGCCCTGCTCCAGCAGCAGGCCGACGACGCCGATAATGACGATGGCAATGATGATGTTTTCCACATTGAGGTTGTTCCACTCGTTCCAGATCCAGAAGCCGATCCCCAGCCCGCCGGTGAGCATTTCCGCCGCCACGATCACCAGCCAGGCGATGCCGATGGAGAGGCGCACGCCGGTGAGCACCGCCGGCAGCACCGCCGGAAAGAGAATTTTGCGCATCACCGTCCACTCTGAGAGCTGGAGGACGCGGGCGACGTTGAGATAGTCCTGCGGGATCCGCCGCACGCCTTCCGCGGTGTTGATCACCATCGGCCAGATGGAGCAGATAAAAATGGTCCAGCTGGAGGCTGGCTCCGCCTTCTGGAACAGCAGCAGGCCAATCGGCAGCCAGGCCAGCGGGCTGACCGGGCGCAGCAGAGCAATCAGCGGATTAAACATGCGGGCGAAGAACAGCGAGCGGCCGATCAAAAACCCCAGCGGAATGCCCGCCAGCGCCGCCAGGCCGAAGCCCACCGCCACGCGCTGCAGGGAGGCCAGCACGTTCCAGCCGATCCCCATGTCATTCGGCCCGTCCTGATAGAACGGATCGGCGAACAGCGTCAGCGCCGAGTCCAGCGTGCTCAGCGGGGTGGGAAAGCCTTTGCTGTGCATCGCCGCCAGCTGCCAGGCCAGCAGCAGCACCCCCAGCCCCAGCAGCGGGGGCAGCAGGCGCTGGGTGAGCTCACGCAGCCAGCGCGTGACGGTCGGCGTGGTGCGCCGGACCTGCACCGGCGGCAGGATAATGACTTCGCCAGGCGCGTTCTCCACGCTGACGACCGGTTGCTTACGTTGTGCCTGCTTCATCTCATGCCCCCTTACGTTGAATAGCGAAATGGCGGGCGTAGCCTTCCGGGTCAGACCCGTTCCAGACCGTACCGTCCATCAGTGTGCTGCTGCGCATCGTGGCTGCCGGTGTGCTGACCCCGCCGACCGCCTGGGCGGCCGCCTGCCAGACGTCGATGCGGTTAAGGCGCGACGCCACCGCGAGGTAATCCGGAGCCTGCTTCAGCAGCCCCCAGCGACGAAACTGGGTGAGGAACCACATCCCGTCCGACAGCCAGGGAAAGCTCACCTCTCCCTCGGCGTAAAAACGCATCGGATGGGCATCCTGCCAGCGGCGGCCGAGGCCGTTGTCATACTCCCCAAGCATCCGGCCGGTGAGGTACTGCTCTTTGGTATTGAGCCAGCCGCGCCTGGCGAGCAGGCGGGCCGTCTCCCGGGTGTTCTCCGCCGAGGCGGCGATCCAGCGCTGCGCCTCCATCAGGGCCGCCACCAGCGCGCGGGCGGTGTTCGGGTGGCGTTCCACCCAGTCGCGACGGGCGCCCAGCACCTTTTCCGGATGCTCAGGCCAGATATCCTGGGAAGTGGCCGCGGTGAAGCCGATACGGTCGTTAATGGCGCGGGCGTTCCACGGCTCACCGACGCAAAAGCCGCTCATATTGCCGATGCGCATGTTCATCACCATCTGCGGCGGCGGCACCACGACGGTGCGCACATCGTTAAAGGGATCGATGCCGGCGCTCGCCAGCCAGTAGTAAAGCCACATGGCATGGGTGCCGGTGGGAAAGGTATGGGCGAAGGTGTAGCTGCCCGGCGCGCTGCGGTCGATCAGCCGCTTCAGTCCGCCGAGGTCGGTCACCCCTTTCTCCTGCAGTTCGCTGGAGAGGGTGATGGCCTGACCATTGCGGTTGAGGGTCATCAGATTAGCCATCGCCTGCGGCTTGCTGGCGATCCCCAGTTCAAGACCGTACAGCAGGCCATAGAGAATATGCGCCGCGTCCAGTTCACCGGCCACCAGCTTGTCGCGCACCGCCGCCCAGCTGGCCTCCTTACTCGGCGCCAGGGTAATGCCATATTTTTTGTCAAACCCCTTCGCCGCGGCGATGGCCAGCGGCGCACAGTCGGTCAGCGGAATAAACCCTACCCGCACGGTGGTTTGCTCTGGTCTGTCCGAGCCGCCGGCCCATGCGGCCTGCATCACGCCCGGCAGCAGCATCGCGCCGCCCAGCGCGGCCCCTGCCTGCAGCAAGCGCCGCCGTGAAATTGAAAACTTATCGCTCATATCCGCTCCACACGCGCAAAAAAAAAGCGCCCGACAGTGCATATGCACTGCAGGACGCCTTTATCCACGGACACCCGAACCGCCATTGGTTCGTCGCCCGGACTTTTATTCACTCACTAATGCTAATGCAAAGGGGATGCCAGCTTTGGCTATGGCGCGCTGGCGGGCTTTTCCTTTCGCTCTGGTCGGTTTGTCAGGCAAAAGTGCACCGCCGACAGGCAGCGAATGCCCATCGATTGTGCATCTACTCCTTTGGGGTTAATGGCCAGATCGCCTTCACCATCAGCAGCGCGCGGGCTATCTCAACCATCCGCTGATTCTTGTCCATGGCCATCTTGCGCAGCGTCTGCCAGGCCTGCTCCTCCGGCATCCCCTGATGAGTCATCAGCAGGCTTTTCGCTTTTTCGATCAGCTTGCGTTCCTCGAGCGCGTCTTTCAGCGAAGCCAGCTGGCTGGAGAGCTGTTGCAGCTCATAGGCCTGCTGGCGCACCAGCGGCAGCAGCTGTTTATCCAGCCGCGGCGTCACGCTGTCGCTCTCCTCCCCAGCCAGCCAGCCAGGCGCGTCGTCTTCTAACAGCGCGTCGGTGGCGTCCAGCAGATCGTCGATCAGTTGCTCTTCCACTTCGCGCAGTTGCTCAAGCCGCTGGGTTTGCAGGCCGAACCAGCGCAGCGCCGTTTCCCCGCCGTCCGCCGCCGGCTGGCGGGTGCAGGCGATCCGCCGCAGTTGCTCGATGTCCAGACCGGCCTGGCACTCGGTCGTAAACAGCTGGACCGTCGCCGGACTGCCCAGCGCCTGGAAGCTGTCAAAGCAGGGCTGCTGACCATCAATACGGTCCACCAGCTGCTGGCGCAGGCTGTCGCTGAACTCGCCGCGGGTAAAGCCCAATGCTCCCAGCGCGCGCTCCTGGCCCACCAGCTCTTTTCCCTGCATAAAGCTGTACAGGGCGACCATACGCCCGGCTACCGACGGGTCGTCAATGCTGTCATTGAGCTGCGGGACGATATTCAGCAGATGGCGGATAATACGGCTGAACTGCTCCGTCGCGGCTTCAGCGGCGACCTGCCGGCGGCTGACCTGCTCACGCAGCGCCGGGAGCTGCGCCAGATCGCCGACCGCCCGGGCGATGCGCCAGCACAGCGCGCTGCCGGCGACCGCGCGCGCCCGTTCGAGGGCGGCATAGAACAAGGCCAGCCGCTCATCAACCAGCGCCCCGCCCGCCCGACACTCCGCCGCGTACAGCTGACCGCCCGAGCAAAGAAAAATATTCGACGCCCCGCGCTCGCACTGCAGCATATGCACCAGCGCGCTGAGCTGACTTGCCAGCTCGCCCAGCCGGGAAAGTTGCTGAAGCTGTTGTTTTTGCAGGCGGCGCGCCAGCTGCAGCCAGGCCGTCGCCTCGTCCGCGTGACCAGTCGTATTATTCATACCCCTCCTCCGGGTTAACGCTTTATACTGCGGTAAAGCAATAACCGTGCCTTTAAGAAGGAGTTTGTATGCAACGTATTGTGATTATCGCCAACGGCGCCGCCTACGGCAGTGAATCCCTGTTCAACAGCCTGCGCCTGGCCATTGCCCTGCGCGAACAGCAGTCCGACCTCGATCTCAAGCTGTTTTTGATGTCCGACGCCGTCACCGCCGGGCTACGCGGGCAGAAGCCGGCGGAAGGGTATAATGTGCAGCAGATGCTGGAGATCCTCACCGCCCAGCAGGTTCCCGTGAAGCTGTGCAAGACCTGCGCGGACGGCCGCGGGGTCAGCGCACTGCCGCTGGTTGATGGGGTGGAGGTTGGCACTCTCGTTGAGCTGGCCCAGTGGACCCTGGCGGCAGATAAAGTGCTGACCTTCTAAATCTGCGCCGCCGAACGGGAGGAAATATCAGGTTTCGCCGCCTGAAGAGGTGAAAAAAACGTTAGCTGAATGCTTTCAGGAACAACGTCATTTTTGTTTAATCTTTATCCTTTTTTTTGATCAAAATCAGCATCCCGACCCGCGCCGTTTGGTGTGATGCACAGAGCAAAGTGTGAACAATATCACGCGAGGACTGGGTGGGCAGGATGCTGTAGCGGGACAGAAACGGGGTACAAAAATGGCGATGGTAAAAGCAAGTTTGACGTTGTTTGGCGGTGACACACTGGTGGTGCGGTGCTCAGAGCGCTGCCATATTCATCTGATGAGCGCGAAGGTTCCTGGCGACAGCCATGCGGATATTCTGAGCGTGCAGGATCGGGACAGCGCCTATCTGACGGTGCCCTACAGCGGCACCTGGAACGTGCTTATCGACAGTCACAGCCAGTCACTGGAGCACTCCATCAGCTACGTTCCGGCCTGACAGTCACTGCCTTAACACACGCCCGGCCATGCCGGGCGTTTTTCTTTTCCGCGCGCTCAGGCCAGGCCCGGCGTCGGGCTGTCGCCCAACAGCGCGCGGACGCTGGCCACCAGATCATCAAGACTGGCGTCGTGCATCCCGAGCTTACTCAACGCCTGCTCCAGCGAAAACAGGTACTGGGCGTTGGTGCCGAGCGGCCCGCTGGCCCGGGCGATCAGCGGAGCAATGACCTGGGCGCTGGTATCCGGCTCAAACAGCGGATGACGCGGATCCATAATAAACACCAGCGCATTTACCGTCCGCCCGTCGTCCAGCTCCAGCTTGCACCAGGTGGGCAGATAGCAGCCGGTAATCATCTCCCGTTTCCACAGCAGCGTCAGCTCTTCTTCCAGCGTGTCGTCCGGCAGACGATAAGCGACGCCGGTGGTTCGACCGCCCTCTTTCAGGGCCAGCATGCGTCCCGGCTGGCAGGCGCTCCCGCGCCCGGCGGTCAACCGCAGGCAAAACGCGCGGTGCCAGCCCGGCAGCGTGCCAGTGCAGGACTCGCGATAATTGAGCGCCGGGTTCCAGATAAGCGAACCGTAGCCAAAGATCCATACTGAGCCATCATCCGGGCGGCAGGCCAGCGTCGCCGCCAGCGAGGCTGCGCGTTGTTCTGCCGACCAGAGTAGCGATTCCTCAATAGCGCCAAACGCTGTCTTACAATCCGCATTCATCAAGAAATCACGAGTTAACACTGTTTACTACCTCCGCCACTGCCCGCTTCCCGGCGTTCGTCTCATGCATCCGTCAATATTGCTGAAATATTATCCAGCTTTATCTTTCAATAAGCAATCAGCGGGGCGCTGGCAAGCATAAAAGCGGCGTCAGCAATTATTTTTTCTTATGCCACTTATCGTCATCGCCTTTCTCGTAGCTGTTCTTCACCGCCGCCCAGGCGACTTTGTGCGCCGTCTCTTCACGGCTGGCGTCATCGCGCCGCTCGTCTTTATCTTTATATTGATCCCAGGCGCTGTTAAACGCTTCTTTATAAATTTCCTGCGCATGGGCAGGCAGAACATGCTGAACGCTGTCGGGGAGCTCTTGTTTACTGTTATAGGGCATAATGACCTCCTGTTTGAGCATAAAATTTAAGTCTGGAACGCAGGCGGCAGGCTATCAAGCCGATGATGAGTTAAAAATGAATTTTAGTAATTATCTGAATAGTAAGTATAAAAATAGCGTAATCGCAAATTATAATAAACTAATCAAGATATCTCTCGATACCCGTAAACTTAAGTAAAAATACAGCAGAAATTTAGCGAAATCTGTTACTTTATCGCCCTGCGTTTTTATAATTATAACACCTGCATAAATGGAGATGGTTCATGACCCATGCACATGAGGCGGTAAAAACCCGCCATAAGGAGTCTTCCCTCGTCTTTCCGGTGCTGGCGCTGGCAGTGCTGTTTTTCTGGGGCAGCAGCCAGTCACTGCCAGTGGTTATCGCGATTAATATCCTCGCGCTGGTCGGTATTTTAAGCAGCGCCTTCAGCGTGGTCCGCCACGCCGACGTCCTCGCCCACCGCCTGGGCGAACCCTACGGCTCCCTGATTCTCAGCCTGTCGGTGGTTATCCTTGAGGTCAGTCTGATCTCCGCGTTGATGGCCACCGGCGACGCTGCGCCGACCCTGATGCGTGATACGCTCTACTCCATCATTATGATCGTCACCGGCGGTCTGGTCGGTTTCTCCCTGCTGCTGGGCGGGCGTAAATTCGCCACCCAATATATGAATCTGTTCGGCATTAAGCAGTACCTTATCGCCCTGTTTCCGCTGGCGATTATCGTGCTGGTGTTTCCCATGGCGCTGCCGGGCGCGAACTTCAGCACCGGGCAATCGCTGCTGGTGGCGGTGATTTCGGCGGCCATGTACGGCGTTTTCCTGCTTATTCAGACCAAAACCCATCAGAGTCTGTTTGTTTATGAGCATGAAGACGACGGCGATGATGACGACCCGCACCACGGTAAACCGTCCGCCCACAGCAGCGGGTGGCATACCGCCTGGCTGCTGGTGCACCTGGTGGCGGTGATCGCCGTCACTAAAATGAACGCCAACCCGTTGGAAACGCTGTTGACCAGCATGAATGCCCCGGTGGCCTTCACCGGCTTCCTCGTGGCCTTGCTGATCCTGTCGCCGGAAGGCCTTGGCGCGCTCAAAGCGGTGCTCAACAATCAGGTACAGCGGGCGATGAACCTGTTCTTCGGCTCCGTGCTGGCCACCATCTCGCTGACGGTCCCGGTGGTCACCCTCATCGCCTTCCTGACCGGCAATGAGCTGCGCTTTGGCCTTGGCGCGCCGGAGATGGTGGTGATGGTCGCCTCGCTGGTGCTGTGCCATATCTCCTTCTCCACCGGACGCACCAATGTGCTGAACGGCGCGGCCCATCTGGCGCTGTTCGCCGCCTACCTGATGACCATTTTCGCCTGACCCCGCTTTCCCGTCCGGCGGAGTCCGGGCGAAAAAAAAAGCCTGCCGGTTTTGACGCCGGCAGGCTTTTTCAGTGATGCGGTCAGGCTTACTTGCTGGTATCCAGCTCGTCGAAGCTTTTCACCAGATCGTCAATCGCTTTCATCTGCTTGAGGAACGGCTCCAGTTTATCCAGCGGCAGCGCGGACGGGCCGTCGCATTTCGCGTGGTCCGGATCCGGATGCGCTTCGATAAACAGACCGGCGATACCCACCGCCATACCGGCGCGGGCCAGCTCGCTCACCTGCGCGCGGCGACCGCCGGAGGCAGCGCCAAACGGGTCGCGGCACTGCAGCGCGTGGGTGACATCGAAAATAACCGGCGAGTTGTTGGAGGCTTTCTTCATCACGCCGAAGCCGAGCATATCCACCACCAGGTTGTCGTAACCGAAGTTCGCGCCGCGGTCGCAGAGGATCACTTTGTCGTTACCACCTTCGATGAATTTATCGACGATGTTGCCCATCTGGCCCGGGCTGACGAACTGCGGTTTCTTGACGTTGATCACCGCTCCGGTTTTGGCCATCGCTTCCACCAGGTCAGTCTGGCGCGCGAGGAAGGCGGGAAGCTGGATCACGTCCACGACGTCAGCCACCGGCTGCGCCTGGCTGGCTTCATGAACGTCGGTGATGATTTTCACGCCAAAGGTCTGCTTCAGCTCCTGGAAAATCTTCATCCCTTCTTCCAGACCCGGCCCACGATAGGAGTGAATGGAGGAACGGTTGGCTTTATCAAAGGAGGCTTTGAAGACGTAGGGGATGCCAAGCTTCTGCGTAACGGTGACGTAATGTTCGCAGATGCGCATCGCCAGATCGCGTGACTCCAGCACGTTCATCCCGCCGAACAGCACGAACGGCAGGTCGTTCGCTACGTTGATATCACCAATGCTAACCACTTTTTGTTTCATAAATTCGCCTTATCAGGGTGTAACCGGAATGGTTCCAGACTAATGCAATGTAATTTGTTTGTGCGAAATCGTGTTGATTTGTGCGCGGATCATCTCGCTGATCGGATCCTCCGGACACTGTTCGACAAAATAGCTCAGGTCCAGCAGCGCCACGTGATCGCAATCCAGCTGGGCGTATATCAGCCCGCGGTCGCGGATCTCATACGGATCTTCCGGGTTAAACTGCAGCAGCGCTTCGCTGGCGCGCAGGGCCAGCTCCATCTGCCGCTCTTCCATCAGCGCCGACTTCAGGGTGTCCAGTAGCTTGCGGATCACCTCGGCGTTATCCGCTTCGTCGAGATCTTCATTAAACAGTTCCGCCACCGGCCCGATGTTGCCCTTCAGCCATACCTCCAGGGTATGTTCGTCGAGGGTTTCGCCGTTGAACGGATTAATCAGCCACATCTCTTCGCTGGTTTCCGGGTCCGCGCGCAGCAGCATCTGGGTCGGGAAGATCACCGGCACTACCGGCAGCCCCAGGCGCTGGGCGATCCACAGCAGGATCGCGCCTAATGACACCGCGCTCCCCTGGCGGTTGACCAGCACTTTATCGAGCCATAGCGCGTCGGATAGACGATAAACGCCCTGCGAGGCGCCAAAGCCCCACTCCTCGTAAAACAGCCCCAGCAGGCGTTCTATCTGGCGTTCCTGGTCCCATGAGGGCGCAATCTCCTCCTGCGCGAGGCCCAGCAGCCGCTGCAGCTCTTCCTCGACAAAACGCGTCGGAAAATCGTCGCGGACCTGTTCAGAAATGAGGACCATGCCATCACACAATGGCGCTTTGTTAAATTCGAAATCCGCTAATGACCCCATGACCTACCCCAGTATCGGTATTCTTGTGATGGCGAGTTGAATGATGATAAACAACACCACCAGCGCCAGCAGGAACGCGATAAAGCGGCTCTGCTGGCTGCGCGGACGACGACGGCCCAGCGCGATAAAACCTAATGCGATGTAAATGATAACGCCAAACAGCTTTTCAGTCAGCCATGCGCCGTCTTCTGTGAACGGCAGGTAGTGCGTTATCGCCATTAATCCCGCACCGCTGAGAAACAGCAGCGTATCGCTGCAGTGCGGCGCAATTCGCACCCACCGCTGGTTCAGCAGCGGGCTCTGGTGATACATCCACCAGTAACGTAAAACGAACAATCCTACCGACACCACCACGCTGGCGATGTGCAGGTAGAGGACAGCCGTGAATAAGTTCATCAGCCAACGTTCTCCATGTCGGGTAAACGTCCGAGGGTCAGACGCTCATTGTCGCCGTAGTCGCGGCAGGTCGCGACATCCAGATAGCCCGCCTCGCGGAACAGGGCGCGTACCGCTTCGCCCTGGGTCCAGCCATGCTCCAGCAGCATCCAGCCGCCGGGCTGCAGATACTGCCGCCCCTCGCGGATAATCTGCGCCAGATCGGCCAGCCCCTGGTCGCCTGCCACCAGCGCCGTCAACGGCTCAAAACGCACATCGCCTTCGGCAAGATGCGGGTCGGCGGCGTCGATATAGGGGGGATTGCTGACGATCATGGCGAAGCGCTGCCCGGCCAGCGCACTGAACCAGTCGCTTTGCCGTATCGTCACGTTAGCAATGCCCAGATGGGCGGCATTACGCAACGCCAGCGCCACGGCGTCCGGCATCACGTCCACCGCGATCACTTCACAGTCAGGACGTTCGCTGGCCAGCGCCAGGGCAATGGCGCCGGTCCCGGTGCCGAGGTCGAGAATACGGCACGCCGCGACGGGCAGACGCGCCAGCGCCTGCTCCACCAGACATTCGGTATCCGGGCGGGGGATCAGCGTCGCCGGGGAGACAAACAGCGGCAGCGACCAGAACTCCCGCTGCCCGACCAGATGGGCGATGGGCTCCCCGCGCTGGCGTCGCTGCAGGAGCGCCTCCAGCGTCGTCGCCTCGTCGGCGGACAGCGTCGTTTCGCCGAAGGCCAGGATCCAGGTGCGCGCCCGACCGGTGACGTGTCCTAGCAGGATCTCGGCGTCGCGTCGCGGACTGTCGCTCTCCGCCAGGCGGGCGATTGCCTGCTGCAGCCAGGCCTGAAAGGTCATCATTCCTGCTCGGACAGCGCCGCCAGCTGATCGGCCTGGTGTTCCTGGACAATCGGCTCAATCAGCATGTCGAGTTTGCCCTCCATCGCCTCATCGAGACGGTAAAGGGTCAGGTTGATGCGGTGGTCGGTCACGCGGCCCTGCGGGAAGTTGTAGGTACGGTTGCGATCGCTGCGGTCGCCGCTGCCCAGCAGGTTGCGGCGCGTGGAGGCTTCCGCCTGCTGACGCTTGGCCACTTCGGCGGCGCGGATCCGCGCCCCCAGCACCGACAGCGCCTTGGCTTTGTTTTTATGCTGGGAACGTTCGTCCTGACACTCCACCACGATGCCGGTGGGCAGGTGGGTAATACGGATCGCCGAGTCGGTGGTGTTAACGTGCTGACCGCCCGCGCCGGAGGAACGGAACGTATCGATGCGCAGATCCGCCGGGTTGATATCCGGCATTTCCGCCTCCGGCAGCTCCGGCATCACCGCCACCGTACAGGCGGAGGTGTGGATACGCCCCTGCGACTCGGTGGCCGGCACGCGCTGCACGCGATGGCCGCCGGATTCAAATTTGAGCCGGCCATAGACGCCGTCGCCGCTGATCTTGGCGATCACCTCTTTAAAGCCGCCGTGTTCACCTTCGTTGGCGCTGAGGATCTCCACCTGCCAGCGGCGCGATTCCGCGTAACGGGTGTACATGCGGAACAGATCGCCGGCAAACAGCGCCGCTTCGTCGCCGCCGGTCCCGGCGCGCACTTCCACGAAGGCGTTACGCTCGTCATCAGGATCTTTCGGCAGGAGCAGGACCTGTAGCTGTTGCTCCAGCTGTTCGCCTTTATCTTTGGCGTCGCGCAGCTCTTCCTGCGCCATTTCGCGCATTTCCGGATCGTCGAGCATCATCTGCGCGGTTTCAATATCCTCCTGCACCTGACGCCAGTCGGTATAGCAGCGCGCCACATCGCTTAGTTGAGCATACTCCCGCGACAGCGCGCGGAATTTATCCTGATCGGCAATCGTCGCGGCATCGCCGAGCAGCGCCTGCACTTCTTCGTGGCGCTCGTACAACGCTTCCAGTTTGGCAACAATAGAAGACTTCATAGGCGTGAATTCACCCTGTCCTGAAAATAAGAGAAAGGTGCGCTATTCCAGCCCGAGGCTGTTGCGCAGAATATGCAGGCGTTCGTCGTCCCCGTCACGGGCGGCCTGCTGAAGTGATTTGGTTGGCGCGTGGATCAGGCGGTTGGTGAGCTTACGCGCCAGATCCTGCATAATTTCCTGGGCATCACCGCCCTGCTCCAGCGCGGCCAGCGCCTTCGCCGTCAGCTCCTCACGGACCTGCTCGGACTGAGAACGGTATTCGCGAATGGTCTCGCTGGCGCTCTGCGCGCGCAGCCAGGCCATAAATTCGCTGGTCTCCTGCTCGACGATCGATTCCGCCTGCACCGCCGCGGCCTTACGCTGCGCCAGGTTATGCTGAATGATGTTTTGCAGATCGTCGACGCTGTAGAGGTAAGCGTTAGCCAGTTTGCCGACCTCCGGTTCGACGTCGCGCGGGACGGCGATATCCACCAGCAGCATCGGCTGGTTGCGCCGCGCCTTGAGCGCACGCTCCACCATGCCTTTGCCGATGATCGGCAGCGGGCTGGCGGTGGAGCTGATAATGATGTCGGCCTCTTTCAGCCGTTCGTCGATATCGCTGAGGGCAATCACCTCGGCGCCCACTTCTTCCGCCAGCGCCTGGGCGCGTTCACGAGTGCGGTTGGCGATCACCATTTTGCGCACGTGATGTTCGCGAAGATGGCGCGCCACCAGTTCGATGGTTTCACCGGCGCCGACCAGCAGCACCGTCACGCTCGACAGGGATTCAAAGATTTGCCGCGCCAGGGTACAGGCGGCGAACGCGACGGAAACGGCGCTGGCGCCGATATCGGTTTCGGTACGCACGCGCTTGGCCACCGAGAACGATTTCTGGAACATCCGCTCCAGTTCGCTGACGTTAAGATGGCCGCGGCTGGAATCGGCGAAGGCTTTTTTCACCTGACCGAGGATCTGCGGTTCGCCCAGCACCAGCGAATCAAGGCCGCTGGCGACGCGCATCAGATGGCTGACGGCATCGTTATCCTGGTGCCAGTAGAGGCTTTTACGCAGGTCTTCTTCATTGAGGCCGTGGTAATCGCACAGCCAGCGGATCAGCGCTTCCTGCAGGTTATCCTGCTCTTCTACGCTGAGATAGAGTTCCGTGCGGTTGCAGGTCGACAGCACCACCCCACCCTGCACCATCGGCTGAGCCAGCAAGCTCTCCAGCGCCTTATCGAGCGTTTCCGGCGAAAACGCAACGCGTTCTCGCAGGGCGACCGGCGCTGTTTTGTGATTGATGCCAAGAGCTAAAAGGGTCATTGTGAGGGAGTAGTACCAGCGTTGCTAAGGTTAGTCTGAGTGCATCATACAGGATGCGCGTAATCAATAAAAGAGAGGCTCCCCTTTTGGAGTAATAGCCAAAGCAAGACCGCCATTAAGGTTAATTTTTTGATTTCAGACAACTTGAACGTAGACGCTATCGCCCGGCGACGCTAGCATTAAGGATTATAAATGTAACCTGCTACACAAATCGGCCCGCTGTTCCCCTGCCGCCGAATTTCACTGTAGACATCAAGGATTTGTCATCATTATGAATCGACTGTTCCGCCTGCTGCCGCTGGCCAGCCTCGTCCTGACCGCTTGTTCTGTTCATACCCCCGAGGGGCCTGGCAAAAGCCCGGATTCGCCGCAGTGGCGCCAGCACCAGCAGGCTGTTCGCAGCCTCAACCAGTTCCAGACCCGCGGGGCGTTTGCCTATCTCTCCGATGAGCAAAAAGTCTATGCCCGCTTCTTCTGGCAGCAGACCGGCCAGGACCGCTATCGCCTGCTGCTGACCAACCCACTGGGCAGCACCGAGCTGTCGCTGACCGCGCAGCCTGGCAGCGTGCAGTTGATCGACAACAAAGGCCAGACCTACACCGCCACCGATGCCGAAGAGATGATTGGCCGCCTGACCGGGATGCCGATCCCGCTGAACAGCCTGCGCCAGTGGATCATCGGCCTGCCGGGCGACGCCACCGACTATTCGCTGGACGATCGGTACCGTCTGCGTGAACTGAACTACACGCAAAACGGCAAAACCTGGCACGTCACCTACGGCGGCTACACCAGCGATACCCAGCCCGCCCTGCCGTCTAATGTCGAGCTGAACAATGGCGCCCAGCGCATCAAGCTGAAGATGGATAACTGGATCGTGAAATGATGAGCCGCTGGCCCTCACCTGCAAAACTGAATCTGTTTTTATATATCACCGGCCAGCGGGCTGATGGTTACCACACCCTGCAGACGCTGTTTCAGTTCCTCGACTACGGCGATACGCTGACCATCGAACCGCGCGCTGACGGCGAACTGCGCCTGCTGACGCCGGTGGCCGGGGTGCCGGACGAAGAGAATCTGATCGTTCGCGCCGCGCGTCTGCTGATGCGCGCCGCCGGCGAAAGCGGCCGCCTGCCGGCGGGCAGCGGCGCCGATATCAGTATCGATAAGCGCCTGCCGATGGGCGGCGGTCTGGGGGGCGGCTCGTCCAATGCCGCCACCGTGCTGGTGGCGCTCAACCATCTCTGGGGCTGCGGACTCTCGGAAGATGAGCTGGCGACCCTTGGCCTGCAGCTGGGGGCCGATGTGCCGGTCTTTGTGCGCGGCCATGCCGCCTTTGCCGAGGGGGTGGGTGAAATTCTGACGCCGGTGGAGCCTGAGGAAAAATGGTACCTGGTGGCCCATCCGGGCGTCAGTATTCCGACGCCGATCATTTTTCGCGACCCGGAGCTACCACGAAATACCCCGCGCCGGTCAATTAATACGTTATTAAATTGTGAATTCAGCAACGATTGCGAGCTTATCGCAAGAAAACGTTTTCGCGAGGTTGATGCCGCGCTTTCCTGGCTGTTAGAATATGCGCCGTCACGCCTGACCGGCACAGGGGCCTGTGTGTTTGCTGAATTTAACACCGAATCCGCTGCCCGTCAGGTGCTGGACACTGCCCCGGCATGGCTAAATGGCTTTGTGGCGCGCGGAGTAAACCTCTCGCCGCTCAAGCAGGCCCTGCTCTGAATCCTGCGCCGTGAGGGCGCATCGTTCATGAGTCAGCCGGGGAAATTGAGTTACGGTGACAACGTCACCCTGTTCCAGACGTTGCATCGTGCTCTTTAAATACACCGACTGGATCGAATGGCGCCAGCCCGCACATTATTGGCCCATTCATCCACCACTGGACGCATGCCTGAGGTTCTTCTCGTGCCTGATATGAAGCTTTTTGCTGGTAACGCCACCCCGGAACTAGCACAACGTATTGCCAACCGCCTGTACACTTCTCTTGGCGACGCCGCTGTAGGTCGTTTTAGCGACGGCGAAGTCAGCGTACAAATCAATGAAAACGTACGCGGTGGTGATATTTTCATCATCCAGTCCACTTGTGCTCCCACCAATGACAACCTGATGGAACTGGTTGTTATGGTTGATGCTCTGCGTCGTGCTTCGGCAGGTCGTATCACCGCCGTTATCCCTTACTTCGGTTATGCTCGTCAGGACCGTCGTGTTCGTTCTGCTCGTGTGCCAATCACCGCGAAAGTGGTGGCAGATTTCCTGTCCAGCGTCGGCGTTGACCGCGTGCTGACCGTTGACCTGCACGCAGAACAGATCCAGGGCTTCTTCGATGTGCCAGTTGATAACGTGTTCGGCAGCCCAATCCTGCTGGAAGATATGCTGCAGCTGAACCTGGACAACCCGATCGTGGTTTCTCCGGACATCGGCGGCGTGGTTCGTGCTCGCGCTATCGCTAAACTGCTGAACGATACCGATATGGCTATCATCGACAAGCGCCGTCCGCGCGCCAACGTCTCCCAGGTGATGCATATCATCGGCGACGTCGCGGGTCGTGACTGCGTGATGGTCGACGATATGATCGACACCGGCGGCACCCTGTGTAAAGCGGCAGAAGCGCTGAAAGAGCGCGGCGCGAAACGCGTATTCGCCTACGCGACGCACCCGATCTTCTCCGGCAACGCTATCCAGAACATTAAAAACTCTGTGATCGATGAATTTGTCGTCTGCGATACCATTCCGCTGGCACCAGAAATTAAAGCGCTGGATAAAGTGCGTACTCTGACGCTCTCCGGTATGCTGGCTGAAGCTATTCGCCGTATCAGCAATGAAGAATCAATCTCTGCTATGTTCGAACATTAATCGAGCCGAGCACAAAAACCCGCTGCGGCGGGTTTTTTTGTCTCTGAATTTTTAATTCTTCCACAAAATCATTCGGCATGCGTCAAGGCGGCAAGTGAATGAATCCCCGGGAGCGTACAGGCAGTACGTGACCGGGATAAATGAACGCAGCCAACACAGAGGCATCCCGAAGGATGATGTGGCAATGACCGATGCCTCCTTCACCTGCCATTCAGTTGACAGATGATGCGCTCATGGATGAAACATTATTGTGAACAGATTATTTTCCTCACATGTGATGCCTTTCCGCGCCCTCATCGACGCTTGCTGGAAAGAAAAGTACACCACTGCCCGCTTTACCCGCGACCTGATCGCCGGGATCACCGTCGGGATCATTGCGATTCCGCTGGCGATGGCGCTGGCGATTGGCAGCGGTGTGCCGCCGCAGTACGGCCTCTATACCTCAGCGGTGGCAGGGATTGTGATCGCCTTAACCGGCGGATCGCGCTTTAGCGTTTCCGGACCGACCGCCGCCTTTGTGGTGATCCTCTATCCGGTTTCCCAGCAGTTCGGCCTGGCGGGGCTGCTGGTGGCGACGCTGATGTCGGGGATCTTTTTAATGCTTTTCGGCCTGGCGCGCTTTGGCCGCCTGATCGAATATATCCCGCTGTCGGTCACCCTCGGCTTCACCTCCGGGATCGGTATCACCATCGGTACCATGCAGATTAAAGATTTCCTCGGCCTGCAGATGCCCCATGTGCCGGAGCATTATCTGCAGAAAGTGGCGGCGCTGGCGATGGCCCTGCCGACCATTAACGTCGGGGACGCCGCCATCGGCGTCGTCACCCTCGGCACCCTGATCCTCTGGCCGCGGCTGGGTATCCGTCTGCCGGGCCACCTCCCGGCGCTGCTGGCCGGCTGTGGGGTGATGCTGGTCGTCAACTTGCTCGGCGGCGATGTGGCGACGATCGGCTCGCAGTTCCACTATCAGCTGGCGGACGGCACTCAGGGCAACGGCATTCCGCAGCTGCTGCCGCAGCTGGTGCTGCCCTGGGATATGCCGGGTTCCAACTTTACCCTGAGCTGGGCTTCGCTGCAGGCGCTGCTGCCCGCGGCTTTCTCCATGGCGATGCTGGGCGCTATTGAATCTCTGCTGTGCGCGGTGGTGCTCGACGGCATGACCGGTACCAAACATAAAGCCAACAGCGAGCTGATTGGCCAGGGGCTGGGCAACATCGTTGCGCCGTTCTTCGGCGGGATCACCGCCACCGCGGCGATTGCCCGCTCGGCGGCGAACGTCCGCGCCGGCGCCACATCGCCGATCGCCGCCGTGATCCACGCCCTGCTGGTGATCATGGCGCTGCTGATCCTCGCCCCGCTGCTCTCCTGGCTGCCGCTGTCGGCGATGGCCGCCCTGCTGCTGATGGTGGCATGGAACATGAGCGAGGCGCATAAAGTCATCAATCTGCTACGCCACGCGCCGAAGGACGACATCGTGGTGATGCTGATGTGCATGTCGCTGACGGTGCTGTTTGATATGGTGATCGCCATCAGCGTCGGGATCGTGCTGGCTTCGCTGTTGTTTATGCGCCGTATCGCGCGCATGACCCATCTGGCGCCGGTCAACGTCGAAGTGCCAGACGACGTGCTGGTGCTGCGGGTGATCGGTCCGCTGTTCTTTGCCGCCGCCGAAGGTCTATTCAACGACCTGGAGACCCGGATCGCCGGCAAGCGCATCGTGGTGCTGAAGTGGGACGCGGTGCCGGTTCTCGACGCCGGCGGTCTGGATGCCTTCCAGCGCTTTGTGAACAAGCTGCCGGAAGGCTGTGAATTACGCGTATCTAACCTCGAATTTCAGCCGCTACGCACGTTAGCGCGCGCCGGCGTCAAGCCGCTGCCCGGACGCCTGAGCTTCTACCCCGATCGTCAGGCCGCGCTGGCTGACCTGTGATCACCCGGCGGCAGGCCCCTGCGCCTGCCGCATCAAGGCTCCGGTCGCCTGCTGCAGCCAGCTCAGCACCGCCGGCGTCATCCAGGTGCCCTTCATCAAATGCGGCTCCTGCTCCATTGCCTGACGAAACTTCTGCAACGTCTGCGGCCGGGTGCCGGCGTAGGACTGAAACAGCTCAAGCCACGCCCGGGCCAGCGCCTGACCCGACGCCGAGTCCGGCGCTACGCCCTCACGGCACGCCTGATGCAGCTTCGCCACCAGCGCTGGCCACTCCTGTAGCCGGTCGAAGTAGTGCCGGCGGGTGAACGCCATCTCCTCGTCGTCGAGATACCGCGCCCAGATAGCCAGTTTGCTTTCGGCAAAGGCTTCGGTGATAAAGGCAATGATGGCCGGGGTGACGCCGGTCTGTTCAACCATTTGCGGCTCGGCGGCATGCATCTCGTTCAGGCGGGTCAGAAACTCCGGGCGCCCGGCCGTATCCTGCTCCAGGCGCTCCATCCAGCGCGTCGCCAGACTCATCGCCTGCGGACTGTCCGTCGGGCAGCCGCTCGCCATCAGCGTCTGCACCTCCTCTGTTAGCTCGCGCCACGCCTGCGCGCGCTGTTCATCCTGTGCCGCAAACGGCAGCACGGCTAACTCCTGTTGACTAAACCAACGATCGTACATTTTCATTAACTCCAGCGTCTGTAGCCAGGACTCCAGATCGGGTTCATTGCCGCTCGCCAGCGCCTCGCGCAGCGCCAACAGCCGGTCGCGCAGCCTGCCGACATCGCGCAGTTGGTCATTAAGCGTCTCTATCTGCTGCGTCAGCAGTTCGGGTAGCGACAGCGTTCGCCGATCGAGATAGTCCTTGATGGTGGCGAGCGTCAGCCCGGTCTGCGCCAGCGCCTTGATCATATGCAGGCGCTGAACCGCGGACAGGTTATAGAGCCGATAGCCCGCCTCGCTTCTGGCCGAAGGCGTTAACAGCCCCGTCTGTTCATAATGATGCAGCGTACGCACCGTCAGCCCGGCGCGCTTCGCCAGCTCTCCCACCTGAATTAACATGACTGCTCCTCTCTGTGGCCAGGTCCGCTACTCTGCTGCCTGACGTAACGTCAGGGTCAAGCGAAAAACGCGCTTGATATTCACTTTTGGCGGCAACCATAGCATCACGAAGCTCAGGTCGGAATGGGGGTCGTCATATGGCGGGAAAAAGAAGAAGAGATAACGAGAGGCACAGTAAAACGCATCGGTCTTCAGGGACCGATGCGGGGGATCATGCTACGGTTAGCTGTGGCGATGCTGATTACGACGGCAGCGTTTATCGTAGTGGCGCACCCACCAGTAGCGGTCGCTGACCTGCTCGTGGCCGCCAATACGGGCACCGGCCAGCCAGAGCACCGCACCAACGAAGATGCTTAAGATTGCGCCATGCGCAAAGAATTGTGGCAGGTTAAGCTGCGGAAGCTGGTTCAGAATGGAGTAACCCACCCCCACAACCATCACCACCAACCCTAACCCCATGAGTACGTTACCGAGTAACGAAGCGTTTTTGCGTTTCATGTGTCACCTCCGGACTTTGGGTTGCCAGGGAATGTCCCCAAATCTTATAGGTGTAGTATAGACAAGGTCTCTTCTGTGGAGTGCGCCCACGATCACATTAGTGAACAGCAAATAGACAAAAATTTACAAATAAGCCTATGAACAATATCAAATTCTAATGGTTTAGAGAGTAAATCATCAATGCTGGTATTGTCTCGAGGCCAGAACTTTGTCAAGCGCGCCCGTAGACAGTACACTACGCGGCAGAGAATGCCCCATGCAGGAAAGAAAACGTGACCATTAAACTGATTGTCGGCCTGGCCAACCCCGGTGCGGAATATGCCGCCACCCGGCACAACGCTGGCGCCTGGTATGTGGATTTACTGGCGGATCGCCATCGCGCGCCGCTGCGCGAAGAGAGCAAATTCTTCGGCTATACCTCGCGCATCAACCTGGCGGGCGAGGATGTTCGCCTGCTGGTGCCCACCACCTTTATGAACCTTAGCGGTAAAGCCGTGGCCGCGATGGCGACCTTTTATCGCATCAACCCGGACGAAATTCTGGTTGCCCATGATGAGCTGGATTTACCGCCGGGCGTGGCGAAATTTAAGCTTGGCGGCGGCCATGGCGGCCACAACGGCCTGAAAGACATCATCAGCAAGCTCGGCAATAACCCGAACTTTCACCGCTTACGCGTCGGGATCGGCCATCCGGGCGACAAAAACAAGGTTGTCGGCTTTGTCCTCGGCAAACCACCGGCCAGCGAGCAGAAACTGATTGATGATGCCGTCGACGAAGCGGCGCGCTGTACGGAAATCTGGTTAAAGGATGGTCTCACTAAAGCGACCAACCGTTTACACGCCTTTAAGGCGCAATAAGCCGTTGTCGTGCGGCATTTTTGCCGCGCACCGTGTATAATAGGCAAAGCTATTCAATTTTCTGCAATCTGTTCCTGATAACAGATTGATTATCCAAAGATTAAGGTGATTTAAATCATGGGATTCAAATGCGGTATCGTCGGTTTGCCCAACGTCGGCAAATCCACCCTGTTCAATGCGCTCACCAAAGCGGGTATTGAAGCGGCCAACTTCCCCTTCTGTACCATTGAGCCGAACACCGGTGTCGTACCGATGCCCGATCCGCGTCTGGACAAGCTGGCTGAAATCGTCAAACCGCAGCGTATCCTGCCGACCACCATGGAGTTCGTTGATATCGCGGGCCTGGTGAAAGGCGCGTCCAAAGGCGAAGGTCTCGGCAACCAGTTCCTGACCAACATCCGCGAAACCGAAGCTATCGGCCATGTGGTTCGCTGCTTTGAAAACGACAATATCATTCACGTGGCAGGTAAAGTGAACCCGGCGGAAGATATCGACGTTATCAACACCGAGCTGGCGCTGTCTGACCTTGATACCTGCGAGCGCGCGATTCACCGCGTCTCCAAAAAAGCCAAAGGCGGCGATAAAGACGCGAAAGTTGAGCTGGCCGCGCTGGAGAAATGCCTGCCGCAGCTGGAAAACGCCGGTATGCTGCGCGCGCTGGATCTGACCAAAGAAGAGAAAGAGGCCATCCGCTATCTGAGCTTCCTGACCCTCAAGCCGACCATGTACATCGCGAACGTCAATGAAGACGGTTTCGAGAACAACCCATACCTCGATCAGGTTCGCGCTATCGCCGAGCAGGAAGGGTCTGTAGTGGTGCCGGTGTGCGCCGCGGTTGAAGCGGACATCGCCGAACTGGACGATGAAGAGCGTGATGAGTTTATGGCTGAGCTGGGTCTCGAAGAACCGGGCCTGAACCGCGTGATCCGCGCTGGCTACGCCCTGCTGAACCTGCAGACCTACTTCACCGCTGGGGTGAAAGAAGTTCGCGCCTGGACCATCCCGGTCGGGGCGACCGCGCCGCAGGCAGCCGGTAAGATCCACACCGACTTCGAAAAAGGCTTTATCCGCGCGCAGACCATCGCTTATGAAGACTTTATCGCCTACAAAGGCGAACAGGGCGCGAAAGAAGCCGGTAAAATGCGCGCTGAAGGTAAAGACTACATCGTGAAAGATGGCGATGTGATGAACTTCCTGTTCAACGTCTAATCCCGCTGGCTGGCGTTTCTGCCGCCATCGAGTAATAAAAAATCCACGCTCCGGCGTGGATTTTTTTTCCTGTGCGCAAGGCGGCGCGCTACTCCACGATATGGGTCTCTTCTGCCGCCTCGTAGCCATCAACGATCTGCACAATCTTTTTTAACTCGTCCTCAATAAAAGCCGGGGTGGCGCTTTCCCCTGAGGCCGGGTGATGAAGCTCCACCGAGATGCCGCTGGCGGCATTGGTCAGCGACAGGCTGATCTCCTGCGGATCCGCCGCAGACGAGGGTCGCCCGATATGCTGCGCGATGGTCGCCGCCGCCACGCGCGTATCAACTTCCGCGAGATGCCCCCACCTCATTTCAACATGCCCCTGCTGCCCTGCCTTTATCACCTGCAGCGTGTAGCCGCTTTTTGCCGTTGCCATCTCTTTTCCTCCGGTTTCGTTGCCCGGGCGTCATATTCTCAGCCCGGTTTTATCAGCAAAGTTCGAACATTTCTGCCTTGCCGTTAATGACTCTTTTCCACATAGGTCTGCATGTTTTCTTTGGTCACTAACTCAAACGGGATCCAGACATGGGACTCGACTTTTTCTCCTTTAATCAGCTTCAATGCCACCGCTAAGGCCGTTTTGCCCTGACCAACGGCATCCTGGAAAACCGTTACCTGGATCTTATCGCTGGCCAACGCTTTCAGCCCATCCGGCGTGGCGTCGATGCCGCCGATCAGCAGCTTCTTCTGGCTCTTCTCCAGCGCCATCGCCGCGCCAATCGCCATCTCGTCGTTGTTCGCCGCCACAATATCAATCGCTTCCCCGTTGCCTGTCCAGTTCTGCATCAGATCCATTCCCTCGCTGCGGGAATAGTTGGCCGGCTGTTTCTGCACCACTTTCATCGCCGGATATTTGGCCACCACCTGCTCTACGTCCCTGGTGCGCTGCAGCGCGCCGGCATCGGTGAGATTACCAATCATGATGGCGACGTTGCCTTTGTAGTTCGCCAGCTTCGCCAGCGCTTCCATCTGCAATGTGCCGGACTCCCGCTCGTCCGAACCGACAAACACCACGCCAGGCGGTAACGTTTTGTCCCCCGGCGTCCGGTTCACATACACCAGCGGCATCCTGGCCTGCTGCGCCATCTTCGTCAGCTGCGGGGTGCTGGCGGAGTCCACGGGGTCAACGATGATCGCGTCCACGCCGGAGGCAATGAAGCTCTGCACCTGATCGGCCTGGCGTCCGGTGTCGCCGCGGGCGTCTTCGAACTGCACCTCGACCTGGCGGGCATGAGCTTCTTTCTCAATGGACTGACGAATAATGGTGAGAAAGTTTTGATCGAAGTAAGCCATCGAGACGCCGATCTTTTCCGCCAATGCCGAAGCGGAACTGGCCAGAAGGCCAACTAACAGGATGATGTTACAGTGCTTCATAGCATGCCCTCAGAGTTTGAAATAAAATTTTCAATATAAAATTAAACGGTATATTTAAATCATTTTCAGACTACGAAGGGCGTAGAGTTCTTGCAATCATGATGTAAAGAAAATGTTGCCATGCGCACACTTTATTTCACCGCCTCACTCACCGAGGGCCCACCGGTTGCGGGTCGCGCAGCGGGCGGTGGCGCCGGCTGTTTTCGCTTCAGCAGGGCATACTCCACGATCAGCTGTTGCAGATGCAGTTCGGCGAGACTGCCGCGGGCGGCTGGCCAGGGTTGACCTGCGGGGAGCGCGGCCAGCTCACGCAGCTGCTCTTCCAGCGGAACGGCGCGGTTAAGCGACTGCATAATGGCAAACACCGCCGTTTTCAGTTCGCTCACCGTCAGGTACTTCCCCTTCTGCTCGTCGAGGGCATTGAGCTGACCGGCGAGCCGTTGCAGCTGACGCATGCCCTCCGCCCAGCCGGTGAGGTTTTCCGCGGGCAATGCCGCAGCGCTTAGCTGCCGCTGCCACTGCTGCGCCAGGGGCTTTGCCTGTTCTGGCCAGCGGCTCAGGGCAAGCTGGACCAGCCGGTCGCCGTAGCTTATCGCCCAGTCCGGCGCCAGGCGGGCGAGATCGTCAAGCTGGCGCTGCGCCTGGCGCAGATCGACCGGCGCGTGGGGAGATGCCCCCGGAAGGTCCGCTAGCGGCCCGGCCTGTTGCGTCATCACAGTCGGCGGCAAATCGGTCTGGCGCAACGCCAGCCATCCGCCGACGGCGATGCCCGACACCGCCAGCATAGTGACCATTCCGGCGATAAATGGCTTCCAGCGCGACGCGGCGACCGGAGTCGATGCTATCCCTGGCGCGGGCCGCTTTGCTGGTGAAGACGGAGCCGGCGGCTCAGCCTCTGGTCTACGTTGTCGTTCTGGCGCTGGCTCAGCCTTCGCAGCATCCTCTTCGCTGACCAGAGCGTCGGGAAGTGCCGCCTCAGACATCGCCACCGGCGGCGCGACGGGAGGCGCTGGCGCAGGGTCGAGGTTCTCAAAGCGGGTTGCCGTGCTGCGCAGCAGCGCCCGCAGGTCATTCAGCGGGTTTTCAGGCGCGATCTCAAGGCGCTGGAGCACCGCGTCGAAGGTTTGCAGCGAACACTCAGCCTGGCTAAGCGACGCAAGATCGTCCGGGGTGAGGTTCAGGGTGCGGATCACCTGCCGCAGCCGCTTGCTCAGGGTGCGGAAGATTTCGGTGCGGGCCGGGAGCGCCTGCGGCCACAGGTTTTTACCCTGGTGGGCCAGCAGCGTTTCCAGCAGCGATAGCCCCTCGTTGATCCCTGCCAGGCCGTCCAGCCGGGCGCGGGCCAGCGTATACCAGGCGACAGTCTGCAGATCCGCGCCGTGATGCTCCAGCAGCGCACGGGCAAGCTGCTCGGCATACGGCCAGTTAATATCCGGCCGCGCCGGGTGGCTGAGCTTGTTCATTTCCGCACGCAGGGCAATAAAATCAGCCAGCGTGCGTGGGTCGCCACCGGTTTTATAGCGGCGGTCTTTATGTGTTGTCATCATGATGTCTTTCAGCGAGAGATTAGAGGGCGGAGCGGGCGTCAAGGTACTGCTGACGTTTAAGGTGGCGGATCAACACCCTGCCTTCAGGCATAAACTCTGTGCCGTAACGTACCAGACCGATATCCTTCAGCTCAGCATCAATGGCATAGCGCAGTTCGCCGGGCGCATCCTGATCGAGCATCACCACCGCGATCCGCTGCAGGCGCGGTTCGTATTTCAGCAACACCGCCGACAGCGTACTCATCAGCTGATGCGCCGACGCCGGCATGCCCTGGAGGATAGCGGTCATATCCGGCAGGCCGTAGTCCGGCAAATGCGCCAGCGTTCCGGCCCGACAGTTGAGGATGCGCTGCATGTTATCGAGCACCGACAGGATGACCTGATCCGTTTCGCTGACGTTGTTCAGGTCCAGCCCGCCGGCGAAATTGCCGTAGAGGATGTCGTACAGGGAGGGACGAGGCATTTCACTTCTCCTTAAGCGGGTGCAGCGTCAGTTGATTTTGGCTGGCTTCGATAATGCGCGGTCTCGCCGGGATAAGATCCTTCGGGGTCAGTAGCAGCCGCCAGCGGTTTTGCGTCAGATGAAAGCTTCAAGTTATTTTTTAATGGTTGCTTATCATAAAGGGAAAAATTAGCGCCAGGTGCTGCCAGGGGGTAAATAATATCTGAATTCAAGGCTCGCTATCTTTCATCCCCCAAGTGAAGGCGGCGAAAACGACAGGCATTGTATTCTCCTCTTATAATTTGCCGTTAAAGGGTAATTAGCGAATTAATCCCTCTATCAGACTTATTTATATTCATCTTAAATATGATTAATAATAAAAATTTCACTTTAGTCGATATATCCTCGACAGCGCCGGCGCCTGAATCTCCCCCGGTATCAGAGAGACGCCTAACCCCCACCCGGCCATTGCCAGGCGCTGAATTACCCCGTATTTTGGTTTTCCGCTCCGCTGGGGGCGGGTATCAGGGCGAACGAGAGAGAGAAAATGAAACCGCTATTTGTCTATGGGACGCTCTGTCCCGGTCGCAGCAATGCGCATATTCTGGAGGCGATCGGGGGCGAGTGGCGTCCGGGCTACGTTACCGGTACCTTTTACGCGCGCGGCTGGGGCGCAGCCGCTGATTTTCCGGGGATCGTCCTCGATGCCAACGGCCCGCGGGTCAACGGCTATCTGTTCCTGTCCGACCGGCTGGCGGCGCACTGGCCCATGCTGGACGACTTTGAGGAGGGGTACGATCGGGTGTCGGTGGAGGTGACTACCGACGATGGACAGCAGGTCAGCGCCTGGATTTATCAGCTCCAGCCCCGGGAGTAATCCCCGGCCAGTTTCGCGCTACCGGGCACAGCGGCCCAGTACGTCCGCGGGTCTGGCGTCGTTTCCGCCAATGCAGGTATACTTGCCAGATGTTTCCTAAGCTTCAGATACGCAAATGACAAAACTTACCTTACAAGAGCAGATGCTCAAAGCCGGCCTGGTCAGCAGCAAAAAAATGGCCAAAGTCCAGAGAACGGCGAAAAAATCCCGCGTGCAGGCCCGTGAGGCCCGGGAAGCGGTGGAAGAGAATAAAAAAGCCCAGCTGGAGCGCGATAAACAGCTCAGCGAGCAGCAAAAGCAGGCGGTGCTGGCGAAAGAGTATAAAGCTCAGGTCAAGCAGCTGATTGAGATGAACCGCATTACCGTCGCCCGGGGCGATATCGGCTTTAACTTTACCGATAATAATCTGATCAAAAAAATCATGGTCGACAAGACCACCCAAACCCAGCTGATTAACGGTCGCCTGGCGATTGCCCGCCTGGCGGTGGATAACAAACCTGAAGGGGAATATGCAATTATTCCGGCGATTGTGGCTGAGAAAATTGCCCAGCGCGATGCCAGCAGCATCGTGTTGCACAGCGCCCTGAGCCAGGATGAGCAGGATGAAGACGATCCGTACGCCGACTTTAAGGTGCCCGACGACCTGATGTGGTGATCGCGGGCTTCCGGCGGCAGGCGATCAGAACGAGCTTGCCTGCTGGATATGCATCGGCTCGCGACTGACGGGGTGGCGAAAACGCAGTTCGCTGGCGTGCAGCATCAGCCGCGGAGCCTGTTCCGTGCCCGGCAATTCCCGGCCGCCATACAGATCGCAGCCAAGGATCGGATAGCCCAGCAGCTGACAGTGGATCCGCAGCTGATGGGTGCGCCCGGTCTCCGGGGTGAGCGCCACCCTCGTCAGCGCCAGCGCCCTCTCCCCTTCCCGCGTCTGGTACATACGGTCAATTACCCGGTAGCGCGAACGCGCCGGTTTGCCGTGCCGGGCGCAGATCGACATGCGCGGGAAACGGGCCGGGTCTTTGGCGATCGCCGCCTCCACTATCCCTTCATCTTCCGGCAAATGGCCGCACAGCAGCGCCGTATAGACCTTACCCACCGTGCGCTGACTGAACTGCTGGCACAGCGCGGCGTTAATCACCTTGTTGCGGGCGACCACCATCAGACCGGAAGTGCCGAAATCAAGGCGGTGTACCAGGGTGCAGCCCGGAAAGCGCTGGACCAGTCGATGATGCACGGAGTCGAGGTTACGCGGATCTTTGCCTGACAGGCTCAGCAGCCCGGCAGGTTTATTGATCAGCAGCAGGTGTTCGTCCTGATACAGGAGGGTTATCTGCTCGCGGCACGGCGGAGCGACAAAGGTATCGATAATGGTGGACATCAGACGGCCCGAAGAAGGATTGGGCGGCGATAGTACCCCATTTTGCCCGCCGGTACGACGCTGGCGCACGATCCGCCCTCGCGGCGGCGTCATTTATCACCCACACTTATCGCAAAGGCATGGTCTGCGCAGGCAATGTGCTTTACACTGCGCGCTGCAAAATTTGAGTTAACCAACGAGTAAGAACGGTAATGGCGATGAACGGAACAATCACAACGTGGTTTAAAGATAAAGGTTTTGGATTTATCAAAGATGAAAACGGCGAAAACCGGTATTTTCATGTGATTAAGGTCGCCAATCCCGATCTCATCAAGAAAGACGCGGCGGTGACTTTTGAACCTACCACCAACAATAAAGGGCTGTCGGCCTACGCGGTGAAGGTCATTCCGGAAAGCAAATATATCTATATCGCCGGCGAGCGGCTGAAGCTGACCTCCATCAAATCCTATGTGGTTTACCGGGAAGAAGAGCCGGTCGAGACCCGCGTGGATAAAGAAAACGCGGTGCTGTCGGTCGGGCTGCTGATGAACAGCATCCGGCCAAAATCCGCGGTGCAGCCGGGAGAGATGCGCTCGGTGAAAAAGCTGGCGATCACCACCTTTCAGGGGACAACCCTGATCTTCTCGGAAGACGAAATCGATATCGATGCCACGGTAAAACTGCTCAAGGTATGACGACCCGGCGTGCGGTCAGCCGCGCGCCCAGTCACCTGCCGAGCCGATTTTCGTCGCCATCGCCCCTCACCGGACGGGGCGAGGCGCCAGACAGCCGATAAGGATGCCGCCGCCATGCCCGTAAATTTTGACTTCAACGATCTCTATGCCTTTCGCGCCCTGATGGAGTATGGCAGCTTTCGGCTGGCCGCAGAATCCATTTGCCTGTCGCAGTCGGCCCTCAGCCGCCGCATCGAAAAACTGGAGACCGCGTTAGGCAACCGGCTGTTCGAGCGCACCACCCGCCGCGTGACCCTTACGCTGTATGGACAGAATTTTGCCGAACGTTCGGAGCAGCTGCTGGCCCACGTCGAGACGGTGCTGGCGGATATCAGCCAGGTCAGCAAGGCGCGTACCGGGCTGGTGACAGTGGCGACGGTACCTTCCGCCGCCTACTACTTTATGCCGGAAATCATCCGCAGCTTTCAGGCGCGCTTTCCCCAGGTGCGTATTCGACTGATCGACAGCAGCGCCGGGAATGTCATTGAGGCGGTGAGCAGCGGACAGGCTGACTTTGGCCTCTGCTTTGCCAAAAACCTGCCGGCCAGCATCGAATTCACCCCGCTGGCCGACGACCGCTATGTCGCCGCCTGTCGGCACGACCATCCGCTGGCGAGCAGGACGCACCTCAGCTGGCAGGCATACTTTGAACAGGATTATATTGGCCTCGATCGGGTCTCCGGCAACCGGACGCTGCTCGACAGGGAGCTGGCGCATCTGACGCCGGCGCGGCCAAGCATTTGCGAAACCCGCCACGTCACCACGATGCTGGGGATGGTGGAAGCGGGCATCGGCATTGCCGCCGTGCCCGCGATGTCGATGCCCGCCGGGGAGCATTCCGTTCTCCGCGCCGTACCGCTTACCGACCCGGTGGTCACCCGTACGGTAGGTCTGATCCGCCTCAGCGGCCGTATTCAGTCCTACGTGGCGGCAGAGCTGGAGAAGCTGATTATTGAACAGTATCCTTCTGGCTGACCGGCGCGGCGGCAGCTACGCTTCGCATACCGGTGGCGTGGATGGTCTCCTGCGCCGCCGGTGAGGCCAGATACGTCAGCAGCGCCTTTCCTTCCTGCGGGTGGTCGGCGCTGACGGTCACCGCCCCGGCAAAGCGGGTGATGTACTGCAGGTTATCCGGCAGTTCGCCGACAAAGGTCACGCCGGGCACCGGCAGCAGTTCGCTCACCTGCTGAAAACCGATCGCATACCGTCCCTTCGCCACTTCCGAGGCTACCGGAATACGCTCCACCATCTGCGCTTTGCTCTGCATCGCCTCATCAATGCCCAGGCGGTGGAACAGCGTCGAGCTGACATAGCGTCCGCTGGCGCTGTCGGAGTACGCGACCGACGGCGCAGCCAGCAGCGCCGCCCGCAGCTGGTCTGCGCTGCGGATAGCCGGCAGCGGCGTTCCCGCTTTCACCACCACGCCGATGGGCGAGTCGGCCAGCTCCCGGCGCGAATCCGGTTGCGTACGGCCCGCTTTCTCGAGGCTGGTCAGCGCGTCGCCGACCATAATCACCACGTCCGCGTGTTCGCCCCGCGCCAGGCGGTTAGGGATCGCCTGCGGCGTTTTTCCCATCGACGGCCCGGGGATCACCACGAGGTGGTTGCCGCTTTGTTTTTCCCATGCCGGGGCCAGCTTTTCCAGCGCCGCTTTGAAGCCGCCGGAGATCATCACGGTGACCTCAGCGGACAGCGCGCTGCCGCCGGTGGCGGCCAGCAGCAGCGTGGCCAGCAGGGTTCCTGTCGTTTTACGCATCATCATCTCCCTGATTAACGTGCCGTCTGCAGCGTAACGGCGCTGCGGCGATAGAGGTAGCAAGTGGCCAGCAGGCCGCAGACGGCGGCAAAGCTCATCCAGTAGCCTGGGGAAGCTTTATCACCGGTATATTCAATCAGCGCCGTGGAAATCACCGGCGTGAAGCCGCCAAACACCGCGGTCGCCAGGCTATAGGCCAGCGAGAAGCCTGCCACGCGCACTTCGGCGGGCATAATTTCGGTCAGCGCCGGGATCATCGCCCCGTTGTACATGCCGTAGATAAAGGACAACCACAGCAGCACGCTCAGCATCATCAAAAAGCTCGGCGCGTTCGCCAGCATGGTCAGCGCAGGCCACGCGGTAGCCAGCGCCAGCAGGGTCATGGCAATCAGCACCGGCCGGCGGCCAAAGCGGTCGGACAGCGCCCCGCCCACCGGCAGCCAGAAGAAGTTGGAAATCGCCACCAGCAGCGTGACCAGCAGGCTGTCCGAGGCGCTGAGCATCAGCACTTTTTTGCCAAAGGTCGGCGCATAGACGGTGATCAGATAGAACGCGGTGGTGGTCATCGCCACCATCATCATCCCGGCGATGACCACCTGCCAGTTCGCCAGAAGGGTGGCGAATACCTGGCGCATCGCCAGATGATGGCGGCGGGCAGTAAACTCCTGGGTCTCCTCCAGCTTACGGCGCAGCACAAAAATGAACGGGACGATCAGGCAGCCGAAAAGGAACGGAATACGCCAGCCCCAGTCGCTGATGGCGCTCTGCTCCAGCACGGCGTTGAGGGCAAAGCCCATCGCGGCCGCCACCATAATGGCGACCTGCTGACTGCCCGACTGCCAGCTGGTGTAAAACCCTTTGCGGCCCGGGGTGGCGATCTCGGCCAGATAGACGGATACCCCGCCCAGCTCAGCGCCGGCGGAGAAGCCCTGCAGCAGGCGGCCGATCAGCACCAGCAGCGGCGCCCACAGGCCAATGGCCTGGTAAGAGGGGATCAGCACGATCAGGAAGGTGCCGGTGGCCATGATCGACAGGGTCACAATCAGCCCTTTGCGCCGCCCTACCTTGTCGATATAGGCGCCAAGCACGATGGCGCCGATGGGCCGCATCAGAAAGCCGGCGCCAAAGACCGCGAAGGTCATCATCAGCGAGGCGAATTCACTGCTCGCCGGAAAAAAGGTATGTGCGATGTAGGTGGCATAAAACCCGAACAGGAAAAAGTCGAACTGTTCGAGAAAGTTACCGGACGTGACGCGCAGAATGGCGCCGAGCCGGTCACGGGTACTCATCAGTGAGGTTGTCGAATGCATGCAGGTCTCCAGTTTGTTATCCACGCGTTGTCGCGCGCCTGTTGCTGAAGACTGAAACAGAACCGGGAATGAAATAAGCGTAATAAACGCATCCATTGATGCAATTCACGCATAAATAACATTTAACTAATTAACATTACTTTTATATACAATCATTTAACACTCTCTACGCCATCAGCGTCGGCGGCAGGGATGAAAAGGTGAGTTTTCCGTTTTGTGACCGAGGCCAGGGTACGCCGCTGCGCCCCGGGCGCCAGGCGGTAAAAGACATACCCGGCCCGGCAGGGTTAACGCGACGCGGAGCGGCGAGATGTTAATAATCCGGACGTGACCTCAGGGCGCCGGCGCCGCGACGGCGTTCCCCAGCGTCTGCAACAGGGAGATCAGCCAGCGGGTGGCCTCGCGTTTCCCGCTGCGTTTGTGGGCGTAAATCTTGACGTCAAACGGGGGAACCGGAAACGGCAGCGGGAAAATGGTCAGCCGGGCGGCGCGAGCCATCGTCTCCGCCGCCCGCCGGGGCAGCGCCATCAGCAGATCGCTCTGCTCAATAATAAAGGGAGCGCTCAGCATCGAGGGCGTTTTCACCGCCACCTGCCGCGAATAGCCCTGCCGCTCCAGCTCACAGTCCAGCACCCCCTGCCGCTCATTCCACGGGGTCACCACCAGATGACGGGCCGCAAGGTAGGCGTCCAGGGTGAGCGCCGTTCGGTCGGCCTGGCTGATAACCACATATTCGTCCCGCAGCCAGTTAATCTCCTCGAGATCGGGATGAACTGGCTCGTCAGGGGTATTGAACCCGAGAGCCAGATCGACCTCCCCCGCCAGCAGCTCGGTCAGCGCCGGGCTGTGGGGCAGATAACGGAGCTCAAACCGCAGCCCGGGCGCCTCACGCTGCAGGTGGTGCATCAGCGTCGGAAAGACGCAGAACGCGGTGAAATCGGTGATCGCAATCTGCATGCAGTCGGTGCTGGCGGCCGGCACAAACGCCGCCGGCGGCGTCAGCTCCTGATTGAGAAATTTCAGCGCCGAAGCGATAGAGGGCGCCAGCTGGCTGGCATAGACGCTGGGACACATCCGGTGACCTTCCCGATAGAACAGCGGGTCGTTGAGGGCGCTGCGCAGCCGGGAGAGCGCATGGCTCAGCGCCGAGGTGCTCATCGCCAGCTCTTCTGCCGCCAGGCGCACCGAGCGGGAGCGATAGACCGCGTCAAAGACCGGCAGCAGGTTGAGGTCGATACGGCGCAGGACAGGATGCATAATATTCATCGTTTGCTGATTTCATTGCACTTAATTCTTTTCACAATACCGCTTATGCTCTGGGTCAGCAATTTTGCTTTCTTTCATACCATTCAGACAGGACGACCCATGAGCATCACGATCCGCCAGGCCACCCCGGACGACGCCACCGCTATTTATGACATGATTTATGAACTCGCGGTCTACGAGAAAGCCCCCGAAGAGGTGGTGACGACGGCAGAGGAGATCAGAGAGACGCTGTTTGCCAGCAGCAGCAAAACCGAGGCGCTGATCTGCGAGGTGGCGGGCAAAGCGGTGGGCTACGCCGTGTTCTTCACCAGCTACTCCACCTGGCTTGGCCGTAACGGCATCTATATGGAGGATCTGTACGTAACCCCCGACTATCGCGGGATCGGCGCCGGAAAAGCGCTGCTGAAAACCATCGCGCAATATGCTGTACAGCGTCAGTGCGGGCGTCTGGAGTGGAGCGTGCTCGACTGGAACCAGCCGGCGATTGATTTCTATCTGAGCATTGGCGCGCAGCCGCAGGATGAGTGGGTGCGTTATCGCCTCACTGGCGATGCGCTGCAGGCCTTTGCGGAGTAAAGCGGCTCGCCAGCAGGTCGGCGCCAGGCGTCGACCTGCTGGCCGCGGATCAGGCTTCGACCGCGCTATTCTGCAGCTGCGGACCGGCCAGCGCCAGACGCGCGCCCGCTTCGGTATCGCTGTACTGCTTAAAGTTATCCATAAACAGCTGAGCCAGACTTTCCGCCTTCTCCTGCCACTTATCCGCTGAGCTCCAGCCATTACGCGGATCCAGCACCGCGCTGTCGACGCCCGGAATGCTCTGCGGGATCGCAAGATTGAACACCGGGATCGCTTCATCGCGCAGCGGGCCGGTGGTGCCATTGAGGATCGCGCTGATGATGCTGCGGGTATCGCGCAGCGACAGGCGTTTGCCCTCGCCGTTCCAGCCGGTGTTGACCAGCCAGGCTTCCGCACCGGATTCCGCCATCTTCGCCGCCAGTACGCTGGCGTACTGGGTCGGGTGAAGCAGCAGGAACGCCGCGCCGTAGCAGGCGGAGAAGGTCGGCGTCGGCTGGGTAATGCCGCGCTCGGTGCCCGCCAGCTTCGAGGTGAAGCCCGACAGGAAATGGTACTGCATCTGCTCGGTGGTCAGACGGGAGACCGGCGGCAGGACGCCAAACGCGTCTGCGGCAAGGAAAATCACCTTCGACGGATGGCCCGCCCGGGACACCGGCTTGACGATATTGTCGATATGCGACAGCGGATAGGAGACGCGGGTGTTCTCGGTTTTGCTGCCGTCGGCGTAATCCACGCTGCCGTCGGCGCGCACCACCACGTTTTCCAGCAGCGCATTGCGGCGGATGGCGCCATAAATCTCCGGCTCCGCCTGCGGGTCGAGATTGATGGTCTTGGCGTAGCAGCCGCCTTCGAAGTTAAACACCCCATCATCGTCCCAGCCGTGCTCGTCATCGCCAATCAGTTGACGATGCGGATCGGTGGACAGCGTGGTTTTGCCGGTACCGGAGAGGCCGAAGAACAGCGCGACGTCCCCTGCTTCGCCGCGGTTGGCCGAGCAGTGCATCGACGCGATGCCTTTCTGCGGCAGCAGGTAGTTCATGACCGAGAACAGCCCTTTTTTCATTTCGCCGCCGTACCAGGTGCCGCCGATGAGCTGAATACGCTCGCTCAGGTTAAAGGCGACGAAGTTCTCGGAGTTCATGCCCTGCGCCTGCCAGTTGGCATTGGTGCAGCCGGCGCCGTTGAGCACCACGAAGTCCGGAGTAAAGCTGGCCAGCTCGTCGGCGCTCGGCACGATAAACATGTTTTTGACAAAGTGGGCCTGCCACGCCACCTCGGTGACGAAGCGCACGCCAAGGCGGGTGTCCGGGCTGGCGCCGCACCAGGCGTCGATGATGTACAGTTTTTTGCCGCTCAGCTGGCCTGCGACCAGGCTTTTCAGGCTGCGCCACACTTCTGGCGATAACGGCTTATTGTCATTGCGGCCGAGGCCGGAGTCAGCCCACCATACGGTGTCGCGCGTCTGCTCGTCTCTGACGATATATTTATCGCGCGGCGAGCGGCCGGTGAAGATGCCGGTATCCACTGCCACAGCGCCAGAGTCGGTCATTACGCCGCGGGCCGCGCCGGTCAGCTCAGGAGCGGTTTCATGTGCAATAAGCAAATCGTAATCAGGGTTGTAAAACAATTCGCCGCTTGCATTAATCCCCAGCTCCTGCAGAGCCATTTTTACTGATTCAATTTGTTGTGACATGGAACTCCTGACAAACTATTTAAGGTAAGAGGCCTGGGTTATTCATTGCTTTCGTCATCGTCGCCAGCTATTTAATAAGATAAATCCTGGGTAATGAAATAAAGCAATAAATAACCGTGAGTCGCGATTTCATATCGTGCTCATGTAGGGTCGCCGATACGTATTCATAAATCTCAACTTTCCAAAAAATGTTAACACCTGTCGATAATTATGTTAATTGCATAGTTTCTATGCGCTATGCTAAAATTGCATAGCCTTTATTGCGTTTTTGAGGACTGGATCGGTGTTGGCAAATCTGGAAGTTAAATGGCTGTATGATGTGATTGCTCTCGAGGAGTCACGCAGCTTTACCCTGGCGGCCAAAGCCCGCAATATCTCCCAGTCCTCGTTCAGCCGACGCATCCAGTCGCTGGAGGCTTCCCTCGGATTCAGCATCTTCGACCGCAGCGCCAACCCCCTGCAGTTGACCAACCGCGGGAAAATTTTTGTCGGCTATGCGCGAAATATGCTCGACGACATGGATTTTCAGATCAGCCGAATTAAAGGTTTAAATAACACCACGCAGAAAATAAGAATCGACGCCGCCCCGTCGCTGTCGGTGTTATTGCTGCCGGAAATTATCGCCGGTTACACCGACCGTAAAAATAAGACTTTTCATGTTGAATCGATTAACGTCAACGACGCCGTATTTAACCTGAAAGAGGGTAAAAGCGATTTTATCCTCTCCTTCTATAATGAAGAATTAATGAACTATCCGTTTATTAATCATAAAATTTTTGATTCTTACCTGCACCTGGTCTCCCCCTGCGACGAACATGGCCGGCCGCTGTTTCATTTACATCGCGGCGTGCTGCCGCTGATGAAATACGCCAACGACAGCTATATGGGGCGCCAGGTGAACCAGGTCATCGACCGCACGCCGGAGATCACCTTCTCCCTCACCTTTGTCTCTTCCATGAGCGAGCTGCTCAAGCGCATGATCCTCAATGGCGACGGCGTGGGCTGGCTGCCGCAGTACTCCATTCAGCGCGAGCTGGACGAAGGCCGACTGACGATCCTCGATGAGAGCCTGTCGCTGCCGATCGGCGCCTGGCTCTACCGCTCCGGCTCGCGGCTTAACCAGGCCGCCGAACGTTTCTGGCAGCACATTAAAACCCGTAACCAACCGCGGGATTAACCCTCTCAGCCGCTGATCCCCAGATACGCCTTACGCACCTCCGGGTCGTTGAGCAGCGCCTGGCCGCTACCGCTCAGGCGGATCTGGCCGTTCACCATCACGTAGGCGCGGTCCGACAGGTTGAGGGCATGGCGGGCGTTCTGCTCCACCAGAAACAGCGTCATCCCCTGGGCCGTCAGCTCGCGCAGGATCTGAAATATCTGCTTCACCACCAGCGGCGCCAGTCCCAGGCTCGGCTCATCCAGCAGCAGCAGGCGCGGCCGGCTCATCAGCGCCCTGGCGATGGCCAGCATCTGCTGTTCGCCGCCGGAGAGGGTCATCGCCCGCTGTCCCCGCCGCTCTTCCAGCCGGGGGAACAGCTGGTACATCCGGGCCTTGTCCTCGGCCTGATAGCGGTTGCCAATGGCAATGGTCCCCATCAGCAGATTCTCCTCGACGGTCATATCGGGAAAGATGCGCCGCCCTTCCGGGGCCTGGGCGATGCCGTTGCTGGCGATAAAGTGGGTCGATTTCCGGCTGATCGCCTCCCCGCGATAGAAAATCTCCCCGCCGGCAATACGCGGCTGCCCGAAGACCGACATCAACAGCGTCGATTTACCCGCGCCGTTGGCGCCGATCAGCGCCACCGTCTCCCCCTCGTTGACGGTCAGGGAGACCTGCTTCAGGGCCTGGATCGGCCCGTAGAAGACATCCACCTCATCAAAGGCAAGCAGTGGCTGGCTCATCGACGCGTCTCCTCTTCCTCAGCGCCAAGATAGGCGGCAATCACGCTGGCGTTGGCCTGAATCGCCTGCGGCGCGCCGCGGGCGATGACGTCCCCGTGATCGAGGACGATGATATGATCCGAAATCTCCATCACCATCCCCATATCATGTTCGATCAATAGCACCGTGATGCCGTGCTGCTGACGCAGAAAGCGGATGATCCGGCTCAGCGCCTGGGTTTCAACCGGGTTGAGTCCGGCCGCCGGCTCGTCCAGACAGATCATCTCCGGACGGGTGCACATGGCGCGGGCGATCTCCAGCCGCCGCTGCTGTCCGTAGGAAAGCGTTCCCGCCAGACGGTTGGCGCAGTCCACCATCTCCACTACCTCCAGCCAGTAAAACGCGCGATCCAGCGCCTGACTTTCCGCCTGCCGATAGCCGCGGGTGTTGAGGATCCCGGCCAGCAGATGGCGGTTAACCTGGGTATGCTGGGCCACCAGCAGGTTCTCAATCACCGACATCTCGCGGAACAGGCGAATATTCTGGAAGGTGCGGGCCAGACCGGCGCGGTTCACCAGATGGGTGCCGCCGAACATCTTGTAATAGATCCGCCGCCCCAGCTGCGCCGGGTGGAGGAAATCGTCCGGGTGAAGCTTTTGCCCCAGCACCTGAATGACATCGGTGACCTTTTCCCGCGCCCGTAGCACGATACTCCCCCCCGTCGCCCGGTAAAAGCCGGTCAGGCAGTTAAATACCGTGGTTTTGCCCGCGCCGTTGGGGCCGATCAGGGCGGTGATCGACCCCCGCTCCACCTCCAGATTGACGTCATTCAGCGCTTTGATGCCGCCGAAATGCATCATCAGATGCTCAACGCGTAAGATGCTGTCGCTCATGGCGCGACTCCTTTTCGCAACGCGACCCCGCTGCGGCTGGTGCGCACCAGGCCGCGCGGCCGCCAGATCATCATCAGCACCATCAGCACGCCAAACAGCAACACGCGATATTCGTCAAACCCGCGCAGCAGCTCCGGGGTGACCGTCAGGACAAACGCCGCCAGCACCACCCCAAGGGTGGAGCCCATTCCCCCCAGCACCACAATCGCCAGGATCAGCGCCGACTCAAAAAAGGTGAACGACGTCGGATTAACAAATCCCTGATAGCTGGCGAAGAACACTCCGGCGATGCCGGCGGTCGACGCGCCGAGCATGAACGCCGAGAGCTTAACCAGCACATGGTTGAGCCCCATCGCCCGACAGGCGATCTCATCCTCGCGCAGCGCCTCCCAGGCGCGGCCGATGGGCATCCGCGTCAGGCGATGCTTCACCAGCAGCACCAGTATCACCACCATGCACAGCACGGCGTAGAGGAAGATGAATTTCAGGTTGGGGTTGTAACTGACGTGGAAGAACTCATGGATGGGGATACCGCCATCCTTTGCCCGGCGGGTAAATTCGAGGCCAAACAGCGTCGGGGATGGCACCGGGACGCCGTTGGGGCCGCCGGTGAAGCTCACCCAGTTGTTAAGCACCAGGCGAATGATTTCGCCAAAGCCGAGGGTGACGATGGCCAGATAGTCGCCGTGCATGCGCAGCACCGGAAAGCCCAGCAACGCCCCGGCGAGGGCCGCCATCACCGCCCCCAGCGGCAGCATCGCCCAGAAGCCGAGGCCCAGGTACTGGTAGCCCAGCGCCAGGCCGTAGGCGCCGATAGCATAGAACGCCACATAGCCCAGATCGAGCAGCCCCGCGAGACCCACCACGATATTCAGCCCCAAACCGAGCAGGACGTAGATCAGCCCGAGGATCGCCACGGTCAGCAGGTATTTGCTGGCGAGAAACGGAAAGGCGATAGCCAGGCCCACCAGCAGCGGCATTATCCAGCGCAGCCGCGAGCGGTAGCCCGGGGGCCGGACGTACACCCCGTCATCCGCCCCCTCAAAGCGGGCAACCAAGGCCTTGCCCCGCCGGCTCTGCAGCAGCAGGCTGAGCGCCAGTCTGCCGGCCATCACCACCGCCACCAGGATCGCCACCCGCACGGGCGCGAGGGTAAAGCCATAGCCTTTGAGCACCACGCCGACGATCGGGCCAAAGACAATTAACGCGCAAAGACCGGCCAGCACGCTGTCGATCAGCGCGCTTTTGATATCCCGCGCAGGCTGGCGCGTCAGTTCACCCATAGAGCCCCCTCAGACCTTGGCCACCAGCGGACGACCCAGCAGCCCCTGCGGGCGAAAAATCAGGATCGCCACCAGCAGCGCAAAGGAAAAAACGTCTTTGTAATCCGAATTCACCATTCCGGCGAACTGCGCCTCGGCCACCCCGAGCAGCAGTCCGCCCAGCATCGCGCCAGGCAGCGAGCCAATCCCGCCCAACACCGCGGCGGTGAAGGCTTTGATGCCGATAATAAATCCGATGTAGAAGTCGAAGGTGCCGTAGTTCATGGTCACCAGCACCCCGGCCAGGCCGGCCATCGCCGCGCCGATGACAAACACCAGGGAGATCACCCGGTCGGTATTGATGCCGAGGATCGCCGCCATGCGCCGGTCCTGCTGGGTGGCGCGGCAGATGCGCCCCAGCCGGGTGTACTGGATAATCCAGGTCAGGATCAGCATCCCCACCAGCGCGGCGACGAGAATAAACACCTTGGTCCAGGTGATCTGCACTACCCCATCGCCCACCGTCATACGCAGCGCGCCGCTGAGCAGCGTCGGGATCCCCTGCTGGTTTGGCCCCTGGCTCAGCTGAACATAGTTCTGCAGGATCAGCGACATTCCAATAGCCGAGATCAGCGGCGCCAGGCGCGTCGAGTTGCGCAGCGGCCGGTAGGCGATGCGCTCGATCGCCCAACCGTACACGCCGGTGACCACAATGGTGAATACCAGGGTGGCGAAAATCAGCAGCGGAAACGAATGGATCCCGAAGAAGGAGAGCAGCGCCAGGCCGATGGCGCACAGGTAGGCGGAGACCATATACACCTCGCCGTGGGCGAAGTTGATCATGCCGATGATCCCATACACCATGGTGTAGCCGATGGCGATTAAGCCGTACACCGCGCCCAGCGTCAGCCCATTGATCAGTTGTTGCAGAAAAAACGCCGTCATAGCCCCTCCAGCCGCCAGGCCGACGGCCGCCGGGATTGGTACCCGGTCGACCGCCGTCGTGAGACGATTAGCCAATCAAAACAACGGATAGTTCCTGGGTGGTAGCCGATCAGAGCTGGTGATATTTGCCCTTGTCGTCCCACTGATAGACCACATAGTCCGACACCTTGAGGTCGCCTTTGCCATCCCAGCCTTTTTTGCCCATCACCGTCTCGACGTCGTGGCTCTTCAGCCAGTCGCTGGCTTTGGCGTTATCGGTGCCGACGGCGTTCCAGGCGGCGGCGATAGCCTGAATGGAGGCGTAGGCGTAGAGGGTATAGCCTTCCGGCTCAAAGCCGCTGGCGCGGAACTTCTCGATCACCGCTTTGCCTTCCGGGAGAGTGCGCGGGTCCTGACCAAAGGTCATCAGCACGCCGTTGGTGAACTGCGGCCCGCCGGCGGCCGTCACCAGCTCCTCGGTGACAATACAGTCGCCGGAGAAGAATTTCGCCTGCACTCCCTGCTCGCGCATCTGGCGCACCAGCGGGCCCGCCTCAGGGTGGCAGCCGCCAAAATAGACCACGTCCGGCTTGAGGGCGCCGATCTTGGTCACCAGGGCGTTAAAGTCTTTTTCACCGCGGGAGAGGCCTTCGTACAACACTTCTTTGGTGCCCCGCTTCGCCAGCGCCGCGCGGGTGGCATCGGCCAGCCCCTGGCCATAGGTGTCTTTATCGTGGATGACGGCAATTTTCTTCGCCTTCAGCACGTCCAGCATATAGTTGGCGGCAATCGCCCCCTGCTGATCGTCGCGGCCGCACATGCGGAAGAGATCCTTCATGCCGCGCTCGGTGATCTGCGGGTTGGTGGAGCCGGGAGTAATGGTCAGAATCCCGGCTTCGTCATACACCTCGGAGGCCGGCATCGTTGAGGAAGAGCAAAAGTGCCCCACCACGGCGGAGACTTTCGCTTCGTCCACCAGCCGGTTGGCCACCGCTACCGCCTGTTTCGGTTCGCACGCGTCATCCCCCTGCACCAGCACAATCTTTTCGCCTTTGATGCCGCCGGCGGCATTGATATCAGCCACCGCCTGCGAGGCCCCCTTCCAGTACTGGGCGCCGTAGGTGGCGTTGGGGCCGGTGAAGGGCCCGGCGACGCCGATCTTCACGTCAGCCTGGGCGTAAAAGGCCATGCTCATACAACCTGCTATCACAACATGAAGCGTCATTGTTTTCAGTTTCAAAGACATTCGGATATTCCTCAGCGATTTAGAGCCTGGCGTCATGGAATGACGCAGAAAATATCACTTACCGTGTGGTACCGACGCAGGCGCAGCGCCAGGACGGCCAGGGTGGAAGAAGCAAAAATCCCGCCAGGTAGAGAGATCGCGCCGGAGAGCGGACGCCCCGGTCGGTGCGCACGCGACGACAACCCGTGCCGCATCCGGCAAGGGCGCATTCCCTTTCAGGTCAGGAGATCGGTTGCCATCACGTGGCGAGCCGGACAACGCGGTATCCGTACCGGCCCGTGAGCTAAACATAGATGCAGTTAGCGGTCGCTGCGCGCCAGCGTGGTGCAAAAATGCGAATATGATCAACAGTGGTGATTATTTTGTTGCGGTAATGTGAAGATGATAACAGGAGAGCCCGTTAAGGGCTCCCCTGTGGCCCGGCAGCCGCTCAGAGCTGGCTGGTGAACGTTCGCGAGATCACATCCTGCTGCTGCTCGCGGGTTAGCGCGTTAAAGCGGACCGCATAGCCGGAGACGCGGATCGTCAGATTCGGATACTGCTCCGGATGTTCTATCGCATCGAGCAGCTTTTCCCGGTTCAGTACATTGACGTTGAGGTGCTGTCCCCCCTCCACCGTCTCCTCGTGATGGAAGTAGCCGTCCAGCAGCCCCACCAGGTTGTTTTCCTGCGCCGACGGCGCTTTGCCGAGGGCCGCCGGCACGATGGAGAAGGTGTACGAGATGCCATCTTTGGCGTAGGTAAACGGCAGTTTCGCCACCGAGGTCAGCGACGCCACCGCCCCTTTGCGGTCGCGGCCATGCATCGGATTGGCCCCCGGGGCGAACGGCGTCCCCGCCCGACGTCCGTCCGGCGTGTTGCCGGTTTTCTGCCCGTACACCACGTTGGAGGTAATGGTCAGGATCGACTGGGTCGGCACCGCCTGGCGCCAGGTGGGCAGCGCCTGGATTTTGCGCATAAAGCGCTCCACCAGGTCGCAGGCGATGGCATCGACGCGATCGTCGTTGTTGCCATATTGCGGATAATCCCCCTCAATGACAAAGTCCACCGCCAGCCCGTGATGGTCGCGCACCGGCTTCACCCGGGCGTACTTTATCGCCGACAGCGAATCCGCCGCCACCGACAGGCCGGCGATGCCGCAGGCCATCGTGCGGTAAACGTCGCGGTCGTGCAGGGCCATCAGCGCCGCTTCGTAACTGTACTTATCATGCATGCAGTGGATGATGTTCAGCGCGCTGATGTACTGCACCGCCAGCCAGTCCATAAAGTGGTCGAGGCTGGCCATCACGCTGTCGTAGTCCAGCACCTCATCGCGCAGCGGCGCGGTTTTCGGCCCCACCTGGATCTTCAGTTTCTCATCCACCCCGCCGTTAATCGCGTAGAGCAGCGTTTTGGCGAGATTGGCGCGGGCGCCGAAGAACTGCATCTGCTTGCCGATCACCATCGGGCTGACGCAGCAGGCGATGGCGTAGTCGTCGCTGTGAAAATCGCTGCGCATCAGATCGTCGTTCTCATACTGCAGCGACGAGGTGGCGATAGAGACCCGGGCGGCGTATTTTTTAAACGCCACCGGCAGCGCCTGCGACCAGAGCACGGTCAGGTTCGGCTCCGGCGCCGGACCCATGGTGTGCAGGGTATGCAGATAGCGGAAGGTGGTTTTACTGACCAGGGTGCGGCCATCCAGCCCCATACCGCCCAGGACTTCCGTCGCCCAGATGGGATCCCCGGAGAACAGCGAGTCAAATTCCGGGGTACGCAGGAAACGCACCATGCGGATCTTCATGATGAAGTGGTCAATCAGCTCCTGGGCCTGCTCCTCATTGAGTAAACCGGCGCGCAGATCGCGTTCAATATAGATGTCGAGGAAGGTGGCCGTGCGTCCCAGCGACATGGCGCCGCCGTTCTGCGACTTCACCGCCGCCAGGTAGGCGAAGTAGAGCCACTGCACCGCCTCCCGGGCGGTGCGCGCCGGGTGGGAGATATCGCAGCCGTAACGGGCCGCCATCTCCTGCATCTGCTGCAGCGCGCGCCGCTGTTCGGCCAGTTCTTCGCGCAGGCGCAGGGTGGACTCCAGCGCCTCGCCGCGTTCAAGGGCCGGCTGCAGGTCGGCAAACTGCAGCTCACGTTCGCGGACCAGGTAGCGAATGCCGTACAGCGCCACGCGGCGGTAATCGCCGATGATCCGTCCGCGACCGTAGCCGTCCGGTAGCCCGGTCAGCACCCCGGACTTACGGCAGCGCAGCATATCCGGGGAATAGACGTCAAATACGCCCTGATTGTGGGTCTTGCGCAGCGCCGTAAACTGATACTCAAAATCGGGGTCCATTTCGCGGCCATAGGCCTCGAAGGCGCTTTTGATCATATTGATGCCGCCAAAGGGATGCAGGGCGCGCTTCAGCGGCCGGTCCGTTTGCAGGCCGACGATCTTTTCCAGCGGCTGGTTGATATAGCCCGCCGCGTGGGCGGTGATGCTGGTGGCGACAGTGGTGTCGAAATCCACCGGCGCATGGGTGGCGTTCTCGACGCGGATCCCGGCCATCACCTGCTCCCAGAGGGCGGTGGTGGCCGGCGTCGCGTCGGCGAGGAAGGACTCATCGCCCTCGTAAGGGGTGTAGTTATGCTGAATAAAGTCGCGAACGTTAATTTGCGTTTGCCACGCCGTACCGCGAAAGCCCTGCCAGGCGTCGGCGTATCGTGCGTCGTGGGTGTCGATATCTACTTTCATGAACATCGTCTCTCTACAGAATAAAAAAATCAGGCCAGCGCCGCCGCGGTGTGGATCCGGCCTAAGCGGATCGCATCGAGGGCAATCATGCGCTCTTCATTGGTGGGGATAACCGCGCAGCGCACCCGGCTGCCGTCGGCGGAGATCAGGCGCTCGCCGGCCGAATTAGGCTGCTGGTTGCGGGCAGCGTCCATCTCAAGGCCAAAGACCGCCAGCCGCTCGCTCACCAGCCGACGGATCAGCACCGAGTTTTCGCCAATCCCGCCGGTGAAAATAATGCCGTCGAGACGCTGCAGCGCGGCGGCGTGGCCGGCGATATGGCGGGCGATGCGATGGACGAAGGTTTTGATCGCCAGGCGGGCGCGGGCATGGCCCTCATGCCAGGCCTGCTCCAGTACCCGCAGGTCGGAGGAAAGGCCGGAGATCCCCAGCAGGCCGGAGGCGGTGTTGGCCACCCGCTCCAGGTCGCTGAGGGTCTGCCGGGTTTCCGTGGCAATCCACGCCATGGCGCCGAAGTCGACATCGCCGCTGCGGGTGCCCATCATCAGCCCCTCCAGGGGCGTCATCCCCATCGAGGTGTCCACGCTGCGGCCGTTGCGCACCGCGCAGATCGAGGCGCCATTGCCCAGGTGGGCGATCACCAGGCCGCTCTCCTGCTCCGGCAACCCGAGCAGCGCCAGGGCGCGCCGGGAGACATAGCGGTGGGAGGTTCCGTGGAAGCCATAGCGGCGCACCCCGAGGTTCTGGTAATACTCCCACGGCAGGCCATAGAGAAAGGCTTCCGGGGCCAGGGTCTGGTGAAAGCTGGTATCAAAGACCGCCACCTGCATGACCCCCGGGAACAGCCGCTGCGCCGAGGCGATGCCGCTAAGGCTGGCGTAGTTATGCAGCGGGGCCAGGGACGATACCTGGCGAATATTGTCGATAACCTCCTCGCTGATAATGACCGACTCGGTGAAGAGGTCGCCGCCGTGGGCGACGCGGTGGCCAATCAGGGCCACGCTGTCGATAAGATCGCGTTGGGCTAATGCCCCGGCAATCGCCTGCAGGGCGCCTTCGTAGCCGCGCGGCGCCAGCGCCACCGGCTCGCCGCCGTTGAGCGAGAGAGACGCCTGGTCCGCGTTGATGCCCTCGGCTACGCCGTTGAGCAGGCAGTCGCAGCTGGCGGCGTCCAGTACGGAAAATTTGATCGACGACGAGCCGCAGTTGATCACCAGCACTACCGGAAATTCAGTCATGTTGTACTCCGCGTGGCCTGAGCCGGATTAGAACAGTTTGTAAACGATATTGAGGATGGTCAGCAGACCAATGGCGGTCACAAAGAGGTTATCGAGACGGCCACGGTATTTGGCCAGCGAAGGCGCTTTACGAATGGCGTACATCGGCAGCAGGCACAGCAGCGAGGCGATAATCGGCGCGCCCATGGCCTCAATCAGGTCGAGGATATTGGGGTTGGCATAGGCCACCACCCAGGTCGAGCCCATGATGAACACCATGCTCAGGGTATTGAGCTTGCCGCTGGAGACCCGGGTTTTATCCCCTTTATAGCCGAAGCGCAGGATCAAACCGTTCAGCCCCTCGAGGGTGCCGAGATAGTGGCCGAAGAACGATTTGAAGATGGCCACCAGGGCGATGATCGACGCGCCATACTCCAGCAGGGTGGCAAAGGTGGATTTGGCGCCCGACATCGAGGCAAAGTGGTTCGCCAGATAGGAGAGCACCGGGATATTCTGCGCCTTGGCGTCCGCCATGTTCTGCGGTGAGAGGGTAAACAGGCAGCTGAAGGCGAAGAACATCACCACCGCCACCATCAGCATGCTGGCCCGGGAGATGATCTGCGAGCATTTGTGTTCGGTATACTCCCGGCCAAACTGCGCTTCATACTCTTCGCGTTTGGAGACCACAAACGAGGAGACGATCGGCGAGAAGTTAAAGGAGAACACCATAATGGAGATGCCCAGCCACACTGTCACCAGAATGCCGTCGTGACCGGTTAAGGCGATATCGCTGAGGTTCACCTGATCAATCACCGCGCTATTCCAGTAAGGGATCAGAGACAGGGAGATCACCACCAGGCTGGCGATAAACGGCCACACCAGATAGCTCATCACCTTGACCATCAGGTCTTTGCCAAACCAGATGACAAACGCCATCAGCAGCAGCAGGAGCAGCGCCACCACTCCGCGGTTGAGGGCCGGCATCTGCAGCTGGTTCTCCCAGAAGGTCATGAAGGTATTGGTGATCGTCACGCCATAAATCCACAGCAGCGGGCAGATGGCGAAGAAGTACAGAAAGGTGATCACCACTCCGCCGGTTTTGCCAAAATGCTCTTCCACCGTTTCGGTGATATTGCCGGAGGGGTTAGCTCCCGACAGGCACAGCCGCGCCAGCGCTCGGTGGCAATAGAAGGCGATGGGATAGGCCAGCACCAGCATCACCAGGATAGGGATCAGCCCGCCGAAGCCGGCGCGGATAGGGAAAAACAGCACCCCGGCGCCGATGGCGGTGCCAAACAGGCCCAGGGTCCAGGTGGTGTCGGATTTACGCCAGGACGAAAGGCTTGTCTGGCTGGATGCAATGCTCTCAGTCGTACTCATATCCTGTCCTCACTTATGTATTGAATTAAGCGTCAACAAAACCGGTAATTTGCGATACCCGCGAGAGATCGATATTGCCGCCGGAAATCAGGCTGACCGTTTTGCGGTTCTGGATATAGCTGTCTAATTTGCCGCTTAATAACGCGGCGCAGGCCAACGCTCCGGCCCCTTCGGTGATCACTTTATTGCGCTGAATTAAGGCGACCATGCTCTGGCGAATGTCGTCCTCGCTGACGAGGACGATGTCATCCACCAGCTGGCGGGCGATTTCATAGGTCAGTTTTCCCGGGCGGGCGACATCGCAGCCATCGGCTAAGGTGCCGGCGTGGCGATGGCTGGTGATCTCTCCGGCGTACCAGGAGGCGGCCATGCCGTGAACATTCTCCGACTGCACGCCGATAATGCGGATCGTCGGGTTAATAGATTTAATCGCAATCGCGATGCCGGCAATTAAGCCCCCGCCGCCAATCGGCACAATGACATTATCCACGTCATACAGATCTTCTAATATTTCGAGACCGATGGTGCCCTGCCCGGCAATAACCTGGGGATCGTCATAGGGGGGAATAAAGATACGGCCTTCAAGTTCAACAATATCGCTGGCTTTGGCGAGGGTATCGTTAAAATTATCGCCATGCAGCACCACCTCCGCCGAATAATCGCAGGTGGCGGCGACTTTCGATTTCGGCGCCCCTTTCGGCATCACCACTTTCCCGTCAATGCCGAGCATGGCGCAGGAGAGCGAGACGCCCTGGGCGTGGTTGCCCGCTGAGCAGGCCACCACCCCTTTGCGTTTTTCCGCTGCGGTTAAGCCGCAGAGCTTATTAAAGGCGCCGCGAATTTTAAATGAACCCGTGCGCTGCATATTTTCGAATTTAAGAAATATTTCACCCTTGCAGCGTTCGCTAAAATAATTCGACCGCGGCATACCCGTTTTATATATTTTTCCTGCCAGGCGTTGCTTCGCTTCGAGAATATCGTCAATGGATACCGGAAGATCGTAGGTAATATGCATTATGGCCTCTGTATCTTAATATAAAGTCAATGACCGGGCGTCATCCTGCTGACAACAGCGAGGATGGTTGTTGGATTATTTAATTAATATCAGTCAGGCAATTTCTATTGGCTGCCAGTGGCGGTTGCCCTGCCCCGATGAATACTGTTTCGCCATCTCCACCAGCGACGCCGCCGCGGTTTTCAGCCGGTAATTTTTCGACCACACCGCCGCATAGCGCGCCACCGGCAAGGCCTCTTTAATGGGGATGGTGACAAACTGGCTCGAGCCGAACGGCGTGGTCATGTCGCAGGGAATGACCGTCAAAAAATCGGCATTGAGCACCAGGTTATAGATCGTCACCACCGAATCGGTATTGACGATATTTTCACGGCGGATGCCGCTGCGCTGCAGGGTGGTCAGCAGTTCGCTGTAGTAGCCCATATTGGTCTCCGGCAGCACCCACTGCTCGTGCTGGAGCGAGGCCAGGCGGACGGTGCCGTTGCCGATCCGCGCCCGGTTCGCCACCAGCACAAACTCAGACTCAAACAGCGGCTCGACGTGTAGGTCCTGCAGCTTCATCTCATCGCTCAGCGTCCCGATGGCGAAGTCGAAGCGCCCGTCGCGGATCGCCGGCAAGAAGGCAGAGAGCTGCGCCTCATACATCGATACCCGTGCCTTGGGGAAGGTCATTTTGAACTGATGCACCATCTCCGACATAAAGGTAAACCCCACCAGCGAGGGAAAACCAAAGGAGACATCCACCACCGTGCTGTTGGTCAACGCATTCATTTCATTGACCATATTTTTCATTTCCCGGGTGATCGCCTCTGACCAGTTCAGAAATACCTGCCCGGCCTCGGTGAGCGAGACGCCGGTATTTCGCCGGACGATTAATTCGCTGCCAAAATAGCTTTCCATGTCGCCAATGATTTTACTGACCGCCGGCTGTGTGAGTCCTAACGCTTTTGCTCCGGCCCCGATAGACCCGCTGCGGATCACTTCCTGGAAAACCACCAGATGCTGAGTTTTAGGCAGAGAAAAAGTATTCATCACGTCTCACTTTCATTCCTTTGTTGACGGCGGAAAGTGTAACAAATCGCGATTAGCGGGTTATGTGAGAGCTCTCACAAAGGCTCCGCCGTGGCCGATTAGCAGGATTCTCCACCCAGAACAATCCATTTAAAATCAACGCATTAAGATCATAGCGAACGTCGTTTGCGCGTTTATTGCCGTAACCGAATGCGGGGATAAAAATAATTGATGGCGATAACATCGACGGCAAAATGGCGATAAAAAATACGCTTTTTGTACGCTATTTGACCCGCTCCGTCAGGGCGATAAAAAAGGCGAAAATTAAATTAATGCTGTAAAGAATAAAAAGCGGACGTAATCAACGCCATTATTTAACGACAAGTCGGTTTGGCATCACATTTTATCGGCGGCGGGCGGGAAAAAGGCGCAGGCATTATTTACAGCAAAGAAACATTAAATTCACAATCTTGTTTTTCTTGTGCGGCGGAGGGGGCGGCTTTTTCCGCCATATCGCAGGCGGTCATACTTTGATTAAAATCAACTCTGGCAATTTATCTTTTGCGGCGCCTGGCAGGCAGTCATTTGTGTTGCCGATCACAAATCCATAAAACAACCTCCCGGCCTCTCTTCCACCGCAACTGATTAACCAGCTTTTCACTATGCAAATGCAAATAACGTATTTGCCCTCCCCGCAGGCGCTCTGTAGTTTGAGCCAGGATCCCGGCGCCACTTTTTCCGGGTCAGGACTTTATTATTCAGAGTGTTGAATTTCGCCATGATAAAATTAGCGCATCTTTTCAAAACCTATTCAGGCAGCGCCCAGCCGGCCATTCGTGACCTCAGCCTGGATATTGATCATGGCGAATTCTGCACTTTCGTCGGCCCGAGCGGCTGCGGAAAAACCACCATCCTGCGGATGATCAACCAGCTGGATATTCCCGACAGCGGCGACGTCTATATTCAGGGCGTCCGCCTCGCTGACGCTGATATTATCCAGGTCCGCCGCCAGATCGGCTTCGTGATGCAAAGCGCCGCGCTCTTTCCCCATCGTACCGTGGCGCAAAATATCGCCACTGTGCCGCGGCTGGCGGGCTGGAGCAAAGCGCGCATCAACGCGCGCATTGAGGAACTGGTAGCGTTGATGTCGCTCGACAGCCATCTGCTGCACCGCTATCCGCATCAGCTCTCCGGCGGCCAGCAGGGACGCGTGGCCATCGCCCGCGCCATCGCCGCCGATCCGCCGATTTTACTGATGGATGAGCCCTTCGCCGCCATCGACCCGGTGGTCCGTGAACGCCTCCAGGACGAGCTGTTGCTGTTGCAGCAGCGGCTGCAGAAAACCATTGTATTAGTGACCCACGACATCAATGAAGCGATCCGCCTCGGCGATAAAATCGCCATTTTCCAGGAAGGCGGCGTGCTGGCGCAGTTTGATACGCCAGACCGTATTCTGGCCCACCCGGCGAGCGAGTTCGTGCGCCGCTTTATCGGCCCGGAGCCCAATCTGAAACGGCTGGGTATGATTCAGGTCGGCCAGCTGCCGCGTCACGATGTCCCCCTGCTCGACGAAGCGCTGACGCCGATCGCCAGCGCCCATCCACCGCTGGCCAGCCCGCTGCGCCTGGTGCTTGACCGCCAGCGACGTCCGCTGCACTGGTTCGATCCGCAACACGGTCTCACCCTGCCGGTGGAGCGCCCGCTCGCCAGCAGCCACAGCCTGCGTTTCGCCTACAGCGCGCTGCTCGACGTGGCGACCGGCGTGCTGGTGCATGTGGATAGCGAAGGACAATACCAGGGGGCGGTGTCCCACGCCCTGCTGCAGCAGGTGCTCGACGGCGCGGTGGGGGTGAGACCTCATGATTGACTGGGGCTGGGTTATCGATAACCGCGCGATGATCGGCGATCTTCTCTGGCAGCATGCGCGGATGGTCCTGCTGGCGCTGTTTTTCGGCTCCCTGCTCACCGGCGGCCTGTTAGCCATTACCCTGCGCTGGCCCACGACGGCGCAGCCGCTCATCACCCTCTGCGGCGTGCTGTTTACCATTCCCTCACTGGCGCTGTTTATTTTATTGCTGCCGTTTACCGGGCTGTCGCTGACCACCTCGCTGATTGGCCTGACGCTGTACTCGCTGTTGATCCTGCTGCGCAACGTGCTGGCCGGCATGGAGAAGCTGCCGCAGGCGGCGCTGGAGTCGGCGCGGGCGCTCGGCTACACCCGCGGTTTCCGCTTCTTCGATATCGAGCTGTGGCTGCTGCTGCCCTCTCTGTTTGCCGGACTGCGCATTGCCTCGGTGACGCTGGTCGGCCTGGTCACTGTCACCGCGCTGATCGGTCAGGGCGGGCTCGGGCAGCTGCTGATGGCGGGCTTTAATCAGGACTTTCTGACGCCGATTGTCGTCAGCCTGGTCCTCAGTCTTGTACTTTCGCTGGTCTTTGACGGGCTGATTGCCCGTCTCGGCGACTGGCTAACTCCGTGGACGAAATGATGACGCTGCTTCTCGCCACCTTTCACTGGTTAACCCAGCCGGAGCACTGGCTGGGCGACGATGGCATCCTGCTGCGCCTGGGCCAACACCTTTATTACGTGCTGGTCAGCATGGCTGTTGCCTGCGCCATTGCCCTGCCGCTCGGCATCGCCCTGGGTTACTGGCGCAAAGGCGCCTTCGTGGTGATCAACCTGTTTAATCTTGGCCGCGCCATCCCTTCGTTAGGGCTGATTTTATTATGCATCATCGTTTTCGGCTTTAACGATATCCCGGTGCTGGCGGCGCTGATCGCGCTTTCTATTCCGCCCATTCTCACTAACACCTGGGTGGGGATTTATCACGCCGACCGCCCGCTGTGCGATGCGGCCATCGCGCTGGGTATGACCCCCTGGCAAAGCCTGTGGCAGCTGCGGATCCCGCTGGCGGCGCCGCTGATCCTCGCCGGGATGCGCACCGCGCTGGTCCAGCTTATCGCCACGGCGGTAGTCGCAGCCTATGCTGGCCTGGGCGGGCTGGGACGTTTTCTGATCGATGGCCTCGGGCAGCGGGATATCCCGCAGGTGATCGGCGGCTCGCTGGTGGTTTCCCTGCTGGCGATAGGCGGCGAACTGCTTTTCGCCCGCTGCGCCGGACGCCTGACCCACCGCCGAATTGCCGCGCCTTATTAGCGTGTACCTGACATTACCCTCAGCGCCTGGCGCTGATTAACCTGAAAATACAAGAGGTATTATGAAGCAATTATTTGGCAAGGCCGTCACCGCCCGTCGATTTCGTCTCTCGCTGCTGGCCGCCGGGCTCTTCAGTCTGAGCGTTAACACCTTTGCCGCCGGCGTCACCGTGGGCGGGGCCAACTTTACCGAAAGTTCCATTCTCGCCAACATCTACGCCAGCGCGCTAAAGAAAAATCATATTGAGGCCAACACCCGTCTCAACCTCGGCAACCGGGAAATTATTATTCCGGCGCTGCAGAGCGGTGAGATCGATATCGTTCCGGAATATCTTGGCGCCCTGCTCAATTTCTATAACGGCAAAACCGAGGCCACCAGCCAGCAGGACGTCAGCGCAGAGCTGGCCCAGGCCCTGCCCGCCGATTTCACCCTGCTGAACCCGGCCCCGGCCACCTCGATCACCGCCTGGGCGGTACGTGCCGAGACCGCGGAGAAATACCATCTGCGCACCCTCTCCGACCTGAAGCCCGTCGCCCCGCAGCTGGTGATCGGCGGACCGCCGGAGCTGGCGGTACGTGCCCTGGGCCTGCCGGGGCTGAAGCGCGTCTATGGTCTTGAGTTCAAAGCGGTGAAATCGCTGGACATGGGTGGGCCGCTCACACGGCTGGCGCTCAATTCGGGCAAAATCGACGTCGCGACGGTCGTCTCCACCCAGGGCAATCTGGCGAAGGAGAAATGGGTGGTCCTCGAGGATGATAAACATGAACAACCGAGTCAGAACGTGGTGCCGCTGGTGCGCAAAGCCAGTCTGACGCCGGAGATAGGCGCCGTGCTCAATGAGGTCTCCGGCAAACTGGACAATGCCACGCTGATTGCCCTCAACCAGCAGGTGGATCTCCAGCATAAAGATCCGGCGGCCGTCGCCGAACAGTGGGTTAATGCCAACCTATCCCAACACTGACCGTCACCCCGCCACGGATGGCGTTCAGCCGCGAGTCTACGCTATGTCTAACCGACACATGATCCTGAACCTCTTCTTTTATAACCCACAGGGGGATTACCGTTTCTCCTGGCGCCACCCTGACGCGCCTGAAGCGGACATATTTACCCTCGACTATTACGCCAGCCTGGCGCGTAAGGCCGAAGCGGCGACCCTGGACGCTATCTTTGTCGCCGACCATATCGCGGTGTGGGATACGGTGCCCAGCGGCCTGAGCCACTATGCCAACGCCCGGCTTGAACCACTGACGCTGCTCTCCGCCCTCGCCGCGGTAACGGAGCATATCGGCCTGATGGCCACCGCGTCGACCTCCTATAACGAACCCTATAATCTCGCCCGTTACTTTGCCTCGCTGGATTTCCTCAGCAATGGCCGGGCAAGCTGGAATGTAGTGACGTCATGGCTGGAAGAAGAAGCGGCAAACTTCGGTCTGGAGCAGCTTCCCCGCCACGGCACCCGCTACCAGCGGGCCAATGAATTCATCGACGTGGTCACTCGCCTGTGGGATTCCTGGGAAGATGGCGCGGCAATCTTTGATAAAGCGCGCGGAGTCTTCGCCGATGCCGACAAGGTGCATCACCTCGACTATCAGGGCGAGTACTTCCGTGTCCGCGGCCCGCTCAACGTACCTCGCCCGCCGCAGGGCCATCCGCTGCTGGTGCAGGCCGGCTCTTCGGAGGCGGGAAAAGCGCTGGCCGCCGCCTGGTCTGATATGCACTTCGTGTTTATTCATTCGGTCGCCGAGGGGCTGGCCTATCGCGAAGAGATGAACCAGCGGCTGCGCCAGCACGGGCGCGATCCGGCCCATTTCAAAATCATCGCCGGGGTCCTGCCGGTGGTGGTGAACGCCGGCGAGGAGAAGGCGGCCCGCCAGCAGCTTAACGAGCAGCTCATGAGCGACCAGATGGCTATCGATCTGCTCTCCTCTTATCTTCGAATGGATCTCAGCGCCCTGCCGCGGGACCAACCTCTGCCGCCGCTCCCCGATGAGGAGAGCTTTGACGGCATCCGTACCGCGCTGAAGCTTATCCGCCAGTACGATCCGCAGCTCACCCTGCTGGAGTTGGGGAAGTTGTTATTACAGAGTTCTGATAGCTGGCTGCTGCTGGGCAGCGCCGAGGAGATTGCCGCCACCTTAACGGAGACCTGGCAGGCGGGCGCCGCCGATGGGTTCAACCTGATGTTCCCGCTGCTGCCGGGAGACTTTGACCGCTTTATTGACCAGGTGGTACCGCTTCTGCAGCGTAACGGCGTCATGCGCGACCGCTATCCGCCCGGCACCCTGCGTGAAAAGCTCGGTCTGCCGGCGGTGGAAAACCGCTTCACCGCCCCGACCCGCCCCGCGTTACCGCCGACGCCGTAGCTTGCCATGGCCCGCCCCGGCGCAGATCGCTGGCCGGGGCATTTTACCTACAGCTGACTGACCCCCAGCGCCACGGCCTCATCCCGCCACGCCAGCAGCGGAGCATAGGCCTCCCGCGACATATCGCTATAGCCGCAGATCAGAAAGGCGTCGCACAGGGGACGATAGCGCGCATCGCTCACCAGCTGCTGGAGCGCCTCGCGCAGGCTGTTCAGCGTCGCCGCCGGGGTGGCGCCGGCGGTGATCAGCGGCAGCCCTGGCGCGGCCGGGCTCCAGCCGATCGCCGCCAGGCCTGCCAGGGCCTGCGGCTGATGGCGCTGCAGCAGAGCGTAGGTCACGCAGTCGATGGCGGCGATATCGGCGTTTTCCTGCTGCAGCTCGCGCAGCGACTGCCGATGGCTGCCGCTGAACACCACCGCCGAAAAAAATCGCCCCTGCCGGGAGAGCGGCGCGACCATTTTGCGCAGCACGTTGTAGCCAGACTGCGAGTGCTCGGCATTGCACACCGCGCGGCGGCCAAAAAAGTCCGCCAGCATCCGGTGACTATCCGCTTCGCGAACCACCAGCAGGCTGCGGTAGCGGCGCCCCTCGCAACCGGGCGCGGCGTAGTGGAAGCAGCCCACCGTCTGCACCTCCGGCAGCTGGGTCACCAGCGGATAGCCACAGGTCTGGCTCAGCAACAGCCCCGGCTGGCGCCAGTGGGCCAGCAGATCCTCGGGATCGGCCGCCGGAGGGTCCTCCGCCACCCTCACGCCGCGTTCAGCCAGCAGCGACTGCACCGCCAGCCACAGGGCCTGGGTCTGTTGTCGGTGGATGGCATACATAGGAAAGGTCATACGTTCAGCCATGTTCTCCTCCCGCCTGCGCCTGTTCGCCAAAGCCTGGATGGGCGTTCACCGCCACCGCCCGGCGGCTAAAATGGCGTCGCCACTCACCGTACCCGCGCACCAGGAACCCCTGATTACGCTGTAGATAAGCCGTCTGGCGATGCAGATACAGCCGACGTAAAGCGTACCAGGGGGCCCCTGGCAGGTCATGATGTACCGCATGGTAGTTGAGATTGAGGAACAGCACCCGCCAGGGGAGCCCGGCCTCGTTGATCACCGAGCGGGCCAGCGGGTCATCCGCGGCCCGGTGTTCGAGAAAAGAGCGCACTTTGGTCAGGGCCAGCGCCGGGTAGCTCACCGCCAGCACAAACCACAGCGGGGAAAAACCCTGCGCCGCCATCCAGGCCAGCAGACCCGTCAACAGAAACAGATGCAGGCTCCACATGGCAATGGCGCGGCAGTCGCCCGCGCGGAAAGCCCGCAGCGCGCTACGCAGGGTGTGAACGATATCCATCAGCGGCGCCAGCAGCAGACGCCCCCAGAAGGTATTGCGCAGGTGGATAAGGCGGCGCTGCCAGGCAGAGAAGCGCTGCCAGCTTTCCGCCGTCACATAGTACGATTCGGGGTCGTCCTCGGGGTGCGTCAGCAGATGGTTGCGATGGTGCGCCAGATGGCTGTCGCGGTAGACGCCGTAGGGATACCAGACCGCCAGCGGCAGCGTCCCCAGCAGCTGGTTGAACCATGCCAGCCGGGTGGGATGCCCATGGATCAGCTCATGCTGTAAGGACATATACCAGGCGGTAAACCAGATTAGCAGCAGCGTGGCCGGAAACAGTCCCAGCGTCCGCCAGCTCGTCACACAGGCAAACCAGCCGCCGTAAACCGTCACAATCAGCAGCCAGGTCGGCAGCTCGCTGCGCCACAGCCAGCTGCGCGCCAGCTGGCGGATCAGGATGCGCTGTTGGTCATCCACATAGACAGCCGTCTTCTTTTCCGTCACTTCCCATACCTTGCCGTGTTGCCTCATTCCCTTCGAAGATGTGAGATAACACGTTAAATAACAAAGTATTTAATTTACTTAGCTTTGCCAAAAAGCGCGTTTGTATTCACCGCTTTCATCAACACCTGAAACTGCGGATTAAATTCATCAAAGATTGGCAGCGCAGCGGCGCCCAGCGCGGCGGTATCGGTGCCGGTCATCCCCATTTTGACACGCTGCGCCGGCAGGTAACGCCCGCGCACAGACTGATACAGCGGCGGCAGCCGCGCCAGCACTTTCTCCAGCAAGGGGGCGGGCATCATACCGCCCACCACCACCGTCTCGGCATCGAAGACGCACTCCAGCAAATTGATCGCCTGACGCAACGGCGCCAGGATGCTGGTGATCCACTGGTCGAAAAGCGCAGCGTCCACCGACAGCAGATCTTCCGGCAGCGCGCGATAAGGGTCGAGGCCGCAAAACTCATAGGCCGCCTGCAGCGAAACATAGCGCTCAAGGCATCCCTCATTCCCGCAATAGCAAGGGCGACCGTTCGGCGCGACCACGATATGCCCGACCTCACCGGCGTTATGGGCATGGCCGGTATACACATGACCATCGGTAAAAATACCGGCGCCCAGACCGGTGCCAATATAGAGATAGACAAAAGAGTTGAGCTGCCGCGCCACGCCGTGAAAGCGTTCGCCAATGGCGGCCACCGTGGCGTCGTTTTCGAGAGTCACCGGCAGGCCGCTGAGTCGCCCGAGCTCCGCCGCTACGTCGATTCCTTCCCAGCCGTTGAGTGTCGTGGGCCCCGTCGACGAGATCCCTTCCACGCCAAAGGGCCCCGGCATCACGACCCCCATCCCCAGCACCCGCGACCAGTCCAGCGTCGGCAGCGCACGGATCTCATCCAGCACCTCAGCGAGGCGGGCAAAGGTCGCACCAGGCTGGGGCTTTTGCACCAGAATGAGTCGGCGAAAATGGACCTCGCCGGCCAGATCCACCAGCACCACAATCAACGTCTGATGATCGAGATGGATGCCAATTGACCAGGCGCTGGCGGGATTGAGGCTCACCGGCACCGCTGGCTGTCCACGGCCGCTGGCGCGCCGCGGTTGGTGGCTGGTCAGGAGATCCATCTGCTCCAGCTCCGCCACAATATTCGACACGGTCTGCGGGGTCAGCGCGGTCAGCCGCGCCAGCTCGGCGCGGGTCAGCTCGCCATGTAAACGCACCGCCTCAATGATCACCCGGCGGTTATGCACCCGGGCATGTTCAAGGTTTGTACCTGATGTTTTCATCGTTTCCCTTCCAGGCTGGACTGGTGAAATTTTAGCCGGCATCACAGATCTGACAACGACCCGCGCAGGCGGGTCTTCGCGATGGCATACCCTTTGCTACGCTTAGTGCTGGGACCACTCGGGAGATGTTGCCGATATTGTCGCCCTGATTAAATCAATCAAATTGATTTAATAAATCATAACCCCTTTCAGTACAGCACAGCGGAGAGCAAAGATGAAATACCACAGCGCACTACGGGTCAACGCCTGTCTGCTGGCGATGCTCGTTATCAGCGGGAGCGTCAGCGCAGCGACCCAGATTAATGCCCTGTTCATGACCCAGGCGGCCTATAGCGAAAACGACATTCGCGCGATGACCAGTGACTTCGAAAAGCAACACCCTGACGTGAAGGTCAATCTCGAATTCGTCCCCTATGAAGCGCTGCACGACAAGATCGTCGCCGCCCGCGGCGCAGGGGGTAACGGCTACGACGTGGTGCTGTTCGACGCGATCTGGCCGGCGGAGTTTAGCCGCTTCGATCTGCTGCAGGATGTCTCCTCACGGATTGCCGCCGACGAGCGCGAGAAGATTTTCCCCGGGGCGATGAATACCGTGGTGTATCAAGGCAAAACCCTCGGCATGCCGTGGATCCTCGACACCAAATATCTGTACTACAACAAAGCCATGCTGGACAAAGCGGGGATCAAAACGCCGCCTGCCAGCTGGCAGCAGGTGATGGACGACGCCAAAGTGCTTAAGGACAAAGGGATCGTCAAATATCCTCTGGTCTGGAGCTGGTCGCAAGCGGAAGCGCTGGTCTGCGATTACACCACCCTCGTCTCCGGCTTCGGCGGGAGCTTTTACCAGAACGGCAAGCTCGATTTTTCGACGCCCGCCTCGCTGAAAGCGGTCACGCTGATGAAAACCTCGCTCGATCAGGGGCTGAGCAACCCGGCATCACGTGAATACCTTGAGGAGGATGTGCGTAAGGCTTTCTCCAATGGCGACGCCGCCTTTGCGCTCAACTGGACCTATATGTACAACATGGCCAACGATCCGAAACAGAGTAAAGTCGCAGGTGATGTTGGCATTGTCCCCGCCCCAGGCGATACCCCGGATAAACCCGGCGCCGTCAACGGTTCAATGGGCCTGGGCATCGCCAAAGCCAGTCAGCATCCGGAAGAGGCCTGGCAGTATATTCACTATCTGACCTCCCAGCCGGTACAGGACAAGTATGCCAAACTGAGCTTGCCGGTGTGGAAAGCCTCGTACCAGGATCCTGCCGTTGCCAAAGGCCAGGAGAGCCTGATCGCCGCCGCCGACAAGTCGTTGAACGTGATGCTCTCTCGTCCCGAAACGGCAGATTACTCGCGCCTGTCAAACACCCTGCAACAGCAGCTTCAGTCGGTACTGCAGGGTAAAGCCTCGCCCGACGTCGCCCTCAAGGTGGTCGACACCAGCGCGGCCCGTCTGCGTTAAGGAGGCATGATGCTGAGTCTGCAACGACGCGAGCATCGTCAGGCATGGGTGCTGTTAGCGCCCATGCTTATCGCGATGTTTATCCTCACCGCATGGCCGCTGGCGCGCACGCTGTGGCTGAGTTTTACCGATACCGCGCTGGCCGGAAGCGGCGAGGCGACCCACTACGTCTGGCTGGATAATTATCTTTATGCCCTGACCGACCCGGACTTTCGCGCGGCCTTCGCGCGAACGCTCTATTTCACCGTGGTCTCGGTGGCGATTGAGGGTGCGATCGGCGTACTGGTGGCGCTGTTGTTGAATCAGCGTTTTGTCGGGCGAAATGTCCTGCGGGTGCTGGTAATCCTGCCGTGGGCGTTGCCGACTATCGTCAACGCCATGATGTGGCGGCTTAACTTTAATCCCGACTACGGCAGCGTTAATGCTCTGCTCAGCCAGCTGGGGCTGATTGACAGCTATCGCAGCTGGCTGGGCTCGCCGGATTCTGCGCTGCACGCGGTGATGCTGGCGGATATCTGGAAAAACTACCCGCTGGTCACCCTGCTGGTGCTGGCCGCCCTGCAGTCTGTTCCCGACGATCTGTACGAGGCGGCGCGGCTCGACGGCGCCTCGGCCTGGCGGCGTTTTCGCGCCATTACCTTTCCGGCCATTGTGGGTCCCCTTGGCGTCGCGCTGGTGCTACGCACCATCGATGCCTTCAAAGTGTTCGACATTATCTATGTTATGACCCGCGGCGGCCCACTCGACAGCACCAAAACGCTGAGCTTTTTTGTCTATCAGGAGTCCTTCAGCTACCTGCGCGCCGGCAGCGGCGCGGCCTACGCCATGCTGATGAGCCTGATGTGCGCCGTGCTGATAGCCCTGTATCTGTTTTTGCTGCTGCGTCAGCGGCGCCGGAGTATTGATGATGAAGCGTAAAGGGTACATCGTACTGCGTTACCTGGCGGCGCTGGCGGTGGCGATCTCGATCCTCGCCCCGATGCTGTGGCTGTTTTTGATGAGCGTCAGCACCACCGCGGACCTCACCCGCGTCCCGCTGGAGTGGCTCCCGCGGCAGTGGGACTTCAGCCGCTATGGCCATCTGCTGTCGCTGGCCCCTGGCGAACCCGGGGCGCTGTTTCTTCCCGCGCTGGGCAACAGCCTGCTGGTGGCCGCCGGGGCGACGCTGGTGTCGTTGTTGCTGGCGATCCCTGCCGCCTTCAGCTTTTCGCGTTATCCCGGCCGCGACGGCTGGCTGTACGCCGGCCTCGGCATCTATATGGTGCCGCCCGTGGCCTTTGTGCTGCCGCTCTATTTTATTCTTGAACACTTTGGCCTGCTCAACACCCGCAGCGGGCTGGTGCTGGTCTACTGCTCGCTGATCGTGCCGTTTCTGACGTGGATGGTCAAAAACCAGTTCGATACCCTGCCGCAGGATATCGAACAGGCGGCCCGGCTTGACGGTCTGCGCATCTGGCAGGTCCTGCTGCGCATTACTCTACCGCTGGCGAAACCGATGCTTGGCGCCGCCGCGCTGTTCGGCTGGCTGCTGGCGTGGGACGAGTTTTTCTATGCGCTACTGTTCACCAGCAACCTCGCCGCCCAAACGCTGCCGGTGACCATCGCCGGCTTCACCGCTGGCCGCGCCACCGATGACGGGCTGGTGGCGGCGGTCGGCATACTGGCCTCAGTCCCTCCGCTGTTGATTGCTATCTGGTTGCAAAAATCGCTGGTCAGCGGCCTCACCAACGGGGGAAGTAAAGGATAACTATGGATAACACCAGGACACCTGTGCTCTATATCGTGGGCAATTACAATATTGATTTAGTGATGGGAACCCTGATCCACTGGCCTGCCCAGGGGACTGAGATGATGCTCGAGCACAGCGCGCTGCGGCCCGGCGGCTCTGCCGGCAACTGCGCGCTGGCCGCCGCCGCCATGCAGCTTCCGCACTGCGCGGTCGGCTGCCAGGGCGACGACGCGTTTACTCCGTGGCTGGCGGCACAGTTTCCCGGCGGCAGCGATCGCTGGCCGCAGTATCCCTGTGAAACCTCACTGACGGTGGCGATCACCCATCCCAACAAAGAGCGCTCCTTCCTCAGCAACCATGGACATATTACCCGCCTGACCGCCGGGGATGTGCTGAGCCAGCTGCCGGCCGCCGCTGGCGAGGGCGATATCGTGTTGCTCTGCGGTACCTTTCTCTGTACCGGGCTGCTGTCCGACTATCCGCAGCTGCTCGCCTCGCTCCGCCAGCGCGGGTTTACCCTTGCCGTCGATACCGGCTGGCCGCCTCAGGGCTGGAGCGACCCGCTGCGTCATGAGGTCGACCGCTGGCTGGGCGACTGCGACTGGCTGTTGCTCAACGACGTTGAAACCCTGCAGCTGGCCGGCCACCCGACCCTCGCCGCAGCCGCCGCAGTCCTGGCGGCACGGCTCAGCGGCCGCGGCGGGTGCGTGGTAAAGCGCGGCGCCGACGGCGCGGACTGCTGGACGACCGACGGCCATCACCATGCGCCGACCCGGCCAGTCACCGTGATCGATACCATCGGCGCTGGTGACAGCTTTAACGCAGGATTTCTTGCCGCACTGCTGAGCGGCAAACCTGCGGCGGCCGCGCTGCGCTGGGGAAATACCGTCGCCGCGCAGGCGATCGGCACCTCCCCGCGCCGCTATCCCGACTGGCATACCCTGCAACATCACCTTGAGGAGGCCACCGATGGCCAGTGTTGAACTGATCGATGTCGCCAAGCGCTACGGCAAACAGACGGTGCTCCAGCCTCTGGACCTCACCATCCCCGACGGCAGCTTTACCGTACTGGTGGGCCCTTCCGGCTGCGGCAAGTCGACCCTGCTGCGCCTGCTGGCCGGTCTCGAAACGCTTTCCGGCGGCACCATTCTGATGAACAAGCGGCCGGTCAACGATCTGGATCCGGCCGACCGCGATGTGGCGATGGTCTTTCAGAGCTACGCGCTCTACCCCCACCTGACGGTGGCGGAAAATCTCGCCTTTCATATGCAGGTCAAAAAGGTGGATAAGCAGTTACAGAAAAGCAAAGTGCAGCAGGTCGCCAGCCTGCTGGGGATTGATAAACTGCTGGCTCGCTATCCGCGTGCGCTCTCCGGCGGCCAGCGCCAGCGGGTGGCGATGGGCCGGGCCATGGTCAGAAACCCCCAGGTTTTCCTGTTCGATGAGCCGCTGTCGAACCTTGACGCCCAGCTGCGGATGGAGCTGCGCGCGGAGATCAAATCCCTTCACCAGCGTATCAATACCACCATGATCTATGTCACCCATGACCAGGTGGAGGCGATGACCCTTGCCGATCAGATTGTGGTGATGCGCGACGGGCAGATCGTCCAGCAGGGGGCGCCGCTGGCCATTTACGACCAGCCCTGCAATACCTTCGTCGCCCGCTTTATCGGCTCCCCGCCGATGAATCTCCTGCCCGGTCAGCGCGCCGTGCGCGACGGCCAGCCCGGCGTCGCCTGCGGTGCGCTGTGGTTTCCGCTGGCCGAACGCTGGCATCAGGCCGTGGCGCAGCAGGGCGATGCCCCGCTGATTGTCGGTCTGCGCCCGCAGGATATTCTGCCGGATGCGCATGGCGCGCCGGCAACGGTAAACATCATGGAGGTGACGGGGGAATCCACCCTGCTGCATCTCGACTGGCAGGGTTTTCCGGTGCATGTGCAGGTTGCCGGCAGGGTGGCGGTCGCGGCGCAGCAGACGTTGGGGCTGACTCTCCGCCGCGAAAACCTGCATCTGTTTGATGCCGCCAGCGGCGAGCGGCTGGCGGAGACGCGCTAAGGGCGAAGGGAGCCGGTCATCATCCGTGTGGCCGGGCTCCGGGCGAGGTCGTGTTCCAGGGCTACTCCTCTTCCCGCTCCGCTGGGGTCCAGGTCGGCAGGGTCCGGAAGGTGTGCAACAGCCCTTCCGACCACGCCTTGCGGATGCGGTTGAAGTAGGGATCGCTGTCGGTGATGCGATGCTGCCCGGCGCTGCTCAGGCTGCCGCTGCGGTAGAGCAGCGTATCCAGCGGCAGACCGACGGACAGATTACTGCGCAGCGTCGAGTCAATGGAGATCAACGCGCAGCACATCGCCTGCTCCAGCGGCGTATCGATGGTCAGCACCCGATCGATGATCGGCTTGCCGTACTTGCTTTCGCCAATCTGGAAATAAGGCGTGTCGCGGGTGGCTTCAATAAAGTTACCCTCCGGATAAATATGGAACAGACGATGGGTTTCACCGGCGATCTGGCCGCCAAGCAGCAGGTTGCAGTTGAAGTTGGTGTTACTGCAGTTTTGCTGGTTGCTGCTGTCGCGCTGGATCACCTCCAGCAGCGTTTTCCCGATCAGCATGGCGGCGTCGTAGAGGGAAGTTACCTGCATCAGGTTCGGCTCCTGCTGGGTACGGATCCGCGCGCTGAGCAGGCTTATCACGCTCTGGGTGGTGGCCAGGTTGCCGGCGGATTGCAGCACCAGCACCCGTTCCCCTTCCTGATGGAAAACGTGCAGCTTTTTAAAAGTGGCAATATGGTCGACGCCCGCGTTGGTGCGGGAGTCGGAAGCAAACACCAGTCCATCCGCCAGGCACATGGCCACACAGTAGGTCATTGCGGTTATTCCCGTATTATTGCTGCTGCGCCTGCTGGCTGTGTTCGCGCACTTCAGCGTTGGTTAACATAATCTCCCCGCCGCCGCCCAACCGGGTGCCCCGTACCGGGCAGGCGTCGAGATAATCCAGCCCGGTCGCCAGCCGCAGATGCTGATTCAGACGACGGGTATTATTGGTGATATCAAACGACAGCCAGCGGCCGTCGAGCCACACTTCCGCCCAGGCATGCATCGCCACATGCTGGGCGTTATCGCTGTAGACATAGCCGCTGACGTAGCGCGCCGGGATATCCAGCGCCCGGCAGCAGGCGAGAAAAACATGGGTATGATCCTGGCACACTCCCTTCGCCCGGGCGAAGGCGTCGGCAGCGGAGTCCTGCACCTGGGTCGCGCCGGGGGAGTATGGCATTCTTAACAGCAGATCCGCCATCAGTTGATTCAAACTCTCTTCCGCCGCATCGGGACGATAGAGGCGCTGGGCAAACTCGCGGATCGCCGTATCGGCGCGGGTCAGCGGCGTAGAGCGCAGAAAAACCAGCGGCGACAGCAGCTCGGCCTCTTCATCACGCGTCTCTTCCCCCTCGTCGGCGATATCGACAATCCCGCTGGCGCGGATGGTGATCTCTTTGTGCGGGTTATCCAGCGTCAGCACATGCAGCACATTGCCCCAGCCGTCGGTGGTGGTCACCGCCGCGCCGTCCGGCAGGGTCAGCGTCCAGGCGGTGATGGTCTGCCGTCCGGTGCTGCGCGGCGTCAGGCGCAGATACTGGGTGGAAAACTTCACTTCTTCATCGTAGCCGTAGCGGGTGAGATGATCGATGACCAGTTTCATAAGGCCTCCAGATAGGTTTGTCTGATGCTGTCGGACAGGGCGTTAATTCTCGCCAGCAGTCCGTTAAGCGTGGTCTGCAGGTCCGCCTGCGCCAGGTCGTCACGGGTGCTGAAGCGCAGGTCAACGTTGAGCTGATGGGCGAGGCGCAGCGGCTGATAGGAGCGATCGTTGGCGATCTTCTCCAGTTCGCCCACCAGGTCGGCAATGCTGGCGCGCAGCGAACGTGGAATATCGTTACGCAGGATCAGCAGCTCCATCACCGTTTCGCGACTGACCGGCTGGCGGTAGAGGCTGTTGTAAGCTTCGCGGGCGCTGACCGCATTGAGCAGGGTATCCAGCCGGTAGTATTCGCGCACCGGGTCCGGATCGTTGGTCAGCTGTTGATCCTTAATCAGCAGCAGCTGGGTGGTGGCGAACGCACGCTCGATCAGCGTGCCGATACCGATAAAGCTCAGGGCGTCGTTGCGAAGCAGCGTGCCAATCACCGCCCCGCGAAACAGATGCACCCGCTCTTTCACCCACTCGAAAAAGCCGTCGCTCCCCAGCTCGCCCAGCCCCTGCTGGCGGAGGGTTCGCAGCTCGATGCGGGTGGCATTGATGCTCTCCCACACTTCGGCCGACAGACTGCCGCGCACCGCGTGCGCGTTGTTCCACGCCATCTCCACGCAGCTGTAAATACTGCAGGGGTTGTTGCCATCGAGGGCAAAAAAGTTGAGCAGATTGCTCATGGTAAAGCGGGCGTGGCGCGCCTGAAACAGCTCGTGGGTCATCGACAAATTCAGCGGCAGCGCCAGATCCCGCGACTGCTGACTGTGGCGGGGGATCATTGATAATTTCCAGGTCACGTCCAGCACCCGGGCGTAGCTCTCCGCCCGCTCAAGATAGCGGGCCATCCAGAACAGTTCACTCGCCGTACGACTTAGCATGATGCGTCATCCTCCATCACCCAGGTATCCTTGGTTCCGCCGCCCTGCGACGAGTTGACCACCAGCGACCCTTCGGTCAGCGCCACGCGGGTCAGGCCGCCAGGCACCAGCCGCATCTCCTGCCCGGACAGCACGTAGGGGCGTAAATCGATATGCCGCGGCGACAGCCCTTCATCAACGAAGGTCGGGCAGGTCGACAGCGCGAGGGTGTCCTGGGCGATATAGTTGGCCGGATTGGCCAGCAGGCGCTGGCGGAAGGCCTCCCGCTCCTCTTTGGTGGAACGCGGGCCGACCAGCATGCCGTAGCCCCCGGCGCCATGGACCTCCTTGACCACCATTAGCTCCAGATTGCTCAGCACGTAGCGCAGGTCCTCCGCTTTCCGGCACTGCCAGGTGGGGATATTGCTGAGGATCGGCTGTTCGCCGAGGTAAAAGCGGATCATCTCCGGGACGTACGGGTAGATCGATTTGTCGTCGGCCACCCCGGTGCCGATGGCGTTGGCCAGCACCACGCCGCCGGCGCGATAAACGGACAACAGCCCCGGTACGCCGAGCATCGAATCGGCGCGGAAGGCCAGCGGGTCGAGCCAGGCGTCATCGATGCGGCGATAAATCACATCCACCCGCCGCGGCCCCTCGGTGGTGCGCATATACACCGCGCCGTTTTTAATAAACAGGTCGGCGCTTTCCACCAGCTCAACCCCCATCTGCTGCGCCAGGAAGCTGTGCTCGAAGTAGGCGCTGTTGAAGCGACCCGGCGTCATCACCACGACGCAGGGATCATCCACCAGCGAACTTTCGCGCAGGGTCTGCAGGAGGTAGCTCGGGTAGCGCTCCACCGGCGCAATGTGATGCTGCTCGAACATCTCCGGATAGAGGCGCATCATCATCTTACGGTTTTCGAGCATGTAGGAGACGCCGGACGGCGTGCGCAGATTATCCTCCAGCACGTAGTACTGTCCGTCGTTATTGCGCACCATATCGACGCCGGTGATATGGGCATAGGTGTTGTTTGGCAGGTTGATGCCCTGCATGCACGGCTGATACTGCTCGTTGGCCAGCACCTGTTCGGCCGGGATCAGCCCCGCACGCAGGATATTCTGCTCATGATAGATGTCATAGAGAAAAGCGTTTAGCGCTTTCACCCGCTGGCGTATACCGCGGTCAATGCGCTGCCACTCCCCGGCGGGGATGATCCGCGGCACGCTGTCAAACGGGATCAGCCGCTCGGTCCCTTCATCCTCGCCGTAAACGTTAAAAGTGATGCCGATACGGTGAAAGAGCAGTTCCGCTTGCGCTTTTTTCTGCCGGATAGAGAATTGATCGGTGTTGCGAAACCATTGCCACCAGGCATTATAGTGCGGCCGCTGTTCACCCTGGGCGGTCAGCATCTCGTCATAATAATGCCCGTCAGGAAGCGTTATTTTTATCATGGCCGTCTCCTCCGGTTGTACTCACTTTGTGGTAATCCCGGTAAGAGATAAGCATTAATTATGCCAGGTCATCCGCCGCCGCGGCGTTGTGCAAATCGGTTCTGACCCGCCGTCTGATTGTGCAAAAAATCGCCACAATGGCCGCCTGCGCCCGCCTGCGGTTGCACCGTCGTGAGGCAGGGCGGCGATTTTTGCGCCATGGTGGACGCCAGCGCCGTCAGCCAGTGTGCCGCAGGCCGGGCCTCACAACCCTTCTCGATCCGCTGGTATTCGCCGCCAGCGCGCCGTGGCCAGTGGCCCGGGCGCGTTGGCTTGTCTGTAAGACTAATCGCTTTGCCGGCGGTTGTAGCAGAAAACCAGGCAGGTAAATCCTCTGTTTTCGCGCAAAATGTTACCCCTGACACGCGCAGCGGCAGATATTCGTCTAAGGTTTTTGGATGGCCAAACGTCGTGGCCCGCAGTCGATAATGATAAGGAGAACTCCCCATGACGAGTACTGATGCACATCGTCCCGCTGCTTTGCCCTGTTCCCTGCGCCTGGCGATCGGCGGCGCCCTGCTCGCCCTGATGAGCCTGAATGTCCAGGCGGAAGACGGCAAAACCGCGCCGCCACCCTCGCCGGATATTCTGCTGGGCCCGTTGTTCAATGATATCCAGAGCGCGAAGCTCTTTGCCGATCAAAAAACCTTCGCCGACGCGATCCCTAACAGCGATCCGCTGATGATCCTTGCCGATTACCGGATGCAAAAAAACCAGGCCAGCTTCGACCTGCGCCACTTCGTCGAGCTGAACTTCACGCTGCCGAAAGAGAACGACACCTATGTGCCGCCCAAAGGGCAAACCCTGCGTCAGCATATCGACGGCCTGTGGCCGGTCCTGACCCGCAGCACCGTCGAGGTGGAAAAGTGGGACTCGCTGCTGCCGCTGCCTAAGCCCTACGTGGTCCCCGGAGGACGCTTTCGCGAAGTCTATTACTGGGACAGCTATTTCACCATGCTGGGTCTTGCCGAAAGCGGTCACTGGGATAAAGTCGAAGATATGGTCGCCAACTTCGCCGCGGAAATTGACACCTGGGGCCATATCCCCAACGGTAACCGCACCTATTACCTCAGCCGTTCGCAGCCCCCCTTCTTCTCCTTTATGGTAAGCCTGCTGGCGACGCACGATGGCGACCAGGTGCTGAAAACCTACCAGCCGCAGCTGGAGAAAGAGTATCGCTACTGGATGGCAGGGGCGGACGCGCTGGCTCCCGGCAGCGCCGACAAACGGGCGGTGCGGATGGCCGATGGCGCGCTGCTCAACCGCTACTGGGACGATAACGACACCCCGCGCCCCGAGTCCTGGCTTGACGACGTCAAAACCGCCAAAAGCAACCCGAATCGTCCGGCCACCGAGATCTATCGCGACCTGCGCTCCGCCGCCGCTTCCGGCTGGGATTTCAGCTCCCGCTGGATGGACAATCCGCAGCAGCTCGCCACCATTCGCACCACCTCAATTGTCCCGGTCGATCTCAATGCCCTGATGTTCCATCTGGAGAAAACCCTCGCCCGCGCCAGTAAAGCTGCGGGGGACAGCGCCGGCGCTACGCGGTACGATGCGCTGGCCAACACCCGCCAGCAGGCTATCGAGAAATACCTGTGGAATGAAAAAGAGGGGTGGTACGCCGATTACGATCTGAAAAGCCACAAGGTGCGCAATCAGCTGACCGCCGCGGCGCTGTTCCCGCTGTACGTCAATGCCGCGTCACGCGAGCGGGCGACGAAAGTGGCGGCCGCCGCCGAGTCGCGGCTGCTCAAACCCGGCGGGCTGACCACCACCACCATCAACAGCGGCCAGCAGTGGGACGCCCCCAACGGCTGGGCGCCGCTGCAGTGGGTGGCCGTCGAGGGGCTGCAAAACTATGGCCAGCAGAAGATCGCCATGGAGGTCAGCTGGCGTTTCCTGACCAACGTGCAGCATACCTATGACAGCAAACAAAAGCTGGTGGAGAAGTATGATGTGAGTTCGACCGGCACCGGCGGCGGCGGTGGGGAATATCCACTGCAGGACGGTTTTGGCTGGACCAACGGCGTCACCCTTAAGATGCTGGACCTGATCTGCCCGCAGGAGAAACCCTGCGATGCGCTGCCCGCCACCCGTCCGGCGACAACGCCTTCACTACAGGACAAACCCGCCGCTAACGACCCCGCCCCTGCGGCACCGCAAAAGACCGGCTCCTGACGCTGTTCCGCTTCCCCCTACCAAAATCGGTAGGGGTGAAGCGGTCTCCCTGGTCACGACCCTCCCGCGCAGGCCCATTCTGCGGCTCGCGGGAAACACCTCTCCACCCCCTCGCGCTGAACAGGTCACCTTTTCGCTTGATTGCACAAATACAAACAATAATAATTCGCATTACTTTTTAACGAATAATGACAGATTCGTTTTTCCCGCGGCGGCGTACAGGAGTACCAGACCGCGCTGGTTCAGGATGATCTTATGAACGTGGCTATTTCTCGAAAACGCCCGGGGCTGCTGTACGCCCTCGCGGTCGCACTTCCCTTCACCGCGCAGGCCGAAGAGACGGTGGTGGTGACGGCCAGCCCGCCGGCGTCTGCCAGCGCGCCGACTGAAGGCTATAGCGCCAGCACCTCGCTCGGGGCGACGAAAACCGACCAGCCGTTAATCACCACCGCCCAGTCGGTGTCGGTTGTCACCCGCCAGCAGATGGCGGATCAGGGGGCGAATACCATCAGCCAGGCGCTGGAATATACCCCAGGGGTCTACTCCAGCTTCGGCGGCGGCGCCACCCGGTTTGACGCCATCTCCCTGCGCGGCTACCACGGCGGCGACGTCGATAACCTGTTCCTCGACGGCATGCGCCTGATGAGCGACGGCGGCAGCCATAACGTTGTGCAGATCGACCCATGGTTTATCGAACGCGTCGATGTGATCCGCGGCCCTTCCTCCGCGCTCTACGGGCAAAGCGTGCCGGGCGGCGTGGTCAACCTGACCTCCAAGCGCCCGCAGTTCAGTCAGCAGGGCCACGTCCGCCTGACTGGCGGAACGCAAAATACCAAAGGCGCGGCCTTCGATTACACCGACGCCATCAATGAGCAGTGGGCATGGCGGCTGATCGGTATGACCCGCAGCAGCGACACGCAGTATGACCATACCCGCGAAGAGCGCTACGCCATTTCGCCTTCCCTGCTGTGGCAGCCGGACAGCGACACCTCGCTGCTGCTGCGCGCCTATCTGCAAAAAGATCCTTCCGGCGGCTATCATGGCTCTTTGCCGCTGGACGGCACCCGCTACGCGCACAATGGCCGTAAGCTCTCCACCAGCACCAACGAGGGCGATCCGGGAGATGGCTATCAGCGCCGTCAGCAGATCTACAGCTATGAGTTTGACCACCAGTTCACCGACGTCTGGTCGGTCTATTCCGCCGGGAGCTACACCCACACCAACGTCTCCCTCGATCAGGTCTACCAGGTCGGCTGGATAGATGACAGCGATAGGCTGGCCCGCGGCTACAGCGGCTCGCGCGGTTCGCTGGACGGCTGGTCAACCGATAACCGCCTGCGCGCCGATTTCAACACTGGCGATCTGGCGCATACCCTGATCCTCGGCGCCGAATATCATCGCTTCCGCAACGATCTGTGGACCGGCGCCGGCGGCGCGGCGCCGCTTAACCCGTTTACCGGCTATACCGCCCAGACCGGGCATACCGTGACCTACAGCGATGACAATAATCGCCGCTATTACCAGACCGGGCTGTATCTGCAGGATGAGATGGTCTGGGACCGCTGGCATATGGATGTTTCCGCCCGCTATGATCGCATCGTTTCCCAGCAGGTCAGCGACACCCAAGGCACCTCGAACCGCCGTTCAGACGATCATATCAGCGGCCGCGCCTCGCTGTTGTTCGCTCTGGACAACGGGCTTTCACCCTATCTGAGCTACAGTCAGGCGATTACCCCGGCGATGCTGCCCGGCGCGGATGGCAAACCATTGAAACCGACCACCGCCGAACAGTTTGAAGCCGGCCTGAAGTTCCAGCCGCCGGGCAGCAGCGACCTCTACAGCATCGCGATTTACGACCTGACGCAAAAGGATGTCGCCACCCGCGACCCGAACATCGCCACCGCCACCTATATTCCTGCGGGGAAAGTGCATTCCCAGGGCGTCGAACTGGAAGCGCACCATCAGATCACGCCGCAGCTGAGCACTATCGCCTCGTATACCTGGAATCGTCTTCGCTTCCAGGACACTAAGGACGGTACCGACAACAACACGCCGCAGCTGACCCCGGATCAGATGGCCTCCTTCTGGGCGCGCTATCAGTTCCCGGCGGGGATCTCGGTGGGCGCCGGCGTCCGCTACATCGGCAAACAGTGGGCGGATGATGCCAACACCGCGCGGCTGCCGTCGGTGACGTTGATGGATGCCATGATGCGGGCCGACCTCGGCGTCTGGTCGCCGGGGCTGAAAGGCGCTTATGTGCAGGTTAACGCCAACAATATCGGCAATCGTGAATACGTTTCCGGCTGCTACGGCACCGGCAACTGCTACTGGGGAGCAGAGCGCAGCGTGATGGCTACCGTCGGCTACGATTTCTGAGGACGTGGCCTCCGGGAGACTCCCGGAGGCCAAACGAGGGATTACATGGCATCCAGCGCTTTCTGCAGCTTCCAGATATAGCGCGGCGCCTGCGGAGCCGGGTGTTTTTTCACCACATGCTCGAAGAACTCATCGGCGTCGAGATCGTTAATCTCGTCGATGGCGTCCTGCCGGCTTGACGAGAAGGTGCGCAACAGCGCGCCCGCGCCGTTGGCGTAGGAGACCACCACCGCATAGCGCATCACCTGCGGGTCTTTGATCCCCGCCAGCGGGCCGTTTTCCAGAATGCTCAGATAGGCGGCCCCCATCGAGATATTCCGTTCCGGGTTTTTCAGCTCACTGACCGACGGCTCGCCGCGCCAGCCCATCCGCCGATAGACATCGCGTCCGGAGGTCGACGGCTTAAGCTGCATCAGCCCGACGGCGCCGGATTTACTCACTACCGCAGGGTTACCGCCCGACTCGATGGCGATAATCGCCGTGATCAGCTGCGGATCCACGCCCCAGGCGGCGCCGGCTTTTTCACTGATCGGCATCCACTGCATCGCCCGCTTCACCGGGACCTCGGGGTTCCACGGCGGATTGGTGTAATCATGTTTCGAACTACAACCGGCCAGAAAAACGACTAAAATAAGCAACCATCTCAATTTCACACATCTATCCTTATCTACCCAAACGCCATCATGCTGCAGAACGACGGCAGCGGTACGACCCCCGCCCGCCGACAGCCTGATGGATGACGGGTGCGGATTGAAGTTAGCCACCTGGAGATGACAATCGCCATTCCAGGCGGCATCATAACCCTTTCATTCATAGCAAGGAATTATCATGTCTCAGTTTTATCTGGTCGCGCCATCCGGTTATTGCATCAACCAGCAAGCGGCGGCCCGCGGCGTCGAGCGTCTGCAGCAGGCCGGACACGAGGTGGCCCACCAGCAGGTCATTCCCCGCCGGCTGCAGCGTTTCGCCGGGACTGAACATGAACGGCTGGCCGATATTAACCAGCTTGCCCAGCTGCCCGGGCGCAACCGGATCGTTCTCGCGGTGCGCGGCGGCTACGGCGCCAGTCGTCTGCTGCCGCATATCGACTGGCAGGGGCTGATTGCCCGCCAGCAGCGCGACCCGCTGCTGATTTGCGGCCACAGCGATTTCACCGCCATCCAGTCGGGCCTGCTGGCCCTGGGCAATGTCGTCACCTTCAGCGGGCCGATGCTCGCGGGCAACTTCGGCGCGGAGACCCTCGATCCGTTTACCGAACACCATTTCTGGCAGGCGCTGCGCCAGCCGGAATTCACCCTCGAATGGCCGGGCGAAGGGCCGAACTGCCGGGTGGAAGGCACCCTGTGGGGCGGGAATCTGGCGATGCTGACCTCGCTTATCGGCACCCCGTGGCTGCCGGCGATCCGCGACGGCATCCTGGTGGTGGAGGATATCAATGAGCACCCGTTCCGCGTCGAACGCATGCTGCTTCAGCTGTTGCACAGCGGCGTACTGGCGGCGCAGAAGGCGGTGATCTTCGGCAGCTTCACCGGCGGCACGCCGAACGTCTATGACGCGGGATACGACCTGCCGCAGGTCTTTGATTACCTGCGCCAGCAGCTCTCTGTACCGATGATTAGCGGACTGGAGTTTGGTCACGAGCAGCGCACGGTGACCCTGCCGCTGGGGGCGCGCGCGCGGCTGGTGAATCAGGCGGCGGCCACCACCCTGACAATCAGCGGCCACCCGGTGCTGGCAGAATAAATTTGTCAGACGCATAGGCGGATCCCCTGCGAATTGTTAAAATAGTGTCACTTTTAGCCATTTTTTCACGCCAGTCAGGGAGTACGTGAACATTGGACGCCGCTGCGGTCATTAGTCTGTTTATTCTGGGTTCTGTTTTAGTAACCTGCAGTATCTTATTGAGCTCCTTTTCTTCTCGCCTTGGCATCCCGATTCTGGTCATCTTTCTGGCTATCGGGATGCTGGCAGGCATTGACGGCATCGGCGGCATCCCCTTCGACAACTACCCCTTCGCCTACATGGTGAGTAACCTGGCGCTGGCGGTGATCCTGCTGGACGGCGGGATGCGCACCCAGGCCAGCTCCTTTCGCGTGGCGCTGTGGCCGGCGCTGTCGCTGGCGACGGTCGGGGTGCTGATCACTTCGGCGCTCACCGGGATGATGGCGGCCTGGCTGTTCAAACTGGATATGATCGAAGGCCTGCTGATCGGCGCCATTGTCGGCTCCACCGACGCCGCAGCGGTCTTCTCGCTGCTCGGCGGCAAGGGGCTCAACGAGCGCGTCGGCTCGACGCTGGAAATAGAGTCAGGCAGTAACGACCCGATGGCGGTTTTCCTGACCATCACCCTGATCGAAATGATCCAGCAGCACCAGACCGGCCTCAGCTGGATGTTCGCCGTGCATATCATTCAACAGTTTGGCCTCGGGATCGCCATCGGCCTCGGCGGCGGCTACCTGCTGCTGCAGATGATCAACCGCATCGTGCTGCCCGCCGGGCTCTATCCGCTGCTGGCGCTGAGCGGCGGGATCATGATTTTCGCCGTCACCACCACCCTCGACGGCAGCGGTATCCTCGCCGTCTATCTCTGCGGCTTTTTGTTGGGCAACCGGCCGATCCGCAACCGGCACGGTATCCTGCAGAACTTCGACGGTCTGGCGTGGCTGGCGCAAATCGCCATGTTCCTGGTGCTGGGCCTGCTGGTGACGCCCTCCGACCTGCTGCCGATCGCTATCCCGGCGCTGCTGCTGTCGATGTGGATGATTTTCATTGCCCGTCCGCTGTCGGTGTTTGCCGGTCTGCTGCCGTTCCGCGGGTTTAACCTCCGTGAACGGGTGTTTATCAGCTGGGTTGGCCTGCGCGGCGCGGTGCCGATTATTCTCGCGGTGTTCCCGATGATGGCCGGCCTGGACAACGCCCGCCTGTTCTTCAATGTCGCCTTCTTCGTGGTGCTGGTGTCGCTGCTGCTGCAGGGCACCTCGCTATCGTGGGCGGCGAAAAAAGCCAAAGTGGTGGTGCCGCCCGTCAGCTGGCCCATCTCCCGCGTCGGGCTGGATATTCACCCGGAAAACCCGTGGGAGCAGTTTGTCTACCAGCTGGGGGCCGATAAATGGTGCATCGGCGCGGCGCTGCGCGACCTGCATATGCCGCCGGAGACGCGGATTGCCGCGCTGTTTCGCAACAATGTCCTGCTGCACCCCACCGGCAGCACCCGCCTGCGGGAAGGCGATATCCTGTGCGTCATTGGCCGGGAACACGACCTGCCTGCGCTGGGCAAAATGTTCAGCCAGTCGCCGCCGGTGGCGCTCGATCAGCGCTTTTTCGGCGACTTTATCCTTGATGCCGAGGCCCGCTTCGCCGATGTGGCGCAAATCTACGGCATCGACGGCGGAGAGGAGTTCCGCGAACATCAGCAGTCGCTGGGGGAAGTGGTTCAGCAGCTGCTGGGCGCCGCGCCGGTGGTGGGCGACCAGGTGGAGTTCGCCGGGATGGTGTGGACAGTAGCGGAAAAAGAGAACGATCACGTGCTGAAGGTAGGGGTCCGGGTCGCGGAAGACGAGGCGGAGTGATCCGCCCCGGAATACGTTACAGGGTCACAACCGGCACCCGCGGCGCCAGGGCGCACATCAGCTCATAGCCGACGGTGCCGCAGCTGGCCGCCACGTCGTCGATTTTAATCTCTTTGCCCCACAGTTCGACCGGCGCGCCAATCCCGGCCTGCGGACAGGGGGTTAAATCGACCGCCAGCATATCCATCGACACGCGCCCGACGGTGGTAGTCCGCACGCCGTCCACCAGCACCGGCGTGCCGCTCGGCGCCACCCGCGGATAGCCGTCGGCATAGCCGCAGGCGACAATGCCGATCCGCTGCTCCTGAGTGGTGCGATACAGGCCGCCATAGCCGATCGCCTCGCCGGGGCGCAGGTTCTGCACGGCGATGATTTCGCTGCGCAGGGCCATCACCGGCTTCAGGCCGGTGTTCGCGATGTCCTGCCACTGCCCTGAGGGCGACGCGCCATACAGCACGATGCCCGGTCGAACCCAGTCAAAATGCGCTTCCGGATGCCAGAGGGTCGCCGCCGAGTTGGCCAGCGAGCGCGGGCAATCCAGTCCCTCCGCCGCTTGTTCAATACGGCGCATCGGCTCGACAATCCCCTGCGGGTTCTCCGCCTCCGCGAAGTGCGACATCAGCGTCATCTCGCCGACATTGCTTATCGCCCGCAGCTGCTGCCAGACGGTATGCACCCGCTCCGGCATAAAGCCCAGCCGGTTCATGCCGCTGTTCACCTTGAGATAGATATCCAGCGGCGCGCGCAGCTTCGCCTGCTGCAGCGCCTTAATCTGCCAGTTGCTGTGAACGCTGGTGGTTAAGCGATATTGATCCAGCACCGCCAGCTCATCGGCATGGAAGAAGCCCTCCAGCAGCAGGATCGGACCTTTCCAGCCCTGCTCGCGCAGCAGGATCGCCTCTTCCAGGTTGAGCAAGGCGAAACCATCCGCCGCGCTCAACGCACTCCATACCCGCGCCACGCCATGGCCATAAGCATTAGCTTTGACCACCGCCCACAGGCGCGACCCGGGGGCCGCGCGACGCACTATCTGTAAATTCTGCCGCAAGGCCAGCAGGTCGATGCTGGCCACTACCGGACGGGTCATGCAAGCTCCTTAGTTGTGTGCGCCATGCAGATGCTGCGGACGCGCCGGGGTGAACCCGGGGCTGTAGCGGGCGACCGCCAGATCGTCGTAAGGGATCGCCGGCGTGCGGCCGGAGATCAAATCGCTGATCAGCTGCCCTGAGCCGCAGGCCATGGTCCAGCCGAGGGTACCGTGACCGGTGTTGAGCCACAGGTTTTTAAACGCCGTGCGCCCGACCACCGGCGTGCCGTCCGGCGTCATCGGCCGCAGGCCGGTCCAGAAGGTGGCCTGCTCAACGTGGCCGCCGCGCGGGAACAGGTCGCGCACCACCATCTCCAGAGTTTCCCGACGCGGCTGCAGCAGCGCTTTGTTAAAACCGACGATCTCGGCCATACCGCCGACGCGAATACGCTGATCGAAACGGGTGATGGCGATTTTATACGTCTCATCAAGGATAGTGGAAACCGGCGCGCCGTCTTCCTGGGCAATCGGGATGGTTAACGAATAGCCTTTCAGCGGGTAGACCGGAATATCCACCAGCCCCTTGAGCATCGCCGTCGAGTAGGAGCCGAAGGCCATCACATAGGCGTCGCCTTTGATAATCTCATCGCCGCATTTCACCCCGGCAATGCGATCGCCCTCCTGCAGCAGGGCGTCCACCGGGGTGTTGAAGCGGAAGGTGACCCCGGCCTGTTCCGCCATCGCCGCCAGACGGGTGGTAAACAGCTGGCAGTCGCCGGTTTCATCGTTTGGCAGACGCAGGCCGCCGGTCAGTTTGTGGCTGACCTCCGCCAGCGCGGGCTCCACTTCCGCCAGCCGCTTCGCCTCCAGCAGCTGATACGGCACGCCGGCGTCCTCCAGCACCGCGATGTCGCGGGTGGCGTTTTCATACTGTTTGGCGGTACGGAACAGCTGCAGCGTCCCGCCCTGACGCCCTTCATACTGAATGCCGGTGGTGTCGCGCAGCGCCTTCAGGCAGTCACGGCTGTACTCCGCCAGGCGCACCATCCGGCCTTTGTTCTCCATATAGTGGCGGGTGTCGCAGTTGCGCAGCATCTGCCACATCCACTTCAGCTGGAACGACGTGCCGTCAAGGCCGATCGCCAGCGGCGCATGGCGCTGGAACATCCATTTTATCGCCTTCAGCGGCACCCCCGGCGCCGCCCAGGGCGCCGCATAGCCGGGAGAAATCTGCCCGGCGTTGGCCGCGCTGGTCTCCTCTGCCGGACCGGGCTGACGGTCGATAACCGTCACCTCATGACCCGCCTGACTCAAATACCACGCGCTGGCTACCCCAACCACCCCACTTCCCAGTATGACGACACGCATAGCGACTCCGTAACAGTTAAAGAACAATCATCTAATTACAAATTGATAACTCAGATGAAAATATTATTCAACATACGCTTTATTTATGGTGACTTAACTCACAGCAAACCGCACCAGCCCTGCGCTGCGAGATTTACGATCTCATGCTGCGCTTTATTTTTACCCAGCATTATATTCTGTAAATAAGCGCAAAAAACGGCTTTGAGATGGGGAAATCGCGAAGAAAAGCGATTGGCTGACAACACAGTTTGCTGTGCGGTGTTCTATGCTTGTTTAGAGGTTTTCCGTTCAGAGAAAACCAACAACAACGAGGGCGCGCTAATGGCTACGATTGATTCCATGAACAGGGACACCACCCGTTTAAGCGATGGACCCGACTGGACGTTTGAGTTACTGGAGACCTACCTGGCCGAAGTGGACCGGGTCGCTAAGCTCTATCGTCTTGACACCTACCCGCACCAGATCGAAGTCATTACTTCCGAGCAGATGATGGACGCCTACTCCAGCGTCGGCATGCCCATCAACTATCCGCACTGGTCGTTCGGCAAAAAATTCATTGAGACCGAGCAGGCCTATAAGCACGGCCAGCAGGGCCTGGCGTATGAGATTGTCATCAACTCCAACCCCTGTATCGCCTACCTGATGGAAGAAAACACCATCACCATGCAGGCGCTGGTGATGGCGCACGCCTGCTACGGGCATAATTCGTTCTTTAAAAACAATTACCTGTTTCGCAGCTGGACCGACGCCAGCTCAATCATCGACTACCTGATCTTCGCCCGCAAATACATTACCGAGTGCGAAGAACGCTATGGCGTCGACGAAGTGGAGAAACTGCTCGACTCCTGCCATGCGCTGATGAACTACGGCGTCGACCGCTATAAACGTCCGCAAAAAATCTCTCTGCAGGAGGAGAAGGCGCGGCAGAAAAGCCGGGAAGAGTATCTGCAGAGCCAGGTGAATATGCTGTGGCGCACCCTGCCGAAGCGCGAAGAGGAGAAGGCGATTGAGTCCGCCCGCCGCTACCCTTCCGAACCGCAGGAGAACCTGCTGTACTTTATGGAGAAGAACGCCCCGCTGCTGGAATCGTGGCAGCGCGAGATCCTGCGCATCGTGCGCAAAGTCAGCCAGTATTTCTACCCGCAGAAACAGACCCAGGTGATGAACGAGGGGTGGGCCACCTTCTGGCACTACACCATCCTCAATCATCTCTATGACGAAGGGAAAGTGACCGAGCGCTTTATGCTGGAGTTTCTCCACAGCCACACGAACGTGGTGTTCCAGCCGCCATACAACAGTCCGTGGTACAGTGGGATTAACCCCTACGCGCTGGGCTTCGCCATGTTCCAGGACATCAAGCGCATCTGCCAGTCGCCCACCGAAGAGGACAAGTACTGGTTCCCGGATATCGCCGGTTCCGACTGGCTGGAAACGCTGCATTTCGCCATGCGCGACTTCAAGGATGAGAGCTTTATCAGCCAGTTCCTGTCGCCGAAGATCATGCGCGATTTCCGCTTCTTCACCGTGCTCGACGACGACCACAACAATTATCTCGAGATCTCGGCGATCCACAACGAAGAGGGCTATCGCGAGATCCGCAACAAGCTCTCAGCGCAATATAACCTCAGCAATCTTGAGCCGAATATCCAGGTGTGGAACGTTGACCTGCGCGGCGACCGCTCGCTGACGTTGCGCTATGTGCCGCACAACCGCGTCCCGCTGGACAAAGGGCGGCGCGAAGTGCTGAAACATGTGCATCGTCTGTGGGGGTTCGATGTGCTGCTGGAGCAGCAGAACGCCGACGGCAGCATTGAGCTACTGGACCGCTGCCCGGCGCGGCCGAACGCGCTATAGCTTTACGGGACGTATAAAACGACGAAGGGGGCCATCGGCCCCCTTATTGTGTTTATCGATGGCGAAAAGCCAGCTTAACGCACATTCATGGCTAAATCGCCGGGCAGCGATTTCTGCATCCGGTGCCAGATCTCGCCGCTGTCATGGCCGTAGCGACGAACCAGCTCATACACCTGATCGTGCAGGCCGCCTTCGCACACCTTCGCCAGCTGATGATAAAAGCCCAGCGCCAGGCTGCGCGCTTCCGGGCTGGAGAAATAGTGGCGGCCAATGCGGGTATACAGCCCCTTCATGCCGTTGAGGATCAGACCATAGATCGGATTGCCGGAGGCGAACGCCAGACCGCGGAAAATGTTGTAATCGAGGTCGGCGAAGGCGTCGGCGTGATCTTCCACTTCCCGGGCGCTGTCCAGCACCGCCAGCGCTTTATCCGGATGCTGACGGAACGCGGTGCGAATAAAAATCGTGGAAATATTGGTGCGCACGGAGAGCAGGTTATCAATCAGCTGCGGGACGCTGTCGTGATCCAGACGCGCCAGCGTTTCAAGGATATTCAGCCCGGAGGTCTCCCAGAAGTTGTTCACTTTGGTGGGTTTGCCGTGCTGAATGGTCAACCAGCCGTCACGCGCCAGACGCTGCAACACTTCGCGCAGAGTGGTGCGGGTGACACCGATCAGCTCAGAAAGCTCGCGTTCAGCGGGGAGAATCGATCCAGGTGGGAAGCGGTTATTCCAGATGCTCTCAATGATATACTCTTCCGCGAAACCCGCAGGGCTCTGCGCCTTAATGACCATAATAATATTTCCATTACACATTGTTGCAATTGCACTCATCATACCAGAGCCGCTATAGCGCAGATAGCATCGCAAGTGAATTAAAAAGGGATCGCCGTTTCATTTTCCGTTTTTACTTTACGCTTTTCCTTCTCGCCCGTAACCGCCGCCGCGCTGCGAAGAAAGTTGCTTCTCATTTTGCTCAGCTGATACTCTTGCCAATCGTTACGCACAAAATCATGTACTAATTGACGGGGAAGGATTCTGTCGTGGAAATTTCTTATGGCCGCGCGCTGTGGCGCAATTTTCTTGGCCAGTCGCCTGACTGGTACAAGCTGGCATTAATTATTTTCTTAATCATCAATCCGCTGGTGTTCGCCTTAGCGCCGTTTGTCGCCGGCTGGCTGCTGGTGGTTGAGTTTATCTTTACCCTCGCCATGGCGCTGAAGTGCTATCCACTGCTGCCGGGGGGGCTGCTGGCATTTGAAGCGGTGCTGATCGGCATGACCAGCCCGGGTCATGTGCGGGAAGAGATCGCCAGCAACCTGGAAGTGCTGCTCCTGCTGATGTTCATGGTGGCGGGCATCTACTTTATGAAGCAGCTGCTGCTCTTCGTCTTTACGCGCCTGCTGCTCGGCATCCGCAGCAAAATGCTGCTGTCGCTGGCCTTCTGCCTGGCCGCCGCCTTCCTCTCCGCCTTTCTCGATGCGCTCACCGTGGTGGCGGTGGTGATTAGCGTCGCCGTCGGGTTTTACGGCATCTATCACCGCGTCGCCTCGGCGCGCCCCGACGATAGCGATGTGCAGGACGACAGCCATATCGATCAGCACTACCGCGAGGTGCTGGAGCAGTTCCGCGGTTTTCTGCGCAGCCTGATGATGCACGCCGGCGTCGGTACCGCGCTCGGCGGCGTCATGACCATGGTCGGCGAGCCGCAAAACTTGATTATCGCCAAAGCGGCGGGCTGGCATTTTGGCGAATTCTTCATTCGCATGTCGCCCATCACGCTGCCGGTGCTGGTCTGCGGGCTGCTGACCTGTCTGCTGGTGGAAAAGTATCGCCTGTTTGGCTACGGCGAGCCGCTGCCGCCAGCGGTCCGAAAGGTGCTGCAGGACTTTGACGATCGCAGCCGCGCGCAGCGCAGTCGTCAGGAACGGCTGCGGCTGATTGCCCAGGCGCTGATTGGCGTCTGGCTGATCGCAGCCCTCGCATTGCACCTTGCCGAAGTCGGCCTCATTGGCCTGTCGGTGATCATTCTCGCTACCACCTTTACCGGCGTGACCGATGAACATGCGATTGGCAAGGCGTTCACCGAGGCGTTGCCCTTCACCGCGCTGTTGACGGTATTCTTTGCCGTCGTGGCGGTGATCATCGACCAGCAGCTGTTCACGCCGGTCATCGAGTTTGTTCTGCAGGCCTCGCCGCACGCGCAGCTGTCACTGTTTTATCTGTTTAACGGCCTGCTGTCTTCCATCTCGGATAACGTTTTTGTCGGTACGGTCTACATCAACGAAGCGAAAACCGCCCTCGAGCATGGCGCCATCAGCCTGAAGCAGTTTGAGATGCTGGCGGTGGCGATCAATACCGGCACCAACCTGCCGTCAGTGGCCACCCCGAACGGCCAGGCGGCATTCCTCTTCCTGCTGACTTCCGCGCTGGCGCCGCTTATCCGGCTCTCCTATGGCCGCATGGTGTGGATGGCTCTGCCCTACACCCTCGTGCTGACGCTGGTCGGCCTGCTGTGCGTCGAGTTCACCCTGATGCCGGTCACCGAATGGTTGCTGGCTCACGGCTGGCTGGTTACCCCCACCCTGCCCTGATCCACCCGTCGCCCGGGTTCGCCCGGGCGATTCAATAACCAGTTACGTAATATTTTCCGCCGGGCCGCTGGCGTCGGTTCGGTTTTCGTTTACACTGCCATGATTTAGCATCTTCCAGGGAAATGATTATGTTGCAATATTTAAACCAGTGCTCGCGGGGACGCGGCGCCTGGCTCCTGATGGCATTGACCGCGTTCATTCTCGAACTCGTCGCGCTGTGGTTCCAGCACGTGATGCTGCTGCAGCCGTGTGTGATGTGCATTTATGAACGCTGCGCCCTGTTTGGCATCATGGGCGCGGGGCTGGTGGGCGCCATTGCCCCCAAAACGCCGCTGCGCTATGTCGCCATGCTGATTTGGCTGTACAGCGCGGTACGTGGGCTGCAGCTGGCGTGGGAACATACGATGATCCAGTTGCACCCATCGCCGTTCCAGACCTGTGATTTCGCCGCCCGCTTCCCGAGCTGGCTGCCGCTGGATAAATGGTTGCCGCAGGTGTTTGTCGCGTCCGGCGACTGTTCGGTACGCCAGTGGCAGTTCCTGTCGCTGGAGATGCCGCAATGGCTGGTGGGCATTTTCGCGGCCTATCTGGTGGTGGCTATCCTGGTGATCGTTGCTCAGCCTTTTAAAGCGAAAAAGCGCGATCTGTTTGGCCGCTAAGCCGCTGTGAGTACCGCGCATCATGAAACGCCCTCCGGGGCGTTTTTTTGTGCCTGCTGTTCATCGCTGAATCGTTTCCTGTCTGCGGTTGACCACGGCCATCAAAAGATGCATATTAAATACATCTTATATAGCCCCACAGGAGCTCACATGTCATCTTTACTGATCCCCGCAGACTGGAAAGTTAAACGCTCCACCCCGTTCTTTACCAAAGAGAACGTCCCCGCCGCCCTGCTGAGCCACCACAACACCGCAGCCGGCGTCTTCGGTCAGCTGTGCGTCATGGAAGGTACGGTGACCTATTACGGTTTTGCCAATGAACAGGCGACGGAGCCGGAGAAAAAAGTCGTCATTCATGCCGGGCAGTTTGCCACCAGTCCGCCGCAGTACTGGCACCGCGTCGAACTCAGCGACGATGCCCGCTTCAATATTCACTTCTGGGTGGCGGATGAAACCGACGGTGAAAACGGGCTGTTCCACGCGAAAAAAGCGTGACGGCGCTTACCGCGCCCTGTCAGGCAGATTAAGGATGTGGTCCTGCCAGTCGACAACGGTGGACTCGGGCACCGCAATATGACGGACGGAGATGCGTTCGCCGTGCATCGCCGCTTTTGAGCCGGTCAGCAGCGGGTGCCAGGCCGGCAGAGGCTTGCCTTCCGCCAGCAGGCGATAGGCGCAGGTCGGCGGCAGCCATTCGAAAGTCGGCAGATTTTCGCGCGTGAGCTTGATGCAGTCCGGCTCATATTCGAAGCGACGCTCGTAGTTACGGCACTGGCAGGTTTTGATATTGAGCTGACGGCAGGCGACGTTGGTGAAGTAGATCTCATCGGTATCTTCATCCATCAGCTTATGCAGGCAGCACTGGCCGCAACCGTCACACAGCGATTCCCACTCCGCGTCGGTCATGTCATCCAGGGTTTTTTGTTGCCAGAAAGGTTGTTCGCTCATCGAAGTGTCCGTCGTTGCCAGTTAAGGGTGCACCTTATAACCAGTCTGGCACGACGATGCAAGTTTTGCCGCCCCAAAAGGCGGCAAACCACGCTTACAGTACCCGGGTGGTGAGCGACAGGCCGTTGAAGCCGACCACCAGCTCGTCGCCGCTGTGCAGCGGCCCTACCCCTTCCGGGGTGCCGGTGAGGATCACGTCCCCGGCTTTGAGAGTAAAGAAGCGCGACATATAGGCGATCAGCGGCACGATCTTATGGATCATGTCGGCGGTAGTGCCCTGCTGGCGCACCTCGCCGTTAATCTTCAGGCTTAACGGCGTATTCTGCGGGTCACCGTGGAACTCGGCGGCCGGAATAAAGCCGGAGATCGGACAGGCGTTATCGAAGCCTTTGGCTTTTTCCCACGGCTGCCCGGCCTTTTTCATCTTCGCCTGCAGGTCGCGCAGGGTGAGATCCAATGCGACGCCATAGCCGGCAATCCCTTTCTGCACATGCTCTTCCGTCGCCTGTCGCAGCGTACCGCCGATCAGCACCGCCAGCTCGACTTCGTGATGCACCGAGCCCAGCCCCTCAGGAAGCACCAACGGCTGACGGAGATCGCACAGCGCGCTCTCAGGTTTAATAAACAGCACCGGCTCTTCCGGCGTCGCACTGCCCATTTCCTTGATGTGCTTTGCATAATTACTGCCGACGCAAACCACTTTGCTCACCGGATAATCCAGGAGCGCTCCCTGCCAGTTATGATGTTGGTACATTATTTTCCCTCGTGGGTTAATCGGATTGTTTCCCCTGTTCCGCCAGGTGTTTCTTTAGTAGATTTTCAGACGGCGGAGGAAGTTGCAGGTAATAGCCCTGTTCGCTTAACGCCTGTTTCACTTTTTCGAGGTCGGCGTTAACCAGTTTTTTGCGCCCATCCAGCGGCAGCAGCATCGCCATTTGCGGCGTGCCGAAGCCGCGCATCAGCTCGTCAGGAACGCGTGAGAAATCGTCCTTTTTTTCGACGTATAAATAGGTTTGTTCACGTTTAGTACTTCGATAGATCACACAAAACATAGTTTTACTCGGAATTAGACCCGTGGTCACTTGCCTCAATATATGAGTGACTATAACATGCCTTTTAGTCTTCGGAATATCACCGCACTTCGGCGGTCGATAAACAGCAAATTGAGTAAGGCCAGGATGTCAAATACGCCAATCGAACTTAAAGGCAGTAGCTTCACGTTATCTGTCGTTCATTTGCACGATGCAAATCCCGAGGTTATTCGTCAGGCGTTAGAAGACAAAATCGCCCAGGCTCCCGCCTTTTTACGCCATGCTCCGGTGGTGGTGAATATCGCCAGCGTCGAGGAGAGTGTCGAATGGCGCGCCGTCAACGAGGCTATCGCCGCGACCGGTTTACGTATTATGGGCGTCAGCGGATGCAAAATCCCGCGCCTGAAAACCGAAATCGACCGCGCCGGTATCCCGTTATTAACCGAAGGGAAAGAAAAAGCCCCTCGTCCGGCACCGTCCGAACCTGCCCCGCCGCCGCCAGTTGCTAACCAGATCACAAAAACGCGTTTGATTGACCAGCCGGTACGTTCCGGTCAGCGCATTTATGCGCCACACTGTGATCTTATTGTTACAAATCATGTGAGTGCCGGCGCGGAACTTATCGCTGACGGCAATATCCATGTATATGGCATGATGCGAGGACGCGCATTGGCAGGCGCCGGTGGCGACAGAGACGCCCAGATATTTTGTACCCACCTTGCGGCGGAGCTGGTCTCCATCGCCGGGGAATATTGGCTGAGCGATAACATCCCGGCCGAATTTTATGGCAAAGCGGCACGCCTGCGTTTAGGCGAAAGCGCTTTGACAATTCAACCGTTAAATTAATCCCTTTTTAACAAGGAATTTCTATGGCACGCATTATTGTTGTGACTTCGGGTAAAGGGGGCGTTGGCAAGACCACCTCCAGCGCGGCCATCGCTACAGGTTTGGCCCAGAAGGGAAAGAAAACCGTCGTTATCGACTTCGACATCGGCCTGCGTAACCTCGACCTGATTATGGGCTGCGAACGTCGCGTCGTTTATGATTTCGTCAACGTCATCCAGGGCGATGCCACATTGAACCAAGCGCTGATCAAAGATAAGCGCACGGAAAACCTCTACATTCTCCCGGCTTCCCAGACCCGGGATAAAGACGCCCTGACCCGCGAAGGCGTCGACAAAGTTCTCGAAGAACTGAAGAAGATGGAGTTCGATTTCATCGTCTGTGATTCCCCGGCAGGCATTGAAACCGGTGCGCTGATGGCGCTCTATTTCGCTGATGAAGCCATTATCACCACCAACCCGGAAGTCTCCTCCGTTCGCGACTCCGACCGTATCCTTGGCATTCTCGCCTCCAAATCCCGCCGCGCGGAAAATGGCGAAGAGCCGATCAAAGAGCACCTGCTGCTGACCCGCTACAATCCAGGCCGCGTCAATAAAGGCGATATGCTGAGCATGGAAGACGTGCTGGAGATTCTGCGCATCAACCTGGTGGGCGTGATCCCGGAAGACCAGTCAGTCCTGCGCGCATCCAACCAGGGTGAGCCCGTGATCCTCGATGCCGCGTCGGACGCAGGCAAAGCCTATGCCGATACCGTTGAACGTCTGCTCGGAGAAGAACGCCCTTTCCGCTTCATTGAAGAAGAGAAGAAAGGATTCCTCAAACGCCTGTTCGGAGGATAAATTATGGCTTTACTCGACTTTTTTCTCTCGCGAAAAAAGAACACGGCTAATATTGCGAAAGAACGCCTGCAAATCATCGTCGCCGAGCGCCGCCGCGGGGACGCGGAGCCGCATTACCTGCCGCAGTTGCGCAAAGATATCCTGGAAGTGATCTGTAAATACGTGCAGATCGACCCGGAGATGGTCAGCGTGCAGCTGGAGCAACGGGACGGTGATATTTCCATTCTTGAGCTGAACGTGACCCTACCCGAAACGGAAGAGTCGAAACCCTGACCTGCTGTTCCATCCCGAAAAAAAACCGGCTACGCCACGCGCCGCCGGTTTTTTTACAGCCTGAACCAGACCGCCCGCTAGCGCGGATAGTCGTTTAACAGCCTCTTCAGCCGTTCGCCCATCAGCTCACCACGCCAACCGGAAATCAGCTCAGGTTCAGCGGCCTGCGTTTTCAGCTGCCAGTGCCAGTTCAGCAGCTGGTTGATCTGTCGACGCGACGCCAGCAGCTCCGCGCTTACGCCCTTCTCCGCGCTCACTTCCTGCACCAGCGCTTTAATCTCTTTAAAGGCTTTGCGGTAGCCCGGCATGTCGATCAGATTCTGCAGCGGCGCCGGCAGCGACGACTCCGGCAGCGCCTGGGCTTTCTCGACCAGGCCGATCAGCGTTTTGCCATGGAAGCGAATTTCGCTACCGGACAACCCGAGGCTGTCGAGCTCGCCGAGGCTGGTGGGCATATAGCGCGCCACGCTCCACAGATGCTCTTCCCGCACCACAAAGTTCACCGCCAGGTCGCGCTCACGCGCTTTGCGCAGACGCCACTCCGCCAGCAGCTGCAGGCAGCCCAGCTGGCGGGTACGCAGCTGCCAGGCGTTGCCGATATCGCGCCAGGCCTCGGCCGGGTCGACCACCTCCTGACGGCGCTGCTGCATCAGGCGACATTCGTCCAGTGCCGCCGATAGCCAGCCCGCGCGATCGGTCTCCGCCATTAATTGGCTGGCGATCGGCAGCAGGTACCAGACGTCGGCCGCAGCGTATTCACACTGACGCTCGGTCAGCGGTCGCGCCAGCCAGTCGGTGCGGGATTCGCTTTTGTCCAGCGCGACCCCGGAATACTCTTCCACCATCGAGGCAAAGCCCCAGGACATCGGCCGACCGCAGAAGGCCGCCAGGATCTGGGTGTCGATCAGCGGCTGCGGCATCAGGTTGAACGCGTTGAGGAAGACTTCTAAATCTTCGCTGCCGGCATGCAGATATTTGGTCACATCCGGATTGAGCAGCAGGTCGCGCATCGGCGCCCAGTCGTTAATCGTCAAGGGATCGATCAGAGAGACCTGGTGGCCGTCGAACAGCTGCAGCAGGCCCAGCTGCGGGTAATAGGTGCGGGTACGGACAAATTCCGTATCCAGAGCGACGGCGGAGGCCGCGCTTGCCGCTTCGCAGACAGCGCGCAGGCCATCGTCGGTGGTGATCATCTGATAGTTCAAAGCATACTCTCTTAACTTGCGCCCATAAAAAACGCCGGCGTAGCCGGCGTCTGGCGACTCATTCGTTACTCAGCCTTTATTGTCCACTTTAGCGCGCGCTTCGTCACGCAGTTCTCGCCGCAAAATTTTCCCGACGTTGGATTTCGGCAGTTCGTCACGGAATTCCACCAGTTTCGGCACCTTATAGCCGGTCAAATGGCGTCGGCAGAACGTAATCAGCGCTTCTTCGGTTAACGCGGCATCTTTCTTCACCACGAAGATCTTCACCGCTTCGCCGCTGCTGCCGGACGGCACGCCGATGGCCGCCACCTCCAGCACGCCGCTGTGCTGCATGACCACATCTTCGATTTCATTCGGATAGACGTTAAAACCCGACACCAGGATCATATCTTTTTTCCGATCGACGATGCGCAGGAACCCCTCTTCATCCATCACCGCAATATCCCCGGTGTGCAGCCAGCCGTTCTTGATGATCTCATCCGTCGCGTCAGGTCGCTGCCAGTAGCCCAGCATCACCTGCGGCCCCTTGATACAGAGTTCGCCAGGCTGGCCCGGCGCCACTTCGTTATCGTCATCATCCACCAGTTTGGCTTCGGTGGAAGGCACCGGCAGACCAATGCTGCCGCTGTGGTAGTCGATATCGTGGGGGTTGACGCTGACCAGAGGCGAACACTCGGTCAGTCCGTAGCCCTCAAGCAGATATTGCCCGGTCAGTTTCACCCAGCGCTCAGCCACCGCCTGCTGCACCGGCATGCCGCCGCCGGCGGAGAGGTGCAGCGAGGAGAAATCAAGCTGCTGGAACTCTTTGTTGTTCAGCAAGGCGTTGAACAGGGTATTGACCCCGGTCATGGCGGTAAAGGGATATTTCGCCAGCTCCTTCACCAGTCCGGGTATGTCGCGCGGGTTGGTGATCAGCAGATTCTGCCCGCCCAGCTCGATAAACAGCAGGCAGTTCATGGTGAGGGCGAAAATGTGATACAGCGGCAGCGCGGTCACCACGAACTCTTTGCCGCGATGCAGCAGCGGGCCGTAGGTGGCATTGACCTGCTCGAGGTTGGCCAGCATGTTGCGATGGGTCAGCATCGCCCCTTTAGCCACCCCGGTAGTGCCCCCGGTGTACTGCAGAAACGCCAGATCTTCCGCTACGATCTCCGGCTTCACGTACTGCATGCGATAGCCGTGCTGCAGCGCGCTGCGAAACGAGATGGCATCCGGCAGATGGTACTTCGGCACCAGGCGCTTGATGTACTTGACCACAAAGTTCACCAGCGTGCCTTTGGCGGTGGAGAGCTGATCGCCCATGCGCGTCAGGATCACGTGTTTCACCTGGGTCTTCGCCACCACTTTTTCCAGGGTATGGGCAAAGTTGGAGACGATGACGATCGCCGCCGCGCCGCTGTCGTTGAGCTGATGCTCCAGTTCACGCGGGGTATATAAGGGGTTGACGTTGACCACGATCATCCCGGCGCGCAGGATGCCAAACAGGGCCACCGGATACTGCAGCAGGTTAGGCATCATCAGGGCCACCCGATCGCCCTTCTGTAACCCTAAGCCCTCCTGAAGGTAAGCGGCGAAGGCGCGACTGCGCTCTTCCAGCTTACGGTAGGTCATCACTTCACCCATATTGATAAACGCCGGTTGGTCGGCGTAGCGGGTGGTGGCATGTTCAAACAGTTCAACCAGGGATTGATAGCGGTCAGGATTTATCTCCGCCGGAACATCTGCGGGATAACGGTTTAGCCAAACCTTTTTCACTGCATCACCTCTGAAATAGTTATTCGTCGTCATCACAGCCCCTGGGAAATACATTTTGTTAACATTATATTAACTCAGCGTACCAGTTTATTAATTAGGCAATGAGCAGGTTGCGAAGCGCGTCACTATTTTTTTTCTTATTCGACTGAAAACAAAGAAACAGCGGACTGGCCGCTGTTTCTTTGAACTAACAAAAACAACAAAATCATTCAGTTACAACGTTTCTTACCTCAGCAGGGCCGGGGTTGTACCATCCCCATCCGCCATAGCCGTACCCCCAGGGGCGGGGACCCAGCATCCACGGGTCGATGGGCTGCGGGGGCATCACCACCTGCTGCACCACGTTCCAGCGTTTGTAGCCGGTGGCGTTCATCAGCATAAATTTGTAGGGCGTGCTACCCACTTTGCCGTCGACCACCCCGGCAATCGGCCCGACCACGGTCACCAGCTGACCCCGGAAGTCCACCGGATCGAGGAAGCTGTTAACATCGGCAAAGATTCGCCCGCGCGAGGGTTCGCCCAGTTCCGGCCGCGCACCGCTGTCCAGCGGCACGGTAGCGATTTCTAAGCGGGTTTTACCCTGCTGGTTCTGCACGTTGACCACCTTGCCGCCAAAGCGCGCTTCCTGACCAACGTACAGCTGCGGGGCGTTCATCACCCGCACCAAATCCTGCTGCGGCGTGGGGCTGGCGCCTTTGATGGCATCCGGCACCGATACGCAGCCGCTCAGCGCAACGGCAACCGCCGCGCCCAGCAGCCAGCGAACGCCCTGTTTTTGACCCGCCATGATGCGACTCCTTTTCTCAGTCTTCTTGTTACTGAGATTCACTCGCGGCCCGGAAGTTTCTTCCACGCCACCTCGTTACGCAAATAAACCGGCTCCGCTTTCTCCACGGCCACGGTTTTCCCTGCCGCCAGCAGATAACAGGCTAACGGCAGCATATCCTCTGCCGCCGGCAGTTCAATTTCGCCGCTGCTTAAGGTCAGTCCGCTCTCTTTCGCCAGATCCGGCCACGCCTGCCAGCCGGTGCCGACGGTGGCCCATTCGCCGGAAAGCTGCGCCAGCCGTTCGGCCACCGCGTCCGGTTTGAGCACCGCTTCCGTCTCTTCGCCGTGCCAGACGCCCTGCTCGTCGCGCTGGTACTCAGCCCAGTAGACTTCACCCATCCTGGCGTCAATCGCCGCCAGCACGCGGGTGGCGCAGGTTTTGCGCCAGGCGCCTTGCGCCATGGTGGCCAGCGTGGAAACGCCGATCATCGGCAGCTCCGCGCCGAGCGCCAGCCCCTGGGCGATACCGATGCCGATACGCACGCCGGTAAAGCTGCCCGGGCCGCGGCCAAAGGCCAGCGCGTCCAGCTCGGTCAGGGTGGTGCCGCTCTCGGTGAGAACCTCCTGCACCAGCGGCAGGATACGTTGGGTGTGTTCGCGGGGACAAATTTCGAAATGAGCACTAAGGGTGCCATCATTCCACAGCGCCGCGGAGCAGGCCTCTGTGGCGGTATCGATAGCCAAAATTCGCATGGGTGGTCACGCTCTCGTTACATAGTTCAGGCCTTCAGGCAGCCTGTTTACCGGCAGACGGTCAATCCGTCGCCACACCGCCCGAAGTCTAGTGGGAACCGCTAATTAACAAAATGGCGCGCAGCTTAACACATTTTAGGGCGGATTACCTTGCCGGCGGCACGGCGAGGAAGCGCACCGCCCGGCGGATATCGCGGGTCCGCGGCGCGGGCGGCAGGCTGGCCAGGAACACCGCGCCGTAAGGGCGCATCACCAGCCGATTGTCACAGATAACCAGCACCCCACGGTCGTCGATATCGCGGATCAGCCGGCCCACCCCCTGCTTGAGGGTGATCACCGCGTCCGGGAGCTGCACTTCATCGAACGGATCGCCGCCGCGTAGCCGGCAATCTTCCATCCGCGCTTTCAGCAGCGGGTCGTCCGGCGAGGTAAACGGCAGCTTATCGATGATCACCAGCGACAGCGCGTCTCCGCGCACATCGACCCCTTCCCAGAAGCTGCTGGTGGCCACCAGCAGGGCGTTGCCGGCGCTGACGAACTGCTGCAGCAGCTGGCCTTTACTGGTCTCTCCCTGCAGCAGCACCGGCAGGGTCATGGTGGCGCGGAACTGCTCCGCCAGATCGCGCATCATGGCGTGCGAAGTACACAGCATAAAGCAGCGACCGTCGTTAGCCTCGATCAGCGGTTTAAGCATGGCCGCCAGATGACGCGCCGCGCCGGGCTGGTTCGGCAGCGGTAGATTACGCGGTACGCAGAGCAGCGCCTGATGCTGATAGTCAAAGGGGCTAGGCAGCAGCAGAGTCTGCGCCTCGTCGATCCCCAGCCGGGCGGTGAAGTGGTGTAGATCGTCATTTACCGACAGCGTCGCCGAGGTAAAGATCCAGCTTCCCGACTTCTGCGCCATCACCTCTTTAAACTTCTCGGCCACGGTCAACGGCGTCAGCGCAAGGGTAAAGTGGCGCGAGGTGCACTCATACCAGTAGCTGTAGCCCGGCTGATTGATCTCTTTCAGCCGCTTCAGACGCCCGCGATAAAGCGTGGCGCGCTCAAAGGCGGCGTCGAGCAGCGCCGAGCGCCCCAGCGAAAGTTTGGCGACGTCGTAACACAGTTCAAGAGCATCATCGAGCAGCAGCAGCGCCCGCTGAATGTGGCTGTCCGCCAGCAGCTCGCGCAGGTTGCCGCGGTAGCCCGGGTCCCCCAGCTGCAGGCGAAAATCCTGGGCGCTTTGCGCGAGGCGGTCGGCGCATTTTTGCAGCTGCTGGGTGTCTTTCAGTTCGGTGCGGTAGGCAATGGTGATGTCTTTCGCCAGATCCAGCAGCTGGCGGCTGGAAAGCGACTGGCCAAAGTACTGGCTGGCGATATCCGGCAGCTGATGGGCTTCGTCGAAAATCATCACCTCCGCCTCGGGGATCAGTTCGGCAAAGCCGCTCTCTTTGACCACCATATCGGCAAGAAACAGATGATGGTTGACCACCACCACGTCGGCGTCCATCGCTTTTTTACGCGCCTTCACCACGAAGCAATCTTTATACAGCGGACAGTCGCTGCCAAGGCAGTTATCGTTGGTGCTGGTGACCAGCGGCCAGGCCTGGGAATCTTCCGCCACGCTGGCGCAGGTGCTGATATCGCCATCCTGGGTTTGGTTCGACCAGGAGCGCAGGAGGATCACGTCGCTGAGGGTTTGCACCGGCAGATCGCCGCCAGCCAGCGCCTGCTGTTCCAGGCGTTCGAGGCACAGGTAGTTGGAGCGCCCTTTTAGCAGCGCCAGTTTGCCGGTGAATTTGAGCGCTTTGGCGACGGTGGGCAGATCGCGGCTGTAGAGCTGATCCTGCAGCGCTTTCGACCCGGTGGAGATAATCACCTTTTTTTTCGCCCGCAGCGCCGGCGTCAGGTAAGCGTAGGTTTTACCGGTTCCGGTCCCCGCTTCCACCACCAGCGGCCGGGAGGCCTCAATCGCTTCGCTGACCGCCACCGCCATCTGGCGCTGCGGCTCGCGCGGTTTAAATCCCGGTATGGCTTTGGCTAGCTGGCCGTCTGCTGCAAAATCGTCGATCACATTGCCCCCTGGTTATTTGGACAGTGATTATGTCAGGGAGGACGGCGTTTCGCCAGTCCGGGTAGTGACGCGAGCGGAACATTATGGCAGTCTTGCCGCTGCCGAATGGAATGCTCAAAGAGGAATGAGAAATGACAATTACGCGTATTGATGCCGAAGCCCGCTGGTCAGATGTGGTGATCCACAATCAGACCCTTTACTACACCGGCGTACCGGCGAATCTTGATGCCGATGCCTTCGAGCAGACCGCCAACACCCTGGCGCAGATTGACGCGGTGCTGGAAAAACAGGGCAGCGACAAGTCGCGTATTCTTGACGCCACTATTTTCCTTGCCGACAAAAGCGACTTTGCGGCGATGAATAAAGCCTGGGACGCCTGGGTGGTAGCCGGTCACGCCCCGGTGCGCTGCACGGTGGAAGCGACGCTGATGAACCCGCAATATAAAGTTGAGATCAAAATCATCGCCGCGGTGTAATTACTCGTCTTCGTCTTCATCTTCAAAGCGCGCGACGATCCGTTCGCCGGTATGCGTCGCGCGTAGCTCTTCCGCCACCAGGGCAATCGCCTGGCCGCTGCTCATCCCCTGGGCCATCAGTTCCTGGATACGTTCGACCGCTTTTTGCTGTTGCTCGTGGCTCAGCGAAGGTAAACCTGCAAACATCTTGTACTCCTGCTACATTGTGGGGCGTAATTATTTCACGCCGTCCCCGCCTACGCCAGAGGGACGGTAACGTTCAGGATCGAGAAAGATGTTGTCCCCCGCGATTATTACCCTGCCCTGGCGCCCGGATGCCGCCGAATACTATTTTACGCCGTTAAGCGCCACGCCCTGGGCGATGCTGCTGCATTCCGGCTTTGCCGACCATCCGCATAACCGTTTTGATATTCTGGTGGCGGCCCCGCGCGCCACGTTGCTGACGCGCGGTGAACAGACCTGGATCGATGACGGCGAGACCGTTTGTGTCTCGGCTGACGATCCGCTGCAACTGCTTCAGCAGCAGCTGGATCGTCAGCCGTTCACGCCGAAGCCCCATGAGGATCTGCCGTTTCTTGGCGGCGCGCTGGGGCTTTTCGGTTACGATCTGGGCCGCCGTTTTGAGCGACTTCCCGCTGCCGCGCAGGCCGATATCGCGCTGCCGGATATGGCGGTGGGGATTTATGACTGGGCGCTGATCGTCGACCATCAGCGCCAGCAGGTGTCGCTGCTCAGCTATGACGACCCGCAGCAGCGTCTGCAGTGGCTGGAGGCGCAAACGCCGACGCCGGGTGAAACCTTCGCCCTGACCTCGGCCTGGCAGTCAAATATGAACCGCCAGCAGTATGGCGAGAAATTTCGTCAGGTGCAGGCCTATCTGCGCAGCGGTGACTGCTATCAGGTCAACCTCGCCCAGCGTTTTCAGGCCCGCTACGTCGGGGATGAATGGCAGGCCTTCCGCCGGCTGAACGCCGCCAACCGCGCCCCCTTTAGCGCCTTCATCCGCCTTGCGGAAGGGGCGATTTTAAGCCTGTCGCCGGAGCGATTTATTCAGCTCCGCCAGGGTGAGATCCAGACGCGCCCGATTAAGGGCACCCTGCCGCGGCTCGATTCGCCGCTGGCGGATGCGCAGCAGGCGGAGAAGCTGGCGAACTCGCCGAAAGACCGCGCTGAGAATTTAATGATTGTCGACCTGATGCGCAATGACATCGGCCGCGTCGCCGTCCCGGGCAGCGTGCGGGTCCCCGAGCTGTTCGTCGTGGAGCCGTTCCCGGCGGTCCATCATCTGGTCAGCACCATCACCGCCCGCCTGCCGGCGACGCTTCATGCCAGCGATCTGCTGCGCGCCGCCTTCCCCGGAGGGTCGATCACCGGCGCGCCGAAGGTACGGGCGATGGAGATTATTGATGAACTGGAACCCCAGCGACGCAACGCCTGGTGCGGGAGCGTCGGCTATCTGAGCTATTGCGGCAATATGGATACCAGCATCACCATTCGCACCCTGACGGCCTGGCAGGGGCAACTGTATTGCTCCGCCGGGGGCGGTATCGTCGCGGACAGCGAGGAAGATGCGGAATATCAGGAAACTTTTGATAAAGTTAATCGTATCCTGCACCAACTGGAGAACTAGACCATGGCGGACCACGCCCTCAATCTGGATGATTTTCTGTCCCGCTTCCAGCTGCTGCGCCCTCAGCCTTCGCGCCATGCGCTCAATCAGCGGCAGGCGGCGGTACTGGTGCCGATCGTGCGCCGGCCGCAGCCTGGCCTGCTGCTGACCCAGCGCTCGCCGCTGCTGCGCAAGCACGCCGGCCAGGTCGCCTTTCCCGGCGGGGCGGTAGATAATACCGATGCGACTCTTATCGCCGCCGCTCTGCGCGAAGCCCAGGAAGAGGTGGCGATCCCGCCGGAGACGGTTGAGGTGATTGGCGTTCTGCCGCCGGTGGACAGCGTCACCGGCTTCCAGGTGACGCCGGTGGTGGGTATTATTCCGCCGGATCTGCACTATCACGCCAGCCAGGACGAAGTCTCCGCGGTATTTGAAATGCCGCTCGCCGAGGCCCTGCGCCTCGGGCGCTATCATCCGCTCGATATCCACCGCCGGGGCAACGACCACCGCGTCTGGCTCTCCTGGTACCAGCATTATTTTGTCTGGGGGATGACCGCCGGGATCATTCGCGAGCTGGCGCTGCAGATAGGCGCGCGCCCTTAGCTATACTGATTATGAGAGGGCGCTCTCACTATTAGTAAAATCGCGGTTATCCATTAGTTTAATTCATGTGAATAGTTGAACTGACAGGGCGCTTCCCTCTTACACTATGCGCAGTTATTACATCGTTACCGCACCCGCGGTAACCCTGTCAGGAGTATTATCGTGATTAGTCTATTCGACATGTTCAAGGTGGGGATTGGTCCCTCATCTTCCCACACTGTTGGCCCGATGAAGGCCGGTAAACAGTTCGTCGATGACCTGGTCGAAAAAGGATTGCTTAATGCAGTGACCCGCGTGGCGGTTGACGTCTACGGTTCGCTGTCATTAACCGGCAAAGGCCACCATACGGACATCGCCATTATCATGGGACTGGCGGGCAATCAGCCCGATACGGTCGATATAGACGCGATACCGGCATTTATCCGTGACGTCGAGACACGCGGCCGTCTGCTGCTGGCCAACGGTCAGCACGAGGTCGACTTCCCGGCGGATGACGGCATGCGTTTTCGCAGCGACAATCTGCCGCTGCACGAAAACGGCATGACCATTCATGCCTGGGCCGGCGAGAAAGAGATCTACTGCAAGACCTATTACTCGATTGGCGGCGGCTTTATCGTCGACGAAGAGCACTTCGGCAAAGAAAACGCCAACGAACTGCAGGTGCCCTACCCGTTTAAATCGGCGCAGGAAATGCTGGCCTACTGCAAAGAGACCGGCCTGTCGCTCTCCGGGATGGTGATGCAGAACGAGCTGGCGCTGCACAGCAAAAAAGAGATCGAGGACTATTTCGCTAATGTCTGGCAGACCATGCGCGCCTGTATCGACCGCGGCATGAACACCGAAGGCGTGCTGCCTGGCCCGCTGCGCGTGCCGCGTCGCGCCTCGGCGCTGCGTCGTCTGCTGGTGGCCAGCGATAAGCTCTCCAGCGATCCGATGAACGTCGTTGACTGGGTCAACATGTTCGCGCTGGCGGTCAATGAAGAGAACGCCGCCGGCGGTCGCGTGGTGACCGCGCCGACCAACGGCGCCTGCGGCATCGTTCCGGCGGTACTCGCCTATTACGATCACTTTATCGAATCCGTCAGCCCGGAGATCTATATCCGCTACTTTATGGCCTGCGGTGCGATCGGCGCGCTGTACAAGATGAATGCCTCCATTTCCGGCGCCGAAGTCGGCTGTCAGGGCGAAGTGGGCGTCGCCTGCTCGATGGCGGCGGCGGGTCTGGCTGAACTGCTCGGCGCCAGCCCGGAGCAGGTCTGCGTGGCGGCGGAGATCGGCATGGAACACAACCTCGGCCTGACCTGCGACCCGGTCGCCGGCCAGGTACAGGTGCCGTGCATAGAACGTAACGCCATCGCCTCCGTGAAAGCGATCAACGCCGCGCGGATGGCGATGCGCCGCACCAGCGAACCGCGCGTCTCGCTCGATAAAGTGATCGAGACCATGTACGAAACCGGCAAAGACATGAACGCCAAGTACCGCGAAACCTCGCGAGGCGGCCTGGCGATTAAAGTTCAGTGTGACTAACATGTTGGCTTTCGCCTGCCGCCTCCCGGGGCGCAGGCGCGGAGCGAGGGTAACTAAAAGCCCCTGCCTTCCTGATGCGCCCTCCGTGGCGCATTTTCTTTTTTCTATACCTGGCGATATTCTGCCACTACAATTGCTCTATTAAATAAGCCACGCTTAACCACTCGTCCTGTCGACAGGGTGTCGCACATGCAGACTGCACAAAAAGTCATTACGGCCTATCGCCGCAAACGCATTATAGTCTGCCTGCTGGTCGCCCTGGTGACCCTGGGCGCCACCTTAGCCATCCGATTTATTTCGCAGCGTAGCGAAAATGAAGACTATATTCGCACGGCCGCCAGCCAGCGGGTGGCGGCGCTAAATAATATCCTGCGCCCGCTGAGCGCGGAGCGCACCACCCTGCTTCCTCTGGTGGGCAAACGCTGCCCGGATATCCATCTGACCCTGCGCAAAATGGCAGCCTCGTTGCAGACCGTTCGTTCCGTCGTCCTCGTGAAGGACGGTATCGTTTACTGTTCGAGTATTTTCGGGCAACGGCAGGCGGATTTACACCAGCTGCAGCCCTCGCTGCCAGCCCCCCATCCTTTATTACTCTTTTCAACCGAAAAATCGCTGCTTAAAGGGACGCCGGTATTGATCCAGTGGTACCCCACCCCGGAAAGCGGCCAGGACGGCGTGATGTTGATTGTCAATATCGAGCTGCTGGGGACCTTAATTCTCAACGAAAAATCATCCCTGATAAGCGACGTCAGCCTGCAGGTTGGCGATCGTTATTTTAGCAGCCGCGATGGGCTTCTCGATAAAACGCATACCCCGCAGGGAACGGTGATTTATCGCCAACGCTCTAGCGAGTTTCCGTTTACCATCAACATCAACGGCCCTGGCGCCTCGACAATCGCCCTCGAAGAACTGCCCGGCGAGCTGCCGCTGGCGCTGATCTTCAGCCTGCTAATGACCGGCATCGCCTGGCTGGCCACCGCCGGAAGAATGAGCTTCTCGCGGGAGATAAGCCTCGGTATTTCCGCCCGGGAGTTTGCCCTCTGGTGCCAGCCGCTGCAGGATGCGCGCAGCGGCCGCTGCTGCGGGGTGGAGATCCTGCTGCGCTGGAACAACCCTCGCCGCGGAGCGATTTCGCCGGAGGTGTTTATTCCCATCGCCGAAGGGGACAATCTGATCATCCCCCTCACCCGCTACGTCATTGCCGAAACCGCCCGCCGTCTGGATGCTTTTCCCAGCGACCGCCAATTTCATATCGCCATTAACGTCGCTGCCCGCCACTTCGCCAACGGCTTACTGCTGCATGACCTGCATAATTACTGGTTCAGCATGAACCCGGTACAACAGCTGGTGGTCGAGCTGACCGAACGCGATGTCCTGCAGGATGGCGACCAGCATATGGCCGAAGATCTGCACCTGAAAGGCGTACAGCTGGCGATCGATGACTTTGGCACCGGCAACAGTTCGCTCTCATGGCTGGAAAAACTGCGCCCGGACGTGCTGAAGATTGACCGCTCGTTTACCAGCTCGGTGGGGATAGACAGCGTCAATGCCACGGTGACCGATATCATTATCTCCCTCGCCAACCGGCTGAATATTATTACCGTTGCCGAAGGGGTGGAGACGCTGGAGCAGGAAAGCTACCTCAGAAACCACGGCGTCGATGTGCTGCAGGGGTTTTATTATGCGCGGCCGATGCCGGTGGAGGCGTTCCCGGCGTGGCTGGCCAGTCAAGAGGCAACAGAATAACTCGCCGGCCCCCACTGGGACCGGCGCGCAGGACGATTATTCTTCTTCGTCGCTCGGCGGACGGGTGACCACCGCGCGAACCAGATCGACCCGGTAGTCATTCGCTTCCACCACGGTGAAATGCAGCGGCGGCAGCGACACCACGTCGCCAATGCGCGGGATATGGCCATTGGCGGAGATCACCAGACCGGCAACGGTGGCAATATCCTCATCGTCATTGATCAGCGGATCCAGCCCCAGCGCCTGCTGCAGCGCATGCAGGTCGGTCGACCCCTTAATAAGCCAGCCGTCGCCATCGATAATGATCTCCGGCGTCTCATCGGCGTCCGGGAATTCACCGGCGATCGCTTCCAGGACGTCCAGCGGCGTCACCAGCCCCTGCACCACGCCAAATTCATTGGTCACGATGACGAAACTGCCGCGCGCGCGACGCAGGACGCCGAGCAGATTGATCGGGTCCAGCGTTTCAGGCACCACAATCGCCGGAGAGGCGGAGGCCAGCGCCGCGACGTTTTCGCCCGACTCCAGGGCCACCAGCATCTCTTTCGCCCGCACGATGCCAATGATTTCGTCCAGTTCTCCGCGGCAGACCGGGAACAGACTGTGCGGCGACGAAAGCAGCTGACGGCGAATTTCATCTTCACTCTGCTCAGCGTCCACCCAGCTGATTTCCCCGCGCGGAGTCATGATGCTGCGCAGAGAGCGCTGAGCCAGCGTCAGCACGCCGTTAATCATGTAGCGCTCTTCTTCCGCAAAGGCGCCCTCCGGTACCGGCACCGACGTCGGGCTGTCGGCGTCATGGTTGACGGAGGCCTGTTTACGGCCACCCATCAGGCGCAGGATCGCATCCGCGGTACGGGCGCGCAGCGGCAGCGTCGACTGGTGACGAACAAAGTTGCGGCGCGCCACCTGGTTAAAGAATTCAATGATGATCGAGAAACCGATCGCCGCATACAGGTACCCTTTCGGAATATGGAAGCCAAACCCTTCCGCCACCAGGCTCAGGCCGATCATCAACAGGAAGCTCAGACAGAGCACCACCACCGTCGGGTGCTGGTTGACAAAGCGCGTCAACGGCTTCGACGCCAGCAGCATCATAATCATCGCGATCACGACCGCCGCCATCATCACCGGCAGATGGTTCACCATCCCGACCGCGGTGATCACCGCATCCAGAGAGAAGACAGCATCCAGCACCACGATCTGCAGTACCACCACCCAGAAACTGGCATAGCCTTTCCCGTGACCGGCGTCATGCTGGCGGTTTTCCAGCCGTTCATGCAGCTCGGTTGTCGCCTTGAACAGCAAGAAGATCCCGCCGAGCAGCATGATGAGGTCACGCCCGGAAAAGGAGAAATCGGCGATAGTAATCAGCGGTTTAGTCAGCGTCACCATCCAGGAGATCACCGACAGCAGCCCCAGGCGCATCACCAGCGCCAGCGACAGGCCGATCAGTCGCGCTTTATCACGCTGCTTCGGCGGCAACTTGTCCGCCAGGATGGCAATAAACACCAGGTTATCGATACCGAGCACAATTTCCAGAACGATAAGCGTCAACAGGCCGGCCCAGATTGAGGGATCCATTAACAATTCCATGTGCGACTCCGGTTAGCGCCAACGTCAGTCATCGCCATGTCATGCACGGACGCGACAATAGATGCTGAGAGATAAGCGTGATGCGTGGAGGTGGCAACCAGGTGCCAGAAAGTGAAAAGACGTCGATGACGGTCCATACTGCGGGCTATGCCCTATACTCCTGAGTAATTAAACGGAAGTTAAACATAGCAAAATATAGATCGAAATTGGAAAAGATTTACCTGAATTTGCAATAACTAAGGCTATTTTTTGCGCTGCAAAATTATTACCAGGCGATGCCTGATTAACGGATCTTCATCACATTAATTATTTTTTCACTGTCTAAAATAATTCGCGGTAGTAACTATTTTCTATCTTACACCCTAACTGAATCGATTTTGTCCTCAAGAGTGATTCAGGATGTATCAAAGCAGATGATGCATTCACGATAATAAAGGAGGTAGCAAGTGACGATTGCTATTGTAATAGGCACACATGGTTGGGCTGCAGAACAGCTGCTGAAAACAGCAGAGATGCTGTTGGGCGAGCAGGAAAACGTTGGCTGGATCGATTTCGTTCCGGGTGAAAACGCCGAAACGCTGATCGAGAAATACAATGCCCAGTTGGCAAAACTGGATACCAGTAAAGGCGTGCTGTTTCTCGTCGATACATGGGGAGGCAGCCCGTTCAACGCTGCGAGCCGCATTGTCGTCGATAAAGAGCATTACGAAGTCATCGCCGGCGTTAACATCCCGATGCTGGTGGAAACCTTCATGGCCCGCGATGACGATCCTTCCTTTGATGAGCTGGTCGCCTTAGCGGTAGAGACCGGCAGCGAAGGCGTGAAAGCGCTGAAGGCCAAACCGGTGGAAAAAGCGGCCCCTGCGCCCGCTCCTGCCGCGGCGCCAAAAGCCGCCGCCCCGGCCAAACCGATGGGCCCGAATGACTACATGGTCATTGGCCTTGCGCGTATCGACGACCGCCTGATCCATGGTCAGGTCGCCACCCGCTGGACCAAAGAGACCAACGTCACCCGCATCATCGTCGTCAGCGACGAAGTCGCCGCGGATACCGTGCGCAAAACCCTGTTGACCCAGGTTGCGCCGCCGGGCGTCACCGCCCACGTGGTGGACGTCGCCAAAATGATCCGCGTCTACAACAACCCGATGTACGCCGGACAGCGCGTGATGCTGCTGTTTACTAACCCGACCGACGTTGAGCGCGTCGTCGAGGGCGGCGTGAAAATCACCAGCGTCAACATCGGCGGTATGGCGTTCCGCCAGGGCAAAACCCAGGTTAACAACGCGATTTCGGTCGATGCCAAAGATATTGAGGCGTTTAACAAGCTGAACGCACGCGGTATCGAGCTGGAGGCACGTAAAGTGTCCACCGACCCGAAACTGAAAATGATGGATCTGATCGCCAAGGTTGATAAATAACCCGGACGATCGCGCCCCAGTTTTCACTTTAAGACTTAATCAACAGGAGAAGTACAATGGAGATTACCCTTCTTCAGATTGTGCTGGTGTTCATCGTCGCGTGTATTGCGGGTATGGAGTCGGTGCTTGATGAATTTCAGTTCCACCGTCCACTGGTCGCCTGTACGCTGATCGGCGCCGTTCTCGGCGATATGAAAACCGGTATTATCATCGGCGGTACGCTGGAAATGATCGCCCTGGGCTGGATGAACATCGGTGCGGCGGTTGCCCCTGATGCCGCGCTGGCGTCCATTATTTCCACCGTTCTGGTTATTGCCGGCCATCAGAGCATCGGCGCCGGCATCGCGCTGGCTATCCCGCTGGCGGCTGCAGGCCAGGTGCTGACCATCATCGTGCGTACCATCACCGTAGCCTTCCAGCACGCAGCGGATAAAGCGGCGGAGAATGGCAACCTGACCGCCCTGTCGTGGCTGCACGTCTCATCCCTGTTCCTGCAGGCGATGCGTATCGCTATCCCGGCCGTCATCGTGGCCATTTCCGTCGGTACCAGCGAAGTCCAGGGCCTGCTGAATGCGATCCCTGAAGTGGTTACCAGCGGCCTGAACATCGCCGGCGGCATGATCGTGGTTGTGGGTTACGCGATGGTCATCAATATGATGCGCGCGGGCTACCTGATGCCGTTCTTCTACCTCGGCTTCGTCACCGCCGCCTTCACCAACTTCAACCTGGTGGCCCTGGGCGTGATTGGCGCGGTCATGGCAATCCTCTACATCCAGCTGAGCCCGAAATATAACCGCGTCGCCGGTGCCCCTGCTCAGGCGGCTGGTAACAACGACCTCGATAACGAACTGGACTAACAGGTGAGCGAAATGGTTGATATGACTAAAAATACCACCGAGAAAAAACTCACTCAGAGTGATATTCGTGGCGTGTTCATTCGTTCTAACCTGTTCCAGGGTTCATGGAACTTCGAACGTATGCAGGCGCTGGGCTTCTGCTTCTCTATGGTTCCGGCGATTCGTCGTCTCTACCCGGAGAACAACGATGCGCGTAAGCAGGCGATTAAGCGTCACCTTGAGTTCTTCAATACCCATCCTTACGTTGCCGCGCCGGTACTGGGCGTAACGCTGGCGATGGAAGAGCAGCGCGCCAATGGCGCAGAGATTGACGATGGCGCCATCAACGGCATCAAAGTCGGTCTGATGGGGCCGCTGGCCGGCGTCGGCGACCCGATCTTCTGGGGTACGGTGCGTCCGGTGTTCGCGGCCTTAGGCGCCGGGATCGCGATGAGCGGAAGCTTGCTCGGACCACTGCTGTTCTTTATCCTGTTCAACGCGGTGCGACTACTGACCCGCTACTATGGCGTCGCCTACGGTTACCGCAAAGGCGTGGACATCGTGAAAGATATGGGCGGCGGCTTCCTGCAGAAACTGACTGAGGGGGCGTCAATCCTCGGCCTGTTTGTCATGGGGGCGCTGGTTAACAAGTGGACGCACGTGAACATTCCGATGGTGGTGTCAAAAATCACCGGCTCTGACGGACAGGTTCACGTCACCACGGTGCAGACGATCCTCGACCAGCTGATGCCGGGCCTGGTACCGCTGCTGTTGACCTTCGCCTGTATGTGGCTGCTGCGTAAGAAAGTTAACCCGCTGTGGATCATCGTTGGCTTCTTTGTCATCGGTATCGCGGGCTACGCTGTCGGTCTGCTGGGTCTGTAATTTCCAGGTTGTACGCCGGGGGCTTGCCCCCGGCTTTTTTTTATCAGGAGGAACGCAAAGCAATGACATTCACGGACCTGGTGATCATCCTGTTTATCCTTGCGCTACTGGCCTACGCGGTGTATGACCAGTTTATTATGCCGAGGCGCAACGGCCCGGTGCTGCTGGCCATCCCCCTGCTTCGCCGCAGCCGCGTTGACGGCATGATCTTTGTCGGCCTCATCGCCATTCTGATCTATAACAACATCACCCAGCACGGCACCGCGATCACCACCTGGCTATTATCTGCGCTGGCGCTGATGGGACTCTATTTATTCTGGATCCGTACGCCGAAAATCATTTTTAAACCGCGCGGCTTTTTCTTCGCCAACGTGTGGATAGAATATCAGCGAATTAAAGAGATGAATTTATCCGAAGACGGCGTACTGGTGATGCAATTAGAGCAACGGCGGCTGCTGATTCGCGTACGAAATATCGACGATCTGGAAAAAATATACAAACTTCTCGTTTCAACTCAATGATTTAAAAATATAGCCAACGCTATGTTTTTTCAGATTTCGTCTGGGGAATTATATAGCCATGGCTATATTTCCCCCTCTGCCCTTCTGTTTTTCATTAACTATTTATTTACTTATAAATTCAAATGAAAATCGTTATCATTTGGTTATTAAAATAGCGCTCTTCTGTTATTGTTTTATATTCTAAAAATATGTTAAGGTTGCGCCCGTCGTTGGGGAGTAGCCGATTTCCTGCCCGTCAGGAAATGTACGTGTCAACATACTCGTTGCAAAACGTGGCACGTACGGGTTGAAGTGATTCAATCAGGCGAGACCATAGATACATCACTGCTGTACGTATTGCTCAGCCATTGAGCGGCTCCGCGTATATTTACTGGGGGCAGCGATGTGTCATATGGATTATCCCCGGTCAGGACAGGCACATGAATTTATCCGCAACCCTTCTTCTCGCTTTCGGCATGTCTATGGACGCCTTCGCGGCCTCTATCGGCAAAGGCGCCACCCTGCATAAACCCAAATTCTCAGAAGCTGTACGCACCGGGCTGATTTTTGGCGCCATTGAAACCCTGACGCCGCTGGTCGGCTGGGGACTGGGCATGCTGGCCAGCCAGTTTGTGCTCGAGTGGAATCACTGGATTGCTTTTATTCTGCTGGTGTTTCTCGGCGGGCGGATGATTGTCGAAGGGCTTCGCGGCGATAGCGACGAGGCGTGCGAGGCGCCTCGCCGGCATGGCTTCTGGCTGCTGGTCACCACCGCCTTCGCCACCAGCCTTGACGCGATGGCCGTCGGCGTCGGTCTGGCCTTCCTGCAGGTCAGCATTGTGACCACCGCGCTGGCGATCGGCTGCGCCACCTTTATCATGTCGACGCTGGGGATCATGGTGGGTCGCTTTATCGGCCCGCTGCTGGGCAAACGGGCCGAAATTCTCGGCGGTATCGTACTGATTGGCATCGGCAGCGAAATTCTCTGGAGCCATTTCGCCGGTTAAGCTTTACTCCTCACGCTGCCAGCAATGGATCATAAAATCGGTCTGGCAGCCAAAGGTCGCCTGCTGACGCAGCGCGTCATGCACTTCGGCTTTGGCCCGCCACGCGAACGGCGTCATCTGCAGCAGGGCCTGCGCTTCACTTCCCGTCAGGGTCATCGGATAAGCCAGCTGCTGCTGAGCATCCAGGCGGAACCCCGGCATCGCTTCCGTCTTCAGCTCATGCAGGCGGATCTCATCGTAAATCAGCCCTTTCAGCTCCAGCAGATGGCGGGGTCCCGGCGTGGCAGTGATCACCCATCCGCCAGGCCGCACCACCCGCGCCAGCTCACCGGCGTTGCAGGGGGCGTAAATGCGCACCACCGCATCGAAGCTGTTATCGGAGAATGGCAGCCGCTGGCTGGAGGCGACGCAAAAATTCACCTGCGGGTAGCGTTTCGCCGCCGCGCGGATTGCCGGCTTCGACACGTCCAGCCCCCAGCTGCGGCTGGCGATGGCGGCAAATGCGTGGGTGTAATATCCTTCGCCGCAGCCGATATCCAGTAATGCCTGAGGGGCAGCGTGCCGCAGTCGCTCAGCGATAGCGTCCCGCAGCGGCTGATAATGCCCGGCGTCGAGGAACGCCCGACGGGCCTGCATCATCTCAGCGCTGTCGCCGGGATCGCGCGACCGTTTGAACTGCACCGGTAGCAGATTGACGTACCCCTCTTTCGCCAGATCGAACTGGTGCCGCTGCGGGCAGGAATAGTGATTGTCGCTACGGCTGAGCGGCGCGTGGCAAAGGGGGCAACTGTATGACATGACGGCTCCGGTGTCGCTGAAAGGGCGAAAGTGTAGCGCTATTCGCCCCTGCAGACCACTGTTACAGCGCCGGCGCCAGCGGGTGGCTGTCGTGCATAACGATCAGATTCTCTGCGCCTTGTGGCATGCCGTCCGGCATGACGTTCTCCAGCCGCAGGACATCGCCCATAATCTGGCTGAATACCGGGGCGGAAACGGCCCCGCCGTAGTAGGAGCCATTGCTCGGGTCGTTCATCACTACAACCAGCGCGAACTGCGGACGGCTGGCGGGCGCCACGCCGGCGGTATAGGCGACATATTTGTCGATATATTTGCCGTCCGGACCGATTTTCTTCGCCGTCCCCGTTTTTACCGCCACCCGGTAGTCGCGCACCGCCGCTTTGGTACCCCCCCCGCCCGGGAGCGCCACGCTCTCCATCATATGCTCCACGCTGTGAACAATATTCTCCGGCATTACGCGCGTGCCAATCACCGGCGGATCAATACGGGTGATCGACAACGGTCGTTGTATGCCGAAGCCGCCGATGGTGGCGTAAACGTGCGCCAGCTGGAGCGGGGTAACCATCAAACCATAGCCGAAAGCGAAGGTGGCGCGATCCAGTTGCCCCCAGTAACGACGATGCGGCATCAGCCCGGCGCTTTCGCCGGTCAACCCCAACCCCGTCGGCTCGCCGAAGCCGAAAGCCGTATAGGTGTCAATCAGATGCTGCACCGGCATGGCAAGCGAGAGATGCGATACGCCGGTATCGCTGGATTTCTGCAGGATGCCGGTCAGGCTCAGCTCCGGATAATAGCCGACATCGCGGATACGGTGGCCGTCGAGGACAAACGGATGAGTGTCCACGACGCTGTCCGGCTGGACAATCCCCTGCTGCAGCGCGGTCATGATCACCAGCGGTTTGACGGTCGACCCCGGCTCGAAGGTATCGCTGATGGCCCGGTTGCGAAAATCATCCAGCGTTGCGGCATCGCGATTGTTGGGATTGAAGTCCGGATAGCTGGCCATCGCCAGGATCTCGCCGGTATCGATTTTAATCAGCACCGCCGCCCCGGACTCGGCTTTATTCCAGCGAACAGCGTTGTCGAGGGCATCTTCCGTCACCGTCTGCAGGCGCTCATCGATACTCAGCTGCAGATTATGCGCCGGCACAGGCGGTACTTCGGTAATGTTCTCAATCACATTGCCATGTTTATCTTTCCGCACCAGACGTCGCCCGGGTTTACCGGTCAGCTGGGCGTTGAAGCTTTTCTCCACCCCTTCGATGCCCTGATTATCGACATTGGTAAAGCCCAGCAGATTGGCAGCCACATGACCTGCCGGATAGAAACGCCGCGATTCATCGCGCAGGTAGACGCCTGGCAGATGCAGTTTATCAATCCACGCCGCCTGCTCGGGATTGATCTGCCGCGCCAGATAGAGAAAGCGGGCGTGGGGATGGCTCTGTACCCGCTGGGCCAGTTCCCCGAGGTTGAGATGCAGCGCTTCGGCCATCGCCTGCCAGCGGGGTCCGTAGCCGACGCCGCCCTTCTCCATGGTGGTCTGCGGGTCGATCCAGATTGCGCTGACCGGAACGCTCACCGCCAGCGGTCGTCCTTCCCGGTCGGTAATCATCCCCCGCTCAACCGCAACGGGCTCTTCGCGCAGAGAACGCATATCCTCTTGTTTTACCAGATTATCGGGGGAAATAATCTGCAGCCAGCCCACGCGGGCCAATAGCAGTCCCAGACAACCGAGTATGGCCACGCAGAGTAACCCGAAGCGAATCGGGGTAAAGCTGGCGGCGGACTTCATTTTTTTATTTAGCACCATAGCTCCGGCATTCTTTTGCAACCAACTGATTTAACAGAAAATTAGCAAAACAGACTGCTACACAATGCTAATAAAGTTGAGTATTTGCAACAAGACGCGACGAGAGGGGGAAAAATGACATGCTTTGCAATAAAAACGCAAAAGCCCCGCGCAGGCGAGGCTTTTATACAAGAAGAGTGGTCTTGTATCAGATAGCAGTTACGTTAACTGCAGCCGGACCTTTCTGGCCGTCCTGAATTTCGAACTCAACGTTCTGGCCTTCAGCCAGAGTTTTGAAGCCGTTACCCTGGATAGCGGAGAAGTGTACGAACACGTCTTTGCTGCCATCAGCCGGAGTAATGAAACCAAAACCTTTAGACTCGTTGAACCACTTAACTTGACCTTTAATCTTTGCCATTTGCAAAATTCCTTAGACTGTTTTCTTCGCCTGCTGGCGTTTACATAGATAAAACTGACACATAACTGCATGAGGCACTAATTTAAGGTTCGGCAGAGAAGCGGTATTCAACGACAACGTGTTTACTCAGGACTTCTTTACTGAAAATGCCACACATAAACAGAACTGTACCTCGTTTAACCCGAAAGGTGTTATCACACACTACGTAAATAATGGCAAGCCATTTTTAAACGTGTCTCGATCGTTCGCACAAATTATAAGGTAATCCTTTGATCGCCTGCACATTTATGCGTGTTTGTCGCCCCTGGCAAGGCGTTATGGCGTTTATCAATAACGCAAGAGCGCAGCCCGGTAACGGCAACTTTTTTACCATAGCTCAACAACTTCGCTTCGTCCAGGTATGTCCGTATACGAACTGCCAGTATACAGGCGACTGGCGGGCCGTGATGAATATTGATGCGCAAAATTCGTTATAACCCCAGACGAAAAATCGCTAAAGCCACGCCAGTGTAGTGATAATAAAACCTGTTAGTCGTCACGCTAAAAATAGTGCTAATTCTGCACCTTAATAATGAAAAAAAGATGACAGCGTCACGTTATCCAACAATAAACGCGGCGGGGATCACTTTATTTACAGCGTGTAAAAAAGGGGATAGTACATTGAGAAAGGAATAATGGAATAAGAATAAGATATTACCGCCCGCTATCATGCAGGTGCGCATCTTATGATGCACACCTGTCGAGGTACTTAGCGCTCTGCCACCAGGCGGATAAACTCGTCCTCCCCTTTCGCCTTACCGGCGACGGTCGGCTCAGCCACGTCCTCTTTTTCCGGCGCACTGGCTTCGCACAGGCGACGTAGCAGCGCATTCTGCCGCTTTTGCTGATCCAACAGCGCCTGCAGCAGTTCTATCTGCTCATTCGCCCGCGAGCTGGCGCGGTTGACGAAGAACCATAACAACAGACCGACAAGCAGCAGCGCCACAGACACGGCCAGCGATGCCAGATTTAAGATCCCAGGATTTAGTAACTCACTCATTTCACCACCTCAAAGAGAAGGCGTTCATTCTACCACCCGCGGCGCAGAAGGAAATCGGTCGTCAGAAAAATGTCTTACCACGGGATAAATTTGTTGATAGTGCAAATGCCGCTGAAAAACTGAACATCCTGGTCGCACATTACGTTAAGCATCTGAGTCCACAGCAACAGGCAGCCTGCTATGATGACTATCAGTAAAACCCACCGTAATTTTTTCACTCCACTCTCCGCATCAGTACGTTATGTCGCCAGGATAACACGGCCTTCTTAAACCGCGGCTAACTGTAATACGAAAGGCAAGTTTAGGAATCATCGACTTGTTTCAAAACGTGTTCGTGTCAAAATCACGGCAAGGATCTTACAAATAATGAGGCATCAATGCGATTAATCATTCGTACTATTGTCGTAGTGGCTATCTTATGGATTGGCGTATTATTAAGCGGCTACGGGGTATTATTCCACAGTGAAGAAAACGTCGGCGGTCTCGGCCTGAAGTGTCAATATCTCACCGCCCGTGGGGTCAGTACCGCACTTTATGTGCATTCCAATAGCGGCGTGATCGGCGTCAGCAACTGCCCGCTGCTGCGTAAAAGCGCAACCGTCATCGATAACGGCTAAGATCGAACCGGCGACCGCGACGATAGCGCCGCGGTCGCCGAATGCTTCAGCGCCATGTCAGAAGGGGTAGTCGTTATATCCCATCTGTTCAGAAATCTTGCGCGCCGCCTGGTGCAGCATCGCCACATATTCATGCAAACGTTCTTCAGAGAAACGTAAGGTCGGGAAAGAGATACTCAGCCCGGCGATGACCACGCCGAAACGGTCGAATACCGGTACCCCGATGCAGCGCAGCCCCTCTTCCTGCTCTTCGTTATCTTCACCATACCCCTGCTCGCGAACGCCATCCAGCACCTTCAGCAACTCAGCGGTACTGGTGATGGTCCGCTCGGTGCTACGTTTATACTCCACGCCGTCAAGGATCTGCTCCACTTCGCTGCGATCGCGCCACGCCAGCAGAACCTTGCCAATCGCGGTGCTGTACAGCGGGTTGCGACGGCCGATACGCGAGTACATCCGCAGGTTATACATTGAATCAATCTTGTGAATGTAAACAATACTGTCTTCATCCAGCGCGCCGAGATGGATAGTCTCTTTCGTCAGGCGGGAGAGTTCCCGCATCTGAATATCGGCGCTGCGCACCAAATCGACGTTCTGCAGCGCGCGCGCGCCCAGCTCGAACAGTTTGAGCGTGAGGGAGTATTTCTCAGACTCTCCCTCCTGCGCCACATAGCCCAGTGATTTCATGGTCTGTAAAAAGCGATAAACGGTGCTTTTCGACATCATGACGCGCTGGGACAGTTCGGTAATGCCAATTTCACGCTCTTCACCCAGCGCCTGCAGGATGCCGAAAACCTTCAATACCGAAGAGACAGAATCTGGCTGTTTATCCAAATCTGCACCTGCCATTTATCACCTCGTCGTAACTGTTTTATAAAATTTAGAACCGGTTTTTATTATAAATTCGCCGCCTCTGCGCCGCAATCATTCTTCTGCCACTTCGTTACAAATCTGCGACATACTGCGGAATAATCAATGCTAAACTCATCATTCAAAAAACCGTTTCATTCAAGACTTATATTCACCATGGATAAAAATTCATCCGATGGCGTGCCGCTGCCGCAACGCTATGGCGCCATTCTGACCATTGTGCTTGGGCTGACCATGGCCGTGCTCGACGGGGCTATCGCCAACGTCGCGCTGCCAACCATCGCCAGCGATCTTAACGCCTCGCCGGCGGCTTCAATCTGGATCGTTAACGCCTACCAAATCGCCATTGTTATCGCCCTGCTGCCGCTCTCTTTCCTCGGCGACATGGTCGGCTATCGCCGTATCTATAAGATAGGCCTGGTGGTGTTTATCTTTACCTCGCTGGCCTGCGCCCTGTCGCGCAGCCTCGAAATGCTGACCTTTGCCCGCGTCGCCCAGGGACTAGGCGGCGCCGCGCTGATGAGCGTAAACACGGCGTTGATCCGCCTGATTTATCCGCAGCGCTTTCTCGGTCGCGGCATGGGTATCAACTCCTTTGTCGTCGCCGTCTCTTCGGCGGCAGGCCCGACGATCGCCGCCGCCATCCTCTCCCTCGCCTCATGGCAATGGCTGTTTTTAATTAACGTGCCTCTCGGCATCGTCGCCTTTGTCCTGGCCATGCGCTTTCTGCCGCCCAACAGCGCGCGCAGCAAAATCGTCCGCTTCGATTTGCCGAGCGCCATCATGAACGCGCTGACCTTCGGGCTGTTGATCACCGCCCTGAGCGGTTTCGCCCAGGGCCAGTCCACGCAGCTGGTGCTGGCGGAGGTCGCCGCTATGCTGGTGGTAGGCTTTTTCTTCGTTCGCCGTCAGCTCACGATGCCCGTCCCGCTGCTGCCGGTCGATCTGCTGCGCATCCCGCTCTTCTCCCTCTCAATCTGCACCTCCATCTGCTCCTTCTGTGCACAGATGCTGGCGATGGTCTCTCTGCCTTTCTTCCTGCAGACGATGATGGGGCGCAGCGAAGTGGAAACCGGCCTGCTGCTGACGCCGTGGCCGCTGGCGACGATGGTGATGGCGCCGCTGGCCGGCTATTTAATCGAGAAATGCCATGCGGGGCTGCTGGGGGCCATTGGGCTGCTGGTTATGGCCTGCGGCCTGTTCGGTCTGGCGCTGCTTCCGGCGTCGCCCACCGATCTGGATATTATCTGGCGTATGGCGCTGTGCGGCGCCGGCTTCGGGCTGTTCCAGTCGCCCAACAACCACACCATTGTCGCCTCGGCGCCGAGCCATCGCAGCGGCGGCGCCAGCGGCATGCTGGGCACCGCTCGCCTGCTCGGCCAGAGCACCGGCGCCGCGCTGGTGGCCCTGCTGTTCAACCTGCTCGGCAACAGCGGCACCCACACCGCCCTGCTGCTGGCCGGCATCCTGGCGACCGTCGCGGCGCTGATTAGCGGTCTGCGCGTCACCCAGCCGCGCGCAGCCTGACGATGAAGGACAAAAAAAATCCGCAGCCTTCGGGCTGCGGATTTTTATTTTCAGCGTCAGATGACGGACTATTTCAGATATTCACCGCTACGCAGGGCTTCAATACGCTTGTCCAGCGGCGGGTGGGTCATAAACAGCTCGCTCATGGATTTCGCTTTACCATTAATGCAGAACGCCATCATGCTGCTGGCTTCCTGCGGCTCATAGCTGGTTTTCAGACGCTGCAGGGCGGCAATCATCTTCTCGCGGCCCACCAGGCGCGCCGAGCCGGCATCAGCATGGAACTCGCGATGACGAGAGAACCACATGGTGATAATGCTGGCCAGAATACCGAACACCAGCTCCAGCACCGTGGCGACGGCGAAGTAGATCAGCGGGTTGCCATTGCTGCTCTCGCCTTCATCTTCCCGGTTGCCGCCGAGGAAGCCGGCCGCAATCTGCGCGATAACGCGGGAGATAAAGATAACGAAGGTGTTTACCACCCCCTGGATCAGCGTCATGGTGACCATATCGCCATTGGCGATGTGGCTGATTTCATGGGCGATGACCGCTTCCGCTTCATCACGGCTCATGTTTTGCAACAGCCCGGTACTGACGGCGACCAGCGAGGCGTCGCGACGCGCGCCGGTAGCGAAGGCGTTGATGTCAGGGGCGTGATAGATAGCCACCTGCGGCATGGCAATGCCCGCCTGCTGCGCCTGCTGTGCAACGGTGTTCATCAGCCAGCGTTCCGTTTCGTTGCGCGGCTGCTCGATCACTTCCCCACCCACAGACTTCAGCGCCATCCATTTCGACATCATCAGCGAAACGATAGAACCACCGAAGCCGAACAGCAAGGCCATAATCAACAGACCGGTCATGCTGCTGGATTGGATCCCCGTGAGGCTTAACACCAGCCCGAACACGACCATCACTGCCAGGTTCGTCAGCAGGAAAAGCGCGATTCGCATCATAATTTTCTTTTTACCTCAATTTAACAAAACGCACTATGCGATTACCCACATCGTATGGGTCAGGCTGCAATTTTCAACCATCAGCCCCCGCTAAGTCACGATAAAAACACAACTTTACATTTTGTAGCATCTTGCTGACAGCGGCAGAGCAGGTTGACATTTTGTTAGATGAGCTGAATGGCGATGACCAGGCGCATAAAAAAACGGGCACCTCTCAGGGTGCCCGTTGGCGACTTATTGGCTGGCCGGCGGTTCCACCGCCGGGCGCGCTTTTTCGAGATGCGCCAGGTCTACCGCGATATGGACCGTTTCATCAAGATATGGATCCGGCTCCTGGTAATCCTTCGGCAGATCGTCCAGTTTTTTCAGCGGCGGTTTGCCTTCGCGTTTCAGGCGATCGTTAATCCGCGCCAGACGAATCGCATCATCCTCTTCGTTCTCTTTTTCACGCTGCGCGTAGTTCAGAGAGACGATGTTACGTTTGTCCTTCATCGCGTTATAACGGGCAATATCCTTCATGATGTACTGGAACTCAGGATCCTGGGCAATACGCTCGTCGTGGCGCTTGAGCAGTTCCGGTCCAAACGGGGCGAGGTCCCCGGACTTCACGTAGGTGGCCGCGTTGATGCTATCCCACGGCAGCGCGTTGTCTTCATACTGCTCGCCGGTTTCGCGATCTTCATTTCCGGTTGGCATCATGATATCCGGCGTTACGCCTTTGCGCTGAGTACTGCCGCCGTTAATGCGGTAGAACTTCTGGATGGTGTACTGAACGGAACCTAACGCCGGCCAGTCCGGACGCAGCATCTGATCGTAGATACGATTCAACGAGCGATACTGCTGTACGGTACCTTTACCGAAGGTCGGCTCGCCAACGATCAGCGCGCGGCCATAATCCTGCATTGCGGCGGCAAAGATCTCAGACGCTGAGGCGCTAAAGCGGTCAACCAGCACCACCAGCGGCCCTTTGTAATAGACTACGCCATCGTTATCGCTGTCTTCGCGCACCTTGCCATTGTTATCCCGCACCTGCACCACCGGGCCGGACGGAATAAACAGCCCCGAGAGCGATACCGCTTCGGTCAGCGCCCCGCCGCCGTTGCTGCGCAGATCGATAACCACGCTGCTGACGTTCTGTTTTTCCAGCTTCTGCAGCTGCACTTTCACGTCATCGGTCAGGCCGACGTAAAAGCCCGGGATATCCAGCACGCCGACTTTTTCTTTACCGACGGTTTTCACCGACATCTTCACCGCGCGGTCTTCCAGACGGATGCGTTCGCGGGTCAGGGTGACGATACGCGTCTTGGCCCCTTTGCCGGCCGGCAGGATCTCAAGGCGAACCTTGCTGCCCTTCGGCCCTTTAATCAGCGCCACGACGTCATCCAGACGCCAGCCAATGACATCGACCATCGACTTCCCGGTCTGGCCGACGCCGACAATGCGGTCGCCGACGCTGATCGCTTTGCTCTTCGCAGCCGGACCACCCGCCACCAGCGAATTAATGACCGTGTAGTCATCATCCATCTGTAGCACAGCGCCGATCCCTTCGAGTGAGAGACTCATCTCGGTGTTGAACTGCTCGGTATTGCGCGGCGACAGATAGTTGGTGTGCGGGTCGATTTCGCGGGCGAAGGCGGTCATCGCCAGCGAGAAGACATCTTCACTGTTGGTTTGCGCCAGACGACGGATAGCGAACTTATAGCGACGGGTTAAGGTGTCGCGGATCTCTTTATCGTCTTTCCCCGCCAGCTTCAGGCTTAACTGGTCAAATTTCACCTTGGCGTCCCACAGCTTGTTCAGCTCGGCCTCGTCTTTCGGCCACGGCGCTTTGGAGCGGTCAAGGTTGAAATTATCGTTGCCGGTAAAGTCCATCGGACGTTCCAGCACCTTCAGCGCATACTGATAGCGCTCGAAGCGGCGCTGCTGCGCCAGGTTGTAGAGGTCATAGAAGACGTCCAGTTTCCCGGTGCGCAGTTCGTCGCCGATTTGGTCTTTTTTCGCCGCGAACTTCGCCACATCGCTGGCCAGCAGCACATTATGGCTGTAATCCAGCAGGTTCAGATAACGGTCAAAAATCTTTGCCGAGAAGGCGTTGTCGAGATCGAACTGACGGTAGTGAGAGCGGGTAAAGCGCGATGTCACGCGCTCGCTCACCGTCGCGTGCTGCGGCTCTTCTTTCAGCACGGGGATTTGATCTGCACGGGTTATTTCATCAACAGCGAACGCATGGCCTGCTATTGCCAGCAGGCCCGCAAGCGCGGTGATTTTAAAAAATGTGTTCATGCCTGGCCCGGCCTCCGTTTCAGAACACCAGGTGTTCTGCGCGTACAATCATTGACATACCAGAAGTCAGCTGTACACGAACGCCATCTTTGGTGATTTCCACAACGGTGGCGTCCATTGCGTTATTGCCTGCTTTTACCTTCAGCGCCTGGCCGACGGTCAGAACGGAAACATCCGATACCGGAGTAAGACGCTCTTCACGCGGAGCTTTGGCTGCAACAGGACGCGGTTTACGCTGTTCAGCACCCTCTTTACGACGCGGCTGCTGAGGACGCGGTTTACGCTCGCGGCGAACGCCTTCATCCGGCTGGCCTGCAGCGGCAGCGGCTTCGCGTTTTTTCGCCTGCTGGGCAGCGCGCTGCGCCTGAACGCGAGCTTTCGCTTCTTCCAGCTGCTGACGCGCATGGGCAATGTGCTGCTCTTCCAGTTCGCCGCACGGGTTGCCGTCCAGGTCAACGCGGATAGCGCCGGCTTTTACGCCGTAGAGATAGCGCCAGCTCGAGGTATAGAGACGTAATGCAGCGCGAAGCTGGGTTTTGCTGAGATTCATCTCACCACCCACTCGCTCAACGAGATCCTGAAAAATTCCGATTTTCAGGGGGCGCGCTTCGCCTTCAGCGCTGAAGCACTGAGGGAAACGTTCGGCCAGAAAGGCGATAACTTCTTTACTGCTATTCAACTTAGGTTGATTTTCCATGAAATTTCCTGATTACAACGGACGTAGCCAACAAGCCGCAGGCATGAACAGGCGACATTATAATGACGTCCTCGCTAAATGCTACGTTATCCGTTGATTATCCCACGACACGGGTAAAGATTTTTTGATAATCAGTGGCCGCGATGAGTTTTTCCAGATGCTCGACCAGCGTGCGCAACCCCTGCTCATCTTCAGCAGTGAAGCGGCCGTAAGCCGGACTGTCGATATCCAGCACGCCGATAATCTGGTCGTTCACGCGCAGGGGGAAGACAATTTCCGAATTACTGGCGGCATCGCAGGCGATGTGGCCGTCAAACGCGTGGACGTCCTCGACGCGCTGCACCTGGGCTTGCGCCACCGCCGCGCCGCATACGCCGCGCCCGACCGGGATCCGCACGCAGGCCAGTTTGCCCTGGAACGGCCCCAGCACCAGGGTATCGCCTTCCAGAAGATAGAAACCGGCCCAGTTGACCTCGCCCAGTCGTTCAAACAGCAGCGCGCTGGTATTGGCGATCATCGCCAAGAAACTGGTTTCACCTGCCATTAATGCCTGGAAATCGCGGTTCAAATCCGCGTAAAATTCTGTTTTGCTCATTATATCTTCACTTGGTTGTCTTACTGCCTGATACGTACAGCCTACTAAAATAAGCATTAAATGCGCTTGGGCTCAAGATGAATTCATTCATAGGTTAAGATAGTGGGATACATTCATTCCTGTACGTATTAAATGCCGATAAAAACATCCACCCTTAAGCCTGCGAATAAGATGGTCGTGCATGCCGTGAGCACACCGCTTCCCTATGCGCATTATCAGCGCTGTACGCAGTGTGACATGCTCTTTCGCTTACCGGTGCTTAAACGCAACCAAAGCGCCTGGTGTCCGCGCTGTAACGCGAAGGTGCGCGATGGCCGCGACTGGTCGTTGACCCGTCTGGGCAGCATGGCCCTGGCGATGCTGCTGTTAATGCCCTTTGCCTGGTCCGAACCCCTGCTGCGCCTTCACCTGCTGGGGGTACGCATTGACGCCAACGTCCTGCATGGCATTTGGCAGATGACCGCGCAGGGCGATCCGCTTACCGCCGCGATGGTGCTGTTTTGCGCGGTGGTCGCCCCGGTGCTGCTGGTGGTTTCGATTAGCTATCTGTGGCTGGGCAACGTGCTGGGGATGAACCTGCGTCCGGTGTTGCTAATGCTCGGTAAGCTCAAGGAGTGGGTCATGCTGGATATCTATCTGGTGGGCATCGGCGTCGCCTCCATCAAGGTGCAGGATTACGCCTTTCTGCAGCCCGGCATCGGCCTCGTGGCATTTATCTCCCTGACGCTGCTGAGCATCCTGACGCTTATTCATATGAACGTCGAAGAGCTGTGGGAGCGATTCTATCCCGAACGGCCGGCGACCCGCGCCGATAACAATCTGCAGGTGTGCACCGGCTGCCACTACACCGGCTACCGCGACGCCCGCGGCCGCTGCCGGCGCTGCCACACGCCGCTGCACCATCGCCGACCGCAGAGCCTGCAGCGCAGCTGGGCGGCGCTGATTGCCTCGCTGATTTTGCTCTTACCGGCCAACCTGCTGCCGATCTCCATCATTTACGTTAACGGCGCGCGCCAGGAAGACACCATCCTCTCCGGGATCATCTCCCTCGCCAGCAGCAATATCGCCATCGCCGGCGTGGTGTTTATCGCCAGTATTTTGGTGCCATTCACCAAAGTTATAGTGTTATTTACCCTGCTGCTCAGCATACAATTCAAATGCGAGCAGGGGCTGCGCACCCGCATCCTGCTGCTGCGGCTGATAACCTGGATTGGCCGCTGGTCGATGCTGGATCTGTTTGTTATCTCACTCACCATGTCGCTAATCAATCGCGATCAGCTCCTCGCCTTTACGATGGGGCCGGCCGCGGTTTACTTCGGCGGCGCGGTAATTTTAACTATTCTTGCAGTTGAATGGCTGGACAGCCGCTTACTTTGGGACGCACATGAGTCAGGAAACGCCCGCTTCGCAGACTGAAGCCAGAATAAAAACCAAACGTCGTATCTCGCCATTCTGGCTGCTGCCGGTCATCGCGCTGCTGATTGCCGCCTGGCTCATCTGGACCAGCTTTGACGACCGTGGATCGACAATTACTATCGATTTCCAGTCTGCTAACGGCATCGTGCCGGGGCGGACGCCTATCCGCTATCAGGGGGTGGAAGTCGGTACCGTCCAGGACATTAGTCTCAGTAAAGACCTGAGTAAAATTGAAGTTTCCGCCAGCATCAAACGCGATATGAAAGAGGCGCTGCGCAAAGATACGCAGTTCTGGCTGGTGACGCCGAAAGCCTCTCTGGCCGGCGTGTCAGGACTGGATGCCCTGGTGGGCGGGAACTATATCGGCATGATGCCGGGCAAGGGCGAACCCGAAGATCACTTCGTCGCCCTCGACACCCAGCCCAAATACCGCATCAACAACGGCGAGCTGATGATCCACCTGCAGGCGCCCGACCTTGGCTCTCTGAGCAGCGGCTCGCTGGTCTACTTCCGTAAGATCCCGGTCGGGCGGGTGTATGACTTCACGCTGAATGACAATAACCAGGGGGTCACCATTGATGTGCTGATCGAGCGCCGGTTTACCAACCTGGTGAAAAAAGGCAGCCGTTTCTGGAACGTCTCCGGGATCAAAGCCGACGTCGGCCTGAGCGGGGCCAAAGTGCAGCTGGAGAACCTTTCCGCGCTGGTGAACGGCGCCATCGCCTTTGACTCCCCTGCCGATTCGCAGGTCGCGTCGCAAAACGATGACTATCATCTGTACGAAGACCTGGCGCACAGTCAGCGCGGGGTGGTGGTGACCCTCGACCTGCCGGACGGCGACGGCCTGAAAGCGGGCTCGACGCCGCTGATGTATCAGGGGCTGGAAGTGGGCCAGTTAAGCAAACTGAATCTTAACCCTGGCGGCAAAGTCACGGGCGAGATGACCGTCGACCCGAGCGTGGTGACCCTGCTGCGGGAGAAAACGCTGATTCAGATGAAGAAGCCGAAGATCTCCCTTGATAACCCCAGCGTCAGCGCCCTGCTCACCGGCAATACCTTTGAGCTGGTGCCCGGCGAAGGCGAACCGCGTAATCACTTCTCCGTCATGCCAGCGGATAAAGCGCTGCTGGAGGAGCCCAATGTCGCCACCGTCACCCTTTCGGCGCCGGAGAGCTACGGGATCGACGGCGGCCAGCCGCTGGTGCTGCACGGGGTGAAAGTTGGCCAGGTGCTGGAGCGCAAGCTGACGGCCAAAGGGGTGACCTTCCAGGTGGCGATTGCCCCGGAATACCGCGATCTGATTCGCGGCGACAGCAAGTTTGTGGTGAACAGTCGTCTGGACGTCAAAGTGGGGCTCGATGGCGTGCAGGTGCTGGGCGCCAGCGCCAGCGAATGGGTGAACGGCGGGATCCGGGTGATCCCGGGTGAAAAAGGCGAAATGCAGAGCAGCTATCCGCTGTATGCCAACCTCGAAAAGGCGCAGGAAAACAGCCTGAGCGAAGTGCCGACCACCACCCTGAGCCTCTCCGCTGAGACGCTGCCTGACGTTCAGGCTGGCTCGGTGGTGCTGTATCGTAAATTCGCCGTCGGCGAGATCATCGCCGTCAAACCGCGCAAAGACGCTTTCGATATCGATCTGCATATCAAGCCGGAGTACCGCTACCTGCTGACCAACAATAGCGTCTTCTGGGCGGAAGGGGGTGCGAAGGTCAAACTTGACGGCAACGGGCTCACCGTTCAGGCCTCGCCGCTGGCCCGCGCCATTAAAGGAGCGATCAGTTTCGATAACCTCAACGGCAGCAGCGCCAACGCGCGACTGAATAATAAACGCATCCTTTACGCTTCTGAAACGGCGGCGCGCGCCGTGGGCGGCCAGATCACCCTGCATGCGTTCGACGCCGGGAAGATGGCGGCCGGGATGCCGATTCGCTATCTCGGCATCGATATCGGTCAGATCCAGTCCCTGGAGCTGATCACCGCCAAAAACGAAGTGCAGGCGAAAGCCGTGCTTTACCCGGAATACGTCGGCACGTTTGCCCGCGCCGGGACTCGCTTCTCGGTGATCACCCCGCAGATCTCCGCGGCAGGCGTGGAGCATCTCGACACCCTGTTCCAGTCCTATATTAACGTTGAGCCCGGACGCGGCCCGGCGCGTCGCGACTTTGAGATCCAGGATACGACGATCAGCGACTCGCGCTATATCGACGGTCTGAATATCGTGGTGGAAGCGCCGGAGGCCGGATCGCTTGGCATCGGTACGCCGGTGCTGTTCCGCGGTCTGGAAGTCGGGACGGTGACCGGCCTGTCGCTGGGATCGATGTCTGACCGGGTCATGGTTAAGATGCGCATCAGCAAGCGCTACCAGTACCTGGTGCGCAATAACTCGGTGTTCTGGCTGGCCTCAGGTTACAGCCTCGACTTCGGCCTGGTTGGCGGCGTGGTGAAAACCGGGACCTTCAATCAGTTTATCCGCGGCGGGATCGCCTTTGCCACGCCGCCGGGTACGCCGCTGGCGCCGAAGGCCCAGGACGGCAAGCACTTCCTGCTGCTGGAGAGCGAGCCGAAAGAGTGGCGGGAGTGGGGCACCGCCCTGCCGCAGTAATCCTTACCTCCCCTTCTCCCGCCCCGGCAAACGCCGGCGGCGGGCAGACGACAAACCGCACGCCCCGGTGTCCTGCACCGGGGCGTTTGTGCTAAACTGCGCACCCTTTTTTTCTGTGGTGCGCTGCCCGTGGCCGAAAATACTGTCTATTTCCCTGAAGCGTTTCTCGCTCAAATGCGCGCGGCAATGCCGGCGCACCTCTCTTTCGACGACTTTATCGCCGCCTGTCAGCGCCCGCTACGCCGTAGTATTCGCGTCAATACGCTGAAAATTAGCGTCGATGATTTCCTCTCTCTGGTCGCGCCCTATGGCTGGCAGCTGACGCCGGTCCCCTGGTGTGAGGAGGGATTCTGGATCGAACGGGACGACGATGCGCTGCCGCTGGGCAGCACCGCCGAACACCTCAGCGGGCTGTTCTATATTCAGGAAGCAAGCTCAATGCTGCCGGTCGCCGCCCTGTTCGCCGACAACCCGCAGCCTGAACGGGTCATGGACGTTGCCGCCGCCCCGGGGTCGAAAACCACCCAGATCGCCGCCCGGATGGGCAATGCGGGCGGCATCCTGGCGAATGAGTTCTCCGCCAGCCGGGTGAAAGTGCTGCATGCCAACATCAGCCGCTGCGGCATCAGCAACGTCGGCCTGACCCATTTCGACGGGCGGGTGTTCGGCGCGGCATTGCCCGAAGCCTTCGACGCCATTCTGCTTGATGCCCCCTGCTCCGGCGAAGGGGTGGTACGCAAAGATGCCGACGCGCTGAAAAACTGGTCGCCGGAGAGCAACCTCGACATCGCCGCCACCCAGCGCGAACTTATCGACAGCGCTTTCCATGCCCTGCGCCCTGGCGGGACGCTGGTCTATTCGACCTGCACCCTGAACCGCGAAGAAAATCAGTCAGTCATACACTGGCTGCTGTCCCGTTACCCGCAGGCGGTAGAGATCCAGCCGCTGGGAGCGCTGTTTCCCGGCGCGGCCGATGCCCTAAACGCGGAGGGATTTCTGCATGTCTTCCCGCAGATCTACGATTGTGAAGGCTTCTTTGTCGCTCGCCTGCGCAAGACTGCGGCGATCGATCCGCTCCCGGCGCCGGGCTATAAGGTCGGCAAGTTCCCGTTTGTGCCGCTGAAGGGCCGGGAAGCCGCAGCGGCGACCGCCGCCGCCCGCGCTGTCGGCCTGGAATGGGACGCGAGCCACACGCTGTGGCAACGAGATAAAGAGCTGTGGCTGTTTCCGCAGTCTATGGAGCCTCTGTTTGGTCGGGTGCGGTTTTCGCGCATTGGCGTGCGCCTGGCGGAGCTGCACAATAAGGGTTATCGCTGGCAGCATGAGGCGGTTATTGCCTTTGCCGCGCCACAGCGCGCCTTCGAGCTGACGCTGGAGGAGGCGGAAGCGTGGTATCGCGGACGCGATGTCTATCCGCAAACCCCGCCAGCGCAGGACGAAGCCATTGTCACCTTCCAGGGCGTGCCGCTGGGCCTGGCCAAGCGCGTCGGCTCCCGTCTGAAGAACAGTTATCCGCGCGAGCTGGTACGCGATGGGAAACTTTTTGCCGGCAAGGTGTGACACCGCGCAAAAAATACGCACTTTTTGACTGGCGGTTTTCCCCCCATTGACTACGCTGAAAAATGACGGCCGCAACTGGTCGTACCACAACTCAGCTGAAAAATGGGGTGAAGCGATGAGTAAAACCAATGTCCGCATCGGCGCGTTTGAGATAGACGATGCCGAACTGCATGGTGAACATCAGGGTGAGCGAACGTTAAGCATTCCCTGCAAATCCGATCCAGATTTATGTATGCAGCTTGACGCCTGGGATGCCGATACCAGCGTTCCCGCGATTCTCAATGGTGAACATTCCGTCCTCTACCGTAAACATTACGACCGCCAGTCCGATGCCTGGGTCATGCGCCTTGCCTGACACCAATGAACCCGTCGCCTGAGACGGGTTATTTATTTCCCCGTCCCGCCGTCATCCCCTACACTAAAGAGTATGTGCCCCCGGACATGAGGCCAGGATGTTTGCCTTAGTGTTGTTTATTTGCTATCTGGATGGCGGCTGCGAGGACATTGTGGTTGACGTCTACCGCGAGGAAACCCAGTGCCTGGTGGCGATGGAAGATCAGCGGATCCGCCACGGCGGCTGCTACCCGATAGAAGATTTTATTGACGGCTTCTGGCAACCCGCCAGCGAATACAGTGACTTTTAGCCTGCCGACTGCAGCGCCACCAGGGTCAGCGTGCCGCCGAACACGGCGCCGGTGTCAATATAGTGTTGATTGTCGTAGTCACAACGCGCGCGAAGCGGCGTATGGCCAAACCAGAAATGGTCAGCCCCGGCGATAGCGCCATGACGCCCCGCCAGATGTTCACTCAGACGATGGCGGCTCCACAGGACCCGCTGAGGATCCACCGGCTGCTGCCAGCGATAGACCGGCGCCGGGTAATCGGCATGGGCGATCACATGCCGCGCCTTTGCGCACTCCACTTCAATAATCAACGGCAGCCGCTGACAGCGCGCCAGCAGCCGATCGACGTCATCCCGCTGCCGCACGTTGCTCCGGGCGTACCAGTCGCCGCCGTTCATCTGCCAGAGCGTCATATCTCCGCTCTCCAGCGCCTCCAGCGCCATCTGCTCATGATTCCCGCTCACGGCCCTGAACCAGCGGCTGCGCAACAGGCCGAGACAGTCAGCGCTTTGCGGCCCGCGATCGATCAGATCGCCAACCGAGATCAGCAGATCGGCCCAGGGATCAAAGCGCAGCCGGCGCAGGCGCTCCATCAGCAGCGCAAAGCAGCCATGCAGATCGCCCATCAGCCAGATATTACGCCAGTCGCTGCCATTAATACGCTGATACATATAATTACCTCTCTGCCGTAATTATAGGTAATTCCAGCTTACAGTCGCTGTTTTTTATTTACACCTCAATCGATTTTAAACAAACGGCAAATATAGTCGGCCAGAGCATTAAGCTTATCAGTGCCTCGCTTTAAAATAGCAGGAAATAACAACGAGGTGTTTATCGTGACAGACAATAGCCTGCATTCATCCAGCGTGCTTACGCCGCGCTCGCATCTCATTGCCGATCTGGTGATGGGCAGATTAACACCCGCACCTATCTGGCGGCAGAAAAATTACCGCTTTAAGTTTCTGCTGCGCACGGCGTTATTTTATAGCCCTACCAAAGCGATGCTGGAGGCGCTGAGCGCTCGTGACGATTTTAACCAGCTGCTGACGGCGCAGGCGACGCTGCCGGGGAAAGTGCACCGTCAATATCTGACGCGCGATCTCAACGCCTGGCAGCGGGCGATGGCGGTCATAAGCCATTATCGCTATGTCGATACCCTGCGCGGGTCGCGGCTGGCGCATGCCATGACCGCGGTGTGCGAGGTCCCGTTGCTGACGCTCAATGGAAAGGATGAACGCCAGTTTACCCTCTCGGCCTCTTCGGCCGGGAAGGCCGAGCGTGAGGGTGAAACCACCCTATGGCTGCGCGACAGCGACCATACCCTGCTGGCCAGCGCGACCTTCAGCGTGACCCGGGAGGGCGACGCCTGGCAGCTGGTCATCGGCGGTTTACAGGGACCGCGACGCCACGTTTCTCATGAGGTGATCAAGCAGGCGACTCGCGCCTGCTACGGCCTGTTCCCGAAGCGCCTGCTGCTGGAGTTTATCTGGCTGCTGGCCGCTCGCAGCCATATCGCGGCGATTTACGGCGTCAGCGATAACGGCCATGTGTTCCGCGCCCTGCGCTATCGCCTGAGCAAGGGGCGCCATTTCCACGCCAGCTATGACGAGTTCTGGCAATCCATCGACGGCAAGCCGGAAAGCCTCTGGCGCTGGCAGCTACCGCTGCGTCTGGAAAGAAAACCGCTGGAGAGCATCGCCAGTAAAAAACGGGCCGAATACCGGCGTCGATTCCAGCTGCTGGATCAGCTGGCGGAGCAGGTGGCAATATTGACGCAGCTGCTGCCGGGCATGTAAATTTCGCGACCAGCGAACCCGCCCCGTTACGCGGCGTTTGCTTATTATGTTCTTATTTCGCTACTATCATGGTCCCGCAGGCCATTGGATAGTCGTTAGCATGATGAGTAAAACCGAAATTTTTCTGCTGATTATTCTGGCGGTCGTGCTGCTGGGCAGCATATGGTTTATTTTCAGCGATGAAATTTGGCTTTTACTCTGCTATCTGGAGAGTCAGATATTTCCCACCTTTAGCGTTCCGGAATAATATTTTTTGCCCGAAACTACGCCCCTGAATATTATTTGCCGCCATTTCGTGGGGCGCGGACGACTAATCGCATGAATTGCCAAATCAATAAAGTTTTGTTTATTTAATTTATCATACAAATAGGTATACTAGCAGACTTCCGATGTTGGCCCGCCAGTTAACCTGCACGCCGGGCCTGTTTAGGTGCAGGTTTTTTCTTTTCCTCTCCCCTCGCTTACGGTTCCGCCTTCCCCATATCGTTCTTCCGCAGGATACAATTTGTGTGTAAATGAATTGTGTATGCTAAAAACGGTGTGCTATAACGGGACATCCAGAGACCAGCCTGGTGATTGACTGACAGGATGTCGCTGGTCATCGCGAAAGCAGACAGATTAAGATAAAAAGAGACCGAATACGATTCCTGTATTCGGTCCAGGGAAATGGCTCTTGGGAGAGAGCCGTGCGCTAAAAGTTGGCATTAATGCAGGCTAAGTCGCCTTGCACTATAAGAATAGTTTAACGCGTCAGCTTTTCCAGTCTGCGGCCAATGTGGCCGAATAATTCCTGGAAAAGAGGGCGCTGTTAGCGAAAAAACCGCCACTGCCGTTGTCCGGCAAGGGCGGTTTTTTTTATGTCATTACAGCGAGATAGCGCGAAAATCTAGCAGAGCTTCTGCGCGCGCTCGATAAACGGCGCGAGGCTCATTTTTTGCCCAGGGTGCTGCGGATCGTCGATCTGGATCACCGAGATCGGCTGGGCAGTGGTTTTGCCGGCTTTGACCTGCTGCTCAGCCACCTCATTGAGCGGATACTGGACCAGGGTGCTCGGGTTGATAGCGTAGAGGGCATTGCCCGGACGACAGGTCAACATCACCTCTTCACGGTTGAACGCCCAGCTCTCCTTTCCTACCTCAAAGCGGCTCACGGTGATAATTTGCGGCGCCGCCAGAGCAGCGCCGGAGCTTGCCAGTAACAACATGGTCAGAACAATTTTTTTCATGATTTTGCCAGTTAATTCAATAAGGTTCCCAGGTGGCAAACAGGCTGACGGCCAGCAGCGCCAGCGCGCCCAGCCCTATCTCGGCCTGCGTGGTTCGCAGGATCAGGCTTTCCGCCCGCGAACCGCTTGCCGACATGCGCGGTACCAGAACATACCTGTTCACTAACGCAATTACCACCATCCCGGCCACCAGCGCACATTTGATCAACAGCAGACGTCCCCAGGGCGATGCGCCAATCAATCCTCCCTGGATCAACAGCGCATTGATCGCCCCGCTGGCAAGGGTGCCGGCGACGGCCAGATGCCCGTAGCGTGAAAAGCGCGCCATGGTATAGACCGCGGCCTGCCGCCAGCGCCCCTGCGCCAGGCGCAGGCAATAGATAAAGGGCAACAGGCCGCCGAACCAGCTGGCAACGCAGAAGAGGTGGACAGCATGATTAGTCCGCTGTAGGGCGCCGAGTAAACCATCATGCATGGCGGCATGCCCTACCCCAGCGGAAAGCAGCAGCTGGGCCGCCAGCAGGGCCACCAGCTGGCGAGCGCCGTGGCGGGGACGGATCCACACCACGGCGAGGGCGATCCACGCCAGCAGGATCTGCCAGATCCACACCCCGCCGAAGCGGGTACCCGCCACCGCCTGCCAGACGGCGGGTTGCCAGACATCCGCCCAGCCCTCGCCCATCATTCCCCCCTGCAGCAGATACAGCGCCAGGGTAGAGAGCGCGCCGATCAGCAGCAGCGGGCGCAACAGCGGATAGAAGCGCAGCATCAGTACGCGTCGCAGCGGCACCGGCGCCCACCAGGCGCCATACAGCACGCAGCCAAAAGCCAGCATCAGGGCGATAAAATGCCCAAAACGCAGGGTAATATAGAGCCCGGTCAGCATCGCTTACTTCACGCTAAAGGTGTATTGCCCTTTGGTTTTATGGCCATCCACTGAAACTACATGCCATGCCACAGTGTATTCTCCCGGCCGCAGGGTTTCCGCCACAGGCACGGTGACCTGGGTGGGGTTGTCGGCGCTGCGGGTCAGTTTGCCGGTGGCCACCGCATGCTGCTGCGGACCGGTGACGGACACCCCGCTGAACGCGGGTTCAATGCCTTCGGAGAAACTGAGCGTCAGCGTCTGCGGAGAAGCCGCCAGCTGCGCGCCGGCGGCGGGGATCTGCTGCTGCAGGTGAGCGTGGGCGAGCGCGCCCGTCGCGGTTAATAGCCCGGCAAACGCAACGGAGAGGCGCATCGCGCGTCCAGCAAGAAGTCGCATATTCGTCATTCCCTTTTGTTATGTCTGTAGCACAGAGAATAACCCTGTATAATGGCAGAGTCGAGCCGGGCGTCAGGCCCTGACCGGGTTTACAAGCAGAGTGGAGTGTATGATGGAAAGAAATCTGGCCAAAATTTCGCAAGATGAGATGGATAAAGTCAACGTCGATCTCGCCGCCGCCGGCGTCGCCTTCAAAGAGCGGTATAATATGCCGGTGGTCGCTGATTTGGTCGAGCGTGAACAGCCCGCCCATCTGCGCGACTGGTTCCGCGAACGACTGATCGCCCATCGGCTGGCCTCCGTCTCGCTGTCCCGCCTGCCCTGGGAGCCAAAACAGAAATAATGCCTACTTCCCCCCTCGCCGTCGGTTGGCAAGCCTGGCCAATTGCTTTACGCTTATTGTTTTGCTCTGGAGCGAGCCATGCTGCGCGTCATTGATACCGAAACCTGCGGACTGCAGGGGGGCATCGTTGAAGTCGCCTCGGTCGACATTGTCGACGGGCAGATCACCAATCCCATGAGTCATCTGGTGCGTCCTGACCGCCCCATCAGCCCGCAGGCGATGGCTATCCACCGGATTACCGAAGAGATGGTCGCCGATAAGCCGTGGATTGAGGAGATTATTCCGCACTATCATGGCAGCCCGTGGTATGTCGCGCATAACGCCAGCTTCGATCGTCGGGTGTTACCGGAGATGCATGGCGAGTGGATCTGTACCATGAAGCTGGCCCGCCGGCTGTGGCCGGGGATCAAATACAGCAATATGGGGCTCTATAAATCACGTAAGCTGAACGTGGCCACGCCGCCGGGGCTTCATCACCACCGGGCGCTGTATGACTGCTATATCACCGCTGCGCTGCTGCTGGATATCATCAACGTTTCCGGCTGGACGCCTGACGAAATGGCCGATATCACCGGTCGGCCGGCGCTGCTCACCACCTTCACCTTCGGCAAATACCGCGGTAAAGCCGTCGCCGAGATTGCTGAAAACGATCCAGGCTATCTGCGCTGGTTATTCAACAATCTCGACCGCATGAGCCCCGAACTGCGCCTCACGCTCAAGCATTATCTCGGGGAATAGCCCCTACACTGCCGCTTTCCCCGGCAGTGTCCCCTGCGCCAGGGCGATGAAAAAGGCGTACTCCAGCGCCACCCCCTCATAGCTTTTAAAGCGCCCGGATTTTCCGCCATGTCCGGAGTCCATATCGGTGCAGAGCAGCAGCAGGTTATCGTCGGTTTTCAGTTCACGCAGTTTCGCCACCCACTTCGCCGGCTCCCAGTATTGCACCTGGGAGTCGTGCAGCCCGGTGGTCACCAGCATATGCGGATACGCCTGCGCCTTCACGCCGTCGTAGGGGCTGTAGCTTTTCATGTAGTGGTAATAGGTTTCATCCTGCGGGTTCCCCCACTCTTCAAATTCGCCGGTCGTCAGCGGAATGGTCTCATCCAGCATGGTGGTCACCACGTCGACGAACGGCACCTGAGCTATTACGCCGTGGAACAGCTCTGGACGCTCGTTAACGGCCACCCCCATCAGCATGCCGCCGGCGCTGCCGCCCATGCCATAGCAGAGCCGCGGGTCGCCGTACCCCTGGGCCAGCAGCGCGTCGCAGACGTCCAGGTAGTCGTTGAAGGTATTTTTCTTACACAGGAATTTACCGTCCTCATACCACTGCTGGCCCAGCTCGCCGCCGCCGCGAACGTGCGCGATAGCGTAGACAAAGCCCCGGTTGAGCAGGCTCAACCGGCTGGCGCTGAAATCGGCATCGATACTGTCGCCATACGAGCCATAGCCATAGACCAGCAGCGGATTGCTCCCTTTACGAAAATGGTCGCGATGATAGACCAGCGAGACCGGGACTTCGACGCCATCGCGGGCGGTTACCCACAGGTGCTCGCTCTGATAGCAGCGGGTGTCCAGCCCCTTCACCTCCTGCTGCTTGATCACCCGTCGTTCGCCGGTATCCATATCCAGCTCAAACAGGGTGTCGGGCGTGGTCATCGAGGAGTAGCCGTAGCGCAGGCGCGACGTTTCAGGCTCCGGGTTATAGGCAAGCCAGGTGACATAGGCCGGATCGTCAAAGGCGATCCCTACCACCTCCCGGGTCCTGCGGTTAATCTGCCGCAAACTGGTCAGGCCGCGCTGACGCTCCTCGACGACCAGCCAGTCGGTAAACAGGGTAAATCCTTCGAGCATTACGTCGTGACGCGGCGGGATCAGCGTGGTCCACTGCTCTTCATCGCGCAGCACGGTACGGTAGAGGCCAAAATTCTTCCCCTCCCGGTTGGATCGCAGATAAAAAGCGTGCTGATAGTGATCGAGGCTATATTCATGATCTTTACGCCGCGGCAGGAAGCAGACCGGCTCGGCGTCTGGCAATTCGGCGTTGAGCAGCAGCACTTCGCTGGTGGTGGCGCTGGAGAGATAGATCACCACGAACTGCTGGGATGTGGTTTTATGCACGCTGACGTAGAAGGTCTCATCTTTTTCCTCATAGACCAGCGCGTCGCTCTGCGCCGGCGTCCCGACGGTGTGGCGCCAGACCTGATAAGGAAGCAGCGTGGTGGGATGTTTACGCACATACCACACAAAGCGTGAATCGTTGCTCCAGGCAAAGCCGGAGGTGACATTTTCCAGGGTCTCCGGATACCACTCGCCGTTGCTGAGGTCGCAAAAGCGCAGCCCGTACTGGCGGCGGGAGAGATAATCTTCCGCCACCGCCATCAGCTGGTTGTTGGGCGCAATGCCCAGCCCGCCCAGGGTGTAAAACTCGCTTTTCGCCGCCCGCTGGTTGGCATCAAGCAGGATCTCCCACTCGTCCCACTCCTCTTTCAGCACCGACTGGCGCTGGTAGATAGCGTATTCGCAGCCCGGCTCGTACACCTGACGATAGCGAAAGCCGTTTTTGCTGTAGGGAGCCGAGACTTCTCGCTGCGGAATGCGGTCGATAATCTCTTTCAGCAGACGCTCCTGCAGGCTGAGCTGCGAATCCATCACTTGCTTGCCGTAGGCGTTTTCCGCGTGCAGATATTCCAGCACATCAGGCCGCGCGCGTTCATCGTCGCGCAGCCAGTAATAGTTATCGATGCGTGTATCGCCATGCAAGGTCATGGCGTGAGGGATCCGTTTGGCTTTAGGTGGCATGTTATTCTTCTGCTGCTTTTTCGTGACACAAGAGCATTCAGGCCGCAGGGTGGCGCCTGAATGATGACGTGTCTATAAGGGTGGCAAAAGACGCGGGCGATGCAAGCGAAACGTGATAATTTAAACGCTTAGCGCCTGTTTTTGTGACTGGATATCCTGTTCGATGTCGGCCCGGACATCTTTTGGCAACGCCAGGGCCTCACCCAGGGCGTTGAGATAGCTGCGCTCCATAAAGTGGTCGATATCGATCACCGCGCAGCTGACGTAGTAGATCTCCAGCGCCTCCTGCGGGTCAACGATGCCCTCGGCGAGACGCTGCGGATCCAGCGGCTGAGCCAGCGCCTGGTCGATCAGCACCCGGGCCTGAACGTCAATATTGGCCTCCCGAAGCTGGGCTTCAATCTTCGCCCGCTCGTGATCGTCGATATGCCCATCGCTTTTGGCGGCAAACACCAGGGCGGTGATCAGCCGCACGCTGCGCGGATCGACATCCGCCGGCGCCGCAGCCGTCTCTGGTGTCGGGGCGGGCGCGTTCTGAGCGCGCATTTTCTGCTGATACTTGTTCCACAACACGGTACCCGCCACTGCCCCGCCGCCAGCCAGCAGCGCGCTGGTGCCATATTTCGCCAGCAGCTTGCGTGACGATTTGCTGGCCACCAACAGCCCTGCCAGCCCGCCAATGGCGCCGGGTAGCAGGGCGCTCCCTTTTGACGATTCGCCGGACGGCGACGCGCCCTGCTGTCCGAGCAGCGACTGCAGTTGATTTAGCCAGTTAGCCATGGTTTTCCTCTCAGGTGACAAACACTGTTATCAGCCTAAACGACGCGATGTCAGGAAATGTTAGATATGGCTAAAGATGCGCAAAGGTGCGCGCGGCGGCGGTACCGGGTTCAGCCGACCAACCGACCAACCCGCCAGCCCGCCAGCCATCAGGCCGCTTTGGCTTTCCGCGTTTTGGCAGCCGGCGCGGCGGCATCTTCCGCCGGGGTAGCCTCTGCGTCCGTTGACGGCGCGGGCGCATCGTGCGCAGTCGCATCCTGCTCCGGCAGTTTGCTGGCGCGCAGGATATGCTGCAGCGCCTCTTTACGCTCCGCCAGCCACATCGCCATGGTATCGCGCTGGGCATCGTCCATTTCCAGCGGCGATGCTACCAGCCAGTCATTCAGCACCTCTGCCAGATCGAGCATTTTGTCGTAAGCGTCGGCCTCTTTTTTGCTGGCAAAAGACATTTTTTCCTCACCTTCGCGGATCACCACATATTTAATTTCAACCGCCATGCTGCAGCCTCTCGATACTGTATTTTTATACAGTATAACAAATTTCCCTTCCGGACTCAACTCACGCGCGTAAAGACAGACGCAAACGTTTTCGTTTATAATCGACCGCATCTTTTTTTACTGCGGAAGAGAGTTATGACTGTATTAGGCACCGCGCTGCGCCCGGCAGCCACCAAAGTTATGCTGTTAGGCTCCGGCGAGCTGGGTAAAGAAGTCGCCATTGAATGTCAGCGTCTGGGCATTGAAACTATCGCCGTCGACCGCTACCCCGATGCCCCGGCGATGCAGGTAGCCCACCGCGCCCACGTCATCAATATGCTGCACGGCGAGAGCCTGCGCGCGCTGATCGAACAGGAAAAACCTGATTACATCGTGCCGGAGATCGAAGCTATCGCCACCGATACCCTGGTCGAACTGGAGCAGGCCGGGCAGAAAGTGGTCCCCACGGCGCGGGCAGCGAAGCTCACCATGAACCGCGAAGGTATTCGCCGTCTGGCGGCAGAAGAGCTGCAGCTCCCCACCTCCAGCTACCGTTTCGCCGACAGTGAAGACGCCTTCCGCGCGGCGGTCGCGGAGATCGGCTTGCCGTGCATCGTCAAACCGGTGATGAGCTCCTCCGGTAAAGGCCAGAGCTTTATCCGCTCGGCTGACCAGCTCAGCGAAGCCTGGCGCTACGCCCAGCAGGGCGGCCGCGCCGGCGCCGGGCGGGTGATCGTCGAAGGGGTGGTGAATTTCGACTTTGAAATCACCCTGCTCACCGTCAGCGCCGTCGATGGCGTGCATTTCTGCGCCCCGGTCGGCCATCGTCAGGAAGATGGCGATTATCGTGAATCCTGGCAGCCGCAGCAGATGAGCGACCTGGCCCTTGAACGCGCTCAGGATATCGCCCGTAAGGTAGTGCTGGCGCTGGGGGGGCATGGCCTGTTCGGCGTGGAGCTGTTCGTTTGCGGCGACGAGGTGATCTTCAGCGAAGTCTCCCCGCGCCCGCACGACACCGGAATGGTGACGCTTATTTCGCAGGATCTCTCGGAATTCGCTCTGCACGTTCGCGCCTTTCTTGGGCTGCCCGTCGGCGCCATCCGCCAGTATGGCCCAGCCGCTTCCGCGGTGATCCTTCCGCAGCTGACCAGCCAGAACGTCAGCTTCGGCCAGCTGCAGTCGGCCGTCGGAGCTGGCCTGCAGCTGCGTCTGTTCGGCAAGCCGGAGATTGACGGCACCCGTCGTCTGGGGGTGACCCTCGCCGTCGCCGATTCAGTGGAAGAGGCCGTAGCGCGGGCTAAAACCGCCGCCGCGGCGGTTATCGTCGAAGGGTAAAAACAAAAAACCCGGTCGCGTTGCCGCTGACCGGGTTGTTGACCTTGAGGCGCGGTTTACTTCGCGCCTTCCACCGCTTCACGCGCCAGGGTGGTGATGCGATCGTAGTCGCCAGCTTCCAGGGCGTCGGCCGGCACCAGCCAGGAACCACCGATGCACAGCACGCTGTTCAGCGCCAGGTAATCACGGTAGTTGGCCGGGGAGATACCGCCGGTCGGGCAGAAACGAATGTGACCGAACGGACCAGCAATCGCCTGCAGCGCTTTCACGCCGCCGTTGGCTTCCGCCGGGAAGAATTTAAACTCTTTCAGACCGTACTGCATGCCCAGCATCAGCTCGGAGACGGTGCTGATCCCCGGGATCAGCGGAATAGTGCCGTCTTCGGTCGCCGCTTTCAGCAGAGATTCGGTCAGCCCCGGGCTGATAGCGAACTGCGCGCCGGCTTCTGTTACCGCTTTCAGCTGCTCGACGTTGGTGACGGTGCCCGCGCCGACAATCGCGTCCGGCACTTCTTTAGCAATCGCGCGGATCGCCTCCAGGGCGCACTCGGTGCGCAGAGTCACTTCCAGGACGCGCACGCCGCCCGCGACCAGCGCTTTCGCCATCGGTACCGCGTGTTCCAGCTTTTTCACTACGATAACCGGGACAACCGGACCGGAGGTGAGGATTGCTTCTGCTGTTGTTTTCCAGTTTTTCATCAGGATTTTCTCTCGCCAGATCTAGAAATTAAATCGTCTTAAAAAGTGATGCAGGTTGCGCCCTGCTCCGCGCCAGAGAGCTTCTCACGCAGCGCCCCAAACATCTCCCGACCGGTTCCTACGCGCGACGCGCTGAGGTCAGGGATATGCGGCTGACGCGCCGCCAGTTCGGCATCGTCCACCAGCAGCGTCAGTTCCCCCGTCTGCCCGTTCACGCGAATAAGATCGCCATCGCGCACTTTCGCCAGCAACCCACCATCATAGGCTTCAGGCGTGACGTGGATGGCTGACGGGACTTTACCGGAGGCGCCAGAGAGTCGGCCATCGGTCACCAGCGCTATTTTGAAACGGCGGTCCAATAATACACCAAGTGGCGGCATAAGTTTATGTAATTCTGGCATCCCGTTCGCTTTTGGCCCCTGATGACGGACCACCACCACGCAGTCTTTGTCCAGCAGACCCGCTTCAAAGGCCGGCAACACGTCGTGCTGGCTCTCGAACACCACCGCCGGCGCTTCAATCACCTGGTTCTCTACCGGGACTGCCGAGGTTTTCATGACCGCACGGCCGAGGTTACCGCTCAGCACCTTGGTGCCGCCGTGACGGGAGAACGGTTTCTCGAACGTCGCGATGACCTGATCGTCAAGCGGCGCCGTCGCGCCTTCCCGCCAGTCCAGCTCGCCGTTGTTGAGCCACGGCTCGAGGGTGTAGCGCGACAGGCCGAAGCCGGCGACAGTGTGAACGTCCTCATGCAGCAGGCCGCCTTTCAGCAGCTCGCGCACCAGAACCGGAACGCCGCCCGCCGCCTGGAAATGGTTGATATCCGCCGGGCCGTTGGGGTAGAGGCGCGCCAGCAGCGGCACCACGTCTGACAGGTCGGAGAAATCATCCCAGTTAATGATGATGCCCGCCGCGCGGGCCATCGCCACCAGGTGCATGGTGTGGTTGGTGGAACCGCCGGTCGCCAGCAGCGCCACAATGCCGTTGACCACCACTTTTTCGTCAAACATTTTGCCCAACGGCATCCACTCGTTGCCATTGCCGGTCATGCGGGTGACCTGGCGCGCGGCGGCGGCGGTCAGCGCTTCCCGCAGCGGGGCATCCGGATGGACGAAGGACGATCCCGGCAGCTGCATGCCCATAAACTCCACCACCATCTGGTTGGTGTTCGCCGTACCGTAGAACGTACAGGTCCCCGGAGCGTGGTAAGAAGCGGCTTCGGACTCCAGCAGCGCCATGCGGTCAACTTTGCCCTCAGCGTATAGCTGGCGAATGCGAACCTTCTCTTTATTAGGCAGGCCGCTGGCCATCGGACCGGAGGGAATAAAGACCGACGGCAGGTGGCCGAATGAGAGCGCCGCCATGGTCAGTCCGGGCACAATTTTATCGCATACGCCGAGATACAGCGCGCCATCGAACATGTTATGCGACAGGCCGATGGCCGCGGACATGGCGATCACTTCGCGACTCAGGAGAGAGAGCTCCATGCCGTCCTGTCCCTGGGTCACGCCGTCGCACATCGCCGGCACGCCGCCGGCCACCTGGCCGACCGCATTGGCGCTGTGCAGCGCTTTGCGAATGATATCCGGGTAGTGTTCGTAGGGCTGATGCGCGGACAACATATCGTTGTAGGAGGTGATGATGGCGATGTTGTTGCGCAACATGCTTTTCAGGGAGGCTTTGTCGTCGGCCTGACAGGCCGCGAAACCGTGAGCCAGATTGCCGCAGGCCAGTTGCGCACGATGCACGGTGTCGGTTTTGGCCTGGTTAATCCTTGCGAGGTAAGCCGCGCGGGTATCACGCGACCGTTCGATAATGCGATTTGTTACCCGTAACATTGTCGAATTCATAAAGGCTCCTCAAAATTTTATCTGTCCGGCCGCTGCGAGATGACGTGTTTTGGTGCCCGAAGCCACCAACACCAGCGCTCAGGGGCAAAATGTCTGCAGGCAGTGTAATAAAAAAAGCCCCGTGGGTGAATCCTCACGGGGCTTAAAAGATTAAAAAGCGTGCGACTTTCTGCGTCAGATCATGTTACCGGTAAAATAACCCTGACGGATAAGACCGCGAGCTTACTCGAACTCGTTCCACGAGCGACCATCGCGGGTGATCATGGCCACCGAGGCCACGGGTCCCCAGGTCCCGGCCTGATACGGTTTCGGCGCATCGCGGTCGGCTGCCCAGGCTTCTGTGATGGAGTCCACCCACTTCCACGCCTCTTCCACTTCATCACGGCGGACGAACAGCGCCTGGATACCGCGCATGGTCTCCAGCAGCAGACGTTCATAGGCATCGGCCAGATGCGTCTGGTTGAAGGTTTCGGAGTAGCTCAGATCCAGCTTGGTGATCTGCAGGTTATGCTTGTGGTCGAGGCCCGGCACTTTGTTCAGGACCTGGATATCCACCCCTTCGTCCGGCTGCAGACGAATGGTCAGCTTGTTCTGCGGCAGCTCCTGCCAGGTCTCTTTAAACAGGTTCAGCTCCGGCGTTTTGAAATAAACCACCACTTCGGAACATTTGGTCGGCAGACGTTTGCCGGTGCGCAGATAGAACGGTACGCCAGCCCAGCGCCAGTTATCGATATCAACGCGGATCGCCACGAAGGTTTCGGTGTTGCTGGTTTTGTTCGCCCCCTCTTCTTCGAGGTAGCCTGGCACTTTTTTGCCCTGGGCAAAGCCGGCGGTGTACTGGCCGCGAACGGTTTTCTCGCGCACGTTGGAGCGGTCAATACGGCGCAGGGATTTCAGCACTTTAACCTTTTCATCACGGATGCTGTCGGCGCTGAGATCGGACGGCGGCGACATGGCAATCATGCACAGGATCTGCAGCAGGTGGTTCTGGATCATGTCGCGCATCTGTCCGGCCTGGTCGAAGTACCCCCAGCGCCCTTCAATGCCTACCTCTTCCGCGACGGTGATTTCCACATGATCGATGGTACGGCAGTCCCAGTTATTGACGAACAGGGAGTTGGCAAAGCGCAGCGCCAGCAGGTTGAGCACCGTCTCTTTTCCGAGGTAGTGGTCGATACGGTAGACCTGGCACTCTTCAAAAAACTCGCCGACCTGATCGTTGATTTCCCGCGAGGTTTCCAGCGAGGTGCCCAGCGGTTTTTCCATGACCACGCGCGCAGGCTTGGCATTGAGCTTCGCTTCGCCCAGACCTTTACAGATGGCGCCAAAGGTGCTCGGCGGCATGGCGAAATAGTTGATGGTGACGCGATTCTTTTGGTCCAGCATGTCGCCCAGGCGGGTGAAGCCGCTGGTGTCATTGACGTCAAGATTACAGAACTCCAGGCGTCCGCTCAGGGAATCCCACAAACCTTCATCAATTTTTTCCTTCATGAAGGTTTCCAGCGCTTCGCGCACCACTTTGGTGTAAGCCGCTTTATCCCAGTCGGCACGGCCGACGCCAATGATCCGGGTGTCGGCGTGGATCTGGCCCGCCTTTTCAAGCTGATACAGGGAAGGCAACAATTTACGCCGCGCCAGGTCGCCCTTCGCGCCGAAAATGACCAGGTCGCATGCCTGGGCCGTTTGCGTTACCGCCATGTCATTCTCCTCAGTTGATAGTCTGGTGCTTTTGCCAGGCTATATTTGTAATTTTCTTACACTGCACTGTACTGTGTTTACGTATTTCCCGAAAGCCTTCCCCTCCGTTTGCGGCGGGAAAACCGCACAGGGTGAAAACATTCGGCGATGATTTGGACATCTGGCTGATATTGTTCGTTGTTTGTACCTGTTTCAGGTCAGTAAAATACGACTCTGATCATGTAATGAAAAAAAACAACATTTTTTCCCGTCATTCCTCACCGCTTGCGCTTGCGGAGGGGTATATTCTTGCTAAAACGCCCGATGATTTCACCCATTAATGAAATCGTTTCCATTGATGAGCGCCCTGTTACTAATGAACATGCTGGAAAAAATCCAGTCCCGACTGGAACACCTTAGCAAATCTGAACGCAAAGTGGCGGAAGTGATCCTTGCCACCCCCGCGCAGGCCATTCATTCGAGCATCGCCGCCCTCGCTCTTGAGGCCGGGGTGAGCGAACCGACCGTCAATCGCTTTTGCCGCAGTCTCGAAACCCGCGGCTTTCCTGACTTCAAACTGCATCTCGCCCAGAGCCTTGCGCACGGCACACTCTATGTTAACCGCAATGTTGATGAAGACGACAGCGTTGAGTCATACACGGGAAAAATATTTGAATCGGCCATGGCGAGTTTAGATCAGGTCCATCATTCTCTCGACATGTCGGCAGTGAATCGCGCGGTGGATCTCCTGACTCAGGCCAAAAAAATCGCCTTTTTCGGCCTGGGCTCTTCGGCGGCGGTCGCTCATGACGCGATGAACAAATTTTTCCGCTTTAACGTGCCGGTCATCTATTCCGACGACATTGTCCTGCAACGCATGAGCTGTATGAATTGCGATGACGATGATGTGGTGGTGATTATCTCGCATACCGGAAGGACCAAGAGCCTGGTGGAGCTGGCGCAGCTGGCCCGTGAAAACGATGCCATGGTGATCGCCCTCACCTCCCCCGGCTCGCCGCTGGCCCGGGAAGCCACGCTGGCCATTACCCTGGATGTGCCGGAAGATACCGACATCTATATGCCAATGGTCTCGCGTCTGGCCCAGTTGACCGTCATTGACGTGCTGGCGACTGGCTTTACCCTGCGCCGGGGAGCAAAATTCAGAGATAACTTGAAGAGGGTCAAGGAAGCGCTGAAGGAATCGCGTTTTGATAAAGAACCGTTCGTACCCAGTGATAATCAATAAAAGTTGATAACAAGCAGTACCCCATTACACCTTCGATAACGATCCGGCTGTGCGACGTTGCAGGCTGGCGCTACCGAATCCATGTTCACGCAACACCAAAGTTGTATCAGTCAACGGAGTATTACATGTCCAGAAGGCTTCGCAGAACCAAAATCGTTACTACCTTAGGCCCGGCAACTGACCGCGATAACAACCTGGAAAAAGTTATCGCCGCGGGCGCAAACGTAGTGCGTATGAACTTCTCTCACGGCACCCCGGAAGATCATCAGCTCCGTGCCGATAAAGTGCGTGAGATTGCGGCAAAACTGGGCCGTCACGTAGCCATCCTCGGCGACCTCCAGGGACCAAAAATTCGCGTATCGACCTTTAAAGAAGGCAAAATTTTCCTCAACGTCGGCGACAAATTCCTGCTCGACGCCAACCTCGGCAAGGGCGAAGGCGACAAAGAGAAAGTCGGAATCGACTATAAAGGCCTGCCGGCGGACGTCGTGCCCGGCGATATCCTGCTGCTCGACGATGGTCGCGTGCAGCTGAAAGTCCTCGAAGTTCAGGGGATGAAAGTGTTCACCGAAGTGACCGTCGGCGGCCCGTTGTCCAACAACAAAGGGATTAACAAGCTGGGCGGCGGCCTGTCTGCCGAAGCGCTGACTGACAAAGACAAGGCCGATATCGTCACCGCCGCTAAAATTGGCGTCGACTATCTCGCCGTCTCCTTCCCGCGCTGCGGCGAAGACCTGAACTACGCCCGTCGCCTGGCGCGCGATGCCGGTTGCGATGCGAAAATCGTCGCCAAAGTCGAGCGTGCGGAAGCCGTCTGCGACCAGGACGCCATGGACGACGTGATCCTCGCCTCCGATGTGGTGATGGTTGCCCGCGGTGACCTCGGCGTCGAAATCGGCGATCCGGAGCTGGTGGGCATCCAGAAAGCGCTGATTCGTCGTGCGCGTCAGCTGAACCGTTCCGTCATCACCGCCACCCAGATGATGGAGTCGATGATCACCAACCCGATGCCGACCCGTGCGGAAGTCATGGACGTGGCCAACGCCGTGCTGGATGGTACCGATGCGGTGATGCTCTCCGCGGAAACCGCTGCCGGTCAGTACCCGTCGGAAACCGTGGCCGCGATGGCGCGCGTCTGTCTGGGCGCCGAAAAAATCCCGAGCCTCAACGTCTCCAAACACCGTCTGGACGTCCAGTTCGACAACGTGGAAGAAGCGATTGCCATGTCGGCGATGTATGCCGCCAACCACCTGAAAGGCATCACGGCCATCATCACCATGACCGAATCGGGCCGTACCGCGCTGATGACCTCGCGCATCAGCTCCGGTCTGCCGATTTTCGCCCTGTCCCGCCACGAGCGCACCCTGAACCTGACCGCCCTCTACCGCGGGGTGACGCCGGTGTTCTTCGACAGCCAGAATGACGGGGTGGCCGCTGCGCACGATGCCGTCAATCTGCTGCGGGACAAAGGCTACCTGGTCTCCGGCGATCTGGTGGTCGTTACCCAGGGTGACGTGATGAGCACCATCGGCAGCACCAACACCACGCGTATCCTCACCGTCGAGTAAGCCTCGGTCTCTACCTGCCAGCGCTACGGCTGGCAGGTATTTTTTTGCCCAACGCCCGGCAGGCTACACCATCCAGCTCAGCAATAGCGTCGCAGCGATCACCGTCGACGCCCCACCGATACGCGTCGCAATCTGTGCAAACGGCATCAATCCCATGCGGTTTGAGGCCGAGAGAATGGCGACATCCCCCGTTCCGCCCAGCCCGCTGTGGCAGCTGGTAACGATGGCGGCTTCCACAGGATACATATTAAGACGTGAAGCGATAAAGAACCCACTCAGCGCCATGGCAATGACAATGGAGCCGCACACCACGACGTAGCCAACGGAGAAGACCGAGACCACGCTCTCCAGCGGTACATACAGCATGCCCAGGCCGATCATCAGCGGCCACACCAGCGCGGCGGAGACGAACTTGTAGCAACTGTGCGCCCCCAGCTCCATCGCCGCCGGGATAACTTTTGTATATTTGCAGAATACCGCCGCCAGAATCATCAGAACCGGCCCCGGAATATGCACCACCTTCTCCAGCAGACCGCCGATGATGAAAAAGGCGCAAATCATCAGCAACCCGGCGCCCATGAGTTGAAAATCGGTGGGCTGCGTACTCTGATTCTGCGCAAAGACGCTATTATCTTCATGGCTGCGGATCAGCATCCCGTTGCCGGACAGCGCCGGGCGACGAGCGCCCATGCGGGCCAGAAAGCCGGCGCAGATAATGGCGAAGATGTTACCCACCACCGCCGCCGGCGCCAGTTGAGCCACGTAGGCATCTGGCGCCTGTCCGAGGATCGCCGAATAAGCCAGCGACAACGGCAGGATCCCTTCGCCGATGCCGCCGCCGATAATCGGCACAATGATAAAGAAGAAGCTGTGATACATACTGTAGCCGAATAAGCTGCCCACCAGCAGGCCGGTTATGATTGCCGCGCCGGTTCCGACCACCAACGGGACAAACATGCGCACCATCCCCTGGATCAGAATCGTGCGGTTCATGCCAAGGATACTGCCGACCACCAGGCAGGCGATGACGAAATAGAGGAGATTGGCCTCCTTCATCAGCAAATGCACGGTATCGAGCGTATGCGCTTCAAATACGCCAAAGTAGACCAGCACTGAGGGCGTCATCAGACACAAAATCGCCGGACCGCCAATATCTTTTAACACCGGCACCATGCGGCCAATTTTCGCCAGTGCGAACCCCAGGGTCATGATGACCGCCAGCCCGCCAATCATGTTTTTTGGCAACAACCCCGCGCCAGCGGAGAGCGCCACTATCGCGGCGATACCTATAAACAGCGTTAACGGCACGGCGCCGACTTCGATATTGGCGAAAAGTCGAGTCGCTTGCCCGTTCGGCAACGTTTTATCTATCGGGTGGTTGAGTGAATTATTTTTCATATTTTTACCTGAATAATAAGGAGGTCACGTAGGGTCAGGATGCAATATTAAAATCGCGCAGCACTATGAACTAAAAAGCACTAAACGCCGTATCAACTAAATACACCGAAACGGTAGCACAGGACTTTAAAACTAAAAACGACAACCGTATTAACGCTGCCGGCTTTGTGACTGAGCCATAAAGTTTATTTTAAGTAATTTAATTTATTATCGCGAAGCTAAAGTTATCGCCAGCTAAAATAATGAACTCTGTTAATACAACGCAATGATTTAATAATCTTTTCTCTATTTGTAAGTAAAGTAGCCAAGGCGAAATTATTTAAAGCCAGATGACTGTGATGGCTATCACCTTTTAAATATTAGGGGATCGTTAGATTGGCAGCACAACAACCCGATAATATATGTCAGGACATTTTATGCCTTCACTGCTCTTGCAATCTCTTTTCCCGTTGGTATTTATCATGCTGCTCGGATGGCTTAGCGGCAAACTCGGCTATACCCGCCGTGAGGACGCCTCCGTTCTTGCCACGGTGGTTATCCGCTTTGCCCTTCCTTTTCATCTTTTTATCGGCGCATTACATACCAGCCCGGATAAAATAAAAAACTTCACCTTTATGGCGGTGCTGGTTATTGGTCTGATGGGGTCGTATTTTCTTACGCTACTGATCTCGCGCTACGTTTTTCGTCATGATATTAAAACCAGCGCGATTCAGTCGCTGGTTTGCGCCTTCCCCGATATGGCCTACTTTGGCGCCCCCGTGCTGGCGGTGCTGATAGGTCCGGAGGGCTTTCTCGGGGTGCTTATCGGAAACCTGGTGACCAGCGTGTTGATGATCCCTCTGACCATCATCCTGATCCGCATGGGAGACCAGCCCGGAGACGCTGAGGCTCCCCAGCTCCACGCCGGGCGGTTGATCCTGCAAAACCTGCTTAACGCCGTGCGAAATCCCATTGTCTGGATCCCCATTTTCGGGGTGCTGCTCAGCCTGGCCGGGATCCAGCTGCCGCCTCTGCTCAGCGTGCCCGTCGAAATGGTGGGTAAAATCGCCGGCGGTCTGTCACTGTTCGCCCTTGGGCTGCTGTTTTACGGTGAACGTCCGACGGTCAATATTCAAACCTGCACCAACATTAGTATTAAAAACCTGATCCAGCCGGCCATGATGGCGCTGGCCGGGCTGGCCTTTGGGCTCAGTCATTCCCTGATGCAACAGGTTATTGTCATTGGCGCGACGCCTTCCGCTATCGCGGCGGGGATGTTTGCCCTGCGCAGCGATACCTATATTGAACCCGCCTCATCTTCTATTTTGCTGGGCACCGCCATCGGCGTAGTCACCGAAGGCGTCATGATTTATCTCATTTCGTAATCACAGAAATTAAACGCCAAGACATCAGGCAATGTTTTAATTTGATATTCAGGAGTCATGTAATGTTAGCCACAGAAACCTTATACACCCCCTATAACGGTGCTGTCCTGCTGGAAAACCCGTTATTAAATAAAGGCCTCGCATTTACGGAAAGCGAACGCGCAGCGTTTAATCTTCAGGGACTGTTACCGCACAATGTGGAAACCATTGAGGAACAAACCGAGCGCGCATGGGGCCAGTTTTGTCAGTTCAAAAAAAGCATTTCGCGCCATATTTATCTCAGAAATATTCAGGACACAAACGAGACGTTATTCTATAACCTGCTGCGCAGTCATATGAAAGAGACGCTGCCCATTATTTATACCCCGACGGTGGGTGAAGCGTGCGAACACTTTTCAGAAATATATCGCCGGGGACGCGGCCTGTTCATCTCCTGGCCCAACCGTCACCATATTGACGAGATGCTGCAGGGGTTTTCCCGCAACGATATCAAAGTCATCGTGGTAACCGATGGCGAGCGTATTCTGGGGCTGGGCGACCAGGGGATCGGCGGTATGGGGATCCCCATTGGCAAACTCTCGTTATATACCGCCTGCGGGGGCATTCACCCGGCATCAACGCTGCCCATTATGTTAGATGTCGGTACCAACAATCCGCAACATCTGGAGGATCCGCTGTATATGGGCTGGCGACATCCGCGCATCAGCGATGAGCAGTACCTGGAGTTTATGGACATGTTTGTCCATGCCATTCAGCAGCGCTGGCCGACTGTCTTGCTCCAGTTTGAAGATTTTGCCCAAAAGAATGCCACGCGACTGCTCAACCGCTATCGACACCAGCTGTGCTGTTTTAACGATGATATTCAGGGAACCGCCGCCGTGACCTCGGGAACCCTGATCGCCGCCGCCGCCGCCGCCGGGACGTCGCTCCGCGACCAGCGGGTGGTTTTCCTTGGCGGCGGTTCGGCCGGATGCGGCATTGCGGAAAAAATCATTGCGCTGATGGTGGATGATGGGCTCTCAGAAACGGAAGCACGTCGCCGCATCTTTATGGTTGACCGCTTTGGTCTGCTGACTGATGAGATGCCTAATCTGCTCAATTTTCAGCGCGAGCTGGTCACCCCCCGAGCCAGTATCGCCCACTGGGATACCGAGGCGGCCCAGCTGTCGCTGATGGATGTCGTACGCAACGTCCACCCTACCGTGCTGATCGGCGTGTCAGGCCAGCCGGGGCTGTTTAGCGAAGAGATAGTGAAAGAGATGCATCGGCACTGCCCGCGTCCGATTATTATGCCGCTCTCTAACCCCACCTCCCGAGCCGAGGCCCAGCCGAAGGATCTGCTGGAGTGGACCCGGGGTAGCGCGCTCATCGCCACCGGCAGCCCGTTCGACCCAGTCTTCTATGACGGCAAAACCTACGACATTGCCCAGTGCAACAACGCCTATATTTTCCCCGGTCTGGGGCTGGGGATCCTTGCCAGTAAAGCCGAGCGCGTCACCGAAGCAATGCTTATCACCTGCAGTAAAACGCTGGCCGCCCACTCGCCTCTGGCGACCCGCGAAACCGGCGGTTTACTGCCGCCGGTGGAAGAGATCGAGATGATCTCACGGGCTATTGCCGCAGAGGTCGCCCGCGCGGCTCAACTCGACGGCGTAGCGCCGCAGATTGACGAGGCGCAGCTGGCGGCGAATATCGATAAAACCTTCTGGCGAGCGCGCTACACCGCGTATAAACGTTCGTCATTGTGATCGCTCATCTCGCGGGAAGCCGGCTGGCTTCCCGCCACTCGGGGGAACCACCCATGTTCAATGTGCTGATTGTCGATGATGATCCTATGGTGGCCGAACTGAACCGGTTGTTTATCAGCCAGGTAGCGGATTTTCACTGCTGCGGAGTCGCGGCGACGATCGCCGATGCCAACGCGATGCTGAGCCATCTGGCGCCGATCGATCTGCTGCTGCTGGATGTCTATATGCAACAGGAGAGCGGCCTGGACCTGCTGCCGGCGCTTCGCGCTGATGGGCGGAATATTGATGTCATCATGATGACGTCCGCCGCCGATGCGCTCACCGTGCAGACGGCGCTGCGCTATGGCGTGGTTGATTACCTGATTAAACCGTTTCAGTTTCCGCGCTTTGAGGAAGCCCTGCGAACCTGGCGCAATAAACGCGATGCGAAGCAAGCGAAATCCTGCTACGCCCAAGCGGATATCGACACCCTGCTACGCCGCGGGGTTCAACAACAGGACGGCCCCCGCCGCTTGCCGAAAGGGCTGACGCCGCAAACGCTTCGCCTGGTGTGCCGGTGGATAATCGCTCATCAGGCGCGAGATTTTTCAACCAATGAGCTGGCGGCGGCACTGCAGATCTCCAGAGTTTCATGCCGCAAATACCTGATTTGGCTGGAGCAGATCAACGTGCTCTTCACCAGCAATCACTACGGTATCACCGGCCGACCGGAGTATCGTTACCGGCTTGCGGCTGAGAACATGATGTTGCTGACGCAATATAGCCAGTGAGCCGGGAATGCCCACTGGCGCGCCTGCAGACTACTTCTTAGGGTACAGCTCTTTGCGTTTGTAGGGCTCGATTTCACCCGGCTTGCGCGTCTTCAGCAACTTCAGGATCCAGGTGTACTGCTCGGTGTGCGGCGTAACAAACACCTCCACCTCTTCGTTCATCCGCCGGGCGATCGTTGTATCGTCAGCGTCCAGCAGATCGTCCATCGGCGGGCGCACCAGCACCGTCAGGCGATGCGTTTTGCCATCGTAGACCGGGAACAGCGGAACGACGCGGGCGCGGCATACCTTCATTAAACGGCCAATCGCCGGCAGCGTGGCCTTATAGGTCGCGAAGAAATCCACAAACTCGCTGTGCTCGGCGCCGTGATCCTGATCGGGGAGATAGTAGCCCCAGTAACCCTGGCGCACCGACTGAATAAACGGTTTGATCCCGTCGTTGCGCGCGTGCATCCTTCCGCCAAAACGACGACGTACGGTATTCCACACGTAATCGAAGACCGGGTTACCCTGGTTGTGGAACATCGCCGCCATCTTCTGCCCGCCGGAAGCCATCAGCATCGCCGGGATATCCACGCCCCATGCGTGCGGGACGAGGAAAATCACCTTTTCATTATTGCGCTGCAACTCGTCGATGATCGCTTTACCCTGCCAGTCGACGCGGGCGAGAATTTTCTGCGGATCGCGCAGGCCCAGCTCGGCCATCATCACCATCGCCTGCGGCGCCGAGGCGTACATGGCGTCGATGATCGCTTCCCGCTCATGCTCGCTTTTTTCCGGGAAGCAATACAGCAAATTAATCTGCGCCCGGCGGCGCGAGCTTTTCGCCAGACGCCCGACCAGACGACCGAGTTTGCCGAGAAGCGGATCGCGAAAGGAAGGCGGCGTCAGCGCAATACCGGCGAAGGCAAAGACCCCCAGCCAGGCGCCCCAGTAGCGCGGCAGTAAAAAAGATTTTTCAAACTTAGGGATAAACTCAATATTATTTTTTTTCGTTTCCATGCCCAATCCGCAGATCGACTGCTTAATCAAGATAATGGGATAGTGTAGCGAGACGTTGGGTATCCTACAAAATAAAAAGCCGGCGCCCTGGGGCACCGGCTTTCCACTGACCGGTGGTTAGTCAAACCGCAGCTGCGGAACGACCTCTTTGACCTGCGCCAGATAATCGGTACGGTCGGAACCGCTCAGCCCTTCGGTACGCGGCAGTTTCGCCGTCAGCGGGTTGACCGCCTGCTGGTTGATCCACACTTCGTAGTGCAGGTGCGGCCCGGTTGAGCGTCCGGTATTCCCCGACAGCGCAATACGATCCCCGCGCTTCACTTTCTGCCCCGGCTTCACCAGCAGCTTACGCAGGTGCATGTAGCGAGTGGTATAGGTACGGCCGTGGCGGATGGCCACGTAATACCCGGCGGCGCCGCTACGCTTGGCCACCACCACTTCGCCATCACCCACCGCCAGCACCGGCGTTCCCTGCGGCATCGCGAAATCGACGCCACGGTGCGGCGCGACGCGCCCGGTGACCGGGTTCAGACGACGCGGGTTAAAGTTAGAGGAGACGCGGAACTGACGCGCCGTCGGGAAGCGCATAAAGCCTTTCGCCAGCCCCGTCCCGTTGCGGTCGTAGAATTTTCCGTCTTCGGCACGGATGGCAAAGTAGTCCTTCCCGTCAGAACGCAGACGCACGCCAAGCAGCTGGCTTTGCTCGCGTTTGCCGTCAAGCATTTCGCGCGACATCAATACCGAGAACTCATCGCCTTTCTTCAGCTTACGGAAATCCATCTGCCACTGCATGGCCTTGATCACCGCGCTGATTTCCGTGCTGGTCAGCCCGGCATCGCGCGCGCTGGAGACAAAGCTGGCGCCGACGGTGCCTTTCAGCACGCTGTTGACCCAGTCGCCTTTCTGCAGCTCGCTGCTCATTTTAAAGCCGTTAGCCACGCGGGTGTAGGTGCGGGTTTCGCGGCGGGACATCTCCCAGGTCAGACTCTGCAGATCGCCGTCGGCGGTCAGGGTCCAGGAGAGCTGCTGGCCAATCTTCAGATTACGCAACTCTTTATCGGCGGAGGAGAGCTGGGCGATATCACCCATATCGATACCGTACTGGTTCAGGATGCTGCTGAGGGTATCGCCGGTCGACACCACGTATTCGTGCCCGCCGGCATCGCTATCGGCTTTTTCGTCGAGTTCATCCTGAGGAATGGCTTCTTCTTCCTGCGGGGCCTGGTCGATCGGCTCGGAGGCTTCCGGCAGCAGGGAGCGGATCTCGCTTTTTTCCAGTTCAATGGTTCTGACGATGGGGGCGGATTCCGGGTGGTAAATGTAGGGTCGCCAGACGGCGACCGCTAAGGTAAGAACGCTAAGCGACCCCAGCATGACGCGATGAGGTCGTGGCAGATTGTTAAATGCCTGAGTGACAGCGCGGGCTATCTGTTGCACGTATTCACTTCCTCGTTAATCTCCTTTCAGGCAGCTCGAATACTGATTCGCCAGCTGGGTGAGGAATTGCGGGTAACTCGCTTTACCCAGCTTAATTCCGCTACCCAGTGGATCCAGGGTCCCCATGCGCACAGACGTGCCCCGGGCAACAGCTTCGATAACCGCTGGCCTGAACTGTGGCTCAGCAAAAACGCAAGTGGCTTTCTGCTCAACCAGTTGTGTTCTGATTTCGTGTAAACGCTGCGCACCGGGCTGTATTTCAGGGTTGACGGTAAAATGCCCCAGCGAGGTCAAACCGTAGTGTTTTTCAAAGTAACCGTAGGCGTCATGAAAAACGAAATAGCCCTTTCCTTTCAGCGGTGCCAGCTCATTGCTAACCTGCTTGTCGGTCGCCGCCAGCGCGGCCTCGAACTGCTGCAGGTTGCTGTCGAGTTTGGCTCGACTCTGCGGCATAAGTTCCAATAATTTATCGTGGATTGCAACCGCCGAAAGCCGCGCTATCTCTGGGGATAACCACAGATGCATATTGTAGATACCGTGATGGTGATCGCCGTCACTTTTTTCCGCTGCGCCATGGTCATGACCATGATGATCGTCATCGTCGTCAGCGCCGGTCATCAGCAGCGGTTTGACCCCATCCAGCTCTGCGATAGTCACCTTTTTATTCGCCGCAATGCTTTGCGTCGACCTATCCATAAAGGCTTCCATTTCCGGACCGATCCACACCACTAAGTCTGCGTTCTGTAAGCGTTTTACATCGGAAGGACGGAGAGAATAATCATGCTCGGAGGCGCCATCGGGCAGCAGCACCTGGGTGTCGGTAACCCCATCGGCGATAGCCGCCGCGATAAAGCCCAGCGGTTTCATGGAAGTCACCACGGCGGCACTGGCCTGCGGTACCTGTGCGAACAAAAAAACAGCGCCAAGTCCAGCGCAAAGAAGCGTATTTTTATGTAACATAATGCGTCTAGTCATCGAAACGAGTGAGTGTGATGTGATATTATAACATTCACTAGCTTGTGCAACCCCTAAATGATTATGACAAACCTTGTAACGCTGGAAAATGTCTCGGTGGCCTTTGGCCAACGCCGCGTGCTGGCTGACATCTCGCTGGCTCTCACGCCAGGCAAAATATTGACCCTGCTGGGCCCCAACGGCGCCGGCAAATCGACGCTTGTGCGGGTGGTTCTGGGGCTGGTAGCACCGACAGAGGGTGTTATCAAGCGCGAAGAACGCCTGCGGATCGGCTATGTGCCGCAGAAACTGCATCTCGACGCCACGCTGCCGCTGACCGTCAGCCGCTTCCTGCGTTTGCGTCCGGGCACCCGCAAAGACGACATCCTGCCCGCGCTGAAGCGCGTGCAGGCCGGGCATCTGATCGACGCCCCGATGCAAAAACTTTCCGGCGGAGAAACCCAGCGCGTGCTGTTGGCCCGCGCCCTGCTCAATCGCCCGCAGCTGCTGGTGCTGGATGAACCGACCCAGGGCGTCGACGTCAATGGCCAGGTTGCGCTCTACGATCTTATCGACCAGCTGCGCCATGAGCTGGACTGCGCGGTGCTGATGGTCTCCCACGACCTGCATCTGGTCATGGCCAAAACCGACGAGGTATTGTGCCTGAACCAGCATATCTGCTGCTCCGGCGCACCAGAGGTCGTCTCAATGCATCCGGAGTTTATCTCCATGTTCGGCCCGCGCGGCGCGGAACAGCTGGGGATCTACCGCCATCACCATAATCACCGCCACGATCTTCAGGGGCGAATTGTACTGCGTCGGGGAAACAGCCGCTAATGATTGAACTTTTGTTACCTGGCTGGCTGGCCGGGATGATGCTGGCCTGCGCCGCCGGCCCGCTGGGCTCCTTTGTGGTCTGGCGCCGTATGTCCTATTTCGGCGACACGCTGGCGCATGCCTCGCTGCTCGGCGTCGCTTTCGGTTTACTGCTGAACGTCAATCCGTTTTATGCGGTGATCGCCGTCACCCTGCTGCTGGCCGGCGGGCTGGTATGGCTGGAAAAACGGCCGCATCTGGCGATCGATACCCTGCTGGGCATCATGGCGCACAGCGCGCTCTCCCTGGGGCTGGTGGTGGTCAGTCTGATGTCTAACGTCCGCGTCGATCTGATGGCGTACCTGTTCGGCGATCTGCTGGCGGTCACCCCGCAGGACCTGATCGCCATTGCCATGGGCGTGGTGATTGTGATTGGCATTCTGCTCTGGCAGTGGCGGAATCTGCTGGCGATGACCATCAGTCCGGACCTGGCGTTTGTCGATGGCGTGAAGCTGCAGCGGGTCAAGCTGCTGTTGATGCTGGTCACCGCCCTGACTATCGGCGTGGCGATGAAGTTCGTCGGGGCGCTGATCATCACTTCCCTGCTCATAATCCCGGCCGCCACCGCCCGCCGTTTTGCCCGCACGCCGGAGCAGATGGCCGCCGTGGCGGTGGGCGTGGGCATGCTGGCCGTCACCGGCGGGTTAACCTTCTCGGCTTTCTACGACACGCCGGCCGGTCCATCGGTGGTGCTGTGCGCCGCGGCGCTGTTTATTCTCAGCATGACGAAAAAAGCCGCCAGCTAAAAATGAAAAACCCGGTCGCGCTGCTGACCGGGTCTCCCGATGAACGACACATCCGTAGCGAACTACGGCATCTCCGGCGGCGTAATCCCGAAATGATTCCAGGCGCGCACCGTCGCCATTCTTCCCCGCGGCGTACGCTGCAGAAAACCCTGCTGAATTAAGTAGGGCTCCAGCACATCTTCAATGGTTTCCCGCTCTTCGCCAATCGCGGCGGCGAGGTTATCCAGCCCCACCGGTCCGCCGAAGAACTTATCTATCACCGCCAGCAGCAGCTTGCGGTCCATATAGTCGAACCCTTCCGCATCGACGTTGAGCATATCCAGCGCCTGGGCGGCAATGTCGGCGGAGATAGTGCCGTCGTGGCGCACTTCCGCGAAGTCACGCACCCTACGCAGCAGACGGTTGGCAATACGCGGCGTGCCGCGTGAACGGCGGGCCACTTCCAGCGCGCCCTCGTCGCTCATCTCCAGCCCCATATGGCGGGCGCTGCGGCTGACAATATGCTGCAGATCGGGGATCTGATAGAACTCCAGACGCTGCACGATGCCAAAGCGGTCGCGCAGCGGCGAAGTCAATGAACCGGCCCGGGTGGTGGCGCCGATCAGGGTAAACGGCGGCAGGTCGATTTTAATCGAGCGCGCCGCCGGACCTTCGCCAATCATGATATCCAGCTGGTAATCTTCCATTGCCGGATAGAGCACCTCTTCCACCACCGGCGAGAGGCGATGGATCTCATCGATAAACAGCACATCATGCGGTTCAAGGTTGGTGAGCATCGCGGCGAGATCGCCCGCTTTCTCCAGCACCGGGCCGGAGGTGGTACGCAGATTCACCCCCATTTCATTGGCGACGATATTGGCCAGGGTGGTTTTCCCCAACCCTGGCGGGCCAAAAATCAGCAGGTGATCGAGGGCGTCACCGCGCAGCTTCGCCGCCTGGATAAAAATCTCCATCTGCGAACGCACCTGCGGCTGGCCGACATACTCTGCCAGCAATTTTGGGCGGATGGCGCGGTCAGCGGCCTCTTCGAAGCCGCTGCTGTCGGCCGATACCAGCCGGTCTGCTTCAATCATCCCTTACCTCACAACGCGGCGCGCAGCGCTTCGCGGATTAGCGTTTCACTGTTGGCGTCCGGACGCGCGATCTTGCTGACCATCCGGCTGGCCTCCTGCGGTTTATAGCCCAGCGCGACCAGCGCGGCAACCGCTTCCTGCTCGGCATCGTCCGCCGTCGGGCCTGCCGGTGAGGTCAGTACCAGATCGGCGGCCGGGGTGAACAGATCGCCGTGCAGCCCTTTGAAGCGGTCTTTCATCTCAACGATCAGGCGTTCAGCGGTTTTTTTGCCAATCCCCGGCAGCTTAACCAGCGAGGCGACCTCTTCCCGCTCAACGGCGTTGACGAACTGCTGCGCCGACATGCCGGAGAGGATCGCCAGCGCCAGCTTTGGCCCTACGCCGTTGGTTTTGATCAGTTCTTTAAACAGGGTACGCTCCTGTTTGTTGTTAAACCCATACAGCAGCTGGGCATCTTCACGCACCACAAAGTGGGTGAAGACAATCGCCTCCTGCCCGGCCTCTGGCAGCTCATAGAAGCAGGTCATTGGCATGTGCACTTCATAGCCGACGCCCGCCGTTTCCAGCAACACCAGCGGGGGTTGTTTTTCGAGAATGATGCCTCTGAGTCTGCCTATCACGTGGGGCTCCTGCGTTATGGTCTAAGTATCTGGCGGTATCATAAAAAAAGGCTGGATAGATATCCAGCCTGATTTGCGATTATCGTAAGCGCCCTCGCGCCAGATTGAGCCGGGTCTCGCTGATCTGCGCGGCATTCTGGCTGACATGGCAATGGGTGATGGCGATCGCCAGCGCATCCGCCGCATCCGCTTGCGGATTGGCAGGCAGCTTGAGCAGGGTGCGCACCATGTGCTGGACCTGACTCTTTTCAGCGCTGCCGATGCCGACAACCGTCTGCTTAACCTGGCGGGCGGCATATTCAAACACCGGTAACGACTGATTGGTCGCCGCCACGATCGCCACCCCGCGCGCCTGCCCGAGCTTTAACGCCGAGTCGGCATTCTTGGCCATAAAGACCTGCTCAATGGCGAAAAAGTCAGGCTGGAACTGGGTGATGATCTCCGTCACTCCGGCGTAGATCAGCTTCAGCCGCGACGGCAAATCGTCCACTTTGGTGCGGATACAGCCGCTGCCAAGGTAGCTCAGCTGCCGGCCAACCTGACGGATCACGCCATAACCGGTAACGCGCGACCCCGGGTCAATGCCGAGAATAATAGCCATCACGCGCCTCCGGTTAACCGTGGATGCGACTGCATCACAGGGTGGCTGCGACCTCGTCGGAGATCTCGCCGTTATGGTACACTTCCTGCACGTCGTCGCAGTCTTCGAGCATATCGATCAGACGCAGCAGCTTCGGCGCCGTCTCGGCATCCATATCCGCTTTGGTGGACGGGATCATCGAGACTTCGGCAGCGTCGGCTTTCAGGCCAGCGGCTTCCAGCGCGTCGCGCACGGCGCCCATCTCTTCCCAGGCGGTGTAGACGTCGATCGCGCCGTCGTCATAGGTCACCACGTCTTCAGCGCCAGCTTCCAGCGCCGCTTCCATGATGGTGTCTTCATCGCCTTTCTCAAAGGAGATGACGCCTTTTTTGCTGAACAGGTAGGAGACGGAACCGTCGGTGCCGAGGTTACCACCGGTTTTAGTGAAGGCGTGACGCACTTCCGCAACGGTACGGTTACGGTTGTCGGACAGACATTCCACCATCACCGCGGTGCCGCCAGGGCCATAGCCTTCATAAATGATGGTTTCCATGTTCGCGTCTTCATCGCCGCCGACGCCGCGCGCGATGGCGCGGTTCAGGGTGTCGCGGGTCATGTTGTTAGACAGCGCTTTATCCACCGCCGCACGCAGACGCGGGTTGGACGCCGGATCGCCGCCGCCCAGACGCGCTGCGGTAACCAGTTCGCGAATGATTTTCGTAAAGATTTTACCGCGCTTGGCATCCTGTGCCGCTTTGCGGTGTTTGGTGTTGGCCCATTTACTATGACCTGCCATAAAAAACTCTCCAAAAAGCGCGCCCTTTCAGGCGGCGTTAATTACAAATTCTTCAATCGCCTGCCGGTTGCTCCACGACTTGGTCAGCGCAGCGGCTTCCGTCGCGCTGACCCAGCGGTAGGCCAGATGTTCGGTAAAGGTAATTTCCCGCTCATGAGGCAGCGCAAGACAGAACCAAAATTCCGTATTACGCTCCACTCCCGGCGCATAGCGATGACGCAAATGAGAAAATATCTCGAACTCCACCGTGCGCTGACAGTCGATTAAGGTCAGTTGCTCGCAGGCAACGTCAATGGCGACCTCTTCCTTTACTTCACGCGCGGCGGCCTGCAGCGCGGTCTCTCCTGCTTCCAGGCTGCCGGTAACCGACTGCCAGAACGCGGGATCGTCGCGCCGCTGCAACATCAGCACCCGTTTGGTATCTTCGGCGTAAATCACCACCAGCACCGAAACGGGCAGCTTAAATGACATATTACTTGTTCTCCAGAGACGCTTTTGCCTCTTTCTCCACAACCTGAATACCCAGTTCACTGAGCGCCGCCGGATTGGCGAAGCTTGGCGCTTCGGTCATCAGGCAGGCGGCCGCGGTGGTTTTCGGGAAAGCGATAACGTCGCGGATGTTATCGGTGCCGGTCAGCAGCATGGTCAGACGGTCAAGACCGAACGCCAGGCCCGCATGCGGCGGGGTACCGTATTTCAGCGCATCGAGCAGGAAGCCGAATTTCTCACGCTGTTCCTGTTCGTTAATGCCCAGAATACCAAATACCGTCTGCTGCATGTCGCCGCGGTGGATACGCACCGAACCGCCGCCGACTTCATAACCGTTAATGACCATATCGTAGGCGTTGGCCACGGCCTCTTCCGGCGCAGCTTTCAGCTCGTCCGCCGTCATATCTTTCGGCGAGGTGAACGGATGGTGCATCGCCGTCAGGCCGCCTTCGCCGTCGTCTTCGAACATCGGGAAGTCGATCACCCACAGCGGCGCCCATTTGCTCTCGTCAGTCAGGCTCAGATCTTTACCCAGCTTCAGACGCAGCGCGCCCAGCGCGTCGGCCACCACTTTCTTGTTGTCGGCGCCGAAGAAGATCATGTCTCCGTCCTGCGCGCCGGTGCGGTCGAGGATCGCTTCCACGATTTCAGCGGTCAGGAATTTGGCCACCGGGCTGTTGATCCCATCCATGCCTTTGGCACGTTCGGTCACTTTAATATAGGCCAGCCCTTTCGCGCCGTAGATCTTGACAAAGTTGCCGTATTCGTCAATCAGCTTGCGGGTCAGAGAAGCCCCGCCCGGCACGCGCAGCGCCGCCACGCGCCCTTTCGGATCGTTGGCCGGGCCGGCAAAGACCGCGAACTCCACTGATTTCAGCAGGTCAGCGACGTCCACCAGCTCCATCGGGTTACGCAGGTCCGGTTTATCGGAGCCGTAGCGACGTTCGGCTTCGGCGAAGGTCATGATCGGGAAGTCGCCCAGATCGACGCCTTTAATCTCCAGCCACAGCTGACGCACCATCGCTTCCATGATCTCACGCACCTGCGGCGCGGTCATAAAGGAGGTTTCCACGTCGATCTGGGTAAATTCAGGCTGACGGTCGGCACGCAGGTCTTCATCGCGGAAGCATTTGACGATCTGATAGTAGCGGTCGAAGCCGGACATCATCAGCAGCTGTTTGAACAGTTGCGGCGACTGCGGCAGCGCGTAGAATTTGCCTTTATGCACGCGGGAAGGCACGAGGTAATCGCGGGCGCCTTCCGGGGTGGCTTTGGTCAGCATCGGGGTTTCGATGTCGAGGAAGCCATGGTCATCCATAAAGCGGCGCACAAAGCTGGTGATTTTCGCGCGGGTTTTCAGACGCTGCGCCATTTCCGGACGACGCAGGTCGAGGTAGCGGTATTTCAGACGCGCTTCTTCGGTGTTGACGTGATTGGAGTCCAGCGGCAGCGATTCTGAGCGGTTAATGATCGTCAGATCGGAAGCCAGCACTTCGATAGCGCCGGTGGCCATGTCCGCGTTGATGTTTTTCTCTTCACGCGCGCGAACGGTGCCAGTGACCTGAATGCAGAACTCATTACGCAGTTCAGAGGCTAACTTCAACGCATCCGCACGATCCGGATCGAAAAACACCTGAACGATGCCTTCGCGGTCGCGCATATCGATAAAAATGAGGCTACCGAGATCGCGACGGCGGTTGACCCAACCACACAGAGTCACCTGCTGCCCAACGTGGGACTGTCGAAGCTGTCCGCAATATTCTGTACGCATGAGATATCCCTTAACTTAGCCGTCGGCGGATTGTCGTCTGCCCTGCAGGCGACGAGGTCGCAGCTTTAGCTGATGTCACAACTGAATGAAAAAAGGCGGCTATTATACTGGAAATTCTGTCGTTCGATAAGTCCGACGCACGATGTACGCTGCTTTGCTGCGCGCTTAACGTCCACACTCACATAAATTAACAAAATTTGTTACCCTTTTGCTGAAGCCGCAAAGGTATTGTAGCCGCCTGACAACAGATGAAGATACGGGGATACCATGTTAGAACTCAATGCGAAAAACACGGCGCTGGTGGTGATCGATCTGCAGGAAGGCATTTTGCCTTTTGCCGGCGGCCCACATCGGGCTGACGAGGTGGTGGCGCGCGCCGCCCGCCTGGCAGACAAGTGCCGACAACAGGGTTCGCCGGTCATCATGGTCCGCGTCGGCTGGTCGGCCGATTTCGCCGAAGCGCTGAAACAGCCTGTCGACGCGCAGGCCGGGGCGCATACGCTGCCTGAGAACTGGTGGACCTATCCGGCCACGCTGGGTAAGCAGGAGAGCGATATCGAAGTGACCAAACGCCAGTGGGGCGCGTTCTATGGCACCGACCTTGAGCTTCAGCTGCGTCGCCGCGGTATCGACACCATTATTCTCTGCGGCATCGCCACCAACATCGGCGTCGAATCCACCGCCCGCAACGCCTGGGAGCTGGGTTTTAACCTGGTCATTGCCGAAGATGCCTGCAGCGCCGCCTCCGCCGAGCAGCATCAGGGCAGCATGACGCATATTTTCCCGCGCATCGGCCGCGTGCGCAGCACCGAGGAGATCCTCGCCGCGTTATGATTTATATTGGGCTTCCCCAGTGGTCGCACCCGAAATGGGTGCGCCTTGGCATCACCAGCCTTGAAGAGTACGCCCGCCACTTCAATTGCGTCGAGGGCAACACCACCCTGTATGCGCTACCGAAGCCGGAGATTGTCGCCCGCTGGTACGAGCAGACCCACGATAACTTCCGCTTCTGCTTTAAATTTCCGGCGACTATCTCGCACCAGGCCACCCTGCGCCACTGCGACGATTTAAGCCGTGAATTCTTCACCCGCCTGGCGCCGCTGGCCTCGCGCATCGGCCAGTACTGGCTGCAGCTGCCGGCGACCTTCGGCCCTCGCGATCTCCCGGCGCTATGGCATTTTCTCGACGCACTGCCGAAGGATTTCACCTACGGCGTCGAAGTTCGTCACCCCGAGTTCTTCGCCAAAGGGGAAGCGGAACAGCAGCTCAACCGCGGGCTGCACCAGCGCAACGTCAACCGCGTGATCCTCGACAGCCGCCCGGTCCATAGCGCCGCGGCCACCAGTCCGGCGATGATCGACGCGCAACAAAAGAAACCGAAGGTGCCGGTGCATGCGGTGATGACCGCCCGGCAGCCAATGGTGCGCTTTATCGGCGGCGACGATATGGCCCATAACCGGGAACTGTTTCGCGTCTGGCTGCAGACGCTGCCAAAATGGCATCAGTCAGGGACGCCGTGGCTGTTTCTGCATACCCCCGATATTGCCTACGCGCCGGCGCTGGTCGATACCCTGTGGGGCGATCTGCGCGCCGCCCTGCCGGCGGCAGGAAATGCGCCGTCGATTCCGCAGCAATCTTCTCTTTTCTGATATCCTGCTATCATATCCGGAGCCATCTGCCAGAGTTAAAGGGAGTTTTCGTATGGTCAGCGCGCTGTATGCCGTTTTAGGTGCGTTATTGTTAGTGAAGTTCTCATTTGACGTGGTGCGTTTGCGCACCCAATACCATGTAGGCTACGGCGACGGCGGCTTCAGCGAGCTGCAGGTCGCCATCCGCGTTCACGGCAATGCCGTCGAATATGTGCCGATTGGCCTCATTTTACTGTTATTTATGGAGATGAACGGCGCCCAGACCTGGATGGTGCACGTTTGCGGCATTTTATTGATCGTCGGACGACTGATGCACTCCTGGGGTTTTCATCACCGCGTCTACCACTGGCGCCGCTCCGGCATGAGCGCCACCTGGTGCGCGTTGTTGCTGATGGTGCTGGCCAATCTCTGGTATATGCCCTGGGAGTTGGTTTTCTCCCTCCGTTAGCGCACAATACGCCGTTTTCGTTTTTTCGGGTTTAACGTTATGTCTCACCGCGATACGCTTTTTTCCGCGCCGATTGCCAGCCTCGGCGACTGGACCTTTGATGAACGGGTTGCTGAAGTCTTCCCCGATATGATCCAGCGTTCTGTGCCTGGCTACTCCAATATCATCTCGATGATCGGCATGCTGGCCGAGCGCTTCGTTCAGCCCCACACCCAGGTTTACGATCTTGGCTGTTCGCTGGGCGCCGCCACCCTCTCCGTGCGCCGCAATATTAGCCATCCGGGATGTCGCATTATCGCCATCGACAACTCCCCGGCGATGGTGGAGCGCTGCCGTCGCCATATTGACGCCTATAAAGCGCCGACGCCGGTCGAGGTGATTGAAGGGGATATCCGCGATGTGGCCATTGAAAACGCCTCGCTGGTGATCCTGAACTTTACCATTCAGTTCCTTGAGCCGGGCGATCGTCAGGCGATCCTGAATAAAGTCTATCAGGGGCTGAATCCCGGCGGCGCGCTGGTGCTATCGGAGAAATTCAGCTTCGAAGACGCCCACGTCGGTGAGCTGCTGTTCAATATGCATCATGACTTTAAGCGCGCGAACGGCTACAGCGAGCTGGAGATTAGCCAGAAACGCAGCATGCTGGAAAACGTGATGCTGACCGACTCTGTGGAAACCCATAAAAAACGCCTGCGTCAGGCGGGGTTCGAACATGCTGAACTGTGGTTCCAGTGCTTTAACTTTGGCTCGCTGGTGGCAGTAAAATCCGGGGAGCAGGCATGATCGACTTCAGTAACTTTTATCAGCTGATCGCCAAAAGCCCGCTGTCTCACTGGCTGGAGACGCTGCCTGCCCAGGTAGCCGCCTGGCAGCGCGAGGCCCTGCACGGCAAGTTTCGCGAATGGGAGCGCGCCGTTGAGTTTCTTCCGGAATTAACGCCCTGGCGTCTGGACCTCCTGCACAGCGTCACCGCCGAAAGCGAAACGCCGCTCAGCGAAGGCCATCGGCTGCGGGTAGAAAACCTGCTTAAAAACCTGATGCCATGGCGCAAAGGCCCTTATTCGCTGTACGGCATCAACATCGATACCGAATGGCGCTCCGACTGGAAATGGGAGCGCGTCCTGCCGCATCTGTCCGATCTTAGCGGACGGACCATCCTCGACGTGGGCTGCGGCAGCGGCTATCACATGTGGCGGATGATCGGCGCGGGCGCGCATCTGGCGGTCGGCATCGATCCCACCCAGCTGTTCCTGTGCCAGTTTGAAGCAGTGCGTAAGCTGCTTGGCAACGACCAGCGGGCGCATCTCCTGCCGCTGGGCATCGAGCAGCTCCCGGCGCTGGAGGCCTTTGACACCGTGTTCTCGATGGGCGTGCTCTACCATCGCCGCTCGCCGCTGGACCACCTGTGGCAGCTGAAAGATCAGCTGGCGCCGGGTGGCGAGCTGGTACTGGAGACGCTGGTGGTCGAAGGCGATGAAAATACGGTGCTGGTTCCGGGCGACCGCTATGCGCAGATGCGCAACGTCTATTTTATTCCCTCCGCGGCGGCCCTGAAAATGTGGCTGGAGAAGTGCGGGTTTATCGATGTGCGCATCGTCGACGCCTGCGTCACCTCGACGGAAGAGCAGCGGCGCACCGAATGGATGACCAGCGAATCGCTGGCCGATTTCCTCGACCCACAGGATCAGCGCAAAACCGTGGAAGGCTATCCGGCGCCGCTGCGCGCGGTGATTATCGCCACCAAACCGGAAACGCAGCAGTCGCTGGCGAAGAAAGCGAGATAAAAAAAGGCCCCTGTTTAATGGGCAGGGGCCTGGTACGGGCAATCATCATATTGGGCGACATGATGTGCAGCAAAAACCGTTTAACTTCTGTCAGCGGAAATTATCTTTTTCATCTCCGCCACCGCTGCGCCATTGACGGCGTAGCGTCTGTATTCGTCCGCATCGGGATCGGCTGACATCGAAACGCCTGGATGACGAAAGCGCATTTCCGATGGCAACCACTGGCCTGCAGAGCTATGAACCTCTTTCACCCCCGCCTGCAGAAACAGCGGCAGGTTCGCGGCGCGCACTCCCGCACCGGCCATAATGATTGGAGTATCCCCTGCGGCAATAAGTTCCGTAATTAATGAAATACCTTTCTCCGCCGAGGATTGCTGACCGGAAGTCAGGATACGTTTAACCCCCAGCTCACCCAGCGTCTCCCAGGCCTGACGCGGGTCGGCGCACAGATCGAACGCGCGATGAAAGGTCACCGCCAGCGGCCCGGCCGCGGCCATTATTTTTTTCATCCGCGGGATATCGACCTGACCATCGGCATTCAGCACGCCGGTCACCAGCCCGGGAAAGCCGAGCTCCCGCACCTTGCGGATATCGCCAAGCATCGCGGCGAACTCCTCTTCGGTGTAGCAGAAATCGCCGCCGCGCGGGCGGATAATCGGATGCACCGGGAGGGTAATCGCCTCGCGGACCGAGACCAGCACCCCGTAAGAGGGTGTTAGTCCCCCTTCCTGCGGCGCGGCGCAGAGTTCAATACGATCGGCGCCGCAGCGCTCAGCCTCCCGGGCGCACGCCATGCTGTAACAACAAACTTCCAGTACCGCCATTGCTCACTCCCTGATCCAGACAACCTTCTCAGCATGTCATGATTTCACGCGGCAGACGCCGCGCGGCTTCACACTGTTATGTATCGGCTTGCTCGCTGGCGACGATTTGTTCAATAGACCATGGGTGAAATTTGACCGTCACGCTGCCGTCGGTGACCGCCAGGGTGGGATTCGGCAGACGCTCATGTTCCCCTTTCGGCGAGCTGGTTTTGACGACGATCCCCGGCTGGCTGAGTCCGTCATCGGCCAGCAGCGCCAGAGCGCGGGCATTTAAGGTAGCCGGATCGCCGGGCAGGACAATTTCAATATGCTCCCAGCCTTCATGGGGATAACGCTTTTCACCCGGCCACGGCAGCTCAACGATATGAAAGCGCCAGTGCGCCACGCAGACCGGCTCCGCCAGTTTAAACAAGCAGATAGGCCGACCGTTGATCATATTCTCCGACAGCAGGGTTCCGCACTGCGCCAGCCCACTGCGCCAGCGCTCCGCGGTGGCGTTCTGATGACAGCGCAGGGAGATATGGTCGGCGTCGAGTCCGCCGATCTCCAGTCCCAGTCGCGCAGCGAAGCGCTGTAGCGCATCGGAAAATCGCGGGAGATCCGCCGTAATATCGGCCAGTTGTTCAATCTGCTGCCAGTTCGCCATGGGTTTGCTCGTCACTTATGTTCATCAATAATAAAAAGGCTAATCTACCGTGTTTTAGGCCGCGGACCAACCGCCACCCTGCCGCTGCGTGACCGACCGACGATGGATTGCCCATGCCGCCGCGCCGCGCGCGATGCTGACGGACGGGGACAAATGCAGTATACTCCCGCCCTAATTTGTCCACATTCCGGCGCCGCCTCCCTCGGGGGCTGGCGCATTACACGTAAGGTATTCCGGTGAATATTCAGGCTCTTCTCTCAGAAAAAGTCAGCCAGGCCCTGATCGCGGCAGGCGCGCCTGCCGATTGCGAACCTCAGGTCCGCCAGTCAGCAAAAGTTCAGTTCGGTGACTATCAGGCCAACGGCGTGATGGCTGTCGCCAAAAAACTGGGCATGGCGCCGCGACAACTTGCAGAGCAGGTACTGTCTCATCTTGACCTCAACGGCATTGCCAGCAAGGTTGAAATCGCCGGGCCGGGCTTTATCAATATTTTCCTCGACCCCGCGTTCCTGGCGGACAACGTCAACCGCGCGCTGCAGTCAGAACGCCTGGGCGTCGCCACGCCGCAGGTACAGACCATCGTCGTCGACTACTCGGCGCCAAACGTGGCGAAAGAGATGCACGTCGGCCATCTGCGTTCGACCATCATTGGCGATGCCTCGGTCCGTACCCTGGAGTTCCTGGGCCATAAGGTGATCCGCGCCAACCACGTCGGCGACTGGGGCACCCAGTTCGGCATGCTGATCGCGTATCTGGAAAAACAGCAGCAGGAAAACGCCGGCGAGATGGCCCTGGCCGACCTCGAAGGTTTTTATCGCGAAGCGAAAAAACACTACGACGAAGACGAAGCCTTCGCCGAGCGCGCGCGCAGCTACGTGGTTAAGCTGCAGGGCGGCGATGAGTACTTCCTGCAGATGTGGCGTAAGCTGGTGGACATCACCATGTCGCAGAACCAGATCACCTACGATCGCCTGAATGTGACGCTGACCCGCGATGACGTGATGGGCGAAAGCCTGTACAACCCGATGCTGCCGGGGATCGTCGCCGATCTGAAAGCCAAAGGGCTGGCCGTGGAGAGCGAAGGCGCCACCGTGGTGTTCCTTGATGAGTATAAAAACAAGGAAGGCGAACCGATGGGCGTCATCATCCAGAAAAAGGATGGCGGCTACCTCTATACCACTACCGATATCGCCTGTGCGAAGTATCGCTATGAAACACTGCACGCCGACCGCGTGCTCTACTACATCGACTCCCGTCAGCACCAGCACCTGATGCAGGCGTGGACCATCGTGCGTAAAGCAGGCTATGTGCCGGACTCCGTGCCGCTGGAACACCATATGTTCGGCATGATGCTGGGTAAAGACGGCAAGCCGTTTAAAACCCGCGCCGGCGGCACCGTGAAGCTGGCGGATCTGCTGGACGAAGCGCTGGAGCGCGCGCGTCGCCTGGTGGCCGAGAAGAACCCGGAGATGTCCGCTGATGAGCTGGAAAATCTGGCGAAAGTGGTGGGTATCGGCGCGGTGAAATACGCCGACCTGTCGAAAAACCGCACCACCGACTACGTTTTCGACTGGGATAATATGCTGGCGTTCGAAGGCAACACCGCGCCGTATATGCAGTATGCCTATACCCGCGTGCTCTCCGTGTTCCGCAAAGCCGGCATTGACGAAAACGCCCTCACCGACGCGCCGGTGGTGATTGCGGAAGATCGCGAAGCCCAGCTGGCCGCGCGCCTGCTGCAGTTTGAAGAGACCCTCTCCGTGGTCGCTCGCGAAGGGACGCCGCACGTGATGTGCGCCTACCTCTACGATCTGGCGGGCCTGTTCTCCGGTTTCTACGAGCACTGCCCGATCCTCAGCGCGGAAAGCGAAGCGACCCGCAACAGCCGCCTGAAGCTGGCGCTGCTGACGGCGAAAACCCTCAAGCTGGGTCTCGATACCCTCGGTATCGAAACCGTCGAGCGTATGTAAAACCAACCCGGCGAAAGCCGGGTTAGTTTTTTCAGGCGCCGCGCCTGCGGGGTCTCCTGCTCAGAAATACTTGCGCAGATACTCGGTCAGACAGAGGATCGCCATCGCCTGGCCGTAGGGCATCGAGGTGAGCGGGATCTGGCGATAGAAATCAAGGTCTGACCCCATTCCGGTGCCAAAGGAAGTCTGCAGCAGCTCCCCCTGCGGCGAAATATTCTGCACAATTCCGCGAATCGCTTTTTCAGCCACCCCGGCATAGTGCTGCCCGACATATCGCTTGCGCACCGCTTTGAGTATGCCGTAGGCAAAGCCGGCGGTCGCCGAGGCCTCTGGATAAGAGTGCGGGTCGTCCAGCAGGGTATGCCACAGGCCGCTGTCGTCCTGACATTTCGCTAAGGCGGCAATTTGCGCGTTCAGCACCTCGGTCAGATAGCGCCGTACCGCATTCCCTTCCGGGAGATCCACTAACTCAAGAAAATCCGGGATCACCATAGTGAGCCAGCTGTTGCCCCGCGCCCAGCGCGCCCGGGCAAAATTATGCCGACCGTCATAGCTCCAGCCGTGAAACCACAGCCCGGTTTCCCGGTCCATCAGGTTCTGCACGTGGAGCAGGAACTGATAGGTCGCCTCCTCCACATACTGCGGACGGTGAAGCAGCTTGCCAATTTTGGCTAACGGCAACACGGTCATCATCAGGGTGTCATCCCACATTTGCTGGTGGTTTTCTTCCGCCAGGGTGATGTGCTGCATGCCGCCCTGCTCGGTACGAGGCATCTCATACATTGCCCACTCCGCCCAGCTCTCCAGCCACGGCAGATACGCCTTACATCCGGTCTCTTCAAAGCGATAGGCCAGGGTCAGGAACGGCGCCATAGTGTTGACGTTTTTGGTCGTTGCCCCCTCGGCGAAACGGTCGGCAAACCAGCGGTCAATAATATCGCGCATCTCGAGATCGCCGGTTTGCTGATAATACTGATAGATGCCATACAGCCCGACGCCGTGGGTCCACTCCCAGCCGGCCCAGCCTTTGGTATCAATAACGCGCCCGTCATCCAGGCGCAGTAAAAATTGCCCGCTCTCATCCTTAATATTCACCAGGTTTTGCGTCACGTTGCGGATGAGCGCCTGCAGTTCGCTACGGGCGATAAAACGCTCAGGCTGACAGAGTAATGGGCTATGTTTTACCGGCCAAACTTTCATGTTGTTAACCTCGGGTATATGTCGAATTCAAAGCGCCGCCCTGGGTGAGCGCCGGGGCAGCAGGTTTATGACGATTCAGGTAGCCAATATTGTTATTTCCCCACAGGCAGTCGTAGGGCATCCCCGCCAGCATCTCGACGACCGCGCGGTGTTCCGCACTGGTCAGTTCCGGCTGGGCGTGACCGCTTTCGCGCATTCTTAGGGTTTCGCTGCGCAGGACGCTGTGGGTATGCAGATTGAGTTTGAAGCGCAGCGAAACGAGGAAGCCGCAGGCTAAGACCACCAGCGTGCCGACGCTGAGGATCAGCAAAATGGTATGGCTGACCCCTTCAGGCTGTATTTTTTGCCCGGAGACAAACCCCGACAGCTGCATGATGATGCCCACCAGCATCACCGCCCCCGCCTGCGAGGCTTTGCGGGTCAGCGTCATGATGCCGGCAAAAATTCCTTCGCGGCGCTGGCCGGTGATCGCCTCGTCGACGTCGGCAATATAGGTATAGGTATTCCACGGTACGTAGTTAATCCCGCCGCGTCCCAGTCCGGCGACAGCAGAGATGAGCAGCAGTAAGGAATAGACGTCGCTCAGTCCGGCGTAATAGAGCAGCGCATAGGAGAGCGAGCTCAGGCCAAAGAGGACCACCACCATGCGGTACGACGGCGCGGGGCCAAAGCGAATGCACAGCGGGATCATGGCGATCACGGCGATAAACTGGAAAATCGCCATCGTCCCCAGCAGATTCGAGGCGACAGAGGCCTCCTGCATCAGAACAAAGACCACGTAATAGGTGAACACGGCATTGAAGACGTCCTGGGCGATATAGCCCCCCAGATACATGCCGAGGTGCTGGCGGAAAATTTTTATCCGCAGCGTGGAGCTCAGCTCAATCACCAGGCGATTGAGGCTCTGGGCGAGGGTTAAGTTCTGTTTTTCCGCTTCCGCCCGCAGCGCCGCCTCTGACCAGGCCTCACGCGGCCGCTCCCAGGTGAAACACCAGACGAAGGTCAGCATCACCGCGCACAGGACCGAGAACACCAGACTGGCATAAAAGAACGAGCTGGCATTGTCTTTGCCGAGCCAGGTAAGAAGGATCCCCGGCAGAAAGGAGGCTAAAATCGCCGACATTTGCGCCATTGAGATGCGCGCGCCGGAGAATTTGGTTTTCTGTTTAAAGTCATCGGTCATCTCCGGCACCAGCGTCTCGTAGGGCACCAGAATCATGGTGTAGACCATATCAAACAGCAGATAGGTGAGCAGGTAGTACCAGAAACCCATCTCGCCAACCCACATCGCCGAGTAGCTGAATACGCACGGGATGCCGAGCAGAATAAAGAATTTTCTGCGGCCGAAGCGCTTGCCGAGCCAGGTGGTGCCGAAGTTATCGGTGAGAAAGCCCATCAGCGGGCTCACCACCGCATCCAGTACGCGGGCGGAAGCGAATATCAGCGTGGCTTCTATCGGAGAGAGTCCGCAGAAGGTGGTGTAAAAGTAGAGCAGCCATGCGGCGGTTAGCGCCGTGGTGCCGGCGCCGAGAAAATCGCCCGCGCCGTAGGCCAGGTAGTTAGCCAGTCCAATCTTTCGTGTTTTCATCGCCGTGATCCTGTGTCTTTTTTTAAGAGAACGCCGACAATCTTTCCGGATTTGCCACCGGAAGGGAGTGGGTACCTGGCTACACTAAAAGCAGCGAAACGAGGTTACCTTTGTGCTTTTGCCACGTAACCGCCGCCGGTGGCAAAATGACAAAGAGATGACGTCTTCACTTCACTCATTTATAAAACGCTATTTCTTTTAAATCAAAAGACAGGTTCACCATTGTGATCTAGCCGGAAAAACACCGACTGGCGAAGAGGCTCGCAAATCCCGGGATCGGCCCTTGCGCAGCCGGGTAAACAGGAGTAAAGAAAGAAGGAAAGAAAGGGTTATTCCGCGTATCTCAAGGAGGCCAGATGCCTTATTCACATCTGCTGGTTGCCGTCGCGCCAACGCCGGAGAGTCAGGTATTAATTAAAAAAGCGGTGTCGATTGCCCGGCCCGTGAACGCGAAAGTGAGCTTTATCACCCTCGCCACGGATCCGGAGCTGTATAACCAGTTCGCTGCGCCGATGATGGAAAATCTGCGCGAGGTGATGCAGGAAGAGACGCGTGATTTTCTCAACGAGCTGGCGCGTCACGCGGACTACCCGATAGAGAAAATGACCATCGCCTGCGGCGAACTGGGCCATCATATTAAGGACTTCTGCCGGTCGCACCAGGTCGATCTGGTGATCTGCGGCAATCATAACCATTCCCTTTTTTCGCGCGCCACCTGCTCGGCGAAAAATATCGTCGGCAGCTGCGGCGTCGATGTCCTGCTGGTTTCCCTTGAAAAGGGCTAACGCCGGTTAGCCCTTTTCCTGAACTAGGCCAGTTTAGGGAACGTGGCTATCTTCCCCCGCAGGCGGCTCTCCTCACTGCGCGGTGAAATATGCTGCAGATCGTCGACAAAGCGCGCCTGCCAGTTATGAATATCATTTTCTCTGATCACGTCCAGCATCGCAGAATGACGGGCAATACGTTCCGCCAGCGGCATGCTAAGGGCGCGATCCAGCGCGGCGGCAACCTCGTCGCGATCGTAGGGGTTGACGATCAGGGCGCTGGTCAGCTCCTGCGCCGCACCAGCAAACTGCGACAGGACCAGTACGCCAGGGTTATCCGGATCCTGCGCCGCCACGTATTCCTTCGCCACCAGGTTCATACCATCGCGCAGGGGCGTCACCAGGCCGACGTCAGAGTAGCGGAAGACCTTCATCAGCAGCTTACGATCAAAATGCTGGTTCAGGTAGTAGAGCGGGGTCCAGCCAAGCTGGCCAAACTGGCCATTGATGCGCCCGGATGCAGTTTCCAGCTGGTGGCGGATATCCTGATAGGCCTGCACATCGCCGCGGGAGGTCGGTGCGATCTGGGTATAACGGATCTTACCGTGATGCTGAGGATACTTTTCGAGCAGCGTCTCATAGGCGAGGAACCGCTCCGGCAACCCTTTCGAGTAGTCAAGCCGCTCCACCGAGAAGATATTCTTCACGTTTTTGAGCTCGTTTTTCAGCTGGACCAGCTTCGGCGGCAGCGGACCTTTGGCGTTGCGCGTAATCTCGTCCGGATCGATCCCTATCGGATAAACCTCAGTGCTGAACGCCTTACCCCACGCCTGATAGCGTTTGTCTCCGAGGTCGGAGAGTCGGGTCTGCATGGCAATGCTGTCAAGAAACGCGGTTCTGTCGCTTTCAGTCTGGAAGCCCAGCAGGTCGTAATCGCACAGTTGTTCCAGCAGCTCAGCGTGCGGCGGTAGCGCGTTAAAAATCTCCGGCGTCGGGAACGGAATATGCAAAAAGAAGCCGATCCGGTTGTTGACCCCACGCTTGCGCAGTTCGCTGGCGAAGGGCAGCAGATGGTAATCATGGATCCACAGCGTATCGTCTGGCTCGATCAGCGGCAGAAGCTTGTCCGCCAGCATGGCATTGACTCGCTGATATCCCTCCCAGGCTTCGCGCTGGAAGCTGACCAGATCAAGACGATAATGGAAGGCCGGCCACAGCACGGCATTAGAGAACTGGTTGTAGTATTCGTCATGGTCACGTTCATTAAGGTTGAACGACGCCCATGAAATATTTCCGCGGGAGACCTGCTTCAGCGGTTGCTGGTCATCGCCAATTTCGCCGCTCCAGCCAAACCACAGACCCCCTGCCGCTTTCAGTGCCCCCAGGATGCCGACGGCCAGACCGCCAGCGCTCGATTTTTTATCGTCCGGTAAGGCGATACGGTTAGAGACTACGACTAAACGACTCATGGTCATCCCTCCTTTCGGTTTGCGCGTCATACGCCAGATGTTGCAACCACGTCCTTACGGCGGCGGCATCCGCCAACCGCCAGTGCGCCTGGGTTTCCCCGGCGCCCACTTTTATCGACATTCCCTGCAGTTGATTAACCACGCTGAATCCCGCTTCGTCGGTCAAATCATCGCCGACAAAAACCGGTTCGCGACCGGCAAACGGCGCTTCCTGCATGAAGGCGGTGATCGCCTCCCCTTTGTTGACACCGCGGGGTTTAATCTCCACTACGCACTTGCCAAGCTGTAGCGCCAGCAGCGGGTAGCGCTGAACGATGCGCTGCGCCAGCTCCAGCACCGCGCTCTGCTGCTGCGGCGCCTGGCGGTAGTGGAGCGCGAAGGCCATCTCTTTACTCTCCAGCTCGCACCCGGGGAGCGCCTGCAACGCCGAGGTCAGCTCAGCCGCGATTTCATCGCGCAGAGCCGACGGCAGAGAGACAATATAGGTTTTACCATTGATATCACGGCGTTCAGCCCCGTGAACACCGGCCAGCGGTAGCCGCCAGGGATGGGTGAGCGCGTCAAGTTCAGACATTGAGCGCCCTGAAATCAATGCCACCGCCCCGCCCTGCTGCCGGGCCAGCGCGTTGAGCGCCTGCAGCGTGTTGTCGGGTATCACCACCTGATCGGGGTGCGGCTGGATATCGGCAAGAGTACCGTCGAGGTCAAAGAAAAAAGCGTAGTTTCCGGTTAGCGCAGGCGGTACAGATATCTGGTTATCCACCCTGTTTCCTCCTTATCATGGCCAGCCGAAGCTGGTTGTTAATTATATGTTAGCCATGTAAGTATAGACAGTGTGACCAACCTCGCCATTTTTGATAGATACCGCCAGCGAAACGGGCGCTGGCGGTAATTACTCTGTAGACTTAAAAGTTATGCCTGAAATCAGGCCGCACGTTTGGCTTTTTGTTTGTAGCGGTCAAAAATTACCGCCGCCAGCAGGATGACCCCGCGCACGACGTATTGTGAGAACGGCGAGATGTTCAGCAGGTTCATCGCATTCTCCACGGTCCCGAGGATCAGGATCCCGGCCACCACGTAGGAGATCTTGCCGATCCCGCCCTTCAGCGATACCCCGCCCAGCACACAGGCCGAAATAACAATCAGCTCATAGCCAATCGAGGTCATCGGCTGGCCGCTGGTCATCCGCGACGCCAGGATAATTCCCGCCGCGGCCGATACCAGACCGGAGAGCACAAAGATAATAATCTTGGTGCGCACCACCGGAACACCGGCCAGACGCGCCGCCTCTTCATTGCCGCCTATAGCCAGCGTATTACGGCCAAAGGTGGTTTTGTTTAGTAATAATCCGAAAACCACCAGGCAGGCGACCGTCAGCCAGATCGGCGCCGGCAGACCAAACCAGTTGGCGTAACCGAGGGTGAAGAAGCGTTCATCTTCGATCCCTACCGCTTTACCGTCGGAGATAATGTAGGCCAGACCGCGGACAATCTGCATAGTGGCCAGCGTGGTGATCAGGGCGTTGATCTTCAGGCGGGCAATGACAAAGCCGTTGACCAGGCCACTGATCGCCCCCAGCAGCAGACCGGCGGCAATCCCCAGCCACAGGCTTTCGCTCAGGTTAATCACCACCGCGGTAGTGACCCCGGCACAGGCGATAACCGACGCCACCGACAGGTCGAAATCGCCGGAGGCCAGGCAGAAGAGCATACCGCAGGCCACCATCCCGGACATCGAGATCGCCAGCCCCAGCCCCTTCATATTGACGAATGAGGCAAAGTTAGGCACAAAAATTACGCAGCCGATAAACAGCACCGCAAACACCACCAGCATGCCAAACTGATCCCAGATACGGGCAAAGCTAAAGGCAGAGCGGGTAGCGCCGGACGTAGTCACTGATGACATCATTTACTCCTTACTCAGGCGACAGCCTGACTCACTTTTGGCATCGCAAGGCTTAACGCCTGCTGTTCATTGGCTTCTTCATGCAGCAGTTCGCCGGCGACTTGCCCTTCACGCATCACCACGATGCGGTCAGCGACGCCCAGCACTTCCGGCAGGTCGCTGGAGGCAAATACCACGGCGACACCGGAGGCGGCGAGGCCATATATCACGTTGTAAATTTCATGTTTGGCGCCGACATCGATACCGCGGGTGGGCTCATCGAGCAGGATCACCTTCATCTCTTCCGACAGCCAGCGGCCCAGGATCGCTTTCTGCTGGTTGCCGCCAGACAGGTTCATGATCAGCTGTTCCGGGCCCGGCGTTTTAATGTTCAGCGACTGGATATGCTGATCGGCGTTGTCCGCCTCCCAGGCGTTGTTGATCAGGCACCCGGCGTGGATATGCTTGCGCCGGGCGCTGATATTGATGTTGTCGCGCACGGAGTGAACCGGAATAATCCCCTCCGCTTTCCGATCTTCCGGGCACAGCATCATCCCGGCCTGGATGGCCTGGGCCGGTTTGCGAATGTCGACGGGCTGGCCATCGATATACACCTGACCGCCGGTGATCCGCGTCCCGCCGAACAGACCTTTCATCAGTTCGCTGCGCCCGGCGCCCACCAGCCCAAACAGGCCGACGATTTCGCCACTGCGCACCGAGAGGCTGACCGGCGTGCGCACGCCCGGGGCCTTCACCTCCTCCAGACGCAGCCGCTCTTCGCCGTAGGGGCGAGGTTTCCAGCCGTAAATATCCCCCAGATTGCGTCCCACCATGGCCTGAACCAGCGCGTCGTGGCTGACGCTCGGCATATCATCAAAGGTGCAGACGTAGCGGCCATCTTTAAAGACGGTGATGGCATCGCTGAGGGCAAAAATTTCTTCCATCCGGTGTGAAACATAGATGATGACGCGCCCCTCCTCCCGTAGCTCGCGGATAACGCGAAACAGGTTGTCGATCTCCCGGGCAGAGAGCGAACTGGTCGGTTCATCGAAGGCGATAATTTTGGCGTTACGCGCCAGCGCTTTGGCAATCTCCACCATCTGCCACTGGCCAATGGAGAGATACTTCAGCGGCGTCTCCGGGTCGATATCCAGCCCCAGATGCTCAAGCTGCAGGCGGGCCTCGTAGTTGAGCAGCGAGCGGTTGACGATGCCGCCTCTGTGCGGCAGCTGGCCAAGATAGATATTTTCGGCGACGGTCATCTCCGGGATCAGATGCAGCTCCTGATAGATAATCGCCACGCCGGCGTTGAGCGCCGCCATCGTATTGGTGAACGCCATCTGCTGACCGCCGATCTGCAGGTGGCCCGCGGTGGGGATGTAGTTACCGCTGAGGATTTTCAGCAGCGTCGATTTGCCTGCGCCATTTTCGCCCATCAGCGCGTGGATCTGTCCTGGGTAGCAGTCAAAACTGATATCGGACAAGGCCTTTACGCCAGGGAACGTCATGGTGATGCCGCGAAATGAGAGATAAGGGGTAGACTGTTGCATAACGACTCCGCTCTTCTGCACTCAGCCCCCGCCGCGGCGGGGGCCAGTTCAACCGGGCTGTTACAGCCCTTTTTTCGCCAGCTCTTCTTTGAAGTTATCGCGGGTAATCAGCACCACATCGGTCACCGCAGTGAACTTCGGCGGCTCAACGCCCTTGGTGACCCAGTTGTAGAGCATTTCGCTGGTTTTATAGCCATGAATATCCGGGCTTGGCAGCAGGGAGCCATAGAAACCGGTCGGCTGCGCCTTCGACAGTTCGTTGACGGCATCCACGCCGTTGATGCCAATGCCAATCACATCCGGCGCTTTAAAGCCCTGGCCTTCAGTGGCACGCACGCCGCCGAGCACGGTGTTGTCGTTCATCCCAACGATCAGCCAGTGTTTAACCTGCGGGTGCTGGACCAGCATTGAGTTACCGGCGTCAAACGCCCCCGGGATATCGTTAGATTTTGTCGGAACACGGTAGATTTGCGCTTCCGGGAAACCGGCCGCCTTCAGGGCATCGATGGAGCCAGTGGTACGACGGCGGGCGGTGTCCAGTTCATCGGCGGTGATGGCCATCACCGCGGTGTCTTTAACATCCCAGCCGCGTTTCTGCATCTCTTTATACAGCTCCTGCCCCTGGCGGGCGCCGATTTCGCTGGCCGCCATCATCACCAGCGGCACGCTCTCCATCGGTTTACCTTTGGCGTTGACGAACTGGTCATCGACGGTAATCACCTTCATGTCATAGCCGCGCGCCTTAGCGACAATCGCCGAGCCGAGCTTAGGATCGGGGGTACAGATGACAAAGCCCTTCGCGCCGCTGGCCGCCAGGCTATCGATGGCGTTCAGGGTTTTCTCACCATCCGGCACCGCAATTTTAATGACGTCAAAGCCTAAATCTTTTCCTGCTTTATCAGCAAATTTCCACTCGGTCTGGAACCATGGCTCTTCCGGCTGTTTCACCAGAAAACCCAATTTCAGGTTTTCTGCCATAGCTGATTGTGACATAACCGCAGCAAGACCAATGGCCGCCAGCGCTTTAGTAAATTTGTGCATGGTAAACTCCAGCTTTAATTCGCTTTCATGTAGGGAAAAATCGGAATTAACTTTTTTATCGGCATCAAAACAAGGCATTAGAAAAATCACATTCCCTACTGCCGTTGTTAGAGTAGTAATACCCGGAAATTATTTCTCCATACGAGAGCATTATCACATCGCGGAATTACAGTAATTGCGTACATAGATTTAGCAAAAAAAGACATAAAAAAAGACATAATTGTCATACAATTTAACCGGCGAATAGCAGGATCATCTATACCACCAGCAGGGTTATCCCTGTGATGTCAGAGGGTGTTTAACAGAGGGTTACGGCACTGTTATATCCAGCGGCTAACGGGGTCGCAGCGGCGGTCAACTGCCTGCCGGCGCTGAAGATCAGCAGACGCGCGTCGCCAGTCCGGCATCGACCGTTTTATATCGCGATAAAACGGATCTTTTGCGTAATTTATTCCGAATTGAAAAAAGATATTCCGGATACATAAAAAAGCCTGCAACAAAAAATAAAAATAATTATCATCACCATGAAACATTGCTCTCTGAAATAACTTATAGCTTTGCGCTATACGACGAATCTCGTAGTCAAATACCTATAACTTATACCTGGCACACCGTGCTAGCGCCCCGGTCTACGCCGCCAATCTCCAGCCAGTCGTCATTCAGGAATAATCGTGTAACAAAACGTAAATTATCCATCTTGAGAGTTTTCTTAATTCTATTCAGCGAGTATTCTAAAATTGTCGGCAAGAGGAAAAATTACCCGACTCATACGGAATGTGTAGAGTTTTATTATTCTGCAACAGTGCAGCGCGCCACTCTTTTATCCTGTTGTTTACCGCAGGAACCGCTGACGCGCACCAGTAACCCCTTCCCGGTTAATAAGGATATTTTTATGGCAGTTCCAGGAATGGCACAAAAGCTAAACACCCAGATGAACCTTGAGTTCCACGCCTCTAACGTTTACCTGAACTTAAGCGAGTGGTGCGCCCGGCATCGCTTCGACGGCGCCGCGACATTTTTGCGCAACCGCGCGCAATGCAGCATCACCCTCACCATGCGCGTATTTGACTATCTGAAAAAAGCCGGCAGCTGGCCGATAGTGAATCCCGACCGCGCCTGTAATCCCGAATGTACCTCGCTGGAAGATCTCTTTACCCAAACCCTGGTCGATTACCGCCAGCGTAGCAGTATGCTGAGCGGTCTCGCCGAGGAAGCCAAAGCGCAGAGCGATGACAACACCTGGCGTTTTCTGACCCGGCTGGCGGAAGAGCAGCAGCAGGATGGGCTGCTGCTGCAAAGCGTGCTCGAGGAAATTCGCAATGCCGACAAAGCCGGGATCGGTATGGAACAGACCGATCGCCGTCTGATGGCCCTCGTCGGAGCGTCACAGAAACCCCATTAATCAGAGGCGTAGGGCCTTTCTCGGCCGATCAGGGGGGAGCGCGTTCGCGCTGCCCCGCCCTGTTTATTAATCCGTTATCGCTATACTCCCCTGCCATTTATTCCTCAAAAGAATAAAAAAGTTTTAACTTGATCCCATTCCCTCCTCACCGTTACCCCTTTGGGGGGATTAGTGAGCGCGGTCACTTTTTGTTGAGCCACAAAGAAATATAAAAACAGTGTTTCAAAAATATAAAACACGAGGTTTATTTTTTATGGCTCGATACACGGCTTCAGCCTCTGAAGGGCTGCAGGGAAGACCGATCTTGTTACGCCATCAGTTAGCCTACGGCGGCGGTAATCTGTTAGGGAGTGGCGCACTGGCGATAAGCGGGGCATGGCTACTCTATTTTTATACGACCTTTTGCGGCCTGACGCTGATCGAGGCCTCATTTATCTTCTCCGTCGCCAGCATCATCGACGCCATCAGCAACCCGCTGATGGGCTATCTGACGGATAACTTTGGCAAAACGCGGTTAGGCAAGCGCTTTGGCCGTCGGCGCTTCTTTTTGCTGATCGGCATTCCGCTGATGCTGTTCTACCCGCTGCTGTGGGTAGAGGGCCTGAGTTTCTGGTACTACCTGTGCACCTACGTGGTGTTTGAGATCATCTACACCTCCATCATGGTGCCCTATGAAACGCTGGCGACAGAGATGACCGATGATTTCTCGCTACGCTCAAAGCTCACCGGCTATAAAGCCATCTTCGGCAAGCTGGCCAACTTCCTCGCCGCGTTTATTCCCGGACAGTTCATTCTGCTGTACGGCAAAGATTCCGCCACCCCTTTCTTCCTCACCGGACTGACCTACGGCGCGATCCTGATCGTCGCGATTACCTGCCTGTGGCTATGCAGCTGGGAGCGCGAGCGTGCGGAAGCCGTGGATACCAGCGCGAAAAAGGGGCTGCTGAGCACCCTGCTGTCGCTGGCGAAAGACATGCGTTCCACCTTTTATCTGCGCGTGTTCCGCAAACATCTCGGTATGTACCTGTGCGGGTTTGGCGCGGAATGGCTGTTTGCCTCCATCTTCACCTATTTCGTGATATTCGTTCTGCAGCACGATCCGGCAATGGTGGCCGGGCTGAACAGCCTGAACTCGATTCTGCAGCTGATCTCCACCGCGCTGTTTATCGGCCTGTGTGTGAAAAAGGGCTTCAGCAAACCCTATATCCTCGCGCTGGGGATCGTGATTTTCGCAGTCCTGCTGTATACCTCGCTGTGGTTCTTCCATCTGCCGTCAGGCCTGGCGACCGTGCTGATGTTCGGTATTACCGTGCTGTTCGGCCTGGGGACCGGCGGGGTTTACTATATTCCCTGGACCGTTTACACCTTCCTCGCCGATGTCGACGAGATCTACACCGGACGCCGCCGGGAAGGGATCTATGCCGGCGCCATGACCTTCTCAGGGAAAATTCTGCGCTCGATTGTGGTGTTTTCAATGGGGGCCATCCTGAGCTTTTACGGTTTCCAGTCAAAAGCGCACAGCCAACCGGAAAGCGCCGTGACCGCCATCGCGGTGGTATTCTGCGTCGGTGTCGTCGCCTTAGCCCTGGCCGCCATCGTCTTCAGTAAGCAGATGAAACTGGACCGTAAAGCCCATCTGGTGGTCCTGCAGGAAGTCGCGCGGATTAAAGCGGGCGGTAAAATCAGTGATATTGCGCCGGAGGTGCGGGCAATCGTTGAGGATCTGGTTGGCCATCGCTACGAAGAGTGCTGGGGCAACAGCAAATTGTTTAAAACCGCTGAGGCTGCGCCAACGCAGACCGTGGTTTCCCATTAAAGGAAAAGGCCCCGTCGGTCACCCGCGGGGCCGGTTATTAATGCGTTTCTTCCTGCGGGGTAAACTTCAGCTCAATCAGGGCAATCGCTTTTTGCACCGCGCGAAGCGTCACCGGATCGGCAGAGGCCGGGTGGCTGGCGAAGTCAATGGCTTTCAGCTGGCTGGTCATTTTTTCACGCACTTCCACCGGCGCGATGACGTCAATCACGTCGAGGATCTGCTTGATAACCAGCTGGCAGGCAACCACATCGGAAACCAGCTCGTCGTGTTCGGTAAGATGTTGAGACATTAATTACTCCTTTTTTCAGGAGCGTAATAGTACCCTAAATCGTTAACGATAATAAAACCTGCCGTGGCAGGTTTTTTTCGCCACCCGAGTGGCTGGCGGCACCTTTGCTGCCGCTTTGCCGAGGATCCCCTTGATGGCAGCGACAACATGAATACCGCGATCTCTTCCGGGAACGAACGTGCTTTTTCAGCCCCGGCGCTGCTGGTGGCTGGCGCCTTTTTTATGGAGTTTCTCGACGGGACGGTGATCGCTTCCGCCCTGCCCGACATGGCGAGAGATTTTGGCGTTACCGCCGTCGAGCTGAATATCGGCATCAGCGCCTATCTGATTACCCTCGCGGTGCTGATCCCCGCCAGCGGCTGGATCGCCGATCGCTTCGGCGCCCGGACTATCTTCACCCTCGCCCTGGCCATTTTTACCCTTGCTTCGATCTTTTGCGGCCTCTCCAGCGAGGTGCATACCTTTGTCGCCATGCGTATCCTGCAGGGGATCGGCGGCGCGCTGATGGTCCCCGTCGGTCGTCTGGCGGTACTGCGCACCACGCCGAAACACCTGCTGATAAAGGCCATCGCCACCCTCACCTGGCCGGCACTGGTGGCCCCTATTATCGGCCCGCCTTTGGGAGGTTTTATTACCCGCTACGCCAGCTGGCACTGGATCTTCTTTATCAATGTCCCGCTGGGCGTCGCGGCGATTATCCTGTCGCTGCGCATCATTCCTGTTATCCGCGAAGCAGAGCGGCGCGCCTTTGATATGACAGGGTTTATCACGACCGCGGTGGCGATGGTCAGCCTGGTCACGGCGATGGAACGGCTCGGCGATCGTCAGCCGCAGATCTGGCCGACGCTGGCCCTCGCCGCGCTTGGCTTCGGCTGTCTGGCGTATGCTATCCGCCACTTCCGCCGGGCGACAGCGCCTATGGTTCGTCTGACGGCGTTGCAGGTGCCGACGTTCCGCGTGACGATGTACGGCGGCTCGCTGTTCCGGGCCTCCATCAGCGCGGTCCCCTTTCTCCTGCCACTGCTGTTTCAGGTGGGGTTCGGCATGGATCCCTTTCACTCCGGTCTGCTGGTGCTGGCGGTATTTGTCGGCAATTTAACGATTAAACCCGCCACCACGCCGCTGATCCGCTGGCTGGGCTTTCGTCGCCTGCTGTTGATCAACGGCGCGCTGAACGTCTGTTCGCTGCTGGCCTGCGCGCTGCTCACGCCGCAAACTCCGGTCTGGGCGATCATGCTGATCCTTTATCTCGGCGGGGTGTTTCGCTCAGTCCAGTTCACGGGCGTGAGCACGCTGGCCTTTGCCGATGTCCCCGCCGCGCAGATGAGCGATGCCAATACTCTGTTCAGTACCGCGTCGCAGCTGGCGGTGGGGCTGGGGATCACGCTTGGGGCAATCGGCATCCGCCTGGGTGAACAGGTCGGCGACTGGCTGCACCTTTCCGCCGTACCGGGGATCAGCTTTCGCCTGGCGTTTGTGTTTATCGCGGTGATTTGTCTGGTGGGGATGATCGACAGCCTGCATCTGGCCAAAACGGCAGGCAGCAGCGTGTCGGCGAAGAAATCGTAGAGGTTGGAAGGGCCAGCGGCGCTGGCCCTGATAACGATTACCCGACGATCTGGCGGACAAACGCTTCGATCGCTTTATCCTGGCAGTTTTCGAAGAAGCACTGCTGGAAGCGAGGGCCAGAGACCGCGGTTTTCACCAGTTCCGGATCGATGGCGCGCAGGGTATCGAGATAATTTTCTTTGACTACTGCCGCTTTGACCTGGTTGAGGATCCCGGCATTACGCACCTGCGGTTCTTTGCGCTCCGGCGGATAGCCTTCGCCGTTACGACCGGTAAAGGCTTTTTCGAAGATAAACCGCACGTTCAGCTCGGCGCCCCAGCCGAAACCTTTGGCAAACGGCAGCGACAGCGCGTTACCATTGTTGATCTGGGCAAACAGGAACGCATCCGCCGGGTCGATACAGTAGCCGCAGACCACGCCAGGATGGATGTTCAGCGACATCAGCGCTCCCTGACCGGTACCGCATCCGGTGACCACGAAGTCGACCGCCTTCGAATTCAGCAGGATGCTGGCCATGATCCCGAGGTGAATATAGGTCAGATGATGATCGTTCTCATCGCTCATACCGACGTTATAGACCGGAAATCCTTTTTCGTCGGCAACCGCGTTAAGTTCCTTGAGGATGATGGCGTTTTTGTTCGCCTGGCTGTTCTCCATCATCAGTGCAATCTTCATGGTTTACTCTCCTGAATGCTGTGCGGGCCTGCCCGCAGAATGTCATTGGCGTTGACTGCACTCTACTACCTGGAAAACAAACTTTCAAATTTTATGAAAAGTTGTTTTAAAAATTACGCAGCGCTTCACACTTTCGCCGCCTCTGCCGCTCAGGTTAGGGTGTCGCCCCCTCATCAGGATGACTCCGCCTGGCGCTCCCAACCTCGCAATCCGCAGAGGCAGTCATTTCGCCTCCGCAAAAAACTAATAATAAATTAAAACCATTCTCATTTATTATTAAACTGCCAATGCGTGTTATTCCCATTAGCATTTTAAATAAAATCTTTTTAAATTTACTTTTTGCAAATAATTAAATAACAAATTATAGTGGCAGCCGATAACATCTATATTTTAATTCCAGGAGCGCGACGATGCTGAAAACGGAAATGATCGACAAACTGAATGAACAGATGAATCTTGAACTCTATTCTTCTCTTCTTTATCAGCAGATGAGCGCCTGGTGCAGTTACCATAGTTTTGAAGGGGCTGCGGCCTTCCTGCGTCGCCATGCCCAGGAAGAGATGACCCATATGCAGCGCCTGTTCGACTACCTGACCGACACCGGCAGCCTGCCGCGCATCAACGCTATCGCCTCCCCGTTTGCCGAGTATGCGTCACTGGATGAACTGTTCCGCCAGACCTATGAGCACGAGCAGCTGATCACGCAAAAAATTAATGAACTGGCGCACGCGGCTATGACCAGTCAGGATTACCCGACCTTTAATTTCCTGCAGTGGTATGTCGCCGAACAGCATGAAGAAGAGAAATTATTTAAATCGGTAATTGATAAACTGACCCTCGCCGGGAAAAGCGGTGAAGGTCTGTACTTTATCGACAAAGAGCTGGCCACCCTCGATACGCAGAATTAATTGCCCGCGCCGCGACGCTTCTCCGTCGCGGCATTTTCAATGCTTACAAATCTTGTTTTCTGCGGTGGTAAATCCTGCCTCTCTGGCAATAAATTTGCCTTTCTGCTCTAAAAACGCCACCAGCTCCGCAGCGCTCAGGTTTTCCGCCGAACAGGTGTGAAAGCGCGCCTCTGCGCCAAAGCGACGGTGAATGGCCGCCTCCAGCGAAGCCACCGTCCAGCACTCCTTCGACGCCAGCATCATCTGCAGCACTTCATGACCATGAATAGAAGACATAACCCCTCCGGAAAAAACGCCAGCTTAGGCCAGACCGACGGCCCGCGCCTTGCGCCAGCGCAGGCTTTCATCCTTTCGACCTTGTAAAGTTTTAATTACAGATCTTGTAACCCTGATTTGACGAAAGACGCAATATCCCCTACTCTGCGCGGCATAAATTATTGTGATTTGCTGTAGGGATAGCGAAAAGCGTGAAGAACCGCACTCTGGGCAGTATTTTAATCGTAGCCGGCACCACAATCGGTGCAGGTATGTTGGCGATGCCATTGGCCGCCGCAGGCGTCGGCTTTACCGTCACGCTGGGTTTACTTTTCACCCTGTGGGCATTGATGTGCTATACCGCCCTTTTGCTGCTGGAAGTCTACCAGCATGTCCCTGCCGATATGGGGCTCGGTTCCCTGGCGGCGCGCTATCTGGGCCGTTATGGACAATGGATCACCGGGTTCTGCATGCTGTTTCTGCTGTACGCCCTCACGGCGGCCTACATCAGTGGCGCCGGCGAATTACTCGCTTCCAGCCTCAACCAGTGGCTGGACTGGCAGCTGCCGCCGGCTGCCGGCGTACTGATCTTCACCCTGCTCGGCGGGGCGGTGGTGTGCATTGGCACCGCGCTGGTCGACCTGTTCAATCGCTTCCTGTTTAGCGCCAAAATCGTCTTCCTGGTGATTATGCTGGCTCTGCTGATGCCGCACATTCATCAGGTGAACCTGCTCACGCTGCCAGTTGAGCAAGGCCTGGCGCTGTCAGCCATTCCGGTGATCTTTACCTCTTTTGGCTTTCACGGCAGCGTGCCGAGCGTCGTCAGCTATCTGGGGGGCGATATCCGTAAGCTGCGCCGGGTGTTTATTATCGGCAGTTTTATTCCGCTGGTGGCCTATATTTTCTGGCAGCTGGCGACGCTGGGCAGTATCGACGCTCCGGCCTTTACCGCCCTGCTGTCGCAACATGCCGGTCTGAACGGTCTGCTGGAGGCGATCCGCGAAGTGGTAGCGTCACCGCACGTGGAGCTGGCCGTACACCTGTTTGCCGACCTTGCGCTGGCGACCTCCTTCCTCGGCGTCTCGCTCGGGCTGTTTGATTATCTGGCCGATATGTTTCAGCGCAAAAACAGCGTCAGCGGGCGTCTGCAGAGCGGGATGATCACCTTTCTGCCGCCGCTGGCGTTCGCCCTGTTCTATCCCCGCGGCTTCGTCATGGCCCTGGGCTACGCCGGGGTGGCGTTGGCCGTGCTGGCCCTGATGTTACCGGCCATGCTGGTCATGAAGAGCCGCCGACTGCATCCGCAGGCGGCCTGGCGGGTGGCCGGCGGCGCCCCGGCGCTGTGGCTGGTCCTGCTGTGCGGGATCGGCATCGTAGCGATCCAGTTCTGCATCGTCGCCGGGCTGTTACCGGCGGTGGGATAAAAAAAGGGGCCAGCTGGCCCCTTTTTCATTTCGCTAAGCAACACTGCTTATACTTTTTACCGCTGCCGCACGGACAGGGATCGTTACGTCCGACTTTCGTCTCATTTCTTACCGGCTGCGGGACCACCTCCGGCTGCGGATTCGCCATCCAGTACTGGTAAAGCGCCAGCGCCGCCGGGGTGATGCGCTCGATGCTGGCGATAAATTCATCCGCCGTCAGATTATCCAGCGCGGAAAACTGTTCTTCGCTACCGTGGAGCGCAATCGCCTCCAGCTCAGGCTGAAGTTCAGCAGGCAGCGTCGACCAGTCGCTCAGCGCCACACCGCGCAGATAGCCAAAACACCACTCTTCAACGATGGTCAGCTCCTGACCTTCCGCTTCACGGGTGCCGAACAGCGGTTCGAACTGATCGGGATAAGACTCCAGCCGTTCGGCGATATCGCTCATATGCTGCAGCGTCAGATTGACAAAGCGATCGCGCTCGCGGTCGTTGGCCCAGCGTGGCACATTATCAGCCCCCCCCCAGATAGCCAGCAGCCACTGGGCGGGTTCGATAGCGGTGGGCGCCGAGAGGATCGCCGTCAGCAGGCCATCAAGTTCAGAGACATCCAGAATAGCGCCTTCGGTGGCGTATTTCGCCAGCGTCTCGTCCAGCCATTCCAGTTCGTTTTCGTTTAAGGGTCCGGTATTCATTCACAGGCTCGCATGGTAAAAATCGGGCCTACAGTAGCCGAAATGCCGGCAGAAAGCCACCCGGCAGTGCCCATTGCGCCTGCGTCGACCCGACACAATCAGGCCAGCCCGTGCAGCGCCGCCGCCACGTCGCGACAGGCCTCCTCCCCTAACGGCAGCAAGGGACGGGGAAGCGAGTCAGGATCACACAATCCCAGAATGGCCGCAGCGGCGGCGACCACCCGCAGGCTGCCGCCGTAGCGGTCAAAGCACCGCCAGAGGGGCGCAAGTTGCTTATTCAGCGCCGCCACCTGTGCCGCATCGCCGTGACGGATGGCTTTCACCAGCGCCAGAGAGATACGTGGAAAGAGGCCGCCGCAGACCGAGTACCAGACCTCGCAGCCGGCCTGCAAGCCCGCTGTCGCACGAACGTCACCGCTAACGCCAAGCGTCACGCCGCCAGGCAGATGACGACGCAGCGCCGCCACCCGTTCGCTCGCCTGCGGCGCGGGCAGACCGGGAATTTTTATCGAGGCGATGGACGGTAAGGCAGCAATCTGCCCCTGCAGCTCATCCGATAACGTCACGTGGGTGGTACGGGGGTTGTCATACAGGCAAACCGGCACCGAGGCATGCCGGCAGACCTCCTCGTAAAAAGCGTAGATCTCCTCCGCAAAGAGCGGCTGATAGGACATCATCGGCAGGAGCAATGCATCCGCCCCGGCCTGCTGGGCATCCTCCACCAGCCGGAGCACCTCGCTGGTGGCGATGGCGCCGACGCCGACCATTATCGGGGTCGACCCGGCATGCGCCTTCGCCACCTGCACCACCCGCTTGCGCTGTTCACGACTGAGATAGGCGTAGCTGCCGGTTGAGCCTAAGATGCCCAGGGAGTCGACTCCGGCACCGGTAAGACGAGCAAGAAGACGAATAAACGCTTTTTCATCGATAGTTTGCTGATGCAGCGGCGTCAGCGGAAATGCGCAAAGCCCTGTGAACATAATGCCTCCGGCAGACTGGGTAAGTGTCCGGAAAATAGTAGCAGGGAGAGATCGTGTTGTCCTGGGACAAATGAGCGATTGCCGGTGACAATGGGTTGTTCCCCACTACGTGGTGATCCCATTCGCGAGATTGCCGCCGTCAGCCCAGGCATCGATAGCCACCAGATTCTGCCGAGGATATTCAACGACACCGTGCCCTGCAGTCGCTATTTTTTGCTGGATTGCCAATCTTAAATCAACTTGTCCTAATTCCACACAATATATATGCCTATATATTTAAGCAGCAATTAAATAAAGCAACACTATGGCTTCAAGCGGATAAAAAATGGCAGATGACATCCAGAAGAAATATCTAAAAATATTGTTAATAAAGTCTACGTATAAAACATTACTGGGTCGCCCCGCAGATCCTGACGGTCTTAAAAATTATTACCATGCAATTTCTGACAAGTCGCTTGCAGAATCAGCACAACTTCTTAACGCATCGCTGATGAACAGTGACGAGTTCAAGGGATTAACACCATCCAGAATGGCATTCGAGAATGTATGTATCCCGCCACATCCTGTATCAGGGACTGAAACTCAAGGACAATGGGCTGTGAAGCACATTGTGTCATTAGGAAGCCATTGTTTAACGTCGTGGACACTGAAAAAATTTAATCTGAAAAAAAATCTCTCTGCCTTTTGACTGGATTTTTTCCTGCCCGGCGATGGTCATCGATTGCCTGAGGGACGATTTTCAGACTTTTTTAGACAAAAACGAATATAGCTCATTAAATCGCCAGTCCAAAGAACCCGGCGCCCACCACAAAAAATATAAACAAAAATATAACCTGAATGATATCTTCACCCATCGCGATCCCACCACCTCAGCCGATTATGCGTATTACCTCCGCGCAGTAAAGAGATTCAGGAACATATTAAAAAGCGCGGATGGCAAGCTTTTTGTCATTTGCTGCAGAGAAGAGATCGACCTTGCCAAGGCGCTCCCGGCATTAGTCGCTGAACTTGCTCAGCACACGACGAACTTTTATCTGTTAGCTTTTTCACTGCGGAAACCCTCTCACCTTCAGCTGGAGCGCATCGCGTCCGGGGAGAATTATTCGCTATATCGTTTTACCCCTGAGTCTGAAGAAAGATTTACCGGCAAATTCCCCTCGCTTACGGATGAGATGGTATTTATATCGAAAGTACTTTCTTTCAACCTCGAACTGTAGAGACGGTTTCAACGCCGGTTCGCTGTGTACCCGCTTGCCTCCCCCTGCTGGCCTGGGGGAGCGAGATCGTTCCGATCATATAATCCCCCACCCGCTAAGCCTATTATCCGCCGCGACCCGGACCGGCTTCACTACGGTAAGCCTCTACGCCAGAGGTCTGTGCCGATCACAGACCATGACTTCAGGCCTCTCCTTGCCCGGAGTCAGAACGGCATCCCGTATCATCAGGCGCAGGCTTAGCCAGTAACAATGTTTCGGGTGCAGGACAAGGTGGAGAAGAAAAACAGGATGACATGTCGTGATAAGGCGGGGTTTAAAAACAAAAAAACCACCCGTAGGTGGTTTCACGACACTGCTTATTGCTTTGATTATTCTATATTTCCCAATGGTACCCGGAGTGGGACTTGAACCCACACAGCGCGAACGCCGAGGGATTTTAAATCCCTTGTGTCTACCGATTCCACCATCCGGGCTCGGGATATAAAGTGGAGGCGCGTTCCGGAGTCGAACCGGACTAGACGGATTTGCAATCCGCTACATAACCGCTTTGCTAACGCGCCTTTAATTCTGAAGCACCCGCTACTGCCGATGCTGTTAATCTGGAGCGGGAAACGAGACTCGAACTCGCGACCCCGACCTTGGCAAGGTCGTGCTCTACCAACTGAGCTATTCCCGCATCATCAAGTTATTTGCTAATCACTTGATTTTGTTATCGTCTGGAAGACTGTGCCGCCGTTCGATGCGTTGCATTCTACTTATCTCTCGCGGTGAGTCAACGGTATTTTTCGCAACTTTGCATCGTTTGCTGAAAATAACGGCGAAACGATCACTGATCAAGCAAATCGCCGCGCGCCGCGTTCAAATATTGCAGCATCGACCACAGCGTCAGCACCGCCGCCACGAGGAAAAGCGCGATCCCGGCCCATTCCACCCACGGATAAGGACGCCACAGCATCCACACCAGGGCAGTCATCTGTGCGGTGGTTTTCACTTTGCCAATCCACGAGACCGCCACGCTGCTGCGTTTTCCCAGCTCCGCCATCCACTCGCGCAGCGCGGAGATAATAATTTCACGGGCAATCATCGTCGCCGCCGGCAGCGTGACCCACCAGGTGTGATAGTGCTCAGCGACCAGCACCATGGCGATAGCCACCATGACTTTATCGGCCACCGGATCGAGGAAGGCGCCGAACCGGGTACTCTGGTTCCAGCGACGGGCGAGGAATCCATCAAACCAGTCAGTCACGGCGGCAACAAAGAAAATCAGCGCGCAGGCAAACGGCGCCCAGCTAAAGGGCAGATAAAACGCCAGCACAAAGAACGGGATCAGGATGACGCGGAACAGAGTAAGCAACGTAGGGATATTAAATTGCATAGTGACGGGTAACTATCTGTTGTAAGTAAAAATTAGCCCTATGTTGCTACAGAGCCCCTAATGTTTCAACGAGTAGAAGATCTTTTCTGCCAGAGCGTGAGAGATGCCCGGTACTTTGGCAATTTCTTCGACGCTGGCCTGCTGCAGCCCCTGCAGCCCCCCCATGTACTTCAGCAGCATCTGGCGACGCTTCGGCCCCACCCCCTCGATAGTCTCAAGCGAGCTGGTGCTCTTCACTTTCGCCCGTTTTTTGCGATGTCCGGAGATCGCATGATCGTGCGATTCATCGCGGATATGCTGGATCACGTGCAGGGCCGGCGAATCCGGCGGCAGGCTAAACCCCTCGCCCTCTGGTTCAAAGAATAACGTTTCCAGGCCGGCTTTACGATCGCTACCTTTCGCCACGCCCAGCAGCAGCGGATGATGTTTATCCCAGGGGACGTCCAGCTCGGCAAACACCGCTTTCGCCTGCGCCAGCTGCCCCTTGCCGCCGTCTATCAGGATCACATCCGGAATCTTGTTGTCATCAATCGCTTTACCATAGCGACGGCGCAGGACCTGATTCATCGCCGCATAGTCATCGCCCGGGGTGATGCCGGCGATATTGTAGCGCCGGTACTCCGCGCGCAGGGGGCCATTACTGTCAAATACCACGCAGGAGGCGACGGTCTGTTCGCCCATGGTGTGGCTGATATCAAAGCACTCCATCCGCTTCACGGCCGGCAGCTCCAGCACGGTGGCAAGCGCCTGCAGACGCTGATGAATGGTCGATTGCTGAGACAATTTCGTGGTTAACGCCGTGGCGGCATTGGTGCGCGCCAGCTTAAGGTAACGCGCCCGGTCGCCGCGCGGTTTAGTCTGCACATGAATTCGGCGCCCCGCCAGCTCCGACAACGACTCGGCCAGCAGCGTCTTATCCCCGAGGTTGAAGTCGAGCAAAATCTCTCCCGGCAGCGTGCGCATCTGGCTGCCCTGCAGGTAGAACTGGCCGACAAAGGTCTCCACGACCTCGCCCAGCTCGGTGCCGCCCGGCACTTTCGGGAAGTAGCTGCGGCTGCCCAGCACTTTCCCCTGGCGGATAAACAGCACATGGACGCAGGCCATTCCGGCATCGAAGGCAACCCCGATCACGTCAAGATCGTCGCCGGTGTTAGAGACAAACTGTTTCTCCGTCACGCGGCGGACGGCCTGAATCTGGTCGCGAATGCGCGCCGCCTCTTCGAACTCGAGGTTCTGACTCGCCTTCTCCATCCTCGCGATGAGCTGAGTCAGCACCTGATCATCTTTGCCGGCGAGAAACAGCCGCACATACTCCACCTGCTGAGCATACTCGTCTTCACTGACCAGCCCCGCCACGCACGGCCCCAGGCAGCGGCCAATCTGATACTGTAGACAGGGACGGGAGCGATTGCGGTAGACGCTGTTTTCACACTGACGGATGGGAAAGATTTTCTGCAGCAGCGCCAGGGTCTCGCGCACGGCATAGCCGTTGGGAAAAGGACCAAAATACTCGCCCTTCGCATGTTTGGCGCCACGATGCATCGCCAGACGCGGATGGGTATCGCCGCTGAGGAAGATAAAAGGATACGACTTATCGTCGCGCAACAGCACGTTGTACCGCGGCTGGTACAGCTTGATATAGTTGTGTTCAAGCAGCAGCGCTTCCGTCTCGGTATGGGTGACGGTCACGTCGATTTGCGCGATCAGCGCCACCAGCGCTTCCGTTTTACGCGACGCGAGGTTGCTGCGGAAGTAGCTGCTGAGCCGCTTTTTCAAATCTTTGGCTTTGCCAACATAGATGACGGTTCCGCCAGCATCATACATCCGATACACACCGGGCTGGCTGGTTACCGTTTTCAGGAAAGCTTTTGCGTCAAAAACATCACTCACTGGCTTGCTAACGACTCCGCATTACACAGGCCATGGCGAATTGCCAGGTGGGTCAGCTCGACATCGCCATGAATGTTCAATTTGCTGAACATCCGATAGCGATAGCTGTTAACCGTTTTAGGACTCAGATTCAGCTGCTCTGAGATCTCATTCACCTTCTGACCTTTGGTGATCATCAGCATAATCTGCAATTCGCGTTCAGACAAACTGGCAAACGGCGATTCTGTTTTTTCCGGTTCAATCTGACTTAACGCCATTTGCTGAGCAATATCGGAGGCAATGTAACGTTGCCCGGACGCGACGCAGCGAATCGCATTCACCACTTCCTGTGGCGCAGCGCCCTTACTGAGATACCCTGCCGCCCCTGCCTGCATGACCTTGGCAGGTAAAGGATTCTCGGTATGCACGGTCAACATGATCACTTTCGTGCCCGCTACCGAGCGCGCGATTTTGCGCGTCGCTTCCAGACCACCGATCCCGGGCATGTTCATGTCCATCAGGACGACATCAGCGGAATTAGCCCGGCACCACTTGACGGCGTCTTCACCGCAGCAGGCTTCGCCAGCGACTTTAATCCCTTTTATATCTTCCAGAATGCGTCGTATCCCTGCGCGCACCAGTTCGTGGTCATCAACAAGAAGAACGTTGATCAAAGGAATAATCTCCAGAATGAGGGATAACGCTACTGATACTTTATCTCCCACATATTACCGGGTTTTATTGCTAATTTAAAAGGCAAAAAAATGCCCTCCCCTCGATTTGGCTCTCATTTATGGCAATGTCTGTGCACACTGAGTGGAAAGTCATTGCGAACAATCAGTTGCCCGGGGCTTATTTTTTAACAATCCTCATACAGAAGGCACAAAAAACACAACAGATTACGTAGCGCATAAATACGAGGCAAAATATGTAACAATTATTAACGTGCTAAATAATTGGGGGAAATTATTGCGCTGCTGACAGCTATTACGTCTTATCTGATGCATAAAATCATTCACAACTCAGATGAGAGAACAGAAATTAAGCACTCCTTTTTTTTCTGTCGCTTGTGGTATACTGCGCGGCCTTCACATTCAGACAGGCGCAATAGCGCAGCGAGCAAACGAGGATATCGATGAGCACACCAGATTTTTCCACTGCAGAAAATAATCAAGAACTGGCGCAGGAAGTCACCTGCCTGAAAGCGCTGATGACGCTAATGCTGCAGGCGATGGGTCAGGCAGACGCGGGTCGCGTGATTATTAAAATGGAAAAGCAGATCGCGCAGATGGAAGATGAGGCTCAGGCCGCCGTATTCTCCAGCACCGTTAAGCAAATTAAACAAGCATACCGGCAGTAATCTTGTACCGGCTGAAAGTATGACTGACAGCCGGTATCACGTCTGGCACGCAGAACGGCAGGCGCATTCAGATTAGCCCTGTCGCCACGGCGTAACAGGCAATTTGCGTTTTATTCGGCGCGTTAAATTTCCGTTGCATATTCTTCTGATGGAAATTAACCGTATTTTCCGAAATCGAGAGAATCATCGCCACCTCCGCCGAGGTCTTTCCTTCCGCGGTCCATTTGAGGATCTCCAGTTCGCGCCGGCTGAACTTCATCTCTGGCGGCATCACCATCTCATCTTCCAGACGCAAGAGCGTCAACAGGCTCAACTCCGTCAGCGTTCGCAGGCGCAGCTCCAGTTCATCATCAGGATAAGCGTTCGGCAAACGGTTGTTCGCGGAGACGGAGAGAAAACCCTGAGCATGATTCGGCAACGTCAGACACTGTGTCACCCCTTTTTGCAAACCATGGTCGCGCGCCCCGTCCCATAATGCCTGGGCATCGCGAAACAGCCCATCTTCCCATGGCAGATGGCCACGCATAAAATTCTCCGGGCGTAACACGGGATCTATCGTGAAATAATTCTCTGCCTGGTAATGAGACATCCATGCGCGGGGATAGGTCGACTGAAACGTGACGCGGGGGCGAGTGAAAGGCACCGGGTGACGCACACAAAGCGTGTAGTAATCATATTCCAGCGTTTCTGTTTCTCGTTGCAGGAGATTATAAACCTCCTCACCGGCGGCCATGGACTGAAATTGATGCAGCATATCCCGCCGCCAGCTGAAAAAATCATTGTCCCTCATAGCTGTGCAAATAACTCCTGATTGATAATCATTATTATAAATACAGAAAACTAACACATAAATCTTATTTATATGTATAAAATATCGTAGCTGTCGCATTTATTAGCCTGAAGGCTTGCCTTTTTTCCGCTCGCTGCGCTGAAACTAAGGCCCTCCCTTCATTTTCTACACCCTACACGGGGGGATGGGAAGCGGTGTATACGGCCAGGGGAGTCAATAGCACGAAAATGTGATGATGGGGCGTTCCCCCGGCGTGGAAGCGGGCTGAACGCGGCTGCCCTCGCGAAGGAGCGCCGCCGCGCCAGCGCCTGCTCTACTGCATCAGGAATTTTTCGAGGAACTGGCGGGTACGCGGCTGCTGAGGCGAGGCGAACAGCGCTTTGGCCTCGCCTTGTTCAACGATACGTCCCTGATCCATAAAAATCGCCCGATCGGCAACGTCGCGAGCGAAGCTCATTTCATGGGTCACGATAACCATGGTGCGTTTCTCCTGCGCCAGCTGGCGGATGGTATTGAGCACCTCCCCTACCAGCTCAGGATCAAGGGCCGAGGTCGGTTCATCAAACAGGATCACGTCCGGACGCATGGCCAGCGCGCGAGCAATGGCGACCCGCTGCTGCTGACCGCCGGAGAGGCGGCGCGGATAGCTGTTCTCTTTGCCGCTGAGGCCTACCTTCGCCAGCAGATCGCGCGCCCGCGCCATCGACTCCTGCTTGTCTTCGCCTTTTACGATGACCGGCCCTTCAATAATGTTCTCCAGTACCGTCCGGTGGGGAAACAGGTTAAAGTTCTGGAAGACAAAACCCACGTGCTGGCGCAGCCGCCGAATAAGCCCTTTTTGCGGCCCGAGGCTGCGACCGGCGTCGATCGTCACATCGCCGACGCGGATAGTGCCACTCTCCGGTTGCTCCAGCAGATTAATGCTGCGCAGCAGGGTAGTCTTCCCCGAGCCGCTGGGACCGATGATCGCCACCACTTCGCCTTCCTGCACCTCCAGGTCGATACCGTGGAGCACCGTCTGGCCATGGAATTTTTTCACCAGGCTTTTTACTTCAATCGCACTCATTTCGGATCACGCTCCTGGCGGTTCAGCTGGTTTTCAAAATAGTTCTGCAGCGAGGAGAGTACCGTCGCCATCACCCAGTAGATCAGAGAGGCTGCCAGATACATGGTGAAGACCTCCAGCGTACGCGAGGTGATAAGCTGCGCCTGACGGAACAGCTCCGGCACCTGGATCGTCGCCGCCAGCGAGGTATCTTTTACCAGGCTGATAAAACTGTTAGAGAGCGGCGGCAAAGCGACCCGCGCCGCCTGGGGTAAAATAGCCCGACGCATTGTCTGCCACGGGGTCATACCGATACTGGCCGCCGCTTCCCATTGCCCTTTGTCAATCGAGGCGATGGCCGCGCGCAGGGTTTCCGCCGCGTAGGCCGCCGTGTTCAGCGACAGGCCGATCATCGCCGCCGGGATCGGGTCAAGTTCAATGCCAAACTGCGGCAAACCGTAGTAGATCATGAACAGCTGGGCGATAAGCGGTGTCCCGCGAAAAATGGAGATATACATGCGCGCCAGCCATTTTACCGGCCAGAGGGGCGACATGCGCATCAGCGCCAGGATAAAGCCCAGCACCAGGCCGAAAAACATCCCGCCAATGCTCAGCTGCAGCGTAAAGACGGCGCCTTTCAGCAGAAAAGGCGCGGAATCGATGACCAGTTGGATACTTTCTTGCATGCTGTGGTTTCTATATTAGACGTGAGGATGATAGGCAAACAGCGCCGGCGCTCCGCCGGTATGGACGAACAAAATCGGCCCTTCATCCTTAAAGCGCTTCTGCGTAATGCCATCGATAAGTCCGGCCATCGCTTTGCCGGTATAGACCGGGTCAAGCAAAATACCTTCCAGTTGCGCCAGCAGCTTCACGGCGGCCATCCCTTCCTCGTTTGGCGTCCCGTAGCCCGGTGCAAAGTAATCATCCCACAGGATGATGTCGGCTTTCGCCTGCAGCTCAAGGCTGTTGGCCACGGCCTGCTGCAGCGCCACCACTTTCGGCAACTGGTCGGCAACAGCGCGCGACACCGTCACCCCGATCAGTTCCGCCTGCGGCATCAGCTGTTCAAGGCCGACCGCCAGTCCGGCATGGGTGCCGGCGCTCCCGGAGGCGACCACCACCGACGAAATCTCCACTGCGTCTTCGCACTGCTGGGCGATTTCCAGCGCGCTTTCTACATAGCCTAGCGCCCCAAGGGCGTTAGAGCCGCCGACCGGAATGACATACGGGCGGTACCCCTGCGCTTCGATACGGGTCGCCAGCTCGTCGAGCTGGGCTGCGGGATCGGTCAGGGCATCGCACATCTCAATCTGGGTATTAAACAGATCCAGCAGCAGGCGGTTGCCATTGCTCAGATAGTTCTCCGCCCGGGTGCCGATGGGATTTTCCAGCAGCGCTACACAGTGCAGGCCCAGTTTGGCGGCGACCGCCGCCGTCTGGCGTACATGGTTAGACTGGATCGCGCCGGCGGTGATTAACGTATCCGCCCCTTCGCGCAGCGCATCGGCGGCGAGAAACTCCAGCTTACGCAGTTTGTTGCCCCCCATCGCCAGCGGCGTCGTGTCATCACGTTTGATAAAAATTTCGCGCCCGAGGTGATCGGACAGACGCGGCAGATACTCCAGCGGCGTCGGCGCGCCGATCAGTTCCAGACGCGGAAAGCGGGTTAAATTTTGCAGTGACATGGCCCCTCCTGACTCAGTTATGCTTCATTATGCACACAGTTACGCGCTAAATAAAAAAAGGCGCTTCCAGGAGCGCCTTTTTTCACCGCTGGCCGTTATTTTGTCACGTCAGCGCCAAACCATTTCTCGGACAGCGCCTTCAGGCTGCCATCTTTTTGCATATCCGCAATCGCGCCATCTACCGCTTTCAGCAGGTCATCGTTGCCTTTACGCAGCGCAACGCCAGCTTCCTGACGGGAGAACGCTTCGCCGGTGACCGCCAGCGTATTGTTGGTTTTCTTCACCAGATCCAGCGCCGCCAGACGGTCAACCAGAATGGCGTCAATACGGCCTACGCGCAGATCCTGGTATTTGGTCGGGTCGTCGTCATAGGTGCGGACATCCACGCCCTGGACGTTCTGACGCAGCCACTCTTCATAGTTAGTGCCCAGCCCGACGCCCACTTTCTTGCCTTTCAGATCCGCCGCGGTTTTAATCGCGCCTTCGTTGCCTTTCTTCACCAGCGCCTGCACACCGGAGATCGTGTACGGGGTAGAGAAATCGTATTTTTTCTTACGCTCATCGGAGATAGTGACCTGATTAATCACCACGTCAATGCGTTTGGAGTCCAGCGAGGCCAGCATACCGTCCCACTTGGTCGGTTTGAGGTCGGCCTTCACGCCAAGATGTTTCGCCAGCTCGTTGGCGAACTCCACTTCAAAGCCGGTCAGCTTGCCGTCATCGCCCTGGAAGCTAAAGGGAGGATAGGTGCCTTCGAGGCCCACGCGCAGCGTGCCGCGCTCTTTAATCTGATTGAGCAGGTTTTCCGCCGCAAAAGTTTTCACGCTAACGCCAGCCATCAAAACAACGGCCATTGCGCCCATCAGCGCCTGACGACCCAGAAGTGCTAATTTCATAGATACCCCGAAGATTAGGATTTTCCTGTAGTGTAAGGCGCTTAACGGCCCGACACCAACATCGTTACGCTACATCTTATGCAAATTTATTATATATGATCCGCTTTAGGGTATAGCGAAATTCAGGGCTTTCCTCACCCGTTTTGCGGGATATCTCCCATACTGCAAAGGTCAGCCTGTTGACGTCTGGAGCATGGAAGATGAAAAACCCCACCTTGTTGCAATGTTTTCACTGGTACTACCCCGCCGGCGGCGAACTGTGGCGTGAAGTCGAAGCGCTGGCCCCCAGTCTTAACGAAATCGGCATCAATATGGTCTGGTTGCCACCCGCCTACAAAGGCGCCTCGGGCGGTTATTCCGTCGGCTATGACACCTACGATCTCTTCGACCTCGGCGAGTTTGATCAAAAAGGTTCTGTCGCCACCAAATATGGCGATAAAACCCAGTTGCTGGCGGCGGTTAACGCCCTGAAGGAGCACGACATCGCCGTGCTGCTGGACGTGGTGGTGAACCATAAAATGGGCGCCGATGAAAAAGAGGCCTTGCGCGTGCAGCGCGTCGATGAGCAGGATCGCACGCAAATTGACGAGACGATCATAGAGTGCGAGGCATGGACTCGCTATACCTTCCCGGTGCGCGCCGGGCAGTATTCGCAGTTTGTCTGGGACTACAAGTGTTTTAGCGGCATTGACCACATCGAGAATCCGACGGAAGACGGTGTATTTAAAATCGTCAACGACTACACCGGCGAAGGCTGGAATGAGCAGGTCGATGATGAGCTTGGCAACTTCGACTACCTGATGGGCGCCAATATCGATTTTCGTAATCACGCCGTCACCGAAGAGATCAAATTCTGGGCGCGCTGGGTGATGGAGCAGACCGGCTGCGACGGTTTTCGTCTTGACGCCGTGAAGCATATCCCCGCCTGGTTTTACAAAGCGTGGATCGAACATGTTCAGGAGGTGGCCCCGCAGCCGCTGTTTATTGTCGCGGAATACTGGTCCCATGAAGTGGAAAAGCTCCAGCAGTATATCGACCTCGTCGAGGGCAAGACGATGCTGTTCGATGCCCCGCTGCAGATGAAATTTCATGAAGCGTCCCGCCAGGGGCGCGATTACGACATGAGCCAGATTTTCAGCGGGACGCTGGTGGAAGCCGACCCCTTCCATGCCGTCACCCTGGTCACCAACCATGATACCCAGCCGCTGCAGGCGCTCGAAGCGCCGGTTGAACCATGGTTTAAACCGCTGGCCTATGCGCTGATCCTGTTGCGTGAAAATGGCGTGCCCTCGGTCTTCTATGCCGATCTCTTCGGCGCTTCCTATGAAGATACCGGCGGCGACGGACAAACCTACGCCATAGAAATGCCCGTCATCGAGCAGCTACACGAACTTATCGACGCCCGTCAGCGCTTTGCCCACGGCGTGCAGACTCTCTGGTTCGATCACCCCAACTGCATTGCCTTCAGCCGCAGCGGCACCGACGAGGATCCCGGCTGCGTGGTGGTGATGTCCAATGGTGATGAGGGAGAAAAGACCCTGACGCTGGGCGAGAACTATGGCAACAAACGCTGGCGGGATTTCCTGGGCAACCGGGAAGAGATTGTCGAAACTGACGACGAAGGCTGCGCAACCTTTACCTGTAACGGGGGAAGCGTCAGCGTGTGGGTGCTGGAGGCGGTGCTGTAGTCATCTGACGCCGGACGGGCCAGCAGTGGCCCGCCGGAACCTTAGCGCGCGGTGGTCGGCGCGCTGACTGGAGCGGCCGCACGCGCTTTAGCCCACGCCTTCTCGCACTCCGGGGTGAGACGTTCAACGCGGGTCAACGTCATACGATCGTAGGAAAGGGTATTGCCCTCGCGCTCGATCGGGTAGATATCCAGGGAAGCGGTCACGTTGTAGATATCGCTATCGCGGTTCATCAGTTTCCCCGGCTGGGCGATCACACGCTGCCACTGGCGGCAGTCGAAGGTGTCCCCTTCTTTGGTGACGATCAGGCTGGCGATGGCGTCCGGACTCATCATCTCGCTCTGCGGCCCTTTCGTCTGCCAGTAGCCTTCCAGGCCTGCCGGCGCTGGCGCTTTAACAACCTCTTCGTAACGATCAACCTGCACGCATCCGGCCAGCGCCAGCACCATGCCAGCAAAAACTAACTGTTTCATCATTCATCCCACAAGCTGATAAAAAAGTATTGTGGCATTAAAGCGTTAAGCCTTCCACCCCCGCCGCAGGCGGAGAAGCCGGGCAAAACACGGCCAGGCATCGCAGCCTTCATTTGAAATAAGGAAATTCTGAAAGTAAAAGAATGTTTGGGGCCTAACCATAGCATCCGTGGGCACTTTTTGTTTTTAATTCGCTCACACTACCGGTTCTTGACTTTACTTTAAGAGTTTTCCTGGCAAATTATATACAGAGATGCGGAATAGTTTAATGGAACTAATGGGTTCTTTCTTAAACCTACTATTATCACCGCCCGCAAGGACTGCTTCGCATAGCCAGTGTGAAGTGTATATCGTTACGTGTTGATTGAGGATGGGTCATGTCAACGATGATTATGGATTTGTGCAGTTATACCCGGTTGGGGCTAACGGGATATCTGACCAGTCGGGGAATTAAAAAACAGGAAATCGTTGAGGTCAACTGCGCTGAGGATCTGCACAGGCACTGTGCGTCATGTTGCCCGGCGGTGGTGTTTCTGAATGAAGATTGCTTTGTGCATGATGATGAAAGTAATGGCATTATTCGCCAGATCATCACGCAAAACCCGGCGACGTTGTTTGTGATTTTTATGTCGCTGTCGAACATCCATTTTGACCGCTATCTACGGGTGCGTAAGAACCTGCTAATCAGCTCAAAATCGATCACTCCAAAAGACCTTGATGTCATTCTGGTTAATTATCTTAAATACAAGAACACGAGTCTGGGGCAGTTAAATTTACCGACGTTGTCGCTGAGCAAAACAGAATCAAATATGCTGCAAATGTGGATGGCCGGGCATGGTACTTCGCAAATTTCAACGCAAATGAACATCAAAGCGAAAACGGTATCATCGCATAAAGGCAATATTAAAAAGAAAATACAGACGCATAATAAGCAGGTGATTTACCACATCGTTCGGCTGACCGAAAACATTACCAGCGGTATTCAGGTGAATCTACGCTGAAACAAACTGGCGGTGGTCCCGCCAGTTCGGTTTTACGAGATTTCTTTTTCCACGAAGATCCCATCCGGGTGCCCTATTTCATTGAAAAACCAGATCCCCAGGGGATAGTCTTCCAGCGAAACCAGATACATCGTCCCTTCACTAAACGACTCAATTGCCAGCACTACGCCCGATCGACGTGGGCCACCGTCGGTCTTCACCGTGACACGATCGTTCACCTGCATAATCCATCTCCTCTCTATTTCCAGCCAGTGTAGAACAAAACCACGCCGCTCGCAGCGTCGCGGGCAGTGACTGGCGTTTTTTTAGACCGACTATACTTAAAGAGGCTTGAGCGACGCTCAGCGAGGGGGGTAATGATGAAGAACCGATTGACAGACCAGACCGGGAACGACGTTGATGTCAACGTTGATGCTCTGCTGGCGGCGATTAATGAGATCAGCGAAAGCGAAGTCCATCGCATCCTCGATGACCCACAGCGCGCCAGTATCGATGGCCGCGGGGCGCATACCTGGCGTGAACTGGCGGAGGCATTTGAACTCGATATTCATGATTTCAGCGCCAGCGAAGCCAACCGCTAGCGATGGGCGAAAAAAATCCCGACTCGCAGGAGTCGGGATCAAACTTGCTAATGCAAGAAGCACTTGAAAATTCGTTACACCGGGAAATCCGATGCGTTGAAACATTATCCTCAATTATTTTGCATGACAAGCGATATTCATGGCGCAAAATATTGAGAAAGTTGGCGCTTCGCAGCAGAAAGGGCTGCAGGGCTGATGCGATAAGGCTTAGCCGCAAACCGGTTTCATTCGATAGCGCGATCCCCGTCGAACACTTTAAGAAAAATCTCATTTTGCCTGATTAGGGCGAAACGTTTTGCTCACGCTTCGCTGCGATACCAGACCTGGTTGCGGCCATTTTGCTTGGCCAGATACAGTCGACCATCGGCGACCGACTGCAGAGCTTCAAAGTGATACTCCCCTCGCTCTTCGCTGCCGCTCACCCCTAACGACGCGCTGACCCGCAGCGTCACGTTGTTATGCAAAAAGACCTCCCGGCCATGAATACGCAGGCGTAGCCGCTCCGCTACCGCCGCCGCTTCCTGCAGCGTGGTATTCGGCAGCACGACACAAAACTCCTCTCCGCCCACGCGGCCCAGCAAATCACCGTCCCGGACGGTGCCGGCAAGCGTACTGGCCACCATCGACAGCACTCTGTCACCCGCCTGATGGCCATAGCGATCGTTAATGCCCTTAAAGTGATCCAAATCGAGCTGGATGACCGCCAGCGGTCGTCCGCTGCGCTGGCAGTCGCTGGCTACCGCCATCGCCTTCTCAAACAGCGCCCCGCGATTGAGCAGGCGGGTTAAGGCATCGTGCCAGGCCTGCCACTCCAGGGAGGTCTGGAGGACGCTCATATTGCGGACCATACGGCGGATCACCAGCCAGGAGAGCAGCAGCATTAAGGTGAAGAGGATCCACATCAGGGTCAGGGCGATGGTGATGGTGCCAAAGTTGCCGCGTACGCCTTCCCGCAGGGTATGGATCCGCAGCAGCACGCCGTCAAAATTGCGCAGTTTGGCCCAGCTGATATAGCGCGTCAGCAGACGCAGGCCGCCCTGATTATCATGGGCAAACGCGCGGCTGAGCAGTTCCTGTTCGCGCGGCGACAGCAGCGTCAGGACATTCCCCGGCGCAGAAGAGGCCAGCAGGCTAAGATGGCTGTCGTAAAGCTGGTATTCCCCCTCCTGCCCGCCCTGCATCGCGCTGATTAAAAATGCTTTTATTTCGCTGACTGAGAAATCCATCGCCAGCACGCCGCGCCAGTAACCGGCAAAATCCAGCGGTATCGAGGCGGTGATCACCTGCTCTTCCAGCTGCGGGTCATCGTCAGGAAAGGTTTGCCAGATAACGCCGCGGTGCGGATTGTTCCGCTGGGTCTGCCGGGTAAACCAGAGGGCGCTGATGGCGCGCGAATAGTAGGTCTTCACCTGCGATTCATCGCGCAGCGGCAGGGTCGAGGTGAAAAAACCGCTGCGGGAGATATATTGCATCCGCTCGGCAAAATCGCGATCATGCTGCGTCAGGTTTAACAGATAACCCAGCTCCAGCGTCGCCATCAGTTCATTGACCACCAGCGGATCGTCCGGCAAGAGCAGCGGGTGATCCCTGACGACGCCCTCCGAGACGCCAAACACCGGCAGCGTCCGGCGGTTGGGGAGCGCCACCCGCCAGGTCTCTTGGTGGCGTTGGCTCAGATAACGCTGGCTGGCTTCGTGCAACACATCGACGTCGAGCGGGCGTTCAAGCGCGGACTGCATACCGTGGCGAAAAAACATCATCCTGTCGATGTTGAACTGCAGCAGGCCATCCATTTCATGCGCGACGTTAGCCAGATTATTGCGCTGGTTCGCCACGTAGGCCTCTTCCAGGACATTGATTTCGCGCCAGATCAGCAGCGTGGAGAAAAACAGCACCACGATAAAACAAATGTTAACCACATGCGCCGGGCGAGTCAGGTGGTAGAGTTTTTTCAACTTCAACCGTAGTGGCTTTTCCATCTTTCTCTCGCAGTACGTTGCGCAAATCTGACGTCGTCAGCACGCCCGGTCTCTGTCGATACCGGAGGCGCTTTTAGCGTAGACCACGCGGCGCCGTCATGCGGCGCCGCACCTGACTACTTCACCGCGCCACGCAGGCGACTGACCGCCTTGACGCCCGCCAGCACCACCGCGCCGATGATAAAACCCAGCACCAGATTAGCCACCATCGGCAGCAAGGCGGCCAACATGCCGCCCAGCCCCGCGCTCCAGTGCTCAATGGCATGGTGTAGCGGCGCAATGCCGTGAACCACAATCCCGCCGCCCACGAGGAACATGGCCAGCGTCCCGACGATAGAGAGCACTTTCATCAGCCAGGGGGCCACGGTCAATAACCCTTTGCCCAGCCACTGCGCCAGGTTACTGCGTTTCTCTGCCAGCCAGTAGCCCATGTCATCCAGTTTGACGATCACCCCCACCAGGCCATAGACCCCGACGGTGACCAGAATCGCGATCCCCGACAGAATGAGGATCTGATTCAGCAGCGGCGCTTCCGCGACAATGCCGAGGGTGATGGCGACAATTTCCGCGGACAAAATAAAGTCGGTGCGGATCGCCCCTCTGACTTTGTCACGCTCAAAGGCCAGCGGATCACGATCCGCCAGCGCCTGAAGACGCTGCTGCCGTTGCGCTGGGTCCTCTTTGTGCTTACGCGCTTCCAGGCTGTGGAGCACCTTTTCCACCCCTTCAAAACAGAGAAACGCGCCGCCCAACATCAGCAGCGGCGTAATCGCCCAGGGAATGAAGGCGCTGATTAGCAGGGCCAGCGGCACGAGGATGATTTTATTGACGAACGACCCTTTCGCCACGCCCCAGACCACAGGCAGCTCACGATTTGCCCGCACGCCGGTCACCTGTTGGGCGTTGAGGGAGAGATCGTCGCCCAGCACCCCGGCCGTTTTTTTCGCCGCCAGCTTGCCCATCATGGAAATATCGTCCAGCAGCGTGGCGATATCATCGAGTAATGTTAAAAGACTACTTCCTGCCAAAATGATTTTCCTTCTCTTTTCATCAATGTCTCCCTCGAGTATGCGTTAAAAAACGGCCGCTGCCCAAGGTACAATTAGTCAATATAAATTTAACAACCTGACGCAAATTAAGCGCTCGCCAGCAGGATAGTTTTCACGTTTACTATATGTCCCCTTTCTATCTCTGCACCGTCGTGAGGAAGTATGTCTACCCGTCAGCTGTTACCGCTTATCGGGGCGCTGTTTGCGCTGTATATCATTTGGGGCTCTACCTATTTCGCCATCGCCGTCGGCGTCGCCAGCTGGCCGCCGCTGATGATGGCCGGAATTCGCTTTCTCTCTGCCGGCGTGCTGCTGCTGGGATGGCTGTTGGCCACCGGCCATAAACTGCCGGCCCGCGGACCGTTGCTTAACGCCGCGCTGATCGGGGTTTTGCTGCTGGCCGTCGGCAACGGCTTTGTCACCCTGGCCGAACATCAGCACGTTCCCTCCGGGATCGCCGCGGTCATGGTCGCCACCGTTCCGCTGTTCACCCTGTGCTTCAGCCGCTTTTTCGGCATCGCCACTCGTAAACTGGAATGGCTGGGGATTGCCATTGGCCTCGCGGGTATTGTGATGCTTAACAGCGGAGGCAACCTGAACGGCAACCCCTGGGGCGCGCTGCTGATCCTGATTGGCTCCCTGAGCTGGGCCTTTGGCTCGGTTTACGGCTCGCGGATCGAGCTGCCGACCGGCATGATGGCGGGGGCAATCGAGATGCTCGCCGCCGGGATCGTCCTGCTGGCCGCGTCATGGCTGAGCGGCGAAACCTTAACCCGTGTTCCGTCGTGGTCCGGGATCGCCGCTGTGGCCTACCTGGCTATCTTTGGCTCGCTGATTGCCATCAACGCCTATATGTTTTTGATCCGCAATGTCACCCCGGCGGTAGCCACCAGCTACGCCTATGTCAACCCGGTGGTGGCGGTTCTGCTTGGTACCGGATTCGGTGGCGAAAGCCTGTCCCTGATCGAGTGGCTGGCGCTGGCGGTGATTATTTTTGCCGTCGTGCTGGTGACGCTGGGGAAATACCTTTTCCCGGTTCGCAGCGAAGCGACCCCTTGTAAGGCGTCGAAATAAGCGCCAGTTCGCGGATCCCCTGGGTGTCGATCTGCGCGTCGTGTCCGGCGCCGCAGATCCACTCTTCCAGACGCTCGGTGAGCGCCTCGTCATTCAGCTTCAGCCGACCGCGCAGGGCGCATTCCCAGACGATAAGCACCCGCCAGCCCTGCTCGGCCAGCTTTTGCCGGTCACGGGCATCGCGCGCCACGTTGCCGGCGATCTTGTCCAGCCAGAACGCCGTCCGGGTGGCCGGCACCTTAAACAGGTAACAGTCATGGTGATGCCAGAAACAGCCGTGGGTAAAGATGACGCAACGGTAATCGGGTAAAGCGAAATCAGGGCGTCCCGGCAGCTCGCGCTCCTGGGCAACAAAGGTGAATCCCGCCTGAGTCAACAGCGCCGCTATCCGCTTCTCGATCGCCGTATCGCGCGTGGCGATAGCCCGCATATTTTTACTGCGCGTGGCTTTATCGTGAACATCCGCCATCGTTATCACCCGCTTCGCGACGCGCCACCGCCTGAGCGATGCGCGGGGCCAGGAGCTTCGCCACCGCGGCGAAGACCGGAACCACCACCGAGTTGCCGAACTGACGATAGGCCTGGGTATCCGACACCGGGATGCGGAAACGCGCCCCCTGAGGCGATTCGAAACCCATCAACCGGGCGCACTCCCGCGGCGTCAACCGACGAGGACGCCGCTGTTGATTCTGCGGATCGTCAAAATGCGTCTCGCCCAGCGGCCGATCCCAGCCGCGATCGACGAGAATTTCGGCGCCATCTTTATAGTAGCGGGCGGAGAGCGTCCGGGCCACGCTGTGGGGATTGGCGGGGTCCACCAGGCCATAACCAAAGCCATTGCCCCGCGCCTGATGTTTGCGGGCATATCGATAAAGATATTTCCACAGTACCGGCGTGAGGATAAATTTGGCATCCACCGTCGGCTCCAGCAGCTCGCCAAATGTTGGCCGAACCGTCGGGTATAGCGCCGCGATATCGCGCAGCGTAAACCCCTCGTGCAGCTGCAGATCGCGACGGAAGCCCACCAGCACGATGCGCTCCCGGTGCTGCGGTAAGAAATGGCGCCCGTCGATCACCTTCGGATCGTCCGGCCCGCTATGCCCGGCGTCAGCGACCTCATACCCCAGCTCATCCAGCGTCTGCATGATGATGCGGAAGGTCCGCCCCTGATCGTGGCTTTTGAGATTTTTAACATTCTCCAGCACAAAGATCGCCGGCTGACGGGCAGCGATAATTCTCACTACATCAAAAAACAGCGTCCCCTGGGTTTCGCAGGCAAAGCCGTGGGCGCGGCCCATGGCATTTTTTTTCGACACGCCGGCAAGTGAGAAAGGCTGGCAGGGAAAGCCGGCCAGCAGCACATCATGCTGCGGGATAGTCTCGCGGATATGCTGCGCCGCCTCGTCATCGCTAACGTCGGGGCGATGGCTGAGGGTGATATCGCGAATATCTTCATTGAAACGGTGTTGCTGCGGATCACAATACCAGTTGGCCTTATAGGTGCGCACCGCATGCTTGTTCCACTCGCTGGTAAAGACGCACTGCCCGCCGATAGCTTCAAAACCGCTGCGGATCCCGCCGATACCGGCAAACAGATCGACAAAGCGGAATCCATAGTGCGGATGATGGGCCGGCGGCGACGGCAGCAGCGTCGCCAGATGAGCGACCTCCTGCGGACGCAAACGCGCTGCCGCGCGGCTGACGGCCGCCACGCGCTTGAGGATCGCCGCGCTCCAGTGCTGCTCCCCGACGCTCACCAGTTCGGCGACCAGCGTTTTCACATCGTAGATCGTCATCAGCTGGCGCAGCAGCGCCTGAGCCTCTTCACCGGCCTGTTCCGTCAATGACAACGACCTGTTTTCCTTGCTTAACTTTTGTGGCATATCCTCAACCAGCGCGGACGATTTTTGCAGAGAGTACCATAAATCACTGGTCGGTTGACGGCTGCGGTGCAAAGCGGCGTAAAACCGCCTCATCCAGCGCCAGGGGTTCCCCCTTCAGCTCCGCGCTGATCTTGGCCATAAACTCGACGAGGAAGCGCGCATTATGCTGCGCCATAGCCCTTCCTCCGGCGGTCTGCATGGTTTCCGGCAGGCGCAGGAGCTTGTACTGGAAATGGTCGAGGGCATATTTTCTGTCATCCAGCGCTCGCCGGTCGGCGAAAGGATCGTCGGCATCAAACAGAATGGTGTTCAGGGCGCCGGCGACGGCGAAGACCCGCGCCAGGCCTATCGCCCCCAGCGACTCGAGACGGTCGGCGTCCTGGACGATTTTCGCCTCCAGCGTGCGCGGCGGGATCGCCGCGCTGAAGCTGTGCGCCTCAATAGCGTGGCTGACCGCCGCATACCGGTCTGCGGGAAAATCGGCAAACGACGACTGCAAAATAGCCAGGGTTTTCTCGGCCGCCATCATTGAGGAGCGGCTTCGCTCCGGATGATTTTTAGGCAGACTGACAATGTCATGAAAATAGCAGGCCGTGAGAAGCACCAGCCCGTCGACCTCCTCCTCCCCGGCGGCCAGCCGGGTGGCGGTGGCCCAGACGCGACGAAAATGGGACAGATCGTGCGCCGCATCCTCCCGGGCGTGGTGCGTCAGTATCCAGTGCTCAAATCGCTGCTGCCAGTCAACCAGGTTCATAGGCGTTCCTTTATCTGTAGGTCAGCCTCGAGCATAGCAACTTTACGACCGATGATCCCGCCCGCTTCCGGAGGGCCGTGTATACCAGACGACAGCGCCGAGGATCGCGCCAATGCCGGCGAGCACCAGCATTCCCAGCAGGGCGCCAAGCCATTTCCCTGCCATGGTGCCAAAATCGCCCTCCGCACTGGCGCCGGGGACACTGTGAATTTTTCCCACCACCCACCAGTAACGCACAATGACCCAGACACAATATCCGCAAAAGGCATACAACGCCCATAGCGCAAGTTTGCCGCCCGGGCTGCGTTTTGCCTGCTCTTCCATCTCATTCCTCTCCGTGACAAATCATACTACCGCCACTCAAAAACGTGACATTCATCACATTATACCGCCATACTGCGCCACAGGCAGCAGTTTCATCCTTGTCTTCTGCACATACTTATTACTTATTCTGCCAACGGAAATACGCAGGGTTGTTTTTTTATTCTTTACCCACAGACTTAAACATTAACGACACCCAGCCATGCCGTGTATTGCAATTATACCTCCGCCGGCGGCATTGACTAATAAATTATATTTAAAGGCTGAATAATCAACTCACTGTAAATTAATATAAATAATTTCATTCAGTTAACCACGATCGCAACGAAGCAACATAACCTATTGCTATACAACAAAATAATTATTAAAACAGATTTATTTAAATTTAATATAATGAACCACATAGAAATATCTTGCAATATCTTACATTATTTATTTACATATTTTATTTTAAATAAAAATGAACTTAGTCGTTAGTATCTGACAGGCATTCCGGAGGGATTGTCATAATTCACAGAAATTATTATTAAAAGGGAATATATAATGAAGAGAAAAGTACTGGCACTCATGGTACCGGCATTACTCATGGTCAATGCCGTTAATGCCGTTAATGCCGCGGAAATTTATAACAATAACGCCAACAAACTGGACCTTTATGGGAAAGTCGACGGCCTGCGTTACTTCTCTGACGACACCAGCGAGGACGGTGACCAGACCTATGCTCGCTTAGGCATCAAAGGCGAAACGCAGATCGCTTCCGAGTTAACCGGCTACGGTCAGTGGGAATACAATGTCAAGGCCAATACCAGCGAAGGGGAAGGCGCAAACTCCTGGACCCGTCTGGCCTTCGCCGGTCTGAAGTTTGCTGACTATGGCTCACTGGACTATGGCCGTAACTACGGCGTGGTGTACGACATCGAATCCTGGACTGATATGCTGCCGGAATTCGGCGGCGATACCTACACCCAGACCGACGTTTACATGACCGGCCGCACCAACGGGGTGGCCACCTACCGTAACAGCGATTTCTTCGGCCTCGTCGACGGCCTGCATTTCGCCCTGCAGTATCAGGGGAATAATGAAAACGCCGGTTCTGGCGAAGGCACAAACAACGGTGGCGCTCGTAAACTGGCGCGGGAAAATGGCGACGGGTTTGGTATTTCCAGCTACTACGATCTCGATATGGGCATCAGCTTCGGGGCCGCCTACTCGGCTTCCGACCGTACCCATAACCAGCTGGCGGCAGCACGCAGCAGCCATATTTACGCTAACGGTGATAAAGCCGAGGCCTGGACCGTCGGCGCAAAATATGACGCCAACAACATCTATCTGGCCGCCATGTATGCGGAAACCCGCAACATGACCTTCTACGGCAACGGCGCTATTGCCAACAAGACGCAGAACTTTGAAGTCGTCGCCCAGTACCAGTTCGATGAGTATAATTTACCGCTGCGTCCATCCGTGGCCTATCTGCAATCGAAGGGGAAAGATCTTTACAACTACTCTCGCTATAGCGACAAGGATCTGGTCAAGTATGTCGACATCGGCATGACCTACTACTTCAATAAGAATATGTCCACCTATGTGGATTACAAAATCAACCTGCTGGATGAAGACGACCGCTTCTACCGCAACAACGGTATCTCGACCGATGATATCGTGGCCCTCGGTCTGGTTTACCAGTTCTGATCCCCATCAAAGCCCGCGCTCAGCGGGCTTTTTCTTGTTCCCGCTCCGTTGAGATCACTCTTTTCAACATTGCCGCTTTCCAGGCGTACCTTCCCTCTTTATGATGCGTTTAAGCTCGTTCGGGCAAATTGCGGCGGTAAGACCACAAAAGGACAAGGCGCACTACCGCGTCTTTACGCTGAAACCAGGACGATGATGATGGCGATACCCCAGCGCAGGCGTTATACCTGAAGCTAACGGTGTTATTGAAGGGGAATGGTCAGAGAAAGAATAGTTGGCGGAGAGAGGGGGATTTGAACCCCCGGTAGAGTTGCCCCTACTCCGGTTTTCGAGACCGGTCCGTTCAGCCGCTCCGGCATCTCTCCGCTGTTGTGGTTGCTATAATGCCAGGATCTTTGGCATTTTAATAGCTCCCGTTTCGGTAATCGTGTTCAAGTGACGACTTTGCGAGCAATATGATGTTTAAATGGCCCTGGAAAGCAGATGATGAGTCCGGCAACGCAGAGATGCCCTGGGAGCAAGCGCTTGCCATTCCGGTTTTAGCCCACCTTTCGCCCGCTGAGCAGCACAAGCTGACGCAGATGGCTGCCCGTTTCTTACAGCAAAAACGTCTGGTGGCGCTTCAGGGGCTGGAGCTGACTCCGTTGCACCAGGCGCGGATAGCTATGCTCTTTTGCCTGCCGGTACTTGAGCTGGGGATTGAGTGGCTGGACGGTTTTCATGAAGTGCTGATCTACCCTGCCCCCTTTGTTGTGGATGATGAATGGGAGGATGATATTGGTCTGGTCCACAACCAGCGGGTGGTGCAGTCGGGGCAAAGCTGGCAGCAGGGTCCCGTAGTGCTGAACTGGCTGGATATTCAGGACTCCTTTGATGCGTCAGGCTTTAACCTTGTGGTGCATGAGGTGGCGCATAAGCTTGATGCGCGGAATGGCGATCGGGCCAGCGGGGTGCCGCTGATCCCACTGCGCGAAGTCGCCGGCTGGGAGCACGATCTCCACGCGGCGATGAACAACATTCAGGATGAGATAGATCTGGTAGGGGAAAGCGCCGCCAGCATTGACGCCTATGCCGCCACCGATCCCGCGGAATGCTTCGCCGTCCTTTCGGAATATTTTTTCAGCGCGCCTGAACTGTTCGCGCCCCGCTTCCCGGCCCTGTGGCAGCGTTTTTGCCATTTTTACCGCCAGGATCCGCTGGCGCGCATACGTGAAAATGGCCTGCAGGACGAAGACGATCGGCGCATTGTTCACTAAAACAACGTGTTGAGCTAAATTTAGCCAGTTGAATCAGCAAGTTAATTTTAGTGTTGACACAAAAATGCCGGGCCAGTAGTATGCGCCTCGTTCACACGATTCCTCTGTAGTTCAGTCGGTAGAACGGCGGACTGTTAATCCGTATGTCACTGGTTCGAGTCCAGTCAGAGGAGCCAAATTTAAAAAGCCCGCTCAGGGAAACCTGAGCGGGCCTTTTGCTTTCCGTGAGCCCCACGCCAGCGGGTATAAGCAGCATCGTACCGTTGGTACCGTCCAACGTTCCGTATGCGATCCCCGCAGGTGAAAAGCAGCGCCGCTGCTCCCAACCTTATGGCTACAGACTTTCGATCCGACGGTAACCATTGGGTCTACTGCTGGGTAGCAGACGATCCCGATTCGGCAGTTACCGCTGCAGACAGCGCGGACTGCCCAACTGGCGGAAAGACCCGTAACGCTTAGGGTAGCCTGGCAATAACCTTAATCTCGAACTTAAATCCATAAAGCCACGTCACGCCGATCCCGGTCAGCGTAGGGTAAGGCGCTTCTCCCCAATATTCTGGCAGGATACTCCAGATAGCGTCGAGATTTGACTCAGGATCGACGACAAAGAGGGTAACGTCAACCACGTCCCTAAACGTGCAGCCCGCCGCTGCGAGCACAGCATTAAGATTTTTGAACGCCAGCCTGACCTGTGCTTCCAGATCGTGCTCAGGCGAACCATCCTCGTGGCTACCCACCTGCCCAGAAACAAACAAGAAACCATTGGATTTGATGGCCGGTGAATAACGATTGCGCTCATAGAGCGCCTGCCGACCGAGGGGAAAAACGGCTTCGCGTGCTGTCATATTTGTACCTTTATGCTGGGGCGAATTCAGCCCGGTGAATGTAAAGACACTGTACAACGGCCAGATCGGGCGGATAAACAAGCGACTTTGTCCCTCATTGTTTGTAATATCCAAACAATCGATGAAAGACAGGATAAGAAATGGATCGTTTCGATGCGATGCGCGCCTTTGCTCGGGTGGTGGAGGCAGGGAGCTTCACGAAGGCTGCCCAAACGCTTCATATGAGCAAAACCACGGTGACGCAACTCATTCAGCAACTGGAAGCGCGACTGCGCGTCAAATTGCTCCATCGCACCACCCGCAAGCTTGGGGTGACTCCCGATGGCGCGGTCTACTACGAGCGCGTCATCCGCCTGCTGGCGGACATGGAGGATGCTGAAAACAGCCTGTCCAGTGCGGCGATGACGCCCAGGGGAAGGCTACGGGTGGATGTGCCCAGTCCGCTAGCCCGCCTCATCCTGGTGCCGGCGCTACCGGCTTTCCACGCCCGCTACCCTGATATCCAGTTCGACATGGGCGTGAGCGACCGGAAGGTAGATCTGATCGGCGACAACGTGGATTGCGTCCTGCGCGGTGGCGAAATCACCGACCAGTCCCTAATCGCACGCCATGTCGGCGATTTGCCAATCGGCGTCTACGTCGCCCCCCGTTATGTGGAACGCCTTGGCGCTCCCGCACACCCGCGAGAGCTGCAAAATACTGACCATTGCATAGTGGGATTCTTGTCCTCACGCACCAGTAAGATTGATCCTTTGGTACTGCGCAGTGAGAATGAACGTATTGAAATCACGGGCAACTACGTCCTTGCCGTGGATGATGGCAATGCTTACCTCGAAGCTGGGTTAGCTGGCTTAGGCGTGATTGCGCTGCCCAACTATATGGCGGCAGCGCATCAGGCCGTTGGCGCTTTGATTCCATTATTTACACAATGGCGGATTAGCCCAATGCCTCTGTACCTGGCGTTTCCACCGAACCGCCATGTCAACGCCAAGCTGCGCGTTTTTATTGACTGGATCGTTGAAGTGATGCAGCAGCATGTCCCGATTGCCAACAATAAATAACGACATCCCAGCCCCCTGATTCGCTTATCAACAACGATGGGGGTCAGTAGTAGTGACTGTGGTCAGGCGTGTTTTGACAATAGGGATTCTGCAGCACTCATCAGTATTATATTCTGGATATTGGCTATCATAACGGGGATCTTCGCTTTCATGGACAATGGCAGCCAAAAAAAAGATCCTCAGTAACAATATTAAGTCCATAGATATATTTGCAGACTTTATCATCTCCGCCTGAGCCTCTCCTGGCGCCCTCATTAACACGCCATCACCGCCACTGTTGATAAGTTAAGGATCGGTTTCCCGATCCTTATCCCCAACAACGTTGAATGCATCGACAGCACAAGAGCCTTCTTACAATAGCCGTTAATGAGGCTAAACGACCCGCTACAAACTCCCCTGCGCCGCTGTGGCGCTGATATTCACCGGCATGCCGGAGCGGCGCTGCAGGGTTTGCTCGGCCTGCGAAGGACTCACTCCCGGTCCCTGAGTAAATTCGCGCAGCGCCGAGGTCATCGGCAAGGGGACTTTTCTGTCGGATTCAAATTCCGCCCGGTTGCGCGACAGCGGCTCGTGCACCTCCAGCCAGTGGCTGCCATCCGGTTCCACGGTGTACTTCACCGGCTGATCGATCAGCTGGACGCGCGTCCCCACCGGTACGTTATCAAACAGGAATTTAATGTCGTCATTGCGCAGGCGGATGCATCCCTGGCTGACACGCAGCCCGATGCCAAAGTTGGCATTGGTGCCGTGGATGGCGTACAGCCTGCCGATATAGATCGCATACAGCCCCATCGGATTATCGGGGCCGGGCGGCACCATCGCCGGCAGGGTTTTGCCCTCTTTCGCATATTCACGGCGGGTATTGGCGGTCGGTACCCAGGTGGGCCCTTCCTGCTTGCGCTCTACCGCCGTCACCCAGTTACGCGGCGTTTCGCGTCCCGCCTGACCAATGCCGATTGGCAGGACTTCAACGCTATTGCCCAGCGGCGGGTAATAATAGAGGCGCATCTCGGCGACGTTGATAACGATCCCCTCACGCACGGTGTCAGGCAGGATCAGCTGCTGCGGAATAGTCAGCGTCGAACCGGAGTGCGGCAAATAAACATCGACGCCGGGGTTCGCCTCCAGCATATTGCTCAACCCCTGGCCGTACTGGGCGGCAAAGCTTTCCAGTGGTTGAGTGTTGTTCTCCGGCACGGCAATGGTAAAAGCGCTGCCCACCAGACGGCTCCCCTCCGGCGGCAGCGGATAGCTGACGGCCAGCGCGCTGTGGCTGGCGAACAGCATCAGCGCCGAACAGAGTAATGTCACACGCCGCATCGTCATTTTCCCTTCCTCAGTCGCGACTCTCGTGTGTGAATTATAGCGGCATTTCTTCTCCCCGATCCGCTGGCCAGCATTTCCTTAAATCTGATAGTCGATAGCGGCCTCTTCCGGCTCCATCGCCTGGCGCTTGATCTCATCCAGCGACAGTCCGGCATTGCACAATTCGATAAAGCGCCAGACGTAATTACGCTGCAGCTGACCCCGCTTCAGTCCCAGCCATACGGTATTGGCATCAAACAGATGGCGGGTATCGAGCCGCGTAAAGGTATCCGCTTCGCGGGCATCCCCGGACTGCTCGGCAACCAGCCCGACGCCCAGCCCCAGCTCGACGTAGGTCTTGATCACATCGGAATCCTGGGCGCTCAGCACAATATCCGGCATCAACCCTTTGCGGTTGAAGGCCTCATCGATCCGCGAACGGCCGGTGATCCCCTGGCGATAGGTGATTAACGGCCAACGGGCAATCGCCTCCAGCGTCAGAGGAGACACCTGGGTCAGGGGATGGTCTTTGGGTACCAGCAGGCTGTGATGCCAGCGGAACCAGGGGAAAGCCGCCAGCGTCGGGTCGTTGCTCAGACGCTCGCTGGCGATGCCGATATCCGCTCCGCCGTTATGCAGCAGCGCTTCGATTTCCTGCGGGGTGCCCTGCACCAGCTCGACGCGAACGTCGGAGAACAGCTCGCGGAAAGCTTTAATCACCGGGGGCAGGCTGTAGCGCGCCTGGGTATGGGTGGTGGCGATGGTTAAGACGCCGGAGGCATCGTTAGTGAAGAGATCCGCCAGCCGCCGGACGTTGCTGGCTTCATTGAGGATCCGCTCAGCAATGGATAACAGCGCTTTACCCGGCTCGGTCATGCCTAACAGGCGTTTGCCGCGACGGATAAAGATCTCAATCCCCAGCTCCTCTTCCAGTTCCCGGATATGGCGGCTGACGCCTGACTGCGAGGTATAGAGCATATTCGCGACTTCCGTCAGGTTGTAATCCTGACGGGCCGCCTCACGGATAATTTTCAGTTGCTGGAAGTTCACCCTTTCCTCCGGGCCAATGGACTTAACGTATCTGCTATTGTTAAAGTCTGTTGTCCCGGGTAACAAATAATAAAAACCAGCAACTTATTCCTTAAGAGAATATAGCTTAACTAACCAGCTGCAGTTCGCGGTTCTCCAGCGACGGACGGCTCACCAGAGACAGCAGGATCTCCTTCACCGCCTGCGCCTGCGGCGACAAACCGCCGCGCGCCGACATGTTCAGCGACAGCGACAGGCTCATTGACGGCGTGCTAATCCGCGCCATCCAGCCGTTCGCCGCGCCGCACAGGGAGCGGGCAGCGGATTCCGGCAGGACCGTCGCCCCCATGCCGCTGGCGATGGCCGCGGTCAGGGTGGTAATGGATTCGATCTCGCCGATAATTTTCGCCGACAGACGACGCAGGGTGAACGCCTCGGTGACCCGCGCCCGTACCGCGCTGTAATCCCGCGGCAGGAACAGGTTCATCTCCGCCACCGCCGTGAGGTCCACGCTCTGCCCCGGGCAGTCGCGGGTGCCGACCAGGTAGAGGTCTTCTTTCAGCAGCGGCTGACTGACGATGCCGGCCACCGGCGAACGCTCATACAGCACCGCCATATCGAGCTGGCCCGCCAGCAGCTTGTCATTCAGCGCAGTGCCGCTGCTTTCCTGCAGATAGACCATCACCTCGGGCAGCTCATTACGCACCGTCTGCAGCAACGGCATGGTAATGGCGGAGGCCGCTGTGCCCGGCGCCAGGCCGATCGAGACCTGGCCACGCAGCGTCTGGCCGACGTTATTGACCGCCAGCTGCGCCTGCTCACACTGGCGCAGAATGGTCCGCGCATGGGTATAAAGGATTTTACCGGCTTCCGTTGGCGTGACCCCTCGCTTGGTGCGTATCAGCAGCTGCTGGTCCATTTCACCTTCCAGGGTCGCGACCTGCTGGCTGAGGGCCGGTTGGGCGATGTGCAAGACTTCAGCGGCCTGGGTCAGACTGCCGATATCGACGATTTTCACAAAATATTTCAGTCGTCTTAAGTTCATTTTGCCTCCTGTAAGGAACGCCAGCGTCAACGCTGGAAGTATGATGAAACTGGTTTTGCAATTTGCTTGCCAGCTTTTCATTTCCGCTGCCGTTGCCCGCCACAGGCGGTGTTATAAGGGATAGTGATAGCAATCCGGTTTTTATTTGCCCGGTAAGCAGATTGTGGTATGCCCCATTAGGGGTACATTCGCACTACAACGGTGCAATCTGGTGAAAAAAACAGCGCGCGGGCGGGGGTTGCTGAAATTGTCAGCAGTCGAACGCAATTCTTTGAATCAGGCTTTGACAAGGCCGGGTGGCATCGTTAATATGCGCCCCGTTCACACGATTCCTCTGTAGTTCAGTCGGTAGAACGGCGGACTGTTAATCCGTATGTCACTGGTTCGAGTCCAGTCAGAGGAGCCAAATTTAAAAAGCCTGCTTTCGAGCAGGCTTTTTGCTTTTCCGCGCCAGCCGCGCTGCCGGAAGGCGAAGGATCCCCCCTCCGGCGATGGCGCCCCTAGCGCAAGCTCTCTTCCTTCAGGTCTATCTCTCGCAGCACCTCATAAAAGGTGATATCGCTAATGTTGTGGGCGCGACGCAGCCGGAACAGCTCCTGACGCTGGGCGATAATGACCTCTCTTTGCATATATTTCTCCAGCCTGGCGCGCTTAGCCAGCTCCAGCCCGACGTCCTGCCCTTCGTCATTGTCGTTATAGTGCAGCCGCCGCTGGTAGGTTTCCAGCAGCATATTGCCGGCATCAGCCCGCAGGGCCTGCTCAGTCGGATCCTCCACCGGCTCGTCGAGTAGCGCATTCAGCCGGTTGATAGCCACTTCGGTCATGACGGCGCCAATATCGTCTTTGCCTGTGTCATGGGGTAAATCATCGGCAAGATAGCGGGTCATAAACGGCAGACCGATAGCCGCCACCACCAGCGACATCAGGATCACCGCCATTGAGAGAAAGATCAGCAGTTCGCGGCCCGGGAAGGGTGAACCATCCGCCAGCACCGCCGGCAGCGTCAGAATACCGGCGAGCGTCACGGAGCCTTTGACCCCCGCCAGCGCCATGACGGCGAGGATGCTGAATCGCGGACGGACGGTGATGGCTTTGCCCCGCCGTTTGCGGCGAAAAATGGTCAGCGTCATCGACAGCCATACCCAGGCGAAACGCATCAGACCGAGCGCGAGGGTGATGGCCACGGCGTACAGCAGCAGATACCAGGGCGAAGGGACGCCGGCCTGGCTGGCTACCGCCGGCAACGTCCTGAGCATGCGGGGCAACTGCTCGCCCAGCATCAGGAAGATCATCCCGTTGAGGGTAGTCTGCAGCATGGACCACACCGCGCTGCTTTTCATGCGCGTCGCGGGTAGCCGAGGCCCCGACAGCTGTTCATAGTGCATCGCAATGCCGGCGGCGACGGCGGCAAGAATGCCGGAGACACGGAACGCCTCGGCCAGCAGGTAGGCGGCGAAGGGGATAAGCAGGCTGATCAGGATCTGGATGGCCGGCTCCTCGCGGGTGCGCCGCACCAGAAAGTTATTACATTTGCCGGTGACCCACACCACCACGAGCCCACTGAGGATGCCCCCGAACGCCATCAGGAAAAACTTCATCACCGCCTCTCCCGGGGAGAAGCTGCCGGTCAGCACCGCGGCGATGGCGAAATTAAAAGCGACGAGGCCCGAAGCATCGTTTAACAGCGATTCCCCTTCGAGGATATGCGCCATCCGGGAAGGCAGCGGCGAGCTGGCGGTCATTGCCGATACCGCCACCGGATCGGTGGGTGACAGAATCGCCGCCAGGGCAAACCCCGCCGCCACGGTGATCGCCGGAATAAGCCAGTGAATAAACAGGCCAATGCCGAGGATAGTGACCATCACCAGGCCTATCGCCAGCGACAGAATCGGCTTCATATCGCGGAAAAACGCGTCTTTCGGGATCCGCCAGCCATCAAGGAAAAGCAGCGGCGGGATAAACAACAGCAAAAAGATGTGCGGATCGAAATCGACCTGAAAACCACCGGCGGCCAGCGCGGCGCCCGCGGCGATCTGGATCAGCGGCAGCGGCACTTTAACGGGCAGAAGATGGGAAATGAACACCGTCACCACGATGGCCATCATAAAGACCAGCACAATAGCGATTAGCGACATTCATCCCCTCCTTTGACGGCAATATTCATTCTGTACATCAGGCTGTTATTCCTTTTTCGCAGGTGTGGTTTCGGCGGCGGGTTATTTATCCAGACGCCGATAATAAAGGACAGGCTTTCCTGTCTTGCGGCGTTTTTATTTAAACTGAGGTGGCAACCGGCGCCCCTTCAGGGGGGACAATGTGTTTTATCATGCCGGAGTTGTCAATCCGCCAGGGTCTGCCAATCATCGCCAGCCCGGCAATATAATCGCTACCATTCATCCTTATCATTCCGTGTCGACCAGAGAGATATATGGTCAGTGGATTGATATTCTCTGCGGCAGCCGCGCGGAGAACCACGCATTAATAATTGATGATAATCCGCGTCGCCTTCATAAGCCGACTGCCCCGAATTCCCGCCCTTCTCTGCCATACATGACTTGCCCCCCACCGGGATTGGGGGTACCCTGACAAACAATTAAACCATACGGTCTAAATGATGAATCCCGCTACCTCCGCCAACCAGAAGCCCCGCCGCGGCCGACCGCCAAAGGCCGATCGCCAGTTTGTCGACACGCGACAGGCGCTGATTCGCTCGGGCCTGGAGGTGCTGACCGAAACGGGCTATCTCGCGGCGGGTATTGATGCGGTGATCAAGAACATCGCCGTGCCGAAGGGGTCGTTTTACCACTGTTTCAAAAGCAAGGAGGCCTTTGGCCTCGCCGTGCTTGCCGCCTATGGCGACTACTTTGCGCATAAATTAGATAAATTCCTGCTGGACGACGCCGTGCCGCCGCTGGAACGGATGGCGGCCTTCGTGCGTGATGCCGGTCAGGGAATGGAGAAATACCAGTTTCGTCGCGGCTGCCTGGTAGGCAACCTGCTGCAGGAAGCTCCCCTGTTGCCCGAGGCATTTCCCCAGCGGTTGCAGACCATCCTGGCGGCATGGGAGGCGCGCGTGGCCCGCTGCCTGCACGAGGCGCGGGCTGCCGGGACGATCGCCAGCGACACCTCGCCGGAGGCGCTGGCCCAGGTGTTCTGGATCGGCTGGGAAGGCGCGGTGATGCGCGCCAGGCTGGTCCAGTCCGCCGCTCCCCTTAACCAGTACTGGGATTTCTTTGCGCACACTATGATGACAATAACACCTGCACAGGACGGCGATAGCGCCGATAACTCCCTTCAGACGAGGAATACTCAGTCATGAAAGCATTAGTTCTGGACCAGATTGACAACCGCACCGTGGCCGACGTCAAAGCGATTGACCTGCCCGCCCTCACCGAAGGCGACGTGCGGGTCGCCATCGACTGGTCGAGTCTCAACTATAAAGATGCCCTGGCGATCACCGGCAAAGGCAAAATCATCCGCCAGTTCCCGATGGTGCCGGGGATTGATTTTGCCGGCCGGGTAAGTGAAAGCCGCGACCCGCGCTTTGTTCCCGGCCAGGACGTGATCCTCACCGGCTGGGGCGTGGGCGAAAACCACTGGGGCGGTCTGGCCACCGAGGCCTGTGTCAAAGGCGACTGGCTGGTAGCCCTGCCGGAGGCGCTCAGCGCGCGCCAGGCGATGATCATCGGCACCGCCGGCTTCACCGCGATGCTGTGCGTTGATGCCCTCGTCAGCGCGGGCATCACCCCGGAAAGCGGTGATATCCTGGTCACCGGCGCCAGCGGCGGGGTCGGCAGCACCGCGGTGGTCCTGATGAAAGCGCTCGGCTACCGGGTGACGGCCGTATCGGGCCGCGAGTCGACGCACGACTACCTTCGCCAGCTCGGGGCCGACGCCATCCTGCCGCGCAGCGACTTTGCAGAGACCCGCCCGCTGGAGAAACAGCTGTGGGCGGGCGCGGTGGATACCGTTGGCGGCACGATGCTGGCCAAAGTGCTGGCGCAAACGCACTATCGCGGCTGCGTCGCCGCCTGCGGTCTGGCCGGGGGCTTCGATCTGCCAACCACCGTGATGCCGTTTATTCTGCGCAATGTGCGTCTGCAGGGGGTGGATTCGGTGATGGTGCCCACCGCAGAACGCGACGCGGTGTGGCAGCGTCTGGCCCAGCTGCTGCCGGAAAGCTACTACCAACAGGCAGCCACAGAAATCACGCTGGAGCAGGCGCCAGCGTATGCCGCAGATTTCCTCAGCAACAATATTCATGGCCGCACGCTGGTCAACATCGGCCAGTAATCCTCTCCTCCCGGCGCCCCACGGCGCCGGTCCCCGGGGCGATCCTGACATATCATTTCCTTCCCCACGGGATTATGATGACGCGAACGAATGGCTTTGCGAGTGGTAAAGAACGTAAATGGATGTCATAAGCATCATTATGGCGGCGGGCAAATCGTCCGTTGACGTCGCGCTGTATACGCTGTTGCCGATCATGGTGATCATGCTGATTATCATGAAATATCTGGAGGTCCGCGGCATCCTCGATGTGATTGTGCGCTGGGTTGCGCCATTGCTGAAGCCCTTCGGCTTAACCGGAATGAGCGCCTTCGCCCTGATCCAGATTAACTTTGTCAGCTTCGCCGCCCCGCTGGCCACGCTGTCGATTATGGACAAACGCGGCGTTTCTGACCGGCAAATGGCCGCCACCCTGGCCATGGTCTTCGCCATGGGGCAAGGCAACGTCTTTTATCCCCTCACCCCTTTCGGCCTGCACTGGCTGGCCTCGATCGTTATCTCAGTGGTCGGCGGCCTGTGCGCGGCGGCGGTCGCCTGGCACGTCACCGGACGGCGCCTATCGGTCGCCGAGAACCCTCGCGCGGAAGCGCTGCCCAACGCCGAGCAGAACAGTCAGGGCATTCTGGCGGTGATCAACAGCGCCGGCTCCGACGCCATCCGCCTGGCGCTCGGCGCGGTGCCGATGCTGATCCTGTCGTTAACCATCGTCGGACTGCTGCAGGGCGCAGGCGTCATCGACCTGCTGCAGCAGCTGCTGAAACCGGTGCTCGGCTGGCTGCATATTCCGCAGAACTTTGTCCTGCCGGCGCTGGTGAAGTGCGTCGCCGGGGGCACCGCTTATTTTGGCGTCATTTCCGAGCTGATCCAGCAGGGCAAAGTCACCGTCAGCCAGGTCAACGCCTCGGCAGGCCTGCTGATCCAGACCTTCGATCTGCCCGGGATCGGTATTTTCCTCGGCATCAGCTCACGGTTTGTCCGCCTGTTTCGCTTCGTGGCTCCCGCGGCGATCGTCGGCATTCTGCTGCGCACCGTCCTGCACCTGATCCTCTTTTAACGCCTCCGCGCTGGCCTGCGCCTTCAGGCAGGCCACCACCGCCGCCTGCTCGCCGCAGGCGATATGCTCATCGACGCGGGCCAGCATCCACGGAAAGAAAGGATTGGAGGTGACGCGCATTAACGTCTCCAGCCCCACGCTCAGCGTCCCGGTCTCTCCGCGCAGTGAAATGGTGCCCAGGCTAATGCCGTAGCGGTTCTTCTCGTCCGGCTCACGACCATACAGCGAGTCGCTCAGGGGAAACGGCACTGCCACATGCGACAGGGAGTACATATCCGCCGGCCAGGCAAGGTGTAAAGGATAACGATGCTCTTCCCGTTCCTGCGCCAGCGTGGTACGGGCGATGGTCTGCAGGGTGTGCGCCGTCGCGTTGGTCACCACCGTCGTGGTATAGGCCCGCGGCGCCGGCGGCAACAGCGTATTCACCGCCGCATAGAGCGCGGGACGGAACAGGACCCGGAGATCCGCCGCCTGATTTATGTCGAACACCACCAGCTCGCTGCCGTTGTCCGGCAGGTAGCGATACAGGGACTCCACCACCGCCCGGGTGCTGACGGTGGAATCCATTACCGACTGAAAGGTGAGGACCGGCGGCAGCGCTTTCAGCGCCCCCTGACGGGACGCGCGAATAATCTGCTGCTGCAGCGCCTGGCTCAACAGCCAGGACTGTCTCGCCGCTTTTACCGGAAACGAGTTGTACTTGAACGGATTAAACTCAGGCGCCACGTTCAGCCAGGCCGCGCGGGCAAACGCCGGGAAGATGGACGGCAGCCCGGCGAGACCGGCGAAACGGGCAAACGCCGTCACGCCGATCATCGGCGACAACAGGATAATCTGCTGCGGCTGGCGCAAGTGGCTGTCCTCCAGGCTATCGAGGGCATACTTCAGCGCCAGCGCGCCGCCGTTAGAGTAGCCGACCAGATGCAGCGGCACGTCCGCCCCTGCCAGGCGCGTCGCTTCCCGCACCGCCAGACGCGTTGCCGCCAGCCAGGTCTCCCAGTCAACGGCGGTTAACGCCCCCGGCGCGGTGCCATGGCCCGGCAAACGCGGCGCCACCGCCACATAGCCCCGCTGCCGCCAGAGTTGCGCCAGATAGCGCACGCTGTAGGGCGAATCGGTCAGGCCATGGAGCAGCACCACGCTGCCGCGCGGCTTGCCCTGCGGCAACAGTATAAAAGAACGGTTCCAGTCCTGCGTAAACTGTCCCGGCCACACCCGGCTGTGGCGATAAAAACGGTTGACGGGGGTTTTATCTTCCTCCGGTAAAGCATCCGTCACCTCGCGCTGGAGATCGGCGAAAATGGTCTTCTCCCGCGCCAGATATTGGGCAAAGGTCGCCTGGTCGATCTCTTTGGCCGCCATCTCGTTGCCGCGCCAGGTATGCCAGCGATGCAGCGCCGGGCCGCGCTGCGACTCATAGATCCGTCCGGCGAGAAACACTACCAGCAGCGCCAGCACCGCAATGCTCCCTTTTTTCAGCAGTGAGCCGATAACGGCGCCCGACGTTCGCCAGTGTCGTAATAGATGCTTCATAACGCTCTCTCTGATATTTATCGCGTAGCCGAACGCGTTCTGCCCTATTCCTGACAGGCGCTTCTCACGGTCTGCTTTTCAGCATAGTCATCGCTTCCGGCAAATTAAACCCGGCAGATCATTCCCTGCCGGCGAAAAAAAACCTACCGCTGAGATCAACGTTTGGTCGCCTATTTTTAAACACTGCATAAACCAGCGGGATAATCTTATTGTCAGATTTTTAAGAAACATGAATTATCGGCGGATGTATCACCAGGAGAGGAAAAAAACAGATGGAGTGGTGGGTAAAAAAAGTCCAGGATAATTCTCCGTCCAGCCCCTGCCGCGTCGTGCTCCAGAGCGGCGCACTGGAGATGATCGCTGAGATTGAAGCCTGTCGCCTCCGCCTGCGGGAAGGGGATAAACTCACACCGCTGGCCGATGCGCGCTATTGTCTGAATAATAATCCGGCGCAGACATTGAAGATCCGCAACGCCAGCCATTATAGCAGCGCGCGCTGGGCAAACGCCGGTAAATAAATCGAGTCCGGCCCCTGTGCCGGTATTGATCTGAGTATCTTCGCAACTGACAGATAAATTCCCCTTCGCCCTTTTCCCGCTGTGACATACTATCGGGAATGTCAGCAGACCTGAAACAAGGAGCGAATCATGAATAACAAGGCCGCCAGTCTGACCCCGGAACAAGCGCTTGCCGAGCTGGAAGCGCGTTATGAAGCCTCGGTCACGGCGTTGCGCAAAGCCATCGGCGACTATATTGACCATCATACGCTCCCTGATACCGAAGCCCGCGCGGAAGGCCTTTTTGTCTATCCGCAGCTGTCGGTCTCCTGGGACGGCGCCGATCATAAAGCCCTTAAAACGCGCGCCTGGGGACGTTTCACCCATGCAGGGTGCTATACCACTACCATCACCAACCCGAAACTGTTCCGCCACTATTTGCTCGAACAGCTGACCCTGCTGTATCAGGACTATGGCGCCCATATTAGCGTCGAGCTGTCGCAGCATGAAATCCCCTACCCTTACGTGATAGACGGTTCCACCCTGACCCTTGACCGTTCGATGAGCGCCGGTCTGACGCGCTATTTCCCGACCACCGAGCTGTCGCAGATTGGCGATGAGACCGCGGACGGCCTGTTCCATCCTACCGAGTTCTATCCGCTGTCGCACTTTGACGCCCGCCGCGTCGATTTTTCGCTGGCGCGTCTGCGGCACTATACCGGCACCCCGGCGGAACACTTCCAGCCCTACGTGCTGTTCACCAACTATACCCGCTACGTGGATGAGTTTGTCAGCTGGGGCTGCAGCCAGATCCTCGATCCTGACAGCCCCTATATCGCCCTCTCCTGCGCCGGCGGGATCTGGATCACCGCCGAAACCGAAGCGCCGGAGCAGGCCATTTCCGATCTGGCGTGGAAGAAGCACCAGATGCCGGCCTGGCATCTGATCACCCACGACGGCAAAGGGATCACCCTGATTAACATTGGCGTCGGCCCGGCCAACGCCAAAACCATCTGCGACCACCTGGCGGTGCTGCGCCCGGATGTCTGGCTGATGATCGGCCACTGCGGTGGCCTGCGTGAAAGCCAGGCCATCGGCGACTATGTGCTGGCCCACGCCTATCTGCGCGACGACCATGTACTGGATGCGGTGCTACCGCCGGATATTCCCATCCCCAGCATTGCCGAAGTGCAGCGCGCCCTGTACGACGCCACCAAGCAGGTGAGCGGGATGCCGGGCGAGGAAGTGAAGCAGCGGCTGCGTACCGGGACGGTGGTCACCACCGACGACCGTAACTGGGAGCTGCGCTATTCCGCTTCCGCGCTGCGCTTTAATCTCAGCCGCGCGGTGGCTATCGATATGGAGAGCGCGACCATCGCCGCCCAGGGCTATCGCTTCCGCGTCCCCTACGGCACGCTGCTCTGCGTCTCGGACAAGCCGCTGCACGGTGAGATCAAGCTCCCCGGTCAGGCCAACCGCTTTTATGAGGGGGCCATCTCTGAGCATCTGCAGATCGGCATTCGGGCCATCGACCTGCTGCGCGCCGAGGGGGATCACATGCATTCGCGTAAGCTACGCACCTTCAACGAACCGCCGTTCCGCTAACCGGCGACGGGGGAAGAGAGAGGAAAACGCTGGCGTTCCCCGCAGGGGAGCGTCAGTGCCCGGGTGAGCGAAACAAACGTCCCGGCGGTGGCTGCGGATGTTGAGTCCGCAAGGAAACGGACAGACAGAAAAGCAAAAAGCCTGCTCGAAAGCAGGCTTTTTAAATTTGGCTCCTCTGACTGGGATCGCCTTTGCCATTAACTGGCTGATTGACAAGCTAAACCTAAAAAGTGGGGGTGTCAAAACCACCAGAATGCCCACCATTTTTTTCTGGTTTTTCCTTTCTGAACGCAAGCCGCGTATTATGGTTGGTACACCACCTCATCTATGTTTTCCTTCAAACCAGATAAAGCGCAAAAAGCTGCGGTAGATAAGCCAAAGATTGCTACATAACATCAGGAGCCAGATAAATGATGGAAGGTCAACTAATTTTCTGTTCGGATTCGATCCTGCGCTTTCGCTCTGACTATGATGAAACAACAGCACTTCCGTTGCTATCAATCCAGAAAACTATTTCAGATACCGATCCCTTTTTTCTTCTCAGGTTCTTTCGTCATACCGTGATGATTGAAGAAGGAACAACACTGGCGAATATCTTTTTTGCCATTGAGCCTTGGAAGGAACTGCTAACCGCTTATTTGGATCGGGATGTTGGGGCCTATATTGACGAAGTAAGAAAACCATCCAAACCCACCACATGGAATCTGGAGTGGATTGGCATTGATCGCCGAAGCTCTGTTTACCGCGCATATCAGCATCAGGATATGGGAGACGGTGAGGATTTTACAGCTTGGTTCAATCGTGAGCGGATCCCCACCGACGAGTTTGATATAGAAAGTAGCTGCGATGCTTCCGGTTTTATCAAAGGTAATAAAGAACGCTGGAGTCTTAGCGAAAATGTCCACGAAATTAAAAACCTACCTGTAATCCTTTACAACAAGCAAACGCTGATATCCTTGCAGAAGGATGAGTTGCTAAGAGAAAGTGTCTCTGGGGTGAATAGTACCGATCGTAGCCGTTTCGTTTATGGGGATACCTCTTTTTCCTTCTATGAAGTGATGGAAGCCATTTTCATTAGCGGTTTGTTCTTCTATACCCCAAGTGCTGCTACGAGCTGCTTTGACGGATTAAAAAATAGTCTCAATGGACTGGAAAGCGAGGTATCGAAGGGGACTGAACCTAATCTCGCTGACATTGGAGAAGATAAACAGCTAAAAATAGAAGTTGCCGATGGTGCCTTTGATTCCCTGATTACCCACATGGAGTCTGAAACCGAAAACTGGCAACTTATCAAAAAACGATGCCAAAATGAGAGTTCTTTGCCACTCAGGATTGGGGTTATTACACCGGCAAAGCCGCCGGAGTTGCGCTTATGCGGAGAGATTTACCGGGATAGCAGTGAAGTTTAAGTCGTTACCAATTTCTACAGCGGTTTTGAGGTGGAGGCTAAATTTATGTCCCTGTTTCAGCGAGAAAAAAGGATCTCCAGCTATTAATCTGATATAACAGCATGGATACTGAACGAGAAAAGCCGAGGTGAGCTTTATCATGGACAATGTCGCACCTACACCGCAGCAGTTTACTAGCCCACTAAGCTGCATACTGTTAAAAATCAGTAAATACCAGCCGAATTTACATCTTACCCCTAATGAGTTTAGCTATTTGGCGGCAATGGCGATGTGGGGTATGGAGGAGTCAGGTGTCGAAGCAAATAGTGAGCATTACTTTGTACAATCCGGCTACGATGAGACGACATGTCACAGCATCATCCGTTATGTGGATGAAAGAATTAATGAAGATCCTAATACCTCAGATGTTCGGGTTAATAACTTTCTGAAACGAGCGCTGGAACAGGGATTGTTGTCACTGGCCGGAATGTCTGTCGCTGATGTGGGGGGAGCATATCGTCTGACTCAGTTGGCACATGATTTGTTAAAACCTTTTCAACAATCTGATGAATTAGAGGATAAAGAAACATTAAGCCAACGTTATCTGAGAATTGATCAGGAACTGTCCAGTTTAAATGCTGCCAGCGATGGAGACAATATTACTGATAGTGAATGGTTGGTGAAGGTAGAACTTTTTTTACCGAGCCTGAAGGATCTGCTGACAGGTGTTTTTAAAAATCAGGAATTCCTTATCTCTAAATTTCATTCAATGCGCTCCGAGATACAAACCGAAATTGGTATTTCTCTGGAAACGGAAATTCAGCAACTTCTGGAAATAATACGCACGCTGGCTGGTCAGATCAACGATTTGAGAATGTTAGTAATGAACCGTGCCGATGCGGTATTAATGCAACTGGAAATTTTGCAAAATACAGTCGTACAAAAAGGTGGGGCTCAGCGATTAAAAAATACATTATCCTCTTTGTTTGGTTCATTAATGGATGTTCGAGAATTCGCTAATCATTCCTTAAGGGATTTATCCGGATTCTTTAGCAGCGTGCTGGACCGTATACGCATCCGTATCGCGTTAGATCCCAATGCTAATCTGGGATATTTAATCGATCGTACTATCGAGTTGTTTGGTCGGTCATCATGGTCGTTAGCATTACCTTCGACCATTAAGCTAATGCAATTACGTGAATGGGACACACCGCCGCCTCCGGCGGATAATGCGTTGTTCCTCGATGATAATGATGATGAAGAATTGGTGCGGGAGATGCCTGCGTTTCAGTTAGAGAGTTTCGCAAGGGAGTTTGTTGAAAAGGCATTAAGTGATAATAAACCGGTGAGTAACGTTTCTGTTATCAGAAATATTCTAAGTAAATTCCCATTCAATGAAACGGATCGCTTTCGCCTGGTACAGTGTACAATAAAAGAACTGATGAAACAGAGTGACAATATTCAGGATGATATCTCCCCGGAATGGGTTTTAATGGATGAGACAGCAAATTACGAAATCGAAGAGCAATGGCTAATTTCACAAGGTGATCTCAATGACTGAGCTTGAATCTACACAGGGTGATCAATTTAATACATTTCTGGATGTGATGAAATCACCTCTATTCCCCGTTGTAGATTATAAATTACGTAGAGGGATTAACATATTACCTGCGGATTATATGCTGTATTCATTTGTTAATCAGGCATTTAATCCGCTTTGTGAATATTACGACTGCTTGTCTTTATCTTTATGCTTTTCCAATGAATCTGTTTATTACTTACTGCCTCAGCGCCGTGGAAAAATACCATTAGAGCGATTTAATGAGTTGCAGATGGTCACTGGTTTGATTATTGTTGCAATGGAACTCGAAAAGCAAATTAGCCAAAAAGAGTGGTTCACAACGAACCAACTGCTTGAGCGAATGAGCAATCAATTATCTGAAACCAGACTGCTGGAATTATTTCGTCGTCGTCCAGGCCAACAAACCCAATACGATTTATCTAAAATCCAGGATGAAATCAGAAAGTCGCTCATAGTATTCGATCGCTATGCTTTTATTCAACTCTCTAAGGATCGACAATCCTTCCAGACAACACCCGCTATTTATCGTTTTATTGAACCGCTGCGAGGATTACAGCAAGAGTCAGAAATTCCACAACGTCTGGCTGAACTGATCCAGGAGGGGTATCTGGTCAATATTGATGAGGCCGCGCGGGATAGTGTAGATGAAGATTTGGCAGAGAGCGATCGTTTCTCTGCCGAAGAAGACATGGATACAACGGGCGATTTATTTGCTTCCGGGACTCATGAAGGGGAACAATTGTGAGCCACTACCCTCTGATACGTAGCCTTAGTATTGTCAACATTAATGGCATTATGGCCCGAACGTTAAATCTGGTGAACCCTCACGCACTGCGTACATCGCGACAGTATGGTGGTACCGTTTCATTGTTGGGCAATAATGGTGCGGGAAAAACGTCTTTGTTGGGCGCGTTTATGTTCAGCCAGATCCCTGATATTCGCTACATTAGCTTAGGGACTAAGGATGATTTCAAAGTTTCAACATCAATAAAAGACAGCGAAATGTTTCCACGCTTAGGGCAGCCCAGTATTGTTGCTCTGGAGATTGAGGCCCGAGGGACAGGCCACCGGCATCTGTACGTCGTTAGGGCTGAAAAAAAGACAGGAACAACATTAGAAATCCAGCTATTTTGTTTGAAACTTCCCGATAGCGTTAACCCACTGGATTGCTTACTTGATCGTAAAGGACAGGTGGCTCATCCGGTTACGACAGATCAGTTACGCGATAAAGCAGCACTATTAGGATGCGCAATTCAGTCATTTAAAGACCCAAATGCCTACATGTTGGCACTGTTTCAGCATGGCATTTTACCCCGAGCCTGTCAGTCACCCGATGATAAATATCGTCTGGCCCAGATCCTTCATTCAGCAATGGCCGGGCGTCTGGATAAATCGATAGAAAAACATCTCAGCGCTTATTTAATGGCCCATACTCGCGGGAATATACATTCCGTAGTGAATATGGTGCATGAGTCCATGATCAAAGTCAGACTTACGCAGCAAGACCTGCAAAATTATCAAAAGGATTATCAATTTTTTAATTCATTACTTACGTTGAGCTTATCATTTTCAGCCAATACGTGGTCAGTCATTGAGAAAGCTCTGGCGATGAATGATGAAGAGCGCACGACTATTCAGAAAGAAAAATATCGGATTGAACGTGAGCTGGAAAAAATTGAGGAAACTCTGGGTTCACTAAGGCGCAAGGAAGACGCCATAAAATCGGAACTGTCAATAACGCAACAACAGATAAGCGATATTGATCCCCGACAGCAATGCGCTAATGCCGGTAGGATTTACTTTAATCAAGAGCAAAAAGCAATTGGTGAACTGAATAAACTTGAACCACAGTTAGAGAGTGCGGAAGAAGCAAGCAAACTCCAGCAAGGTATTGTTGATGAGCTGGAAAGAAAAAAAAGTGAAAATGAAGAGAGCCAGCTACGCACAGCCAAACAGCTGTCTAATGTCGTTACGCGTTATGACATCGCTCAGAAAATGGCATCGCAATATAACCACGCAAAACAGCTCTATGATGAGATTAACCAATGGAATATGGCTTTTACTCTGTCAGGATTAAGCGCATTCATTGAACAACTCGTGAACCAGGAAAAAGAGGCGGGAAATGCCCTCAACCATGCGGAGCGCCAATTACGATCTCATCAGGAAATCCTGGATGCTTATACTGTTGCCGCAAACAGTGCGCGAAAATTGGGGGATGATATCTCTCCTCCAGACGCTCAGCGCTGGTTTAGGGAAAAATGTGGTCAACTAGAAAAATGGCGTATCGAAGACGCTCAACTGGGGGGGCGACAACAGCATCATAAGACGTTACAGGGAGATCATCAAAAACAGCGACGTCTTCAGCAACGGCTTCGTGATGCAGGCATGCTATCGTTGCCATTTAACGATGAGGACTTTGCGCAGCAACTGGCGATACAACAAGAGCAAGAATTGCACTTAAATGAACAAAAGGAACAATTAGCGCAACGTCAGACCGAAGTACAAGATCAAATTAAGCAGCTTGATATCGATATTGCACGCTATGAGCAACAGAGTCAGCAGTGGCACCAATATCAGCCATCGGTTAGCTATTTACGTACTATTTTTCCTGATGATGATTTGACACCGCAACGCTGCGAACAACTAATTCTTGACCATGCGTTACACGTTAAATCACTTCGGCAGGTAGTCATTGGCTACGAAACGGAAATCAAACAATGCCAGGGGCGCCGTGACAAACTGAGTGGAAGAGAAGCAGGAAGTCTTGAGTATTTGCGGACTCTTGCCGCTGACGTATCGGGAATATCTGTTGCTGAACTGTACGCAGATATCGAAGTACAGGACGCCGGATATTTTGAGGCGGCGTTAGGGCCGTTAATGTTCGCCATACTTGTCAATGGTGATGTCGATGATGCCGCCAGACAATTGCTTACACAATACGATGAGCAATGGCCGCTTCCCGATATTTTGTTGATCAGTGTAACCCAACCTATAGACGTTTTACGCAACGGGTCGTTCGAGTCGGAATTACTTTTTAAAGATATCACCGACGAATATAACACGGTGGAGAGTATCCTCCCGCCCTGGTGTGTTATAGATGAACCGCGATACCGCCGCATCAGCCAGATACGTTCAGAGCCCGTATTAGGTGATAAAGCCCGCGAGGCGCTTATCCTTCAATTGGACCAACAGATTCAACTGGTAGAAGAAAAGAGCGAGACGCTGGAACGTGAGATTGAAGACGTTGAACGTAACAACGAACATCTTAAGGCCGTTAGCGCGGCTCCCTCATTTATTTGGGATGATGAACCGCCGCTGGAAGATACTCGCCGACAGCGAAGCCATCGTCATACCGCTCTGACAGATATTGAAGAAAAACACAGAAGCGTGTCCAGTCAGTGGAAAAAAAGCCGGAATCTCTTACTGGCGCTACAGGAATGTGAACCAGACAGTAAAATCCTGTTTCGGGATTTTCCTCAGGAACTGGCCGAGATTGCTGATCAGATAAAGCGGGCTGAAGCTGCCGGGCGTGATATTAAACGCTATCAGCCGTTAATTAATCAGATAGAAAAAGAGTATCCATTACTACGGGAAGAATACCCGGAAAATATAGCGCAAGTACGCCAGCAGGTTGAGCAGAACGAGAAAACCTGGCAAACCTCTGCAATGCGAGTTCGACTGGTGAAAGAGTTAGACAGTGTGCGTGCTCACCTTAACCAGGAATATGCTAATGCTCAGAAAATACTGGAAGATGAAGCACAAGCACAAATCCTCTTATCTGGCGATCAAAAACGGCTGGAACAGGACGGTGACCGAATTAAACAAGAACTCACAACTGCAAAAAATGAGTTAGCTGAAAAAGATAAGTTTTACTCAGATCTGATATCCGCGATTACTCGCTACCGCCAGAATCGTGATGAGGCTAAAAATGATCTGGATAATTTGCCATTTCCCTACACATTCGGTCTGGAAATTAAACTTGCCTCACAGCTCGCGCATTTACAGAGCCAACTTGAAAAACTGAATAACAATTTAAGAGAGTGCTATACAAAAACGGCTGCGTTGCATCAGCAACGCTCAAAAGAAGAATTAAACCTGACAAATCAAAATAACAAACTTACTGCCCTGACAGAAAAAATTGAACAGATAACTAAGCAGCGCAACGGAATTATAAGTGCATTAAAAGCCGATGGCTCTTATGGTGAGCTGGAACCTGTAATGCGCGAAATGCTGATCAATGGCAAAGTACCATCACCGGGAGCGCTTTTGCTAGTTGATCAATCATTGCTGACTCAACTGACCCGGTTAACTATTGAATATTCTATTTCTTCAGCCGACCCCTTTATGCAGCAATTAGCGTCCTGCGGTCAGGATACATCTGACATCGCTGAAGTCTGTGCCACGCTTTACAGCCGCGCAGTGGCGCTGTTTCGCCGCCGTGCACGGCAGGATATCCAGCGCACTACACAGCCAAGAGAAATGTTGCAGGCGTTATCTAAGGCGGCGAAAGACGCACAGATCATGTTGGCTGAAACCGAGGCTGCGTTCCAGATGCGCCGGGATGAACTGGCCGACGCTCTATCGCGCCGGATTAACGATGAAAAAAGGGCGATAAGCCGGTTAAGCGCTGAACTTACCGGAATTGGCTTTGGGCAGGTTGCCAGTGTGCGTCTGGAAGCCAGGACGGTTAAGCATTTTCAGGATACCCTGAACGCCCTGAAATCAGGCGGATATGGTATGGACGATCTCTTTTCCACGGCAGGAACCGTTACCGAAGCGCTGGCTGGCCTGTATAAAAAAATCAATCAACATGAAATTGATGGTTCACATTTGCTGGATCACCGTAATTATCTGGATGTAAAAACGCTAATACAGCGTCGTGGTGCAGAGCAGTTTGAACCACTGAACGCTTCCAGCCTGTCAACCGGGGAACGAATCGGCTCCGGGCTGGCGGTGCTGATTGCCGTGCTCAGGCACTGGGGACGTAGCTCTCACGGTAATAAAGAGCCTTTCACTTTGCCGCTGGTGATGGACGAGGTTTCCCGTCTGGATGCCGCCTCTCAGGCGACAGTCCACGAACTGGCGGTAAGAACCGGGTGCCAGATGTTGGTTGCGGCCCCGGAAACGTTAGGGAAAATTACCGGAACCGGCTACCAGTTGGTGCGCATAGTCAGGACAGATAACACGGGAGCCAACGGGCAAAGTGTTACGCGCCATCAGGTGAAAATTACCGGTGTCCGCGACGCCCAGCAGTTGCCATTTGACGTTGATAGCTATCTGGCTACAGCAGATATGCTGAAAGTGACGAGGTGAAAACAATTTAATGCATAAGGAACTGTTTCAGTTAGGTTTCCCTGTCAGTGAACTTGGCGATATTCTGCAGCAACTGAAAGAACGGCAAATGATGTTCGAAAATGCTAAGGAAAAGTCGCTGCGAAATTTTCTGGCTGAACTGGGTATTATCATCCCTTCCACGCGCAATCGCTGGCGGCTGGTGGAAAGTGAACGCTTGGAAATTCTGCTCGCTCAGGTGCAGCAACAGATACAACAACAGATCATTGGCAGAAAAGAGCATCGTCCGGCTATCCCTCGGCGAATGCAGAGGATCCATCATAAATCAGCGTCGGCATGGCGAGGTAACAGTAAAGCAGGTCTGAGCCAACCCATAGTCAAAGGGCAAACCGTTACCTATGATGATGTCTTGCGACTTCGTAGCCAAGGGACGGAGCTGCGGCTAACGTTTACCGGCAATAATAGGGAAAACGTTTTGTTTGCTGATGATGAAAGTCGATGGCGTTCGGAGTGTTGTTTGCCAGAACGAATGCTACTTGATTTACTCTCTGTGGACATGTCATCGGCGCAACTGATCATGACCGTTGAGAATTTAGGTGCTTATGTTGATATGCCGCTTGTCGATGGTTTGATACTGATCTTTGCCCCCGGTCTGAATTATCAACCCGCCTGCCGATGGATTTCTCAATACGGACAGGATATACCCTGGGTACATTTTCCCGATCTCGATCCGAATGGTTTGACGATTGCCCGGCAACTATCCCACTCATTGTCCCGACCCTTCCGGATCTGGTTACCGGACTTTTGGCCGTCGGCGCATCAGGTTAATGACATAATTGGGGTCGGAAAACATGCCTGGGATACCGCGCCGGATTGCCCTCAACTCAGGCAATTAAAGCAGGAACAGCGTTGGATTGAACAGGAGGTGCTGGTTGTGGACTATCGTTTTAATGCAGCGATGCAGAGGTTGGTTAATCATTCTGGTGATGAAATAGTACTTATCGAATCGACGGAAAGCTCAATTGAACAAGATGTGTAGAAAAAAGAAATTAGACTTGTAAAATTCATAAGTGACAATTTAATGATTGACAGATTAGAGCTTACAAAAAACGTCCAGTTCTATGACCTTAAAATTCCTCTCGATAATGAGGAAAGACAAATCACAAATAACGAAATTCTGAGCATCCTGAATTCTGCCGATGATAACATTGAACCAGACTCTGATTATCTGATAAATGATTTCAGGGTGGAAAGGAATTTGATTGATGCTGATGTTAATTTTATTTATTCTCTTCGCGTCTTCCCTACACTAAGGCCTGTCTATTTTATGGGCGAACTTGAAGGTGGTGAGAATTTTTACGATACAATATATGCGTTCATATTGATTCTGGAATTTGATAACAGTATAGCCATAATAAAAAAGAGCTGTGCAAATATATCTGATAAGTTAGAGAAGGATTTTAATTTAATCACAAGCCACTCATTGGCAGGAACATTTAATGATTCTGATGTTTCATTTCAGAAAATATCCACGCGAAGCATGACGAATTCGGATAAAGCTATCAGGAGTCGTTCATTTGAATCATCAGATCTTAAGGGGGCTTTTTCTACACATGCCGCTGGCAGATCTATACCTTACTATTTGAAACTTCGACAAGGTCCAACAATTAAGACAATTTCAGGCAGTGGTAGATTAGTTGAAGCATCACAGAGGATTAGTTTCGATGATATTGCCTCATGGTCTTACAATCAATTATGCCTTGTCAGGCAAGGTGGCGGTGTCAAAGACTTTTTAAATTACTTTGCACAACAGAAAGAGTTAAATGAAGTTATGGCATTAACTCAGCCGAATGCACTCCTCATTGAAAGTACTGCGTTGTATGAAAAAATAGAGTCTGAGGGGCTAAGGATCAAATATAAACTTCCTGATGGTGAAGATTGCTATCTATCTGAGAAAAAGCTCAATAAGCTTTTCCAAAAACTCGAAAAAGTTTATGAAATCAGAAATGACTTGACGCTTGATTCAGCTATTGGCAGTGCAAAAATAAAAAGGAATAATAAAACGCTTACAATAGAGTCTACTATCCTTAGACGGTTAAAAGTTGTATCGAATGGTAAAGAGTCTACGCTCCAGAGTTTCATATTTAAAAATGGATTTTATAGTATAACATTCCAGGATCCTCGTTATATGTATTTTATGGGGAATTGCTTCGAAGATGCGTCTGGAATTTCAGAGATAAATAGTATTCTAGAAATTCTTATACCTGTTGACAATATGGATAAGGTGCTAAGTGAAAAGGGTACTTTTACAAAACTGAGTACTAAATTCTCTACGGGATCAATGTTTGATTTAGTTGAAGAAATTCATAAAAAAGATGACTATATATTTTGCGACGATCTGGGGAACGAATGGGCTGACCACATAACGTTTAATAAACAAGATTCCTGCATCAGTTTCATTCATTCAAAACATGGCTCGAAGACGACGTCAGCAAGCAAGTTACATGATGTTGTCGGACAAGCAATTAAAAATCTGGGGTATATGTATTTTAGTACACCAGATCTTTTGGACAAAATTAAAAATAAATTAAAGAAACACTATGTAAACAATAATACTGCTACAAAGATCAATAAAATAAGGAAAGGTGATACAAGAAAGCTCAAAAAGTATCTTGATGAATTATCAAAAGATGTTAAATTGCACAGGAAATGTATTTTGAGCTGCTCATTTATTTCAAAAAAAGAAGTTAAGCGTGAGTTTGGTAAATTACGACGTAATCAGCCAGTAAAGCCGCATGTGATACAACTCTTATGGATATTATCTTCCTTTTCTCATGCGGTTAAAGAAGTTAATGCAGTGCCTGTAATATATTGTGAAAAATGATTTTTATGTCACTACAAATACGATAATGCTCAGTTATACATCTTATTTATAACTGAGCAATAAAGTTTCCATAATATTTTATTTTTTTAATTAATGTAATTCAGAAATAAGCAAACGGAATAACACTTATTGTAGTATGGCTATTATTATTCAGAATATAAGGCACCAGAAGTTAATTGATATTATACTCTTTGACTCCTGATTTTTCCAATAATGCATAAATATCTGATAGTTTTTGGCGTTCACCCCGCTCAGAACAGAAAGAGAACACAGCCCTTTGCTTTGCACGGGATAAAGCGACAAAAAATGTCGACATGCTTTCTGGATTACCCGGCTGGTGAGACCACCATGCATTGTCGTCCAGTCCAATAAAAATAACGGTATCGAATTCAAGCCCTTTACTTTTATGAATAGTCATGAGCGGTATATGTTCTACTCCATCAAACTCATCCACAGCGTCTTGCCAGTTACTGGTATTGCTGACACATTGTAGAAAATGAATTTCCAACGCTTCTAGTGTAATATTCAAAAGATCGCCAGCATTATATCGGCTAAACGCTTTACGCATATCGGAAGGAGATATAAATGAAATAATGCGCTCCATGATGGGCTGGGCAGTAGTAGTAGTACTGTATGGCGGCTCAAGAAGTGTTTGAATAGAATGTTTTAAATTAACCAGCTGATTTTCAACTGCCTTGTGCGCGCGGATATCATCCGGTGAAATGCCTCTTAATTGTTCAATGCTTGAGTATAGCTGACTCCAGATTTGTGGTTCTTTTTTCCCGATTACAAACCTAAGTAAATTTGAAAAGAGAATAGTGAATTCTTCTGCCAGCAAATCCTGGAGTGTTGTGTTACCAATTTTAACGCTTTCATTTCTTAATTTTAAATGATAACTAATCAACGATTGATTTAGTTGGTCGTAATAATTTTCTGGTTTTTGTCGTGCTAAAATAGCATAGTCACGAGGCCTTAATCCTCTGGATTGCATATTTCGACTTATCCATTTAGCAATATAATCCACCTCTGAGGTAACGGAGCGACTGTTCAGAATGAAAGTGCATCCTTTATCTATCTTTTGGGGAACTTTTGTTTGGGCCATACAAGCGCCGTGTTCAATTTCTCTTGCAACAATATGCTGGAGTCTGACTAATTCTGGCGATGAGCGATGGTTTAACTGTAACTGATATCGGGTAGCAGAAAAATCATACTCAAATTGATGAAACGCATCTGTTTTGGCACCAGCCCACCCCATGATCCGCTGTTTATAGTCCCCAACAGTGGTTATCGTGGTCTTTGTCTGACCAAAAGCAGACAGCAGGAAATCGTACTGACCATATGTTGTATCCTGAAATTCGTCGACAAAAACAAAAGGGTAAGTTGCCCTTAACGCCCGCAAGATATGGATATTAGAGCGAACAATATACTCAGCTAACCGATTGATAGTCATAAATGACAGTGTTGATTCTTCTTCGTTTTCATTTGTTATTTGCTCACGAAGCCACCAGTACACCAGATAATGTTTGATTGATTGTGGTGGAGACGTATTTTCCGGAATTCGATATGAACCAACAACATGAGACTCAAATGAAGCGGTGTCCATATGGCGGGTTTCGTATTCAATCGCTCTGGCATCACTGGATGATACGCGATGCTGTCGTCGCGCCCAGAATTGGGCAACATCTTTCTTATTGGGATAACTGATGCTGTACTTTTTTGATGGTCTCCATTCCTGCGGAAGAGCTAATCGGAAACGATCAACCAGACTTTTGGTGAAAGCATCGAATGTTATCGAAACCAGGCGGTGACTCAGTTCCTCTGAGCAACGTAACTTAACCCGATCAGCGAGATTTTTTGCTGCGTCAGTTTTAAAAGAAATAGCTAAAATTTTTTGGTTTGGTGGGCAAATCCCGGTTTCCAATAAATAGACTGCTTTTTGGGCCAGAAATTCTGTTTTTCCTGCACCAGGACCGGCGATAACGCTTACAGAATCTGGTGTTCTTAAAGCATTCCATGCGCTAGGTTCCAGATCATCGATCTCTTTCGGACACCATTGCTCGGGGGAAATGAATTTCATTGCTGGCTACCCTGATTTTCTAAGTGGTGTTGAAGAGTTTGTACAAGGGCCTTTAGCTCATCAGGCGCATTTTGTGCGAGTTGATCCGATGGAATCTGGCTTAATACCCTAATGTGCGTACTAGGCTTTCCTCGCCCCAGAAATAAATAGCGATACCAGCGAAGAATATGAATATCATCGGCGTAAAGCATATGGATTCCTTCGCTTCCTAAGACGGCATCTCTAGGATCTCCAGTCAGTGAAGGTCCACTAGCGTTTTCCTCTGGCGGTACCTGATAGTAACCAGAAAACGCTTTTAGCATTGAGTAATCGATATCTAATGGGCTTGAAAAGAATATATTAAAGCGTCTCAGAAAATCGACCCAACTATCGATATGTGTTCTGTTGTCGTGAGGAAATGAATCAAATGTTAATAAATTTTGCTCATATCCACTCGGATTAACTTCATTAAATATATTTTGAGGTGCAACTCCAAAGTCAATCATTTGAGCAATAATATTTTTAATTCTTCCCCAGCCACCACCGTGTCGTCCCCAATCCAGATCAAGCAGCGTGATAAAAGGGATTTGCAAATCATATAGCAATCGCCACATATGGTTGACATGCCGCCCGCCGAGTGGAACCATCGCGACAAAAGATCGGTCAATAGGGATCCCCATAGCCCCCGCCACTGCTGGCAGGATAACCTCCTCTGAAGCGCCTTCACCCAAAACCACCACTTTAGCAAAATAGAGTTCAGGCCAGGCGCGTACCGCCTGCTGAATATATTTTGCGGCATCATTATCCTCTTTAGGTAATGTTAGCACTTTTACAATAGTGTTCTTTGAAGCTACATCCAACCGGAAATGCCTTATCTGGGTTGGATCTATACGAGCCAGAATACTGGATGAATGACTTGAGATAATGGCTTGCGCATGAATATTTCCTGTCAGCTCATTAAGTTGACTGACGATGCGGGACAAATAATGAGGTGAAAGATTATTTTCAGGTTCCTCAAGCGCCAATAAAGTGAGTGAGGGTAATGGCAAGTCATCGTAGAGAAACGCAGAGCGTCTTGAATTTAATCGGATTTCTCTTTCGACATCGAGCGTTGCCGAGGTCATGGCGATATGAAAAAGAGAACTTTGGCCGTCGCTTAACTCTTCAACGCTGCGATCTCTGCCGCTTTCATCAGGATGTAACAGAACATCTACTTTCCTGACAAACTCCTCAAAACGGACGTCAACTGGTCGAAATTTAGGTGTGCTGTCGGTACCGGCGGAATGAAGCTGTTGCCAGCGTTGCGTCAACTTTCCCGTGATAGTATCGATTGCTGACTCACCTTCGAAAGCACTGTTAAGCTCATGCGCTTTTTCAGCGAATGATGCCCGAACTTGTGATGACCAGTTAATGGCCTTCCATAACCGTCCTTTAAGAAACGAGGAGACCTGCGCAGTTGCCGAACGGGTGGCTGGGATATAAATAAGCTGGATTTTTGCGCGATCGCCAGGGCGCACCTTGTGGAAATCCGAATCATCAGGTTCATCATTACCCCAGCACGTTACAGCGTGAAACTGGCTGGTTACATAGCCGTCAATGCTTCCATCATCATCCCATTGGGCGTCTAACCGTAAGCGACATTTAAGCCTCCCGTTCTCATCTGCAATGCTCATACTTCTGAAAAACTCCGGTATGGCCGAATGGTCTCCTTGTTCATCATCCAGTTCCGGGAAAGCAATGATAGCTTCTAAGGATAAGGTACGAATGTCTGGTGCATGGGTTTCTGAAGTGGGGATATGGAAGTCTTGACGAGAGATTATCCTCTGTTCACTTGTCACGCCGAACAGCCGTTGTAGTGCTTGTAGCACTGCCGTTTTGCCCGTACCATTTGCACCAATTAATGTAGTTAACTTGTGATCGAGTGTAATTTTTTGGCCATCGGAGCCAAAACTTCGAAAATTGGTCAGTTTCACTGATTCAATCAACATACCCGCTTTCCTGTGGTGAGTCGTGGTGACGATATGATACATAACCATATGAAAACAGGCATATATTTTTCATGGATTATAGGCTAATAGGCATTGTTAACGTTCAAAATTTGAAAAGGCTCACATTATTTCAATATAACATTCATATATTCAATTGTTCTTAAGACAATATTATTCATAAAGAACAGCCTCTCATTCAAAATTGAGTCACTCAGAATAGGGAAACGGCTATTTGTGTGCTGGAACAAGATAAGGAGAAGTTAAATCAAGGCCGATGACAGTTAACTTCAGTGAGCTATTTTCAGACATTATTCTATTTGCTTTAACGTTAAGATACTCAATCAACCCATTAAAATATAGTCGCTCTCTGGTGATGGGGTTTCGCCAGTATTTTTTATCACCATTATAGGTGAGTAATAAACAGCCAGTTTTACAAGCGTCATATCTTAAGTATTGCCCAACCAGTTGATGTTCAAGCGCCCGCTCAAAATCAGCGATGCTCCATCTTTTATCTGCCAATTTCACCTCAATTACGGCTTTATGTTTTCCACACATGCTTAGAAGACGGATATCTGTCTTTTTACCATCGGCAACCTCACTTTCTCTAACCACAGAGTAAGCTGAGTTGGCGGCGGCTTCTAAACGCCATGCCAGCGTGGGTTGCATATGTGCTTCGAGTGTTACGGTGCGAAGAATATCCCGATCGGTGAAATCACTATGAGATAATGCATACTGCAAATCTTGCAATCGGTTAATCATTATCTGATACAGAGCTTCCTGATGATGTGGTGGTTGTTCTAAATAGTTATCGAGTTTTAGTACGGCTTCCTCTGTCAGCGAGAAATTATCTGAGTTCAGCGCTGCTCTTTCTCTGGCTAAATATTCAAAACGCGCCTTTGATAAATAAAAGTGTGGCTGTTTAGCGAGTCGTATAATTTCGATGACTGTCTTGTCGTTACTAATATTCAGGAGTCTGTCGAGCAGCGCACCGCGTGCTTCTTCTGCTCTGTCTCTGAGGTCAGGAGTAAAAATATCGTCATGCTCTCGATCATCTTCACGTCTAATATGCTGGTATGCAATATCCAATAGTTTTCCGGTCATAGAAATCTGTTGAGAAATGTCACTATTGTAAAATGGGGACTGATGTCTTCTTGATGCCTGATGTGAAAACAGGGTTGCATAGAGACTTTCAATATACGAATCTTTGTCTGGGCATTTTCTGAACGCGTGTTGAAAGGTTTCCATGCCAATATCTGGTGAAAAAATGAGTGCGTATCTCAGAAACGCATAATATTCTGGGTTATAAGGTGAAATTTTATAGGCAGACACACAGTTCTGGGCAATAATTTTCTTTTTATCGTCAGAGATTACATCAATTAGTGACATTAAAATTTTTTCAACAGGAGAGCCTCCGCTGTTAATCGTCGCTTCATTTATGGCCAAAAGATAACTATTAACGTCATTGAAGATGTTATCTGATAATAAGTTGCGCAACCTGATGTCGGCATTGGCAACCTGACCGATTATCGGGCAATGATTACCATTGTTTATATGATTAATGGCATACTGAAGTTCGGAACCAATGATCTCTTTAACTATACTTGGAAAGGTTGTGGCTAACTCATTAATGAAAGGCGTAAAGTTATTTTGCAGGAGTGTAGCATATTTTATAGCCAGTAATGCCTCACTGTGATTGAGCCTCTTTTGCCACCCCTGAGAATCACTTTCGGCAAGTAATCCCATTATCGCAATGGTTTCACTCCGCTCTGGTGAACTTCTATTTATCCGGTCCTGCTCAAATTGAAGCTGAATAGGGCTTTTCCGCCAATATTCCCGAAGGGCTATTTCAATCCGTTCTATATCATCATCGCTAAAAGTCTTTTTTAGTATCTCTCTGCTCCAGAATTCTTCAGGTGAATAGCGTCGATGTGTTTTTTGCAATATAACAACGACATGATTTAGCACAGAAAACTGGGTGTCATCAGAAAGCATCCATGTACTGTCTGTTGTGGTTTTATCGTACCAGATTAACCACTTGTTTATTTCTTCATCCTGCTGAATTTTTTCAGCTTCCTGTCTATTTTTTTCTTTTTCCTTACGAATCTCTTGCCTGCGAATAGATTCTATGTTGATTGGTTTTGGTCTTAACCATTGGTGCACTGAGGATAATAATGTTTCATCATCACTAACCACATTGATTAATGAATCGTGAAATTCTGGAGTATTATCGGCTAGCGGAGTGAAACGGAATAAGAATTCCAGTAATACAGAACGTCGCTCAGGGGATGACTTATCGAAAAGTAGTGCAATCAACCATGGTAAGTCATTGTTATTAAAGTTGGATATAATAATGCGTTCCTGAAGAAGAAAAGCATCAATATCATGTTTGACGATTTGAGATAATAAACTCCATTCTGTCATGAAAATGAATTTTCGGATTGTTGTGATTGTTATATTATTTAGGGCGTTTTTGATCACCGATAAGTCATCATTAACATAACTGAAATCGATTTCGTTAAAAAAATGACAAACCAAACATGAAAAAATCAGACTTTCATTTTCGGTGTGGAATCCACTGACTAATTGTCTGGCGCAGATCTTAGCCAGTGCACATGTTAAATAACCATAGCGACTTGTAGGATAATAATGCCTGGTTTCTTGAATGTTATTATCGAGGATGAGTTTCGTTACCTGATCCCGAAATGCAATAGCAGCATCAGATTCAGGCGCTATTTCTGTTGCCACATTATATAATGTCCATTTAAATCCACTAGTTGAGCTTTTTGGTTCCATTGTTCTCTTTATCAGAATCAACAAATTATCTACAGAGAGCAACTGAGGGAACAACTCTTCGGCGAAATGAAAAATGAACTTTTCAGGCCATAACTCAGGTGAGTTTATAACGTCATGTACTATTTTTTGTTGAAGTACAGAATCATCGGTTGTGGCGATAGCTTTTATTGCCCTGAGCCGATCGGTTGTTTCAATACCCGGATCGTACACGGCCTGTTCCAGTAACGCATTACAATCCTGAAATTTTCCTGTCCAGATAATCTCCAACAATAACTCTCTGATGTCATCGTTCTGGTATCCTTCAACCCATAATTTTTTGATTACTGGCTGAAGTTCTGGATGCGAAAACCGTTTTACTTGCACTAGCGGAATATTGATGTCTCTTGATGTTCCATGTTTATAATGCAAGACGAAATTTCTCAGCAGTTCTGAGCGGACTTCGATTGGCAAGGATCCAGGATCGCCCCCAGAAAGCAATATTTCTGGTGCTCTGTTCATTAGTTCTTTGCAAACATATGGATCCCAGAGAGATAGCCATGCAGTAACAGAACGCATTGAAGGAATAACGACAGGGAAATTACAACGTTCTGAAAATAACAAATTGAAACATGCGCTGATGGGCATTCCCTTCTTAATTAAATGCTGCAACCGACGAGCGGCCAGATATTCCAGTACTGAGCGGTGATGAAAACGGACTCGTTCATAGGTCGCAGGCTCAAAAATGGCCAGCCTTAGGAGTGTGTTAATATCTTTGGGTAACCAGTCAGTTAATATTTTTTGGGGATTTAATGAATGGTTATCTGATTTGAACGATTCAGAAATACCGATTGTGAATTTACGCGTCAGGCTCATTGCCAGAGCTAATTTTTCTACGGCATTCCTTATCTCTTGCGGAGATTTTAGTACCTTTTCACATCGGCTATAATTTTCTGTCAGCCTGTGTTGAATATCTGATTCATGTAGTATTAATGCCGAATCAAACTTCTGGTGTGTGTTCCAGTATGTGATCAGTGAGAGCAAGTCCTGTGGCCGACTGGCAAAGACTTCGGCATCTAGAGTATAAAGCTGTTGCAGAAAACGCTCCGGATCAGATACAGCAGATTCACAAGTAAATTTTCTTATTTGCTTGTTTGTCATTGGTCGCATATAAAAACAGTGAAGCCGATGATAATCATCAGACTGCTGTTCGGTTTCCTTTTCCAGTTCTTCCAGAGGATTACTGAAAGCGGGCTGATTAAACCAGTCGGAAACCATATCTTTAAAAAACTCACGACCAGATTTTTGTGAAATGGGTATTATATTTTCTTCTGAAAGTTGATTATCAGGTAACCATTCATCAAGGATGGTAAAATCGTAACTATTCCAGTCACTGGGACGACAGGACATAATAATATTGATTCTGGAAAGATGTTTTTCTAATTGTTGACGAAGTTTTCGCAATAATTTATTAAACTCATCACCTTTTAGTTTTAATTCATCAACAGCATCCAGAAATAAATAAGCATAATCAGAACTATTTTCCCATTGTTGGAACCTGGCCTTTTCATCAGGATGGAGTATATCTACAATGAGATCTTCAGCCAGCGCTTCTGTCGGAATAAAGAATGAAAACTGGCCGGCCTGATTTAACTTTGTTGATTGCTCCTTCATCTCCCGCGTTTTTCCTGCTCCAGCTTCCGCCAGAATAATGATGCGTGAATATTTCAGCAATTCATCCCAGCTGATAGTGTTACTATCTTCAAACCAGTCAGCGTAAATCTGTGTGGGAATTTCTTCCTGCGGATTACTGGATTTATAGAAACGTCGGTTTACGTTGATATAATTAGCCATGGTTTTCCTTGCTGAAATATTACATCCATAAATGGATTCCGCTGGAGCATCTACAAGTGTAATCCCAGTGGAACATTCTGTTCAATAACAGATTGAAACACTGAAGAATTTTTGTCTCTTTCCATTACGGATGAATTTTCTTGCTGCTGATTACTTAACGCAGTATCCTTACCCGGCACCTGCAAATTCAGGTGCCGGGATTGGAACCCCGAAATGTTACAGGCGACATATGACGCGCCCCGCGTCTTTTTTTATGTCGTGCGCTCGGCTATACCTCAATGGTGGGCTGGGCGGGGGCACCGCAAGGTGCGCCGGTTGCCTGTAACGCCGGTAGTTCCAACCCCGTTCAGTCCACCACCATGAGATTGGAACCTCTGGTGGTGGGTTTTAAACCCGTTACAGGAGGCTGCCACTATGGCTACTACCCCAATCCAAACACATCCGTTACTTGCTGTTCCCTTCAATGCTGCCACGGATTTCACCGTCCTTGCCGACCACTGCGAAAACTTCGCTGAAACCCTGATTGAAAGCAACGATCCCACACTCAAAATGGCGCTCTGCGGCAGACTCAACGCCTGTCTGACGCTGCTCCAGCCCACGCTGTTAGAACCTGTTCCTCCCCATCTTATTGAAAGCCTGATCGTTGACACCCTCCCTGCAAATTTCCCCCGTTTCGAGCCTGAATGCACAGAGCTTTGTCGCTACTGTCTCTCCCTGACACAGATGCTGGCAGGGCAAGGTTTTTACTCTGAAATGGAGAAGCACCTTAGCTGCCTGCTGTATGACCTGATCAACTATTTCGCTGCGGAAATGAAAGCCCCGCGCTGGCTCCGCACAGCCGACGGCGTGAAGTTTATCGACGAGGTGGCCGCATGATGCAACAGGACTGGCATTCCGCCGACATTATCGCCGGGCTGAAAAAACGTGGCACTTCGCTGTCAGCGCTTTCCCGTCAGGCGGGGCTGGCATCCTCTACGCTGGCAAATGCGCTTACCCGCCGCTGGCCCAAAGGCGAAAGATTGATTGCCGAAGCGTTAGATGTTGCGCCTGAGAACATCTGGCCATCGCGCTACCGTAAATCAGAGTATCGATAAGGTAAACAGATCCTCCCGATCTTCTGCCTGCCCTTGCGGGTGGGAGATCGAGAGAACGCCAGTGACGCGCGGCAACTCAGCATCTAATCAAATCAACGGGAAATGTTTTTCAGGCAAAAACAGTTTGCTCTTTCTGCGCCAGTTGCATTCGTATAATTTCCCCCATGCAACGAATGGCCCTCCGGGCTGCCCTTACGCTTTATGACCTGCAAGAAGCGGCCTGATTTCAGGCTGGTCGTCCCGTTACCGACAATACCTTTGAAAATGTCGGACTGCTTTGCAGTTAAGGTCACTCTTCAGACTGCGTTAATACCTGAACTGGTTTTTCGGTACAGGTCGTAAAACAGTGAATGTCTTGCAGGTTATTCACTGAAATACCCGAATGCGTCTTCATCTTTGAAGTAATGACGCATGAATCCCTCATCCCATCACTTCATAATCCGCTTTATAGCTTTACATCTATATAGTATTTAACCTATATTAATTGGGAGGTCCCGTGTGGACAATTAAAACAACGGATACGTTTGATCGCTGGTTTGCCTCGCTCAACGATACCGACAGGGTCAGCGTGCTTGCAGCACTGCTGGTCCTGCGGGAAAAGGGACCGGGTTTGTCCAGACCTTATGCTGATACGGTCAGAGGTTCCCGTTACAGCAACATGAAAGAGCTACGTATTCAGAGTCGGGGCGAGCCGATACGAGCGTTTTTCGCTTTTGATCCGACCCGTACCGGCATTGTGCTTTGTGCCGGAAATAAGGTCGGCAATGAAAAACGTTTTTACGATGAGATGCTCCCTGTTGCTGACAGGGAATTCACGAACTGGCTGAACACATTAAAAGAGAAGGAGTAACGCGATGGGCAGAACGCTGGAACAGCTTATTGCGGATGAAAAACCTGAAGTCGTGGCCGAAGCTCAGGCGATGGCAACGGACATAATGCTCAACATTCACCTTGCCGAACTGCGTGAGAAAGTACAGAAAACGCAGGTGGAGATGGCACAGGCGCTGGGCATCAGGCAACCTACCGTTGCAGGAATGGAAAAACCAGGGCGCGATCTGAAGCTTTCCACTCTCAAACGCTACGTTGAAGCGACTGGCGGCAAGCTACGTCTTGATGTTGAACTGCCGGATGGTTCTCACTACGGATTTGTACTGTAAACACTGACGCTCCCTGAACCGGAGCGTCAATTCCTTCATGACGGGCAGTGGTCTGCATTGCCGAAGGCTTTGCTGCCGCGTGACCGTAAAACTGCACCAGACGAAAAATTTTCAGATGCTGCACCAGTACCAGTGAGTCACTTTAACCGCAAAGTCGCGAGAAAGTGACGCACGCAGTCCTTTCGACTTGCACCAGATAACTCAACTGCGCCAGCTCATGGCTGGATTCTGACACTGCCTTTTCAGGCCATTTAACCCATAAGGAGAACATGAACCGATACCGAGGAGGATCTGGACGATCCGGGGGATAACCTGCGCAAGCGGGCGGTTGCTCAGAGAGCACAACCGAAGCCCCACCACACCTCAACGGCTGCCGCCCCTGCGCTCAGGTATCGTTCGCAGACCAACAAAAAACAAGGGCTATTGGCCTGTGCGCCGGGGAACACCAGTTCCAGATGGCCGGAAATCTCTTGTATCTGCTTCAGAATAGCAATTGCCTGTCGGGAAAGCGGCACAATGTGCGGAGTACGCATTTATGCGCCTCGGCCAGAGAAACGAACTTTCTCAATCGTTTCCCGTGTGGCGGGAATGGTCCAGATTTTGTGTCTGAAATCAATCTCGCTCCAGCGGGCGAAGCGCAGCTCACTGGAACGGATAAACAGATGCAGGGTCAGCACCACCGCCAGCCTTGTAAGCTGTCGCCCCTGCTGATAATCACCAATGCGCTCAAACAATTCAGGTAACCGCTCCAGCGGCAGGGCGGGATAGTGATTTTTAACCGGCGGCGCGGTGACGCCTTCCAGATGCAGCGCCGGATTGTTTTCAGTCAGCCCCTGCTGAACGGCGTAACGCATGATGTTGCAGAGTTGCTGCCGGGTTCGGGACGCGACTTCAAGAAAGCCTTTGTCCTCGATAACTTTCAGCAACGCCGTGAAATGCTGTGTTTTTAACAACGTGACGGGCAGATGACCAATCGCCGGAAAGATATGATTTTCATGCTGGCAAGGATGCGCTCTGCATAGTCAGCCGACCACTTTTTGTTGGTTTTGTGCCATGCCACCGCAACGGCCTCAAAGCATTTTTCCGGTGAAGCGGCGGCTTTTTCGGCAACACGTTGTTGCGCTGGGTTGATATTCTGCGCCAGTAGTTTACGGATACCGTCGCGCTGTTGACGGGGGTCAGAAAGCGAGACCTGCGGATAGGCACCTAATGCTATACGGGATTCTTTTCGGTTGAAGCGATATTTGAGATACCAGAGGCGTGAACCGCCCGGATTGACAAGCAGATACAGACCTTGAGAGTCGGTCAGTTTAAAGGGTTTATCAAAAGGCTTGATAGTGCGGATTTTCGCGTCGGAAAGGGACATATGGTGGTCATTCCATTATCGAACTGAAATGACCCCAAATCAGACCACCAATTTCGCCGGATGCGGAGGGAAAACCAGATATGCATCGGGAAGGATTTTCACGCTAACTTATTGAAACCTAATTGAATAGGAATTTATAAGCACGCCTGAAAGCAGGAATTTGGCTCCTCTGACTGGACTCGAACCAGTGACATACGGATTAACAGTCCGCCGTTCTACCGACTGAACTACAGAGGAATCGTGTGAACGGGGCGCATATTAACGATGACGCCGGACGCTGTAAAGCCTGTTTTTAATAAAATGAATCGTTTGCCGAATTATTCCTCACTTTGCGCAAAAAATGGCGTTTATCCGGCAAACGGATCAGGTATCCGGCGTTGAGGCCTTCACCCGCGGGTACTTCCATAGCCAGCGGCCGCTCACCATGCGGAAGTAAAACAGCGCGCCGCGCACTGCCCAGTCGAGCACCATCCCTAACCAAACGCCGATCACCCCCATCCCCAGCACGATACCCAGCGTATAGCCCGCCACCACCCGGCAGCCCCACATGCCGAGCATCGACACCCACATGGTATAACGTACGTCACGGGCGCCTTTGAAGGCGCAGGGTAAAGTCCACGACAGCGACCAGATCGGCATAAACAGGGCGTTGAGCCACAGCAGCTGCTTCACCACCTCTTTTACGTCTTCTTCATGGGTATAGAACGAGGCGATAAAGCCCGCGAACGGGGCGCTGCCCCAGGCAATCAGCGTCAGAATAATGGTCGACAGCCAGAACACATGCCAGGCCTGGAATTCCGCCTGGCCAATCTGCCCTTTCCCCAGCCGCTTGCCGGTAATGATCGTCGAGGCGGAGCCGAGGGCGTTGCCCGGCAGGTTAATCAGCGAGGCCACCGAAAAAGCAATGAAATTGCCGGCGATAACGTTGGTGCCCATCCCGGCGACAAACATCTGGGTCAGCAGCTTACCGCCATTGAACAGTACCGATTCGATACTGGCCGGGATGCCGATCCCCATCACCTCCCAGATAATGGCGAAGTTAAAGGGTTTGAAGTAGCCCTTCAGCGACAGCCGCAGCGCGGGATTGAGGCCCACCATCAGCACCCAGATAGTGGCGATGGCGCCAATATAGCGGGCAATGGTCAGCCCGAGACCGGCGCCGACAAAGCCCAGCCCCGGCCAGGAGAAGAGGCCATAGATGAGCACGCTGCTGATTAGGATATTGAGGATGTTCATCCCGCCGTTGATCAACAGCGGGATTTTGGTGGTCCCGGCGCCGCGCAGCGCCCCGCTGCCGATCAGCGCAATCGCCGCCGCCGGATAGCTCAGCACCGTCAGCTCGAGATAGGTCAGCGCCAGGTCCTTCACCTGCGGGGTGGCATCGCCGGCGACAAAATTAATAATCTCCTGACCAAAAGCGTGGATCACTCCCGCCAGCACAATGGAAAACAGGGTCATAATGGCCAGCGACTGGCGCGCGGCCGCTCTCGCCCGCCGCCGATCTCGCTTGCCGAGGCTAAAGGCCACCACCACCGTGGTACCCAGATCGATAGCGGCAAAAAACGACATGATCACCATGTTAAAGCTATCGGCCAGGCCCACCCCGGCCATGGCCTCTTTGCCCAGCCAGCTGACAAGGAAGGTGCTCAACACCCCCATCAACAGCACACAGGCATTTTCCAGCAGAATGGGCACAGCGAGAGGGCTGATTTCGCGCCAGTACAGCACACGATAACGCTGACGTTTTTTAAACCAGGATGTCCGTTCGACGGCCTGGCGTACGGCGGAGGTGACGTTCAAGAGAGACCTTAGTGAGAGATGTTGAAACAACATTTCAAATGATGATCGAGAAATGGATATCCTGCAAAGTATTTTTCCGTAATCATTGTCGGAAATGACAACAAATTGTTGATGGAAGCGGCAGTTGCACCTGAACGGGCGAATTGATGTTTGACAAAAGATTTTTCGCCGCTAAGATACGACTCCACACGATTCCTCTGTAGTTCAGTCGGTAGAACGGCGGACTGTTAATCCGTATGTCACTGGTTCGAGTCCAGTCAGAGGAGCCAAATTTAAAAAGCCTGCTTTCGAGCAGGCTTTTTGCTTTCTTGCGTCTCTGGCGTTAACTCTGAATCGCACCCAGCCTGGCAAACACCTCATTGACAACGGCGTCAGGGCCGCCGCCCTACGCCCCAGGTATCCTCCGTGAACGCGCCACCGCTCAGCCTGAAAAAGCGCCCGGCGGTAGGATGATTTTGCTGACGCTTGCGGGTGAGATAGCGTGGATAAATCACTCTGTCCCATGTCTTTTAAGGAGGCGCCATGAACCTCAGACAACAGCAGCAGCAGGCGTTCGATCGCAGCGGAGAACCTCTTATCGTCGGCGACGTCAATCACTGTCCACTGCCGCCGGAGACCCTCGCCGCGCTGGCTGCGGATTCACCCTATGTGGTGCAGGTATACGGTTCGGGGCTGACCGGCGAGGTTTACCGGCTGCGCATCGCCGGCAAGGAGTACAATTTAAAGAAAAGACGCGCCGTGGCCGGCGTTGCCAACCTTAACGGGCAGCTGTCGTTTTTAAACGAGGTACAGCGCCGGCAGGCGCTGCAACGGCTGAAGGATGACCCAAATACCGCGCCGCGCTTCACCCACATCGTCCCGACGCTGTATGCCGATTATCGCCTCGGCATCCTCCTCTCCCCCTGGATCGATGGCGAGCCGATTCACCAGTTGACCCCGCCGCTGATCGCTCAGCTGTTCACCACGCTGGAAGCCTGTGAGGAGCAGGGGCTGATGGAGTGGGATCTCTGTAGCGGGAACCTGCTGGTGGACCGGGAGGAGCAGCTGTGGCTGTTCGATTTTGGCTATATGTATCCCTTCGACCCGCTGAGAGAATTCAACAGCAACGGTCTGGCCGATCCCCTGTTTCACTTTGTCGAGCGCTTTGAGACCCGCTTCTTTTTTAGCTGGCTGATGACCCGGGTGCCCGATGCCGAACAGCAGCTGGCGCAGTATCGCGAGATGAAGCGGCTGGCGGTCGAAAGCTACCGGCGCAAGCTGGTCTGGCTTCGCGCCCGGCGGGCATCCCCGCAGGTGCAGGCTCATTTTCAGCAGATAACGGCGCGCTGGGAGACGGCGCTGGCGGACCCTGCCGCGCTGAGCCGGTTGTTTGCCCTGGAGGCCTTCCGCTCACACGTGCTGGATATTGAAGACGACCTGCATGGCCAGTCCTGCACCTTGCTCACCCTGCAACGTATCGACTGGGTGATAGGCCAGCTGGAACAGCATTATGACTTTATCGCCGATCAGGGCGGCCTGTTTTATGACAACGCGGGGAAATCGCAGCAGGCGCTGCTCGGTGACTATGCGCAGAAGCGGCAGCAGGCGCAGGAGTACCTGCTGAATGCCGCCGCCGCAAAGGATTAACGACGCTCGCGCCCCTGTTTCTGCTTCGCCTGATACATCAGGCGGTCGGCAGTGGCCACCAGCGCGTTGAGACTGGGGTGGCTGGCGGGATCGTACTCCACGCAGCCCCAGGAGAAGGCCAGCTGCCAGGGGTGAGCCGCCTGCTGGTTGAAACGCGCCACGTTGTGGCTGAGCGTCTCCATCGCCGCCGCGGCATCGTGGCGGCTGGTATTGGCGAACAGAATAATAAACTCATCGCCCCCCTGCCTGGCGAGGATATCGGATTCACGGAAGGCGGCTTTCATCAAATCGGCGATGGCGATCAGCGCGCGATCGCCCTCTTCATGCCCCCAGGTATCGTTGATGTGCTTAAAGCGATCGAGGTCGACAAACGCCAGGCTCACCGGCTCATGACGGCGCTGGGCCGTCAGCAGGGCATACTCGGCCAGGGTGAGGAATCCCCGGCGGTTAAACAGTCCCGTCAGCTCATCAGAGGTTGCCGCATCCAGCACCTTGAACTCATCCTCCACGATCGCCGCCAGATCGCTTAAGATCTGCATTTCATGCGCGGAAAACGAACGCGGCTGATGGTCCATCAGGCAAAAAGACCCCACCGTCGCGCCATCCGGCAGCTGCACCGGGTACCCGGCGTAAAAGCGGATAAACGGCGCCTGGATCACCAGCGGGTTGTCGTGAAAACGCTCGTCCTGCTGCATGTCGTTAACGATAAGCGGGTCGGTTTGCAAAATGGTATGGGCGCAAAATGAAATATCTCTCGGCACCGTGTCCACATCCAGACCGGCACAGGATTTGATATGCAGCAGATCTTCTCCTACCAGGCTGATGGACGCCACCGGCAGGTTATACAGCGAACGGGCAAGCCTGGTCAGGCGATCAAAGCGTTCTTCTTTTCCGCTATTCAACAGCCCGGAAGAGCGAAGCGATTGCAGGCGACGCTGCTCGTCGGGATGAAGTCCGGCTAATTTCATTGTCTCTCTCTTGTCTCTTGCGCAGAATTCCACCGGGCTTCCCGCGGGAAACCCGGCGTTTTATCCTGCCAGGGGGAAAATAGTCGTCAGGTATCCCATGAGTTAAGCAGATTTCCCCTGCTCGTCAACCGGCGCGCCCCGGCGACGGGCGGCCGGGGCGTTGGCGGAAGACCATTGCGGCATTCCGCCCGGCGAAAGGGAAGATCAGGCGCGGATAAACGCCAACAGATCGGCGTTGATGGTATCGGCGTGGGAAGTGTGCATCCCGTGCGGGAAGCCAGGGTAAACGATCAGCTGGCTGTTGGGCAGCAGCTGGTCCTGCAGGATAGCGGCATTTTTATAGGGAACCACCTGATCGTCATCGCCCTGCATGACCAGCACCGGCAGCGTAATCGACTTAAGATCTTCGGTCTGATCCGTTTCTGAAAACGCCTTAATACCTTCATAATGGGCTTTGGCGCTGCCGATCATCCCCTGTCGCCACCAGTTCTGGATCGTCCCCTGCGACACCTCCGCTCCGTCACGATTAAAGCCATAGAACGGGCCAGAGGCGACGTCGAGATAGAACTGGGCGCGGTTAGCCGCCAGCGCTTTGCGGAAACCGTCAAACACCTCGATCGGCGTGCCGCCAGGATTCTGTTCGGTTTTGACCATCAGCGGCGGAACGGCGCTGATGAGCACCGCCTTCGCCACCCGCCCCTGCGGCTGGCCGTAGCGGGCCACGTAGCGGGCGACCTGGCCGCCGCCGGTGGAGTGCCCGACGTGGACCGCATTGTGCAGATCCAGATGCTCCACTACCGCCGAGACGTCTGCCGCATAATGGTCCATATCATGCCCCTCGCTGACCTGATCGGAGCGGCCATGGCCCCGGCGGTCGATGGCGATGACCCGAAAGCCTTCGGCAAGGAAAAACAACATCTGGTTATCCCAGTCGTCGGCGCTTAACGGCCAGCCGTGATGAAAAACAATCGGCTGAGCTTCCTTTGGACCCCAGTCTTTGAAGTAAATATTGACGCCGTCTTGGGTGGTGACAAATGCCATGTTACAGACTCCTCTTTCAGGATAACCAGCCTGCAGGCCCGTGCCTGGACTGAATGCCGACGGCGGCCGGCGGAGATGCCAGCCGCGCAGGAATGTGATGCCAGTAACAGTGTAGAAGAAATTTATCACCCCGCCGGACGACTTATCCCGTTTCGCTTGATCGGCTCGCCTGAACCCGGCAAGCGGCGGCTACTACGCCGCACTCTCCTGCTGGCGGATGCGCACAATCAGCGCGCCGAGCAGCGCCCAGTCCAGCAGCACGGCGAAGGCAAAGTTCACGCCGCCGCGTCCTGCCCCGGCGGTGTGCCAGGTCAGCAGCGTCGCCGCGATAGCGACAGCCACGCTCAGCGTCGTGGCGCCGCTGACGCGGCGACCCGACAGTGCCGCCCTTCCCGCGGCAACGCGCCAGGCGACAGCCGCCCCCGCGCTGCCGAACGTCACACCGGGGAGCAGCGCCGGCCAGGCCTGGCCGCCATACCAGGCCACCAGCGCCAGCAGCCAGCCGGCCGCCGACACCAGGAAGGCCCAGCGCGTCGCCGTCAGGGGCGCCCGATATAGCCAGGGCTGCGCGCGCGCGAATCCCCATCCGGCGCCGAAGGCCGCGATCAGGAGCGCCAGCAGACCCAGCGTGCCGCTCGCCCCGATAACGGGGGCCATGATGAACAGCAAGGCCCCGGCGGCGAAGACTACGCTGAGGGCGATGGCGCGACCGCGCGGGTCGATGGTTCCCGCAGCGTTCGCGGCGGCATGGTGGTGTAAAACGTGCATATTCAGCTCCTGACACATTAAACGGCATGAAAATAACTCATGTCATCGTCTTTACATGCCCGTAGCCTATCGCCACTATACAGGGACACACAAACGCATAGTTTTCAGCCATAGATGAGAAAAACTCAGCCATGAGACCCCCCCGCCTGCCGCCGCTGGGCGCCCTGCGCGCCTTTCACGCCGTCGCCCGCCAGCGTAGTTTTAAACTGGCCGCCGGGGCGCTCGGCGTCAGCGCGACGGCGGTCAGCCATCAGATTAAACTGCTGGAATCGGTCCTGGAGTGCCGGGTCTGCGAACGCAGCGCGCAGGGCGTCAGCCTGACCGCCGATGGCGAGATCCTCTACGCCGCTACCCAGCGCGCCTTCAGCGCCCTGGAGCAGGCCGTCGTCCAGATAGCCCAGGCCCGCCAGCCGCCATCCTTAACCGTCACCACCACCTCCAATTTTCTCACCCACTGGCTGGTGCCACGGCTGGCGGACTTCACCGCCCGCTTTCCGGCTATCGACCTGCGTCTGCACACCAGCGTCGAACGGGTGGATCTGCAACTGGGCACGGTGGACGCCGCGATTCGCTATCGCGAAACGCCCGAGCCGGATCTGTGCTGTACGCTGCTGCATGAGGATCGCTTTATCGTGGTCGCCAGCCCGACGCTGGCCCTCAGCCGGCCTGACGATCTGGCGCAGGTGACGCTGTTTCACGTCGCCAACCGGCACGTACCGGCCGATTCGCCGAGCTGGGAGAACTGGCGTCGCCGCTATGGACCGCCGACGCTGAATATTGACGCGGGGTTAACCTTTAGCGATGAAACCCATGCCCTGCAGGCGGCGGTGGCCGGCCAGGGGGCGGTGATCGCCAGCGAACTGCTGGCGCGGGATCTGCTGCAGCGCGGGGTGTTATCCGCGCCATTCAGCGGCGCATTGCCGGGCGCCAGCTACTATCTGGTCACCACCGAAGCGGCAGCGCAGCGGGCGGATATTATCGCGCTGCGGGAGTGGCTGGTGGGTCAGATGGCCCAGGGCGACAGCGGCCAGCCGGCAGCGGGATAGCGGCCTTACCAGCCGCAAACGTTGGTCTCTTCGTCGGACTCATAGCCGCGGACGATATTGATCAGCTCCTTCACCGCATCGGCCGCGGTAAGCGGGTCGCGCAGCGCCGCCAGCGAGGAAAAGCTTTTATCGACCGAGACGCCGTTATTGTTATTGGTGACCGTCAGCACAAACTCCCCCTCTAAATTGTCGTCCGGCAGAGCGCTCAGCAGCCCATTAACGGCCTCTACCGCCTGCTGCGGAATATACAAGACCATCGGTTTGAGGAATATTTTTTCTTGTTTCCGCTGAAGCCGGCCATTCTCTACCGCTAAGGTATAACCTTTATTTTCACTGTTCATAATTTTATCCCTCGATGAGAATTTTCGGATCAACATAGAAGTCGACATTAAATACCGTATCCTCCGAGAGGGCCTCAATGCAGTGCCATTTTTCCGGCGGAAAAACGCCAAACTGGCCGGCTTCAATGGTCAGCGTTTCAACCGGTTCGGGGCTGGTTTCATCGGCATAGCCGAGATAGCGGATCGCCCCCTGCATCACCGACAGCCGGGGATAGACCCCCTGGCGGGTGCCAGCGTCCAGATGGCGGCGCCAGATAGAGGCCGGAGCGGTCTCCTTAGTCCACAGCGGCGTGCTGCGGGTATGAACGTAATGGGTGGGAATAATAATTCGCTGCATGATTGCGCCTCACTTTACCGTCGCAAAGGATACGGTCAGAAATAGCCTATATGATGCATATCATATACCTCTTTCAAAGGTGAAGGATATTATTTTCCTGGCGAATTTTACCTCTACTCCTTTTTATACCCCTCTGGGATTAGCGCTAAGAGAAAATAAAAAAGGCGATTCCAGCTTTCTGAAATCGCCCGGAATAATATCTTTAAGGGCCTTCATATTTCATTTAGCGCAGCGGACTCGGTTTGCCGATTAAATAGCCCTGCACCAGGTCGCAGCCCAGCGCCTGCAGCGAGGCCAACTGCTCTTCGGTCTCCACGCCTTCAGCCACAATGCGCATATGCAGGCTCTTTCCCATGCTGATAATCAGGCGCACGATATCCAGATCGTCTTTTTGCTCCGGAATATTGATAACAAACGAGCGGTCGATTTTGATTTTATCGAACGGGAAGTAGCTTAAACGCGACAACGAAGAATAGCCGGTACCAAAGTCATCGATGGAGATTTGAATGCCCTGCTCGCGCAGCTGGCTGAGAATTTCCAGCGAACGGGTGTTCTCATTGAACACATCCGACTCGGTGATCTCCAGATCCAGCCGTCGCGGGTCGAGGCCAGTCTGCTGCAATACGCTGATAATGGTGTCGGTCAGCGAGGTGTTCATCAGCTGAATCGGTGAAACGTTGACCGAGACCTTGAGCGGCGTCGCCCAGCTGGCCGCTTCGGCACAGGCGGTTTTCAGCACCCACTCGCCGAGGGCATTGATAAGGCCGATTTTCTCTGCCACCGGGATAAACACCGTCGGCGGCACGGCGCCGCGCACCGGATGGAACCAGCGAACCAGCGCTTCATAACCGTAGATTTCGCGCGTAACGGTATCGGCGATCGGCTGGTAGTAGACTTTGAATTCGTCATGGGCCAGGGCCTGCAGCAGATCGTCTTCAAACGATTTATTCTCCTGCAGACGCTGCAGCATTCCGGGCCGGAAGATTTGTACATGGCCGCTGCCCTCTTTTTTCGCCTCATACAGGGCGAGGTCGGCGCACTTGTAAAGATAATCGGTCCGGCTTTCGCCATCAGAGATCACGATCCCGATGCAGGCGTCGATATTAATCTGCGCATCGTAGATCTGATAGGGCTGGCTGATCTTCTCCCGGATAACATTGGCCCGCTCGAGCGCCATCTCTTCGGTCAGATCGTAAGAGAGCATCGCGAACTCATCGCCGCCGAGACGATACAGCGTCTCTGAGGTTTTACGGAAAAAAGAGAGGCGGCTGGCCAGATCCTGCAGCAGCTTATCGCCGGCGTCATGCCCGAGGGTATCGTTTACATCCTTAAAGCTGTCGAGGTCGAAAAGCATCACCACGGCGCAGCCATTATAGGGGCGCACCTGATTGACGATCTCCTGCAGACGCTGCCAGAAAGAGAGACGGTTTGGCATACCGGTCAGCGAATCATGGTAGGCATCGTACTGCAGTCGACGGTTCTGCACCTGCAGCTTCTCTTTCGAGGCCTGCAGATCGTTGGCCAGGGTTTTCATACGAACGTGGGCGCGCCGCAGGTTATTATTCTGCCGCAGCATCAGCAGGCCGAGGGAAATACACATGGCGATCAGCAGAATGGAGATCACCGAGTAGATATAATAGAGATGCTGAATTTTATCATGGGTGATATTAACGATATTAATATCTTGCGTCAGCGTGGCGGCCGCCATTGAGGTCAGGGGGCCATCCAGTTCGCTTAACACCGGCAGGATCGCTTTAACCTGCGCCGGCGTCATGGTATCAACTTGTTTATCAAGCAAATGGAGATTGCGGATCAGCGTGGCGACCACCGCCTTCCGCTGTTCGCTTTTATTAATAAAGCGACCCAGATCGCCCTCCTGCAGGAGTTCGATCTGGCTCATCATGATCTCGAGGCGCAGGCGCACCTCATCGTGGTCCGCCCCTTCGGCCCCAATCGCCATTCCCGCCAGACGAGACTCCAGTCGCATATATTCCGATACCATCTGCGACATTGACCACGAGTCCGTATAGCGGGTAAATTTTTGCAACTCACTTTGTCGCTCATGCACCAGATAAGTAATATATCCAGTCACAATAAACAACGACAAAATAATAGCCGTGAGTATTCGATTCAAGATCCGACCCTTACTCTATTATAATCTTAGAAACTTGCCAGGCCGATCGGGAATAATAGATCTGGTTCTGTAATTCAGCGCTGCTGTCGTAAGGGTAGACGATAAATAACGGGCCTTTATCCCGAACGCGCATATATTGGCCGTTCATTTTTAGCGCCATAATGACCGGGAATTTATAAAAATCGTCCATCGGGATAATAGTGGTGTAGTCGTTGAGCGCCAGCACGCGGACGGATTGACCTTTAGCGCCGACTAAATCCATGAGTTTATTAAGGGGAATGCCGTCAAAACGGACCTTGCCGGTGTACCAGGGGGTGGTGGTTTCCACCGTCTTCATGCCCAGCTTTTCCAGCATCGCGAGATCAAAAACCGCCTTGTCACCGACGTTCGTATTTCCGATTTTGCCGGAAATGGTCAGTACAGGTTTTCCTGTCGGCGCAGGCAGTTTTTCAGCATAAGCAGAAGGCAACATGACAGAACAAAATAAAACTGCAAGAAGTAGACGCATTTAACTCACCATTCCAGAGAAGGAGACATGTTAAGTGTAAACCATTTACGTCAATTCTTAAAAGGTGCTCCTCTTTGTTATCCGTTGATTTAATTAAAAGTATAAGCTTGCTGGCAAATTGCCAGAATGTTGAGTAAAGGGTGTGATTTCGCCCGCCTTTCCGGTCGCTTATTTTTGCACCAGCTCGCCGCTTAGCAGGCAAACTACTTTCCTCCACGGCCGCTGCGCGGTAGTCTCAGTGCAGACGCTACGCTAAAAGCGTCTCATTCCAATAACAACGAATTACGTGACTGACAGGACAGGGTATGGATTCAACAATAAGCGTGCAGCCCGGCGAGGCGCCGGATTCGCTGCATCGGGCCCGGCGGGCGGCATGGGGCAGCTTTGCCGGCGCCGTGGTCGACTGGTACGATTTTCTTCTCTATGGCATTACCGCCGCGCTGGTGTTCAACCGCGAATTTTTCCCGCAAATCAGCCCGGCGATGGGCACCCTTGCCGCGTTTGCCACCTTCGGCGTCGGGTTTCTTTTTCGCCCGCTGGGCGGGATTATCTTTGGCCACTTCGGCGACCGTCTCGGGCGCAAGCGGATGCTGATGATGACCGTCTGGATGATGGGTATCGCCACCGCCTGCATCGGCCTGCTCCCCTCATTCAGCCAGATCGGCTGGTGGGCGCCGGTGCTGCTGGTGTTTCTGCGGGCGGTTCAGGGCTTTGCCGTCGGCGGCGAATGGGGCGGCGCGGCGCTGCTCTCGGTGGAGAACGCGCCGAAGGGAAAAAAAGCCTTTTACAGCAGCGGGGTGCAGGTGGGCTACGGCGTCGGCCTGCTGCTCTCCACCGGGCTGGTATCGCTGATCAGCAGCCTGACCACCGACGAGCAGTTCCTCAGCTGGGGCTGGCGCTTACCCTTCCTGTTCAGCGTGGCGCTGGTCCTGATTGCGCTGTGGATCCGTAACGGTATGGCCGAATCGCAGGAGTTTGAAGCCCAGCAGAGCCAGGCCAACGCGCCGCAGGTGAAAAAGCGACTGCCGGTGGTGGAAGCCCTGCTTCGCCATCCCGGGGCGTTTTTACTGATTATTGCCCTGCGGTTGTGCGAACTGCTGACCATGTACATCGTCACCGCCTTCGCCCTCAACTACTCGACGCAAAACCTCGGCCTGCCGCGCGAGCTGTTCCTCAACATCGGCCTGCTGGTGGGCGGCCTCAGCTGTCTGACTATCCCCTGCTTCGCCTGGCTGGCAGACCGCTTTGGCCGCCGGCGGATCTATATTACCGGGGCGCTGATCGGCACGCTGAGCGGTTTTCCGTTCTTTATGGCGCTGGAGAGTCAGTCCGTTTTCTGGATCCTGTTCTTCGCCCTGATGCTGGCCAATATCGCCCATGATATGGTGGTCTGCGTCCAGCAGCCGATGTTTACCGAGCTGTTCGGCGCCAGCTATCGCTACAGCGGCGCCGGCGTCGGCTACCAGGTGGCGAGCGTGGTCGGCGGCGGCTTTACGCCCTTTATCGCCGCGGCGCTGGTCACCTTCTCCGGGGGCTCCTGGCACAGCGTGGCCCTCTATCTGACCGCGGGATGCCTGCTGTCAGCGCTCACCGCGCTGTTGATGAAAAAGCATACCGTCGACTGACCAGCCTTCGGAGGGCGCGACCCGCGCCCTCCGGTAAGGAGAACGCATGTCTCTGTTGCCCCTGGCCGACTGCTGGCCACGCCGCTTTACCCCCGCCTCGCTGGCGCTGCAGTTTTGCGAGGACCCCACCCAGGCGGAACAACCGCTGTTTGCCAAAGCCGGCGCCGGCGAGGCCGTCGCCCAGCTCTGGCAGGCGCCGCAGGGATTCGTGGTGCCGGGGAGCTATCGTCAGTTTGCGGACCTGCCGGCGGTCAGTGCGCGTTTTGCCGCGCGGGGCTGGCCGGTATGGCTCCGCCGCTCCGGGGGCGGTCTGGTGCCCCAGGGGCCGGGGATTATCAACCTCAGCCTCGCCTGGCCGGTGCAGCAGCCGCTCGGCGAGGCCGCCGAACCCATCTATCACTCGCTGTGCGTTGTGCTGCAGCGCACCCTCGCGCGCTTCGGCGTTGCCAGCCACGCCAGGGCGGTGAGCGGTTCCTTTTGCGATGGCCGGTATAACCTCGCCTGCGGAGAGGGAGAGGAGGCGCGCAAGATTGTCGGTACCGCCCAGTACTGGCGGCCGCAGACGGCGAGCGGCGGCCATGTGGTGCTGGCCCATGCGGTGATCCTTATTGACGCCGACCTTAGCGCGGCGCATCAGGCGGCGAACGCCTTCGAAGCGCAGCTCGGCAGCGGGCGGGTCTACCGCGCCGACAAAACCGTCACCCTGGCGCAGTTGCTTCCCGGCGAGCGCCATCTACTCCCCCGCTTCAGCGAGGCGCTGGCCCGGGAGCTGGACGCGGCTCGCTGAAGGTCGCTTTCAGGTAGCGGCTAAAGGTCTCCACCGCGCGCGACACCCGCGGAGTATAGGGCCGGATGACGTACAGCCGATCGGCGAACACCTCCACCGGCTGCCACGCCGGCAGCAGCTCCTGCACCAGCCCGCGGCCGATAGCCTCCCGGGCGCTAAAATCCGGCAGCAGCGCCACCCCCAACCCCGCCAGCACCGCATCGCGCAGCGACTCGCTGTTGTTGGTGGCGAACGGCCCCTGCACGTTGATGGTCACCCGCTCATCGGGCGTCTGGCGGGAGGCGAACGTCCAGTGCGGGCGCTGGGGCCCACGGGGATAGGTCAGGCACTGGTGTTGACGCAGATCGTCGGGCGTCTCCGGGCGGCCATGGCGGCGAATATAGTCGGCGGATGCGACGATCAGCGTGGCCGTGTGGCATAGCGGCCAGGCGACGTGGGTGTCCGGGAGCGCCTCGCGCCGACAGTGGCGGATGGCGAGGTCGAACCCTTCGCTGCCGAGAGAGACCAGCCGGTCGGTCACCTCCAGCTGCAGATGCAGCTGGGGATGTTGATGTAAAAAGGGCGCGATCGCCGGCACCAGCTGCTGACGGGAAAAGGCCACCGGCGCGGTCAGGCGCAACGTCCCCCGCAGCGGTCCGCCCTCATCGCAGGCGCCGGTGAAAATATCCCGCAGCTGGCCAAACGGCTCACTGAGCTCCGCCACCAGCCGCAGCCCGTCGTCGCTGAGGCTGACGCTGCGGGTGGTGCGATGGACCAGCGTTTTACCGGTCACCCGCTCCAGCTCGCTGATTTTCTGGCTGATGGCCGACTTGCTGATCCCCAGCTTTTCCGCGGCCCGGGTATAGCTTTTCTGCTCTTCCAGCACCGTCAGCCAGTAAAGATGGGCCCAGTAACTCTCCGGACGACTCTCGCTCATATTGATTGTTCACCAGTAAAAACAATGTATTCAACTATAGCGGTTTTTGCCCGCGACGGCATCGGCTAGCATCCATATCAGACAGCGATTATTCCCTAACGATAAGGACCACCTGCATGCCATTACTGACATTTGACCTGATTGAAGGCCGTACGGAACAGGAGATCAGAACCCTGCTGGATGCCGCTCATCGCGCCGTGCTGCGCGCCTTCGAGGTACCGGAACGCGACCGCTACCAGATTGTTCACGAAAACAAAGCCCACCATATGGTGATTGAAGACACCGGCCTCGGACTGACCCGCACGCGGGATCAGGTGGTGGTGCGGGTCTATACCAGCCCGCGCAGCGACGCGCAGAAGCAGCGTTTCTTCGCCATTCTGCAGGAGGAGCTGGCGGAGCATTGCGGCCTGAGCGGCGATGATGTGATGGTGTCGATTATCAGCAACCAGAAAGGCGACTGGAGTTTTGGCCGCGGGGTCGCGCAGTATCTTACCGGCGATCTCTAACCCGCGGCCGGGAGGGCGCTGTCAGCGGCGGCCAGCCGCCGCGATGCGCTGGCGCGCCTGCTGTTCGATATTTTCCAGCAGTTCCTGGACATCGTCTTCGTCAATGTCGAGGAACTGGCCTTCCAGCAGCGCGGCGTGAATATCTTCCCGGGTAACCGAAATGCCCAGCGGCACCGCACGGGATTTGACCTCCTCCGCCGCCAGCGGATGGGGGTAGCGGCGGCCAACCAGATTGTTAAACACGATGGCCAGCAGCGCCAACATCAGCGAGTTGAGCAGCACCGGCGTCAGCACAAAGTGATAGCCTTCGCTGTGCACCCCGGCGCCGCCGAGGATCGCCGTCAGGGCCACCGCGCCGCCGGGAGGATGCAGGCAGCGCAGAAAATACATCCCGGCGATGGCCAGCGCCGCCGCCAGCCCGCAGGCCAGCGCCGGGTCGGGCACCAGCATACCCACCGTGACGCCGATCAGCGCCGACAGCACATTGCCGCCGACAATCGACCACGGCTGCGCCAGCGGACTGCTCGGCACGCCAAACAGGAGTACCGCCGATGCGCCCATGGGGGCAATAAACCACAGGTTGACTTCGCCGAGCAGCCAGTGGCTGAACATGCTGGTCACCGCCAGCCCGGTACCGGCGCCGATAGAGCCCAGCACAATATGCCGACGAGCCACCGGCAGCGCGTGCGGCTTCAGCCGCCCAAGGAAAATCCGCAGCCGCGAAAACAGGCCTGCGGGAATAACACTCAACATCGCTTTATCGCTCAGATCATAGGAATTACTTATATTTTATTTTCTTTTTTTAACCTTACATTAACAACCCTGTATTTAGCAGGGGATCGCGCGGGCGGCGATTTCCGGGCGGCGCAGGGCTGTGAATTCTCGCCCGGGCTGATAGAATCCCTTTTCTGTCAGGGGGATACCCCTTTTGCGAACTGAAGGTCATAACCCAGTGAATAATAAAATCTCTTTAGCGAAAGAAGTGGCATGGGCCAGCCAGAATATGCCGCGTACCCTGCGTCAGGTCGCCGCCCTGCCCGACCTCAGCGGCGTCCGCCTTGCCTGCTGTATGCACCTCGACATGAAAATGATCCCGCTGGTGCAGGGGATCCTCGACAAGGGCGCTCAGGTCTTTTTAACCACCTGTAACCCCACCACCGTGCAGGACGACGTGGTGGCCTGGCTGGTGGAGCGCGGCGCCGAGGCCTGCGCCTGGCGCAATATGAGCGATGCCGACTGGCAACAGTCATGGGAAAAAGCGATCGCCTGGCAGCCCACTCACCTGTGCGAAATGGGGGCCGATATCACCACCCTCCTTCACCAGCGCGGCGAGTTCGGCAACATCGTGGCGGGTCTGGAAGCCACCGGCTCCGGCGTCAATCGACTGGGGGATATTCAGCCCGGCTATCCGATCTTTAACTGGGACGATCTGCCGGTCAAAGAGGGGCTGCATAACCGCCATATGGTCGGACTCACCGCCTGGCACACCTTCTTCCAGACCACTCATCTCACCCTGCATGAGAAAAAAGTGCTGGTGATCGGCTACGGCCTGGTTGGCCAGGGCGTCGCGGCGGCGGCAAAAGCCTTTGGCGGCCAGGTGATGGTGGCGGAGATCGATCCTGCCCGTCGGCTGCAGGCGGCCTATGACGGCTGGCACGTGGTCGATCTCCAGGAGGCTATCGCCTCGGCGGACGTGGTAGCCACCGCGACAGGCGGTAAAAACGTGGTTAATCGCCAGGCGCTGGACCGGGCGAAAGCGGGCGTGTTTATCCTTAACGTCGGCCACGTGGCGGAAGAGATCGACGGCGAGTACCTGCGCCAGTACCCTCAGGAAGAGGTGATGCCGTATATCAACGCCTACCGCATGGCTGACAAAACCGTCTACCTGATGGCCAATGGCTCGATGCTCAACCTGACCGCCGGCTTCGGCGACAGCCTTAACGCCTTTGACGTCACCCTGGCGGTGATGGCCAGCGGTATCGGCCATATTGTCAGCGACGGTATGCGCGCCCCGGCGCAGGTTTACCTGCTGCCGCAGGCGGTCTGGCAGCAGGCGCTGTAAACCCGGCGCAACGTCCCCCTTCCTCGAGACGATGCGCTTTATCATCAGGACGCTGGCGCGCTGTCGGGCAGCACAATGTTGCTCTGCGCCAGGGTCCCCATCTGGTGGTACATCGCGCTGGCAGCATCCAGCAGGTGCATGGCCAGCGCGGCGCCGCTGCCCTCCCCCAGGCGCATGTCCATATCGAGATACGGGCGCAGACCCAGCGCATCGAGGGCGATCCGCGCCCCTTTCTCCGCCGACAGGTGCGAAGGGATAAGATACGGGTGCGCCGCCGGGGCCATGCGGCAGGCCGCCAGAGCCGAAGCGTAGGAGAGGAAGCCATCCAGCACCACCGGCAGGCCGCAGGAGGCCGCCCCGAGGATCACCCCGGTCATACCCACCAGATCAAAACCGCCCACCTTCGCCAGCACGTCCAGCCCGTCCGCCGGGTTCGGCTGGTTATGAGCGATCGCCTGGCGCACCACCGCCACCTTATGGCCCCGCTGCGCCAGCGGCAGATTGGCCCCGCAGCCCACCACCGCGTCGGGGTCGCTGCCGGTCAGGACGCTGATCGTCGCAGCGGCCGGGGTGGTATTGGCCATCCCCAGCTCCCCCACGCCAAAGACGTTCACCCCGTCGGCGGCGAGCTGGCGGGTGAAACGCATGCTGGCCAGCAGCACCGTCTCCGCCTGCTGACGGCTCATCGCCGCCGTCCGGGCGATATTCCCGCTACCGCGGGCCACCTTGAGGTTGATCAGGCCCGGCAGCGGCTCGGCGTCGATGCCGACATCCACCACCTCCACTCTCACGCCAGCCTGCGCCGCCAGCACGCAGACGCCGGTGTTGCCCCGCACCATATTGCCGGCATGAATGGCCGTCACCGCCTGCGGGGAAGGGGTCACGCCTTCATGCCAGACGCCGTGGTCGGCGCACATGACCACGATGGCTTTTTCAGTCAGCGCCAGCTGCCCCTGCAGCCCCGGCAGACCGGCCAGCTGTACCGCCAGGCTCTCCAGACGGCCAAGGCTGCCGGGCGGCTTTAACAGGCCATCAATATGCTGCTGCGCGCGCGCCATGCCCGTCACATCGGGCTGCGGAATGGCAGCCAGTAACGCCGAAAGTGTTTCCATTCTGTTCCTCACCGTTGATGCCAGGCCTTACAGTAGCGCCAGTAAAAAGAGTAATTCACCCAGCTCGATCGCCGCTCCGAGGGTATCCCCGGTCTGCCCGCCGAGGGTTCGCTTCAGCGCCCACCCCAGACCCCAGATCAGCACCAGGGCGATCAGCGCGGCGCGCAGCCCCTGCAGCCCCAGCAGGGCGGTGGCCAGCGCGATCGCCAGCACCATCGTCACCAGCGTCTGCTGCAGGCTAATTTTGCCAATAAACAGATTGCCCAGCCCTTTTTCCCGCGCATAGCGATGGCGATACATCAGCAGCACCGCCATTCCGCGACCGACGGCGCAGGCCGCCGCCAGCGCCGCGATGGGGTTGACATCGCGCAGCAGCAGTTCGCCGACCACCAGCACCTTCGCCACCAGCACAAAAATCAGCGCCAGCCCGCCGTGGGTACCCAGACGGCTGTCGCGCATGATCTCCAGCATTCGATCGCGGGTGCGGGCGGAGAAGATGCCGTCGCAGGTATCGGCCAGCCCGTCAAGGTGAAATCCGCCGGTGAGCAGCGCCAGCGCCAGCGCGCCGAACAGCGCCGCCAGCGGGACGCCGCACCACGGCTGCAGGAGGTACACCACCGCGCCGGCGATGGCGCCGAGCAATAAACCGACCAGCGGGAAGGTGACGATACTGCGCTGGTACTGTTCGATCTCCAGGCCCTGAGATAACCGCGCCGGGACCGGCAGACGGCTGATAAACGAGAGTGCGGCAAAGAATGACTTAATCACGTGGGGTTGACTCCTGTCGGCGAAAGCAGCGGAAGAGTTCTGTCGCGCCCGGTCAGCACCTGAGTTTGTCTTCTGGCGAATCGATCGTCGGAGAGGTGAGAGGTGTTGAGATATCGCCCTGACGCCGCTGCGTCAGATGCCCGGCCAGGATGAGAGAAACCTTTCCGATATCAATATGTTTTCGCGGGGCAGTATAGCAAAGAGTCGATGCAGAGAGGCAGTTGCCGGGACAAAGTTTTCGCAGAAAAAGAGACGGGAGGGGGTGGTGCAGAACAGCCCGGCGACGCTGACCGCCGCCGGACAGCTGGGATTAGCCTTCGACTTTGGCTTCACCCATCACTTTCAGTTTTTTAGAGATGTCGCGGCGCTCTTTGGACAGCTCGGCATTCTTGATGATGTAGTCATCAACGCGGTCTTCGTAATCGCTCTTCATGCTGGCGATGATGCCCTGGATAGCTTCCACGCTCATGCCCGGTTTGATGTAGTCGCTGAGGTTGTCCAGCAGCAGAACGCGCTTCTGGTTATCACGGATCTTTTTCTCAACGTCCTGAATTTCACGCTGCAGTTTGTTCTTACGACGGTACAGACGAACAAACTCCAGTACGTCCTGGAAAGAAGGCTTAGTTGTTTCCATTTTTACACCCCTAATAATTGAGATTCGGATTCGTAAAGCGACTGCGTTATAGGGCTAACATAACTGCTAGCAGTCGCTGATGACAATGTTTTTTCCTTTGCGTTTATCATAACCCTAAACGCTGCTGAATCGAAACAACCCATGCAGTTACCCGGTGCATCTGGTGCTTATTTGCGCAACGCGCGGCAGATCAGATGCGACAGCAGCTCCAGCTGGCGCGCCAGTTCAATAGAGAGCCAAACATAGCCATGGATCGGGGTTTCCGCCAGGCTATCGTCACCCTGCTCTTTCATCAGCTGGCGCAGTTCGAGGACGATCTCATTCAGCTTTTCATTGTTGGCGCGCACAGGCTGAGGGTTCCCTTCATACAAGGCGTGGGCGATGGCCAACAGCGTCTGCTGGGTCATCTGCTGCGTCTCCCGCAGGGTGTGCGCATTGAGCATGACGAAGTGGCCCGGACGGGTTGCCCACCAGGCGTTGATCTGCAGCTCCAGCATGCACACGAGGTTGCGGCTGACGGTCTGGATAGCCTCGAAGATCGCCTTCTGGATGTGTGTCTCTTTGCTGGCGGGGGTGATTAGCCCGCGCATTTTGACGACGTCGTTGAGCGCCTGTTGGAGATGCTTTTCCAGCCGCGGCCGATCCACCAGATTTGGCGAGAAGCCGGCCTGGTAGAGGCGGTTGAAGTTAGTGACATAGCTGGCCATCTGGATGCGCCAGTGGATAAACGCCCGCTGCGGCCAGATACCGGTAAACAGCATCGCCAGCAGCGAGCCGAAGATCACGTCGCCGCTTCGCCACAGGGCGGTATGCATATCGCCCGGCGGCGCCCCGACTACCACCGACAGCGTGATGCCGATCAGCAGCGCCTGATAGGGTTTCTTGCCCAGCGCCAGCCAGCCGCAGAGGAACATCGCCGCCGCGCACCAGAGGACCATCAGCGGCAGGGAGATAAGCTCAAGCTTGAGCGCCACCAGCCCCAGCGCCGAGCCGAGGATCGTGCCGCCGATGCGCTGAAACGCCCGCGGCACGACGTTGCCCCAGAAGGAGATCGGCCCCATTACCACCACCAGGGTGATGAGAGGCCAGGTCCCCTCAGGCACGTTCAGCAGCCGCACCAGCAAAAAGGTGAGCACAAAGGCCAGCGCAATCCGCACACCATGCACCACCCGATAATGGCGATACAAGCGGATCTCAAATGGCTTGAGTGATTTATCAGCGCGCACAACCCTCTCCGGCAAAACGAAAAGGCCAATTGTAACTGCTTTTTCGCCCGGAGCGTGCCGGGAATGTAAAAATCCTTGTCCGGAACAGGGGTAAATCGCTACGACGCGACGCGGGCGACAGGAACATACATGTCGATATCCCAGTAGCCGTCGTGGTTGCCGTCGTTAAGATAGACCTCAAAGCAGGGCTGGGGGGCGATGCGATACGCCGTGCTCTGCAGCAGGCTGTCGAAAAACTGCCTCCACGGGGTGGCGAAGTCGTGATCTAACACCCGCGCGCGGGCGCAGGCGTAATCCCCGCCGGCAATCGCCGTTATGATCACCCCTTCGCTGTTGGCGGGAATGACGTAATCCTCGTCAACGGCGACCACGGTGGCACAGCGCAGTTTTTCCGCCGGCACGTCCTCCGGGTTATCGTAGTAGACGGCAAGCCACTCGCGGGCGGGCACCTGCCGGCCCTCAACCCACATCATCAGTTGCTCAAACCCCTGCCTGACGGTTTGATCCCAGGGCCCGACCAGATGGAAACCGGCAATGGTTTTCTTGCCGAGGGGGGTGACGCTGTAGTTCATCTTGCCTCCTTCGCGAACAAATTACTGTATAAATGTACAGCCAATCTAGCAGGAGATCCCCCCTCAGTATGTGCGCGAATTCACAGAGTCGCCATTGCGGCTGATGAAAAAAACGGCGATGTTGTCACCGCGTCTGCCGGGCGGCAGGCGAAAAAAAACCGCCTGCAAAGAGGCGGTTGGCGTGGTTACAGCTCGTGGTGCAGGTAATCGCTCATTCGCGAGAACACCCCGCCTTTATTAATGCTTTCGAGGGTGACCAACGGATAGTGGCCCACGACCTTGTCGCCGTCATACAGCGAAATCTCGCCGACCCGCTGGTTGGCGGCGATCGGCGCCTCAAGGTCCTTCTTATCCAGCACATATTTCGCTTTAATGCGCGACACTTCCGCCTTCGGCAGCGCTAACCAGAAATCCTGATCGGTGCCGAGCTTAATCTGCTCTTTATCGCCGTACCAGATGCGCTCGCTGCCGACCTTCTGCCCCTTCTGCAGCACCTGCACGGTGTCGAAGTTTTGCTGCCCCCAGTGCAGCAGTTTCGCGGCCTGCTGCTCGCGGCCTTTCGGGCTGTCGGCCCCCATCACCACGGCGATCAGCCGACGCTGGCCATCTACCGCCGAGGCGATCAGGTTGAACCCGGCGCCCGACGTGTGTCCGGTTTTCAGGCCATCGACGTTCAGGGTTTTATCCCACAGCAGACCGTTACGGTTTTGCTGGGTAATGCCGTTCCACGTCAGGCTTTTCTGGCTGTACATGTGGTAGACGTCAGGCTCGCCATGGATTATCGCCCGCGACAGCACCGCCAGGTCATAGGCCGAACTGTGCTGGCCCGGGGCATCGAGGCCGTGGACGGTTTCGAAATGGGTATCCTGCAGATGCAGTTTTTCGACATACTGATTCATCAGGGCGACAAACTGCGGCTGACCGCCGGCGACATAGTCGGCCAGCGCGACGCAGGCGTCGTTGCCGGAGTCGACAATCAGCCCGCGGCTGAGGTCGCGGACGCTGACGCGATCCCCTGGCTTTAAGAACATCAGGGATGACCCGTCGAACACCGGGTTGCCCTTCGCCCAGGCGTCTTTCCCCACGGTGACGATATCGTCAAAGGTGATACGATGGCTGTCGATGGCGCGATCGACCACGTAGCCGGTCATTAATTTGGTCAGGCTGGCAGGATTGCGCTGCTGATGTTCGTTACCCGCGGTCAGTACCTGACCGGTGGTGTAATCCATCAGCACCCAGGAGCCAGCCTGAATGGAAGGCGGCGCGACCGTAGCAGGTAAGTCGACGGCAAATGCGCAGGAAACGCTCGAAGCGAGCAAAGATACAGCAATAAACAAACGGCCTTTCAACGGCATATCCTCTAGATTTACAGATCCGCCGTCCTTTTTACGGAACTTCGCGTTTCATATCAGGGTTTAATTGCAAGAAAATATGACACGGCGGAGGATGTTGCTTGCCGTTACCCTTCTGATGACCGGGCAAATCGTTTACCATACCGGTCGCACGCCACCACGGATAATGAACAGACTATGCAAGACAGCGTCAACCAGCCCGGATTTTTATTCCACGATTATGAAACCTTCGGCACCAGCCCTTCCCTTGACCGGCCGGCGCAGTTCGCCGCCATCCGTACCGACGCGGAGCTGAACGTGCTGGGCGAGCCCGAGGTGTTTTACTGCAAGCCCGCTGACGATTACCTGCCGCAGCCGCAGGCGGTAATGATCACCGGGATCACCCCGCAGGAAGCGCTGGCCAAAGGGGATAACGAGGCCGCGTTTGCCCGCCGCATCCACGATCTGTTCACGGTGCCGCAAACCTGCATCGTCGGCTATAACAACGTGCGCTTTGATGACGAAGTGACGCGGAATATCTTCTATCGCAACTTCTATGACCCTTATGCCTGGAGCTGGCAGCACGATAACTCGCGCTGGGATCTGCTCGACGTGATGCGCGCCTGCTATGCCCTGCGTCCGGAAGGGATCGCCTGGCCGGAAAATGACGAGGGTCTGCCGAGCTTCCGCCTTGAACATCTGACCGCCGCCAACGGTATTGAACACCAGAACGCCCATGACGCGATGGCCGACGTGTACGCCACCATGGCCATGGCGAAGCTGGTGAAAACCCGGCAGCCGCGGCTGTTTGACTATCTCTACAGCCACCGCAATAAGCGCAAGCTGGCGACGCTCATCGACGTGCCGCAGATGAAGCCGCTGGTGCATGTCTCCGGCATGTTCGGCGCCGCGCGGGGCAACACCAGCCTGGTGGCGCCCCTGGCCTGGCATCCGGAAAACCGCAATGCGGTGATTATGGTCGATCTGGCGGGGGATATGGCGCCGCTGCTGGAGCTGGATGCGGACGCCCTGCGCGAGCGGCTTTACACCCCGCGCGCCGAGCTTGGCGATCTGCCGGCGGCGCCGATTAAGCTGGTGCATTTGAACAAGTGTCCGGTGCTGGCCCAGGCCAATACCCTGCGCCCGCAGGATGCCGACCGGCTGGGGATCTCCATTCAGCGCTGTCTGGAGAATGCCCAGCTGCTGCGGGCGAATCCGCAGGTGCGGGAGAAAGTGGTGGCGGTGTATGCCGAAGCCGAGCCGTTCGTGCCGTCCGAAAACGTCGACGCCCAGCTTTACAATGGGTTCTTTAGCGATGCCGACCGCGCGGCGATGAAAATCGTGCTGGAAACGGAACCGCGCAATCTGCCGGCGCTGGATATCACCTTCGCCGACAAGCGTATCGAACGCCTGCTGTTTAACTACCGGGCGCGCAACTTCCCCGGCACGCTCGATGAAGCCGAGCAGCAGCGCTGGTTAGAGCACCGTCGTCAGGTATTTACGCCTGAGTTTTTGCAGGCCTATGCCGATGAACTGCAGATGCTGTATCAGCAGTATGCGGATGATAAAGAGAAGCTGGCGCAGCTGAAGGCGCTGTGGCAGTACGCGCAGGATATTGTCTGATTGGCTGAAATTCCCGGGTTGCGGCTAACGCCTTACCCGGGCTACAAACTGTATCAGCAGTATGCGGATGATAAAGAGAAGCTGGCGCAGCTGAAGGCGCTGTGGCAGTACGCACAGGATATTGTCTGATTGGCTAAAATTCCCGGGTTGCGGCTAACGCCTTACCCGGGCTACAAACGATGGCTGGACTCGTAGCCCGGGTAAGACGCCTCGCGTCGCACCCGGGAACGTTGCTTAACTTTTCGCGCGGCTGGCGATGATTTCATCCGCTACGTTGCGCGGCGCTTCCGCGTAGTGGTGGAACTCCATGCTATAGGTTGCTCGTCCCTGAGACATCGAGCGCAGCGTGGTGGAATAACCAAACATCTCCGCCAGCGGCACATCGGCGCGGATGATCTGGCTGCCGAAGCGCTCTTCCATCCCCTGCACCATCCCGCGACGGGAAGAGAGATCGCCCATAATATTCCCGGCGTACTCTTCCGGCGTTTCCACCTCCACGTGCATCACCGGCTCAAGGATCACCGGGTCCGCTTTGCGCGCCCCTTCCCGGAAGCCGAAGATCGCCGCCATGCGGAACGCCATCTCCGAGGAGTCCACGTCGTGGTACGATCCGAAGGTCAGGGTCGCTTTCACGTCAACCACCGGATAGCCCGCCAGCACGCCGGTGCCCATCGCTTCGCGCAGCCCTTTCTCCACGGAAGGGATGTACTCGCGCGGCACTACCCCGCCTTTGGTGGCGTCCTCGAAGACGAAACCGCTGCCCGGCTCCAGCGGCTCAAGGGTCAGCACGACGTGCCCGTACTGTCCTTTACCGCCGGACTGGCGCACAAATTTGCCCTCCACGTCCGTCACTTTCTTGCGCAGGGTTTCGCGGTAGGTGACCTGCGGACGACCAATGTTGGCCTCGACGTTAAACTCGCGCTTCATCCGGTCGACAATGATCTCCAGATGCAGCTCGCCCATGCCGGAGATAATCGTCTGGCCGGACTCTTCATCGGTATGCAGACGGAACGACGGATCTTCCGCCGCCAGCCGCTGCAGCGCGATGCCCATTTTCTCCTGGTCCGCTTTGGTCTTCGGCTCAATCGCCAGCGAAATCACCGGCTCCGGAAACTCCATCCGCTCAAGGGTAATCACCGCATCCGGGTCGCATAACGTATCGCCGGTAGTGACATCCTTCAGCCCAACGCAGGCCGCGATATCCCCGGCGTGCAGTTCGTCCACTTCGTGGCGATCGTTGGCCTGCATCAGGACGATACGCCCGATGCGCTCTTTCTTGCCCTTCACCGGATTCCACACCGCATCGCCTTTCTTCAGCGTCCCGGAGTAGACGCGGATAAAGGTCAACTGGCCGACGTAGGGGTCGGTCATCAGTTTGAACGCCAGCGCCGACAGCGGCTCATCGTCGCTCGGATGGCGTTCCGCCGGCTGGCCTTTCTCATCCACGCCCTGTATCGCCGGAATATCCAGCGGCGACGGCATCAGCTCCACCACCGCGTCGAGCATGCGCTGCACGCCTTTGTTTTTAAAGGCGCTACCGCAGAGCACCGCCTGGATTTCACCCTTCACCGTGCGCTGGCGCAGACCGGCGACGATCTCCGCCTCGTCCAGCTCGCCGGTTTCGAGGTATTTATCCATCAGCGCGTCGCTGGCCTCCGCCGCTGCCGAGACCATTTTCTCCCGCCACTCGTGGGCTGTCGCCAGCAGATCGTCAGGGACCGGCCCGTAGCTGAAGGTCATGCCCTGGGTGGCGTCATCCCACAGGATGGCGCGCATTTTCACCAGGTCGACGACGCCGGTGAAATGCTCTTCGGCGCCAATGGGGATGACAATCGGCACCGGGTTGGCCTTCAGGCGGTCGATCATCATCTGCACCACGCGGAAGAAGTCCGCGCCGGGGCGGTCCATCTTGTTGACGAAGGCCAGCCGCGGGACATGGTATTTATTCGCCTGGCGCCAGACGGTCTCCGACTGGGGCTGCACCCCGCCGACGGAGTCATACACCATCACCGCGCCGTCGAGCACGCGCATGGAACGTTCCACCTCAATGGTGAAATCCACGTGCCCCGGGGTGTCGATGATATTGATCCGGTGCGGCTCGAAGCTGCGGTCCATACCCGGCCAGAAGCAGCTCACCGCCGCCGAGGTAATGGTGATCCCGCGCTCTTGCTCCTGGGCCATCCAGTCGGTGGTTGCCGCGCCATCGTGTACTTCACCCAGCTTATGGCTCATCCCGGTGTAAAACAGGATGCGCTCGGTGGTGGTGGTTTTACCGGCATCGATATGCGCGGAGATACCGATGTTGCGATAACGTTCGAGGGGGATGGGTCGGGGCATGATGCGTCCTTAGTCGTTTTGACTGTCAGTCTGCGGTCGGAATGATCCGCAGTTCATTTCACTGCCGCTTATGATAGTACAATTGTACGAGTATATTCGAACTATTTTCACTATTATTATGATTGGTCAGGATGCGGCGGCGCGCGTGGCATGAGAACAGGAGTTTGGGTATAGTAGCCGCCAGCCGCCGATACGGACTGCGACCGCCATGCGCCGCGCCACCGCCGACACAGGATTATTATGATCGCCAATCACCCTGAACGAGAACAAATTCGCCTGGAAAATGTCCTTTCCGCGCTCGGCAACCCGCTGCGACTGGAGATCATCCGCACGCTGGCCGACGGCAGCGAGCAGAGCTGTAACGCTCTGCGTCAGGAAGAGGTGGCCAAGTCCACCATGACCCACCACTGGCGCGTCCTGCGCGACAGCGGTGTGATCTGGCAGCGGCCTCAGGGACGGGAGAATATGATTTCGCTGCGCCGGGAAGATCTGGACGCCCGTTTTCCCGGCCTGCTGGATACGCTGCTGAACGTGATGCAGCAGTCGTGAATCGCTAACCTGCTGCCTGCTACTCCCCCGCCAGCCGCTGGTACTGCCTGAAACGGGCCCGGGCATCCTCCTCCGTTTGCCGGAACAGCGCGTCCGCCAGATCCGGGGTGGTTTTGTGCAGCGCGGCATAGCGCACCTCGCCAAGCAGAAAGTCGCGGAAGCTCTCTTCCGGCTCTTCGGAGTCCAGTATAAACGGCGTTTTGCCCTCGGCTTCGCGCTGTGGATGGTAGCGCCACAGGTGCCAGTATCCCGCCTCCACCGCCCGCTTCGCCTCGCGCTGACTGCAGCGCATCCCGGCTTTCAGGCCGTGGTTGATACAGGCGGCGTAGGCGATCACCAGCGACGGTCCCGGCCAGGCTTCAGCCTCGGCGATGGCCCGCAGGGTCTGATCTTTATCAGCGCCCATGGCGATCTGCGCAACGTAAACATTACCGTAGCTCATCGCCATCATGCCGAGATCTTTTTTCCGCGTGCGTTTCCCCTGGGCGGCAAACTTGGCGATCGCCGCCACCGGGGTCGATTTGGACGACTGGCCGCCGGTGTTGGAGTAGACCTCGGTATCGAACACCAGAATATTGACGTCTTCCCCGCTGGCCAGCACATGATCGAGACCGCCGAAGCCAATATCGTAGGCCCAGCCGTCGCCGCCGAAGATCCACTGCGAACGCCGGACGAAATAGTCACGGTTCTGCCAGAGCTGCTCCAGCAGCGGAAACCCCTCTTTTTCCGCCGCCAGCAACGCACTGAGGCGGTCTGCACGTTCGCGGGTCCCCTCCCCCTCGTCCTGCTGCGCCAGCCATTGCCGCATCGCGGCGTGAAGCGCGTCGCTGACCGGCAGCGCCAGGGCGCGAGTCATCTCCCCGGCGATCTGTTGGCGGATCGCCTGGCCGCCGAGCATCATGCCCAGCCCGAACTCGGCGTTGTCCTCAAACAGCGAGTTTGCCCAGGCCGGCCCGTGGCCGCGGTGGTTGGTGGTATAGGGCATCGAAGGCGCGCTGGCGCCCCAGATCGAAGAGCAGCCGGTGGCGTTGGCGATCAGCATCCGGTCGCCAAACAGCTGGGTGATCAGCCGGGCATAGGGCGTTTCGCCACAGCCCGCGCAGGCGCCGGAAAACTCCAGCAGCGGCGTTTCGAACTGGCTGCCTTTGACCGTGGTTTTGCGAAACGGGTTGTCTTTTGGCGCCAGCCCCAGCGCGTAGTCCCAGACCGGGGCCATCGCGCGCTGGCTGTCGAGGGAGGCCATCTGCAGCGCCTTGCCGCGCGACGGGCAGCTCTCCACGCAGTTGCCGCAGCCGGAGCAGTCCAGCGGCGAGATAGCCAGATGATAGTGGTAGTCTTTGGCCCCCTGGGCCGGTTTGCTCAGCAGCCCGGCGGGCGCCGTATCCTGCTCTTCCGCGTTCAGCAACGCCGGGCGGATCGCCGCATGCGGGCAGACGAAGGCGCACTGGTTACACTGGGTGCAGCCGTCGGGCTGCCAGACCGGCACCTCCAGGGCAATGCCGCGCTTCTCCCAGGCGGCGGTGCCGGAGGGAAAGGTGCCGTCTTCCATCCCGGCGAAGGCGCTCACCGGCAGCAGGTCGCCACGCTGGCGGTTCATGGGCTGCAGAATATTGCGGATGAAGTCCGGCATCAGGGTTGTCGCCTGCGGCGCCGGCGCCTCGAGGGTCGCCCAGTGGGCGGGAACCGTCACCCGACGCAGCGCCACCATCCCCAGCTCGATCGCCCGCTGGTTCATCTCAATGACGCTCGCCCCTTTGCTGCCATAGCTTTTCTCCACCGCCTGCTTGAGATAGTCCGCCGCAGTTTGCGGATCGATAATCGCCGTCAGCTTAAAGAACGCCGCCTGCATCAGCATGTTAAAGCGCCCGCCGAGGCCCAGCTCGCGGGCGATGTCCACAGCGTTGAGGGTATAAAAGTCGATCTTTTCCTGCGCCAGATAGTGCCGGACGCTGACCGGCAGGTGCTGCTCCAGCTCCGCCTCGGACCAGCTGCAGTTGAGCAAAAAGGTGCCTCCCGGCTTCAGCCCCTCCAGCAGGTCGTAGCGGTCGACATAGGATTGCTGAGAGCAGGCGATAAAATCGGCCCGGTGGATCAGGTAGGGCGAGGTGATTGGCCGGTCGCCAAAGCGCAGGTGCGAGACGGTGATCCCCCCGGACTTTTTCGAGTCGTAGGAAAAGTAGGCCTGAGCATAGAGCGGCGTGTTATCGCCGATGATCTTAATGGCGCTTTTGTTCGCCCCGACGGTGCCATCCGAGCCCATGCCCCAGAATTTGCAGGCGGTGATCCCGGCGTGGGAGACCGCCAGCGGCACCTGCCGGGCGGGCAGCGAGGTAAAGGTGACGTCATCGACAATGCCCAGGGTAAACCCGTCCTTCGGCAGCGGCTGCCGAAGATTGTCAAACACCGCGGCGATATCGTTGGGCAGTACATCCTTACCGCCGAGGGCGTAGCGGCCGCCGACAATCAGCGGCGCATCGTCGCGTTGATAGAAAGCGTTTTTGACGTCGAGGCACAGCGGTTCCGCCTGCGCCCCCGGCTCTTTGGTGCGGTCAAGGACGGCAATGCGCTGCACGCTGGCGGGCAGTTGCGCGAAAAAGTGCGCCAGCGAGAACGGCCGATAGAGATGAACGCTGAGCAGCCCCACCTTCTCCCCCGCCGCATTCAGCGCATCCACCACCTCCTGGACGGTGTCGCACACTGAGCCCATGGCAATAATCACCCGCTCGGCGTCCGGCGCGCCGTGGTAATTAAACAGGTGATATTCCCGCCCGGTGAGCGCGGTGATCTTCGCCATATAGCTTTCCACCAGATCGGGCAGCGCGAGGTAGAAGCGGTTACCGGCCTCCCGCTCCTGGAAGTAGATATCCGGGTTTTGCGCGGTGCCGCGGATCACCGGGTGATCCGGATGCAGCGCCTGACGACGAAAGCGCTCCAGCGCCGGGCGGTCCAGCAGCGCCGCCAGTTGCTCATACTCCAGCACCTCGATCTTCTGTATTTCGTGCGAAGTGCGAAAGCCGTCGAAGAAGTTGATAAAGGGTATCCGCCCGGCGATCGCCGCCAGATGCGCCACCGCCGACAGGTCCATCACCTGCTGAACATTATTCTCCACCAGCATGGCGCAGCCGGTCTGGCGCACCGCCATCACATCCTGATGGTCGCCAAAAATATTCAGCGAATTGGTCGCCAGCGCCCGGGCGCTAACGTGAAAGACGCCCGGCAGCAGCTCCCCGGCAATTTTGTACAAATTGGGGATCATCAGCAGCAGCCCCTGCGACGCGGTGTAGGTGGTGGTGAGCGCCCCCGCCTGCAGCGCGCCATGCACCGCCCCGGCGGCGCCGGCTTCAGACTGCATCTCCATCAGACGCACCGGCCGACCAAAGAGGTTCTTTTTCCCCTTAGCGGCCCATTCATCGACATTCTCCGCCATCGGCGTGGAGGGGGTAATGGGATAGATGGCCGCCACGTCGGTAAAGGCGTAGGAGATCCAGGCCGCCGCCGCGTTGCCATCCATTGTTTTCATGTTTTCGGACATCGTTCAATCCTCGAAGGTGAGCGTTCTCTTTACCGCGACAGCCCGCGGCAAACCCTGTTTCCTCTTCAAGCACAGCCTGTGCCAGCTCGCGGATTGCCGCCTGTCGCTTATTAATTCAACAGGTTAAGGGAAGAGAGGCGCAGGTCCGTCCGGCGGAATTGCGGGGAATAAGACACAGGGCGCGACAAGCTGTTGAACAGGCGACAAAGCGCCGCGCCGGGCCGGTGGCGGGAAATTGTTCTGTTTCGCACATTTGGTGGCGTTATTGTGCCGTTTGCGCAGGCCCCCGGCGCGGCCGGTTTACGGAAAATACTTATTTATCAAATAACTGCATAAAAAATCACAGCTGGTATGTTCCCTGCACTTCTCTGCTGGCAAACACTCAACAACAGGAGAAGTCACCATGACCATGCGTCAATGCGCTATCTACGGTAAAGGCGGTATCGGTAAATCCACCACCACCCAGAATCTCGTCGCGGCCCTCGCCGAGATGGGTAAGAAAGTGATGATCGTCGGCTGCGATCCGAAGGCGGACTCCACCCGTCTGATCCTCCACGCGAAAGCCCAGAACACCATTATGGAGATGGCGGCGGAAGTGGGCTCGGTCGAGGATCTGGAGCTCGAAGACGTACTGCAAATCGGCTATGGCGATGTACGTTGCGCCGAATCCGGCGGCCCGGAGCCAGGCGTTGGCTGCGCCGGACGCGGGGTGATCACCGCCATCAACTTCCTCGAAGAAGAAGGCGCCTATGAAGAAGATCTGGATTTCGTCTTCTATGACGTCCTCGGCGACGTGGTCTGCGGCGGCTTCGCCATGCCGATCCGCGAAAACAAAGCCCAGGAGATCTACATCGTCTGCTCCGGGGAGATGATGGCGATGTATGCCGCCAACAATATCTCCAAGGGGATCGTGAAGTACGCCAAATCCGGCAAGGTACGCCTCGGCGGCCTGATCTGTAACTCGCGCAAAACCGACCGCGAAGACGAGCTGATCATCGCCCTGGCGGAGAAGCTCGGCACCCAGATGATCCACTTTGTTCCCCGCGACAATATTGTGCAGCGCGCAGAGATCCGCCGGATGACGGTGATCGAGTACGACCCGACCTGTCAGCAGGCCAACGAATATCGTCAGCTGGCGCAGAAGATCGTCAATAACACCAAAAAAGTGGTGCCGACCCCCTGCACCATGGACGAGCTGGAGTCGCTGCTGATGGAGTTCGGCATCATGGAAGAAGAAGACACCAGCATCATTGGTAAAACCGCCGCTGAAGAAAACGCGGCCTGAGCACAGGATCCTCACCATGACCAACGCAACAGGCGAACGTAACCTTGCGCTCATCCAGGAAGTCCTGGAGGTGTTTCCCGAAACCGCGCGCAAAGAGCGCAGAAAGCACATGATGATCAGCGATCCGCAGATGGAGAGCGTCGGCAAGTGCATTATCTCGAACCGTAAATCGCAGCCCGGGGTGATGACCGTGCGCGGCTGCGCCTACGCCGGCTCGAAAGGGGTGGTGTTTGGGCCGATTAAAGACATGGCCCATATCTCGCACGGCCCCATCGGCTGCGGCCAGTATTCGCGCGCCGGACGGCGCAATTACTATACCGGCGTCAGCGGCGTCGACAGCTTCGGCACCCTGAACTTCACCTCTGATTTTCAGGAGCGCGATATTGTCTTCGGCGGCGATAAAAAGCTGAGCAAACTGATTGAAGAGATGGAGCTACTGTTCCCGCTGACCAAAGGGATCACTATTCAGTCGGAGTGCCCGGTGGGCCTGATCGGCGATGACATCAGCGCCGTGGCCAACGCCAGCAGCAAGGCGCTGGATAAACCGGTGATCCCGGTGCGCTGCGAAGGCTTTCGCGGCGTCTCGCAGTCGCTGGGCCACCATATCGCCAACGACGTGGTGCGCGACTGGGTGCTGAACAACCGCGAAGGGCAGCCGTTTGCCAGCACCCCGTATGATGTCGCCATCATTGGCGATTACAACATCGGCGGCGACGCCTGGGCCTCGCGCATTCTGCTGGAAGAGATGGGGCTGCGCGTAGTGGCGCAGTGGTCCGGCGACGGCACCCTGGTGGAGATGGAGAACACCCCGTTCGTTAAGCTAAACCTCGTCCACTGCTACCGTTCGATGAACTATATCGCCCGCCATATGGAGGAGAAACATCAGATCCCGTGGATGGAATATAACTTCTTCGGCCCGACCAAAATCGCCGAATCGCTGCGCAAGATCGCCGATCAATTTGATGACGCCATTCGCGCCAATGCGGAAGCGGTGATCGCCAAATATGAGGGGCAGATGGCGGCCATCATCGCCAAATATCGCCCGCGGTTGGAGGGGCGCAAAGTGCTGCTGTACATGGGGGGGCTGCGGCCGCGCCACGTCATCGGCGCCTATGAGGATCTCGGGATGGAGATCATCGCCGCCGGCTACGAGTTTGCCCATAACGATGATTACGACCGCACCCTGCCGGACCTGAAAGAGGGCACTCTGCTGTTTGACGATGCCAGCAGCTATGAGCTGGAGGCCTTCGTCAAAGCGCTGAAACCCGACCTCATCGGCTCCGGGATCAAAGAGAAATATATCTTCCAGAAAATGGGGGTGCCGTTCCGCCAGATGCACTCCTGGGACTATTCCGGCCCCTATCACGGCTATGACGGCTTCGCCATCTTTGCTCGCGATATGGATATGACCCTGAACAATCCGGCGTGGAACGAACTGACTGCCCCGTGGCTGAAGTCTGCGTGATTGCCCCTTCACTGTCCCGTCAGTCCACCGATTTGTGGCGCGGGAGGAGAACACCATGAGCCAAACGATCGATAAAATTCACAGCTGTTATCCGCTGTTTGAACAGGATGAATACCAGACCCTGTTCCAGAACAAAAAGAGCCTTGAAGAGGCGCACGACGCGCAGCGCGTCCAGGAGGTATTTGCCTGGACCACCACCGCCGAGTATGAAGCGCTCAACTTCCAGCGCGAGGCTTTGACCGTCGACCCGGCCAAAGCCTGCCAGCCGCTCGGGGCGGTGCTCTGCGCGCTGGGGTTCGCCGGCACCCTGCCCTACGTCCACGGCTCTCAGGGCTGCGTCGCCTATTTCCGCACCTACTTTAACCGCCATTTTAAGGAGCCGGTGGCTTGCGTCTCCGACTCGATGACCGAGGACGCGGCGGTATTCGGCGGCAACAACAACATGAATCTGGGCCTGCAGAATGCCAGCGCGCTGTATAAACCCGAGATTATCGCCGTCTCCACCACCTGCATGGCCGAGGTGATCGGCGACGATCTGCAGGCGTTTATCGCCAACGCCAAAAAAGAGGGATTTGTTGACGACAGTATCGCCATTCCTTACGCCCATACCCCCAGCTTTATCGGCAGCCATGTCACCGGCTGGGACAATATGTTCGAAGGGTTCGCGAAGACCTTTACCGCTGACTACGCCGGGCAGCCGGGCAAACTGCAAAAGCTCAATCTGGTGACCGGATTTGAGACCTATCTCGGCAACTTCCGCGTGCTGAAGCGGATGATGGCGCAGATGGATGTCCCCTGCAGCCTGCTCTCCGACCCTTCAGAGGTGCTCGACACCCCCGCCGACGGCCATTACCGGATGTACGCCGGCGGCACCAGCCAGCAGGAGATCAAAACCGCGCCGGACGCCATTGACACCCTGCTGCTGCAGCCATGGCAGCTGGTGAAAAGCAAAAAGGTGGTTCAGGAGATGTGGAATCAGCCCGCCACGGAGGTGGCCGTTCCGTTGGGTCTGGCCGCTACCGACGCGCTGCTGATGACCGTCAGTCAACTGACCGGCAAACCGATCGCTGACGCCCTGACCCTTGAGCGCGGCCGGCTGGTGGACATGATGCTGGACTCCCACACCTGGCTGCACGGCAAAAAATTCGGCCTCTACGGCGATCCGGATTTCGTGATGGGCCTGACGCGCTTCCTGCTGGAGCTGGGCTGCGAGCCGACGGTGATCCTCAGCCATAACGCCAATAAACGCTGGCAAAAGGCGATGAAGAAAATGCTCGACGCCTCGCCCTACGGCCAGGACAGCGAAGTATTCATCAACTGCGACCTGTGGCACTTCCGGTCGCTGATGTTCACCCGTCAGCCGGACTTTATGATCGGTAACTCCTACGGCAAGTTTATCCAGCGCGATACCCTGGCGAAGGGCAAAGCCTTCGAAGTGCCGCTGATCCGTCTCGGCTTTCCGCTGTTCGACCGCCATCATCTGCACCGCCAGACCACCTGGGGCTATGAAGGCGCGATGAACATCGTCACGACGCTGGTGAACGCCGTGCTGGAAAAACTGGACCACGACACCAGCCAGCTGGGCAAAACCGATTACAGCTTCGACCTCGTTCGTTAACCATCAGGCGCCCCGCCGCAGGCGGGGCCAGGAGGGAGTATGCCCATCGTGATTTTCCGTGAGCGCGGCGAGGCGCTGTATGCCTATATCGCCAAACAGGATCTGGAGGCCCGGGTGCTTCAGGTCGAACATGACGAGACGGACCGCTGGGGCGGCGCGATTGCCCTTGAAGGGGGACGTCGCTACTACGTCAATCCGCAGCCGGGGCGGCCGGTCTTTCCGATAAGCCTGCGCGCCACCCGCAGCACGCTGCTATAAGGAGCTGGAAATGTCCGATAACGATACCCTTTTCTGGCGTCTGCTGGCGCTGTTCCAGACGCTGCCGGAGCTGCAGCCGGTGCAAGTCGTCGACTGGCTGGCGCAGGAGTGCGGCGAAACCTTGACCCCGGCACGGTTAACCACCCTGACGCAGCCTCAGCTGGCCGCCAGCTTTCCTTCGGCGACGGCGGTGATGTCCCCGGCCCGCTGGGCGCGGGTCATCGCCTGCCTGCAGGGGGTGCTGCCCGGCCATTTGCGCATCGCCCGGTCACCCCAGCGGACGCCGCAGCTGCGGATCGCCTTCTGTTCACAGGATGGCCTGGTCATCAATGGTCATTTTGGCCAGAACCGGCTGTTTTTTATCTATGCCTTCGATGACCAGGGCGGCTGGCTGGCGGATCTGCGCCGCTATGCCTCCCCTTCGGCGACGTCTGACGCCAGCGAGATGCGCGCCAGGCTGCTGGAGGATTGCCATTTGCTGTTTTGCCAGGAGATTGGCGGGCCTGCCGCCGCGAGGTTGATCCGCCATCAGATCCATCCGATGAAAGCGCCGCCGGGCACGACGATTCAGGCCCAGTGCGCCGCGGTGAGCGCGATGCTGGCCGGTCGGCTGCCGCCGTGGCTGGCGAAGCGCCTCAACCGGGATAACCCTCTGGAGGAACGTGTTTTTTAATCGTTGTGTTGTGCTTGTTGCCCGCCGACCCCGCGGGCTTTTTTTGCCCCTGCAGGTGACATCCTTTCTTTCAGCCAGGCAAGCGCCTGAGGACAGGGACATCCTTTCTTTCAGCAAGGCAAGCGCCGCAGGACAGGGACAAAAGTGACAGCGGGGGGTTAGGCGCATCAGGAAAATTGGCGAGAACGCAGGCGCGCATCCAGGACTGGCCGCCAGGACGGCGGCCAGAGGGCGGTCGAGACAGGGATGTCGAGTCCGCCCGTTCCGCCAGATGAAGCCGGAGTGGAGCGGACCGCGCAGCGGCAATTTTCAGCGCCATGCGGGGGGTCATGGGGGGCGGGCGAAACGCCCCCCATGCCGTTCACCCGCAGAGGGCGCGATGAAATAGAGAGGAAGGTTGGTGAACGGAATATTCCACCTTATCGACGCTTCCCGTCATTCGCCAATATGCGGCAATACTGTCGCGGTAAATCCAGTTATCAGCGCGATAAATCATGCCTTACCCCTGTCTGATTGTTGCCTTTGTCGCAAAGCCCACAACCCTTTTTCCTTAAAAATCAACCCCCCTCTCCCTGGAGCGCGAATTGCATCACCTCCCCGGTCTCCCACCGTCAACGAGGTCACTATGAAGGGAAAGGAAATTCTGGCGCTGCTGGACGAACCCGCCTGCGAGCACAACCAGAAGCAAAAATCCGGCTGCAGCGCCCCTAAGCCCGGCGCCACCGCCGGCGGCTGCGCCTTCGACGGCGCGCAGATAACGCTCCTGCCCATCGCCGACGTCGCGCACCTGGTGCACGGCCCTATCGGCTGCGCGGGAAGCTCGTGGGATAACCGCGGCAGCGTCAGCGCCGGCCCGGCCCTCAACCGGCTCGGCTTTACCACCGATCTCAACGAACAGGATGTGATTATGGGCCGCGGCGAACGCCGCCTGTTCCATGCCGTGCGTCACATCGTCGACCGCTATCGCCCGGCGGCGGTCTTTATCTACAACACCTGCGTACCAGCGATGGAAGGCGATGACATTGAGGCGGTGTGCCAGGCCGCGCAGACCGCCACCGGCGTCCCGGTCATCGCCATTGACGCCGCCGGCTTCTACGGCAGCAAAAATCTTGGCAACCGGATGGCGGGCGACGTAATGCTCAGGCAGGTGATTGGCCAGCGCGAACCCGCCCCATGGCCGGACAACACGCCCTTTGCCCCGGCCCAGCGCCACGATATCGGCCTGATTGGCGAATTCAATATCGCCGGCGAGTTCTGGCAGGTCCAGCCGCTGCTCGACGAGCTGGGGATCCGCGTCCTCGGCAGCCTCTCCGGCGACGGCCGCTTTGCCGAGATCCAGACCCTGCACCGGGCGCAGGCCAATATGCTGGTGTGCTCGCGAGCGCTGATCAACGTCGCCCGGGGGCTGGAGCTACGCTACGGCACGCCGTGGTTTGAAGGCAGCTTCTACGGGATCCGCGCCACCTCCGACGCCTTGCGCCAGCTGGCGGCGCTGCTGGGGGATGACGACCTGTGCCGCCGCACCGAGGCACTGATCGCCCGCGAGGAGCGAGCAGCGGAGCAGGCGCTAGCGCCGTGGCGCGAGCAGCTCCGCGGGCGCAAAGTGCTGCTCTACACCGGCGGCGTGAAATCCTGGTCGGTGGTCTCGGCCCTGCAGGATCTCGGCATGACCGTGGTGGCCACCGGCACGCGGAAATCCACCGAGGAGGACAAACAGCGGATCCGGGAGCTGATGGGCGACGAGGCGGTGATGCTTGAGGAGGGCAACGCCCGCACCCTGCTCGACGTGGTGTACCGCTATCAGGCGGATCTGATGATCGCCGGCGGACGCAATATGTACACCGCCTGGAAAGCCCGGCTGCCGTTCCTCGATATCAATCAGGAGCGGGAGCACGCCTACGCTGGCTACCAGGGCATCATCACCCTCGCCCGCCAGCTCTGTCTGACCCTCGCCAGCCCCGTCTGGCCGCAAACGCATGCCCGCGCCCCGTGGCGCTAGGAGAACACCATGGCAGACCTTATCCGTAGCGAAAAACCGCTGGCGGTGAGCCCGATTAAAACCGGGCAACCGCTCGGGGCGATCCTCGCCAGCCTTGGGCTGGCCCAGGCCATCCCGCTGGTCCACGGCGCCCAGGGCTGCAGCGCCTTCGCCAAAGTTTTCTTTATTCAGCATTTTCATGACCCGGTACCCCTGCAGTCGACGGCCATGGATCCGACCGCCACGATCATGGGCGCCGACGGCAATATCTTCACCGCGCTCGACACCCTCTGCCAGCGCCACAGTCCGCAGGCCATTGTGCTGCTCAGCACCGGGCTGGCGGAGGCGCAGGGCAGCGATATCGCCCGGGTGGTACGCCAGTTTCGCGAGGCGCATCCCCGCCATAACGGCGTGGCGATCCTCACCGTCAACACTCCGGATTTTTTTGGCTCCATGGAGAACGGCTACAGCGCGGTGATCGAGAGCATCATCGAGCAGTGGGTGGCGCCGACGCCGCGTCCGGGGCAGCGGCCCCGGCGGGTCAACCTGCTGGTCAGCCACCTCTGTTCGCCAGGGGATATCGAATGGCTGAGCCGCTGCGTGGAGGCCTTTGGCCTGCAGCCGGTGGTCCTGCCGGACCTCTCCCTGTCGATGGATGGCCACCTGGGTCAGGGGGATTTTACGCCCCTGACCCAGGGCGGCGCCTCGCTGCGCCAGATTGCGCAGATGGGCCAGAGTCTGGGCAGCTTCGCCATCGGCGTGTCGCTGCAGCGGGCGGCATCGCTGCTGAGCCAGCGCAGCCGCGGAGAGGTGATCGCCCTGCCGCACCTGATGACCCTCGGCCACTGCGATACCTTTATTCATCAGCTGGCGAAGCTGTCCGGGCGCCGCGTACCGGCCTGGATTGAGCGCCAGCGCGGCCAGCTGCAGGACGCGATGATCGACTGCCATATGTGGCTGCAGGGCCAGCGCATGGCGATGGCCGCGGAGGGCGACCTGCTGGCGGCCTGGTGTGATTTCGCCCGCAGCCAGGGGATACAGCCCGGCCCGCTGGTCGCCCCCACCAGCCACCCCAGCCTGCGCCAGCTGCCGGTCGAGCGGGTGGTGCCGGGGGATCTGGAGGATCTCCAGCAGCTGCTGAGTCGCCAACCCGCCGATCTGCTGGTGGCTAACTCTCACGCCCGCGATCTGGCGGAGCAGTTTGCCCTGCCGCTGATCCGCGTCGGCTTTCCCCTTTTCGATCGGCTCGGCGAGTTTCGCCGGGTCCGCCAGGGGTACGCCGGCATGCGCGACACGCTGTTTGAGCTGGCCAATCTGCTGCGCGACCGCCATCACCACACCGCCCTCTACCGATCGCCGCTTCGCCAGGGCGCCGACCCCCAGCAAGCTTCAGGAGACGATTATGCCGCCCATTAACCGTCAGTTTGAGATGGTCCACGCCGACGAGTGGTCGATGAAAGTCGCCTTCGCCAGCTCCGATTACCGCCATGTCGATCAGCATTTTGGCGCCACGCCGCGGCTGGTGGTCTACGGTGTCAAGGCGGATCGGGTCACCCTGCTGCGGGTGGTGGAGTTCCCGGTCGTCAGCGGCCATCAGACCGAGAAAATTGCCGAGCGCATCCACGCCCTGGAGGATTGCGTCACCCTGTTCTGCGTGGCGATTGGCGAGGCGGTTTTTCGCCAGCTGCTGCAGGTGGGCGTCCGCGCCGAACGGGTTCCCGATCAGACCACCATCCTCGGCTTACTGCAGGAGATCCAGCTCTCCTGGTATGAAAAAGCGCAGCGCCGCAGCGCGCGGCAACGCGATCCGCAGCGCTTTAACCGCCTGCTGGAGGAGCAGACGTGGCGGGAGGAGCCCGACCCGCAGCCCTGAGCCTGTCGTTTATGTGACAAAGCCCACAAAACGCCACAACAGTGTCGGCTCTGTCGGGGGCGGTTAACCCGCCAGGTCATTAACAAATAAGGTTTTTATGCGTTGGTACCGCAATTGCTTGGGGAACAGTACCACCGCCAGTCTGCGGTGCACCGCGCCCCGGCGTTTTCGTCATCATCCCTGGAGCTGACAGCATGTGGAACTACTCCGAGAAAGTGAAAGACCATTTTTTTCATCCCCGCAACGCGCGCGTGGTCGACAACGCCAACGCGGTGGGCGATGTGGGTTCATTAAGCTGCGGCGATGCGCTGCGCCTGATGCTGCGGGTTGATCCGCACACCGAGATCATCGAGGAGGCCGGCTTCCAGACCTTCGGCTGCGGCAGCGCCATCGCCTCCTCTTCCGCGCTGACGGAGCTGATTATCGGCCACACCCTGACCGAAGCCGGGCAGATCACCAACCAGCAGATCGCCGACTACCTCGACGGCCTGCCGCCGGAGAAAATGCATTGCTCGGTGATGGGCCAGGAGGCGCTGCGTGCGGCTATCGCCCATTTTCGCGGCGAAAGCCTTGAGGAGGAGCATGAGGAGGGCAAGCTGATCTGTAAATGCTTCGGCGTCGACGAAGGACATATTCGCCGGGCCGTGGTGAACAACGGCCTGACCACCCTCGAGGAGGTGATCAACTACACCAAGGCCGGCGGGGGCTGTACCGCCTGCCATGAAAAAATAGAGCTGGCGCTGGCGGCGATCCTCGCCCAACAGCCGCCCGCCCCCCTGCCGGCGGAGACGGCCCACGATGCGCAGTGGCAAAGCGTGGTCGATACCATCAACGAGCTGCGCCCGCACATTCAGGCCGACGGCGGCGACATGACGCTGGTGAGCGTCACCCCGCGCCAGGTCACCGTCAGCCTCTCCGGCAGCTGCAGCGGCTGCATGATGACCGACATGACCCTCGCCTGGCTGCAGCAAAAGCTGATGGAGCGCACCGGAAGTTACATGGATGTGGTGGCGGCCCCGGCCGCGGTTAACTAACCCCAGGGGGACACAATGAAACCTGTTTATCTCGATAACAACGCCACCACCCGTCTCGACCCGATGGTTCTCGACGCGATGATGCCCTTTTTGACCGACTTTTACGGCAATCCCTCGTCGATTCACGATTTTGGTCTGCCAGCGCAGGCCGCCCTTGAACGGGCGCACCAGCAGGTGGCCGCCCTGCTCGGGGCCGACTACCCCAGCGAGATCATTTTTACCTCCTGCGCCACCGAGGCCACGACCACCGCCATCGCCTCAGCGGTGGCCCTGATGCCGGAGCGGCGCGAGATCATCACCAGCGCGGTCGAACATCCCGCCACCCTGGCGGTGTGCGAACAGCTGGAGCGCCAGGGATACCTGATCCACCGTATCGCCGTGGATCGGCAGGGCGCTCTGGATATGGCGCAGTTTCGGGCGGCGCTTAGCCCACGCGTGGCGCTGGTCAGCATCATGTGGGCCAATAACGAAACCGGCGTCATGTTCCCGGTGCCCGAGCTGGCGGAGCTGGCCCATGAGCAGGGCGCGCTGTTTCACTGCGACGCCGTGCAGGTGGTGGGCAAAATCCCGATGGCGCTCAGCCAGACGCGGATCGATATGCTCTCCTGCTCGGCGCATAAATTCCACGGCCCCAAAGGGGTGGGCTGCCTCTGGCTGCGGCGGGGAACGCGTTTTCGCCCGCTGCTGCGCGGCGGCCACCAGGCGCATGGCCGGCGGGCCGGGACGGAAAATATCAGCGGCATTGTCGGCATGGGCGCCGCCAGCGAGCTGGCGCAGGTCCACCTCCCGGGCATGGCGCAGATTAGCCAGCTGCGCGATCGCCTTGAACATCAACTCCGGAGCGCCATTCCGGCGGTAACGGTGATGGGCGGCAGCCAGCCGCGGGTGCCCGGCACGCTTAATCTGGCCTTCGAGTGCATTGAAGGCGAGGCGATCCTGCTGCTGATGAATCAGGCCGGGATCGCCGCCTCCAGCGGCAGCGCCTGCACCTCCGGCTCGCTGGAGCCGTCGCACGTCATGCGGGCGATGAATATTCCTTACACCGCGGCCCACGGCACCGTTCGCTTCTCCCTCTCGCGCTACACCCGGGAAAAAGAGATCGACTACGTCATCGCCGCCCTGCCTCCTGTTATCGACCGGCTGCGCGCCCTGTCGCCCTACTGGCGAAACGGCCAGCCGCTCCTGCAGGATGGCGCCTTCGCGCCGGTCTTCGGTTAAGACGGAGAGACGAAAATGGGACGCGTACTGATCAATGACACCACCCTGCGCGATGGCGAACAGAGTCCCGGCGTGGCCTTCCAGGCCAGCGAAAAAATCGCCATCGCCGAGGCGCTGTACGCGGCGGGGATAGAGGCGCTGGAGGTCGGCACCCCGGCGATGGGCGAGGAGGAGTGCGCCCGTATCCGGCTGGTGCGCCGTCAGCTCCCTGGCGCCACGCTGATGACCTGGTGCCGGATGCAGGCCGGCGAAATTCGCCTGAGCGCCGAGCTGGGCATGGACTGGGTGGATATCTCCATCCCCGCCTCCGACAAGCTGCGGCAGTACAAACTGCGCGAGAGCTTACCGCTGCTGCTGGAGCGGCTGACGGGTCTGATCCACCTCGCCCATACCCTTGGCCTGAAGGTCTGCATTGGCTGTGAGGACGCCTCGCGGGCCAGCGACGCGACGCTACGGGATATTGCCCGGCAGGCCGGCGAGGCGGGGGCTGCCCGTCTGCGCTATGCCGACACCGTCGGTATCCTCGACCCGTTTACCACCGCGGCGCAGATCGCCGCCCTGCGTAACGTCTGGCCCGGCGAACTTGAGATGCACGCCCATAACGATCTCGGGCTGGCCACCGCCAACACCCTCGCGGCGGTACGCGCCGGAGCCACCAGCGTAAACACCACCGTGCTGGGCCTGGGCGAACGGGCGGGCAACGCGGCGCTGGAAACGGTGGCGCTCGGGCTGGAGCGCTGCCTGGGCGTCGAGACCGGGGTGCGTTTCACCGCCCTGCCGGCGCTGTGCGAACAGGTGGCCCTCGCCACCCGCCGCCCTGTCGATCCCCAGCAGCCGCTGGTGGGCGAGCTGGTTTTTACCCATGAGTCCGGCGTGCACGTCGCGGCGCTACTGCGCGACAGCGAGAGCTATCAGGCGATCGACCCCGGCCTGCTGGGCCGCGGCTATCGGCTGGTGCTGGGCAAACACTCCGGTCGCCAGGCGGTTAACGGCGTCTTCGACCGGATGGGCTATCACCTGACGTCAGCGCAAATTGACCAGCTGCTGCCGGCGCTCCGCCACTTTGCGGAAACCGGCAAACGCAGCCCGCGGGATGATGAGCTGGCGGCAATCTATCACGCGCTCTGCGGCGCCGAAACGCTGCAGGCCAGGGGGTAAGCATGGAGTGGTTTTATCAGATCCCCGGCGTAGACGACCTGCGCTCCGCCGACGCCTTCTTTCAGTTTTTCGCCGTTCCCTACCAGCCCGAGCGTCTGGCCCATTGCAGCCTGCCGGTGCTGGCCGCCTTTCACCGCAAGCTGCGGGCGGAAGTGCCCCTGCTCAACCAGCTGGAGGAGAACCCGCGCGCGCACTGGCTGCTGGCGCGCCGGCTGCTGGCGGAGAGTTATCAGCAGCAGTTCGAGGAGAACACGCCATGAGACCCACATTTACCTTTAGCGAAGCGGTCCGCGTCGTGCGCGCCATCCGTAACGATGGCACCTATGCGGGCCTGCCGTCCGGCGCCCTGCTGGTGCGCCGGGGCAGCATCGGCTATGTCCGCGACTGGGGGGTATTCTTGCAGGACCAGGTCATCTACCAGGTCCACTTCCCGGAGAGCGACCGGATCGTCGGCTGCCGCGAACAGGAGCTGATTGCCGGCGATCGTCCCTGGCTGGCGGGGAATCTGCAGTATGGCGATAACGTCACCTGCCAGACGGCGCTGACGTTGCAGGGCGAAGTGGTGGTCAACGTCGGTCAGCAGGGGCGTATTGAGGCCACCGATCGGGGCGAGCGCGGGGACGGCTATATCGTCGACTTCGGCGGCCGCTGGTTCCAGGTTCCGGTGACCGCGCTGGCCCTGGCAGAGGAGGAAGAATAATGCAGCCATGGCAACGATTTGGCCGGCGGCGGCTGGCGCAGAGCCGCTGGAACTGCGAACCGGCGGCCATCGCCGCGGCGGACCGGGAGGCCTTCGAGGCGGCCTGGCAGCGTCAGGCCCGCGTGGAGCAGGCGCTGGTCGCCGAGGTCGCGGCGGAGGCGATCCCCGCCGCGCTACGGGAAGGCCTCGCCGCTTCGCTGCGCCTCTGGCTGGATGAGGGCGGATTTACGCCGCCGGAGCGGGCGGCGATCGTCCTGCACCATGCCCGGCTGGAAACCGCCTTCGCCGGGATTGCCAGCCAGGCGCCGCTGCCGGATCCTACCGCGGTGCAGGCGTGGTATCTGCGGCATCAGGCGCAGTTTATGCGCCCGGAACAGCGGTTGACCCGCCATCTGCTGCTCACCGTCGATGGCGATGAGCAGGCGGTTTACTCGCGCATCCAGGCGCTTCATGGGCAAATCGCGGCCTCCCGCGAGGCGTTTGCGCCGCTGGCCCAGCGACACTCCCACTGCCCGAGCGCGCTGGACGGCGGGCGACTAGGGTGGATCGGGCGGGGGTTGCTCTATCCGCAGCTGGAGGAGGCCCTGTTTGCGCTGACGGAAAATGCGCTGAGCGCGCCGGTGGCCAGCGAGCTGGGCTGGCACCTGGTATGGTGCGAAGCCATCCGCCCCGCCGCGCCGATGACGCCTGAACAGGCGCTGGAAAGCGCCCGTGAATACCTCATTCAACAGAGCCAGCGCCGCCACCAGCGCCAGTGGCTGGCTGAGATGTTAGCGCGCCAGCCGGGGCTGTGCGGGTAGCCGACAGGCCACCCGCCAGCGTCTACAGCAGGTGCGGTTTGATCTCCTCAAGCCAGGTCGCCAGACGCGTTTCGGTCTCGTCGAACTGGTTATCCTGGTCCAGCACCAGCCCGACAAACCGCTCCCCCTCCAGCGCCGATGAGGCGCTGAACTCATACCCCTCGTTCGGCCAGCTGCCGATCATCGTCGCCCCGCGGGCGCGCAGGGCGTCGTACAGCGGTCGCAGCCCGCTGGCGAAGTTATCGGGATAGCCGCGCTGATCGCCGAGGCCAAACAGCGCCACCGTTTTTCCCTGCAGGCTGACGTCGCCGAGGTTGCGGATAAACTCGGCCCACGACTCGCTCTCGCCCCCGGCCTCAAGGCCCGGCAGCTGGCCGTCGCCCAGCGTCGGCGTGCCCAGCAGCAGGGCCGGGTAGGCCAGCAGGTCCGCCAGCGTGGCGCGGTTAATATTGACCGGGGCGGCGGCGGCCTCCCCCAGCTGCTTGTGGATCAGTTTCGCGATCTTGCGGGTTTTACCGGTATCGGTGCCAAAGAAAATGCCAATGTTCGCCATAGTACGCTCCTGTCGGAATGGTGTCGGAAATAGGGATTACCGCAGGGGTATTGCGAAGGCTGTGCCAGGTTGCCCTGCACCGTGACGGCTCATCCCTGCCCCATCAGGATCGCTTCCCGCCGCCGCAGCGCCCGCGCAAGGCGCCCCCGGCGGACCGAAAGGTAAAAATCAGCGGATTTTCCCCCTGTCGGATCAATGTTTCGTTCGGTCGTTTCGATAAGGGCGCACCGTTTGCATGGTTATCCGGGTTCGGCTCAGCCCGCCGCGATCCGCGCAGGGTGTCGGACAATTTGTCATAACTGCGACACAGGAGTTTGCGATGACCCTGAATATGATGCTCGATAACGCCGCGCCGGAAGCCATCGCCGGCGCGCTGACTCAACAACATCCGGGGCTGTTTTTTACCATGGTGGAACAGGCCTCAGTGGCGATTTCCCTCACCGACGCCAGCGCCAGGATCATCTACGCCAACCCGGCGTTTTGCCGCCAGACCGGCTATTCGCTGGCGCAATTGTTAAATCAGAACCCGCGCCTGCTGGCCAGCAGCCAGACGCCGCGCGAGATCTATCAGGAGATGTGGCATACCCTGCTCCAGCGTCAGCCGTGGCGCGGCCAGCTGATTAACCAGCGGCGGGACGGCGGCCTGTACCTGGTGGAGATTGACATCACTCCGGTGCTCAGTCCGCAAGGGGAACTGGAGCATTATCTGGCAATGCAGCGGGATATCAGCGTCAGCTATACCCTGGAGCAGCGGCTGCGCAACCATATGACCCTGATGGAGGCGGTGCTGAATAATATTCCCGCCGCCGTGGTGGTAGTGGACGAGCAGGATCGGGTGGTGATGGACAACCTTGCCTATAAAACCTTCTGCGCCGACTGCGGCGGCCGGGAGCTGCTCACCGAGCTGCAGGTCTCCCCAGGCCGGATGACGCCCGGCGTGGAGCAGATCCTGCCGGTGGCGATCCGCGGGGCCGTGCGCTGGCTGTCGGTGACCTGCTGGCCGCTGCCCGGTGTCAGCGAAGAGGCCAGCCGCTACTTTATCGACAGCGCCCTGGCGCGAACCCTGGTGGTGATCGCCGACTGTACCCAGCAGCGCCAGCAGCAGGAGCAGGGCCGCCTCGACCGGCTGAAGCAGCAAATGACCGCCGGCAAGCTGCTGGCGGCGATCCGCGAGTCGCTGGACGCCGCGCTGATCCAGCTGAACTGCCCGATTAACATGCTGGCGGCGGCCCGTCGGCTGAACGGCGAAAGCAGCGGCAACGTGGCGCTGGAGGCCGCCTGGCGCGAAGGGGAAGAGGCGATGGCCCGGCTCCAGCGCTGTCGCCCGTCGCTGGATCTCGAAAACCCCGCCGTCTGGCCGCTGCAGCCCTTTTTCGACGACCTGTGCGCCCTCTACCGCACCCGCTTCGATGCCGAGGGGCTGCAGCTGGACATGGCCTCGCCGCATCTGATCGGCTTTGGCCAGCGCACTCAGCTGCTGGCGTGCTTAAGCCTGTGGTTCGACCGCACCCTGGCCCTCGCCGCCGAGCTGCCTTCCGTCCCGCTGGCGATGCAGCTCTATGCCGAGGAAAACGACGGCTGGCTGGCGCTGTACCTGACCGACAACGTGCCGCTGCTGCAGGTGCGCTACGCCCACTCCCCCGACGCGCTGAATTCGCCGGGCAAAGGCATGGAGCTGCGGCTGATCCAGACCCTGGTGGCGCACCATCGCGGGGCCATCGAGCTGACTTCCCGGCCGCAGGGCGGCACCTGCCTGACCCTGCGTTTCCCGCTGTTTAACACCCTGACCGGAGGTGAAGCATGATCCCCGAATCCGACCCGGACACCACCGTCAGACGCTTCGACCTCTCTCAGCAGTTCACCGCCATGCAGCGGATAAGCGTGGTGCTGAGCCGCGCCACCGAGGCCAGCAAAACGCTGCAGGAGGTGCTCAGCGTATTGCACAACGATGCCTTTATGCAGCACGGGATGATCTGTCTGTACGACAGCGAGCAGGAGATCCTCAGTATCGAAGCGCTGCAGCAAACCGAGCAGCAGACTCTCCCCGGCAGCGCGCAGATCCGCTATCGTCCCGGCGAGGGGCTGGTGGGGACGGTGCTGGCCCAGGGGCAATCGCTGGTGCTGCCCCGGGTCGCCGACGATCAGCGTTTTCTCGACCGCCTGAGCCTCTACGATTACGATCTGCCGTTTATCGCCGTGCCGCTAATGGGGCCCAACGCCCGGCCCATGGGAGTGCTGGCGGCCCAGCCGATGGCGCGCCAGGAAGAGCGGCTGCCGGCCTGCACCCGCTTTCTCGAAACCGTCGCCAACCTCATCGCCCAGACCATCCGGCTGATGATCCTCCCGGCCTCAGCCACCCTGCCGGGCCGCCAGCCGCCGAAGGTGGAACGGCCGCCTGCCTGCTCGTCGTCGCGCGGGGTGGGCCTTGACAATATGGTCGGCAAGAGCCCGGCGATGCGCCAGATCGTGGAGGTGATCCGCCAGGTTTCGCGCTGGGACACCACTGTGCTGGTACGCGGCGAAAGCGGCACCGGGAAAGAGCTGATCGCCAATGCCATCCACCACCATTCCCCGCGGGCTGGCGCCGCCTTCGTCAAATTTAACTGCGCGGCGCTGCCGGACAACCTGCTGGAAAGCGAACTGTTCGGCCATGAAAAAGGCGCCTTTACCGGCGCGGTGCGCCAGCGTAAGGGGCGTTTTGAGCTGGCGGATGGCGGCACCCTGTTCCTCGACGAGATTGGCGAAAGCAGCGCCTCGTTCCAGGCTAAGCTGCTGCGCATCCTGCAGGAGGGAGAGATGGAGCGGGTCGGCGGCGATGAGACCCTGCGGGTGAATGTCCGCATCATCGCCGCCACCAACCGCCACCTGGAGGAGGAGGTCCGGTTGGGCCACTTCCGCGAGGATCTTTACTATCGCCTGAACGTGATGCCCATCGCCCTGCCCCCCCTGCGCGAACGTCAGGAGGACATCGCCGAGCTGGCGCACTTTCTGGTGCGCAAAATTGGCCAGCATCAGGGGCGCACGCTGCGGATCAGCGAGGGGGCGATCCGTCTGCTGATGGAGTACAGCTGGCCGGGCAATGTTCGCGAACTGGAGAACTGCCTCGAACGATCGGCGGTGATGTCCGAGAGCGGCCTGATCGATCGCGACGTGATCCTCTTCACCCACCAGGAACGTCCGGCCAAAGCCCTGCCCGCCAGCGGGCCGGCGGAAGACAGCTGGCTGGACAACAGCCTGGACGAACGCCAGCGGCTGATCGCCGCGCTGGAAAAAGCCGGCTGGGTGCAGGCCAAGGCGGCGCGGCTGCTGGGGATGACGCCGCGCCAGGTCGCCTACCGGATCCAGATCATGGATATCACCCTGCCGCGTCTGTAAGCCACGGTGTCAGGTTCAGGACATTGTCGCCTGCGCGGCGGGAACGCGACAATATTTTGCCGCAGGGATGCGGAATAACACCTTTCTTTTCAGCATGATAAAAAATCCCTCTCTGGTATGCCCTTTGCATCAGGAAGGTATCGCCCAACCAAGAAGGTACGACCATGACTTCCTGCTCTTCTTTTTCCGGCGGCAACGCCTGTCAGTCGGCGGACGCCAGCGCGTTAGCGCCGCGGGTGGCCGATAAGGTCGCCGCGCACCCCTGCTATTCCCGCAGCGGGCACCACCGTTTCGCCCGGATGCATCTCCCGGTCGCTCCGGCCTGCAATCTGCAGTGCAACTACTGCAACCGTAAATTCGACTGCAGCAATGAATCCCGCCCCGGGGTGTCTTCGACGCTGCTGACCCCCGAGCAGGCGGTGCTGAAAGTGCGCCAGGTGGCCCAGGCCATCCCGCAGCTGTCGGTGGTCGGCATTGCCGGGCCCGGCGATCCGCTGGCCAATATGACCCGCACCTTCCGCACCCTGGAGCTGGTCCGCGATCAGCTTCCGGACCTGAAATTATGCCTGTCGACCAACGGGCTGATGCTGCCCGACGCGGTGGATCGCCTGCTGGAGGTCGGTGTGGATCACGTTACGGTGACCATCAATACGCTGGATGCCGGCATCGCCGGACAAATCTACGCCTGGCTGTGGCTCGACGGCGAACGCTACCGCGGGCGGGAAGCCGGGGAGATCCTGATAGCCCGCCAGCTGGAGGGGGTCCGCAGGCTGACCAACGCCGGGGTGCTGGTCAAGATAAACTCGGTGCTGATCCCGGGGATCAACGACAGCGGCATGGCCGAGGTCAGCCGTTGTTTGCGGGAAAGCGGCGCGTTTATTCACAATATTATGCCGCTGATTGCCAGACCGGAGCACGGCACGGTCTTTGGCCTCAACGGCCAGCCAGAGCCGGACGCCGGGATGCTCGCCGCGATCCGCAGCCAGTGCGGGGCCGCGATGCCGCAGATGACGCATTGCCACCAGTGCCGCGCCGACGCCATCGGCATGCTGGGCGAAGACCGCAGCCAGCAGTTTACCCAGCTGCCGGACCCGGACAGCCTCCCCGACTGGCTGCCAATCCTCCATCAGCGCGCCGAACTTCATGCCAGCCTCGCCACCCGGGGAGAGTCGGAGGCCGATGATGCCTGTCTGGTGGCCGTGGCCTCCAGCCGCGGCGAGGTGATTGATTGTCATTTTGGCCATGCCGACCGCTTCTCGATCTACAGCCTGTCTGCCGCCGGCATGGTGCTGGTGGGCGAGCGCTTTACGCCGAAATATTGCCGCGGCGCGGAGGAGTGCGAGCCGCAGGAGAACGAAGCCAGACTGGCGGCGCTCCTCGCGCTGCTCGCCGACGTGAAAGCGGTGTTCTGCGTGCGTATCGGCCATACGCCATGGCAACAGCTCGAGCGACAGGGCATTGAGCCGCAGGTGGACGGCGCGTGGCGGTCGGTCGCCGAGGTGCTGCCCGCCTGGTGGCAGCGGCGGCGACAGAGCCTGGCGGCATCGCGCCTGCGTCAGGGGGTCGCCTGATGGCGCCGGTCGACTGGTTGACCCGCCTGTGGCGTCGGTATCACGCCGGAAAAGGCTGCTTTCCGCTGCGAATGGGGCTAAGCGTCGAGGCGTGGCTGGCCCTGCAGCAGCGGCTGGGCGAGGTGGCGACGCCGCTGGACAGCGAGGCGCTGAGCCGCCGCCGGCTGATGACGGAGCTGAATGCCACCCGCGACGAAGAGCGCCGCCAGCTGGCGCGATGGCTGGCGGAGTGGATCGCGCCGGGAGCCGAACCAATGGCGCCGATCGTCGCCGGGGCGGCGCTGGCGTTTAATCATCTATGGGAGGATCTGGGTCTGGATTCGCGCGCGGAACTGGGCCGGCTGATGAGCGACTGCTTTCCGCAGCTGGTGGCGCAGAATGTCCACCATATGCGCTGGAAGAAGTTCTTTTATCGCCAGCGCTGCCTGCAGTCGCAGGGGGAGATCGTCTGCCGCTCGCCGAGCTGCGACGAATGTCTGGAGCGTAGCCTCTGCTTCGAACCGCCGCCTCAATAAACACCCCGCAGGTGCCCCAAAAATGCCCCTGTTTTACCGCTTTACGCGGATTTCTGCCGGGTGGCGCTTCGCTTACCCGGCCTACAAAACCATCTACCTATCAGAAGGTTACTCAACACCCCAGGCCCGGCAAGCGCCGCGCCGCCGGGCAAGGACAGCGGGCGCAGTGCCGCTTGTGTGCCGGGTGGCGCTACGCTTACCCGGCCTACAACGCCATCTACCTATCAGAAGGTTACTCTACACCCCAGGCCCGGCAAGCGCCGCGCCGCCGGGCAAGGACAGCGGGCGCGGAGCCGCTTGTGTGCCGGGTGGCGCTTCGCTTACCCGGCCTACAAAACCATCTACCTATCAGAAGGTTACTCAACACCCCAGGTCCGGCAAGCGCCGCGCCGCCGGGCAAGGACAGCGGGCGCGGAGCCGCTTGTGTGCCGGGTGGCGCTTCGCTTACCCGGCCTACAACGCCATTTACCTATCAGAAGGCTGCTCAACACCCCAGACCCGGCAAGCGCCGCGCCGCCCGGCAAGCGCAGCAGGCGCGGAGCCGCTTGTGTGCCGGGTGGCGGCTACGCCTTACCCGGCCTGGAGTTCGTGCGACCTGTCGTTAATTTATTCACCAGCCTTGCTGAAACTGCCGGTGCTGGCGGCCTCAAAATCGCTGAGACGTTCCCGGAAGGCCGGGGCAGCCCGCATGGATGCGGGCTGAGGGCCGTGTTTTGCACGGACGCTGCCTCGGCCCGACCCGCAGCCTGCAGAGATAAGTCGAAGGGACCGCGTAGCGGCGATTTTGCTGGCCGGAGCCCGGGGGTACAGGGGGCGGCGGCGACTGGCCGCCCCCTGTGCGCTCCCTGCGCCACAAAAAACAGAGTGCAGAAAAATTAACCGGGAGCGCAATGTGCGCTGAAGCCACAGATAACATAAATGACCACACGGCGTTGCTTCCCCTCACCCTGGCCCTCTCCCCAAGGGAGACGGAACTGTCCGGCCATCGTTTCCGTGGCCAACATATTGCCGGGTGGCGGCTGCGCCTGACCCGGCCTACGGAGTCTGAAAACGTGGTAAACCGATAACAGTCTCCACCGCCGCCGGGCAATACATCAGGCTCCGAGCCCAATATGTTGCCGGGTGGCGCTTCGCTTACCCGGCCTACATAACCATTTAATTTCAGAAGGTTAACCATCACCGTAGGCCCGCGCAAGCGCAGCGCCGCCGGGCAAAAAAGCAGCCCCAGACGCAGACAGCAGACGAAAAAAAACCGGAGGTTTCCCTCCGGCTTTTCTCATTCACATCACGCTACGCCTTACGCCACGTCTTCGTACTGCGGCACCGGGTTGCGGAAGCTTTTGGTCACGCAGGCCAGATAGACCAGACCGATACCGGCCCAGATCAGGCCCAGAATCATCGAGCTCTCTTCCAGGTTGACCCACAGCGCGCCGACGGTCAGGGCGCCGCACATCGGCAGGAACAGATACTGGAAGTGGTCTTTCAGCGTCTTGTTGCGTTTCTCACGGATCCAGAACTGCGAAATCACCGACAGGTTAACGAAGGTAAACGCCACCAGCGCACCAAAGTTAATCAGCGCCGTCGCCATCACCAGGTCGAAGTTAATCGCCAGCAGGGCGATAGCGCCGACCAGGATGATGTTCATCGCCGGGGTGCGCCAGGTCGGGTGCACATAGCCGAAGAAGCTTTTCGGGAACACGCCGTCACGGCCCATCACGTACATCAGACGCGCCACGCCAGCGTGCGCCGCCATACCGGACGCCAGTACGGTAATGGTGGAGAAGATCAGCGCGCCAACCTGGAAGGCTTTACCTGCCACGTAGAGCATAATTTCCGGCTGTGACGCATCCGGATCTTTAAAGCGCGAGATATCCGGGAAGTACAGCTGCAGGAAGTAGGTGGCAAAGATGAAGATCAGGCCGCCGATCAGCGCGGTCAGGAAGATCGCGCGCGGAATGACGCGCTCTGCATCTTTGGTCTCTTCAGACAGGTTGCTGATGCCGTCGAAGCCGGTAAACGAGAAGCACAGGATCGTCGCCCCGGTAATCATTGGGATCACGTGCGCGTCACCGGACCAGAACGGACGGCTGCTGGCCAGCGTACCGGCGCCTTCGCCGCCAAACACGCCATAAATCACCATGCCGAGGATAACGGCAATCAGCACCACCTGCAGCACCACGATCACGGTGTTGAAGTTGGCTACGGATTTAATGCTGCGCAGGTTAAAGGCGGTCATAAAGGCGACCAGCGCGATAACAAACACCCACGACGGAATCGAAGGCACCAGCGCTTCAAAATAGATTTTCGCCAGCAGAATGTTGATCATCGGCGCGAACAGGTAGTCGAGCAGCGAGGACCAACCCACCATAAAGCCAACGGTCGGGCTGATGGATTTCTGCGCATAGGTATACGCCGAGCCGGCGGACGGGTAACGACGTACCAGCTTGCCATAGCTCAGGGCAGTAAACAGGATAGCGATTAACGCAAAGGCGTAGGCCGTCGGCACGTGACCGTCGGTCATACCAGAGACGATACCAAACGTATCGAACAGCGTCATCGGCTGCATATAGGCCAGGCCCATCATTACAACCGGAACTAGCGTAAGTGTTTTACGTAATTCCACGCGAGAGGTATTTGGAGTAGCGTTATGCGACATAGTTATCCCCTTTTACGGTGAACGCCAGCGCGTAAGCAAAAAATTGCCCCATTTCTTTCTATTCCTCAGCGACAACGACTGTCGGTTTTTAGTAAATATCTATCCGGTACGAAGCCCGGCCTCTTGGTATTGAATGATGTGTCTTTCGACCAAAAAAATAACCGACACTTTAAAAAAAGCGTCGGCTAGTCTCTGGTTTTCAGGCCGCATATTTTGCAACAATATCAACGGCGTTGACAAGATGTTATGAAGTTCATTGCGTGAGCATAATTTTTAAGATGCTAATATCTATACGATTTCCGTATGATAAATTGTAAAAATAGCACTATTTGCTAATAGCGCTTCGCGCCACCATTTCCCGGCCAAACCGCAGGCGGCGTCATTCCAGGCGATCCACGCGCGCTGACAAGGCGACAGCCCGCGCACGGCCAGGCTGACCAGTTCGCCGCTCTCCAGCAGCCCCTGCACCTGATAACGCGGCAGGCAACCCCACCCCAGCCCCATGCGCAGCAGCGCCAGCTGCCCCGCGGCGTCACACACCGTCAGGGTCTCCTGATCGGCGAGCAGCGCCCCACCCTCGCCGGTGGCCACCGCGCGGTAACGCCGCAGGGTTCGCCAGCTCAACGGGGCGCGGCGCGCCGCCAGAGGATGCTGCGGGGAGACCACCAGCAGCAGCTCCAGCTCGCCAAGCGGAAGATAATCATAGCCGCTCAGCGGCGGCGGCTCGCCGAGCGCCCCCAGCAGGAGATCGGCCTGCCCTTCCGTCAAGGGCCGCCAGTCCAGCAGCGAGGGGGTCAGCGTGAAGCGCAGCCGGGTGAGTGGCTGCTGTTGATAAAAGGCGGCGATCAACGGCGAGAGTTGCGCCACGGGAAAGGTGCTGTCCACCGCCAGGCGGAGGGTATGTTCCCACCCCTGCTGCAGCTTAACCGCCCGGATCTCCAGTTCGCGGGCGATGTGCAACACTTCCCGCCCTTTCTCCAGCAGCATCTGTCCGGTGGGGGTAAAGCGCGCGCGGTGGCCGCTGCGGTCGAGCAGCTGAATATTGAGATCGCTTTCCAGCCGGTGAATGGTGTAGCTCAGCGCCGAGGGCGTTTTAAAGAGCTTTGCCGACGCCGCGGCAAAGCTCCCCTCTTTTTCCAGCGCGTCGAGGATCACGAGGACATCCAGCAGTGGTTTCATCGCTACCCCCTTACGGTATGCGAATCACCGCTGGCGGATCACTCCATCGGCATCACCAGCGGATCGGGGTACTGGTACTCAAACCCCAGCTCATTGCAGATACGATTGCCATCCACAATCTTACCCTGGCCGCCGTCCGGGCTGTCGCTGAAGACCGGCGGCGGCAGCCCCAGCTCGCGGGCCATCTGCGGATAAAAGAGGCCGCGCGCCGGATGGCGGGGCGCACATAGATTATAGATGTGCCCGCCCTTCGGAGCCTGCAGCAGCAGTTCGATGGCGGCCACCACATCCTGCAAATGCACCAGGTTGACCACGTGCTGGCCATCCGGCGCCGACTTGCCGGCGAAAAAACGCCCCGGATGGCGGGACGGCCCCACCAGCCCGGCCAGGCGCAGAATATCCACCGAGGTCCCCGGCAGATTGTGCAGCCAGTCCTCCAGCTCCTTGAGCACCTGCCCGCTGGCGGTTTGCGGCAGGCGCGGGGAGTTCTCTTTCACCGTACCGTTGACGTTGCCATACACCGAGGTGGAGCTGGTGAAGACGATCCGCGGAATATGGTACGCCAGCGCGGTATCGACAATCTCTTGCACCGCCTGCAGATAAAACCCTTCCCCCGCCCCGGTCCGCCGGGCCGGCAGCGTGATCACCAGCGCATCGACGTTCATCAGCGCGTCGAGGTCCTCGGTATCACAGACCAGCTGCGGCTCCAGGCGCAGCGGATAGCTGTCGATCCCGCACATCCGCGCCGCCTCCACACCATCCTGCGTGGTTTTACTGCCGGTGACCTGCCAGCCTCGCGCCGTCAACGACAGCGCCAGCGGCATCCCCAGCCATCCCAAACCGACTATCGCGACCTTTTTCATCCCAGGCTCCTGACTCTTTCGCTGTGCTGATTACAGGCTACGCCAGCCAGCGGCAACTGACAATTTCTTCGCTCAATGTGAAATGAATTAATGATAGAAAAAAGCCCTTGCTTTCTGCGGCGAAAGTGGTTTAGGTTAAAGGACATCAAATGCATAGTCATTCACAGAGAATTTTTATGAACCGCGTTCAATTTAAACACCACCATCATCACCATCATCCTGACTAGTCTTTCAGGCGATGTGTGCTGGAAGACATTTGGATCTTCCAGTGGTGCATGAACGCGCAGAGAGCCCCCGGAAGATTCACTTCCGGGGGCTTTTTTTTGGACCAAATTCGGACAGATTCAGACAGGTATTCAGAGGAAAAGAACAATGTTAGACAACACCCGTTTACGCATAGCTATTCAGAAATCAGGCCGTTTAAGCGAAGATTCACGCGAATTACTCAGCCGCTGCGGCATTAAAGTCAATTTGCACACCCAGCGTCTGATTGCGCTGGCGGAAAATATGCCAATCGACATTCTGCGCGTGCGTGATGACGATATCCCGGGCCTGGTGATGGACGGTGTTGTCGACCTCGGCATTATCGGCGAAAACGTGCTGGAAGAAGAGCTGCTCAGCCGCCGCGCCCAGGGCGAAGACCCGCGCTATTTCACCCTGCGTCGTCTGGACTTCGGCGGCTGCCGCCTGTCGCTGGCGACCCCGGTGGATGAAGCCTGGAACGGCCCGGCGGCGCTGGACGGCAAACGTATCGCCACCTCTTACCCGCACCTGCTGAAGCGCTACCTCGATCAAAAAGGTATCTCCTTTAAATCCTGTCTGCTGAACGGCTCCGTGGAAGTGGCGCCGCGCGCCGGCCTCGCCGACGCCATCTGCGACCTCGTCTCCACCGGCGCCACCCTGGAAGCCAACGGCCTGCGCGAAGTGGAAGTGATCTACCGCTCCAAAGCCTGCCTGATCCAGCGCGACGGCGAAATGGACGACGCCAAACAGCAGCTGATTGACCGCCTGCTGACCCGTATTCAGGGCGTGATCCAGGCCCGCGAGTCGAAATACATCATGATGCACGCCCCGACCGAACGTCTGGAAGAAGTGGTTGCCCTGCTGCCGGGCGCCGAACGGCCAACCATTCTGCCGCTGGCGGGCGACAAGCAGCGCGTGGCGATGCACATGGTCAGCAGCGAAACCCTGTTCTGGGAGACCATGGAAAAACTGAAGGCGCTGGGCGCCAGCTCCATTCTGGTGCTGCCGATTGAGAAGATGATGGAGTAATCGGCCAGCCGGTCACGGGACACACAGGGGAAAACAATCATGAGCTTCAACACAATCATCGACTGGAACGGCTGTAGCGCAGACCAACAGCAACAACTCTTAACGCGCCCGGCGATTTCCGCCTCCGACAGCATCAGTAAAACGGTGGCGGCGATCCTCGATAACGTCAAAGCCAACGGCGACGCGGCGCTGCGCGAATACAGCGCGAAGTTTGATAAAACCACCGTCGCCGCGCTGCAGATGAGCGAGGCGGAGATCGCCGCCGCCGGCGAGCGCCTCAGCGACGAGCTGAAGCAGGCGATGGCGGTGGCGGTGCAAAACATCGAGACCTTCCACAACGCGCAACAGCTGCAGGCGGTGGATGTCGAAACGCTGCCGGGGGTGCGCTGCCAGCAGGTCACCCGCCCTATCGCCTCCGTCGGGCTGTATATTCCGGGCGGCTCGGCGCCGCTGTTCTCCACCGTACTGATGCTGGCGACGCCGGCGCGCATCGCCGGCTGTCAGCAGGTGGTGCTCTGCTCGCCGCCGCCGATCGCCGATGAGATCCTCTACGCCGCGCAGCTGTGCGGCGTGAAAACCATCTTTAACGTCGGCGGCGCGCAGGCCATCGCCGCCCTCGCCCTCGGTACCGAGTCGGTGCCGAAGGTGGATAAAATCTTTGGCCCGGGTAACGCTTACGTCACGGAAGCCAAACGCCAGGTCAGCCAGCGTCTGGACGGCGCGGCCATCGACATGCCGGCCGGCCCGTCGGAAGTGCTGGTGATCGCCGACAGCGGCGCCAACCCGGACTTTGTCGCCTCTGACCTGCTGTCCCAGGCGGAACACGGCCCGGACTCGCAGGTGATCCTCCTGACCCCGGACGCCGACCTCGGCAGCCGCGTCGCCGAGGCCGTGGAGCGCCAGCTGGCCGCCCTGCCTCGCGCCGAAACCGCCCGCGTGGCGCTCTCCGCCAGCCGGATCATCGTGGCCCGCGACCTGGCGCAGTGCGTGGCTATCTCCAACCAGTACGGCCCGGAGCACCTGATCATTCAGACCCGCCAGGCCCGTGAGCTGGTGGACAGCATCACCAGCGCCGGTTCGGTTTTTCTTGGCGACTGGTCGCCGGAATCCGCGGGCGACTACGCCTCGGGCACCAACCACGTCCTGCCGACCTATGGCTATACCGCCACCTGTTCGAGCCTCGGCCTGGCCGACTTCCAGAAGCGGATGACCGTGCAGGAGCTGTCGCGCGACGGCTTTGCCGCCCTCGCTTCGACGATTGAGATTCTGGCCGCCGCCGAGCGCCTTGACGCCCACAAAAACGCCGTAACGCTGCGCGTTGCCGCCCTGAAGGAGCAAGCATGAGCATTGAAGATTTAGCCCGCGCCAACGTCCGCGCGCTGACCCCGTATCAATCCGCTCGCCGCCTGGGCGGGAAAGGCGACGTCTGGCTGAACGCTAACGAATTCCCCACCGCCGTGGCCTTCCAGCTGACCGAGCAGACGCTGAACCGCTACCCGGAGCCGCAGCCGAAGGCGGTGATTGAGAACTACGCCCGCTACGCCGGGGTTAAACCGGAGCAGGTGCTGGTCAGCCGCGGCGCCGACGAAGGCATTGAGCTGCTGATCCGCGCCTTCTGCGAGCCAGGCGAAGACGCGGTGCTCTACTGCCCGCCCACCTACGGCATGTACAGCGTCAGCGCCGAGACCATCGGCGTCGAATGCCGCACCGTGCCGACGCTGGCCGACTGGCAGCTCGACCTGCCGGGCATTGAGGCAAAGCTGGACGGGGTGAAAGTGGTCTTCGTCTGCAGCCCGAACAACCCGACCGGGCAGATTATCGACCCGCAGTCGATGCGCGACCTGCTGGAGATGACCCGCGGCAAAGCCATCGTGGTGGCCGACGAAGCCTATATTGAATTCTGCCCGCAGGCGACGCTCGCCGGCTGGCTCAGCGACTACCCGCACCTGGTGGTGCTGCGCACGCTGTCCAAAGCCTTTGCCCTCGCCGGCCTGCGCTGCGGCTTCACCCTCGCCAACGCCGAGGTGATTAACGTGCTGCTGAAAGTGATCGCGCCGTACCCGCTCTCCACGCCGGTGGCCGATATCGCCGCCCAGGCGCTGAGCGCGGAAGGGATCGCCGCGATGCGTCAGCGCGTGGCGAAGACCCTCGACGAGCGCCGCTACCTGGTGGAACAGCTGCGCGGCATCGCCTGCGTGGAGCAGATCTTCGATTCCGAGACCAACTACGTCCTGGCGCGAATAACCGCCTCCAGCGCAGTGTTTAAATCTTTGTGGGATCAGGGCATTATCTTACGTGACCAGAATAAACAACCTTCATTGAGCGGCTGTTTGCGTATCACTATCGGTACCCGTGCCGAGAGCCAGCGCGTGATTGACGCCTTGACTGCGGAGAAAGTATGACCCAGAAGTATCTCTTTATTGACCGTGACGGCACCCTGATTTCCGAACCGCCGGTAGATTTCCAGGTGGACCGTTTCGACAAGCTGGCGTTTGAGCCGCAGGTGATCCCGGCGCTGCTGAAGCTGCAGCAGGAAGGCTATAAGCTGGTGATGATCACCAACCAGGACGGTCTGGGTACCGACAGCCTGCCGCAGGAGGCGTTTGATGGCCCACACAACCTGATGATGCAGATCTTCGCCTCGCAGGGCGTTAACTTTGAGGAAGTGCTGATTTGTCCGCACTTCCCGGGCGACAACTGCGCCTGCCGCAAGCCGAAAACCCAGCTGGTACTGCCGTGGCTGGAAGAAGGCGTGCTGGATAAAGCCCACAGCTACGTGATTGGCGACCGTGCCACCGACCTTGAGCTGGCGGATAACATGGGGATTATCGGTCTGCGCTATGACCGCGAGACCCTGAACTGGCCGACCATCTGCGAGCAGCTGACCCGCCGCGACCGCTATGCCCACGTCGAGCGCATCACCAAAGAGACCCAGGTGGATGTGAAAGTGTGGCTGGACCGCGAAGGCGGCAGCAAGATCCACACCGGCGTCGGCTTTTTTGACCATATGCTCGACCAAATCGCCACCCATGGCGGCTTCCGCATGGAGGTCAACGTCGGCGGCGATCTGTACATCGACGATCACCACACGGTGGAAGATACCGGCCTGGCCCTCGGCGAAGCCCTGAAGCTGGCGCTCGGCGACAAGCGCGGCATCAACCGCTTCGGCTTCGTGCTGCCGATGGACGAGTGTCTCGCCCGCTGCGCGCTGGATATCTCCGGCCGTCCGCACCTGGAGTATAAGGCGGACTTCACCTACCAGCGCGTCGGCGATCTGAGCACCGAGATGGTGGAACACTTCTTCCGCTCGCTCTCTTACACTATGGCGGTGACGCTGCACCTGAAAACCAAGGGCAAGAACGATCACCACCGCGTGGAGAGCCTGTTCAAAGCCTTTGGCCGTACGCTGCGCCAGGCGATCCGCGTCCAGGGCGATGCCCTGCCGTCTTCCAAAGGGGTGCTGTAATGAATGTGGTGATCCTTGATACCGGGTGCGCCAACCTCAATTCGGTGAAATCGGCGATTGGCCGCCACGGCTATGAGCCGGTGGTCAGCCGCGACCCGGAGGTGGTATTGCGTGCCGATAAACTGTTTCTTCCGGGCGTCGGCACCGCCCAGGCGGCGATGGACCAGCTGCGCGACCGCGAGCTGATCGACCTGATCAAAGCCTGTACCCAGCCGGTGCTGGGTATCTGCCTGGGCATGCAGCTGCTCGGCAAGCGCAGCGAAGAGAACAACGGCGTCGATCTGCTGGGTATTATCGAGGAAGAGGTGCCGAAGATGACCGACCACGGCCTGCCGCTGCCGCACATGGGCTGGAACCGGGTGTATGCCAAAGCGGGCGATCGTCTGTTCCGCGGCATTGAAGAAGGCGCGTATTTCTACTTCGTCCACAGCTACGCCATGCCGGTCAACCCGTACACCATCGCCCAGTGCAATTACGGCGAGGCGTTTACCGCCGCGGTGCAGAAAGATAACTTCTTTGGCGTGCAGTTCCACCCGGAGCGCTCCGGGAGCGCCGGGGCGCAGCTGCTGAAAAACTTCCTGGAGATGTGATGATTATTCCTGCGTTAGATTTAATCGACGGCACCGTCGTTCGTCTCCACCAGGGCGATTACGGCCAGCAGCGCGACTACGGCAGCGATCCGCTGCCGCGCCTGCAGTCCTATGCCGCTCAGGGGGCGGAAGTCCTGCACCTGGTCGACCTGACCGGGGCGAAGGATCCGGCGAAGCGCCAGATCCCGCTGCTGAAATCGCTGGTCGCCGGCGTTGACGTCCCGGTGCAGGTCGGCGGCGGCGTGCGGACCGAGGCGGATGTCGCGGCCCTGCTTGAAGCCGGCGTCGCCCGCGTGGTGGTCGGCTCCACCGCGGTGAAATCCCCGGAGGAAGTGAAAGGCTGGTTTAAACGCTTTGGCCCTGAACGACTGGTGCTGGCGCTCGACGTGCGTATCGACGCCGACGGCAATAAGCAGGTGGCGGTCAGCGGCTGGCAGGAGAACTCCGGCGTGACCCTGGAGGAGCTGGTGGAGAGCTATCTGCCGGTCGGCCTGCAGCATGTGCTGTGCACCGATATCTCCCGTGACGGCACGCTGGCGGGCTCCAACGTCTCGCTGTATGAGGAAGTCTGCGCCCGCTACCCGCAGGTGGCGTTTCAGTCATCCGGCGGCATCGGCGATCTCAATGATATTGCCGCCCTGCGCGGCACCGGGGTGCGCGGCGTGATTGTCGGTCGCGCGCTGCTGGAAGGTAAATTCAACGTAACGGAGGCCATTCAATGCTGGCAAAACGGATAATCCCCTGCCTCGACGTCCGCGACGGCCAGGTAGTGAAAGGCGTGCAGTTCCGTAATCACGAGATCATCGGCGATATCGTCCCGCTGGCCAAGCGCTATGCCGACGAAGGCGCCGACGAGCTGGTGTTCTATGATATCACCGCCTCCAGCGACGGCCGGGTGGTCGACAAGAGCTGGGTGTCGCGGGTGGCGGAAGTGATTGATATTCCTTTCTGCGTGGCGGGCGGGATCAAGTCGCTGGAAGACGCGGCGCAGATCCTCTCCTTTGGCGCCGATAAGATCTCGATTAACTCCCCTGCCCTCGCCGACCCGACGCTGATCACCCGCCTTGCCGACCGCTTTGGCGTGCAGTGCATTGTGGTGGGGATTGATACCTGGTTTGATGCAGAGACCGGCAAATATCACGTCAATCAGTACACCGGCGACGAGAGCCGCACCCGGGTGACGCAGTGGGAAACCCTCGACTGGGTGGAGGAAGTGCAGAAGCGCGGCGCGGGCGAGATCGTCCTCAATATGATGAACCAGGACGGGGTGCGCAACGGCTACGATCTGCAGCAGCTGGCGAAGGTTCGCGCGGTGTGTCATGTGCCGCTGATCGCCTCCGGCGGCGCGGGCACCATGGAACACTTCCTCGAAGCCTTCCGCGACGCCAACGTTGACGGCGCGCTGGCGGCCTCGGTATTCCACAAACAGATTATTAATATTGGCGAACTGAAAGCGTACCTGGCGGCACAGGGCGTGGAGATAAGGGTATGTTGACTGAACAGCTGGACTGGGAAAAAACGGACGGCATGATGCCGGCCATCGTGCAGCACGCCGTATCCGGCGAAGTGCTGATGCTGGGCTACATGAACAAGGAGGCGCTGGAGAAAACCGAAGCCACCGGCAAGGTCACCTTTTACTCACGCACCAAACAGCGGCTGTGGACCAAGGGTGAAACCTCGGGCCATGTCCTCAACGTAGTGAGCATCACGCCGGACTGCGACAACGATACGCTGCTGGTGCTGGTGAATCCGATCGGGCCGACCTGCCACAAAGGCACCACCAGCTGCTTCGGCGACGCCGGCCACCAGTGGCTGTTCCTCTATCAGCTGGAGCAGCTGCTGGCCGAGCGTAAGCACGCCGACCCGGAGAGCTCCTACACGGCGAAGCTGTATGCCAGCGGCACCAAGCGTATTGCGCAGAAAGTGGGCGAAGAAGGCGTGGAGACCGCGCTGGCCGCCACGGTGAACGACCGCTTCGAGCTGAAGAATGAGGCGTCGGATTTGATGTATCACCTGCTGGTGCTGCTGCAGGACCAGGGGCTGGATCTCGGGGAAGTGATTGATAATCTGAAAAGTCGGCACTAACGCGTTGACCCCCGCCGCAACGGCGGGGGTAGCTGGCCTCAGGATTTGCTTTCCAGCAGCGTAGTGTAGAGATTGACGTAAGCGTCAATCATATGGTCGGCAGTAAACATCTCTTCAAAACGACGACGCGAGTTTTCGCCATAGCGGCTGGCGGTTTCATCGTTATGCCAGAGCTCATTCATCGCCTCCACCAGCGCCTGGCTGTCATTCGGCGGGATCACGCAGCCATTCACTTTGTCCTGGTTAATGAACGAGGTCCCGGTGCCGATCTCGCAGGAGATCAGCGGCCTGGCGAAGCGCGCGCCTTCCAGTAACGTAATGCCAAACGCCTCGGAGCGCAGATGCGAGGGGAAGACCACGCCACGGCAGAGCTGGAAGAGAATGTATTTATCTTCGTCGTTGAGCATGCCGGTAAATACCACATTGCTCAGCCCGCGCTGCTGCGCTTCACGACGCACTTCCGCCTCCAGCGGCCCGCCCCCGACGATCACCACCGGCAGCCGGCTACGCTCGGCGGCATCCAGCAGAATGTGCAACCCTTTGTAGTAGCGGAAAGCGCCGACGAAGAGGAAGAAGTTATCGCCGACGGTTTCCCGCCAGTGCGCCACCCGCTGCGGATCGTGCTGCACGTCGTGCTGCTCCAGACCAAACGGGATCACCACGGTTTTATCCTGATATTTTTTCAGGGTCTGGCTGGAGGCCACGTAGTTGGGAGACGAGGCGACAATGCAGTCTACGCTGGCGAGGAATCGCTCCTGCAGCGGCTGGTACAGCTTCATCAACCGTTTTTGTTTCACAATATCAGAGTGATAGGTCACCACCGTTCTGGCGTCAGGCCGCGCCGAGAGATGCAACATGTCCATGAATGGAAACGGAAAATGGTAGTTGATGATGTCGTAATCATCTTTAATCTGCTTAAAACGCTTTAACGCTCTCAGCGAAAACGGCGTGGAGGCAATTTCAAAAAGCTGCTTATTATAAATGACCCGATGGTCTTCGTAGGCGACAGGTCCTGTCTCTTTGTCCGGGCTAAAAGTAAATACATCGGCTGCGATTCCCCGGCGGGCGCAGCCCTGACTGAGCTGATAAATGACCTGCTCAATACCGCCGTAGGTATCGGGATAGTAGGTCTTATAGACGTGTAGAACTCTCAACTGACACCCTTAGAGTAATTTATAGGCGTTAATGGTCTGGGTCGTACAGTTCTCCCACGAAAACTGTTTCGCCTGGGCAAGACCGCGCGCGGTGGCGATTTCCCGCCAGCTATCATCCTGCAGGCTCTGCAAAATATGCGCGCTAATCGCGTCTACATCATTAGGATCGGCAACGAGGCCGGCATCGCCAACCACCTCAGGCAAAGAAGTGACATTGGAACATACTACCGGCACACCGCAAGACATCGCTTCAAGAATAGGTAAACCGAATCCCTCATAGAAGGAGGGATAAACAAAGGTTCTGGCCGCCGCGTACAGATAAGGCAGGTCTTCATCCGGGACATAGCCCAGGTAACGGATCCACCCTTCCCGCGTACCGCGCTCGACTAACTGCCACAGCACATCGTCTTCCCAGCCGCGATAACCGCTGAGGATCAGCGGGTAGCGCATGCGGGTCTCCATCGGCAGCAGCTGATAGGCCTGCAGCAAACCGCGGATATTTTTACGCGGCTCCATGGTGCCGATATACAACGCGTAGCCCTGCCACGCCAGCTGATATTTCTGCAGGACCGGCAGGCACTCCGCCGGGCTGCGCGGAATATAGTCGCTGCTGCAGGCCAGCTTGGTGGTGACGATCCGATCCGCCGGATAGTTGAACAGGCGGATGATTTCACTGCGCGAGAAGTCAGAGACGGTCAGGATCAGCTTTGCCGAATCCAGGCTCTCGTGCAGGGACTTCTCCATATAGCGAACCCGATCTTTTGGATGATATTCCGGGCAGGTAAAAATGGAGATGTCATGAAACGTGGTCACGGCGCGTTCCAGGCGATGCGGCAGATAAAAATTGGGACCATGGTAGATGTAATCTTTATAGTCGCGCAATGCCCATGCCTGGCGCCGCGGGTGCAGCAGGCGATACGCCTCAATCAGCAGCGGCTGGCGGCGCAGAAACGCTGACAGACGACCATGATTGCTGGCTTTGGTATCGCTTTTATTCTCAACCTGGGGGATCTGATCGATAAACGACGCGCCGTGAAACAGCTTCAGCTCTTCGATTTCGCGAGCGACCGCCAGCCGCTTAACCAGCTCCAGGGAATACCGACCGATGCCCGTTAATGGGTATTTAATTGGCTCAGTAGCAAAAATAATTTTCATAATAAATGACACATCATCATCTAGCTCCCCTTGTATTCAAAGGCAAAAAATACAAGGGGGAATATTTTTATTTAAAATATTTAGCTTTAGCTAAGCCTTGACACATATTAACCAGGCGACGTGAAACAGCATGATAATCATGTTGTTCCCGCCATGCATCGGCACGTTGTTGAGTCCTGGTCGCCCAGGCATCCTGTTCACGGATGGCATTCAGGATCCGGTCAATCCCCTGACTGATATCATCGACGCTGCATCCATCAAATTTAAAGACTGCATCGTCCAAGTCATCAAATATCGCCAGAGGCGTTACCGCGACAGGTTTTTGCGTCGCCATACCATAACGTACCGCCCCGCTAGCTGACTCCCCGGTATTTTGATAAGCAAAAATCAGAAGATCGGCTTCTGAGAGCAGCCGCAAACTTTCCGCATCCGGAAGGAAATCATTATGCATCTCAATGAGGTCGGTAACACCTAACCGCTGAGCTGCCGATTTAAGCTCTGCCACCAGATCGCGTGACTCTCCAACCGGATACTCCGCGTTAACCAGTCGTAAACGAACCGGCTTGCCGGCTTGCTTGAGACGATGGACGGATTCGACCAGCTCCATCAGGCCCTTATGCGGTAAGCAGAAGCCATAGCTCGCAATTAACGGTAAAGCCTGCGGTTGACGCGCGACGCTCGCTGCGGAGTAGTTGATTACGCCGTGCGGGAATAAAGCAACATTCTCAGTTAAGCCTAAATCTTTAAGGCGGTTCATATCGGCAATCGAATGCACCAACAACCGGTCGCAAAGCGCCAGCGCCTCCGCCATTTCGGCAAGCCGGAAATTCCAGGTCGGCTCTTTTTCCAGCGGATCCACAGTTGAGTGCATCGTCATGACAACTGAACGACCGGCGTCATGCTGGCGACGAATAAAGGCCGACAGTTCGCGATGATTAAAGAATCCATAATTGAACTGGATCACGATGACATTGAGTCGCAGAGCATCAATTTGTGGCTGGAGGTTTTCCAGATAGTTGCTCTCTTTACCTACAATCCAGTTGCGCAGTACAAACTCTTCGTCTGCACATACAAGATCTTCAGCACTGACCTGGGGAGCAAAAACAACATCCGCGCCATGCGGTGCACTCTCCACCAGATGCTGGGAATAGGTTGCGATTCCACATTTTGTGTTCCATGTTGTCAACCAGCCAATGCGCGCCCGATGCTGAGCAATATCAATATGCGCACGCAGAGTCTTGACCGCCTGACAAGAACGATCGGCCACTGCTTTCCAGGTAAACTGCTTCAGAATAAGCTCGCGCCCAGAATCGGCCATGCCACGCAGCACTGATTTATCCATCGAGGCTGCCGCTTTTAACGCATCCGTTAAGTTGTCAATGTCCACACTGGCCCAGGTTGAGGAAAACAGACCAAAGTGCGTTTTTACCCGGGTAAACTGATAATCAACCAGCCATGAATTTTGTGAATTAACAAAATCAAGTTGCCCGCTCCAGTTGGTGACGATGGCCGGTAGCCCACTCAGCATTGCTTCAGCGATAGGTAAGCCAAAGCCTTCGGCGCAACCTGGAGCAACCAGAACATCGCAGCTTTCATAAAGCCCCTTAAGCTGGCTGGCAGACATATCCTCTTTGATCACTTCAACTTTGGGATATTCCGCGAATTGAGCCTGAGCGTGAGCCAGCCATGCGTCAATTTCATTATGCGGATTGTTAAACGTCTTAATGATCAAGATGACATTGTCACGACGAGTGAATGCCCTCCCCCAGGCCTGGAGCATTGCCTGTACCCCTTTGCGTGGGAAACAAGAAGAGACATGGAGGAAACGGAAGGTTCCGTCATCCACATTTTTTGTCGTTTCGGCTGGGGTATTGAGCCAATGGTCGCAGCCATTGCCAACAACGAATGCGGGCACATTCAGCCCGTTATCAATCAATACTTTCCGAACATGTTCCGAAGTACACAGCACTCCGTCAAGTTCCCGGTTAAATTCATTGATCCATGGTTGTGGAAAGCCCGTTTCTTCCCAGGCATAACAGTGAAGGAGTTTTACTTTGGCATCCATTTCGGAAACCCGCGGTGGATAGATATTTCTGCTAAGAATATCTATCTTTTCGTTACTCTTGCGAGTACGGCATTGATTATAAAATGCCAAGAGATCGCTATTTTCCGGCTGTGCCATAAACGAGGCATCCGGCGCAAAATCACCCGGTCCTTCAGTGGAGTGCAATAACACCTCTACGCCATCGGCTGAGAGTGCCCGGGCAAATTCCCGGTTGACCAGCGCCAGACTATATGAGCTATCGAATGGACCTTCCACTCGCCAGGTCAGCGCCTTATCGTCAATTTGATAAAGTTCTGCCGTCTTCAGATTGTAATCAATGGCCGTTGCGCACAAGCGTAGATCGCGCTCATCTGGTTGCCCATGAGAGATAGCAAGGATCTTCTGAATCAATGCCTCAGGCAAAGCCTGCGCGATGCCGGAGTCTTCTGTCGCAATCTTCTCGAAAGCTTCCAGAGCAGTCACCGCTGCTTTATCCCAAGAGAAATTACGCGCTTGCTGCTGCGCCATTTCTTTCAGATGCGCCAGGAATACATTATCAGTCAAACATTGCGCGATCTTATCCCGAATGGAAGAAACAGAATACGGGTCGAATAATGCTTCAGGATTACCGATGACTTCAGGAATACTGGTGACATTTGAGCCAATGGCCGGCGCACCGCACGACATTGCTTCCAGAACAGGTAGCCCAAAACCTTCATGTAGCGAAGCAAAGATGAACAGTTTACACAGGCGATAGAGCTGGATCAGCTCATGTTCCGGCACATAACCAGTCAGTACCAGTTCGCCCTGCTGTAAACCATTACCTGACGCCAGGGATTCCAGATACTGACGATCACCAATGGAAAGCTTACTGACGATAACCAGTTGATGAGTGCGACGTAAGGCATCACTGAGCCCGGCATAAGCCTCAATTAACCGCTTAAAGTTTTTCCTTGAGTCAAATCCTCCAGGCGCATACAACACGAACTCGCGCTGAATACCGTAATGGCCAAGGACCGTCTCTTTTTCGCTCGTAGTCACCTCCGCCATACAAAACTGAGGATCGGCTGCGGCTGCAATATTCTGTACATGATCGCCCTGCAAATGCAGATGCTCGATCGCTTCCTGGGCAGTATACGCAGAGTTGGTCAATAAAAGGTCAGCGTTTTTTAACCATTCAACTTTCTGTAAATAGTAGGGTTTGAATACATCGTCCAGGAGATAGGTCTCCGCCTGCACCAGGGGGATAAGATCGTGGTGCAGTACGGCTACTTTATACTGCCGACTAAATTTGTGTACCGATGTGGCCGCATCGTCGACATGACCTTCAAATAAGCTCGTAATGAAAACGACATCTGGACGCAATGATTCAAGAAAAGCTTCCCGAATCAGTTCCGCACTCTCCCGACGCCATTCATTACCTTGGTCCATCGCACGCACCGGGCCTGCGGCATGCCAGACGACTATATTTTCAGCCGGCAGGAGATCGGCAAAATGCGCCTTAACATCCGCAATCGACTCATACAGCATGGCCGATAGCGCGATGAAAATATCATGCTGGCTGTTATTTCTGATTATGGCTCTGGCGATTGCGATACTATAACGACCGATGCCACGAAAGCGGCTTTCGGTCTGCGCGCCTTGTAAATCAATGACAATACGCATCGTTATTTCTCCGTATTTTTATTTTTTAATTCGTTATAAATACTCAACGAGCGACTTGTCATTTCTTCAGTACCCACATCATATCTTCTGGACTGCATCATCATCGTGTCAGAGTGCACCAGCATGACACGCTGGAACAAGCGTTGTAGCAGTGTGTAGCAGCCAGTTTTTCTCAGAAACTTAAACAGATAAACCTTAGACTTAGGATAGCGGTGGAAAAAGACCAGCGAGAGCGCCATCCCTTTGCGCAGTATTTTTTTCGCCGCCCTACGGGCTCTCACCTTTGCCCCTTCCTGACGTAATAATTGACGTTGCAAAGACAGCCAGCGTAGTGGTTGAGTGATACGCCATGAACGACTGTTATGTAAGTCCGCCATTTGCTGATGAAGCTGATGATTCTGACCGATGACATGATTCAGTTCGTCAACCTGACCTTGCAACGTCTGAATAGTCTCCGACATTTTGCTTATCTGACGCGTATAGGTACGGTTTAACGTCTCCAGCTGTGAGGCAAAGGACGAAAACTGTTGGCGCAAAATCGCATCGTAACGGTTGCTCAGGGCATCTAGCGTCAGGCCGTACTGTTGGGTAAACAGGGGTTCAAAGCGTTCAAGAATATCTTCAGGCGCGGCTTTCTGAGCAATGATGCTGTAGTCTGGGCTAACCCCTTTTAGTACATCGATCAAATTGACGGCAGCATCCGGGGATTTAAGAGCCTCTTTTTCCTGCAGACGAACAGTAATTGCCCGGTTAAAACCATAATGAATAGGTAAAAACTCAAGCAGTGGTGGCGGCAGAGGGTGATTATGCGTTGGATCCATATAAAATGAACAGGTCCCGACGCTCACATTCTCAGGATTCGGCGTTTCGAGGATCAGCAAACCGCCAGGTTTCAGCACCCGCAAGGTATGCATGACGAGCTGCTGCAGTACCTCAAAAGGTAAATGCTCAGCAATATGAAAACCAGTCAACGCTATCAGGCTCTGATCCGCCTGATTTTGCAGAAACTGCAGACAATCCATTTTCTGCACGTTCAGTCCGGCTTCCTTGGCGCGCGCCAGCATGCCATCATCGAGATCGACGCCGATGTTCGCAATGCCATTTTCCGTCAGGATCTCCAGCCATTCGCCACGCCCGCAACCAATGTCCGCAATCACGCCATCAGGATAAATTTCCTTCAGACGTGACAGAAAAGGTAAATAAAAACTCAGGCGGCTCTTGATATCTTCAACCGAACCTCTGTGTCGTTCTTCAAATGAACGATAAAACGACGAACCCATTAAGAAATCTCCAGTTCAGGTGGCAACCAGGACACGCCGACAAACTCTTGTTGTTCCGTGTTAACGACGTTGAATACCACGGCCAGATCGCGCCATTCATAGTTTTTGCCGAGGTGCGTACTGGAAGTATGCAACGCGACAGCGACAGAATAGGAGCCAACCCCCAATCTCGCATCGAAAGAGAATAAGAACGAGCGCTTTTCTCCTTTTTTCAGGGAGGTGAGTGTCTGTTTAAGATGATGCGTATTGGTCCCAAAAATCGGCTGCCCTAGTCGATCCTTAATCATATATCCGACGACTAGCTCAGGAATATCGTCCTTGACCTCAACGTTGACCTGCAAGCTAACACGATGTCCAACTGAGGCAAATTCAGTCACACTGCCCTGTTCATCGAGAAGATGAACCTCAGCGATAGTCACTTCACCAGTGCCTGAAACAGTTTGCGTTTTACCATTGTGCTCAACTTGTTTAATGGACTGATTTTGCTTATCGGCCAGAAGCGCATTGTAATAATCCATCACTGCTTCCGGCTCGCCTTCCATCTCAATGTGGCCTTTATTCAACAAAATGGCCCGGTCACAAATGCTTTGGATCGCCTGTTTATCGTGGGATACCAGCAACAACGTGGTCCCTTCCTGACGAAATTTGCGGATACGCTCAAAGCTTTTATGCTGGAAATAAGCATCCCCAACGGATAACGCTTCATCAATAATCAGCACATCAGGGCGGATAGCGGTCGCTACGCTAAAAGCTAATCGAACCTGCATACCACTGGAATAGACGCGCACAGGTTGATCGATATAGTCCCCAATCTCCGCAAATTCTTCAATTTGCGGCATCAACTCAGTAATTTTCTCTGAGGATAACCCCAGCAGTTGCCCAGACATATAGACGTTCTGTCGGCCAGTGAAATCAGAATGAAACCCCATACCCAGTTCGAGTAATGCAGCGACACGGCCTGAGATTTCAATCTCTCCAGTCGTTGGTCTGGACGTACCGGTAATGAGTTTAAGCAGGGTACTCTTGCCCGCACCGTTGATACCAATAATACCAACCGCCTCTCCCGGAGCGACTTCGAAATTAATGTCGCTGAGGATCCATTTAAGATTATGGCGTTTAGTATTCAGAGGGGATAACCATTCGATCAGTCTCCCGGTCTTTGAGTGATACTGGCGATATGCCTTACCGACATTCTTTACTCTGATGTAACTCATTATAATTCATCCACCATATCCGCCGCATGCTTGCGGAACATCCTGAAACCGATGACGCAGAAAATAATGGCAAGAGCCAATACTGGCCATAGCGAATACCAGTTGGGCGCCTGATGGTAGGCGAAGATGGACTGATAAGATTGCATCACCCGCGTCATTGGGTTATAGAGCAGCAGATTTTTTGCCCATGCTGGTAATGAATTCAGTACGTAAACAATGGGAGTGAACCAAAACCAAAATTGCAGTGCAACCCCAACCAGTTGCCCCACATCCCGGAAAAAGACGTTCATCACACCGAGGATCATACCCAGCCCACCGGCAAACAGGATCTGCAAAAGCAGAACCGGTATCACCGAGAAAAACAGCCAGCCAGGGAAGTTACCTGTGACAATGATAAAAATAAGGAACAGGCTGAAGATAATCGCAAAATTAAGCACTGCCGATAATGTCACGATGATCGGCAGACAAATTTTCGGAAAACTCAGCTTTTTGATCAGATTGGCATTGTTAATAAATACGCTCTGCCCTTTATCCAGCATCTCTGTAAATAATCCCCAGGTCAGCACCCCGGAGCAGAGATAAATACTGTAGGCAAACGGCCCGGTATTATCGGGCATTCTGGCTTTCATCACCTCGGAAAAAACCAGAGTATAGACCAGAATCATAGAGAGCGGTTGTAAAACGAGCCATAGTGCGCCCAGCATACTGGTTTGATAGCGTGCCTGAAAATCACGCTTAACACTGCTCCAGATAAATCCCCGATAACGATAAATCGTCGTAAGTAAATCTCTCACCTTATTCCCCGCTTAACAGGTGTAACAGCTCGGTCGTTTTCTCGTTCATCAACGCCGTATCCGCTCTGGACTCAACGTTCAGGCGCACCACCGGCTCCGTGTTGGATGTGCGCAGGTTAAAGCGCCACTCAGGGTATTCAATACTGATACCGTCC